>NZ_JAECRZ010000004.1 GCF_016019955.1 Thiosulfatihalobacter marinus
GGCTTTGGGCGTGGCGCAACGCGCCCATGGGCCCCGGCCGCGCTGCGAGGGGGCCCCCCCCCGTCACCGCCGCCCGCTGCGGGGGGCTGGTGGGCGGGTGGGCCGGGGCCGCGGGGGCGTGCCCCCGGCGGCCCCCCTTGCCCCGCGTCGCGAAATATGGCCTGACTGCCGCATGGGACCACCGGGAGAATTCGCATGATAAACGCCCTTTTCGCCGCCAGGGCCGACCGCTGGGACAAATATGAGGCGCCGCTGAAGGCCGCCTTTGCCGAAGCCGGACTGGCCGTGGATCTGCGCATGGATTTTCAGCCCGAGGCGGTGGATTACATCATCTATGCGCCCAATGGTTCGGTGCAGGATTTCACCCCCTATACCCGTTGCAAGGCGGTGCTGAACCTGTGGGCTGGGGTGGAAAACGTGGTTGGCAATCCGACCCTGACACAGCCATTGGCCCGCATGGTCGATCCGGGCATGACGCGTGGCATGGTGGAGTGGGTCGCGGGGCACACGCTGCGTCATCACCTTGGCATGGACGCGCAGATTCTGGGCCAGAACGGGGACTGGCGGCCGCATGTGCCGCCGCTGGCCGCGGACCGCCGGGTGAGCGTTCTTGGGCTGGGCGCGCTGGGGTCGGCCTGTGCGGAGGCGCTGGCAGGGCTGGGCTTTGCGGTGACGGGTTGGAGCCGTCGGCCCAAGGCCATCCCGGGTGTGACCTGCCTGTCCGGTGCGGACGGGTTGCGGGACGCGCTTTCACGGGCGGATATCCTGATCCTGCTGGTGCCGTTGACCACGGCGACAGAGAACCTGATGGATGCGCAAAACCTCGCGCTGATGCCGGCAGGCGCCTGTCTGATCAATCCCGGGCGCGGGCAGCTGATCGATGACGAAGCGCTGTTGGCGGCGCTGGATACCGGGCGCATTGCCCATGCCACGCTGGATGTGTTCCGGGTGGAGCCGTTGCCCGCGGGCCACCCCTTTTGGGCGCATCCGCGGGTCACGGTCACACCGCATATCGCCTCGGAAACCCGCCCGCGCACGTCGGCGCAGGTGATCGCCGAAAATATCCGGCGCGGCGCGGCGGGCGAACCGTTTGTGCATCTCGTGGACCGCGACGCCGGGTATTGAGGCGACAAGGGGCCAGCCCCTCTTGGCCTTCGGCCAATTCACCCCGGAGTATTTCCGGCAAAATGAAGACGGATCAGCGCAGTTTTGGCGGTTTGGCCGGGTCGCTGCCCGGTGGGGCGGGCACGTAATCCGCCGGTTGGGCTGGTTCTGGCAGATCAAAGCGCAGTCCGGCGCGGCCCAGCCGGGTGGTGACGGGATCATCCGCTGAAAAGAAGCCGACATCCAGGGCGGCGGCTTCCAGCCCGGAAAAGGTGAGCGCCTCGTTGACGGCCCCGGCCAGCGCGGCGCGGGCGGCGGGCACGGCATTGACAAAGCCCAACAGGTGCGACCGGGCACCATTGTCATATGTCACCCCCACAAGGCCGGCCCAGTCCGCCAGACCCGCCGCCGTGGACAGCTTGGCATCCAGCGCCGTGATCAGGGATTCGGGCAGGCCGGCGGGCGCGGTCATCCCGGTGATCCTGGCCTCGACCTGATCGGGGGCATGGGTCAGCGTATCGGCCAGCCACCCCACCGCCTGGGGCGGGATCAGGATTGCGCTTGGGGCGACCTCGGGGTTGACGGCCAGGCCGATGTTCTGGCCAGACAGCATGGCGGCGATGGCGCGTCCCGACAGGGCCGCGTAGGGCGCGATACGGTTGACGAAATGCGACAGGCGTGCCTCGGTATCGAAGACCAGTACGAACCGCGCATCCGACGTGTCGAAGATCTCGGGCGCGATACTGTCGTCCCCGGCTTCCTTTTCCAGCAGCAGGAACAGTTCCGCATCCGCCAGGCGTTCGTAAAAGCGCAGCCGCGCGGCGGCGTCCCCGGGGGCGGCTTCCATCGCTTCATGGGCCAGGTCCAGCGGAGTTGGCGTGGTCATGACAGCACCTCCTTGATGCGCGCGCGCAGGTCGGGCAGAAGGTCTGCCGCGAACCACGTGTGTTTCTTCAGCCATGCCGTATTGCGCCAGGACGGATGAGGCAAGGGAAAGCGGGCGGGCGCATGGTCGCGCCAGCGGCGCACGGTGTCCGTAACGCCGGTGCCGGAGCCCAGGTGCCATTTTTGCGCGTAACCGCCCACAAGCAGGGTCAGCGGCACCTCGCCCAGATCGGCCATCACCCGGTCATGCCAGGTTCGGGCGCAAATCGCGGGCGGTGGTAGATCGCTGCCGCTTGCATTGGTGCCGGGAAAACAGAACGCCATTGGCAGGATGGCAACCTTGTTGCGGTCATAAAACGTATCCGCGTCCACCGCCATCCAGTCGCGCAGGCGCGCGCCGGACGGGTCACTGAAGGGCCGCCCGCTGGCATGGACCCGTGCGCCGGGGGCCTGACCGGCGATCAGAATGCGCACGCCGGGGCGAAACCAGGCCACCGGGCGCGGCGCATGGGCCGTGGGCGTCGCGGCGAACCGGTTTGCGCACAGGCGGCAGGCCCGGATTTCCGAGGTAAGGTCCATTCACCTCCTATAGCGCGCGTCAATTATTTCGGCAATTATCGAAATAACACTTGCGCGACTCATTCATTTCGATATTTCTAGAAATATGAAACATGATAACCCCACCGACCTCTCGCTGACCCTCGCCGCGTCCAGCTTTGCCGCGCTCGGGTCCGAACAACGCCTGTCCGTGCTGCGCTGCCTGGTGCGCGCGGGCCATGCCGGGCTTTCGATCGGCGAACTGGGCAGACGCAGCGGCGTGACCGGCTCGACCCTGACCCACCACATGAAGATCCTCGCCCAGGCGGGGCTTGTGACCCAGGAAAGACAGGGGCGGTCGATCATCTGTGCGGCGGTCGCCTATGACGCCGTGCGCGCGCTCTCGGACTTCCTGATGAAAGAATGCTGCGCCGACGGCGCCCCGCAAGGATCCTGAACATGACAGACACAACCCAATCCCCTGCCACGCTTGGCGCGCGCCTGGCCCGAATCGACAAGGCCTGGACCGCGCTGGTCCTGATCCTGTTGGCGGTGGCCGTGATGGACAGCGCCCGCTTCCTGCCCGTGGTGACATTTGCCTCAGGCGCGCTTTTGGGGACCGCGCCCTTCATTCTGTTTGCCGTCGCCGCGATCGGCTTTCTCAAGGCAACCGGCGCGGAAAACCTGCTGGCGCGCGCCTTCATGGGGCACGAACTGCGCATGATTCTGTTTGCCGCATTGCTGGGTGGCTTATCCCCGTTCTGTTCCTGCGAGGTCATTCCGTTCATCGCCGCCCTGCTGGCAATGGGCGCGCCGCTTTCGGCGGTCATGGCCTTCTGGCTGGCCTCGCCGCTGATGGACCCGGCCATGTTCGCGATCACATCCGGCACGCTGGGGATCGAATTTGCGCTGGCCAAGACGGCGGCCGCGGTCAGCCTTGGCCTGTTGGGCGGATTTGGCACCATGGTGCTGAAGAATTCGCCGGTCTTTGCTGATCCGCTGCGTGAAAAGCCGCATATCGGCGGGTGCTGTGGTGTCAAACAGCCGTTTTCCGGCCGCCCTGTCTGGGCTTTCTGGACCGAGCCGATGCGGCGCGCGACCTTTCGCGACGTGGCTCTGGACAACATGCTGTTCCTGCTCAAGTGGCTGGCCCTGGCCTATACGATCGAAGCTCTGATGATTTATTATGTGCCGGCCGAACTGATTGCGGGAATTCTGGGCGGCACTGGCCTGATGCCGATCCTGCTTGGGGCGCTGGTCGGGGCGCCGGCCTATCTGAACGGCTATGCCGCCGTGCCGCTGGTGGCCGGGCTTCTGGAACAGGGCATGTCCAATGGCGCGGCGATGAGTTTTGTCATTGCCGGCGGAGTCAGCAGCATTCCCGCCGCAATCGCGGTATGGGCGCTGGTCAAGCCGCGCGTGTTCGCGGCCTATATCGGTTATGCCATGCTGGGCGCACTGATGGCCGGCTTGGCCTGGCAGGCCGTCACCTGACCCCGCGCCGCAGAGCGCTCAAAAAACGGGCGCGGACGGATTATCGCCCGCGACAGAAACACTCTCTTGCCATGCAGCCGTTGCCCCTGCGTCGGAATTCCGCTAAGCCCGCGCGCAAACTGACACAAGGGTGGAAACGTGATGTATCGTGTCTGGAATTTTCTGAACGAATATTCGCTATTGCTGATCATTGGTGCAGTGATTGCACTGATCTGGGCGAACCTGGATTATGCCAGCTACTATGAATTCGTTGAATTCAAGATCTGGGACAAGGCGCCCATCGGGGCTGTTCATGGCGACTACCGCACGCTTACGCTTCACTATCTTGTGAACGACCTGTTGATGGCGCTGTTCTTTGCCATCGCGGCCAAGGAAGTCTGGGAAGCCGTGATCCTGAAAAACGGCTCGCTGCGCGGCAAGAAGGCGGCGACGCCCCTGTTTGCGACGGCGGGTGGCATGTTGGGGCCAATTACCGTCTATCTGGGCCTGGCGATGATCCTGGGGTCGGATACCTATGACGCCGTGGCAAATGGCTGGGCCATTCCCACCGCCACGGACATCGCGTTTTCCTATCTGGTCGGGCGCGTCGTGTTCGGCGCGGGCCACCCGGCGGTGCGTTTTCTGCTGCTTCTGGCGATTGCCGACGACGCGATGGGGCTGATCATTCTGGCGATTTTCTATCCGTCCGGTGAACTGGCGCCACAATGGCTGCTGATGTCGGCGGCGGCGGCGGTAACGGTGTTCCTGCTGGCCAACTGGCTGCCGCGTTATCTGGACCGCGGCAATCAGGCGCGGCCCAATTCGACCTGGGTACGCAAGAACCTGCATTTCGTGCCCTATTTCATCGCCGCCGGGTTCAGCTGGTACGGCTTCATGCGTTCCGGCCTGCACCCGGCCCTGGGCCTGCTGCCGATCGTGCCGACCATTCCGCACGCCGACCGCGCCTTTGGCTTCTTTGCCGAGGCCGAAACCTATCTGCACGATTTGCTCAATGTGATGGAACACGCGCTCAAGCGCCCGGTGGAAATTATCCTGTTCTTCTTTGGCCTGCTCAATGCCGGGGTACAGTTTTCGTCGATGGGCGATGCCACCTGGCTGGTGCTGGCGGGCCTGCTGATCGGCAAACCCGTAGGCATCCTGCTGATGGGGTGGATCGCCGCCGTTCCCCTGCGCCTTGGCATACCCGAAGGGATGCGCATCATCGATCTGGTGGTGATCGGCTTTGTCGCGGCGATCGGCTTTACCGTGGCGCTGTTTGTCGCTTCGGTCGCTTTCGAGGCCGGACCCGTTCAGGACGCGGCCAAGATGGGCGCGCTTTTCTCCTTTGCCGCGGCAATTGTCGCGATCATCGCGGGCAAGCTGCTCCGGGTTCAAAAACAACACTTCTGAACCCGACACCCCATGCAACTCGCAAAAACCGGTGCCCGCGCGCCGGTTTTTCGCGTTTCTCGCCCTAATCTTGCCTCAGACAGTTGCTAAACCGCCATGCAATCCGACATATTACCCCCAAGACGCCGACAGAGCGTTAAGGGTTCTTGGTGTAGGGTAACGGCAGAGCAGCCCGGGAGCAGTCGATGCTCGAGTTCGAAAATGTGAGTAAGTCCTTCTGGACCGGTACGCAGCGCAAGGTGATCCTTGACCGCGTGTCCTTTCGCGTTGAACTGGGCAATTCCCTGGGCATCCTGGCCCCCAACGGCACTGGCAAGACCACGCTGATCAACATGATGGCCGGGCTGGAGAAGCCGGACGAAGGCGTGATCCGGCGCGACTGCCGCATCTCCTTTCCGCTGGGTTTCATGGGCGGCGTGGTGAACAAGCATACCGCGGTCGAAAACAGCCGCTACATCGCGCGGCTTTACGGGCTGGACCCGGATTACGTCGAGGCGTTCTGCCGCTGGCTTTGTGGCCTTGGCGAATATTTCGAACAGCCGCTGGGCACCTATTCATCCGGGATGCGCGCCCGTTTCACTTTTGCGCTGTTGCTGGCGCTGGACTTCGATATCTACCTGATCGACGAGGGGATGCCCTCTTCGACGGATGTCGATTTCAACCGCAAGGCCGGCGAGATCCTGCGCGAACGTCTGCGCACAACAACCATCGTGATCGTGTCGCACCAGCCGCAGGTTCTGGAAAAATTCGCCCGCTCGGCAGCCGTGCTGCTGAACGGCAAGCTTTATATGTTCGACACCTTGGAAGAGGCAAAGCAGCTTTATGACTACCAAACCCAAGGCTAAGAAGTTCCGCATCCGCCGGACCGGACCGGGCGCAACAGAGGCGCCGGGCGCGGCTCCGGCATCGGTCGCCGCCACCGCGGCGGCCCCGGCACAGGCCGCGCAATCCGCCGCCCCGGTCACAAGCCTGCCAACGCGCGACGCCACAACCGGCAAACCGCCTGCCCCCGGGCGCAGCAAGACGCCCGAACAGGAAATCGACGACATCAAGCGCGAGGGTCTGACCGGGCGCCAGCTGCGTCTGGCCCGCCGCATGGCGCAGAAAAACGGGCTGGCCGCAACCTCCGACTATGACGCGGTGCGCCTGTTGCGCGCCGCCGGGATCGACCCGTTCCAGAACACCAACATGCTTGAACTGGTTCCGGCAGACCAGAAACAGGGTCAGGATCAGCTCCCTGCCAGGCTGGCCGAAAACAAGGTGCAATTGCCCCAGACCATGCCGGTGGACAAGAACACCCTGCCCTCCACCGAATCCCGCTCGCCTGCGGACATGCGCGCGATGGAAATCGGTCAGATCCAGCGCGATATCGCCCGCCGTCGGCGCCGCCGGTTGCTGCTCATGCTGGCGCGCCTTTCGGCCTTTGTCTTCCTGCCCACTCTTTTCGCGGGCTGGTATTTCTATTCGGTCGCCACACCCATGTATTCCAGCAAGGCGGAATTCCTGATCCTTCAGGCAGACAATGCCGGCGGTTCCGGGCTTGGCTCGTTGCTGTCGGGCACGCAATTCGCCACCAACCAGGACAGTATCGCGACCCAAAGCTATCTTGCATCCAAGGACGCCATGGTGCGCCTGGACCGGGACGAAGGCTTCAAGGCGGTATTTTCGAATCCCGCAATCGACCCGATTCAGCGCCTGCCCGAAAATGCCTCGCACGAATCCGCCTACAAACTTTACAAGAAATACGTGAAAATCGGCTATGACCCGACCGAAGGCGTGATCCGAATGGAGGTGTCCACCCCGGATCCGGCCGTTTCCGCGCGGTTTTCCCAGGCCCTGATCGGCTATGCCGAAACCCGTGTGGATGACCTGTCGCAACGCAAGCGTGAAGACCAGATGCGCGATGCCCGCGCCAGTCTGGAAAAGGCCACCGCCGAACGGCGCGCCGCCCAGGCCGCCCTTGTCGGCCTTCAGGAAAACTCGGTGCTTGATCCCGAAGGCGTGATCGTGTCACTGCGCAACCAGATTTCCAACGTGGAAATCCAACTCCAGGAAAAAGAGCTGCAACTCGCCGCGCTCCAGGACAATCCGCGCCCCAACAGGGCCCGTATGGCCGGGGTCGAGGGCGACGTGCGCCGCCTCCAGGAGCTGCTGAATCGGCTGCGCGACAAGATGACCGAGGCCCATGCCGGGGGAAGCTCGCTGGCCCAGCAAACCGCGCAGATCCAGATGGCACAGGCCGATCTGGCCACCGCCGACCTGCTGATGCAATCCGCGCTGCAAACCCTGAAACAGACCGAGCTGGAGGCCAACCGCCAGGTGCGCTACCTCACCACCAGTGTCGAACCGGTGGCCAGCCAGGATCCGTCATATCCGCGCAGTTTCGAAAACACCGTCTTGGCCTTTCTCATCTTTTCGGGCATTTATCTGATGATCTCGCTCACCGCATCGATCCTCAGAGAACAGGTGTCTTCGTAGATGAACCATGTCGACATTGGCGGATTGTCCGTTGGAAACGATTGCCCGCTGACGGTAATTGCCGGCCCCTGCCAGCTTGAAAGCGCCGATCACGCCCAGATGATCGCGGGCCGCCTGAAAGAGGCCTGCGACGCCGCCGGGGCGCAGTACATCTTCAAGGCCAGCTATGACAAGGCCAACCGCACCTCGGTCTCGGGCAGGCGCGGTTTGGGGATCGACGGGGGCCTCAAGGTGCTGTCGGGCGTGCGTGACGCGATTGGCGTCCCGGTGTTGACCGACGTGCATACCGAGGCGCAATGCGCACCCGTTGCCGATGCCGTGGACGTGCTGCAAATCCCGGCCTTCCTGTGCCGCCAGACCGATCTGTTGCTCGCCGCCGGCAAGACCGGCGCGGCCATCAACGTCAAGAAGGGGCAATTCCTGGCCCCCTGGGACATGGACAACGTGGTGGCCAAGGTCGAAAGCACCGGCAACCGGCGCATCCTTCTGACAGAGCGCGGCACGTCTTTTGGCTATAACACGCTGGTCGCCGACATGCGTGCCCTGCCCCGCATGGCGCAAACCGGATATCCGGTGGTCATGGACGCCACCCATTCCGTGCAGCAACCCGGCGGCCAGGGAGGCAGTTCGGGCGGACAGCGCGAATTTGCCCCCGTGATGGCCCGCGCCGCCGTGTCGCTGGGCATCGCGGCTGTTTTTATCGAGTCCCATCAAGACCCGGACAAAGCCCCGTCTGACGGGCCAAACATGATTCATTTGCACCAAATGCCTGACCTGATCGAAACGCTGATGGCTTTTGATCGCCTGGCCAAGGCCCATCCCATTACCCTTTGAACGCCCAGAAGAGAGACATTTCCATGACCCGCCCCATTTTTGAGGTATCCCCGAACACCTGGGAATTCCTGCGCGACCCGATGATCAAGCCTACCGGCTTTCGCGAATATGACGCGCGCTGGAAATTTCCGGACGAGATCAACCTGCCCGGCATGACAGCCCTCGGTCTTGGCCTGGGCACCCAGATCCGGCGTCGCGGCATCGACCCGGTCATCGCCGTGGGCAACGATTACCGCGATTACTCCGTGGCCATCAAACAGGCGCTGATCCTGGGCCTGATGCGTGCCGGTATCACCGTCAAGGATATCGGCCCGGCCCTCTCGCCCATGGCCTATTTCTCACAGTTTCACCTGGACGTACCAGCCGTCGCCATGGTCACCGCCAGCCACAATCCGAATGGTTGGACCGGGGTGAAAATGGGCTTTGAACGCCCGCTTACCCATGGCCCCGACGAAATGGCCGAGCTGCGCGATATCGTGCTCAATGGCGACTTCGACGAAGCGCCCGGCGGCGCCTATGAATTCGCGCCAGGCGTGAAAGAGGCCTATATCGACGATCTGGTGGGCGATTTCCGCATGTCGCGCCCGCTCAAGGTGGTGTGCGCCACAGGCAACGGAACCGCCGCCGCCTTTGCACCCGAGATTTTCGAGCGCATCGGAGTCGAGGTTGTGCATTCCCACACCGAACTCGATTACACGTTCCCCAACTACAATCCCAACCCCGAAGACATGCACATGCTGCATGACATGGCCGATACGCTTCGTGCCACCGGCGCCGATCTTGCGCTGGGCTTTGACGGCGACGGCGATCGCTGCGGCGTGGTGGACGATGAAGGCGAAGAAATCTTTGCCGACAAGGTGGGCGTGATCATGGCCCGCGACCTGTCCAGGATCTATCCCAACGCAACTTTCGTGGCCGACGTAAAATCAACCGGCCTTTTTGCCGCCGACCCGGTATTGCAGGCCAATGGTGTGACCGCCGATTACTGGAAGACCGGACACAGCCACATGAAACGCCGCGTCAAGGAAATCGGCGCCCTGGCGGGGTTCGAAAAATCCGGCCACTATTTCCTGGCCGAACCAATCGGGCGCGGCTATGACTGCGGAATGCGTGTGGCGGTTGAGATCTGCAAGCTGATGGACCGAAACCCCGACAAATCCATGTCGGACCTGCGCAAGGCTCTGCCCAAGACATGGTCAACACCAACCATGTCACCCTATGCCGCCGATACCGAGAAATACGACATCCTTGAACGTCTGGTGGGTAAGCTGGTCGGCATGCACGAAGCTGGCAAAGGCTTTGCCGGGCGCACCATCAAGGACGTAGTGACAGTCAACGGCGCGCGCGTGATCCTGGACAATGGCAGTTGGGGTCTTGTGCGGGCCTCATCCAACACCCCAAATCTGGTCGTGGTCTGCGAAAGCGCGGAAAGCGAGGCCGAAATGCGCGCCATTTTCGACGCCCTCAACGACGTGATCCGTACCGAGCCTGGCGTCGGTGAATACGACCAGACAATCTGAAGCCGTTCAAAGCTCTCCCGCCCACCGGCATGGCATCGTGGATGCCACCCGATGGTTGGGCGTGGCTCGCGCTGCACGCGAGCCTTGGGGCTCCGCCCCGCCGCGGGCAAGCCCGCGACTCCCCGGGATATTTCAGGCCAAAAGAAGTGATGAAGCGCCCTGAGCCTTCTTTTGGCCCCAAATATCCCGGGGGTGAATTGGCCTGAAAGGCCAAGAGGGGGCAGCGCCCCCTTCACTTGGTCACGCGACCAATCCACGCCCCTTGAGCAGCGCCTCGATACCGGGCAAACGCCCTCGAAACCTCAAGTACAAGTCATCTGCTTCGACGGTTCCCCCCTTTGACAGGATATGTCCTTCCAAGGCGCGGGCAGTGTCAGAATCGAACGCGCTCCCAGCCTCTTCAAAAGCCGCAAACGCGTCGGCGTCCATCACTTCGGACCACATATAGCTGTAATAGCCCGACGAATACCCGTCGCCGGCGAAGACATGCGCGAAATGCGGCGTGGCATGGCGCATGGTGATCGCGTGGGGCATGTCCAGCGCCGTCAGAACCTCGTCCTGCCGTGCCATCGGATCAGCGGGGGCCGCGCGATCATGAAACGCCAGATCCACCAACGCCGAGGCCACATATTCCACCGTCTGAAAGCCCATGTCAAAATTGGCCGCGCCCAACACCTTGTCCAGCATCGCCCTGGGCATCGGCGCGCCTGTATCCACATGAGTGGCGAATTTTGCCAACACCTCGGGCACCTCCAGCCAATGTTCATATAGCTGGCTGGGCAGTTCCACGAAATCGCGCGCCACGGATGTTCCCGACACACTTTCATAGGTCACGTCCGACAGCATCTGATGCAGCGCATGGCCAAATTCGTGAAACAGCGTGCGCGCATCGTCATAGCTCAGAAGCGCAGGATCGCCCTTTGCAAAATTGCAGATATTGATCACCACCGGCGCCTGTGATTCGGGAAATTTCGCCTGCCCCCGCATCGCCGAGCACCACGCACCCGATCGTTTGGAGCCGCGCGCGAAATAATCCCCGATGAACACCGCCACGTGCCGCCCGTCCCGCGTCACCTCCCAGGCGCGGCAATCGGGGTGATACAACGCAACATCCAGCGGCGCGAACTCAAGCCCGAACAGCCGGTTGGCACAGTCAAAGGCCGCCTCGATCATGCGGTCCAGTTGAAGATATGGTTTCAACGCCGCCTCATCCAGATCATGCTCGGCCTTGCGCCGTTTCTCCGCATAATAGCGCCAGTCCCACGGCTCCAGCGGCCCGTTCACCCCATCATCTTGCAGCATCTGCGTCAGCACCGCGGCATCCGCCTCGGCCCGCGCGCGCGCCGGCTGCCATACCGCCATCAACAGGTCGCGCACGGCGCCCGGTGTCCTGGCCATTTCGGTTTCCAGCTTGTAGGCCGCGAAACTCTCATACCCAAGCAGCGCGGCCCGCTCCTGCCGCAGCGCCAGGATTTCCGCAGCGATCTCCCGGTTGTCGGTTTCCCCCCCGTTCGCACCACGCGCCGCCCAGGCCCGAAACGCCCGCTCGCGCAGATCCCGGCGCGGGGAAAACTGCAAGAAGGGCACGATCAGCGAGCGTGACAACGTCACGACCGGACCCATGGCGCCCTTGTCCTGCCCCGCTGTCCGTGCCGCCTGCACGACGAAATCGGGCAGACCTTCCAGATCAGTCTCAGACAGTTCCATGAACCAGTCGCGCTCATCCGCCAGAAGGTTCTGCGTGAACGCCGTGCCCAGCACCGCCAGCCGCCCCTTGATCTCCTGCATCCGGGCATCCTCTGCCCCCGTCAGCGCCGCGCCCGCGCGCACGAACCCGCGATGGGTCAGCATCAGCACGCGGCGTTGCTCGTCGCTCAGATCCAGCCCGTCGCGCGCCGCCCAGACTGCCGCCACGCGGGCAAACAACGCCTTGTTGGAGGAAATCCCGGCCGAATGCTGCGCCAATCTGGGCGAGAACGCGCGCTGCAATGCCTCGCGATCCGGATTGCTGTCGGCTCCGGCAACAGTAAAAAACACCGACAACACCTTGTCCAGCTGCGCCCCCGCCCTCTCCAGCGCCTCGATCGTGTTGGCGAATGTCGGCGGCGCGCCAGCCCCGGCAATCGCCGCGATCTCGGCCTCGTGCGCGCTCAGCGCCTCTTCGAAGGCCGGGGCAAAATCCGCATCCGAAATCGCGTCGAACGGGGCAAGATGAAACGGCGTTGTCCACTCGGACAAAAGCGGGTTGGTCATGGGGCGTGTCTCCTTTGGCGCCAACCTAAGCACCGCACGCTCGCGCCGCAATCGGGCTTGCAATCTATCTTTGCCGCCCGCACCCTTTGGCGCGACAAACGGAGGAAACCATGACCCACCGCAACAGCCCCAGGGGTGTGATGACCACCGCCATACATGCCGGGGAAGGCCCCGATGCGGCCACCGGGGCCTCGGCCCCGCCGCTGCACATGTCCTCGACCTTCGTCACCGATCAGGTGGCCGGGTTTTCCGCTCATGACCTGCAAGACAACAGCGCCTATCTTTATGCGCGCTGGGGCAATCCCACCGTTCGGATGCTGGAACAGAAAATCGCCGCGCTGGAAGGCACGGCGGATTGTCTCTGTCTTGCTTCGGGCATGGCCGCGGCCACCGCGATTTTCCTCACTTTCCTGTCGGCGGGCGATCACGTCATTGTCTCGGACGTGTCTTATGCGGGGGTTGCCGAGCTGGCCCGCGATACGCTGCCGCGTCTCGGGATCCGGGTGTCCACCGTGAACATGTCCGATCCCGCCGCCGTGGCCGCCGCGCTTCGGCCCGATACCCGGCTGATCCACACCGAAACCCCGGTCAATCCGATCGGGCGGCTGACCGATCTTGCCGCCATCGCCGCCCTGGCCCATGGCGCCGGGGCGCTGCTGTCGTGCGATGCCACCTTTGCCTCACCGCTCGGACAGGATTGCCGCGCGCTTGGGGTCGATCTGATCCTGCATTCCGTGACCAAGTATATCGGCGGGCATGGCGATGCCGTGGGCGGCGCGGTGGCCGGCAGCAATGAACTGATCGCCCGGATGCGCGGCGAGGCCGCCATCCACCATGGCGGCGTGATGTCACCGTTCAACGCGTGGCTGATCGCGCGCGGGCTGGCCACGCTGCCGCTGCGCATGAAAGCGCACGAGGCCGGGGCCAGCGCCGTGGCGGGCTGGCTCGAAACCCGCCCCGCCGTGACCCGCGTCATCTATCCCGGCCTGCCCAGCCACCCCCAGCACGATCTGGCCCAACGCCAGATGCGCAACATGTCCGCCATGATCTCGTTCCAGGTGGGCAGCGCCGATCAGGGCGAAGCCCTGGCCCAGGCGATGATCGAACGGCTGGAAACCATTCACTACGCGGTGTCTCTGGGCCATCACCGCAGCCTGATTTTCTGGATGGGCACCCGGGCGCTGATGGACACGTCCTTCCGGCTGGACGGCGCTCAACTTGCCGATTACCGCGCCTATGCCGGGGACGGGATTTTCCGCCTGTCGGTGGGGCTTGAGGATGCCGAGGATCTGATCGCGGATCTGGGGCGCGTGCTTTAGGCGCGGGTGTCCTCCCCGCATACCGGACAGTCCCCGCGCCGTTTCAGGGCGATCTTGCGGGTTTCGCTCCACAGCGCGTCATAGATCATCATGTCGCCGCGCAGCGCCGCTCCGGCGCCGGTGATCACCTTGATCGCCTCCGCCGCCATCATTGTACCCACCACGCCCGGCAACGGGCCGATCACGCCCGCCTCGGCGCATCCGGGTGCCAGACCGGCCGCCGGGGCCTCGGGAAAAATGCACTGATAACAGGGCGTTCCACTGGCCGGGTCAAAGACGCTCAGTTGCCCCTCCCACTGGGACAACGCGCCCGAGATCAACGGCTTTCGCAGCGCCACGCAGGCGCGATTGACCAGATAGCGGGTTTCGAAATTGTCCGTGCCATCCAGCACCAGATCATAATCCGCGATCAACGTGACGGCGTCTTCCTCGCCCAGACGCCGCTGATAGGGCCTGACCTGGACAAACGGGTTTTGCGCCACCATCGCATCGCGCGCCGAAAACACCTTGGGCGTGCCGATCGCGTCGTCGCGGTGAATCACCTGCCGTTGCAGGTTGGAATTGTCCACCACGTCGTCATCCACGATGCCGATCCTGCCCACCCCGGCGGCTGCCAGATACAACAAGGCGGGCGATCCAAGCCCCCCCGCGCCGATCACCAGAACCCTGGCGTCCTTGAGCCTTTTCTGCCCCAGCCCGCCAATCTCGCGCAGCACGATATGGCGCGCATAGCGGTTCAGTTCGGTGTCAGAGAAGGGGGCATCGCCCGGCTGTCCCGGCGATTGGTCCGGCGCGGGCACCCGCTTGCGCAGCCATCGCAAACCCTGCCGATAGCTCAGCACCAGCGCCACGGCGCCACCGATCATCAGCCACATCGCCAGACTGCCGCCCGTACCCTGTCGCAACGGGTTGGCCTCGGGCAGCACAAGCTGCATCCCCAACACCGCCACATAAAGCACACCGATCATCGACCAGCGCGCCGAATACGGGGCCTTCATCATCGCACCAATGCCCCACAACAGACCGGCCAGCGCCAGAACAAGACCCATCATTTCACCCCGGTCGATCCAAATCCGCCCACACCGCGCCCGGTATCGCCCAGCGCCCCGGCGATCTCGAACCGGCCCCGCACCACCGGCGCGACCACCAGCTGCGCCATACGCATCCCATGAGCGATCTCGAACGGATCCCGTCCGGCATTCATCACGATCAGCCCCAGCGGCCCGCGATAATCGCTGTCGATGGTGCCCGGCGCGTTGGGCAACGTGATGCCATGTTTCAGCGCCAGCCCCGACCGGGGCCGCACCTGAACTTCGTAACCTTCAGGAATTTCAACACAAATCCCGGTCGGCACCAACACCCGCGCACCCGGCTCCAACACCACGCCGCCGCGCCGATCGGGCGGGAAATTGGCACGCACATCCGCCCCCGCAGCGCCCGGTGTCGCATAGTCGGGCAGCGGCACATCGCGGTCTGCCCCTTCCACCCAGCGCGCCCTGATCGTTACCGGCTCTGTCATGTTTCCAACGCCGCCGCGATCCGGCTGGCCAGGTGATGCGCCACCTCGTCCTTGCCCATGCGCGGCCAGCTTTCGGCCCCCGCATCGGAAATCAGCGTCACCGCGTTCTCTGTCCCGCCCATGATCCCGGTTTCCGGGCTGACATCATTTGCCACGATCCAGTCACAGCCCTTGCGCAGCCGCTTGGCCGTGGCGTGGGCGATCACATCGTCGGTTTCGGCGGCAAACCCCACCACCAATTGCGGCCGCCCGTCGCCCATCCGGCTTACCATCGCCAGAATGTCGGGGTTCTCCGCAAATTCCAGCACGGGCATTTTTCCCTTGTCTTTCTTGATCTTGCTGCCGGACGCGCTGGCCACGCGCCAATCCGCCACCGCCGCCGCGAACACCGCCGCATCCACCGGCAAAACGCCCTGCACCGCCGCCAGCATCTCGGCTGCGGTCTGCACCTCCACCACATGTACCCCCTCGGGGCGGTCCGCCTCCGCCGGCCCGGTGACAAACACCACATCCGCCCCCATCACCGCCAGCGCCCGCGCGATCGCCGTGCCCTGCGCCCCGGACGAGCGGTTGGCGATATAGCGGACCGGGTCGATCGGCTCGTGCGTCGGGCCCGATGTCACCAACACCCGCCGCCCGGTCAGCGGCCCTTCGGCCAGCGCGGTTTCAATCGCCGCCACGATCTCCAGCGGTTCCGACATCCGCCCCGGCCCGAATTCACCGCAGGCCATGTCGCCCTCGTTCGGGCCAACCACCGCGATGCCGTCGCCGCGCAGCGTTGCCACGTTGCGCCGCGTTGCCGGATGCTCCCACATGCGCACATTCATCGCCGGCGCGATCAGAACCGGCGTGTCGGTCGCCAACAACAGCGTCGAGGCCAGATCATTGGCCAGCCCGTGCGCCATCTTGGCCATCAAATCCGCCGTCGCCGGCGCGACCACGATCAGATCGGCCGAGCGCGACAGCTGGATATGGCCCATCTCGGCCTCATCCGTCAGGTCGAACAGATCGCGATACACCTTTTCGCCCGCCAGCGACGACACCGCCAGCGGTGTCACGAATTCCTCTCCGGCACGGGTCAGCACCGGCGTCACCCAGGCGCCCCGCTCGCGCAGGCGCCGGATCATTTCCAGCGATTTATACGCGGCGATTCCGCCCCCAATGATCAGCAAAATCCGCTTGTCTGTCAGCAATTTGGCGCCCTCCGCAGCCGAACCGCCCCAAACTTAGGCCGCACGGGCGCGCGACACAAGCAAGCAAGCGTCAGCGAAAGGCGGCGCAGGGGTCTTCGCGCGCGACAGGGGGTGTCACGATCCAGGCATCATGGGGCTGTGGACCCTCTGGCGCCGCCTCCAGCTGTGCCACGGACACAACATTCAGCCCCTCCGGCAACAGCGCCGGCATCCCCCAATCGGTGCGCGCATGGCCGTTGCCGGTGATCACCACCACCGGCCCGCCCGTGTCTTCCAGCGCCTGCACCACCGTGCGCGCCAGGGTCGCGTCCCGCAGCCTCTGGATCATCACCATGCCCGGCAGCATGTCTTCGGGCAACGCATCGCAATGCGCCGCCATCTGCAAGGCTTCCCGCTCTGCCTGTTGGGCGCCGGGCAAATCGCCCACCAGCCCGAACCGCGCCGCATCCGGGCCGAAACGCTCGGCCACCGCGCCGCTCTGCACAACCTCCCGCGCCACCGCGCGCGGCACCAGCCCGCCATAGATCGCCGCCCCGCCGCTGGCGGCAAATATCGGGTAATACATCGAAAAATCCGGCCAGCCGCTATTGGCCCAGTCCAGCGCCAAACCCAGTGCGTCCGCATCCGCCAAAAGGTCCGGCGTGATCAAACCTGCCTTTTCGGGCGTCAGCATCTCAAACACCACGGCCTTGGGGGCAAGCGCCCGCACCGCCGCGGCCTGGTTGGCGTGCTGAAAGCCATTGTCATGCAATTCCCCCAGCACGATCACATCCCGGTCGCCAAAAGAGGCCAGCGCCCCGGCGGAGATTTCCTGCGCCACCAGCGGCGCTGCGATCAGCGTGGCGATCACGGCAAGGGACAAATGATGCTTCATGGGTCATGAAATGGCACCAACGCGCCTCGGATTCAACCTGCCCACCTTGCGCTTGTGCCCGGATTTGCGCACATTTGCCGCCCGCAACCGGCCAGGGGGAATCCATGCTTGCAAAACTGTCCGTGATCCTTGGCGGCGCGGCCTCGGGCAAATCCGCCTTTGCCGAGTCGCTTGTCGTGCGGACCGGCGCGCCACGCGTCTATATTGCCACGGCTCAGGCCTTCGACGCCGAAATGCACGACAAGATCGCCGCCCATCGCGCACAGCGCGGCGCGCGATGGCGCACGGTGGAAACCGCGCTCGCCGCCGCCGAGGCGCTGGACACGGTCGCCCCGACCGAGGTGGCGCTGCTGGATTGCGCCACCATGTGGCTGTCCAATCACCTCCTGGCCGAATCCGATTTGGAACTGGAGGTCCGGAACCTGTTGCTGGCGCTGGACAATTGCCGTGGACGTGTTGTGGTGGTGTCCAACGAAGTCGGCCTTGACGTGGTGCCCGACAACGCGCTCGCACGCCGGTTTCGCGACGCGCAGGGCAGGCTCAACCAACAGATCGCCGCGCGCGCCGATCTGGCCGTGCTGGTGGTGGCGGGGCTGCCGATGCTGCTCAGCGGGGAACTGCCATGACCAATCTTTTTCTGGTGCGCCATGGCCCCACCCATGCCAAATCCATGGTCGGCTGGTCCGATCTGCCCGCTGATCTGTCCGACACCGGGGCGCTTGGGCGCCTGTCCGCGTTCCTGCCCGCAGACGCGCTTGTCATCAGTTCCGATCTCAGCCGCGCAACGGCCACCGCGGATGCCATTCAGGCCCACCGCCCCCGCCTGCCGCACGATCCGGCGTTGCGCGAAATCCATTTCGGCGACTGGGAACTGAGATCCTTTCGCGAAATCGAGGCCACGGATCCCGAACGCATCCGCGCCTATTGGGAAACCCCCGGCGATGTCCGCCCCCCCGGCGGCGAAAGCTGGCATGACACGGCCGCGCGCGTCAACCGCGCCATCGACCGGCTGATCGCGGCCCATTGCGGGCGCAACATCGTTGTCGTGGCACATTTCGGCATGATCCTCACCCAGATCCAGCGGGCCGACAATCTTACCGCCGCCCAGGCCTTTTCCCACCGGATCGACAATCTCTCGGTCACAACCATTGCCATCCGCCCCGACGGCTGGGCGCTGGGCCATGTCAATCACAATCCGTGATGGGCCCCGTCAAAAGCTTTCGTTTTGGCAATACATCAACCATCGCTAGGCTGGGATCATGACCTATCAGCTTTTCCTTGGCGATTACGCCTATTCCTCCTGGTCGCTGCGCGGCTGGCTGTTGTTTGAAAAATTCGGCATCGACCGGACCACGCGCATGTTGGATTTCTCGGAAATCTCCGTGGCTGCGCAGCTGGCCGAATTTGCCCCCGCGCGCACCGTGCCCACCGCGATCACCCCCGAAGGCGCGGTGATCTCCGAAAGCCTCGCCATTGCCGAAGAACTGGCCAGCCGCCACCCCAGGGCCGGTCTGTGGCCTGCCGATCCGCGCGCCCGCGCCACCGCCCGGACACTGGCGGCGGAAATGCATGCGGGATTTGGCGCGTTGCGCGGTGACTGCCCGATGAACCTACGCCTCAGCTATGCCGACGCCGCGCCCTCCGACGCGGTTCTGGCCGATCTCGGCCGGCTGGAAACGATCTGGTCCCACGCCCGGACCGCCTGTGGCGGCGACGGTCCCTGGCTTTGCGGCGCCTATTCGGCGGCGGATGCCTTTTTTGCACCGGTGGCCGCCCGTATCGCCGGGTATAACCTGCCGGTGGGCGACGCCGCGCAGACCTATGTCAACGCCCACCTGGCCGATCCGGCCTTCCGCCGCTGGCGCGCGATGGGCCTTGTGCACGGCAAAACCCTGCCCTGGTACGCCAAACCCTCTGAAACCCGCCCCTGGCCCGGCCCGGAACCGCTTGCGGCGCAAGCCGTGGACGGAACCGGCGCGGAAAATGCCACCTGCCCCTATTCGGGGCGTCCCGTGCGGCACGTGCTGGAAATCGACGGGCGCCGCATCGGGTTTTGCAACCGGTTCTGCCGCGACAAGACCATCGCCGATCCCGCCGCCTGGCCCGCCTTCATGGCGCTTTTGTAGGGCGGCGTTAACCCTTCGCTAACCAAGCCGCGTTTACCAATCTTAACAGGGAATGCGGAAAGGGCGGCGATGGTGGCGCGCGCATATACGGTGGCATTCGAAGGCGTCGAGGCGCATTCGGTCGAAGTGCAATGCGCCGTCACACCCGGCCTGCCGGCCTTTTCCATCGTCGGCCTGCCCGACAAGGCCGTGTCCGAGGCACGCGACCGGGTGCGCTCGGCCCTGTCTTCCATGGCCATCGCCCTGCCCTCCAAACGCATCACCATCAATCTCTCTCCCGCCGACCTGCCCAAGGAGGGCAGCCATTTCGACCTGCCGATCGCCGTCGCCCTGCTGGCCGCGCTGGGCATCATCCCCGAGGACGCATCGGAAAGCACCGTGTCGCTGGGCGAACTTTCCCTGGACGGCTCGCTGGTCCCCGTCACCGGCGCGCTGCCCGCCGCCATGTCCGCCGCCCAGGATGACCGCGCCCTGCTCTGCCCGCGCGCCAGCGGCCCCGAGGCCGCCTGGGTCGCGGCCACGCAGGTCATCGGCGCGGGCTCGCTGGCCGATGTGGTGCGCCACTATACCGGCCAGTCGCCCCTGTCGCCCTCCGATCCCGGCGAGGTGCAGCCCGAGCCGCACGCCCGCGACCTGCGCGATGTCAAGGGCCAGGAACGCGCCAAACGCGCCCTGGAAATCGCCGCCGCCGGGCGCCATCACCTGTTCATGGTCGGCGCGCCGGGGTCGGGAAAATCCATGCTGGCCGCGCGTCTGCCCTCGATCCTGCCACCGCTCTCGCCCATCGAGGCGCTGGAAACCTCGATGATCCATTCCGTTGCCGGCTTGCTGGACCAGGGCGGCATTTCCCGCGCCCGGCCGTTCCGCGAACCGCATCACACCGCCTCGATGGCCGCCATTGTCGGGGGCGGGCGTCGGGCCGCGCCGGGCGAGATCTCGCTGGCCCATAACGGGGTGTTGTTCTTGGACGAATTGCCCGAGTTTTCCCGCCCGGTGCTGGAAACCCTGCGCCAGCCCATCGAAACCGGGCAGGTGATGATCGCGCGCGCCAATGCGCATGTGACCTATCCCTGCCGCTTCATGCTGGTGGCCGCCGCCAATCCCTGCCGCTGCGGCCATATGTTCGATCCGGCACGCGCCTGCGCCCGGGTGCCAGCCTGCGGCGAGGACTATCTTGGCCGCCTTTCCGGCCCGCTGCTCGACCGGCTTGATCTGCGCATCGAAGTGCCCCCGGTCAGCTTCACCGATCTCGACCTGCCCGCATCGGGCGAAAGCTCGGACATCATCCGCGCCCGCGTCTGCGCCGCGCGCGACCGGCAGCTGGCGCGCTTTGCGACACAGGACGCCCAGCATGCGAATGCCGATTTACAGGGCGCCCGGCTGGAAGAGATCGCCACCCCGGATGCCGAGGGACGCGCGTTCCTGGGCAAGGTGGCCGAAAAATTCGGCCTCTCCGCGCGCGGTTATCACCGGGTTCTGCGGGTGGCGCGCACCATCGCCGATCTTGGCGAAAGCGAGATGGTGCGCAAACCGCATGTGGCCGAGGCGGTCAGCTTTCGGCTGACCTCCAGCCAGGGCCTGTGATCAGGCCCGTTTCGCCTCGATCGCCTGCCAGATTCTTTCGGCTACGTTGATCCCGTCAAACCGCTCCAGTTCCTGGATTCCGGTGGGCGACGTCACGTTGATTTCGGTCAGGTAATCGCCAATCACATCGATCCCGACAAACACCTGACCCTTTTCCTTCAGCAGCGGGCCGATCTTCGCGCAAATCTCCAGGTCACGTTCGGACAACCCGATCTTCTCGGGTCGCCCGCCCACATGCATGTTCGACCGGGTCTCGCCCGCCGCCGGCACCCGGTTGATCGCGCCCACCGGCACCCCGTCCACCAGGATCACGCGTTTGTCGCCATTGCTGACATCGGGCAGGAATTTCTGAACGATCAACGGCTCGCGGCTGAACCCGGTGAACAGTTCGTGCAACGAGGTCAGGTTGCGGTCATTGGCGTCCAGCCGGAACACCCCGGCACCGCCATTCCCGTAAAGCGGCTTGAGGATCACGTCGCCATGCTTGTGCTTGAACGCCTTGATCGTGTCCAGGTCGCGCGCGATCGTCGTGGGTGGCGTCAGGTCATGAAACTCCAGCACCAAAAGCTTTTCCGGATAGTTGCGCACCCAGAACGGATCGTTCACCACCAACGTGCCCGGCGCCAGCCGGTCCAGCAGGTGGGTCGACGTGATGTAATGCATGTCGAAAGGCGGATCCTGGCGCAGCCACACCACGTCGAATTCCGAAAGGTCCACCTGGCGCTCCGCCCCAAGGTCCACATGATCACCCAGCACGCGGCGCACCGTCATGTCATGCCCGCGCGCCGTGATCTGCCCCTCTTCATAGGCCAGCTTGTCCGGCGAATAGAAAAACAGCCTATGGCCACGCGCCTGCGCTTCCTCGGCCAGCCTGAAAGAGCTGTCGGCATTGATATCGACCGACTCGATCGGGTCCATCTGAAAGGCAATCTTCATGCGGGGCAACCTCTTGTGATCTCCCCACTACATGGCCCAAGCCCCGCCCGTGTGCAATGCCCGCTCAGGCCGCCAACGCGTTTTCGATGATGTCCACTTTGCCTGCGCCGTCCACCAGCGCCACGTCGAACCGGGCCTCGGTCAGCAAGCCCCGCGGTTCACCGCCCAGAAATTCCTCGCCCGCCGTCATCAGCCGGGCAATCTGGCGCGGACCCAGACGCAGCGCCGCCGCGGCAAAGCTTCGGCTTTTCTTGACCTCGACAAAGATCACCGCATCGCCGCGCCGCACAACCAGATCCACTTCGCCACCCTTTCCGCGCCAGCGCCGGTGCGCCACGCACAGGCCGCGACGCTCGTAGTCGCGGGCAACGCTGTCCTCGGCGGCCTGCCCGGCGTGGTAATTTGCCCGTGCCCGATGGGTTCCTGTCTGGCGTCTCATGGCGGCCCCTGTTCAATTCTCCGTCTTCAACGCTAAGGCCATTTGATAAATTTTTCGTTTATGCCCGCCAAAGGCCTTCGCCACCGTTTCCGAGGCGTCGCGCACGCTCATGCTGTCCAGCGCCTGGCGCAGCGCGGCTTCGATATCGGCCTCGCTCGCGCCGTCGCCGCGCGCCCGGTCGATCAGCACCACCACCTCGCCCTTGACGGTCTGGCCGTCCAGCGCCCCGGCCAGTTCCCCCAGGCTGCCGCGCCGCACTTCCTCGAATTTCTTGGTCAGTTCCCGGCACATCGCCGCCGCCCGCCCCGCGCCCAGCGCCTGCGCCGCATCGCCCAGCATCGCGGCCACGCGGCGCGGCGATTCGTAGAATACCAGCGTTCCGGGCACGTCGCGCAGCGCCTCCAGCGCCGAAACGCGCGCCTTGCGTGCATTGGGCAGGAACCCGGCAAAGAAAAACGCATCCGTCGGCAGCCCCGCCAGGGTCAGCGCCGTCGCCACCGCCGACGGCCCCGGCGCCGATGTCACCAGATGCCCGGCCTCGCTTGCCGCGCGCGACAGATCATAGCCCGGATCCGCGATCAGCGGCGTGCCCGCCTCCGAGGCATAGGCAACTGACCGCCCCGCCGCCAGATGCGCCATCAGCTTGTCGCGCGCGCCCGCTCCGGAATGATCGTGATACGCGATCAGCGGCCGCTCGCCCAGCGCAACGCCGTGGATCTCCAGCAACCGCCGCATCGAGCGCGTGTCTTCGGCGGCGATCACATCGGCCGAAGCCAGCACATCCAGCGCCCGCAGCGTGATGTCGCGGGCAGACCCGATCGGCGTGGCGACAAAATACAAACCCGTCTGCAATTTCGTGGTCAGGTGATTCACCACTGGACCCGCCCCCCGGTACGTTTATTATCCATTCCAATCGGGCGGCCGGATCGCCGTTTGTGACCCGACCATTGGGACTGGAGAATTTTTTCGATGTTTGCCTTTCTTAAACCCGCTCGCAACTATCTGAAAGGGGCAATGCTCGGCCTCGTCGGTCTCGTACTCGCTGGCTGCGAAACCACCGGGCTCAGTACCGGACCCACGATCTCGACCAGCGCACCGGTGCCGGTGGCGCTGCTGGTGCCCAAGGGATCGGCCAATTCGGGCGACGCGCTTCTGGCCCAAAGCCTTGAAAACGCGGCCAGGCTGGCGATTGCCGATCTTGGCGGTGTGCAGATCGACTTGCGGGTCTACGCCACGGCCGGGCGCGCCGACACGGCCCAGGCCGCCGCCATCCAGGCCGTCAACGAAGGTGCCAAGATCATCCTTGGCCCGGTCTTCGCCGAATCCGCCAATGCCGTGGCCAAGGCCGTGGCCAATCGCTCGATCAACGTGCTGGCCTTCTCCAACAATACCACGATTGCCGGTGGCAACCTGTTCGTGCTGGGGCCGACATTCGACAATACCGCCGACCGGCTGGTGGGCTTTTCCAGGCGCAACGGCAAGGATCGCATCCTGATCGTCCATGCCGACAATGTCTCGGGTCAGGTCGGGCGCAATGCGATCCTTTCGGCCATCACCCGCCAGCGGGCGACCGAGGCGGGCACGGTGTCCTACAGCTTCTCGCAGGAAGGTGTGATCGCGGCGACATCGCAGATCAAGCTGACGGCAGACACCAATCAGGCAAACGCGGTCTTTCTGACATCGGATACATCGGGCGCGCTGCCCCTGCTCAGCCAGTTGCTGCCCGAGGCCGGTCTCAGCCCGGCGGTGATGCAATATATCGGCCTGACCCGCTGGGACATTCCGGCCCAGACTCTGGAACTGCCCGGTGTACAGGGCGGCTGGTTCGCCATGCCCGACCCGGCGCTGACGCAGCAGTTCCAGACCCGTTATGCCCAGGCCTATGGCGGCCTGCCCCATCCGATCGGCGGTCTGGCCTATGACGGTGTTGCGGCGATCGGCGCACTGGTCAAGGCGGGCAAAAGCAATGCATTGACCACGGGCGCCCTCACCCAGGGGGCCGGATTTCAGGGCGTGAACGGCATCTTCCGCCTGCGCGCCGATGGTACGAACGAACGCGGGCTGGCCGTGGCCACGATCCGCGACAAGAAGGTGGTAATCATTGACCCTGCCCCAACACGCTTCGGCGGCGCCGGATTCTGAGGCGCCCGACACGTTTCCCACCCTGCCCCGGGGCAACCTGATCTGCGACCCACAGGAGATCTTCGACAGCGCCGCGGCGCTGGCCGAGATCGACGGGTTGTTCAGCGATCCGGCCAGCGGGGCGCCCGCGCGCAGCGAGATCGTCAGGGTGCTGGCCGCCCGGCGCAAAACCGGCATGGCCCGCATTGCCCTTGCCTTCGGCGAAAAGCCGTTCAACGCGCGCGAGATGACGCGCTCCTATTCCTGGCTGACCGATTGCCTGGTGGGCATTGCCTTTCACGTGGCCACCGGCCACTTGCACCCGCTGCCCAACCCGACCGAGGGCGAACGGCTGACATTGCTGGCCGTGGGCGGCTACGGACGGGGCGAAATGGCGCCGGAATCCGATGTCGATCTGCTGTTCCTGACCCCTTACAAGATCACCGCCTGGGCCGAGAGCGTGATTGAATCCATGCTCTACATCCTGTGGGATCTGCGGCTCAAGGTCGGCCATTCCAGCCGCACGATCAAGGATTGCCTGCGTCTGGGGCGCGAGGATTTCACCATCCGCACCGCCTTGCTGGAACACCGCTACCTGCAAGGCGACGCGGCGCTGGCCCGGCGGCTTGATGACCGCCTCCAATCCGATCTGTTTGCCGGGACCGAGCGGGAATTCGTCGAGGCCAAGCTCTCGGAACGCGAGGCGCGCCACCTCAAGCAGGGTCAGCGCTATATGGTCGAGCCCAACGTGAAAGAGGGCAAGGGCGGCCTGCGCGACCTGCAATCGCTCTTCTGGATCGCCAAATATGTCTACCACGTCAGCGACGTGTCTGATCTTCTGGACCACGACGTGCTGCGCCGGGACGAACTCAAGAGCTTTGTCGCCGCCGAGGAATTCCTGTGGGCGGTGCGCGGCCACATGCACCTGATCGCCGGTCGCCCCTCCGAACAGCTCAGCTTTGACGTGCAGGTCGAAGTGGCCGAGCGACTGGGCTATTCCGACAAGGGCGGGCGCCGCGCGGTGGAACATTTCATGCAGGATTATTTCCGCCACGCCACCAATGTCGGCGATCTCACCCGCATCCTGCTGACCAAGCTGGAAGACGACCATACCAAGGGCGCGCCCCTGCTGGAGCGCATCTTCCGCCGCCGCCGTCGGGTCAAGTCTCAATACAAGGTCATCAACAACCGTCTGGCCATTGTCGATGACACAGAGTTTCTCTCGGACAAGGTCAATCTGCTGCGGATCTTTGAAGAGGCGCTGCGCACCGGGCTGCTGATCCACCCCGACGCAATGCGCCTGATCAGGGCCAACCTGCACCTGATCGACGACGACATGCGGGCCGACAAGGAGGCCCAGCGCATCTTTCTCGGACTGCTGCTGAAACACGGCAACCCCGAACGCGCCCTGCGCCGCATGAACGAACTGAACGTGCTGGCCGCCTTCATTCCCGATTTCGAACCGATCGTGGCAATGATGCAGTTCAACATGTACCATTCCTATACCGTGGACGAACACACGATCCAGGTGATCGCCAATCTCGAACAGATCGAAAACGAAGAACTGCGCAACGAACTGCCGCTCTCCTCGGACATCCTGAAATCCGGCATCAACCGCCGCGCCCTTATAGTGGCCATGCTGCTGCACGATATCGGCAAGGGGCGCGACATCGACCATTCCGTGCTCGGCGCCCAGATCGCCCGACGTGTGGCGCCCAATCTCGGGCTGCCCAAGGCGGAATGCGAAACCGTGGAATGGCTGGTGCGGTATCACCTCCTGATGTCCGACATGGCCCAGAAACGCGACATTGCCGATCCGCGCACCGTGCGTGATTTCGCCAAGGCGGTTCAGACCGTGGACCGGCTGAACCTGCTTACCGTCCTCACCGTTTGCGACATTCGCGGCGTCGGACCGGACACCTGGAACAACTGGAAGGCGGTGCTGCTGCGCGCGCTCTATCGCCAGACCCGGCTGGTTCTGGAAAACGGCTTGGAGGCGATCACTCGCGAAAACCGCGGTGCAGAGGCCAAGAAACTGCTGCGCCAGGAACTCGCCGACTGGACGCCAAAGGACATCAAGCGCGAAACCGCGCGTCACTACGAACCCTATTGGCAGGGCCTGCATATCACCGCGCACAAGGTCTTTGCCCAGCTGCTGCGCGAAATCGCGGATGACGAGATCCGCATCGATCTGCACCCGGACGAAGATCGCGACGCCACGCGCGCCTGTTTCGCCATGGCCGATCACCCCGGTATCTTCTCGCGCATGTGCGGCGCGCTGGCGCTGGTGGGGGCCAATATCGTGGATGCCCGCACCTTCACGTCAAAGGACGGCTATGCCACCGCCGCCTTCTGGATTCAGGACGCCGACGGCCACCCCTACGAGGCCAGCCGCCTCAAGCGGCTGGAACAGATGATCCACAAGACCCTCAAGGGCGAGGTTGTCGCCAGCGAGGCGATCCGATCGCGCGACGTGATCAAGAAACGCGAACGCGCCTTCCGCGTGCCCACCACCATCACCTTCGACAATGACGGCTCTGAAATCTATACCATCATCGAGGTCGATACCCGCGACCGCCCCGGCCTGCTGCACGATCTGACCCGCACCCTGGCCAACAACAATGTCTACATCGCCTCGGCGGTGATCGCGACCTTTGGCGAACAGGTGGTCGACAGCTTCTATGTCAAGGACATGTTCGGCCTGAAATTCCACTCTGCCGCCAAGCAGCGCACGCTGGAAAAGAAACTGCGCGAGGCCATCGAAAAAGGCGTTGAAAGGGCGTCGGCGTGAAACCCGTCCGCCTGATCCGCGGATTTCTGACGGTCGGTTTCTGGACCCTGATGAGCCGCGTGCTGGGCTTTGCGCGCGAAATCCTGATCCTGGCCTATATCGGGCCGGGCAGCGCGCTGGACGCGTTTGTCGCCGCCTTCCGTCTGCCCAACATGTTCCGCCGCTTCTTTGCCGAAGGCGCGTTCAATGCCGCCTTCGTGCCGATGTTTTCCAAGAAATACGAAGCCGGTGAAGACGCTCAGGCCTTTGGGCGCGATGCCTTCAACCTGCTGGCCTGTGCGGTGCTGGCGCTGACGGCGCTGGCGATGATCTTCATGCCGGCGCTGGTCTGGGCCACCGCCGAAGGGTTTTACGGCGACGAAAGGTTCGATCTGACGATCGGCTTCGGGCGCATTGTCTTTCCCTATATCTTCTTCATGTCGCTGGCGGCGCTGTTTTCCGGCGTGCTGAATGCCACCGGGCGTTTCGCCGCCGCCGCTGCCGCGCCGGTGCTGCTCAACGTGCTGGTGGTCCCGGCGCTGATCGTCGGGGCGGCCATCGGCGGGGACGTGGTGATGTGGCTGGTCTGGACAATCCCCGTGGCCGGGGTGGCCCAGCTTGTGCTGGTCTGGGTCGCGGCGGCGCGGGCGGGCATCTCGATCCGCCCCGGCCTGCCCCGGCTGACCCCGGACACGCGGCGCATGGTCAGGATCGCGGTGCCCGCCGCGCTGGCCTCGGGGGTCATGCAGATCAATCTGGTTGTCGGCCAGATCGTTGCCTCGGCCACGCCCGGCGCCGTCAGCTGGCTGTTCGCCGCGGACCGGCTGTATCAGCTGCCCCTCGGGGTCGTGGGCATCGCCGTGGGCATCGTTCTGCTGCCCGACCTGTCCCGCAGGCTCAAGGCCGGGGATGACGACGGCGCGCGCCATGCGTTTTCGCGCGCCGGTGAATTTGCCCTGTTCCTCACCATCCCCTGCGCCGTCGCCTTTCTGGTGATCCCGCTGCCGCTGGTCTCGGTCCTGTTCGAGCGCGGCGCCACCTCGGCCGATGACAGCGCCGCCATCGCCGTTGCCGTGGCGATCTACGGGCTGGGCCTGCCCGCCTTCGTGCTGCAAAAGCTGTTGCAGCCGCTTTACTTTGCGCGCGAGGACACGCGCCGCCCGTTTCATTTTGCCCTCTGGTCCATGGTGGTGAACGCCGGACTGGCTTTTGGGCTCTCGCCGTTTCTTTCCTGGATGGCCCCGGCCATTGCCGCCTCGGTATCGGCCTGGGTCATGGTGGCCCAGCTTGGGCTGGGCGCGCGGCGCTATGGCAGCGTGGCCAGGTTCGATGATCGCCTGCGCACCCGCATCTGGCGGATTTGCCTGTGTTCCGGCATCATGGCCGCCGCCCTGTGGGGTGCCACCCTGATCCTGTCGCCATGGCTCGGGATGCCCGGCTGGCGCTATGGCGCTTTGCTGGCGCTGATTTCCATTGGCGCGGCGGTGTATTTCCTGTTCGCCCATATCACCCGCGCCTTCCGGTTTTCCGATCTGCGCAGCGCCGCCCGACGCGGCGGCTGAAGAAAACGGTTGCCCGCGCCACTCAACTGCCGTTTCATCGCCGGATATTTTGCGCAGAATGGGAGCACCCTGAAATGTCCAACTGGATCATCATGCTGATCGTCGGCATCCTGTCACTTGTGGCGGGCATCGTCGCATTGGCCAATCCGTTTGCCGCCTCGATAACGGCCACATTGCTGGCGGGGTGGTCCTTTTTCATCCTCGGCATCATCCAGATCGTCGCCGCCCTGCGCGCCGACGGCGCCGGCGCCAAGGTGGTCGGCGTGCTGCTGGGCCTCGTTGCCCTGATCATCGGCATCAACCTCGTGGCCGAGCCGCTCCGCGGCGTTGTCACCCTGACAATGGTGGCGGGGATCATGTTTCTTGCCTCGGGCATCTTCAAGGCCTGGATCGGTTTTTCCGGCGCTCAGGGGCCGTTGCGCAGCGCCCTGATGATCTCGGGCCTGGTGTCGATCATACTTGGCGTCATGGTGCTGGCCAATTTCCCGCAATCGGCGGCGGTTGTGCTTGGCATCCTGCTTGCGGTCGAACTGCTGTCCAACGGTGTCAGCGCCATAGCGCTGGCCCTGCTGACACGGCGCGCCAGACCCTGAGGGTCAATCGTGGCGGATCATTTCCCTGATCCGCCGCCACCCGCCGGGCACCAGCAGGAAGGACAACAGAAACCCGGCCACGAACCCGGCCACATCGGCCACCCAGTCCGGCGTGCCGCCAAACACCAGGCTGAACACCAGCTGGATCGTCACCAGGATTCCGATCAGCGAAAACGCCCGCGCCTGCGGTGCCCCCACCGCGCCCAGCCGGACCCACAACAGGAACGTGAACGCGCCGATCAGCCCGTAAACACCGGGATACGACCCCACCAGCGGCACCGGGCTGCCGGTGATCAGCGCGAATCCCAGCGCGCCGGACACGCCCGACAGCACAAAGATCAACAGCGTCGCCAGCCCCGAAAACACCTCGCCCACCATCTTGCCCATCGCCAGAAGCAGCACACCGCCAAACAACGCATGGGTCATATTGGCATGGATGAACAGATAGCTCACAAACCGGAGCAGGTGCTCGGGCACCCAGCGGTTATTGTCCAGCATCCATTGGAATATCTCCGCCGAAAACGCGTATTTCTGCACCGCCGCCAACCGCCAGCCAATGGCCCCCGGCCCGCCGATCATGCCCTTGGACCCGGCCCAGAACGCCACTTCGACCCCCATGACCACCAGAAAAAGCGCCGCCACGACGGGCGGCAGCGGGTTGATCGCCTTGGGGGATTGAGAACTGCTCATGCCTGCGCTCCTTGACGGCAATTTTCCCCATGGGTAAGGCAAGCGCACGCGTAAATCCAGACGGAGTATTTCCCATGAACGAGGCGGTCCAAACGTCCTCATCCTTCACCCCGCGGGTCTTCTCGGGCATCCAACCCTCGGGCGGCCTGACCCTGGGCAACTATCTTGGCGCCATGAAGCGTTTTGTCGACATGCAGAACCAGGGCGCGTTCCAGACCGTCTACTGCATGGTCGATCTGCACGCCATCACCGTCTGGCAGGATCCCGAAAAGCTGCGCCATGCCACGCGCGAGTTGTGCGCCGGATTCATCGCCGCCGGAATCGACCCGGACAAATCGATCCTGTTCAACCAAAGCCAGGTGGCGGAACATGCGCAGCTGGCCTGGATCTTCAACTGCGTCGCCCGCATGGGCTGGATGCAGCGCATGACCCAGTGGAAGGACAAGGCCGGCAAGAACCAGCAGAACGCCTCGCTGGGCCTGTTTGCCTATCCCGCGCTGATGGCTGCCGACATCCTGGTCTACCGCGCCACCCACGTGCCCGTGGGCGAGGACCAGAAACAGCACCTGGAACTCACCCGCGACGTGGCGATCAAGTTCAACCACGATTATGGCGTTGATTTCTTCCCCATCACCGAACCGGTGATCGAAGGCGCCGCCACGCGCGTGATGTCGCTGCGCGACGGCTCCAGGAAGATGTCGAAATCCGATCCGTCCGACGCCTCCCGCATCAACATGACGGATGATGCCGACACCATCGCCAAAAAGATCCGCAAAGCGAAAACCGATCCCGATGCTCTCCCGTCCGAGGCCGACGGGCTCCAGGACCGCCCCGAGGCGCGCAACCTGGTCAATATCTACGCCGCCCTGTCCGAACAACCGGTCGATCAGGTGCTGCGCGACATGGGCGGCAAACAATTCTCGCAGTTCAAGCCGATCCTGTCCGATCTCGCGGTTGACAAACTGTCGCCGATTTCCACCGAGATGGCCCGCCTGATGCAGGATCCGGCGGAGATCGACCGCATCCTGGGCCACGGCGCCCGGCAGGCCCGCGCCCTCGCCGCGCCGATCCTGCAAAAAACCTACGATATCGTTGGGATGATTTCCGCGCGCTGACCTCACGCTCGGCAGATCAACTTGCTCCCGAAAAAGGCGCGGCCGCAGGGCACGCGCCTTTTTTATCTGCCTGTTTCGCGGGCAATTCAGCCCCAACCGCGGCACGCAAGCAGGAAAGACACCCATCCTTGCCGCAACGCGGCATTTTCGTCACGAATCTGTCGCATCCCGGGTCTAATGTCTTCAGACATCACCGGCGACATTCCCGTCGCCCTCCCAAATGAAACAAGTCATTTCAAAATTCCTTTTCATCACCTGATCTTTCGCCCCCGGCCCTCCCCGGCCGGGGGTTTTCCGTATGGACCTCCACCGCGCGCCGCCCTACTCTCGCGCCGCATCAGCGAGGGAGAGCATCATGGCAGTCGGCACCAATATCCGCACCTATTTCAACGGCGCGTGGCATGACGGCGACGTACCGGTCATGCGGGCGGCAGATCACGGCGCCTGGCTGGGTTCTGGCGTGTTCGACGGCGCGCGTTTCGTCGGCGGGTTGATGCCCGATCTGGACAAACACTGCGCGCGCGCCAACCGCTCCGCCGAGGCGCTGATGCTCAAGCCGACCATGTCGACCGCAGAAATGGTCGACATCGTGCACGAAGGCGTGAAAGCCTATGACAAGGACGCGGCCGTCTATATCCGCCCCATGTATTGGGGCATTGGTGGCGACGTGACCGCCATCGTCCCCAATCAGGAAGAAACCGGCTTTGCCATCTGTCTCGAACAGATCCCCATGGCCCCGCCCGAGGCAGGCGCCACCCTCACCCGCACCCGCTTTCGCCGCCCCGTGCTCGAAGACGCGGTGGTCAACGCCAAGGCGGGCTGCCTCTATCCCAACAACGCAAGGATGCTGGCCGAGGCACGCGCCAGGGGCTTTGCCAACGCGCTGGTGGCCGACGCCATGGGCAACGTCGCCGAAACCGCCACCGCCAATATCTTCATGGTGCGCGACGGCGAGGTGTTCACGCCAATTCCCAATGGCACCTTTCTGGCCGGAATCACCCGTGCCCGCCACATCGAAAACCTGCGCGCCGATGGTGTGATCGTGCATGAAACCGTGCTGGGCTTTGCCGATTTCGAGAACGCGGACGAGGTGTTCATGTCCGGCAACATGAACAAGGTCACGCCCGTCACCGCCTTTGACGACCGCCAGTATCAGGTTGGCCCGGTCACGCGCCTTGTGCGCGACATGTATTGGGACTGGGCACGGTCCACCGCCTGAACCGGCGACGCAACAGTTGCGAAACGGCGCGCTTGCCGCCATGATCCGCCCAAACGGAGGATTTGATGCGTAAGTTCCTGGTGGTGCTGGATGACAGCCGCGAATGCCTGAACGCCATGCGCTTTGCCGCGATGCGCGCCGCCAATACCGGCGGCGGCGTCAAGATCCTGTCGGTCATCCCGCCCGAGGAGTTCAATCACTGGATCGGCGTCGGGGACATCATGCGCGAAGAAACCCGCGAACGCATCGAGGTGCATTTCGAAGTGTTCGCCAAATGGATGCGCGACCGTCAGAATGTCGATCCCGAACTGGTGATCCGCGAAGGCGAGGCAGTGTCCGAAATCCTGGCCGAGATCCGCGAAGACCCCACCATCGGCGTGCTTGTGCTGGGCGCCGGCACCGACCGCAAGGGCCCCGGCCCGCTGGTCTCGCAGCTGTCGCGCAACTCGGGTAGCCTGCCGGTGCCGATCACCATCGTGCCCGGCGACCTGTCCAAGGAGCAGCTGGAAGCGGTGACCTGACGAGGCAGCCAGAAGCGGCCTTGCGTGCAAGGCGCAGCGAATGGCGGGGATGAGCCCAATTTGACGGATATTGCAGATCCGACGAGTGACAGCCATCGCGCTTCGCATGCAGAAACGACGATGGATGAAAGTCTTGCTTGTTTTGGGTCAGTCTACCCAATCCACCGCAAGGCGATGTAGCCAGTCCTTTATGAGTGCTGTGAACAATTCTGGGCGTTCGAACGCCAGCCCGTGTCCTGCGGCATCCAGAATCGCAAGGGTGGCGCGAGGATACCGTCGCATCAGGTCAACTGAATCCAGATAACCGCTTATCCAGTCCTGACGCCCAGCGACAAGCAGGCTCGGTTTCCCAAAAACCATGGCTTCTTCCGCCGAGGCAAAGCTGAAGAAGAAACGTTCCTTTACGCGTGCCTCTTGAACCTTGTCGTGAAGTTGTATTGCAGGTTTGAGTATATTTCGCCGCTTCTCCATAATCGCGCGGCTTTGAACGACCGAAAAATTCTCAAAAGACCAGATTTCGTCTTCCGGCAACTCGGACCGAATTGTAGGATCGGGTTCAAGAATTTCATGCTTGGGAAGCGGATTAGGTGAGTCCGGATTACCACCCGGAACGATCAAAGCGGCACCTCGGACCCGGTCGGTTTGCCGGTGGATGATGCCCCGCGAAATGTAGCTGCCTCGCGAAAGACCCACCAAGGCAAATGGTTTGTCGCCCAATTGATCTACAATGAACTCTTCTACTGAATTCAGAATGCCATCCTGGCTGTCGATTTTTTCCTGCGGCGGGCTCTTCCCGTGTCCAGGCAAATCCAGATAGATGCGTTGCCAACCGTCAGACTGCTCAAAAGCGGGCTCTAAAATTTCGACCATATGACGATGATCCAGGGTGACGCCGTGAAGCATCACGACCGGTTTGCCTTCTCCTAGGATCTTGTAGTGCAACATTTTCCCGCCCCATTCCGCTGCGTTCACGAATGCAGTTTACACCTCGTTAACCCACAAGGAAAAAGTTTACGTGCAAATCGATTGAGCACGTTCCGATAACGAGAGCCGTCATTGGCGAAACCGCAGCGAATGGTCACTTCGTCCCGCTGCGCAGACCTTGGAAGCCAGCACGGCGAATTTCTTTTACCTGCCCTGTTTTGCAAATCCTCTCGCGCCATGTCCCAACTCCAACAATTACGACCCAAATCCCAATCCACCGCACGCCCCCTTAACCCCCACCTCCCGGCACTCCCCCACCGCCGCAATACCGACGTGATACCGACGTGGCGCAGACCGCCGAAAACCCGCAAAACAAAGGCATTAACCATGATTCTCTCACAATGCCAGCACCCCCGGTCAGGCTTCTGTTAGAATGGTTCTAAACCTTGACACTTCCGCAACAGAGGCGCATATCTTTACCCAAGCGAAATAAGGTGAATCCCAGATGTTCATTCAAACCGAATCCACCCCGAACCCGGCCACGCTGAAATTCCTGCCCGGCCAGACCGTGCTGGACATGGGCACCGCCGATTTCCCCACGCCCGACGGCGCCTCGGCCTCACCGCTGGCCACGCGCATCTTTTCCGTCAAGGGTGTGTCTGGTGTGTTTTTCGGCACCGATTTCGTCACCGTGACCAAGGAAGACGCGGTCGAATGGGACCACATCAAACCGGCCATTCTGGGTGCCATCATGGAGCATTTCCAGTCCGGGCAGCCGGTCATGGCGGGCGATGCCGCGCAGCCCTCCGGCCATGCCGAGCATGACGGGCCCGATGGGGAAATCGTCGGTCAGATCAAAGAGTTGCTGGACACCCGCGTGCGCCCCGCCGTGGCGCAGGACGGCGGCGACATCACCTTTCACGGCTTTGATCGCGGCGTTGTCTACCTGCATATGCAGGGCGCCTGCGCCGGTTGCCCCTCCTCGACGCTGACCCTCAAGATGGGGATCGAGAACCTGCTGCGCCACTACATTCCCGAAGTGACCGAAGTGCGCCCGGTCGCCGTCTAGGGCGCCCCGCCCGGCACCCGCATGGCCCATCCCGCCCCGCTGATTCTCGGCTTTGACACGTCCGGCCCCTATTGCGCCGCGGCGCTGCTGCGTGGCGACATGCTGCTGGGCGCACAGGTGGCCGACATGAAACGCGGACAGGCCGAAGCGCTGATGCCGCTGCTGCATGACCTGCTCGCCACCCATGATGCCACCTGGCGGGATCTGACCGCGCTTGGCGTCGGGATCGGGCCAGGCAACTTTACCGGCATCCGAATCTCCGTCGGCGCCGCGCGCGGCCTGGCGCTCGGGCTGGGCATCCCGGCGGTCGGGGTATCCACCTTCCAGGCCCTGTCCCGGGACCATGACGAACCGCATCAGGCCGCCGTGCCCGCGCCGCGCGATCAGCTTTACCTGCTGGATTCCGGCGATGCCACGCCCCGGCTGGCCCCGGCGGACGAACCCTCGGCCCTGCCCCGCCACCTGCCCCCCGCCACGCCCCGGCTGGTGCACAACATCGCCCTGTGTGCCCTGGACGGCCACCAGGGCCCGCGCCACCGCCCGGCGCCGCTTTATGTCAAACCCGCCGACGCCGCGCCGCCCCGCGATCCGGCGCCGCTGATCCTGAAATGACCCCGGCCGCTCTTGCAGCCCTGCACGATGCCGCTTTTCCCGACGCGCGCGGCTGGACGACCGAGGAATTCTCCGACCTGCTTGCCTCGCCTCATGTCTTTCTGGTCGATTGCGACGACGGTTTCGCCATCGGGCGCGCGGTGGCGGACGAGGCCGAATTGCTGACGATCGCCGTGGCGCCAACGGCCCGCCGCCAGGGCCTGGGCCGCATCCTGCTGGCCCGTTTCGAGGCAGCGGCCGAAGCGCGCGGCGCGCGGCGCGTCTTTCTCGAAGTCGCCGCCGACAACAGCCCGGCGCAGGCCTTGTACGAATCGGCCGGCTATGTCCGCATCGGCACACGCCCCGCCTATTATACCCGCCCCGGTGCCAACCCCGTGGCGGCCGTGGTGATGGGAAAGCCGCTTCCCTGACGGCACCCTCCATCCATGACAGATTTTCGGCCAATTGGTCAAAAACCGGTTGACCACCCCGTTGCTCTGCGGCCTAACTTGTGGATGATCAATCGGATCGTCACATCTGAAGGGCTGGCAAACCAACGACCGGCCCGCTCAACACATGGGAGATATTCATGACCCTGATGCAAAAATTCCTTGGGGCCGCCGCCGCGATTGCCCTGTCGGCGGGCGCGTCCCTGGCCGAACCGGCGCTGATCTTTGACCTGGGCGGCAAGTTCGACAAATCCTTCAACGAAGCGGCCTTCAACGGCGCGAAACGCTGGGCCGAAGAAACCGGTGGCAAGTTTCTGGAGATCGAACTTCAGTCCGAAGCCCAGCGCGAGCAGGCGCTGCGCCGCTTTGCCGAGGCAGGCGCCAACCCGGTGATCACCACCGGCTTTGCCTTTGCCACCCCGGTCGAGGCCGTGGCCCCGGATTACCCGGATACCAAATTCGTCAACATCGACGGCTGGATGCCCGAAGTCCCGCCCAACGTTCAACTGATCGGCTTTCAGGAACACCAGGGCTCGTATCTCGTCGGAATGCTGGCTGCGATGGCTTCGAAATCCGGCACGGTCGGCTTTATCGGCGGCATGGACATTCCGCTGATCCGCCATTTCGGCTGCGGCTACGCGCAGGGCGTCAAGGCGGTGAACCCCGACATGAAGATCGTCGCCAACATGACCGGCACCACCCCCGCCGCATGGAACGACCCGGTGAAAGGCTCTGAGCTGACCAAGGCGCAGATCTCGCAGGGCGCTGACGTGATCTATGCCGCTGCGGGCGGCACCGGCGTGGGCGTGCTGCAAACCGCCGCCGACGAAGATATCCTGTCGATCGGCGTGGACAGCAACCAGAACTATCTGCACCCGGGCAAGGTTCTTACCTCGATGCTCAAGCGTGTCGACGTGGCTGTCTATAACTCGATGATGGCCGGCGCCGATCTGGAAACCGGTGGGTTCACCACGCTCGGCCTGGCCGAAGAAGGTGTGGGTTGGGCCTATGACGAATACAACGCCCCCCTCATCACCGACGAGATGAAGGCCGCCGTGGACGACGCGCGCGCCAAGATCATCAGCGGCGAGCTGGAAGTTGTGTCCTACTACGCCAACGACAGCTGCCCGGCCTACGACTTCTAAGTCAGTGACCGGTTGAAACGGCAAAGGGCCGCACCATCGCGGCGCGGCCCTTCCTGCCAGGAAACACCCAATGTCAGACAGCATCGCAGCCTTCTTTTCCGCTTGGGGCGACCCGAACCCGGAAACCCGCGCCCGATCCTTGCGCGACTGCGTTGGTGAGGATGTTGTCTACGCCGATCCGCGCACGCCCGAACCGATCACCGACACGGCGGCGCTGAACCACTATATCGGCATGTACAGCCAGCACAGCCCCGGCGCGACAGCGCATGTGGCGGCGCTATCCACGACCGGGACCAGCCATCGCGCCACCGTGACCTTTGTCATGGCCGACGGCGCAGGCCAGCACGGTCAGTATTTCATTGAACTCGACAAAACCGGACGGCTGGCGCGCCTGACCGGTTTCGCCGGTCTGGGAGAGCCTGAATGACAGCCCCCGCAATCGAACTCAAAGGCATCTCCAAGGCCTTTGGCCCCGTGCAGGCCAACAAGGACATTTCGATCTCCGTCATGCCGGGCACGATCCACGGCATCATCGGCGAAAACGGCGCCGGGAAATCCACGCTGATGTCCATCCTTTACGGTTTCTACAAGGCCGACAAGGGCGAGATATTCATCAAGGGCACCAAAACCCAGATCCCCGACAGCCAGGCCGCGATTGCCGTCGGCATCGGCATGGTGTTTCAGCATTTCAAGCTGGTCGAGAATTTCTCGGTTCTGGAAAACATCATTCTCGGAGCCGAGGAAGGCGTCCTTTTGCGTCCCTCGCTGGCCAAGGCCCGCAAGGAACTGGCCCACCTGGCGAAGGAATACGAACTCAACATCGATCCCGACGCACTTATCGAAAACCTCTCGGTCGGCCACCAGCAGCGGGTGGAAATCCTCAAGGCGCTCTACCGGCGGGCCGATATCCTCATTCTCGACGAGCCCACCGGCGTGCTGACCCCCGCCGAGGCCGATCAGCTGTTCCGCATCCTTGATCGCCTGCGCGACGAGGGCAAGACGATCATCCTGATCACCCACAAGCTGCGCGAGATCATGGACATCACCGATACGGTGTCGGTCATGCGGCGCGGCGAGATGACGGCCACCGTCAAGACCTCTGAAACCAGCCCCGAGGCGCTGGCCGAACTGATGGTGGGGCGCAAGGTGCTGCTGCGGGTTGACAAGGTTCCCGCCACGCCGGGCAAAACCGTTCTGGAAATCAAGGGGTTGCGCGTGATCGACGACAAGGGTGTCGAACGTGTCAAGGGCATCGACCTGACCGTGCGCGCCGGCGAGATCCTGGGCATCGCCGGGGTTGCGGGCAATGGCCAGTCCGAACTGCTCGAAGTGCTGGGCGGCTTTGCCGAGGGCACCGGCTCGATCCGGGTGAACGGCGTGGCCCTGCCGCTGTCGGGCAAGGGCGCCGACGGGCAGGCACGCCGTCATGCCGGCATCGCCCATGTACCCGAAGACCGCCAGCGCGAAGGCCTGATCATGGACTATACCGCCTGGGAAAACATCGTCTTCGGCTATCACCTTGATCCGGAATACCAATCCGGTCTGTTGATGGACAATACCGGCATCCAGACCCTGGCCCAGGAAAAGATGGACCGGTTCGACGTACGCCCACCGCACCCGAAACTGGCGGCCAAGAATTTCTCTGGCGGCAACCAGCAAAAGATCGTTCTGGCCCGCGAAATCGAACGCAACCCCGACCTGCTGCTGGTCGGTCAGCCCACGCGCGGCGTGGATATCGGCGCCATCGAATTCATCCACCAGCAGATCGTGAACCTGCGCGATCAGGGCAAGGCGATCCTTCTGGTGTCGGTCGAACTGGAAGAGATCCTGTCGCTGGCCGATCGCGTCGCGGTGATGTTTGACGGCCATATCATGGGCGAACGCGCGCCCGACCAGACCGATGAAACCGAACTGGGCCTTTTGATGGCGGGCATCACCGAAATGCCGGACAAGCCCATCATCCAGGCCATCGACGAGCAATTTGACCACCAACAGAAAGAGCGCGAGGGCGAGCAGAATGGATAAGATGCCGCAATGGGCCGATATCGTCCTGATCCCTTTGATATCCCTGATCCTTGCGGCGGTCCTGTCGGCGCTGGTGATCCTGGCCATCGGGGAAAACCCGGTTGCCGCGTTCAAGCTGATGGTCGAAGGCGCGCTGATGCGGTCTGCCGGGTGGGGCTATACGCTCTACTATGCCACCAATTTCATGTTCACCGGCCTGGCCGTGGCCGTCGCCTTTCACGCCCGCATGTTCAATATCGGCGGCGAGGGCCAGGCCATGCTGGGGGGGTTGGGGGTCGCGCTGGTCGCGCTCTACATCCCCTGGCCGCACTGGTCGCTTGCCATCCTTGGCGCCACTGCAGGGGCGGCGTTGTTCGGCGCCGCCTGGGCCTATATCCCGGCGCTGCTTCAGGCCAAACGCGGCAGCCATATCGTGATCACAACGATCATGTTCAATTTCATCGCCGCCGGGTTGCTGAACTATGTTCTGGTCAATGTCCTGCGCCCCAAGGGATCGATGGATCCGGCCAGCGCCAATTTCCCCGACGCCACCAAGCTGCCCACCTTCCGCGACATGTTCTCGACCGCCGACAACATCATGTTCCGGGGCGCGCCGGCCAATGTCACCTTCTTCCTCGCCATCGCCGCCTGCGTGCTGGTCTGGTACCTGATCTGGCGCACAAGGCTGGGCTATGAAATCCGCGCCTTCGGGTTTTCGGAATCGGCGGCCAGATATGCCGGTATCAGCCCGGTGCGCATCACGGTAATCGCCATGCTGATCTCGGGCGCGCTGGCCGGGCTGATGAGCGTCAACACCACCATGGGCGAAAGCGAACGTCTGGTGATGAACTCGACCGAGGGTGCCGGGTTCATCGGCATCGCCGTGGCCCTGATGGGCCGCTCCCATCCGTTTGGCGTGTTTCTTGCCGCCATCCTGTTCGGCTTTCTCTATCAGGGCGGCGCCGAGCTGGCGCTCTGGACGAATATCCCGCGCGAACTGATCGTGGTGATCCAGGCGCTGGTGATCCTGTTCACCGGGGCGCTGGACAACATGGTGCGCATGCCGCTTGAAAAGCTGTTCCTGGCTCTGCGCAGGAGGAATGTGTGATGGATTTCCTGACAATTATCCAGGTTCTTGACAGCACCGTTCGCCTGGCCACACCGCTCTTGCTGGCGTGCCTTGCCGGTCTGTATTCGGAACGCGCCGGGATCTTCGATATCGGTCTCGAAGGCAAGATGCTGGCCGCCGCCTTTTTCTCGGCCGCCGTGGCCTATGCCACCGGTTCTGTCTGGCTTGGCCTGCTGGCGGGGATCGCCAGTTCGCTGGTTCTGTCGATCATTCACGGGCTGGCCTCGATCACGTTCCGGGGCAATCAGCTGATTTCCGGCGTGGCGATCAATTTTCTGGCTGCCGGGATCACCGTGCTCGTGGCGCAGGACTGGTTCCAACAGGGCGGGCGCACCCCGTCGCTCCCGCGCGAGGCCCGCTTCAACCCGATCGACCTGCCCCTGTCCGAAACGGTCGCGGATGTGCCCATTCTTGGCCCGATCTATTCCGAGCTGATCTCGGGGCATTCCATCCTTGTCTATATCGCCGTACTTGCGGTTCCGCTGACATGGTGGGTGCTGTATCGCACCCGCTTCGGGCTGCGCCTGCGCGCGGTGGGCGAAAACCCGGCCGCGGTTGACACGGCCGGCGTATCCGTCATCGGCCTGCGCTATGCGGCGGTGATGATCTGCGGCGTATTGTGCGGCATCGCCGGGGCCTATCTTGCCACAGCGCTTCAGGCCGGGTTCGTCAAGGACATGACCGCCGGGCGCGGCTTCATCGCGTTGGCTGCGCTGATCTTTGCCAAATGGCGCCCGTGGTATGCGCTTTGGTCCACCTTGCTGTTCGGTTTTCTGCAAGCCATTGCGCTGCGCTACCAGAATATCGAGCTGGGCAATTTTGTGATTCCCGTTCAGTTCATGGACGTGCTGCCCTATATCCTGACCGTCGTCATTCTGGCCGGTTTTGTCGGACGCGCCATTCCGCCGCGCGCGGGCGGCGAGCCATATGTCAAGGAACGCTGACGCCTGGACGGCCCGAATAGAGATTATTTCAGACCTGCCGGTATTTGTGAGTGCTGGCAGGTTGATTTTCTGCAAACGCAAACTGTACTAAAATACATGCAGATTTATCTTCCCATTGCCGAAGTCTCCGTGAACGCGTTTCTGCTTCTCGGGTTGGGCGGCATGGTTGGGGTTCTGTCCGGCATGTTCGGCGTTGGCGGCGGTTTCCTGATGACGCCGCTTTTGTTTTTCATCGGCATCCCCCCCGCCGTCGCCGTCGCGACCGAGGCCAACCAGATCGTGGCCTCGTCCTTCTCGGGCGTTCTGGCACATTTCAAGCGTAGGACCGTCGATCTCAGGATGGGCTGCGTGCTTCTGGTCGGGGGCCTCTTCGGCGCGGCCCTGGGCGTGTTGGTCTTCAACTATCTCAAGTCGATGGGGCAGGTCGATCTGCTTGTGCGCCTGTCCTACGTGGTCTTTCTGGGCATCATCGGCAGTCTGATGTTCGTCGAAAGCCTGAACGCGATCCGCAAGTCGCGGCGCAATACAGGCCCCGTCAAACGCAAGAAACACAACTGGATTCACGGCCTGCCCTTCAAGATGCGGTTCCGGGTCTCCGGGCTGTATATCTCGGTCATCCCGCCGATCATCGTCGGGATCTGCGTTGGCATCCTGGCAGCGATCATGGGGGTTGGCGGCGGCTTTATCATGGTGCCCGCCATGATCTACCTGCTGGGGATGCCCACCAAGGTTGTGGTGGGCACATCGCTGTTCCAGATCATCTTTGTCACCGGGTTCACCACGCTTTTGCACGCCACCACCAACTATACGGTGGATATCGCGCTTGCGGTTCTGCTGCTGGTGGGGGGCGTGATCGGCGCCCAGATCGGCACACGGATCGGCACCTATCTCAAGGCCGAACAACTGCGCATCCTGCTGGCCCTCATGGTCATCCTGGTCTGCGCCAAGCTGGCGCTGGACCTGCTTCTGGAACCAGGCGAGCTTTACTCTCTTGGGCCCCCGGGGGGACACTGAGCAATGCTGCGCCTGCTTGCCCTCCTCCTGCTGACCGCGCTGCCGCTGCGGGCCGAAGAAGTGGTGCTGGGTCTCAGCCAGGACAAAGTTGCAATCACCGCCACATTCGACGGCTCCGAGATCCTGATATTCGGGGCCGTCAAGCGCGAGGCGCCCATCGTCGCCGACCCGCCACTCCATGTGGTCATCACCGTGTCCGGCCCCTCCAACCCCGTAACCGTGCGCCGCAAGGAACGGAAATTCGGCATCTGGATCAATACCGATTCGGTCGAAGTAGACGCCGCACCCGCGTTCTACGCCGTCGCCACCTCTGCGCCTTTCAACCAGGTCCTGTCCAATGTCGAGGATCAGCGTTACGGCGTCTCGATCCCCCGCGCCATCCGCTCTGTCGGGGCGCCCATGGAGGTGGCCGATGCCCAGAGCTTTTCCGAGGCCGTGATCCGCATCCGCACCCAACAGGGGCTATATCAGCTGCTCGAAGGCGGCGTTCAGGTGGATCAGCAAACCCTGTTCCGCACTTCGATCACCATGCCCGCCAACCTGACCGAAGGCGCGCATCCCACGCGCATCTTCCTGACGCGCGGCGGCAAGGTGGTGTCGAAATTCGAAACCGTGATCGATGTCAACAAGGTAGGGCTGGAACGCTGGCTTTACGACATGTCGCGCCAGCAACCTCTGCTTTACGGCCTGATGTCGCTGGCCATCGCCATCGCGGCGGGTTGGGGCGCCTCGGCCGCTTTCCGCCTTATTCGGCAGGGCTAGGCGCGGCGCCCGACCGGGACCAGGACGAATGCAAACGCCCTACCCGCGCCCAATATAGGCCATCCGGGTCGCCATCACCGTCATGAATTGTACATTGGCCTCCAGCGGCAGCTCTGCCATGTGCAGCACCGACCGCGCCGCGTCCCCCACGTCCATTACCGGGTTGGGCGCCTTGCCCTCTGCCGCCAGCCGCGCGTTCAGCGCCGCCACCATATCGGTTTCGGCATTGCCGATATCGATCTGCCCACAGGCAATGCCCAACGCCCGCCCATCCAGCGACAGGCTTTTTGTCAGCCCGGTGATCGCGTGTTTCGTGGTGGTATAGCTGACCGACCCTTCGCGCGGCACATGGGCCGAAATCGACCCGTTGTTGATGATCCGCCCGCCCGCCGGATCCTGCCGCCGCATCTGTTGAAACGCCAGCCGGGCCGCTATGAACATGCCGCGCAGGTTCACATTCACCACCGCGTCGAAATCCTCAACCTCCAGCGCGTCGATCGCGCCGGGCTTGCCGAACATGCCGGCATTGTTGAACAATACGTCCAGCCGACCGGCCCGTTCAACAAACGCATCAAAGGCCGCCTGCATCGCCGCCGCGTCGGTCACGTCCGCCGGCAGCGCCACCGCGTTTTCATACCGCGCCGCGATGCCTTGCAGCTTTTGCGCCCCGCGCGCCAGCAACCCCACGCGCCAGCCCGCCTCCAGAAACAAATCGGCGGTGGCGCGGCCAATCCCCTGGCTCGCCCCGGTGATCAGAATACTCTTCATTGTGTTTCCTCCTCCAGGATCAGCGGCACCGGCGCCACCTGCAAATCATCCACCCGCAGCGGCCCCGTCGGCTTGGCCAGCCGATTGCGCACCACCCAATAAAGCCGGTCGGATGCCCGCGTGATCGCCACATAGGCCAGCCGCTTCCACAACGGGTGCCCCGCCTCGACCCGCCCCATGCGCGCCGCCACGAACAGATCGGGCGCGAACACCTGCACGTTCTCCCACTGAGACCCTTGCGCCTTGTGGATCGTCACCGCCGCGCCATGCAGAAAAGCCGCGCCCATTCGCGCGGCAAAGGGAATGAACGGCTCTTCCTCATCCGGCTTTTCGATCTTCACGATCGAGGCCGCCGACACGCGGGGATCTTCAGCGCCGATCACATGCAGACGCGAAAACCCCGGCTTGCGGCCCCGGCCCAGATAGATCACCTGCGCGCCCTTGATCAGCCCGCGCGCCTCCAGATCCAGCCGTTTCTTGCGATGCTTCAGCGGCAGCTCGATGCCGTCGCAAATCAGCGGCTCGCCTTCCAGCAGATCGTCCTCGGGCGCGCCATGCACCTGCCGAAACGCCTGGATCAGGCGGATGCGCGTCGCGTTGCGCCACACCAGCACCGGCGACCGCGCCATCAGGTCCACTTCCACCCGCTGGGCCCAGACCACCCGGTCATCCTTTTGCGCGGTTTCCTCGACCATGCGCTCGAAATCCTGAAATTCCAGCTGCGGATCGCCCAGTGCATGGGCCAGGTCCAGGATCGGGTTGTCCGCATCCTGCCGGTGAACGCGGTGCAATTCGTGCCTGGCCGCTGCCGGCAACTTGTCGAACACCATCGCCCCGGACTGGTTCACCGGCGCCAGCTGCGCCGGATCGCCAAACAGAACCAGCGTCGAGAAAATCTCCTTGAGATCATCGAACTGGCGGTCATCCAGCATCGAGCCTTCGTCCACGAATCCGATATCCAGCGGCTCGTCGCGCCGTTTCCAGCCGGTGATGAAGTCCGATCCCCGCAGCCCGGCCGCCGCCAGCGCGCCGGGGATGGACTTGTGCAGCTTGTAGAACTCCGCCGCCCGGTCCAGCGCCAGATCGGTCAATCCCTCGATCTCCGGGCGTTCGCCAGTCCCCGCCAGCCACTCGGCGATCTTTTCGTATTCCGGGTCATAGACCGGTGTATAGATGATCCGGTGAATCGTCGTCGCCGGTACACCGCGCATCCGCAACACGCTGGCCGCCTTGTTGGTGGGTGCAAGAATCGCCAGGGTGCGGCGATCCTTGCGCCTGCGCCCCTCGTAATCGCCCGAAACGATATCGACCCCGGCCTCCTCCAGCGCCTTGACCATCTCGGCCAACAACAGCGTCTTGCCCGAACCGGCCTTGCCCAATACCGCTGCCACGGCCTGCTGTCCCTCGCGCGGCGGGGTCAGCGCGCCATCGTCAATATCCACCCCCGCGCCGCGCAGCAACTCGGCAAGGCTGTCATAGGCATCGGCCTGGTCGGGGCTCAGGGTCAGCGCGGTCTTGTCCATGGCGCGACCCTACAGCCGCGCCCCGGCGGGTGCCAGCGCAGAACACCGCCTCAGGCGCTTTGCGCCAGGCGCGCCGCCGCGCCGCCGCCAAACGCCGCATCGAACCAGGCACGCGACAACTCCGGGTCCAGACCGGCGCGCGCCGCCACCGCGCTGCGGGCCTCTTGCGTAAAGCTCCACAGGCCCACGCTGATCCGCTCCCGCCCCTCGCCCTGCGCGCCCAGCACCTCGGGGGACGAGCCGATCAGCCGATAGATCCGCACCATGCGCGCATCGAAAACGCCCACGTAATGCTCTACCCCGAAACCGGTCATCACCTCGCCCCCGCCTAGCATCAGCGCGGCCGCCGTGCGCGGCTCGGCGTCGCGCGCCAGACAGAACCGGGTGCATTCCCAGATTACCGGGCTTTGGATCCGAACCCCGTCCGTCAGGTGCAGAAAATGGTCGTTCACCATGCATGGGCCGGTTGTTGGCAACAACCGCATCGAACCACCATGGCTGCCGTCAGGTTTCTCCCAGATCACATAAAGCGGGTTCAGCGCGTCATATTCATCGCGCTCCTCGCCGTTTTCATCCACCGTGACATCCCAGTTCAGCCGGGTGCGAAACTGGTCGGCCCGGTCGCGGAACATGCCGCGCTTGAGCTTGGGAAACATGTGCAGGTCACTGGCGTAGATATAACGGATCATGTGGGCATCCCTCCGACAATTCGAGCGGGAACAGCCCTAGCGGGACATGCTTAATGCTGGCCTAACCTGCATGTCGGTCCGTTAACCTTTTCAGACAACAATCAACCCGCGCGTCATCGCCTGAGCTACCGCGTGGGTTGTGTTAAGCGCGCCCAGCTTGAACCGGGCGCTTTCGATATAAACCCGCAACGTATGCTCCGAGATTGACAGGGTTTCGGCCACCTGTGCCCGGCTGTACCCCATTGCCAAAAGTGTCATCGCATCCACTTCGCGGGGCGACAGGGCGCGGGCCTGTTCCGGTGCGCGCTCCGGCTCGAAATCCAGCGCCTTCTGATTGAACTCATGCGCGATCAGGATCAGGTCGCGCCGGTTGGCGTCGGTAAAGACCGCCCAGGTATCGTCGTCACAGTGATGGCTGACAGTGAACAGCGCGAACTGCCCGTTTGGCCCCCGGATCGGGATCGAGAATCCCTGATTGCCCACCCCATATTCGATCGCCTCGCGCTGAAAGGCGCGCGCCGCCTTGCCGGACCAGTCCAGCCGCTTCCAATCAACCGGGTGAAACCTTTGATAACACCCGATAATTACCGGATCAATGCGGATGTAATCCTGTTCGATATAGCGGTCGCGCCAGGCGTCGGAATAGGTGCCACAGCCATATTGTTCGCCCGCCGAATTGACCCAGTGATAGACCATATGGTCTATCCCAAAATGATCGCGCAATGCCTCGGTTGCATGTTGCAGCGCATCAAGCTCTTGCGCGTGCGTCAGCTCCTCCAGTATCGTTTCCCGCCGTTGCGTCATCCCCATGCCGCGCCGCCCCTGTGTTATGCGCCAACGACACGATCTCCGTCGCAGCCACCAGCCTTGTATCATCCAGCTGATCGGCCAGCCCATCCAGGCCATTCGCCTGCGCAAAAGTCCGAAGGTCCGCAAGCACGTCGAGTATCCAGTCGTATTTCATGATTGACTCTCGTTATCAGGGGTTAATGAAACGTTAACACAAGCATAGCACGAGCCGTTCCCGTTAAGATATTCGCTGATTTTCTCTCCCCAGAAATGGTGAGGGGGCGATCCGGCAACCCTCTGAAAGCAAAAAGACGCCTTACCAAAACGTAAATCACCCCCGAACCGGCGTCGCGATTCGGGGGTGATTCGTGATCCTGTGGCGCACCTTCCGGGGCGCGCGCCTATTTCCCGGCTTCCAGCACATCCTCGACGGTGCGCAGGCCCGTCCTGGGCGCCTGCACCAGAACCGCCATATTTCCGGGCTTGTGCTCGTTGCGCAGCATCTTCATATGCGCGTCCGGGATCTCGTTCCAGGCGAACACTTCCGACATGCACGGGTCCAGACGGCGCTCGCACATCAGGCGGTTGGCGCTGGCGGCCTGTTTCAGGTTGGCGAAATGCGATCCCTGAAGCCGTTTCTGGTGCATCCACATGTACCGCACATCAAACGTTGTGTTGAACCCGCTGGTCCCGGCACAGATCACCACCATGCCGCCCTTCTTCACCACCAGCGTCGAGACCGGAAAAGTCGCCTCGCCGGGGTGTTCGAACACCATGTCCACGTTCACGCCCTTGCCGGTAATGTCCCAGATCGCCTTGCCGAATTTGCGCGCCTCTTTCAGCCACGCATTGTATTCGGGGCTGTTCACCGTGGGCAACTGCCCCCAGCAATCGAAATCCTTGCGGTTGATCACCCCTTTGGCGCCCTGGTCCAGCACGAACTGGCGCTTGCTCTCGTCCGAGATCACGCCGATCGCGTTGGCGCCCGCAGTGTTGGCCAGCTGGATCGCATAGGATCCCAGACCGCCCGACGCGCCCCAGACCAGCACGTTCTGACCGGGCCGCAGCTCGTGCGGGTGGTGGCCGAACAGCATCCGATAGGCGGTGGCCAGCGTCAGCGTGTAACAGGCGCTCTCTTCCCATGTCAGGTGCCTGGGACGCGGCATCAGCTGCTGCGCCTGCACCTTGGTGAACTGCGCGAACGAACCGTCGCCCGTTTCATAGCCCCAGATCCGCTGGGTGGGCGAGAACATCGGATCGCCGCCGTTGCATTCCTCGTCGTCGCCATCATCCTGATTGCAGTGAATGACAACCTCGTCACCCACCTTCCAGTTCTTCACCTTGTCGCCCACTTTCCAGACGATCCCCGACGCGTCCGACCCGGCGATATGGTAATCCTGACCATGCACGTCGAAGGGCGAGATCGGCTGGCCCAGACCGGCCCAGACACCGTTGTAATTCACGCCCGCGGCCATCACCAGCACCAGCACCTCGTGGCTGTCGATTTCCCAGGTATCGACCACTTCCTTCTGGAACGAGGTATCGGGCTCGCCATGGCGTTCCCGGCGGATCGCCCAAGCGTACATTTTCTTGGGCACATAGCCCAGCGGGGGCATTTCCCCAACTTCATAAAGATCCTTTTCAGGTGCCTCATACGCTGCGATGGCGCTTTCAGTATCCAGAGCCATGTGTTTTGCCTCCTGTTAACGTCCTGTTTGCCGCGACGCAGAATCGCGGGGTCTGAGGATGGAATATCGGTGGCTTTGTAATATTGCAACCTCAATCAAGTCATTTTTGTAATTTTATGACCCAGCAGGCGCAGAAATTTCCGCTGCGCCTGCACGGTCACATCAGCAGATGCCGGATCGAATTTGCATAGAAGGCCAGCGCGGGCCTTTCCTGGGGATTGACCGAGAAACAGCCCTCCGCCTTGGTGACGATACGTCGCTGCGCCAACATGCGCAGCCCGACCTCCACCGCATAGCTCAGATCGTCGCGCGGCATGTGCACATGGGTGGCATCCAGCTTGACGGCCCAGGTGGCGAATTGCGCCTCGATAGATGCGCGCGACAGCGGCTCGGCGGCGTCTTCGATGATCGCCGCCACCAAAGGCACCGGCAGCACCGGCACCACCGCGTTGATCCGATGCATCAGCTCTTCGGCCAGCGGTCCGGCCACCTCGCCCGCGTGATGCGCGCCGAACGCCTTCAGCGACAGCGGGCGCCCGAAACTCACCGCCGCATAGCCGAACCGGTGAAACCTGCCCCGCAGCCGCAACCACAGTTGTTTCAGAAAGAACCCCCCGATCACGCTGATGCGCGCCCGGAACCCCTTGCCGCCCCGTGCCAGCGCCTCCAGCAGGATGCGGTCCTCCAGCACCCGGTCGTAATTCAGCGCCACCGGCACGAACACCACGTCGCGCGCCTCTGGATCGAACCCGTCGGTGATGTATTTCAGCAACCCTTTCCTGGGCTCCTGCGGCGCCCCGTCCAGGCTCAGCCGGCCTTCGAGGAACATCGCCTGCGTCACCCCGCCCTGCGTGGCCAGCCGCACATAGGCCGCCAGAACCTTGCGGTACAGCGCATTGCGCGATTTGCGCCGGATGAAATAGGCCCCCATCGCCTTGATCAGCCGGCTCAGCGGCCAGACCCGCGCCCATTCGCCCACCGCATAGGCCAGCGCCGAACGTTCCGCCGCCAGATAGGTCACCAGCACGTAGTCCATGTTGGATCGGTGGTTCATCACGAAGACCACCGTCGCATCCTTCGGAATATTGCTGATGCCCGATTCGTCGAAATGCGCCAGCCGCACCCGGTACAGCGCGGTGCTCAACAGCCTGGCAACCCGGATCGCGACCCCGAAATAAGCCGAAGCGGAAAAGGACGGCACGATCTCGCGGGCATAGCGTTTGGCCTCTTCAAAGGCGACGTTTTCCGGAATGCCCTGTTCCGCCGCGCGATCCGCCACCGCCTGCGCCACGTCCGGCTGATAGATCAGCCGCTGGATCATGTCATAGCGCCGGGCCAGCCTGAACGGTTCGATCGGGCGCTCCAGCCGCATGTTCAGCTGCGCCACCGCCTTTTCCATCCGGCGCCGGAAGAACCAGCGCACCGACGGGAACAACAGATGGCTGGCCGCCGTCACCGCCGCGAACAGCAGGATCAGGATAAAAAGCCAGAGGGGAAGTTCGATGGTGCTGCCCATGGCCAACTCTTGCAATGCGCGCGCGCAAGGTAAATATCAAACTGCACCGCAAAGGATCATTGATGCGCACCGTGACCATCTCTCCGGGCTTTACCGAGGCCGAACGCCCACAGGTCGCCGGGCTGTACTGGCAGGCTTTTTCCGGCAAGCTTGGCCCGGTCATGCGCCCCGAACACCACGCGCTGACGTTCATTGCCTCAGTGCTCGACCCCCAATTTGCGCTTTGCGCCCGCGACGCTGACGGCACCCTGCTGGGGGTCGCCGGGTTCAAGACCGCCTCGGGCGCGCTCGTTGACGGTGGCCTGCGCGACATGGCGCACATCTATGGCTGGGCGGGGGCCCTGTGGCGCGGCACGGCCCTGTCGCTTCTTGAACGCGACACCGTCACCGATACGCTTCTGATGGACGGTATTTTTGTCGCGCCCGCCGCGCGCGGGCTTGGCGTGGGCACGATGCTGTTGCGCGCCATCAAACGGGAGGCGGTCGATCTGGGCCTGTCCGGTGTCCGGCTTGATGTGATCGACACCAACCCGCGCGCACGCGCATTATATGAGCGTGAAGGCTTTGTCGCGGGCGAAACCGAACATCTTGGCCCCCTGCGTCACATCTTCGGCTTCTCAAGCGCAACAAAGATGGTATGCCCGTCAGGCTGTGATTGCCGCAACGCAGCGAATTGACTTGCACATGATATTTCGCATATCTACGCTCTGACGCAATAATATTGCCCAAACGATTCACGAGGTCGCCCCATGTCGCACACGCAGAAAGACCGCCAGGCTCAAAAGTCCGATCGCCAGGCCGATCGGCATGATCAAAAGTCCGATCGCCAGGCCGATCGACATGATCAAAAGTCCGATCGCCAGGCCGATCGTCCGTGGCTGATCCGAACCTATGCCGGCCATTCCACCGCCAAGGCATCCAACGCGTTGTACCGGTCGAATCTGGACAAGGGGCAAACCGGGCTTTCCGTGGCCTTCGACCTGCCCACCCAAACCGGTTATGACAGCGATCACGTGCTTTCGCGTGGCGAGGTCGGCAAGGTTGGCGTGCCGGTCTGCCACCTGGGCGACATGCGCACCCTGTTCGACCAGATCCCGCTGGAACAGATGAACACCTCGATGACGATCAACGCCACCGCCCCCTGGCTTCTGGCGCTTTATATCGCCACCGCCGAAGAACAGGGCGCCGATGTCTCCAGATTGCAGGGCACCGTCCAGAACGACCTGATCAAGGAATATCTGTCGCGCGGCACCTATATCTGTCCGCCCGCCCCCTCGCTCCGGATGATCGCGGACGTGGCCGAGTATTGCTATACCAACGTGCCCAAATGGAACCCGATGAATGTGTGTTCCTATCACCTGCAAGAGGCCGGCGCGACACCCGAACAAGAGCTTGCCTTTGCGCTGGCCACCGCGGTTGCCGTGCTCGATGCGCTCAAACCCCGCGTCCCGGCCGAGGATTTCCCCGCCCTTGCGGGGCGCATTTCCTTTTTCGTCAACGCCGGCATCCGTTTCGTCACCGAAATGTGCAAGATGCGCGCCTTTGTCGATCTCTGGGATGAAATCCTGGAAACCCGCTATGGCGTGGACAATCCGAAATACCGCCGCTTCCGCTATGGCGTTCAGGTCAATTCGCTGGGCCTGACCGAACAGCAGCCCGAAAACAACGTCTACCGCATCCTGATCGAAATGCTGGCCGTGACCCTTTCGAAAAAGGCCCGCGCCCGCGCCGTGCAATTGCCCGCCTGGAACGAGGCGCTTGGCCTGCCCCGCCCCTGGGACCAGCAATGGTCGATGCGGATGCAACAGATCATGGCCTATGAAACCGATCTTCTGGAATATGACGACCTGTTTGACGGCAATCCCGCCGTTGACCGCAAAGTGGCCGAACTGAAAGAGGGCGCGCGCCACGAACTGGCCAATCTTGACAGCATGGGGGGCGCCATTTCGGCCATCGACTATATGAAATCCCGTCTTGTGGAATCCAACGCCGCGCGGCTCAACCGGATCGAAGCCGGGGAAACCGTGGTGGTGGGGGTGAACAAATACCAACAGGGCGAGGTTTCGCCACTGATGACCGGTGATGGCGGCATCATGGTGGTGGACCCGGCCGTGGAACAGGAACAGATCGATCGCCTGAACGCCTGGCGCGCCGCACGCGACAACGCCGCCGTGCAAAAGGCCCTGGCCGATCTGCGCGCCGCCGCCCAGTCGGGGCAAAACGTCATGCCCGCCTCGATAGCCGCCGCAAGGGCGGGCGTCACCACCGGCGAATGGGCCGCACAGATGCGCGCCGTGCATGGCGAATACCGTGGTCCCACCGGCGTATCCGCAGCGCCCTCCAACAAGACCGAAGGGCTGGACGACATCCGCGACGCGGTGGATGCGGTGTCCGATACGCTGGGCCGCCGCCTGAAATTCGTGATCGGCAAGCCCGGTCTTGACGGCCATTCCAACGGCGCCGAACAGATCGCCTTTCGCGCGCGCGATTGCGGCATGGACATCACCTATGACGGCATCCGCCTCACCCCCGAGGAAATCGTCGCCAAGGCCATCCGGGACCAGGCGCATGTGGTCGGCCTGTCGATCCTGTCAGGCAGCCACATTCCCCTGATCGAAGACCTGATGCAGCGCATGCGGGCGGCGGGCCTGACCGACACACCCGTCATCGTCGGCGGCATTATCCCCGACGACGATGCCGAACGCCTGCGCGCCATGGGCGTGGCCCGCGTTTATACACCCAAGGATTTCGAACTGAATACCATCATGCGCGATATCGTTGCCCTTGCCGATCCACGCGCCGTCGCCGCCCAATAAAAACGCCAACTGGCATCGCAACACCCGCAAAAAGCCTCTCTTGCCTGCAAGAGGGGTTTTTTTGCGCCGCCCGGAATAAAGCTGACACAAAATCAACCTTGTTTTGCAGCCCGCAATTATTGAAAACACCTATTGAATTGAAGGCGCGACAAAAGGAATAGACGATGGACCTGAAAGGATTGACCGAAAAGGAATTGGTCGAATTGAAAGCCAGGATTGATGTGCAACTGGCCAAGCTGGAAACAGAGCGCAGGGAAAACGCGCTGAAGGCGGTAAAAGAAGCCGCCGGGAAATTCGGCTTTTCGATTGACGAGATTGCACAGGTTGCCGGCAAACGCCGCGGTGCGCTGGTCAAGGGTTTGCCCAAATACGCCCATCCGGACGATGCCTCCAAAACCTGGACGGGCAAAGGGCGCAAACCGAAATGGTTTGACGAGGCTCTGGCCGCCGGAATCGCCCCCGACCAGATGGAAATCTGATCCGCTTGCCCCGACTCGGGGCTTGCGTCACAGTTGGGGCAGGAGACACATCCGATGCCCCAAACCGCCTTTACCGCCAAGATCACCGGCCGCGTCCAGGGCGTGGCCTTTCGCGCCTGGACACGGTCGCGCGCCCGCACGCTCGGCCTGACCGGCTGGGTGCAGAACGACGCCACCGGCTCTGTCTCGGCCCATGTGCAGGGCGAACAGGCGCAGGTGGAAACCATGCTGGGCGATCTGTGGTCCGGCCCTGCTGCCGCCTCGGTGCGCGATGTACAGGCCCGCAAGGCCGCGCCGGATCCGGCCCTCACATCCTTCGAAATCCGTCCCTGACGCCGCTACCCCCTTGCGCCCCGCCCCCCATTGGCGTCATCTAACCGCCAATTCACAGCCTGTTGCACGAGGGAATAGCCATGACCATCCATATCGGGGCCGAACCGGGCCAGATCGCCGAAACCGTCCTCTTGCCCGGCGATCCCTACCGGGCGAAATGGGCCGCGCAAACTTTTCTCAAGGACGTGGAATGCGTCAACAAGGTGCGCGGGATGCTGGGTTTTACCGGCACCTGGAACGGCCACCGCGTCACCATCCATGGCTCGGGCATGGGCATGCCGTCGCTGTCGATCTACGTAAACGAGTTGATTACCTCATATAACGCCCAGACCCTGATCCGCATCGGATCCTGCGGCGGAATGCAGACCAGCGTGAACGTGCGCGACGTGATCATCGCCATGACCGCCACGTCGCTGTCAACCCCGTCGCGCGGTATCTTCAGGGACATCAACTTTGCGCCCTGCGCCGATTACAACCTCTTGCGCGCCGCCGCCGATGCCGCCACCGCGCGCGGCACCCCTACCCATGTGGGCGGCATCTATTCCTCGGACGTGTTCTATGACGAACGCCCGGACCTGAACGAACAGATGATCCGCCACGGTATCCTGGGCGTGGAAATGGAGGCGGCCGAGCTTTACAATCTCGCCGCCCGCCATGGCCGGCGCGCATTGGCGGTGCTCACGGTCTCCGACCACCTGATCACGCACGAGGCCCTGCCAGCCGAAGATCGCGAGAAAACCTTTGGCGACATGGTCGAAATCGCCCTAGAGGCTGCTTTTTCCGGCCAGTAGCCGCGACAGCGCTCTCAGGGGCGGCGACAGCGCGCCGTCCCTCACGCCGATCTCCAGCCAACGTGGCAATTCGGCGCGCGTGCCAAAAGGCGCGACCAACGCTCCGCTGTCCAGATGCCGCGACACAAGCGCGCCATGCCCGATCAACACGCCCGCGCCGTGCAAAGCCTCTTCCACGGCCAACGCGTATAGCGAATAGACCGGCCCGGACACCTGAACCTCCGCGCCTGCCTCTGCAAGCCAGATCGGCCAGTCCTGCGCCCAGACCGCATCCGACAGGCACGGGACCGCCGCCAGATCCTCCACTGTCTCAAGCTGCCCGGCCAGTTGTGGCGCACAGACCGGGAAAATCACGTCCCGTGCGATCCCAAGCCCCGCCCCATCCCCATAAAAAACCGTCATGTCAAACGGCTCGCGCGCCATGTTCGGAGGCTGCTCCAGGGCCGAAACCGATATTTCCAAATCCGGCAGCGCGGCGCGAATGGCCGGCAGTCTGGGGGAGAGCCACAATTGCGCCACCGCCGGCAACGCCGCCACGTGCAGCCGCCCGGGCAGCGCAGCCTGGCGCAACTCGCCCACCGCGGCGCCAAGCGCGTCAAACGCCCCGGTCAGCCCCGGAAGTACCCGGACCCCGACCCAGCTCAGCACCACGCCCTGCGCGCGCCTCTCAAACAAGGCGGCACCACACCATTCCTCCAGCGCCTTGACCTGTTGCGCAACCGCCCCGGGTGTGACGCAAAGCTCGTCAGCCGCGCGCGCAAAACCACCCAGCCGCGCCGCCGCTTCAAAGGCGCGCAAGGCCGTCATCGGCGGCCCCTTGGGCCGGGGAGGATGTATCGCCATCGGAATACCCCCAGTAATTCTATGCCTGTATATCACCTATTCTGGTTTGCGTCCCGGATCCATTCTCGGGTCCAATGCACGCGAATGCCTCAACGGAGATCGAAATGCCCCACCTCGCCCCCCGTCCCTGGGTGCCCGCACCCAGCGAAACCCTGATCCAGAGCGTCGCGAAGCAGACCGCCCGCGACCAGAGCGGTGCCATCGCGGCCCGGATCACCGACCTGACAGCGCAAAACCGCCAGATCCATGAACGCGACTGTTTCAATCTCAACCCGGCGACCAATGTGATGAATCCGGCCGCCGAGGCGCTGCTGGCCTCTGGTCTCGGGTCACGCCCCTCGTTGGGCTATCCCGGCGACAAATACGAAATGGGGCTGGAGGCGATCGAGGAAATCGAGGTCATCGCCGCCCAGCTTTGCGCCGAGGTCTTTGACGCGAAATATGCCGAAATCCGTGTGCCTTCGGGCGCAATCGCCAATTTGTACGGCTTCATGGCGCTGTGCAGACCGGGCGATGCGATCATCGCACCGCCGGCAGAGGTGGGGGGCCATGTCACCCATCATGCGGCAGGCTGTGCCGGGCTTTTCGGGCTGGTCAGCCATCCGGCCCCGGTGAATGCCGATGGTTATACCGTCGATCTCGACGGGCTTGCCGCGCTGGCCCAGAAAGTGAAGCCGAAGCTGATCACCATCGGCGGTTCGCTGAACCTGCTGGAACATCCCGTGGCCGAAATCCGCGCGATTGCCGACAAGGTGGGGGCGCATGTGCTGTTTGACGCGGCCCATCAATGCGGCATGATCGCGGGCAAGGCGTGGAAGAACCCGCTGGCCGAGGGCGCGCATCTGATGACGATGAGCACCTATAAGTCGCTGGGCGGACCGCCCTCGGGCCTGATCGTCACGAACGAGGCCGACATTGCGCAACGGCTGGACGCCATTGCCTTTCCCGGCATGACAGCCAATTTCGACGCCGCCAAATCGGCGGCGCTGGCCATGACCATGCTGGACTGGCGCGATTGTGGCGCCGCCTATGCAAAAGCGATGATCGACCTGAGCATGACCCTTGCCATGGCATTGCAAGCCGAGGGTCTTCCGGTGTTCACAACCCATGCCGGTCCCACCCGGTCACACCAGTTCGCGGTGCTGGCGGCACCCTATGGCGGCGGACAGGCGGCGTCCAGGACCCTGCGCAGGGCGGGTTTTCTGGCTTGCGGCATCGGCCTGCCGGTTGATCCGGTTGAGGGCGACATGAACGGGTTGCGTATCGGCACACCCGAGTTGGTCCGCTGGGGTATGCGTGCGGATCATGCGCCCGAGCTGGCGGCGCGCATTGCGGGCGCGCTGCGCAGCGACGCCCCCGAAAGCCTGGCCGGCGACACCGCGGCGTGGCGCGCCACCTTCGACCGGTTGCATTTTGTCCGCGAGGCAGGTGCTCCCGCCCGCTGACCGGGCCAGCAAGCTGCCCCGCCATCGGTTGGGCCAGGCCCCGGGCCTGCAAGCAGACCCGGGGCGACGGCGCGCGCGGCGCGCCTTATCCGAGTATTTTTGGCAAAATGAAGAGAGGACGTGCGGTGGATTAACTGCGCGCTGTGCGCTGTCCGATACTGACGGATTACCGACGCAGTACCGACGTGGTGCCGATCGTCAAATGGCCAATCAACCAAGGCGATTGCCCCTGATTCGGCTGATTATCGCCGAACCCGCCGGAAGGGGGGCGCAAGCGGCGATCACGCGATCCCGTGGCTGCCGTCATATCCGTTGAGCGGCGGCGGCGTCCAGCCCTTCAAGACCCCGGCTGCCGGTTGGAATATTTCCACCAACAAGGGAAAGCACGCCGCCGTATCCGAGCTGTGTTCAGAGGAGCAATCCCCGCCCGGGCAGGCGCTCAGGCTCCCCAGGAGATCGATTTCAGCAAAGAATTCAAGGTAGTCGCCGGGGCGCACCGGGCTGGCCTTCATGAAATACTGGCCTGTGTCACGGGTGAATCCCGTGCACATGAATACGTTCAGCACATCGTGCACCTGCCGCTCGGCCTGGTCCGGTTGCAGCCCGGTATGATCGACCAGGGCGCGGGTCAGGTTGGAATGGCAGCAATGGTGATACTGGCTGCCTGACAGCAGGTTGCCGGTATAGGGATCGCAGCGTGTCCCGATCACATCATGCACCGCCCCGCCCCATTCATCTTTTCCATACCATTCCAGCGTATCCTCCAGAATCGTCGCCATCGGCCTGAGATAGGGAAAGGATGACCACAGGCGCATCCCCGTTGTCAGATGGGTGCCATGCAGCGCGCGCGTCTTGCCCGAATAGAACCGCTCGTTCAGGTTTGCGGCGTGCCACAGGTTCAGGTCCCCCACCTGGGGGCCTTCGATCGAGGTGATGCGAAAGAAATGGCCTGCCGGGACCGGGAAACACCGGGCGTCGCGCGCGGGCACAATCGCCTCGTCGACCTTGCGCGCGCTGTCGCGGGCCGCGCGGTACAGGGCCATGGGCGGCGCGGGCAGGGTATTGTTGGGATAACAGATCACCGGCTTGATGGCGCGGCGTTTTGCGGCGTCGTCCGGAATGTGGGCCATTCGGGAGCTCCCTTTTTGCAGAAGTCCCCCGAATGAACCCGTCCCCCCCGAGGATGGCAAGCGTTAGATGACGATCACATCCAGCGGCGGAAAGCCGTTGAAGCCGATCGTGGCGTAGGTCGAGGTATAGGCGCCGCAATTTCGGATCACGATCCGATCGCCCGCCTTCAGGCCCAGCGGCAGCTGAACCGGCTGTTTCTCGTAGAGCACGTCCACGCTGTCGCAAGACGGCCCGGCAAGGATACAGGCACCGGTGCCTTCATCGTCCCGCTCGGTCAGGAACTGATAGCGGATCGCCTCGTCCATGGTCTCGGCCAGCCCGGAGAATTTCCCGATATCCAGGTAGACCCAGCGGTGCAGGTCGTTGTCAGACTTTCGGCTGACCAGAAGAACCTCGGCCGAAATCGCGCCGCATTCGGCCACCAGGCCGCGCCCCGGTTCGGCCATCACATGCGCGACCTCGCCAAAACGCGCACCGATTTGCCCCATGACCTCAGCGGCATACGACGTTGCGCCCTGAACAGCCTCGCCATAAAACGCCGGGAACCCACCGCCGATATTCAGCACCGACAGATCATGCCCGGCCGCCTTTGCCCTGGCCCAAACGTCTGCCACCTGATCCAGGATCGGTGCCCACATCGCGGCACGCCGGGTCTGAGACCCAACATGAAACGAGACACCGACAGGCCGCAGGCCCAGCGAAGCGGCATGGTCCATCAGCGACACGGCCTTGCACGGCGCACAGCCGAATTTGCGGGTCAGCGGCCAATCGGCTTCGGTCGCCTCGACGATCAGGCGGACATAAACCTTGGCACCGGGCGCATGGGTGGCAAGCTTTTCCAGTTCTTCCTCGGCGTCCACCGCGAACAGTTCCACCCCGGCGCCATAGGCAAAGGCGATGTCGGCGGGCTTTTTCACAGTGTTGCCAAAGGAAATATGCGCGGGCGCCGCCCCGGCGGCGAGGCACATCTCGATCTCGGCGCGGCTGGCAGCGTCAAAACGACTGCCCAGTTTCACCAGCGTCTTCAGGATGCCCGGCGCCGGGTTGGCCTTGACCGCATAGTGGATTGCCGCCCGGCCCAGACCGGCCTTGAGCGCGCCGTATTGGCGGGCCACGGCATACGTATCCATGACCAGGGTTGGCCGCTCAAACCGGTTTTCCAGGATGAAGGTTTCGGCGCGCGAGAGGGAACGGGAGCCGATTTCGGGCGCAAATGCCCCGGTTGCGTAAGCGTACATTGGTCATCTCCAAAAGACCTGACCGTCACCGGTCAAAATTCAAAGGGAGACGTTACCGTCGCTGCGTAACTTGGGGGCGTCCCTTACGACAGAGGCGCGTGCGTTGGCGTCTTGTCCCGCCATATCGGGCGGAAACCGATTCCAATCAAGCCTTTTTTTCGCCGCCGCCCAAAAAACTTGTGTTCTCCATATTTTTCAAAAGGTTACACTCAGGAAACAGATCGCCCCGCGGCGCGGCCCGAAAAGATGCAGCCACCCAGGAACGTGCCTTCCAGCGCGTTATAGCCGTGATAGCCGCCGCCGCCGAACCCGGCGACTTCGCCGGCCGCGAACAATCCCTCAAAGGCGCTGCCATCGGCGCGCAGCACCTGTCCGCCCGGATCCGTATGCAGCCCGCCCAGCGATTTTCGGGTCAGGATGTTCAGGCGCACCGCGATCAGCGGGCCATTGGCCGGGTCCAGAATGCGGTGCGGTTTCGCCGTCCGGATCAACCTGTCACCACGATAACTCCGTGCCCCCCGGATCGCGGTGATCTGGGCATCCTTGGAGAACGGATTGTCGATCTGGGCGTCGCGCGCCCTGATCTGCGCCAGGAGCCGGTCAAACTCCATAGGGGTCTCCGGTGTCAGCGCGTTCATTCCGGACACAAGCTCGGGCAGGTTGTCAGCCACCACAAAATCCGCGCCTTCCCGCTTGAATGCCTCCACCGGGGCCGGGGCACCCTTGCCCACTATCCGCGCCTTCAACACCTGCGCCCACTGACCGCTGGTCAGATCCGGGTTCTGCTCGGATCCGCTCAGCGCGAATTCCTTTTCGATGATCTTTTGCGTCAGGATGAACCAGCTGTGCTCGTGCCCCGTGGACAGGATGCGTTTCAGCGTGCCCAGGCTGTCAAACCCCGGCAGATACGGCGCCTCCATCCGCTCGCCCAGCGCGTCGAACCACATCGAGGACGGGCCGGGCAGGATACGTATCCCGTGATTGGGCCAGATCGGATCCCAGTTGGCCAGCCCCTCGGTATAGTGCCACATCCGGTCGCCATTGATCACCGCCGCGCCGGCGTCTTCGGCCACGCGCTGCATCTGGCCGTCCACATAATCGGGCACCCCCGCCACCATCCGCGCCGGGGCCTTGCCCAGCCGGTCCTCGGGCCAATAACGGCGCACCATGTCGTGATCCCCGCCAATGCCACCGGTTGTGACAATCACCGCCCCTGCGTGATATTCGAAATCGCCCACCTCGTCGCGGTTGGTCGGGCGTCCGCGTTCTGCCGCATCCGGTGCCAGAACTTTGCCATAAATACCTGAAACCGCGCCATTTTCCGTAATCAGCCCGGTAACACGGTGGCGAAATGCAAAACGCAGCTTGCCCGCCTCCGCCGCCTGGCGCACCAGCCGTTCAAACGGCGCCACAACCCCCGGCCCGGTGCCCCATGTGATGTGAAACCGGGGCACGGAATTGCCGTGCCCGTGGGCCAATGCGCCCCCCCGCTCGGCCCAGCCGACCACGGGAAACCAGCGTAACCCGCGTTCCGCCAGCCAGGGGCGCATTTCTTCGGCGGCAAACGCCACATAGGCCTGCGCCACCTTGCGCGGGTTCTCGTCCTCGGGACGGTCGAACTGTGCCGATCCCATCCAGTCGGACAGCGCCAGATCATGGCTGTCGCGAATGCCCATGCGGCGCTGCTCTGGCGTGTCCACCATGAACAGCCCACCCAGCGACCAGAACGCCTGCCCGCCAAGCGATTGTTCGCCTTCCTGATCCAGAAGCAGCACGCTGCGTCCGCGCGACACCGCCTCGGCCGCCGCCACCAGCCCGGCCAGACCGGCCCCGATAATGATCACATCCGACATGAGCACACCTCCCTTGAGAAGAGGCTACCCAGACGCTGGGCAAGGACCAAGAACAACCTTGCGTAATGTCAAAGGCGCCCCGGAAAACGGGGCGCTCTGCCTTACGCGGCCTTGACGTATTCGTAATAGGTCTCGCTCGCCGGCGCGGCCTGCCCCCTGGCAACGGCCTTCAGCGGCGGTGTGTAATAGGCATAGGCCTGTTCCAACAGTTCCAGCGCACGCTCGGCAACATTTTCGGGCGCGGCATTCTGTGAGGTCGACATGAGATGCTCTCCGTTTGTCGGTGTCAGACCTCCTCCCTGCTGCGAACATAGGCGGGGCAGTCGCCGGTTTCACCCGTCAATATTGCAATAACGCCATGCAATAATTGCAGATTTCCGCAGCGTCACATCGTCGCCAGATGCCCGGCCAGCCCCAGCATGAACCCGGCCACCGCGCCAAAGGGCGGCGACCAGTGGCGCGCCAGGGGCACTTGCGGGGCGACGTCCTGAAACAGCAGGTACAGAATGCCGCCAGACGAAAACATCATCACGGCGCCCAGAGCCGCCTGTTGCCCGCTCAACACCACCATGCCGAACCCCGCTGCCAACGGCCCTACCGGCACCATCAACAGAAACAGCACAATCACCCGGCGCGCGGCCATGCCGTTGTCGCGCATTTCGCGAAAGGCGTTGAACCCCTCGGGCAGGTTCTGCAAGGCAATCATCGCCGCCATCAACACCGCCACGCCCCGATCCGCCGCCAGCAGCGCGCCCAGCGCCATCGCCTCGGGCAGGTAGTCCAGCATCATCGCCAGAAACTGTGCCAGATGCGTGCCCCGGTTGGCCAGGGCGCGATCCACGATCATAAAGGCAAGCCCCCCCAGACCGAACAAGGCCAGCGCCCAGCCGGGCGCCAGCCGGTCGATGCCCTCGGGCACCAGCACCAGCGCAATGGCCGACATCAGCGCCCCGCCCCCGAAGGCTGTCACAAAGTGGCGCAGGCTCTGGTCCTCATCCGCCGGCAACCAGCGCACACCCCAAGTCAGGGCGGCACCGGCAGGCACGGACAGTCCCGCCAGAGTTGCCAGCACCATCGCCGCGAAAAAGTCTTCCGAGCCTGTCATTTCCGCCTCCCAACCGAGATACCTTGCAGCATTTTTCAATACCTCTCAGGTCAAACCCAAAAAGGCCCGCCGATCCGGGCGGGCCTCTCCGTAAGATCCATCACGCCAACGATCAAACGTGGCGTTCAACCATCATCTTCTTGATCTCCGCAATCGCCTTGGCCGGGTTCAGCCCCTTGGGACAGGTCTTGGCGCAGTTCATGATCGTGTGGCAACGATACAGCTTGAACGGGTCTTCCAGATCGTCCAGGCGCTCTCCCGTGGCTTCGTCACGGCTGTCGATGATCCAGCGATAGGCATGCAACAGCGCCGCCGGCCCAAGATAGCGATCCGAATTCCACCAGTAGCTGGGGCAGGATGTCGAGCAGCTTGCGCACATCACGCATTCATACAGGCCGTCCAGCTTCTTGCGGTCCTCGATCGATTGTTTCCACTCCTTGGCGGGACGGTTGGTCTTGGTCTCCAGCCACGGCATGATGCTGGCGTGTTGCGCATAAAAATGGTTCAGGTCCGGGATAAGGTCTTTCACCACCGGCATGTGGGGCAGCGGATAGATCTTAACGTCGCCCTTGATCTCGTCCAGCCCATAGATACAGGCCAGCGTGTTGATCCCGTCGATATTCATCGCGCAAGAGCCACAGATCCCCTCGCGGCAGGACCGGCGGAAGGTCAACGTCGGGTCGATCTCGTTCTTGATCTTGATCAGCGCGTCCAGAACCATCGGGCCGCACTTGTCCATATCGACAAAATACGTGTCCACCCTCGGGTTCTTGCCGTCATCCGGGTTCCAGCGATAGATCTGGAACTTGCGCACATTGGTCGCGCCCTCGGGGTTGGGCCATGTCTTGCCCGTGGTGATGCGCGAGTTCTTCGGGAGTCTGAATTCAGCCATGTCTCTTTCTCCTTAGAACGTCCGCGCCTTGGGCGCGATTTTCTTGAGGCTGATGCCGCCTTCATCCTCGGTCGTCAGCGGATCGGTGACAACCGGACGATAACTCAGCTCGACCTTGTTGCCATCTACCCGGCTAACCGTGTGCACCCGCCATTTTTCGTCGTCGCGCGTGGCATAGTCCTCGTGCGCATGGGCGCCACGGCTTTCCTTGCGCGCCTCTGCGCCATAGATCGTGGCCAGCGCATTGGGCATCAGGTTGGTCAGTTCCAGCGTTTCCATCAAGTCGCTGTTCCACACCAGAGACGTGTCGGTGACATGCAGATCGTCCAGCTTGGCCGCGATCGCAGTCATTTTCTCGACGCCTTCCTTCAACGTCTTGTCGGTGCGGAACACGGCGGCGTCCGATTGCATCGTGCGCTGCATTTCATCGCGCAGATCCGCCGTGGGCACGCCGCCGCTGGCGTGGCGCAACCCGTCGAACCGGTCAAACGCCTTGTCCACCGAAGCAGGGTTCAATACCGGGTTCGCGGCCTCGGGGTTCACCACCTTGCCCGCGCGGATCGCCGCCGCGCGGCCAAACACCACAAGGTCGATCAACGAGTTCGAACCAAGCCGGTTGGCGCCATGCACGCTTGCACAGCCCGCCTCGCCCACGGCCATCAGGCCCGGCACCACGGCGGTCGGATCGTCCTTTGTCGGGTTCAGCACCTCGCCCCAATAATTGGTCGGGATGCCGCCCATGTTGTAATGCACCGTCGGCAGAACCGGGATCGGCTCTTTGGTTACGTCCACACCGGCGAAAATCTTGGCGCTTTCCGAGATACCCGGCAGGCGCTCGGCCAGGGCTTCGGCAGGCAGATGGTTCAGGTTCAGGTGAATGTGATCGCCATGTTCGCCCACACCGCGGCCTTCGCGGATTTCCATGGTCATCGAACGCGAAACATAGTCGCGCGGCGCCAGATCCTTGTAGTTGGGCGCATAGCGCTCCATGAACCGTTCGCCCTCGGAATTGGTCAGATAACCGCCTTCTCCCCGCGCGCCTTCGGTGATCAGACAGCCCGAGCCGTATATCCCGGTCGGGTGGAACTGCACGAATTCCATATCCTGAAGCGCCAGCCCCGCACGGGCCACCATGCCGCCGCCGTCACCAGTACAGGTATGGGCCGAGGTGGCGCTGAAATAGGCGCGGCCATAACCGCCCGTCGCCAGCACCACCATCTTGGCGTTGAACACATGCATCGTGCCGTCGTCCAGCTTCCAGCACACCACGCCCTGGCATTGCCCGTCCTCGGACATGATCAGGTCAATGGCGAAATACTCGACATAGAATTCGGCCTTCTGCTTCAGACTCTGACCATACAGCGTGTGCAGGATCGCGTGGCCGGTCCGGTCGGCGGCGGCACAGGTGCGCTGTACCGGCGGGCCTTCGCCGAATTCGGTCGTGTGGCCACCGAACGGGCGCTGATAGATCTTGCCCTCCTCGGTGCGCGAAAACGGCACGCCGTAATGTTCAAGCTCATACACGGCCTTGGGTGCCTCACGGGCGAGATATTCCATCGCATCCGTGTCGCCCAGCCAGTCCGAGCCCTTGACGGTGTCATACATGTGCCATTGCCAGCTGTCCGGGCCCATGTTGCCCAGCGACGCGGCGATGCCGCCCTGCGCCGCCACGGTGTGCGACCGGGTCGGGAACACCTTGGTCACGCAGGCGGTGCGCAACCCCTGTTCGGCCATGCCCAGCGTCGCGCGCAGCCCGGCGCCACCGGCCCCCACAACCACAACATCATATTCATGCGTTTCGTATTCGTACTCAGCCATGTCTCAGGTCCTCACAGCGCGATTTTTGCCAGCGCGAACAAGCCTACGGCGGTTATGCCGTAGCCCAGGATGATCACCGACATGATCAGGATTTTCTTGGTCGATTTCCGGAAATAGTCCTCGATCATCATCTGCGCACCCTTCGCGAAATGCTGCATTCCGAAAACCAGAACCAACGCCGTCAGGATCGCCGGGAACGGGCGGCTGAAGGTCGCAATCACCTCGTCATAGCCGCTGCCCAGGGCGCGGCCAAAGACGTAAAGGAATACCGGGATGATCAGGGCCAGGCCAACGGCGCTGACCTGCATGTACCAGTGATGCTCGGTTCCTGCATGGGCGGCGCCGCGCCCTTCGGCGCGCTTGCGGTCGGTCAGATAACGCATTGTCTTGCCCCCTACACGATGATCATGGTCAGAACGGTCAGCACGACCGATCCGATGACGCAGGCCCAGCCAAGCTTTTCGGCGGTCGGAATGTCCAGCCCGCGCCCGGCGTCAAAGATCAGGTGCCGCAGCCCGGCGAGGTAGTGATACCAAATGCCCAACAGCGACAGGCTGAACAGCACATCCCCGGCAAACGACGTGGCAAAGCCGTTCACGGCCTCGAAATACTCCGGCCCGCTGGCGGCGGCGGCCAGCCACCAGACAATCAACATTGCCGAGACAACCATCGCATTGCCGGTGATCCGCGTCAGGATCGAGCTGATCGAGGTCAGCTGCGGGCGATAGATCGTCAGGTGAGGAGAAAGTGGGCGCACGACCCGTTTCGCATCAGCCATACTGAATCCTTTCAGGTTTCCCTTGCGTCTTTACTAACGCTTTTTTCGTGTCTGTCACCTTGAGCGCAGCCTAAAAGGCGCGGTTATTTGGCGCAATGGCAGAGATTTTTTCGCTTTTGTGATCACAGAAATTTATTCGTGATCACATCTCCCGCGTTTCCAGGCCGACTCGCCCGAATCCAGCTGGCAAGCGCCCCTGGTCCGCGCCCGGCAGGTGAATCACCCCGGCCCCGGAATGTTTGCGCTCACAGGCGAATAGGCTGAAAATCCATGCCTTTCCCGATGTCATGGCCCCAACCCGGAAACCTGCACCGCCAATTCCCGGATCAGTTTTTGCCGGATGCGCCCCGGGTAGTCCTCGAATCCGTTCGCCGTCACGACAAAAGCCCCCGCACCTGTGATCACATTCTTCCGGAAATACGCCGTGAGGTCGATCTCGTCCGTTTCGATCACAAGCGCATTAACGGTGATTCCCGCCCCGGCCAGGATCGCCCTGGCTCCGGATGGGGCACCGCCTTCGTTGGAAATCCCGTCGCTGGAAATATCAACGATCCTGCGACGACAGTCCGGCGCGTCCCGGAACAATTGGCGCGATGCCACCATCGCGTCGCCGATTGCGGTGGAATACATGTCCCATCGTCGCGGCGCCACTTCAACCGCCCGTGCCAACTGCTCGGCCTCGGCCCCGCTGCGCACCCGCATCCACGGCACACTTAACGCCTGACGGCCTTCTCCGGTCCATTGCAGCATCGCAACGGCAGCCTCGCCCGTAACCAGCGCGTCCACCACCGCCCCATCGCGCAACGCCGCCGCAAGCCCGGTCTGCTGCACCTTGAATTCCAAGGGGTCGATACTGCCCGATACATCCACAGCCAACACCAGCGCCACGTCGCAGGCAGGCGCGGCAACGGGCCACAAAAGCCCCCAGATCAAGGCAAATCGGCGCAACATGCACCGATACTACCCCACATGGCACGGATTTTCCCTACATTCCCGCATCCCCGCACACAAAAAGGCGGACCGGCGCCCGCCCTTTCATTGTTCCCAAAATACTCAATCTGCTCAGACCGGCATCAATGCCCAGTAATCAAGGTCCAGCAGCACATCGGGCAGGTACTTCCCATCTTCACCACGCAACGCGAACGGCGCGCCGCCCCTGGTCGCCACCAGCCGCAGGCGGATCGCGCCCACACCGGGCACCTTCGTTTCGGCCTTGTCCAGAACCTCGGACCACGCCTTGACGGTCAGCCCCGAAAACGCCGGATTGGCATGGGCGCCACCATTCAGCCCCACGATCATCTGCGCATTGGCCAGCCCGTTGAAACTCAGCGCGCGGGCCAGCGAGATGATATGCCCGCCATAGATCAGCCGCTGCCCGTCCGGGCGGAAAGTGGCATCAAAATGCACCTTGGCGGTATTCTGCCAAAGCCGCGTCGCCATCATGTGCTCGGCCTCTTCCAGCGTCACGCCATCGACATGGTCGATGGTCTCGCCAACCTCGTAATCGCCCAGAACATGTGGCTCGCCGGCCTGCGCGAAATCGTAGTTGCCGAAGTCCAGCCCCTCGGGAACCACCAGATCGGACGGATCGATCACCCTCGACAGCTCCGGCACCACGGTGTCCGGCGCGGGCGCATCCACGTCGCGCTTGCGCACCATCACCCAACGCACATATTCCATCACCGCGTCGCCGCGCTGATTCATGCCGCGCGTGCGCACATACACAACCCCGGTCCTGCCGTTGGAATTCTGCTTCAGCCCGATCACCTCGGAGGTGGCCCGCAGCGTATCGCCCGCATAGACCGGCTTCAGCCAGCGGCCTTCGCCATACCCCAGATTCGCCACCGCATTCAGCGACACATCCGGCACGGTCTTGCCAAACACCACATGAAACGCCACAAGATCATCCAGCGGCGATCCGGGCAGCCCGCAGGCCTGCGCAAATGCATCCGAAGAATACAGTGAATGGCGCGCGGGATACAACGCGTGATACAGCGCCCGCTCCCCCTGCCCCACGGTGCGGGGCACGGCATGGTCGATCACCTGCCCCATCCTGTAATCTTCGAAAAACCGGCCCGGATTGGTCTTGGCCATCTAATGCTCTCCCAGCTTCGTGTCGGGGGAATAGCTGCCCTCGACCTCCTTGATCACCGCCTGCCCGCACCGCATCACGCCGGTCTTGTGACAGAAGGTCTGTGTGGGCGAACCATAAAGCGCCCACCCCTTGTTCAATGCCTCCGTCACCTTGTGACAAAAGGCCGATGTGTCCTCTTCGGACAGGAACCGGTACAGCTTCATCGCGCTCACCCCGGAAACGGCCACGGGCCCAGCCAGGCGTGGATCCAGCCGATCGCCGCCAACAACACCACCGAGGCCACAAGGAACATGCCATCCTTGGCAATCGTGCCCGTCTGGGTCGGGGTCCAGTCCGGCTCGGCCCGGTTGATCACGGCCACTTCGCCCACCGCCCACACGAACAGCCCGCCAAACAAGATGACCGAGGCCAGATCGCCGTTCACCAACAGATGCGCAAAGGCCCAGGCCCGGAATCCCGCCAGTTGCGGATGACGCATGTTGTTGAAAAGCTTGCCCTTGCGCGGCGCCGGGCTCATCAGGAATATCGCGATCAGCACCAGCAGGTTGTTGACATGCACGGTCCATGTCGGCGGATACCACAGGTCCACCACCGGCGCCATGCGATAGCCATAGATCATCGCCACCACGCTCGCCAGGATGATCAGCGCCGATACCCCCTTGCCGCCATTGCCCATGCGGGCACGCATATCGGGCAAGGCCCGTTTCCACATATGTCCCGCAACCCACAGCAGAACACCCAAGATCAAAAGTGTCATGTCAAACTCCCCTGTTTGCTTCAGGGAAAAGCCTTATGCCGAAAGCGCGGCGATTGCATCCGCCTTTGCCAAAATTTCACGCGCCGTCACGACATGCAGGTTCTCGACGATCTTGCCATCCACCACGGCCACGCCCTGTCCGCTGGCCTCTACCTCCTGAAACGCGGCGATCTGACGACGCGCCAGGTCGATCTCGGCCTCGCTGGGGGCAAAGGCCGTGTTGGCCACCCCGATCTGGGCCGGATGAATGATGGTCTTGCCATCAAATCCCATGTCGCGGCCCTGATCACATTCGGCGCGGTGGCCGTCCTCGTCCTTGAAGGCGTTGAAAACACCATCCACGATAATCACACCTTCGGCCTTGGCCGCCAGCAGACACAGGCCCAGCCCCGCCATCATCGGCAAACGGTCCGGGCGGAACCGGGTCTGCAATTCCTTGGCCAGATCATTGGTGCCCATCACCATGCCCCTGAGCTGCGGATGCGCCGCGATCTCGGCCGCGTTCAACATGCCGCGCGGGGTTTCCATCATCGCCCAAAGCGGCGTGTCCCCCACCAGCGCGGCCAGCGCGTCCAGCTGCGCGGCGCTTTCGACCTTTGGCAGCAGCACCGCATCACAATCCATCGCGGCCGCCGCCCTGGCATCCGCCGCGCCCCATGCCGTGTCCAGCCCGTTGATCCGCACGATCCGAACCCGGTCGCCATAGCCCCCCTGCGCCAGCGCCGCGCTCAATGTGTCGCGCGCCTTTTCCTTTTCCTCGACCGCCACCGCGTCTTCCAGGTCAAAGATGATCGCATCCACGGGCAGATTGCGGGCCTTGTCCAGCGCCCGCTCCCTGGAGCCGGGGATATACAGAACAGAACGATAGGGGCGTGCACGAGGGTCCATGAATCTCTCCGTAATTTTGTTGCGCGAAACATGGGCATTCTTTGCGCAAAAGTTCAAGGCCGAATTTGCCGCAGCGCAGAATATCGGCCCGGCGGCGCCCCCCCGCGCGCCGCGTTAACCCTGTTTTGGCGCATCGACAGGCAGGATTTGCGTATCGCGTACGGCCGGACATGCCCCCTTGGGCCGTTCGAACCACATCCCATATGCGGCCCCGCAATCAGGCCCCAAGCCAAAGGAACGAACCGATGACATTGAAACAGAAACTCCTGACCATGACGATGGGCTTCGGCCTGCTGGTGTCGGCAGCACAGCTTGTCGAGGCGCAGACCGCACGCAATTGCGGCCCGCGCGACATGGTCGTTCAGCGCCTCGCCGAAGGTTTTGGCGAATCGCGGCGGGCCATCGGGCTTGGCGCGCAGGGCGCAGTGGTCGAGCTGTTTGCCTCTGACAGCTCGGGCAGCTGGACAATCACGGTGACTTTCCCAAACGGGTCAACCTGCCTCGTGGCAAGCGGCCAGGCCTTCGAGGCACTGGCCGAGGCCTTGCCACCCCGGGGCGACGGCGCCTGACGCGCCGGAAAAATCCGATCTTGCCGGGCCGGAATTATTCAAAAATTCCGCGCCCGCCGCCGCGCCCTGCGCGGGAACGGCTACAGAATCAATCGGGGTTCACCCCCGGATCACGCCCTCAGCGCTTTTGCTTGAGCAAGGCTTCACGCTGTTCCTTGTATTCCTTTTCGTTCAAAAGCCCGGCCGCATAGGCCTTGTCCAGGTCCGCCAGTTCCTGGCCCAGCGTGGTGGTTGTCACGTTGTTGGTCGTGTTTCCACCATTGCCACAGGCCGACACGGTAAAGGCCACCAAAGTCAGCGCGATCAGCGCCTTGAGAGCAGGTTTCATTGTCTCTACTTCCTGAAATATTGAAACTGTCACGCAAGTTGTAGCCGCGTCCGCACGGTGCGGCAACAGGTGAGATGCCCGTCGCGCGACCCTCCTGCATCGCTTCGCCGCGCCCGCGAACACTTGCGTCAACGCCAATTTCGCCCTAAGCCGACCGCGATATTTCAATCGGACCGGAGATCCTTCCAATGGCCAGACCCAAGATTGCCCTCATCGGCGCAGGCAACATCGGCGGCACGCTCGCCCATCTCGCAGCACTCAAGGAACTGGGCGATGTCGTCCTCTTTGACATCGCGGATGGCCTGCCCCAGGGCAAGGCGCTCGACATCGCAGAATCCGGCCCCGTCGAAAAAATCGACGCCGCCATGTCCGGCACCAGCGATTATGCCGACATCGCCGGCGCGGATGTCTGCATCGTCACCGCCGGTGTCGCCCGCAAGCCCGGCATGAGCCGCGACGACCTGCTGGGCATCAACCTCAAGGTCATGAAATCCGTGGGCGAGGGCATCCGGGAACATGCCCCCGATGCGTTCGTGATCTGCATCACCAACCCGCTTGATGCGATGGTGTGGGCGCTTCAGAAATTCTCGGGCCTGCCCGCGAACAAGGTCTGCGGCATGGCCGGCGTGCTTGATTCGGCCCGCTTCCGCCACTTCCTGGCCGAAGAGTTCAACGTGTCCATGCGCGATGTGACGGCGTTTGTTCTGGGTGGTCATGGCGACACGATGGTGCCCTCGGTGCGCTATTCCACCGTTGCCGGCATCCCGCTGCCCGACCTGATCGAAATGGGCTGGACCACACAGGAAAAGCTGGACGCCATGGTCCAGCGCACCCGCGATGGCGGCGCCGAGATCGTGGGCCTGCTGAAAACCGGCTCCGCCTTCTATGCGCCCGCCGCCTCGGCGATCGAAATGGCCGAAGCCTATCTGAAAGACCAGAAGCGCGTTCTGCCCTGCGCCGCATATTGTGACGGCGATCTGGGTGTAAAGGACATGTATGTCGGCGTCCCCACCGTGATCGGCGCCGGCGGTATCGAAAAAATCGTCAACATCAAGCTCAACAAGGAAGAGCAGGAAATGTTCGACACTTCGGTCAAGGCCGTTCAGGGCCTTGTTGACGCCTGCAAGGGCATCGACGACTCGCTGGCCTGATCCCCACGCCATTCCATTGCGAAAGCCCGCCCCATCGGCGGGCTTTCCTGCGTTTTGGACTTGCACGGCGGGCCAGAATGGCAAAGCTGCGCGGCATGTCATTCGATCCGGCACGAGGCACATGACAGGGTACATGAAGGGCCTGAACCGCAAGATTTCCGCCGCCAACGGCCTCAAGCTGCTGGGCGAGCGCAATTCGGGAACCAATTTTCTCGAAACCCTTTTGCGCGACCATTACGATCTGCACCTTTACCCCAACACGCCTATCGTGGGCGGCAAGCTGATCCCGACCGCGCCCGGGGGCCATATCCCCGAAGGCATCGCCGGAAAGGCCGCGCGCGAGGCGGTGGGCGACCATCTGCACTATGTGCAACTGCCCGAAAGCGGCGGCTGGAAACACGCGGCGCCGGACGAACGGTTCTACCGCGAATTCATCCTGCCCCGCGACCCGGCGGTGCTGATCCTGATCCGCCACCCCGCCAGTTGGCTGGCGTCGATGCACCGTAATCCGTTTCACCGGCTGGTGCATATTCCCGACGATTTCTCGCGCTTTATCCGCCAGCCCTGGCTGACCCTGCCGCGCGACGGTCTGGGGCCTCGCCAATATGACACGATCATCGACATGCTGGCCGCCAAGGCACTGGCCTATGACCGGTTGACAATTCGCCATGAGAACAGCGCCGTCCTGCGATACGAGGATCTCGCACAGGATCCGCAATCCACATTGGCCACACTGGGCCTGACCCCGCGCGCGCCCTTTTCCAGCGACCGCCCCGCGCCGGACGCACGCCCCTTCATTCAGCCCCGCCGCCGCTGGTGGCAGTTGCGCCGCTCCGCGCAACCCGCCAGGGATTACCGCGCCCGGGCCGCCCAGGCGGGCTGGAATCAGCTTGCGGACAAGGACCGAGATTTTGTGCTGGAGCGGCTGGCCGATTCACCTCTGATTCAGCTTTTTCCGCGCTGACAAGGCGCGCCTGACGTTCCGTTAGCGCCACCTGACAAGTTTTGTGATCACACCATTTCCAAGTGTGATCACATATTTGAAAAAATCCACCATCTTCGCAGAAAACGCTTAGCTGCAAGGCATCTTTATGCCAAAAGCGCTCCAATCGCAGCAAGATGGGACAGTTCCATGAACATCCACGAATATCAGGCGAAGGCCCTTCTGAAATCCTACGGCGCGCCGGTTTCCGACGGCCGTGTCGTGCTCAAGGCCGACGAAGCCAAGACCGCCGCAGGCGAACTCGACGGCCCGCTCTGGGTGGTCAAGGCCCAGATCCACGCCGGGGGCCGCGGCAAAGGCGCCTTCAAGGAAGCCGACGCCGGTGAAAAAGGCGGCGTGCGCCTCACCAAATCGGTGGAAGAAGCCTCCGAAGAAGCCAAGAAAATGCTGGGCCGCACCCTTGTGACCCACCAGACCGGCCCCGCCGGCAAACAGGTCAACCGCATCTATATCGAGGCCGGTTCTGGCATCGAGACCGAACTTTATCTTGCCCTGCTGGTGGATCGCGTCACCTCGCGCATCTCTTTCGTGTGCTCGACCGAAGGCGGCATGGACATCGAAGAGGTTGCCGCCTCGACCCCGGAAAAGATCCTGTCCTTCTCGGTTGATCCGGCCACCGGCTATATGCCCTATCATGGCCGCCGCATCGCCTTTTCGCTGGGTCTGAAGGGCCCGCAGATCAAACAATGCGTCCAGCTGATGGGCCAGCTCTACAAGGCCTTTACCGAAAAAGACATGGAGATGCTGGAGATCAACCCGCTGATCGTCACCGACAAAGGCGACCTCAAGGTTCTGGACGCCAAGGTCGGATTTGACGGCAACGCGGTTTACCGCCACCCCGACATCGCCGAACTGCGCGACACCACCGAGGAAGACCCCAAAGAGCTGGAAGCGTCGAAATACGACCTGAACTATATCGCTCTGGACGGTGAAATCGGCTGTATGGTGAATGGCGCGGGCCTTGCCATGGCGACCATGGACATCATCAAGCTCTACGGTGCCGAGCCGGCCAACTTCCTGGATGTGGGCGGCGGCGCGACCAAGGAGAAAGTCACCGAAGCGTTCAAGATCATCACCTCGGACCCGAATGTCAAAGGCATCCTGGTCAACATCTTCGGTGGCATCATGCGGTGTGACGTGATCGCCGAGGGCGTTGTGGCGGCCGTCAAGGAAGTGGGTCTTCAGGTGCCGCTGGTTGTTCGCCTGGAAGGCACCAACGTGGAACAGGGCAAAGAGATCATCAACACGTCCGGCCTGAACGTGATCGCCGCTGACAACCTCAGCGACGGCGCAGAGAAAATCGTGAAAGCCGTGAAAGGATAAGCCATGCGCAAATCGATTGTAGTGACCACCATCGGAGCAGCCCTTCTTGCATTGGCCGCTTGCGGTTCCGGCAATTACGAGGTCCGTACCGGACCCCAGGCCGAAGCCCCGACCAGCCCGCCGTCGACCATCAACTGACGCGGCGGGGCCCCGGCCCCACCGATCAGGCGACAGGACAGAGTCCCAAGGCCCATACCGGCAATGCCGGAGCAGGCCGCACGCCATGACCGGGCGGCAGGGAGCAGCAGGGATTGGACACTACGCGATTTGCAACAGCGCTTATTCGGATGAATCGCGACAACCGTAATTTGGAAACAGGAGAAGCCAAATGGCCATTCTCGTAAACGAAAATACCAAGGTAATCTGTCAGGGTTTCACCGGCTCGCAGGGGACCTTCCACTCTGAACAGGCCATCGCCTATGGCACCAAGATGGTCGGCGGCGTCACCCCCGGCAAAGGTGGCATGGAGCATCTGGGCCTGCCGGTCTTTGACTCGGTGCATGACGCCAAGGCCAAGACCGAGGCCAACGCCTCGGTGATCTACGTCCCCCCGCCCTTTGCGGCCGATTCGATCCTTGAGGCGATCGACGCCGAGATGGAACTGATCGTGTGCATCACCGAAGGCATCCCGGTTCTGGACATGATGAAGGTGAAACGCGCGCTCGAAGGCTCTGCCAGCCGCCTGATCGGCCCGAACTGCCCCGGTGTGATCACCCCGGATGCCTGCAAGATCGGCATCATGCCCGGCCACATCCACAAGCGCGGCTCGGTCGGCGTTGTGTCGCGCTCGGGCACGCTGACCTATGAAGCGGTGAAACAGACTGCTGACATCGGTCTGGGCCAATCCACCGCCGTCGGCATCGGTGGTGACCCCATCAAGGGCACCGAGCATATCGACGTGCTGGACATGTTCCTGTCGGACGACGAAACCCAGTCGATCATCATGATCGGTGAGATCGGTGGTTCTGCCGAAGAAGAAGCGGCTGAATTCCTCGCCAACGAGCGCAAGAAAGGCCGCTGGAAGCCGACCGCAGGCTTTATCGCGGGCCGCACGGCGCCTCCGGGCCGCCGCATGGGCCATGCCGGTGCGATCGTTGCCGGTGGCAAGGGCGGCGCGGACGACAAGATCGCCGCAATGCGCGAAGCCGGTATCGTTGTAGCAGACAGCCCCGCCACGCTGGGTGAGGCCGTGCTCAAAGCCATCGAGCTGGGCTGAGCGATGACGCACCGCCCGGCATTTGCACAAAGGGCCACGCCCCGTCCGGTGGCGGGCGCGCAAAATGCGCGTCGCGCCATGACCGGGCCGGGCGCGGCACGGCATTGCCGCCGGGCGGTGGCGGCCTCTCTGGTCGCAGTCGTTCTCGCCACCCAATCGGTTGCGCAACCAGAGCTGACCGTCCCGCCATGTTCCACCCCCGTCGCCAGCGCGGATGGCCTGCTCGAACAAGCCGTTGCCGAAGGCTATGACGTAGTGGCGACAAACGCGGACCTGTCGGCGCAAACAGCCGACCGTCTGCAATGGATTCTCGCGGAACCGTATCTTGTCGGGGACAGCGGCGGTGAATCCCTCGATACCATCATGTCAAGGGCGCACAGGAACGCTCTGGCACTGCCGGACATCGCGCCAACCGCGCGCGCCGCGATCCGGGTGGTCCAATCGGACCGGGCGGTGGCGATCCTGCGCTGGTCGCTGGATGAAAACGGCAATGTCTCAATGAAGTGTTCAGGCGCCCTGTTCCTTGACGACGGGGTCTTTGCACCACCGACAAGTGGTCGCTTTGGAGACTTTTCCACAACGCCTGTTGAAACCGCAATTCCCGGCCTGGACATCGTGTCCGAAAGGTTTCAGCTGGATCGTGCCGCGATCCGGGCAAAGCTGCCCAAAGCGATCCCCCCTCACTACATCATGGGCGTTCAGATGCGCTACAACCTGGAGGTTTTCCAATGACCGACCAAAGCCCCAATGACATCTTTCATGCCTCCTCCTTCATGCAGGGGCACAACGCGGTATATCTCGAACAGATGTATGCCCGCTATGCCAACGACCCAAACGCCGTTGACGAGGCCTGGCAGGATTTCTTCCGCCAGTTGGGCGATGCCGAGCTGGATGTAAAGGCCGAGGCCACCGGCCCCTCCTGGGCGCGTACCGACTGGCCGCCGATGCCCAATGACGACCTGACCGCCTCGCTCACCGGCGAATGGGCCGAACCCGAGGTCAAGGGCGCGGGCGACAAGATCAAGAAGAAGGCCGCCGAAAAGGGCGTCGAAGTCAGCGACGACATGATCAAGCGCGCCGTGCTGGATTCGATCCGCGCCCTGATGATCATCCGCGCCTACCGTATCCGGGGCCACCTGATCGCCGATGTCGACCCGCTGGGCATGCGCGACCAGACCCCGCATCCCGAACTGGATCCGAAATCCTACGGTTTTGCCGATGGCGACATGGATCGCCCGATCTTCATCGACAAGGTGCTGGGGCTGGAAATTGCCACGATGCGCCAGATCATGGACATCGTGCGCCGCACCTATTGCGGCACCTTCGCGCTGCAATACATGCATATTTCCGATCCCGAACAGGCCGGCTGGCTGAAAGAGCGGATCGAAGGGTACGACAAGGAAATCCGCTTTACCCGCGAGGGCCGCAAGGCCATCCTCAACAAGCTGGTCGAGGCCGAGGGCTTTGAGAAATTCCTGCATGTCAAATACATGGGCACCAAGCGGTTCGGCCTGGATGGCGGCGAGGCTCTGATCCCGGCCATGGAACAGGTCATCAAACGCGGCGGCAGCCTCGGCCTGAAGGAAATCGTCATCGGGATGCCCCACCGCGGGCGTCTGTCGGTACTCGCCAACGTGATGGCCAAACCCTACAAGGCGATCTTCAACGAATTTCAGGGCGGCAGCTTCAAACCCGAGGATGTCGACGGGTCGGGCGACGTGAAATATCACCTCGGCGCCTCTTCGGACCGGGAATTTGACGGCAATTCCGTCCACCTCTCGCTCACCGCCAATCCCTCGCACCTTGAGGCGGTCAACCCGGTTGTGCTGGGCAAGGTCCGCGCCAAACAGGACCAGCTGGGCGACAGCACCCGCACCCAGGTCATGCCCGTGCTGCTGCACGGCGACGCGGCCTTTGCCGGCCAGGGGGTCGTGGCCGAATGTTTCGCCCTGTCGGGCCTGCGCGGCCACCGTACGGGCGGCACCATGCATATCGTGGTGAACAACCAGATCGGTTTCACCACCGCGCCGCACTTCTCGCGCTCCTCCCCCTACCCCACCGACAACGCGCTGGTGGTCGAGGCGCCGATCTTCCACGTCAACGGCGACGATCCCGAAGCCGTCGTGCACGCCGCCAAGGTCGCCACCGAATTCCGCCAGAAATTCGGCAAGGACGTGGTGATCGACATGTTCTGCTACCGCCGCTTTGGTCACAACGAGGGCGACGAGCCCATGTTCACCAACCCGGTGATGTACAAACGCATCAAGAAGCACAAGACCACGCTCACGCTCTATACAGAACGGCTGGTCAAGGACGGTCTGATCCCCGAGGGCGAGATCGAGGACATGAAGGCCGCTTTCCAGGCCCAACTCAACGAAGAATTCGAGGCGGGCAAGGAATACAAACCCAACAAGGCCGACTGGCTGGACGGGCGCTGGTCGCATCTGGACAAGCAGAAAGAGGATTACCAGCGCGGCCAAACGTCGATCGGCGCAGACACGCTCAAAGAGATCGGCACGGCGCTGACCACCCTGCCCGAAGGCTTCCCGGTGCATAAAACCGTCGGGCGCCTTCTGGAATCACGCGGCAAGATGTTCGCCGAAGGCAAGGGCTTTGACTGGGCCACTGCCGAGGCGCTGGCCTTTGGCTCGCTGCTGACCGAAGGCTACCCGGTTCGCCTGTCGGGACAGGATGCTACCCGCGGCACCTTCTCTCAACGCCATTCCGGTATCATCGATCAGGACAGCGAAGAACGCTACTATCCGCTCAACAACATCCGCGCCGGGCAATCACAATACGAAGTGATCGATTCTGCCCTGTCGGAATATGCCGTGCTGGGCTTTGAATATGGCTTCTCTCTGGCCGAACCCAATGCCCTGACCCTGTGGGAGGCGCAGTTCGGCGATTTCGCCAACGGCGCGCAGATCATGTTCGATCAATTCATTTCGTCGGGCGAATCAAAATGGCTGCGCATGTCAGGCCTTACCGTGCTGCTGCCCCACGGCTTCGAAGGTCAGGGCCCGGAACACTCTTCGGCGCGTCTGGAACGCTTCCTGCAAATGTGTGGCGGTGACAACTGGATCGTGGCCAACTGCTCGACCCCGGCCAACTATTTCCACATCCTGCGCCGCCAGCTGCACCGCACATTCCGCAAGCCGCTGATCCTGATGACGCCGAAATCGCTTCTGCGCCACAAGCTCTGCATCTCCGAAGCCGCCGACTTCACCGACGGCAGCAGTTTCCACCGCGTGTTGTGGGACGATGCCGAAAAGGGCAACTCCGATACCACCCTGGTCAAGGACGACAAGATCAAGCGCGTCGTCATGTGCGCGGGCAAGGTCTATTACGACCTGCTGGAAGAGCGTGACGCACGGGGCATTGATGATGTCTACCTGATGCGGATCGAACAGTTCTACCCCTTCCCGGCCATGTCGCTGGTCAAGGAACTGGAACGCTTCAAGAATGCCGAAATGGTCTGGTGCCAGGAAGAGCCCAAGAACCAGGGCGCGTGGTCCTTCATCGAACCCAATATCGAATGGACGCTCACCCGCATCGGCGCAAAAAACACCCGCCCGATCTATGCAGGCCGCCCGGCATCCGCCTCGCCTGCCACCGGTCTGGCAAGCCAACACAAAGCCCAACAAGAAGCGCTGGTCGATGCCGCGCTCTCCATGGAAGGAAACTAAGCGATGACGACCGAAGTTCGCGTCCCCACCCTTGGCGAATCCGTCACCGAGGCCACCGTGGCCACCTGGTTCAAGAAGCCCGGCGATGCCGTGGCGGTCGATGAAATGCTCTGCGAGCTGGAAACCGACAAGGTAACAGTCGAAGTGCCCGCCCCCGCCGCCGGCGTGCTGGGCGAGATCGTGGCCGCCGAAGGCGATACCGTGGGTGTCGATGCCCTGCTGGCCACCATCGCCGCAGGCGAAGGGGCCGCCACCGCGCCAGCCCCGGCCAGCGCCGCCGCCGCGCCCGCCCCGGGTGGCGACAGCGTCGATGTCATGGTGCCCACCCTGGGCGAATCCGTGACCGAGGCCACCGTCAGCACCTGGTTCAAGGCCGTGGGCGACAGCGTCGCGCAGGACGAGATGCTGTGCGAACTGGAGACCGACAAGGTCTCGGTCGAGGTGCCCGCCCCCGCCGCCGGCGTCCTGACCGAGATCACCGCCCCCGAAGGCAGCACCGTGGATGCCAGCGCCCGGCTCGCGGTGATTTCCGGCGCGGGCGCAGCCGCCTCCGCCGCCCCTGCCGCCCCGGCTGCCGCCCAGGCCCCCGCCACCGCCACCGGCACGGGCCGCTCGGACGTGGAAAACGCCCCCTCCGCCAACAAGCTGATGGCCGAAAAAGGCATCGATCCGGCCAATGTGCAGGGCTCGGGCCGTGACGGGCGCATCATGAAGGAAGACGTGCTCAAGGCCGCGCTGGCCCCGGCCCCCGCGCCCGCCGCCGCCCAGGCCGCGCCCGCCGCCACCCCGCGCGCGCCCGTCGCCGCCGAGGACGCCGCGCGCGAGGAACGGGTCAAGATGACCCGCCTGCGCCAGACCATCGCCCGCCGCCTCAAGGACGCACAGAACACCGCCGCGATCCTGACCACCTATAACGAGGTGGACATGACCGAGGTCATGGCGCTGCGCAACCAGTACAAGGACCAGTTCGAAAAGAAGCACGGCGTGCGCCTTGGTTTCATGTCCTTCTTCACCAAGGCCTGCGTACACGCGCTCAGGGAAGTGCCCGAAGTCAATGCCGAGATCGACGGCACCGATATCGTCTACAAGAACTTCGTGCATATGGGCGTCGCCGCTGGCACCCCGCAGGGGCTTGTGGTGCCGGTGATCCGCGACGCCGACCAGATGAGCTTTGCCGCCATCGAAAAGGCCATCGCCGAAAAAGGCCGCCGCGCCCGCGACGGCAAGCTGTCCATGGCCGAAATGCAGGGCGGCACCTTCACCATCTCCAACGGTGGTGTCTATGGCTCGCTGATGTCCTCGCCCATCCTGAACCCGCCGCAATCGGGCATTCTCGGGATGCACAAGATCCAGGACCGTCCCATGGTCATCAACGGCGAAATCAGGATCCGCCCGATGATGTATCTTGCGCTGTCCTACGATCACCGCATCGTCGACGGCAAGGGCGCTGTAACTTTCCTCGTGCGCGTCAAGGAAGCACTCGAAGATCCGCGCCGCCTGCTGATGGATCTGTAAACCCGAAACCAGATGAAGGGTCCGCTCTTCATTTTGCCGAAAATACTCCGGGGAGTCACAGCTCTGCTGTGACGGGGCAGCGCCCCCTCCCCACCCCAGATCGCCCCGACGCGATACCGACGTAATACCGACGTGAAACCGAACCTGTTTCGGGCGTCGTTTTTTGAAGGAAATGACCCATGTCCCAATATGACGTCATCATCATCGGCGCAGGCCCCGGCGGCTATGTGTCGGCCATCCGCTGCGCCCAGCTGGGCCTGAAAACCGCCGTGGTCGAGGGGCGCGAAACCCTTGGCGGGACCTGCCTGAATGTCGGCTGCATCCCCTCAAAGGCGCTGCTGCACGCCACCCACATGCTGCACGAGGCCGAGCATAATTTCGCCGATATGGGCCTCAAGGGCAAAAGCCCGTCCGTCGACTGGAACCAGATGAAATCCTACAAATCGGACGTTGTGGGCCAGAACACCGGCGGCATCGAATTCCTGTTCAAGAAGAACAAGGTAGACTGGATCAAGGGCTATGGCTCCATCGAAGCTGCGGGCAAGGTCAAGGTCGGGGACACCACCTATGAGACCAAAAACATCGTGATCGCCTCCGGCTCCGTGCCGTCTTCGCTGCCCGGTGTCGAGGTCAACAACGACAAGGGTATCGTGGTGGACAGCACCGGCGCGCTCGACCTGCCCAAGGTACCCAAAAAGATGGTCGTGATCGGCGCCGGTGTCATCGGGCTGGAACTCGGCTCGGTCTATGCCCGTCTGGGCGCCGAAGTCACCGTTGTCGAATACATGGACGCGGTCTGCCCCGGCATGGATGCCGATGTCCAGCGCACCTTCAAACGTATCCTTGAAAAACAAGGGCTTAACTTCATCATGGGCGCTGCGGTCTCGGGAGTTGACGCGACCAAGACCAAGGCCAAGGTCAAATACGCGCTCAGGAAATCGCCCGATGACGAACAGGTGCTGGACACCGATGTCGTCCTCGTCGCCACCGGCCGCAAGCCCTATTCCGACGGGCTTGGCCTCGACGCGGCCGGCGTGAAACTCACCGAACGCGGCCAGATCGCCACCGACGCACAGTGGAAAACCAACGTGCCCGGCATCTACGCCATCGGCGATGTGATCGAAGGCCCGATGCTGGCCCACAAGGCCGAGGACGAAGGCATGGCGGTGGCCGAGGTGATCGCGGGCAAACATGGCCACGTGAACTATGGCGTGATCCCCGGCGTGGTCTACACCACCCCCGAGGTCGCCACCGTGGGCACCACCGAGGCCGCGCTCAAGGCCGAGGGCAAAAAGCCCAAGATCGGCAAGTTCATGTTCATGGGCAACGCGCGCGCCAAGGCCGTGCACCAGGGCGACGGTTTCGTGAAACTGATCGTGGATCCCGAAACCGATCGCATTCTTGGCGCCGCGATCATCGGCCCGGCGGCGGGCGACATGATCCACGAGATCTGCGTGGCGATGGAATTCGGCGCTTCGGCGCAGGACATCGCCCTCACCTGCCACGCCCACCCCACCTATTCCGAAGCCGTGCGTGAAGCCGCGCTGGCCTGTGGCGACGGCGCCATCCACAGCTGATCAAGCCTCTGGAAACACACCACAAAGGGCGGTCTGCGGGCCGCCCTTTCGCTTTGCCATTCCCTCGGCTGCCCGGCTGTGAAACACTGCGCGTATACCGAACCCGGGAGACCATCCATGCGTATTCTCTTCACCGGCGGCTCCGGCAAGGCCGGGCGCCATGTCTGTCGCTACCTGCGCGACCGGGGCCACCATGTCGTCAGTGTCGATCTGACGCCGCTGGACGAACCCGGTATCGATACCCTGACCGCCGACATCACCGATTCGGGCGCGATGTTCAACGTGCTGACCAGCTATGCCAATTTCGCCGAGCTGGACCCCGGCACCGGCACCCCCGCCTTTGACGCGGTGGTGCATTTCGCCGCCGTGCCGCGCATCCTGATCCGGCCCGATCACGACACGTTCCGTATCAACACGATCGGCACCTACAACGTGATCGAGGCCGCGACCAAACTGGGCATCCGCAAGATCGTCTTCGCCTCCTCGGAAACCACCTATGGCATCTGCTTTGCCGATGGCGAGGTCCGCCCCGATTACCTGCCGGTGGATGAAGAGCACGACACCAACCCGATGGATTCCTACGGTCTCAGCAAGGTGGTCAATGAAAAAACCGCCCGCGCCTTTCAGCGCCGCACCGGCTTTGATATTTACGGCCTGCGCATCGGCAACGTGATCGAACCGGATGAATACAGCCGCTTCCCCGGTTTCTTTGCCAACCCGGAAACCCGCCTGCGCAATATCTTCTGCTATATCGACGCGCGCGATCTGGGCCAGATCGTCGATCGGTGCCTGAAAACCGACGGGCTGGGGTTTCAGGTTTTCAACGCCGGAAACGATACCAATTCCGTTGATCTGCCCAACGACCGGATCATTGCCCGCTTCTATCCCGATGTGCCGGTGAAACGCGCCCTCGATCCGCACGAGGCGCTGTTTTCAAACCGCAAGATCCGCGTGATGCTGGGCTTTCGCGAAAACCACAACTGGCGCAACTACCTGCCGGGCTAAGCCTTACCACAAGGTTTCGCGCGCGCGGTCCAGCCATCCCTCATCATAGGGCGCACCGCCCTCTTCGCCATCGGTCATCGCCGCCAGCATCTCGCCCGCGCTGGGCAGCCCGGCGCTTTCATCCCCCGAGATCCACAGCCGCGCCCGCAGCGGCGCCCGCGCACATTGGAAATAGACTTCGCCAATGCGGATCACCGCCACCGAACGCGGCAACTTGCCCTTGACGGCAAAACTCTCGCGCAAAGCGTCGTCCGTCGTGACCCGCCCAAGCCCGTTCACCCGCACCACGGTGTTGGAACCGGGCACCATGAACAACAGCGACACCCGCCCATCCGCCACGATGTTGCGGATCGTGTCCATGCGGTTGTTGCCACGCCAGTCCGGCAATGCCAGCGTTCGCGCATCCAGTTCGCGCACAACCGGGCCATCATCGCCACGCGGGCTGCCATCGGTTCCCTGTGGCCCCACGGTAGAGACCACGCAGAATCGCGAGGCCATGATCCAGCGCCGGTATTCCGGGGTCAGCGCCTGCGCCACCTTGCGCGTCGAGGCCGCGCCCGGCGCGCCATAAACCGCCTCCAGAGTGGCAATGTCAGTGATGTACTCCATCCGGTTCAAACCCCGCTTCGCGCATCAGATCGTCCGAACGCGTTTCCACAACCGTTTCCAAATGCGCCATGAAATCGGCCTGCGACATCCCCGCGGCCATTGGCGCCAGAAACTCCACCACGGCAGTGCCCGGCTTGCGGTAGATCCCGTGGCGCGGCCAGAACACGCCCACATTGGTCGCCGCCGGAACGCAGGGCTGCCCAAGCTGTTTGTACAGCGCATAGGTGCCCACCTTGTAAGGCTTGCGCGCCCCCGGCGCCACGCGGGTGCCCTGCGAATAGATGATCAGCTGTCCGGCAATCTGGGTGCCGGCGGCGACATCGGCAATCATCCTCTTGATCGCCGCCCCCCGCTTGCCGCGATTGACCGGCACACAGCCGATCCGCAGCGCGTATTGCCCCAGGATCGGCGCCCACATCAATTCGCGTTTCATGATGAATTTGCCCGCCGGGACCGAGCCATAGATCATCAGGATATCCAGGAATGACTGGTGCTTGGCCGCGATCATCACCTCGTCGGTGGGCACCGTGCCCCTCACCTCGGTCCGCAACCCGATCATCCACCCGGCTGTCCAGCACACCCAGCGGCAATAGGTCTGACAGGCCATCAACGCGCCCCGGCGGCTGACCAGCGCCCAGGGAAAGAACACGATCCCCATGACCAGCATCGCCGCATACATCTGCACGTTGAAGATCAGCGATCTGACCCATTGTATCGCATATCCCATCAGGCCAACTCCGCCAGCGTGCGCCGCGCCGCCGCGCCGGTGGCCGCATAGGCCACGATGGCCGCCAGCGGCGGCACCAGCAACGGCAGCAACCACCCGCCCCCGGCAAAGCCCAGCCCGGTCAGAAAGCCACCCTCGGGCTGGGCCGCGGGCAACAGCAGCACCGCGCCAACCCCCAGCACCGTACCGGTCGCCGCCCCGATCAGCGCCCGCAGGGTAAAGCGGCGCACAAAGGCGCGCGCGATATAGCTGTCCCGCGCTCCGATCAGCCGCAACACCGCGATCACCTGCGCATTGGCCGCCAGCGCCGCATTCGCCGCCAGCGTGATCATCGCCGCCGTGGTCGCCCCGATCAACAGGATCGCCACCCAGCCCAGCATCCGCAGCCGCCCCGCCGCGCGCTCCAGCGGCTTGCGCCAGCGCGTGTGATCATCCAGCACCGCGCCCGGCACCTCGGCCTGAAGCCGAAGCCGAAGCCCCGCCGCATCATAGCCGTCGTCGGTCTCCAGTATCTCGATCAGTTGCGGAATCGGCAGCGTATCCACCGGCAGGTCCGGCCCGAACCACGGCGCCAGCAAGGCGCGCTGCTCCTCGTTGCTCAGCGCCCGCGCCGAGGCCACGCCCGGCGTGCCCTGCAACAGCGCCAGCGCCGCTTCGGTCTGCGCATCCATCTGCCCGGCCGGCGCCGATATCCGCAATGTCGAGCTTTGTGCCAGCTCGTCGCCCCAGCGTTTCGCCAGCCGCCCCGATGCCAGCGACAACGCCAGCGCAAACACCGCCAGAAACGCCATCGTCCCGGCCACGAACAATGTCAGCCGCGCCGTGAACCCGGTGGGCGGCACCACCCGGTCCGCCTGTGCATCCCCGATAAAGACAGTCGAAAGCGCGTTGAGAAGGGTCACAGATCCGCCCCCGCCAGTTGCAGTTTGCGATTGGAAATCCGCAACACCCGGGCCTGGACATGATGTTTTGCCGTGCGGATCAGGTTCAGATCATGGGTCGCGATCAGGATGGTCTTGCCCATCCGGTTCAACTCGACCAGAAGCTGCAAAAGCCGCTGTGACATTTCCCAGTCCACATTGCCCGTCGGCTCATCCGCCAACACCACCTCGGGTGACATGATCACCGCGCGGGCCAGCGCCGCGCGCTGTCGCTCACCCCCCGACAGTTCCGGCGGCAAGGCGCTGGCCCGGTTGCCCAGCCCCACCCAGTTCAGCAATTCCTTGAGGTTGGACACCTGATCAAGCGAATCCCGCCCCGACACGGTTAGTGGCAATGCCACATTGTCGGCCACCGGCAAATGATCCAGGAACTGGCAATCCTGATGCACCACACCGATCCGGCGCCGCGCCATCGCGTGCCCGTCGCGATCCATCTGCCGTACATCCTGCCCAAACAACCGCGCGCTGCCCGCGGTCGGGGTCAGCGCGCCATAGCACAGCTTCAGAAATGTCGTCTTGCCCGAACCGGAGGGCCCGGTCAGAAAGTGGAACGATCCCGGCGCCAGCTTCAGGGAAATCTCGCTCAGCAGCTCGCCGCCGCCATAGTTATAGGCAATGTTTTCCAGTTCGATCACGCGTCGGCCCCCTGTCTGGGCTTGTTGTGCACGAGCATCGGCCCGGATTCAATCCAATCAGGCCGGGGCTTTGCACTTTCCCGACCGCTTGTTACACAATAGGATCGGCAAATAACGATAAACAGCGGGGACATCGGGGAACAATCATGCGTCTGACCTGCCCGAATTGTGGTGCGCAATACGAAGTACCGGACGATGTGATCCCGCTCGCGGGCCGCGATGTACAATGCTCGAATTGCGGCGACACCTGGTTTCAGCCTCACCCGACAACCCAGACCGACTCGGCAAGCGCCGAAGACACCGCTGCGCCGGCCATGCCCGACCCCGAAGACCAAGGCACCTCCCGGTCCCCCGAAGAACCGCCCGCCGAGTTCGAAGAAATCGAACCGCCCGAGATTTCGCTGGCCGATGAAGACGCCACCACCGACCCGGCCGAGGCAGAAGGCGATGGCGCCTTTGACGAGGCCGAAGACGATTGGAATCTGGATGACGATCTCGACGAGGACGACGAGGGCGTCGACGACCTGGAGCCGGAGCCGGAGCCGGATTTCCAGGAAGAGGCCCCCTCCCACGAGCCGCCCGCCGCGCCGCCGCGCCCGTCGCTTGACCCCGAAATCGCCGATGTCCTGCGCCAGGAGGCCGAGCACGAAGCCCGCGCCCGAGAGGCAGACACGCTGGAATCCCAGCCCGAACTGGGCCTGAGCGCCCCGGAAAGCGAATCCGACCGGCGCCTGTTGCAGGCCAAGGCGCGGATGCGGCGCTTGCGGGGATTGCCCGAGGAGACTTCCGAAACCGTTACACCCGACGAACCCGCCACACCCGGTTCGCGGCGCGACCTGCTCCCGGATATCGAAGAGATCAATTCCACATTACGCGGCTCCGGGCGCGGCTCGGGACGCGGGACTGCCGACACCGGTTCCGGCGCGACCGATGCAGCCGGGCCAACCGAACTCAAACGCCGCCGCGGCTTTCGGCTTGGCTTCGGACTGGCCCTGCTGATCGCGCTGGCCGCCATCCTGGCCTACAGCAACGATGACCGCATCGTCGCCTCCTATCCCCAGGCCGAACCCTATCTCACAGCCTATGTCGACGGGGCCAACCGCGGCCGCGTCTGGCTCGATTCGCAGGTGACAAACCTGTTCCTGCGGCTCAACTCCTTTGCCTCTGGCAGCTGATGTCCACCCCCCGGGGCGCGGGCGGGTGGGTCGTCAGGCGCGCCGCGCCTGCGAGTCACCCTGCGCGCGCAGCGTTCAGAACCTGTCCAGCAGACGTTCCAGGTAATTGCGTTCCAGTTCCGGCCGGTCGATTTCCCCGGCGCGCCGGCGGATCTCGTCCAGCAACCGCCGGGCCTGGCGGTACACGTCCTCGCCCTGCAACAGCCCCTCTTCGGTGCCCGCAGGTCCGCGATTGCCGGCGCTGCGCCCCAGCGGATCCTGCGCATTGCCCTGATTCTCCGCTGTGCCCTGCTGGCCGGACTGCTCCTGTTGCGCCATGGCCTCGCCAAGGCTGCGCATGCCTTCGCGCAGCGCATCCATCGCCTCGGCCTGCCGGTCGATCGCTTCGGCCAGGTCATCGCCGCGCAGCGCGTCTTCGGCCCCTTCCATGGCCTCATCCGCCTGCCCCAGCGCCTCGCGCGCCGCGTCCCCTTCCGGCGTACCCTGCCCCGGCAGGTTGCCCATCTGGCGGTTGAGCTCTTCGCGCAGCGCCCGCTGGCGGTCTTCCAACGCGCCCTTGCCCGGCTGCTGGCCCTCTTCGCCCTGCCCGCGCCCCTGCCCGGTTCCGTCATGCGCCTCGCCGCGCCCTTCGCCCCCGCTATAGCCCTCGTTCTCCGAGGACTGCCCGCTTTGCGCACCGGGGTTGAACTGTTCCTGCAATTCCCGGAACGCCTCGTCCGACAGTCCCTGCTGCTCGCGCAGGGTCTCGGCCAGCCCCTCCATCGCCTGTTCGCCCGGGCTCGGCTGGCCCTGGCCCTGCGTCACCCGCATGTTCTCCATCATCTGGCGCAGCTCATCCAGCGCCTGCTGGGCCTCGGCCATGCGGCCCTGCTCCATCAGTTCCTGGATGCGGTCCATCATGCGTTGCAGATCGTCCTGGTTCAGCTGCATGGTGTTTTCCGAAAGCTGCTGGTCCGCGCCCTCTTCGCCCTCTTGCGGGCTGCGCTGCGCAAGCTCGCGCATGTAATCCTCGGTCGCCTCGCGCAGCTCCTGCATCAGTTGGGCAATCTCGGCATCGCTGGCCCCGTTCTTCATCGCTTCCGACAGCCGCTCCTGGGCGCGTCGCAACCGCTCAAGCGCGTTGCCCAGATCGCCCTCCTCCAGCTTCAGCGCCAGATCCCACAACGCCTCGGCGATCTCGTCGCGATTCCCGGCGCTCAGGCCACGCGCGTCAAAGGCTTCCAGCCGCCGCAGGATCGTGCGCAGCCGCAAATAGTCGGTCTCCTTCTGGAAAACGCCTTCTTCGGGCCGGTAGGACACCGCCCGCATCAACTGCGCCACGCGCCCCGCGTTCTCGCGGGACCACAAAAGATCGCGCCGCAATTCAACGATCACCGCCGCCAGCAGATCAAAGAAGCGCCGCGCCGGAAGCGCCATCGCCGCGTCCGGCGCGCTGCCGGTCAGCCCCGCCGCGTCCTGCACCGTCAGCGACACTGTCACCGGCAGATGCGCCCATGGGTGTTTCGAAAAATCCTCGATCAGGGTTTCTTCGAAATCAGCCCGGTCGCCGGTGATCGGCAGCGGCAGTTCAACCTTCACATCCGGGCGCGGTTCGGGCGCGCGGGCCAGCCCGTAGCGCCGGTCCACCGCCTCCAGATCCAGCGAGATCACCGCCTGCCCGCCGGTCACGCCAAAATCATCGCTGGCCGCGAAGGGCAGGCTCATCTCGCCGCGCGCCGAAACGTCGGCACTGCCCGTCAATCGCACCTGCGGCGCCCGGTCGGGCGTCATGACAATCTCCCACGCCCGCCCGTTGGGCCCGGCGATCTCCAGCTTGCCGGACTGGCGGATGGTAAAGTCCTGCTCCGGCTCCGTCGCGCTCGGCACCTCGCCCATGCGCCCCGATACGGTCTCGGCCAATGTCAGCGCACCCACCTCGCCATATAGCCGCACCAGCACCCGGCTCCCCTCGGGCAAGCTCATCGCCCTGTCGGTCTGATCGTTCAGATACAATGCCGGCAACCCGGTATAGGCCGGCGGCTCGATCCAGCCTTCCCAGGTCGGTCCCCCCGCAAGCGCGGCTCCGCTGCCCGGCGCCATCCCGGCCACGCTGCCCACCCGCGCGAACGATCCGAACAGCAGCGCCACCGCCAACGCCAGCACAGCGACATACCGCAATCCGAACGGGTCCAGCCGCGAAATCCGCAAGTCCGGCTCCACTGGCCGCGCCGCGCGCGTACGCGCCGCCATGCGCGCCTGATGCGCCCGCCACAAGGCCTGACTGCCACTGTCATTTGTCCCGATCACCGGGTAATCCATCAGCGCCTGGATGGGTCGCCCCGGCAGCGTCGCGTCCAGCCGCGCCAACGCCTCGTTCCGCCCGGGCAGGGCAAATCTCCGCATCCCCGTCACCAGCGCCGCCAGCCCGCCCGCCACCACAATCACGCCCAGAACCCAGACGGCTTCCAACGGCAGCACGTCCTGCACGCCCAGCATCAAACCGGCCAATACAGTGAACACCAGGGACCACAAAGGCCAAAACGCCTGTGTCACCTGCTCGGCGATCAGCCCAAGCCGGGTCAGGCCCAGCACCCAGCCCAGGCGTTTCAGCGCGTTATCTGCCTCGTTTCGGTGTGCCACGGCGCTCCCATCCGCAAGGCGTCGGGCAGGAATGCCCTACATCCATGTAGGGATGCTATCGCGGTTTATCATCTCTTCATAGGTCGGCCGTCGGCGGATAACCGCGAATTGATCCCCATGCACCAGAACTTCGGGGATCAGCGGGCGCGAGTTGTACTCACTCGCCATAACCGCCCCATAAGCCCCCGCACTGCGAAACGCGATCAGATCACCCGCCGCCAACGGGGACATGGCACGTCCCTTGGCAAAGGTGTCGCCACTCTCGCAGACCGGCCCCACGATATCGTAACGCACCGGCTCCAGTCCCGGTTCGGCCTCGATCACCGGTATGATATCGTGATGCGCCTCATACATCGCCGGGCGGATCAGGTCATTCATCGCACTGTCCACGATCAGGAACGCCCGGTCCTCGCCGGACTTCACATAGATCACCCGGCTCACCATGATCCCGGCATTCCCGGCAATCAGCCGCCCCGGTTCGATCTCGATCTCGACATCCAGATGCCCCAGGACACGCTTGACCATGGCGCCATATTCCATCGGCAGGGGCGGCGCACTGTTGGAGCGTTCATAAGGAATACCCAAGCCCCCCCCCAGGTCCAGCCGGGTTATCTCGTGCCCGTCCGCGCGCAACTGCGCCGTCAGATCGGCCACCTTGCGATAGGCCTGCTCAAAAGGCTCCAGCTCGGTCAACTGGCTGCCGATATGCACATCGATTCCGACAACCTTCAGCCCCTCCAACCCGGCGGCATGGGCATAGACCTCGCGCGCCCGGCTGATCGGGATGCCAAACTTGTTCTCGGATTTCCCGGTGGCGATCTTGGCATGGGTGCGGGCATCCACATCCGGGTTCACCCGCACGGTGATCGGCGCCACCACACCCAGTTCCAACGCCACCGCGTTGATCTCGGCCATCTCCGGCTCGCTCTCCACGTTGAACTGGCGAATACCGCCGCTCAGCGCAGCGGCGATCTCGTCGCGGGTCTTGCCAACCCCGGAAAACACGATCCGCTCGCCGGGCACACCCGCCGCCACCGCGCGCGCATATTCCCCGCCCGACACCACGTCCATCCCCGCCCCCAACGCGGCCAACGTCTTCAGAATGGCCTGGTTGCTCGCCGCCTTCATGGCATAACATACCAGATGCGCCACCCCGTCCAACGCCTCGTCAAACAGCCGGAAATGACGTTCCAGCGTGGCGGTGGAATAACAATAAAACGGCGTGCCCACGGTCGCGGCGATCTCGGCCACCGGCACGTCCTCGGCATAAAGCGCACCGTCGCGATAAAGAAAATGGTCCATGTCCGGCGCCTCCTGATGCCTGTCGGAATTCTCTTTAACAGAGCCGCATTGTCATTCAATCGCGATCGCCATCAAACAACCCCGCCCCTTCATTTTGCCGAAAATACTCCGGGGGTGCGGGGGCTGGCCCCCGCCCCTAGGCGACAGGCCGGGCGCGCAGGAACAAATATAGCGGCAGCCCGAAACTCACCCCAACCAGAAATGTCGCCGGAATCGCCACCAAGGCCACCCAGTTGCGCCGCACCGAAACCTCGGCCAGGATCCAAACCGTCAGCGCCACCGCCGCGATCACCAGATCCCAATACAGCCCCGTGGTTGCCCGGCTCACTTTCCAAGCCGCGACAAGCCCTTGCAAATCGGCGCCATTCTCCAGCAACCAGGGCAGGAAATAGCTCATCGGGTGCACCGCGCCCCAGATCGCCAACCCCAGGAATATCCAACGCAATGGTGACATGCCGCCTCCCCGATTCTTGCCTGCCGCGGAAACGCCCGGACCGCCCGGCCCAACCACGTGCCCTACTAGCCGCTTCCGAAAATCACGCTGAACGGTCCCTTGCTCACCCCGACATGACCCGCGCCATACGTGCCGCCGGACCCAACGCCGATCGTGGCGCCCATCGTCGGCGTTACCGGCTCGCCATCCACACCGCAGGCGGCAAGAACACCAAACCCGGACAAAAATATCACGACACGCAGCATGTCACACCCCCGCTCGGCTTCAACAGACCGACAGCTTACCGCCATCACCCCTTGTAAACAACGCCCACCCGCGCATCGCCCGAAATCGTGATCCCGGATTTGGGCTGGGCCGCCGGCTGTTGGCGCGGCACCGCCTCCTGGCGCGCAAGCGGCTCGCAGGCCGCCAGAACCACCAGCGCCGCCCCCGCCAGCGCGGCCCTCACGCCAGCTTCTCCTGCCAGCGCGTCACCTGCTCGCGTACCCGTTCCGGCGCCGTGCCCCCATAGGACAGGCGGGATGCAACCGAATTATGCACCCCAAGCACGCCAAACACCTCCTTGGTGATCGCCCCGTGAACCCCCTGCATATCGTCCAGCGTCAGATCCGGCAGATCGCATCCGCGCGCCTCGGCCATGGCCACCAGCGTGCCGGTCACGTGATGCGCCTCGCGAAACGGCATGTTCAGCGCCCGCACCAGCCAGTCGGCCAGATCGGTCGCGGTGGAAAATCCGCTGCCCGCCGCCGCTTCCAGACTGTCGCGATTGGCGCTCATGTCCCCAACCATGCCTTCCATCGCCGCCAGCGCCAGCATCAGGTTGTCGGCGGCGTCAAACACCTGCTCCTTGTCTTCCTGCATGTCCTTGGAATAGGCCAGCGGCAACCCCTTCATCACCGTCATCAACGCCACATTGGCCCCGAATATCCGCCCGATCTTGGCCCGGATCAGCTCGGCGGCGTCGGGGTTCTTCTTTTGCGGCATGATGCTCGACCCGGTCGAGAACCGGTCCGAAAGGGTCACGAACCGGAACTGCGCCGAGGACCAGATCACCAGTTCCTCGGCAAAACGGCTCAGATGCATGGCACAGATCGACGCGGCGGCCAGGAATTCCAGCGCGAAATCGCGATCCGACACCGCGTCCAGCGAATTGGCCGCGGGGCCGTCAAACCCCAGCGCCTCTGCCGTCATGTGCCGGTCGATCGGAAACGATGTCCCGGCCAGCGCCGCCGCCCCCAGAGGGCATTCGTTCATCCGCCGCCGCGCGTCCTCGAACCGCGACTTGTCCCGCCCGAACATCTCGACATAGGCCATCATGTGATGCCCCCATGTCACCGGCTGGGCGGTTTGCAGATGGGTGAATCCGGGCATCACCCAATCGGCCCCCGCCTCGGCCTGCACCAGCAGCGCCCGGATCAGCGCCTCCAGCCCCGACATCGCCGCGTCGATCTGGTCGCGCACCCACAGCTTGAAATCGGTCGCCACCTGGTCATTGCGCGAGCGCCCCGTATGCAGCCGCCCCGCCGGCGCGCCGATCAGCTCCTTCAGGCGCGCCTCGACATTCATGTGAATGTCTTCCAGCGCGGTGGAAAACCGGAACGTGCCGCTGTCAATCTCTGACAACACCGTGAGAAGCCCTTCCCGAATGGCCTCGGCATCGCTATCAGTCAGAATGCCTGCCTTGGCGAGCATCGCCGCGTGGGCCCGCGATCCGGCAATGTCCTGCGCGGCCATCCGCTGGTCGAACCCGATCGAGGCATTGATCGCCTCCATGATCGCATCCGGCCCTGCGGCGAAACGGCCGCCCCACATCTGGTTCGAGGTATCTTTGGTCATGACGTGCCCTTCGGAGGGAAGATGAAAATGAAAAGGTCCGCGCTGGTTTATACGGGGCTGGCGGCATTCGCAATTGCAGCCGTGGGCTTTGTCGCGATCAGGAACCCGGCCACTGCCGGCGCCGGCCTTGAAACCGCCCAGTTCGCCCAGATGCGCGAAGGCGACATGCTCAAGCTCAATTTCCACGCCACGCCGAAACCGGTGCCCGACACGCCCTTCATCACCGGCGAGGGCGGCGAGGGGCGGCTGTCGGATTACCAGGGCAAGGTGATCCTGCTCAATTTCTGGGCCACCTGGTGCGCGCCCTGCCGCAAGGAAATGCCGATGCTGTCGCAATTGCAATCCGATCTCGGCGGTGACAGCTTTGCGGTCGTTACCCTGGCCACCGGGCGCAACATGGTGCCCGCGATGCAGCGGTTCCTGGACGATATCGGGGTGTCGAACCTGCCCCTGCATCGCGACCCCAAACAGCTTGTGGCGCGCGAAATGGCCGTCTTCGCTCTGCCGACAACCATCCTGATCGACATGCAAGGGTATGAAATCGCCCGACTTCAGGGGGAAGCGGACTGGTCGAGCGAAAACGCGCGTGCTATCATCAAGGCCGTTATCGGAAAGAGTGCGGCGCGCTAGGCGCATCTGCACGCCCCGCGAAAGTGCTGCCATGACGTTCCGCCAGTGCGCGGCGTTCCTTGTGATTGCCGCGATTGTTACCGCTTCGCCCGTGATGGCGCAGGATGTGCGTTCCGACAAGAAACGCTCGCGCCTGCACGAACTGTCGTCCGTGTCGCTCAAGGGCGATGCCCGCAGCGCGTTCCGGCGCTTCAAGCGCAAGGCGCGCTATTATGGCGCCTTTTATGCCAATCCGGCCGAACAGGTGGCCGGCGCCTATTGGGACGCGTCCAACATCGAAACCGCCGATTCCGTTGCGCGCGCCGCCTGCGAGAGCAATTCGCGCGATCCCTGGGGCTGTGTTCTGGTGGCGCGCGTTCTGCCCAAGGACTATGATCCCGAACGCACGGGGCTGACCCTGTCGCGCAAGGGAAACAAGGAGTTCCGCGAATATACCCGGCTTCAGGCCGAAGACCGCTTTGGCGCCTTTGCGATGTCCGAAAATGGCGCGGTGGGCTATTCCTGGGCCGAAGCCTCGCAGTTCACGGCCGAACGCGAGGCGCTGAAACGCTGTGAAAAGGCCGTGCGCAAATTGCTGCGCCGCACACCGGATCATATGCAGGATGCGATCAGCAATCCGGGCAACAAGACCTGCCGGATCGTGCATCGCGCCGGCTGACCTCGCGCCACCTTTGACAAACCGTCATGGCCCTTGTTTTCATTGAACACAGGAAGGGAGGGCGCCATGCCGCTTGAGATCTTGCTGATTTTTGTCGTCGCCGGCATCTCCGGCATCGCACTGCTGCTGCACCTTCTGGGCCTGTCGCGCGGCGCGGTCTTTGCCGATGAAGACGCGGCGCGCGCGGCCTGGCTGCGCGAGTTTCCCTATGAGACACCTGGCCGGATCACCCTGTCTTCCGACCGGCGCGCGGCACTTGTGTGCACGGACAGGGGCACCGGCATGGCCTGGTGCCTGGGCGCCGATACGGTTGCGCGCCCGCTGGCGGGGGCGGATCTGCGGGCCACGGAAGCCGGGCTGCGCATACTGTTTCATGATCCCGCGCTGGCGCCCCTGACCATTGCGCTGTCCGCGCCCGACCGTGCCGCCTGGCAGAACAAAGTGAGATTTGCATGAGCGATCAACTGACCTATCCCGACGTGGTTTCCCTGGCCGTGCCGTTCTTTATCGTTGCGATCCTGGTTGAGCTGGCCTGGATCGTGATCAAAGGGCGTGGCGGGCGCTATGAAACCCGCGATGCGCTGACATCGCTGATCATGGGGGCCGGGAATGTCGCCTCGGGGATCGTTCTGGGTTTTGTCGCCTGGGGTGTGTTCATGGCGCTGTGGCGGATCACGCCGCTGGATCTTGGCACCGCGTGGTGGGTGGTTGTCCTGTGCTTCGTGCTGGACGATCTGCGCTATTACTGGGTGCACCGGTTTGGCCACCGCATTCGCTGGGTCTGGGCCAGCCACGTGAACCACCATTCCAGTCAGCACTACAACCTGACGACCGCGTTGCGCCAGACATGGACCGGCACGTTCACCTTCATGATGATCGTGCGCGCGCCGCTGATCCTGCTGGGCTTTCATCCGGCGATGGTGCTGTTTGTCGGCGGGCTGAACCTGATCTACCAGTTCTGGATCCACACCGAAGCCATCGGCCGGATGCCGCGCTGGTTCGAGGCAGTGATGAACACACCGTCGCACCACCGGGTGCATCACGGCCGCAACGCGCGCTATCTGGACTGCAACTATGCCGGGGTGTTTATCGTCTGGGACAGGCTTTTCGGCACATTCGTGCCCGAACAGGCCCGCGAAAAGGTGGATTATGGCCTTGTGCACAATCTGGGCACGTTCAATCCGCTGCGGGTGGCATTTCATGAATGGATCGGCCTGTTTCGAGACATCGCGCAGCACGGGCTGAGCTGGCGCGAGCGCCTGCTTTATGCCGTGGCGCCGCCGGGCTGGAGCCATGACGGCAGCCGCCAGACCTCGGACCAGATCAAGGCGGCGCATCTGGAGCGCCATCCCGAAGACCGCGGAGGGCCCGGTTTCTGAACCGGCGCTCCCGCCCCCGGCGCGACGCAGCAAGGCTGCGCCGGCCGGGGTTGGGCGTGGCTCAGCAGAGCTGAGCCTGAGAGGGGCGCTGCCCCGTCGCGCAAGCGCGACTCCCCGGAGTATTTGTGGCAAAATGAAGGTCAGGACCCTGTTGCGAAAAGCGGGTTGGGCGGCAGGCCGGCCACCGGCGCATGGGACGGGCAGGTGAGGAGGTGGTCATTGACCATGCCGACCGCCTGCATGAACGCATAAACGATTGTTGGCCCGCAAAACTTGAAGCCCGCCTTTTTCAGATCGCGCGAGATCTGTCGGGAGAGCGCGGTTTGTGCGGGAACATCGGCCTGGGTTGTCCAGTGATTCTGAACCGGGTGGAAATCGACATAGCGCCACAGGAACATGTCGAACCCGTCGCGGGCCTCGATCTCGCACCAGGCGCGGGCGTTTGCGATCGTGGCCTCGATCTTGCCGCGATGACGTACGATCCCGGCATCGTCCAGCAGACGCGCCACATCCGCTTCGCCCCAGCTGGCGATGACCGTCGGGTCGAAGCCGTGAAAAGCGTGACGGAAATTGTCACGCTTTTTCAATATGGTGATCCAGCTCAGCCCGGCTTGGAATCCGTCCAGGATCAGCTTTTCCCACAGCGCGCGGCTATTGTATTCCGGCACGCCCCATTCGGTGTCGTGGTAGTCCAGGTAAATCTGATCCTGCCCGGCCCAGCCGCATCTTTCACTCATATTTCCCCCGCCCGGCCCGGCCGGTTCGTTCGAATTTTAGCATTAAACAGGCGTTCACGGGTTTGAGGCCATTGTGCCTGTGGTCTGTTCATAACTTGCCGGGGGCCGACGTGATGCGTCAAAGGAAAAAGAAGGGGCACAAGCCCGAGGGCGGGCGTGAACAGCGCAATCCGCTGGATTACGCGGTCGCCACGCGCGACCGGGCCACGCTCGACATGGTCGAGGCAGCAATTCGCCACAAACAGGTGATGCTGGCCTATCAGCCGATCGTCAGCGCGCAGCACACCCGACAGGTTGCGTTTTACGAAGGATTGCTGCGGGTGCTGGACGATACTGGCCGGATCATCCCGGCCAAGGACTTCATGGGCGCCGTCGAAAACACCGAAACCGGGCGGCGGCTTGATTGCCTGGCGCTGGAACTGGGGTTGGAAACCTTGCAGGCGCAACCCGGGCTGCGCCTGTCAATCAACATGTCCGCACGGTCCGTCGGCTATGCCCCGTGGGCAGACATCCTGCAACGCGCGGTGGGCCGCGTTTCAACCCTGGGGGAACGTCTGATTCTCGAGATCTCGGAAGGATCGGTCAACCAGGTGCCTGATATCGTACAGAATTTCATGACCAACATGCGCGCCAGGAATGTCAGCTTCGCGCTGGACGATTTCGGCGCCGGGATGACATCGCTCCAGGTGTTTCGCACATTTCCATTTGATTTCATCAAACTGGACGGCAGCTTCAGCCGTGACATCTGCACCGATCGCGCCAACCAGGTTCTGGCCAGCGCCGTGGCCGCGATCGCGCAAAAGTTCGATATGGTCTCGGTCGCGAGCCGGGTCGAGGCACCAAGGGATGCCCGTGTCATGGCTGAACTGGGATTTGACTGTCTGCAAGGCTTTGCCTTTGGCGCGCCCACGGTGTCCCCGCCATGGGCGGACACTGGGCCAAAGACCGCCAAGCAGGGCTGAACACGGGCATACCTTACCGCAATGAGACACCCTGTCCGTTGCCGCGACGCGGCTAATACGGTATTGACGCCGCGGTAACGAAGCCGGTGCCTGCCCTCTGAGGGGACGGTCCGGTTTCGTCCAGTCATTTGGTAAAGGAAACTAATACATGACGAACGTAGTGATCGCCTCGGCAGCCCGGACCGCTGTCGGAAGCTTCAGCGGCTCTTTTGCCAATACGCCGGCACATGACCTGGGCGCCACGGTGCTGAAGGCGCTGGTCGACCGCGCCGGGGTTGACGCGTCGGACGTGTCCGAAACCATCCTCGGCCAGGTGCTGACCGGTGGCCAAGGCCAGAATCCGGCCCGCCAGGCGCATATCAATGCCGGTTTCCCAAAGGAAGCCGCGGCCTGGGGCATCAACCAGGTTTGTGGCTCGGGATTGCGTGCCGTTGCACTGGCCGCGCAGCACATTCAGTTGGGCGATGCCGCGATCGTGGCTGCGGGTGGCCAGGAAAACATGACGCTCAGCCCGCATGTCGCGTATCTGCGCGCGGGCACCAAGATGGGCGATGTCAAATATATCGATTCGATGATCCGCGACGGGTTGTGGGATGCTTTCAACGGCTATCACATGGGCCAGACCGCCGAGAACGTGGCCGAGAAATGGCAGATTTCCCGCGACCAGCAGGACGAATTCGCCGTGGCCTCGCAGAACAAGGCCGAAGCCGCGCAAAAGGCCGGCAAATTCGCGGATGAAATCACCCCCTTCACCGTGAAAACCCGCAAGGGCGACATCGTGGTTGATGCCGACGAATACATCCGCCGCGGCGCCACCATGGAAGCCATGCAGAAACTGCGCCCCGCCTTCACCAAGGACGGGTCTGTCACGGCGGCGAACGCCTCGGGCCTGAACGACGGGGCCGCCGGCGCGCTGCTGATGAGCGCGGATGAGGCCGAAAAGCGCGGGATCGAGCCGCTGGCGCGCATTGCGTCCTACGCCACCGCTGGTCTGGACCCGTCGATCATGGGCGTCGGCCCGATCTATGCCAGCCGCAAGGCGCTGGACAAGGCGGGCTGGTCGGTTGACGATCTTGATCTGGTCGAGGCCAACGAAGCCTTTGCCGCTCAGGCCTGCGCTGTGAACAAGGAGATGGGCTGGGATCCGGCAATTGTGAACGTGAACGGCGGGGCCATTGCCATTGGCCACCCGATCGGCGCCTCGGGCGCACGTATCCTGAACACTTTGCTGTTCGAAATGCAGCGGCGCGGCGCCAGGAAAGGCCTTGCCACGCTTTGCATCGGTGGCGGTATGGGCGTGGCAATGTGCCTGGAACGTCCGTAAATCCGCGCCCCCGCGTGATTGAATTTTTCAGAAAGGGGCGCGCAAATAGCGCCCCTTTTCCCGTTTCGGGAGGTTCGCCCGCATCAGCCGAATAACAAAAATCTGCACTGCGGCAATTTTCTCGCGCAACATTGTTGCGCATCAACAATTAAATGCGTAACAGAGTTACCAACGCATAACGCCAGATTGGAGGACACCCATGGCACGAACAGCACTCGTCACCGGCGGATCGCGCGGGATCGGCGCGGCCATTTCCAAGGCCCTGAAAGCCGAAGGCTACAACGTCGCCGCATCCTATGCCGGCAATGACGAAGCCGCCGCCGCCTTTACCGCCGAAACCGGAATCAAGACCTACAAATGGGACGTGGCCAGCTATGACGCTTCCGAGGCCGGAATTGCCCAGGTCGAGGCCGATCTTGGCCCGATTGACGTGGTTGTCGCCAATGCCGGCATCACCTGGGACGGATTCTTCCACAAGATGAAGCCTGAACAGTGGCAGAAGGTGATCGACACCAACCTGACCGGCGTGTTCAACACCGTGCGCCCGGTCTGGCCCGGCATGCGCGAGCGCAAGTTCGGCCGCGTGATCGTCATCTCGTCCGTGAACGGCCAAAAGGGTCAGGCCGGTCAGGTCAACTATGCCGCCACCAAGGCCGGAGACATCGGCATCGTGCGCTCGCTGGCCCAGGAAGGTGCGCGCGCCGGCATCACCGCCAACGCGGTCTGCCCCGGCTATATCGGCACCGAAATGGTGCGCGCCATCCCGCAGGAAGTTCTGGACAAGAACATCATCCCGCAGATCCCCGCAGGCCGCCTGGGCGAGCCTGAGGAAATCGCGCGCTGCGTGGCTTTCCTCGCGTCGGACGATGCCAGCTTCATCAACGGCTCGACGATCTCGGCCAACGGCGCCCAGTTCTTCAGCTAAGCCGCGCTGAACGCAAAATACATTGGGCCGCTCCAACCGGGGCGGCCCTTCTTGTTGCAAGGCACATTTGGCGCGGTTTCAAGGCCGCAGGCCGCCGCGCCGCCGCCCGACCTCCCCCCGGGAGGGCGCTTTGGCACCGATGTATCAACCTGTTTTATGATCAGATCGTTGCAAGACAAACCGCGTCCCAGAGACCGCAAAGGCGCCCACCCGAGGTCGGGCCCCGGCGCGCGTCCCCCGAAAAGAAAAGGACCGCCCTTCACAGGCGGTCCCCATCATCCCGTAAGTGCCTAGGGTCAGGACCCATTAATCCCGCGCCACTGGTTTGACAGATTTGCTGTCTGACTACGTACAATGCCGCAGGAATAGTGGTTCTATTTCAAGGCATTGAAAGGACGTCAGGCGGCAAATCCGTCAAATCCGCAGGACGCCAAAACCATTTTATCTCAGCGGCTTGGCACGCTTGGAAATAGAGCCACTATATCCGGCGCGCGCCAAACCCCCGATATTTCGTGGATTTGGCGCCAGTGGTGCAGGATTAATGGGTGCTGACCCAAGTCTCAGGCGCAGCGGGAAGGTTCCGTAAGAACCGCGCGGTCCAGCGGAACGTCCTTGCGTGCAAACAGCCACTTGAAAACAGAAACAAGGGCCTGCCCCCGCGCGGCATGTGCGTCGCGATAGGCGCGGGCGGTGCGGGCATTGGATGCAACTTCAAACATGGTGGCCTCCTTGGGGCTGTGCGATATGTCTTGCACTCAATATGGATTTAACCGTTCCCCTTCACAAACGAGACTTTTCAAACATTCAGTTAAGTTGTACTTAACTGAGATGCCGGATCGCCTGCCCTCGCTCACCGCCCTGCGCGCCTTCGAGGCCGCCGCCCGCCACATGTCCTTTGCCCAGGCCGCGGCCGAGTTGCACGTTACCCCCGCCGCGCTGTCCTACCAGATCAAGTCGCTCGAAGCGCATCTTGGCACCCCGCTTTTCCTGCGGCTCAACCGGGCGGTCCAGCTGACAGAGGCCGGGCGCACCCTGGCCCCCGGCACGCACGAGGCCTTTCAGACACTCACCAATGCCTGGCGCAGCGCGACCCGCCTGCAAGACAACACCACGCTCAACGTCACCGCCGGTCCGGCGTTCACCGCAAAATGGCTGGCCCCGCGGCTTTACGATTTCGCCCGTGACCACCCCGAGATCGACCTGCGCTTTTCCGCCACCCTGCGGCTGCTGGATTTCGATCGTGACGAGGTCGATGTCGCCATTCGCTTCGGTTATGGTCCGGATGACGGGCTCTGGTCGCTGCCCCTGCGCGAAGAATGGGTGACGCCGGTCATGACACCCGAACTTGCGGCGCAATATCCCACGCCGCAAAGCCTGACGCGCGCGCCGCTGATGTTTGACGATTCCATCGATTTTCTTGATCCGCCCTGCGACTGGCCCACGTGGTTCCGCGCCGTCGGGATCCGATTCACCCCCACCCACGGCCCGCATTTTTCTCAGGCCGATCACGCGGTGGATGCCGCGTTGTCGGGCGCCGGAGTGGTTCTGGGGCGGCGCGCCATGGTGGTCAAGGACCTGCACGAAGGCCGCCTGGTCGCGCCCTACCGGGTGGCATTGGAATCCAAGGCGCGGTTCCGTTTCCTCTGCCGCCCCGGCACCGAAAACCGCCCCCAGATCGCCGCCTTCCGCGACTGGATGCTGCGAGAGGTGGACAAAACCGCCTCGGTGCATGACACACTGGACATTATTCCGGTCGAAGAGGTGCCCCCCGCATGACCCGGTCCCGCGCCACCGCCATCGGCTTTGTCGCCGTTCTGCTTTGGGCTTTGCTGGCGCTGTTCACCGTGGGCACGGCGCCCACGCCGCCGCTTCTGCTCAACGCGATCAGCTTTACCATCGGCGGCGGGATCGGCATGATCTGGGTTGCACGCACGGGCGGTTTTGCACGGCTGCGCGCCATCAGCTGGAAGATTTACGCCTTTGGCACGCTGGGCCTGTTTGGCTATCACGCGCTCTATTTCAGCGCCCTGCGCCTTGCGCCCGCTGCCGAGGCCGGGCTGATCGCCTATCTCTGGCCGCTGCTGATCGTGCTGTTTTCCGGCCTCCTGCCCGGCGAACGGCTGCGGCGCGGCCACCTTGTCGGGGCGCTGTGCGGATTTGCCGGTGCCGCACTGATCATCGCCGGGGGCAGCGGTGCGGGTTTCGACATCACCTCTCTGCCCGGCTACCTGCTGGCGCTGGCCGGCGCGCTCACCTGGGCGGGCTATTCCGTCATCTCGCGCCACCTGGGCGCGGCCCCCACCGCCACCGTCGCCGTGTTCTGCGTGGCTACGGCGATCCTGTCCGCCGGGCTGCATCTTGTACTGGAGGAAACCATCTGGCCCGCCACGCCGCTGGCCTGGGCGTCGGCACTGGCGCTTGGGCTCGGCCCGGTGGGGCTGGCCTTCTATGTCTGGGATATCGGGGTCAAAAGGGGCGACATCCAGCTTTTGGGCACCGCATCCTATGCGGCTCCGCTCTTGTCGACACTGATCCTTGTGGGGGTCGGTGTCGCAGAGCCAACATGGTTGCTGGCCGCTGCGACCGTTCTGATCACCGGCGGCGCGATCCTTGCCGCGCGCGCCAGCTTGCGGGGCTGATCACGCCGACAGGCGCTCAATCTCTTCCTTGAGCTTCAGCTTCTGTTTCTTCATCTCCGCGATTTCCAGATCGCTGGAGCCGGGCGATCGCTGTTCCTGTTCGACTTGATCCGAGAGGGCTTCGTGCTTGCGTTTCAGTTCTTCCAGGTGCGCGCTCACGCTCATTCTCTATCTCCTCTCAAGTTAAGACAACACCGTCAGTGCAGCACAAATCCCGCAGACTGTCACGCGCCGAGTGCGTCAAACTTGTGACAGAAGTGGATTTTTGCCGACCTGCCGCGCAGCCCGTTTTCCCCGGCAGGACCGGCAGATCGCCGCAAGCCCCGGCAAAACCCGAGAAAATCACTCAGCCAGCGCGACGCGCGCGCCCGCGCGCCGGAAATTCCAGCGCCGCACCGTCCCGCAGCACGGCGCGAATCTGCGCTGTATAGCTTTCCCGGTCCCCGTCATGCGCCGCACCCGCGTGCATCACCACCGGCGCGTGCAGGCAAAACGCGGCCCGCCCGCCCTTGCGCGCCCGCACCAGAACAAGCCCGGGCGCGCGGCCCGTGCGCGCTTGCAGCGGCAGCACCTCGACAGATCCCAGCCGCCCCAGCATCGCCACCAACAGATCGGGCAGCCGTTCGGTGCGGTGAATGAAACTTGCATATCCTCCGGGTGCCAGCCGGCGCGCGGCCACATCCACCCAGCTCTTCAGCGGCGTCGCCTCGCCCATGGCCATCTCGCGGCCCGGCTCTTCGGCCATGGTGCTGCTGCCCCGGTCGAAATAGGGCGGATTGGCCAGAACGTGGTCAAACCGGGCCTGCCGCAAATCGCCCGGCAACCGCGCCAGGTCTGCCGTCACGATCCGCGCCGCCTGCCGGTTCGCCGCGGCATTGTCCTGCGCCAGCGCGGCATACTCCGCTTGCAGCTCCACCCCCGTCAGCTCCAGCCCCGGCACCCGCGCGCCCAGACAAAACAGCGCCGTGCCCACGCCACAGCCCAGCTCCAGCACCCGCTGCCCGTCCCGCGCCGGAACCGAGGCCGCCAGCAGCACCGGATCCACCCCCGCGCGATAGCCGCGCGCGGGCTGGCGAATGCGCACCCGCCCGTCAAGATAGCCGTTTTCCGTGATCGTGGCGCTCACATCGAGCGTCCCAGCTCGATCCCATTGTCCCGCATCACCACTTCGGCGGCGGCCAGTTCCGTGCTGCGCACCATCAGGCGGCGCGGCAAAATGCCGATCGACCCTTCCAGCACGCTCATATTTACGTCCATTTCAAAGCAGTCTATACCCTCCCCCCGAAGCAGGGCTGAGGCAAACGCGATGATCGTCGGGTCATTACTGCGCAAAAGCTCGTTCATACTGGGGATGTAAGATCAGGGACGGCCCGGAGTCGACCCCTGTTACGGGAACTTGACCATGAGTCTTGATGACGCCGCCACAAAACCGCACGAAGCACTGGCCAGATTGCTGCAACAGGAACTGGCGGCGGTGAACGGCCTGATCCAGGAACGCATGGCCTCGCAACACGCCCCCCGCATTCCCGAAGTCACCGCGCATCTTGTGGGGGCCGGCGGCAAACGCCTGCGCCCGATGCTGACCCTGGCCGCCGCGCGGCTGTGTGGCTATGACGGGCCCTATCACGTGCATCTGGCCGCCACCGTGGAATTCATCCACACCGCAACCCTGCTGCATGACGATGTGGTGGATGAAAGCCGTCAGCGCCGGGGCCGCCCCACGGCCAACCTGTTGTGGGACAACAAATCCTCGGTTCTGGTGGGCGACTACCTGTTTTCCCGCAGCTTCCAGCTGATGACGGAAACCGGCAATATCGACGTGCTGCGCATCCTGTCCAATGCCTCGGCCACGATTGCCGAGGGCGAAGTGCTGCAACTCACCGCCGCCACCGATCTGCGCACCGACGAATCCATCTACCTGCAAGTGGTACGCGGCAAGACGGCGGCGCTGTTTTCCGCCGCGACCGAAGTGGGCGGAGTGATTGCCGGGGCCGATCCGGCGCATGTGCAGGCACTGTTCGATTACGGCGACGCGCTGGGGATCGCCTTCCAGATTGCCGACGATCTGCTGGACTACCAGGGAGACAGCAAGACCACCGGCAAGAACGTGGGCGACGATTTCCGCGAACGCAAGCTGACGCTGCCGGTGATCAAGGCGGTCGCACAGGCCACCGGGGACGAGCGCGCCTTCTGGGTGCGCACCATCGAAAAGGGCAAACAGGCCGACGGCGATCTGGATCGGGCGCTGGCGATCATGGACAAATACGACACGCTGCGCGCCACGCGGGCCGATGCCATGGCCTGGGCCGACAAGGCCAAGACCGCCATCGCCACCCTGCCCGAACACGAGATCCGCACCCTGCTGGGCGACATCGCCGATTACGTGGTCGCCCGTCTGGCCTGAGCCGCGACGCGCCTCACCGCAACCGGCAGGCCCGTACCCACCAGGCCGGACAGGCCGCGCGCAACGCCGCCGCGCCAGCCTCGGCGCTGTCCTGCGTGTCAAACAGCGCGAAACAGGTCGCGCCCGATCCCGACATGCGCACCATCAGCGCCCCGGGCAAATCCGCCAGCGCCGCCAGAACCGCGCCAATCACCGGCTGTTGCGCCATCGCCGGTGGCTCCAGATCGTTGCGCTGTTGCGTCGCCCAGCCCGCCACATCCGCAACCGACATCGCCGTCGGGACCGGCGCCATCGGCGGATTGTCCTTGCGTGCCAGCGATTTGAACACCGACGGCGTGGATACCTCCACGCCGGGATTGACCAGCACCGCCGGAAGCTCGGGCAAGCCCTCAACCGGCGACACGACCTCGCCGATCCCTTCCATCACCGCCGCGCGTGCCAACAGGCACACCGGCACATCCGCCCCCAGCGACAGCCCATGATCCACGGGCAAATTCCGCCCCGCCAGCGCCACCAGCGCCCGCAGCGCCGCCGCCGCATCCGACGACCCTCCGCCGATACCGGCAGCGGCGGGCAGGTGTTTTTCCAACGTAAGATGCGCCTGCACCCCCAGCGCCTCCGCCGCGCGCCATACAAGGTTGCTTTGGTCCGCAGGCACCCCCCGCGCCATCGGCCCGCGCACGTCCAACGACATGACCCGCGCGGCGCGCGCGGTCACGCGATCCCCGACATCGGCGAACACCACCAGCGATTGCAACAGATGATACCCGTCAGCGCGCTGGCCGGTCACATGCAGGGTCAGGTTGATCTTGGCCGGGGCAAATGCCTCAACCGTCATTGGCCACCTGGAGCGGCGGTGCGCCTTCCTCTTGCAGCACCACGTCCAGCCCCACTTCCAGCTTGCGCCGGATCCTGTCGGGCTTGGCCTCTTCCGCCGTTTCCTCGTCGACAAAGCTCAGCGCCCGCCGCCACTGGAATTCAGCTTCAAGCTGGCGACCCACCGCCCAATAGACATCGCCCAGATGATCGTTCACCACCGGGTCCACCGGCATCAGCTCGGTCGCCCGTTCCATGGGTTCCACAGCTTCCTCGAACCGCCCCAGCCGAAACAGGACCCAGCCCAGCGAATCTACGATATAGCCGCTGTCGGGCCGGGCCGCGACGGCGCGCTCGATCATGTCCAGCGCCTCGTCCAGCTTGATCTTTTTCTCAACCATCGTGTAGCCAAGATAGTTCAACACCTGCGGCTGCTCCGGGCTCAGCTCCAGCGCGGCGCGGAAATCCGCCTCGGCCCTGGGCCAGTCCCCCATCCGCTCATACGATATGCCGCGCGCGTAATAGATGAACCACTGGCGCTCCTCGGCCTCGTCATACAGATTCAACGCCCGGTCATAGGCCGCAACCGCGCCCGCGAAATCCTTTTCCTGACGCAACAGATCGCCCAGCGCGGTGTGCACCACGGGCAGATCGCCATGGGTACGCGCCAGTTGTTCCAGCACCTCGATGGCCGCCTCGGTCTTGCCCGACTGGCGCAGCGCCTCGGACCGGCCAAGCTCGGCGGCATGGAAAGACGGATTGTCCGCCGGGATCTGCCTGTAGGCCTCTGTCGCCAATTCGTAGCGGCCCAGCGTTTCCAGCAATTCGGCGGTCAGCAGCCGCGCGTCGGTCAGGCCCGGGCGCAGGAATTCGGCGACCCGCGAATACAGCAGCGTATAGTCGGCATTGGCCTCGTTGCGCAGCGCGCTGGCCAGTGAATAGAATACTTCGGCCACGCCGTCGGCGGCACTTGTGACATGGGTGAATGGCAGCACCTCGCCCGCGTCCAGCGCGGCCCGCATCTGGCGAAGCGCGGGGTCCAGATCGCCACCGAACAGGTCATCCAGCATGGCAAGGGCCTCGTTGTTGCGGTCCAGCTGGCTCATGATCTCCAATCGTGCCATGATCCCGCGCCGCGTCATCTGTACCCCGTTCAGATCCCCGGTCGCATAGATTGCCTCGGCCCCCTCGAAATCGCCGACCGATGCCAGCGCCAGCGCCTTGTGGAAGGCCGCGAACCCGCCCAGTCCGGGCTGTTTGGCCACCACGTCGAACGCGGCCAGCCCCGCCGACATATCGCCCCGCCCGATCTCGCTCCAGGCGGTCAGCAAGCCGTCCACCAACGGTCCGACAAACCCCTCGTCGCCCAGACGGCCCAGCAGGTCGTCAAAGGCGCCGTCATGCACCAGCCCGGCTGCCAGCACCATATTCGCCAGCTGGCTTTGCATCCCGCCGTCGTCCATCCGCCGCGCAATCGGCAAGGCATTCTCAAGCTTGCCCAGCGACAGAAAGGCCAGCACCGCATTCTCCAGCAACACCGGGTTCCCCGAGTCGCGGATCAGCGCCCGGGTATAATATTGCGCGGCAGCCTCGAAATCGCTGTCATAGCTGGCCTGGCGGGCCGCCAGATACGAACCGGAAAGCCCCTCGGCATGACCCGGAAGGGATGCCGTTGCCAGAAGCGCCGACAAGGTGATGGAACGGAAAAGATGACTGGCCACAGAAGGCTCCCGCAATAGACGATTGCGAAAACCTAGTCTGCCCCCCGCCGACACGCAATGGGGCGGCCCGCAGACCGCCCCATGAAAGTGATGAAATGTGACCGTTGCGCCCGTCGCGCGGGCACGCGCGGGCAATTGCCGCGCGATCACATGTTGGGATAATTCGGCCCGTCCCCGCCCTGTGGCGTGACCCAGGTGATGTTCTGGCTGGGATCCTTGATGTCGCAGGTCTTGCAGTGCACACAATTCTGGAAATTGATGACAAAGCGCGCGTCCTTGCCCTCTTCCTCGACAATCTCGTACACCCCGGCCGGACAGTAGCGCTGCGCCGGTTCCGCGTATCTGGGCAGATTCACCTTCACCGGGATGCTCTCGTCGCCCAGCCGCAGGTGGCAGGGCTGGCTTTCCTCGTGGTTGGTCATTGAAAAGGACACGTTGGTCAACCGGTCAAACGACAGCTTGCCGTCGGGCTTGGGATAATCGATCGGCTTGTGCTTGTCCGCCGTTTCGGTGGCGTCGGCGTCGTTCTTGCCATGACCCAGCGTGCCGAACAGCGAAAAGCCGGCCGTGTTGGTCCACATGTCCAGCCCGCCCAGCACCATGGATGCCGTCAGCCCCCATTTCGACCACATCGGCTTGACGTTGCGCACCTTCTTCAGGTCTTTGCCGATCGCGCCGTTGCGCACTTCGTCCTCATAGGCGGTCAGCGCATCGCCAGACCGCTCTGCCCGGATCGCCTCAAACGCCGCTTCGGCGGCCGCCTTGCCGCTCAGCATGGCGTTGTGGTTGCCCTTGATACGCGGCACGTTGACCATGCCCACCGAACAGCCCAACAGCGCCACGCCCGGCGCCACCATCCCGGGCATCGACTGAAACCCGCCTTCGCTGATCGCGCGCGCGCCATAGGCCACGCGCTTGCCGCCCTTCAACAACTCGGCCACCATCGGGTGATGCTTGAACCGCTGGAATTCCATATAGGGGAACAGATGCGGGTTCCTGTAGTTCAGATGCACCACGAAACCCACGTAAACCTGATTGTTCTCAAGGTGATAGATAAAGGATCCGCCGCCCGCGTTGCTGTTCAGCGGCCACCCCATCGTGTGCGTGACCGAGCCTTCGCGATGCTTGTCCGGGTCGATCTCCCAGATTTCCTTCATGCCGATGCCGAATTTCTGCGGCTCCTTGCCCTTTTGCAGCTCGTATCTGGCGATCACCTCCTTGGACAGCGACCCGCGCACACCTTCGCCCAGGAACACATACTTGCCATGCAGTTCCATCCCCGGCTCGGTATTGGGGCCATAGGATCCGTCCGGCTCCAGCCCGAAAACACCGGCCACAACCCCCTTCACCTCGCCATTGTCGCCGTAAACCAGCTCGGAACAGGCCATGCCCGGGAAAATCTCCACGCCCAGCGCCTCGGCCTGCTCGGCCATCCAACGACAGACATTGCCCATCGACACGATATAGTTGCCATGGTTGCTCATCAGCGGCGGCATCGGCAGGTTGGGAATGCGGATTTCGCCCGCTTCGCCCAGCATATAGAACCTGTCTTCCCTGACCGGCACGTTCAGCGGCGCGCCCTTGTCCTTCCAGTCCGGGATCAGCGCATCAAGCCCGCACGGATCCAGCACCGCGCCCGACAGGATATGCGCCCCCACTTCCGATCCCTTCTCCAGCACCACCACGTTCAGATCCGCGTCCAACTGCTTGAGCCGGATCGCCGCGCTCAGGCCGGCAGGCCCGGCCCCTACGATGACCACATCATATTCCATGGCTTCGCGTTCGATTTCCGACATTGGATTCCCTTCCCGCATGGCTGGCGACATAAAGTTTCGCATCTGCTAGCCCGTTCCGGAACAATACGTCAATCGGAACCCCACGACATTTGCCGACAAATCCCCCTGTTGGCGCTGACATCATGCATATTTGCGCTTGCATTGCGGCCTGTCTCTTGCTTTTGGAAGAAGGCTCGGGGCACTCTGCCCAAGTAATTGAAATACGACCCGCCGCCACTTCGCTCTGGCGGCCAAGGACCAACGGGGCAAAACCCATGGAAAAGATACCGATGACCCGCGCCGGCTATGCGGCGCTTGAGGCAGAATTGAAACAGCTCAAGTCCGTGGAACGCCCGGCCATCATCCGCGCGATTGCCGAGGCCCGCGAACATGGCGACCTGTCCGAAAACGCCGAATATCATTCGGCGCGCGAAAAACAGTCCTTCATCGAGGGCCGCATCAAGGAACTTGAAGGCATCATCGGGCTGGCCGACGTGATCGATCCGGCCTCGCTGTCCGGGACCATCAAGTTCGGCGCCACCGTGACGCTGGTGGACGAAGACACCGACGAGGAAAAGACCTGGCAGATCGTGGGCGAGCACGAGGCCAATGTCGAAGCCGGGCTTCTGAACATCAAATCGCCCATCGCCCGCGCGCTGATCGGCAAGGATGAAGGCGACAGCGTCGAAGTACGCACACCGGGCGGCGAAAAAAGCTACGAGGTGCTCAGCATCTCCTTCGTGTAACATCTTTGGGTCAGGCCGGTTCGAACCACATGGCAGACGACAACGACAGCAAGCCCACCCCGCTGGGCATCTATGACAGGGCCCAACAGCCCCGCGTCACCGGGATCGAGGTGGTCGCGGTCGGGCTGAGCTTTGTGTGGCTGGCGGGCACCGTCATCTTCTTTCTCGTGCTCAAACCCGATACCAGCCAGGATGTCGACAACCTGCGCTTCCTCATGACCCTGCTGGCGATCTTCATGCCGGTGGCGATGATCTGGGTCGCGGCCACGGCGGCGCGGTCGTCGCGTGTCATGCGCGAGGAAAGCGCGCGCCTGCAAGCCGCGATCGACGCCATGCGCCGCACCTATGTGGCGCAGGCCCAGGGCAGCGGCCAGAAGGGTGCCCTGGAACCTTCCGTCGCCAGAAAACTGGACGAGATCGCCGCCGCCACACGCAAGACGGAAACCGCGCTGGCCACCTTCTCGACGACGCGCGGGCACGACGATGCGATTCGCAAACCGCCCGAGCCCGCCGCTCCGGCGGCAGATGGCGCCGATCAGGGTCTGCTGGCGCTTGGCACCCCGGCCGAAGCGCTTTCGCCGCCCCTGCCGCGCGCCGATTTCATCCGCGCGCTGAATTTTCCCGAAACCGCCGAGGACAAGGAAGGTTTCGCCGCCCTGCGCAAGGCGCTGCGCGACCGGCAATCCGCGGCGCTGATCCAGGCCGCACAGGATGTGCTGACCCTGCTCAGCCAGGACGGCATCTACATGGACGATCTGCGTCCCGATCTGGCCCGCCCGGAAATCTGGCGCCGCTTTGCCACCGGCGAGCGTGGCCGCGCCATTGCCGCGCTCGGCGGGATCCGGGACCGCTCGTCGCTGGCGCTGGCCGCCGGGCGCATGAAGCAGGATCCGATCTTCCGGGACGCGGCCCACCATTTCCTGCGCCGCTTCGACAACAGCTTTGTCGAGTTCGAGGAAACCGCCACCGATGCCGAGATTGCGGCGCTGGCCGATACCCGCACCGCGCGCGCCTTCATGCTGCTCGGACGTGTTGCGGGAATCTTCGACTAGGGTCAGGACCCATTAATCCTGCACCACTGGTTTAACAGATTTGCTGTCTGACTACGTACAATGCCGCAGGAATAGTGGTTCTATTTCAAGGCATTGAAAGGACGTCAGGCGGCAAATCCGTCAAATCCGTAGGACGCCAAATCCACTTCATCCCAGCGGCTTGGCACGCTTGGAAATAGAGCCACTATGTCCGGCGCGCGCCAAACCCCCGATATTTCGTGGATTTGGCGCCAGTGGTGCAGGATTAATGGGTCCTGACCCTAAGCGGGCGTTGCGCAGTTTCCGCACCGCAGTACCGACGGGATACCGACGCCGTGCCGACGCGCTGCCGACGGTGTTTATTGCCCCAGCGCCTGCCCCAGATCCGCGATCAGATCGGCGCTGTTTTCAATCCCCACCGACAGGCGCAACAGGTTCTCGGGAATGCCGGTATGCGGCTCGATCGTGTGGCGATGCTCTACCAGGCTTTCAACCCCACCCAAAGACGTGGCTCGGTGAAAAACCTGCATCTTTCCAGCCACTTGCAAGGCTTCCTCGCGCGTGCCGCGCAGCAGGAACGACATCAGAAACCCCTGTCCGCCCGGCATCTGCTCCCGCGCCAGCACGTGCTGGGGATGGCTTTCCAGCCCCGGATACCACACCGCCTCGACACGCGGATGATCCTCCAGAAAACGTGCGGTTTTCAATGCGTTATCGCACATCCGCCGGACCCGCACGTCCAGCGTCCGCATACCCCGCAGCAACAGCCACGCCTCGAACGGTCCCATCACCGCGCCCGCGCCGGCCCGGTCATTGACGATCGCGTCCCACATCTCTCCCGGCGCCCGCGTCACCAGCACACCGCCCAGCACATCCGAATGCCCGTTGATCACCTTGGTGGTCGAGTGCATCACGACATCCGCGCCCAGATTCAACGGGTTGGACAGGATCGGTGAGGCTGCGGTGCTGTCCACCGCCAGCAACGCGCCGCAGCTCTGCGCGGCCTTCGTCGCCCGGGCGATGTCCACGATTTTCAGCCACGGGTTTGACGGGGTCTCCACCCAGATCAGCGCCGCCGGCCCCTGCGCACATGCCGCGTCCAGCGCGCCTGCGTCGCTGGCATCCACTTCGCTCATAACCACCTGACGACGCGCGCAAAATTCGCGAATCCATTTGGTCGTTCCCCAATAGATTCCCGATTGCACGATCACCCGCGCGCCGCCGGGCACCGCCCGGAACAGCGCCGCGATCGCGGCCATGCCGCTGGGAAACACCAACGCATCATGCCCGCGCTCCAGCCGGGTCAGCACCGCTTCGGCCTGTCGCACCGCGTCGTTGTGGTCGCGCGCATAGGTGTTCGCGGGATTAACCGGCTGGTAATCCGGGCCGCGTAGAAAGGTCGTCGATGGCTGGATCGGCGGCACCACGCCACCGCTCGCCATATCCACCGCGCCGCCCGCCTGGGCCAGCAATGTCTCGGGATGCATGTCGCCGGGTTTCATCCTTGCGCTCCTTGTCGATCTGGGCGTGCCATCGTGGCCGTGCCCATGTGGGGCCAAGCGCGCCCGACATGCAAGACCCCTCGCCAGCGCGCGGTCAAGCTGCTACGCAGCCGCCATGGCCCGCACGATCCTGTTCAACAAACCCTTCGATGTACTGTCGCAATTCACCGATCGCGGCACCACCGGCAGCCCGCGCCAGACGCTTTCGGATTTCATCGATATTCCGGGCGTTTACCCCGCCGGCCGCCTGGATCGTGACAGCGAGGGGTTGATGGTGCTCACCGATGACGGCGCTCTTCAGGCCCGCATCTCGAACCCGCGCCACAAGCTGGCCAAGACCTATTGGGCCCAGGTCGAGGGCCTGCCCGACGACGACGCCCTGCGCGCCCTCGCCACCGGCATTGTCCTCAAGGACGGCCCCACCCGTCCCGCCACGGCCCGGCGCATCGATCCCCCTGCCGGCCTCTGGCCGCGCACGCCCCCGGTCCGCTTTCGCAAATCCGTCCCCGACTGCTGGATCGAACTGACCCTGCGCGAGGGACGCAACCGCCAGATCCGCCGCATGACAGCCGCCATCGGCCATCCCACCTTGCGCCTGATCCGCGCCCGCATTGGCAACTGGGCCCTCTGCGGCCTGCAACCGGGCGAATGGCGCGACATCTGAAAGACAACAGAGGCCACTTTTCCTGTGGATAAACACAACATATAGTGGACTTGGCCGGATACGCGCCGTATTCCGGCAACAAAACCAAACCGATCAGGGGCGCAAGGCGGATGGCACATATCATCGTTGTCGGCAATGAAAAGGGCGGCGCGGGCAAATCGACACTGTCGATGCATATCGCAACGGCGCTTGCCCGCATGGGGCACAGGGTGGGTGCGCTCGATCTTGACCTGCGGCAGAAAAGCTTTGGCCGCTATGTCGATAACCGGCGGAATTTCCTAGAGAAATCCGGCCTTGATTTGGCAACCCCCACCTATTCCGACCTGCCCGAAATCGATCCGTCCACATTGCAGCCAGGCGAAAACATCTATGATCACCGGCTCTCGGCGGCCATTGCGGCCCTGGAACCGGGCAATGATTTCATCCTGATCGACTGTCCCGGATCGCACACCCGCCTGTCGCAGGTGGCGCATTCCCTGGCCGACACGCTGGTGACGCCGCTCAACGACAGCTTTGTCGATTTCGACCTTCTGGCCCATATCGACAGCGACGGCGAGAAAATCCTCGGACCTTCCGTCTATTCCGAAATGGTCTGGAACGCCCGCCAGTTGCGCGCGCAGGCCGGGCTAAAGCCGATTGACTGGATCGTGATGCGCAACCGGATGGGCGCGCAGCAGATGGTCAACAAGGAAAAGATGGGCCGCGCGCTGGATCACCTGGCCAAGCGCATCGGATTTCGGGTCGCCCCCGGTTTCAACGAACGCGTGGTGTTCCGCGAACTTTTCCCGCGTGGGCTGACCCTGCTGGATCTGCGCGATATCGGGGTCAAGCAGCTCAACATCTCCAATGTCGCCGCGCGCCAGGAACTGCGCGACCTGCTCAAGGCCCTGAACCTGCCCGGCGTCAGCGCGGATTTCTGACCGAACGGCGAATCACCCCGCCGCGTCCAGCCCCGCCAGCCGCTTGAGCATCATGCGCAAAAGCGCCACTTCGCCGCTGGTGAACTGCCCGCGCAACCGCGCGTCATAATCCTCCGCCTCGGTCCGCAAATCGCGATAGGCCGCCTCTCCCGCCGGTGTCAGCTTCAGGTATTCGACGCGCCGATCCTCGTCGCTGCGCGCCCGCACGACAAACCGCCGCTCGCTTAGCTTCTGGACCGCGCGGCTGATTTTTGTCTTGTGAATCCGGGCCTTGTCGCAAATTCCGGTCGCCGTCATCTGGCCATATGTGCCCAGGTGAAACAGCACCCGCCATTCGGTTCGCAGCATTCCATAACGGTTCTTGTAGGCTTTCTGAAACGCAAGGCTGCTTTCCTCGGCCGCCTGATTCAACAGGTACGGCAGGAAATCCTGCAAAGCGAACTCGCTGTCCTTTTTTGGCATGAAACGTGCCCTCCTGCTTGTTAGTTACAAAAACAACCATTACCAAAGCAACTAAATTCGAAACAGGAGCGCGCAACATGACCCCACAAACTGTTCCGACCCGCATGCAATTGGCCCCTTCCCCCGAAGGCCCGCACCAGGGTTACATGCCCGGCTTCGGCAACGACTACGAAACCGAGGCACTGCCCGGCGCCCTGCCCCAGGGCATGAACTCGCCGCAGAAATGCAACTACGGCCTTTACGGTGAACAGCTCTCGGGCACGGCCTTTACCGCCAACCCGCCGGAACGGACCTGGTGCTACCGCATCCGCCCCTCCGTGAAACACTCTGCCCGCTACACCCGGATCGATCTGCCCTATTGGAAATCGGCCCCCTGCGTGGACCCGGATGTCACGTCGCTGGGGCAATATCGCTGGGATCCCGTGCCCCATTCCGATACCCCGCTGACATGGCTCACGGGAATGCGCAGCATGACCACGGCGGGCGACGTGAATACTCAGGTCGGCATGGCCAGCCATGTCTATCTTGTGACCGAATCGATGGTGGATGACTATTTCTTCTCGGCCGACAGCGAATTGCTTGTCGTGCCTCAAGAGGGCCGCCTGCGCTTTTCCACGGAACTGGGCATCATCGATCTGGAGCCCAGGGAAATCGCCATCCTTCCGCGCGGGCTGATTTACCGCGTCGAGGTGCTCGAAGGCCCCGCCCGCGGCTTTGTCTGTGAAAACTATGGCCAGAAATTCGAGCTGCCCGGGCGCGGCCCGATCGGTGCCAACTGCATGGCCAATCCGCGCGATTTCAAGGCCCCCGTGGCCGCCTTTGAGGATCGCGAAGTCCCGTCAACCGTCACCGTGAAATGGTGCGGTCAGTTCCACCAGACCAGGATCGGCCAGTCCCCGCTGGACGTGGTCGCCTGGCACGGCAACTATGCGCCGCTGAAATACGATCTGCGCAGCTACTGCCCGGTCGGCGCGATCCTGTTCGATCATCCCGACCCGTCAATCTTTACCGTGCTGACCGCCCCGTCAGGCCAACCCGGCACCGCCAATATCGATTTCGTACTGTTCCGTGAACGCTGGATGGTGGCCGAGGATACGTTCCGTCCGCCCTGGTATCACAAGAACATCATGTCCGAACTGATGGGCAATATCTACGGCCAGTACGATGCCAAGCCACAGGGCTTTGTCCCCGGCGGCATGAGCCTGCACAACATGATGCTGCCCCATGGCCCGGATCGCGAGGCGTTCGAGAAGGCGTCCAATGCCAATCTCGGCCCGGACAAGCTCGACAACACCATGTCCTTCATGTTCGAAACCCGTTTTCCACAGCATCTCACGCCCTTTGCCGCCAGCGAGGCGCCGTTGCAGGATGATTACATCGATTGCTGGAGCGATATCGAAAAGAAATTCGACGGCACGCCCGGCAAGAAATAATGGCATGGTGCGCCGTAAAGGCGCACCCTACACGCACCATGGGATGCGCGCTCGCCGCGCACCGATCAAAAAGGACGACACATGCCTCTGCTGAAATCCTGGGTGACATCGGCCAATGACGCCAACCACCCTTTCCCGCTCAACAACCTGCCCTGCGGCGTCTTGTCGACCCAAGGCACGCAAGAGCGTTGCGGCGTTGCCATCGGCGACATGATCCTCGATCTGGCCGCCGCCGAAGAATCCGGTCTGGTCCGTGTGGCCGACATGCCGGTCTTCGACGTGCCCTATTGGAACGAGTTCATGGAACTGGGCGCCGACACATGGGGCAGGCTGCGCACCCGGCTCATCGACTTGCTCGCCGAGGGCAGCGCCGATCAGGCCGCGGTCGCGCCGCTGCTGGTGCCCATGGCCGACGCAGAGCTGCACATGCCCGTCGTCGTTCCCGAATACACCGATTTCTATGCCGGCCGCCACCACGCGCTGAACGTCGGAACCATGTTCCGTGGCCCGGAAAACGCGCTGCCCCCGAACTGGCTGCACATCCCCATCGGCTATAATGGCCGCGCCTCTTCGGTGGTTGTCTCGGGCACCGATATCCGCCGCCCCTGGGGTCAGCTGAAATCGCCCGATCACGACCGCCCCGCCTATCTGCCCTGCCGCCGCTTCGACATCGAACTGGAAATGGGCGCCATTGTCGGCACCGCCTCCCAAGGGCCGATCACCGTGGCCGAGGCGGATGCCAATATCTTCGGCTATGTCCTGCTCAACGACTGGTCGGCGCGTGATATCCAGGCCTGGGAATACCAGCCCCTCGGCCCGTTCCAGTCCAAGGCCACCGCGACATCGATCAGCCCCTGGATCGTCACCAGGGCGGCACTGGAACCGTTCCGCTGCAACACGCCGGAACGCCTCGCCGAACTGCTCGACCACCTCAAGGATTGCGGCCCGATGCTCTATGACATCGACCTCCAGGTCACGATGGCCCCCGCCGGCAAACCCGCCACCACCATCGCCCGCACCAACTATTCCGAAATGTACTATTCCTCGGCCCAGCAACTGGCCCATCACACCACGTCGGGCTGCCCGATGAATGTGGGCGATCTGCTGGGCTCGGGCACCATCTCGGGCCCGGAAAAGGAAAACCGAGGCTCGCTGCTGGAACTCAGCTGGGGCGGCAAGGAGCCGCTGACACTCGATACCGGCGACACGCGCAGCTTTATCGAGGACGGCGATACACTCACCCTCTCGGGCGCCGCGCGCGGCGATGGTTACACCATCGGCTTTGGCGACTGCACCGGCACCGTCCTGCCCGCGCTCAAGGATCCTTACGCCCGCTAACCCTTTCAATGTTCCCCAAATACTCCCGCCGGAGGCGTCCCGCACTCTCCTCCGCCGCACCGCCAGAAGGAAACCGACCATGGCCAAAGCATTCGCATCCCAGGGCGACATGACCGAAAAGAAAATCACCTTCGACGAGATCGGCGAAGGGCTCTACGCCTTCACCGCCGAAGGCGATCCGAACTCGGGTGTGATCATCGGCGACGACAGCGTGATGATCGTCGAGGCCCAGGCCACCCCGCGCCTCGCGGGCAAGGTGATCGACTGCGTGCGCTCGGTCACGGACAAGCCGATCACCCATGTCGTGCTCACCCATTACCACGCCGTGCGCGTTCTGGGTGCCTCGGCCTTCGGCGCCGGCCAGGTCATCATGTCCAACGCCGCCCGCGCCATGGTCGTGGAACGCGGCCAGGAAGACTGGGACAGCGAATTCCAGCGGTTCCCGCGCCTGTTCGAAGGCCATGAAAGCATCCCCGGCCTGACCTGGCCCACCACCACCTTTTCCGACTCAATGACCGTCTATCTGGGCAACCGCCGGGTCGATATCCGCCAGATCGGGCGCGCCCACACCGCCGGAGATGCCGTCATCCACGTGCCCGACCAGAACGTGATGTTCACCGGCGATATCGTCGAATACCACTCGGCCTGCTATTGCGGCGACGGGCATTTCAACGACTGGGGCGGCACGCTCGACCGGATCAAGGCCTATGGCGTCGACGCCATCGCGCCAGGGCGGGGGGATGCGCTGGTGGGCAAGGACATGGTCAACGCCGCCATCGAAAACACCCGCGACTTCGTGCAAAGCACCTACCGCCCCGCCGCCCGCGTCGCCGCGCGCAACGGCACGCTGAAAGAAGCCTGGGACGCGGTGCGCGCCGAATGCGATCCCAAATTCGCCGATTACGCAATCTACGAACACTGCCTGCCCTTCAATGTCGCGCGCGCCTATGACGAGGCGCGCGGCATCGATACCCCCCGGATCTGGACCGCGCAGCGCGATCTGGAAATGTGGGAGGCGCTCCAGGGCTGACGCAGCCGCTCCTCACGCCCTTGCGGGCTTTCATCGCGAAGACGCCCGCAAGGGCGGAAGAGCCACCGCCGGGATTTGATCCAGATCGTGTAACGCCCGTCGGAACCATGAGACACTGACACCAATCGCTCCGGCTCCCACGCGCCGGATACAGAAGAGACTTGCTCACTCTCGGGAGGAGACCATGAACAAAATCTTTGAAATTCCGCTCTACCCATATACCCACAGCCCGGATCAGGACGCATCGATCCCCGTGCGCCGCAAGGTGGTGGTGATCGGCGCCGGCCCCATCGGGCTTGGCGCCGCCATCGACCTCGCCCAGCAGGGGGTCGAAGTCGTGATCCTGGATGACAACGACAAGGTCAGCTTCGGCTCGCGCGCCATCTGCTTTGCCAAGCGTCCGCTGGAAATCCTGGACCGGCTTGGCTGTGGCCAGCCGATGGTCGACAAGGGCGTCGAATGGGACGTGGGCAAGGTGTTCTTCGACAACCGCGAGGTCTACAGCTTCAACCTGCAACCCGAAACCGGCCACCGGCGCCCGGCCTTCATCAACCTGCAACAATACTATTTCGAGGAATACCTGGTCGACCGCGTACGCGAATTGCAGGCCCAGGGCGCCCCCATCGAGATCCGGGGCCGCAACAAGGTCGAGGCGATCGGCACCCATGACGATCACGTCACCCTCGAGGTCGAAACCCCCGAAGGCGCCTATACGCTCGAAGCCGACTGGCTGATCGCCGCCGACGGCGCCAATTCCCCCACGCGCCGGATGCTGGGGCTGGATTTCGTGGGCCGAGTGTTCGAGGACAATTTCCTGATCGCCGATGTGATCATGGAGGCCAACTTTCCCACCGAACGCTGGTTCTGGTTCGACCCGCCCTTCAATCGCGGCCAGTCCGCGCTGCTGCACAAACAGCCCGACAATGTCTGGCGGATCGATCTGCAACTGGGCTGGGACATCGACAAGGAACGCGAGAAGCGCCCCGAAAACGTGATCCCGCGCCTGCGCGACATGCTGGGCGACAAGGTCGAATTCGAACTGGAATGGGTGTCGATCTACACCTTCCAGTGCCGCCGGATGGAGAAATTCCGCCATGGCCGCGTTCTGTTTGCCGGGGACGCGGCGCATCAGGTATCGCCCTTTGGGGCGCGCGGCGCAAATTCCGGCCTTCAGGACACGGACAACCTGTGCTGGAAGCTCGGCATGGTGATGGCGGGCAAGGCGCCCGAAACGCTGCTGGACAGCTATGATGTGGAACGCATCCACGGCGCCGACGAGAACATCATGAACTCCACCCGCTCCACCGATTTCATTACCCCGAAATCGGAAACCAGCCGGATCTTCCGCGACGCGGTTCTGGACCTGTCCGAGCAGTATGATTTCGCCCGCCCGCTGGTCAATTCGGGGCGCCTTTCGGTGCCCTGCACCTATGACGGCTCGCCGCTGAACTCCGCCGACGCGCTGGACGGCCCGTCACGCACCCGCCCCGGCTCGCCCTGCCCGGACGCGCCGCTGGGCGACGATTTCCTGCTGTCACGGCTGGGCGGCCGCTTTACCCTGCTCACCATCGATGCCGACGCTCCCGACAGTTTCGAGGAGGACGGGGTCGAGGTCACGCGGCTGGCGCTTTCGGTCAGGGACGATCCCACGCTGGAGCTGAAACGCCGCTACCTGGGCGATTGCGACAGCGCCGTCTACCTGATCCGCCCGGATCAGCACGTCGCCGCCCGCCGCCCCGGCTTTGATGAAACCCACTTCCGCACCGCGCTGCGCCGTGCCCTTGGCAAGGAGTAACAAGGATGTCCGACCAACTGATCCTGACCCCCAATATCGACACCCCGGATGATTTCTACGCCGATCTTCTGGCCGCCCATGAAGGGCTGGACAAGGCCCAGAGCGATGCGCTGAACGCCCGGCTCGTGCTGGTGCTGGCCAACCATATCGGCGACCGCGCCGTGCTGTCCCAGGCACTCAGGGCCGCCGCACTCAAGGAGCAACAGTCATGAAAATCGAGCAGATCCACCACGTCGCCTATCGTTGCAAGGACGCCAGGGAAACCGTGGAATGGTACGGCAAGATGCTGAACATGGATTTTGTCCTCGCCATTGCCGAGGATCACGTCCCCTCCACGCACGAACCCGATCCCTACATGCACCTCTTCCTGGATGCCGGCAACGGCAACGTTCTGGCGTTTTTCGAACTGCCGACCAAGCCGGAAATGGGACGTGATCCAAACACCCCGGCTTGGGTGCAGCACATCGCCTTCAAGGTCAAGGACCGCGACACATTGCTGAAGTTCAAGGACCATCTCGAAGCCAATGGCGTCGAGGTTCTGGGCGTCACCGACCACTCGATCTTCCATTCGATCTATTTCTTCGATCCCAGCGGCCACCGCATCGAACTGGCCTGCCCGGACCCCGAGGAAGAGGCCCTTCTCGAACGCATGGACGCGGTCAAATGGGACATGCTCGAAGAATGGAGCCGCACCAAGAAAGCGCCCCAACACGCCGCCTGGCTTCACGCCAGGGAACTGGGCAAGGGCGCCTGACGCCGCCGGGGCATTGGCAAGCGCCCTGGCATGAAGCGGATTGAAACCCGCCTGCCCCCATAAGGCGCATTTTTTGTTAACATCGCAATCAAAATGCGTTAAACCCAAGCAACCGGCCCCTCCGGGCCGGTTGTGTTCAGGGGGGCTGCATGACCGAAACGATCCTCTACGATTACTGGCGCTCTTCGGCGAGCTATCGGCTGCGCATCGCGCTGAACCTGGCCGGGATCGACTATCGCGCCGTGCCGGTCGATCTGGTCAGGGGCGACCACAAGACGCCCGCGCATGTCGCCCGCAACCCCCAGGGTCTGGTCCCGGTGCTTGACATCGACGGCCAGCGCTTCACCCAGTCCCTGGCCATCCTCGACTATCTCGACACGACCCGCTCTCTGGGTCTGCTGCCCGCCGACCCCACCGCCGCGGCGCATCTGCGCGCGCTGGCGCAAACCGTCGCGGTGGACGTGCATCCGGTCTGCAATGTCTCTGTCGCCGGGTTCGCCGCCACCTACATCTCGCAGGACAGGCAACACGGCATGGCCACCTGGATGCAGCGGTTCATCCCGCCCGGTCTGGCCGCGTTCGAAACGCTTCTGGCCGGGTTCGGCCAGGCCCCCTATTGCGCGGGCAATGCGCCGTCCCTGGCCGATATCTGCCTGATGCCGCAGCTTTACAATGCCCGCCGCTGGGACGTGGACATCTCTGAATTCCCGCGCATTCTGGCAGTGGAAAAAGCCTGCGCCGCGCACCCGGCCTTTGCCGCCGCGCATCCCGATCAGGTCAGGCCGGACTGAAGGCGGGCAGACCCAAAGGTGGACCGGATCAGAGCCGGGCCGCGCTATAATTCCAGATCGTTCAATTCGTTCAGCAACGCCAGAAGGCGCGTATATTTCGCGTCGCCCAACTGGTCGCGAAACTGCTTGGCATAGGCAAGGCTGGCCGGCATGTTGCTGGCGATCAGATCATGCCCGGCCTGTGTAACCGTGATCACCTGCCGGCGCCGGTCCACATCGTCCTGCGCCCGCGTCACCAGCCCCTTTTCCTCCAGCTTCTGCAAGATCCGGGTCAGGCTGGGCAACAACAGAACCGCCCGCTCCGCGATGCTGGTCGGATCCAGCGGCCCCTCCTCCACCAACACGCGCACGACGCGCCATTGCTGCTCGGTCACACCGGCATCGGCCAGCATATGGCGGATCGGCCCCATCACCTTTTCCCGCGCGCGCAACAGCGCGATCGGAAGCGATTGTGACGTGGACGGAATTCTGGTGTCTTTCGTCATGATTTCTTCATGCACGTCATGGGCGAAAAAGGCAAATTCATTGTGGTGCAAACCCGTCCCCATGCTATCACCTGTCCGCAAGTCAGATCGGAGGCCGCATGGACTGGGCAGAATTTTCCCGTTGGGGCACAAGGCTTTCCAACTGGGCGCGCACGTATCACGAAACCATCCGCACCCGTCCGGTGCGCGCACAGGTCGCGCCCGGCTCGGTTCACAACGCCTTGCCCGAAACGCCCCCGGCCACCGGCACGCAGATGGAGGCAATCTTTGCCGATTTCGAACGCATCGTGATGCCCGGCATCACCCACTGGCAGCACCCGCGCTTCTTTGCCTATTTCCCGGCCAATGCCACGCCGCCCTCGATGCTGGCCGAATACCTCGCCACCGTGATCGCCCCGCAATGTATGCTCTGGCAAACCTCCCCGGCCGCGACCGAGATGGAAACCCGCATGATCGACTGGCTACGCCAGTCCGTCGGCCTGCCCAAAGGGTTTTCCGGCGTAATCCAGGACAGCGCCTCCTCGGCCACGCTGGCGGCCGTGCTGACCATGCGGGAAAAGGCCCTGAACTGGCGGGGCAATCAACAGGGGCTGGCCGGCCAGCCGCCCCTGCGCGTCTATTGCTCTGCCGAGGTGCACACCTCGGTGGATCGCGCCATCTGGGTGGCGGGGATCGGGCAGGACAATCTGGTGCGCATCCCCACCACCGGCCCCACCCGCGCCATGGACCCGGCCGCGCTGGACGCCGCGATCACCGCCGACATCGCTGCCGGGCTGACCCCGGCGGGCATCATTGCCTGCACCGGCGGCACCGGCACCGGCGCCTGTGACGATATCGCCGCCACCTGCGACGTGGCCGAAAAACACGGCCTCTACCTGCATGTCGATGCCGCCTGGGCCGGGGCGGCGATGATCTGCCCGGAATTCCGCACGCTCTGGCACGGGGTCGGGCGCGCCGACAGCGTCGTCTTCAACCCGCATAAATGGCTGGGCATCCAGTTCGACTGCTCTGCCCATTTCGTGAAAACCCCGGACGATCTTGTGCGCACGCTGGCGATCCAGCCCGAATTCCTAAGAACCCATGGCAAGGACGGCATCGTCAACTATTCCGAATGGTCCGTCCCCCTGGGCCGCCGCTTTCGCGCGCTCAAGATCTGGTTCGTTCTGCGCATCTACGGGCTGGAAGGTCTACAGCAGATGATCCGCAATCACGTGACCTGGTCTCAGGAGCTGTGCGAAGACATCCGCGCCCTGCCCGGCTTTGAAATCGTCACCGAACCGGTGCTCTCGCTGTTCCTGTTCCGCTACGCGCCCAAAGGGGCCAAAGACCCCGATACGCTCAACCAAACCCTGGTTGAGCGGATCAACGATGACGGGCGCATTTACCTCACCCAGACCCGCGTGAACGGGGATCTGGTGGTCCGTTTTCAGGTCGGGCAAGTCGCGGCCACGCGCGAGGATGTGCGCCTGGCCCTTGAAGTCATTGAGGAAATTGCCGCTGGCCTGGGGTGATTCCCGGACTACGTATTTTCCCCGAATTGACCGAAATCGCTTCTGCCTCCTACCATGAGGTCAATGGTTCCGGCGTCAAACCGGGCTTGATCTCAGGGAGGAAACCTCATGAAGAAACAATTGCTTGCGGGCATGGTCTCGGCGCTGGCACTGGCCGGTGCCGCACATGCCGAAATCAAGATCGCCCATATCTATGGCAAGACCGGCCCGTTCGAGGCCTATGCCAAACAATCCAATGACGGGCTGATGCTGGGGCTGGAATACGCCACCGGCGGCACGATGGAAGTGAATGGCGAAAAGATCGTCGTCATCGAAAAGGACACCCAGCTCAAGCCCGAGAATGGCAAGGCGCTGCTGGAAGAAGCCTATGGCGACGACGAGGTGGATCTGGCCATCGGCCCGGTCAGCTCGGGCGTGGCGCTGGCAATGCTGCCCGTGGCCGAGGAATACGAAAAGCTGCTGGTCGTGCACCCCGCCGTGGCCGACTCGATCACCGGTGCCAACTGGAACCGCTATATCTTCCGCACCGGGCGCAACTCGTCACAGGATGCCGTCGCCCAGGCCATCGCCATGGCCGGCCCGGACGTGAAAATCGCCACGCTGGCGCAGGATTACGCCTTTGGGCGTGACGGCGTGTCGGCCTTCAAGGAGGCGCTTGAAGGGACCGGCGCCGAGGTCGTGCACGAGGAATACGCGCCCACCGACACCACCGATTTCACGGCGGCGGCAGAGCGGATTTTCAACGCCATGAAAGACCTTGACGGCGAGAAGAAGGTGTTCATTCTCTGGGCCGGCGGCGGCAACCCGCTGGGCAAGATCCAGGCCATGGACCCGTCCCGCTTTGGTATCGAGCTGGCCACCGGCGGCAATATCCTTGCGGCGCTGAAAGGCTACAAGGACTTCCCCGGCATGGAAGGCGCGATCTACTACTATTATGAACTGCCCGACAACGAGGTGAACGACTGGCTGGTGAAAACCCATCAGGAGCGGTTCGGCACCCCGCCCGATTTCTTCACCGCGGGTGGCATGGCCACAGGTATGGCCGTGGTCGAGGCGCTCAAGAAAACCGGCGGCAACACCGACACCGAAACCCTGATCGCCGCCATGGAAGGCATGGAGTGGATGACCCCCAAGGGCATGATGAAATTCCGCCCCGAGGATCATCAGGCGCTGCAATCCATGTATCACTTCAAGATCCGCGTGGATGACAATGTGGAATGGGCGATCCCGGAACTGGTCAAGGAACTGACCATCGACGATCTGCCGATCCCGATCCGCAATCAGTAATCCGAACCGCCAACCGAGGCCCGGCGGTCGCGCCGCCGGGCCTCGTGCTTTCCCAGTCAAGGGAACCATTCCCGATGTCTCATCCCATCCTTGAAACAACCGATCTGACGGTCCGTTTCGGCGGTCATGTCGCGGTCGATCGCATTTCCTGCACTTTCAACACCGGCGAGCTGACGGCGATTGTCGGCCCCAACGGTGCGGGCAAGACCACCTATTTCAATCTGATTTCCGGCCAGATTGCGGCCAGCGCCGGCAAGGTGGTGCTCAATGGGCGTGACATCACCCGCCTGTCGGTGGCGCAACGCACCCATCTGGGGATCGGGCGCGCCTTTCAGCTGACCAACCTGTTTCCCAACCTGAACGTCCTGGAAAATGTCCGCCTTGTGATCCAGTCGAAAGCCGGGCGTGGCTTCAACATGTTCTCGATGGCCTCCACCCATGACGACCTGACCACCCCGGCGATGGAAATTGTCGAGCGTGTACGCCTGTCCGGCCAGGCGCTGCAACCGGTCAGCGAGCTGTCGCATGGCGACCAGCGCAAGCTGGAAGTGGCCCTGCTGATCGCGCTTGATCCTCTGGTCTACATGTTTGACGAACCCACCGCCGGAATGTCGGTGGACGAGGCGCCGGTGGTGCTTGATCTGATCGCCGAGCTGAAACACCGCAAGGACCGCTCGATCCTGCTGGTGGAACACAAGATGGACGTGATCCGCACCCTCGCCGATCGCATCATCGTTCTGCATAACGGCGCGCTGGCCGCCGATGGCGAACCGGCCGGGGTGATGGCCTCGGACGTGGTTCAGGAAGCGTATATGGGCAAGGAGCTGGACATTGTCTGATCCCATTCTCTCCCTCAGGGGCGTGCGCACCAACATCGCGCAATATCATATCCTGCAAGGGGTCGATCTGGAGGTGCCGCGCGGCGCGGTGACGATGCTTCTGGGGCGCAATGGCGTGGGCAAGACCACGACGCTGCGCACCATCATCGGCCACTGGCGCGCGCATGAGGGCCAGGTTCTGTTCGACGGGCAGGACATCACCCGCCTGCCCACCCCCGCCATTGCCCGGCTGGGCATCGGTTTCGTGCCCGAGGACATGGGCATTTTCTCGGACCTGTCGGTCGAAGAGAACATGGTGCTTGCCGCGGTCTCCGGCCCGATCGATTCCACACGGCTGGAATGGTTGTTCACGGTTTTTCCGGCGCTGGAAACCTTCTGGAAGAAAGAGGCTGGCACGCTTTCGGGCGGGCAGAAACAGATGCTGACAATCGCCCGCGCCATGATCGAGGAACGCCGGCTTTACCTGATTGACGAGCCCACCAAGGGGTTGGCGCCGGCCATCATCTCGACCATGGCCCGTGCCTTGCGCGAGTTGAAGGACCAGGGCGCTTCGATCCTTCTGGTGGAGCAGAATTTTGCCGTGGCCCGCGCATTGGGCGACAGCGCCAATGTCATGGATGACGGGCGCCGGGTGTGGTCGGGCCGGATGCAGCAACTGGCCACCGACGCCGCTTTGCAGGAACGGCTGATGGGCCTGAGCGTGGAGGCGGGATGATGCGTGGGTTGCGAGGGCGGATTTTGAGTATTTCTGGAACAATGAAAGAGGGTGTATCGCCATGAGTGCCGCACCACAGCATAATCCCACCATGGCGCGCATGTCGCTGGCCGAACGGCTGGCGCCCCATGCGCCGGTGTTGTTGATCGTCGGGCTGATGATCCTTGGGCTGATCGCCATTCCGTCCACCTCAAGCTGGCTGACGCTGACGGTGTCGGGGCTGGCCATGGGCATGATGATCTTCATCATGGCCAGCGGTCTGACGCTGGTTTTCGGCCTGATGGATGTCATCAATTTCGGCCATGGCGCCTTTGTGTCGGTGGGTGCCTTTGTCGGGATCAGCCTGTTGCTGGTTCTGGAACAGATGACCGGCGCGCCGGCGCTTTGGCTGAACCTGACGGCGATGATGGTGGCCATTGTCGGGGCCATGGCCGCGACCGGGCTGATGGGCTGGGCCTTTGAAAGGGTGATCGTAAAGCCGGTCTATGGCCATCATCTCAAGCAGATCCTCGTCACCATGGGCGGGCTGATCGTGGTGGAGCAGCTGATCATCGTGCTTTGGGGGCCGGAAGAGATATTCATCAACCGCCCCGAGGCGCTCAAGGGCGCGATCACCTTTGCCGGGGCTGCGCTGGAGAAATACCGGCTGGTGGCGGTGGGTATCGGGATCGTGGTGTTCCTGGCGATGCGCTGGGTCTTGCGGCGCACCAAGATCGGGCTGATCGTGCGCGCCGGGGTGGAGAATGGCGAGATGGTCGAGGCGCTTGGCTATCGGTTGCGGCTGGTCTTTGTCGGTGTGTTCATCGCGGGCTCGGCGCTGGCCGGTCTGGGCGGCGTGCTTTGGGGGCTGTATCAGGAGGTCATCACCGCGCAGATGGGCAACCATACCATGATCCTGATCTTCATCGTCGTGATCATCGGCGGGCTGGGGTCGGTCGAGGGCTGTTTCATTGGCGCCTTGCTGGTGGGGCTGATGCAGAATTACGTGGCCTTTCTTGAGCCCAAGCTGGCGCTGATTTCCAATATTGGCCTGATGGTGGCGATCCTGATGTGGCGCCCGATGGGCATGATCCCGGTTGTGAAGGCGAAGTGACATGCTGACCAAGATCCTTTCGGGCGACATGCCCCGTTCCACCGCGCTGGCCGTTGTATTGATCGCGATCCTGATCGGACTGGCCTTTGCGCCGTTCATCTTCCCGGGCGTACGTTCGGTGGATACGGCGGCGCGGATCAGTATCTTCATCGTGCTGGTGGCCTCTTATGATCTGATGCTGGGTTATGGCGGCATCGTCAGCTTTGCCCACACCATGTTCTTTGGCCTTGGGGCCTATGGCGTGGCGCTGGCCAGCACCCATATGGGGCGTGGTTTCGATGCTCTGCTGGTCGGCTCGGTCTCGGGCGCGCTGATCGCGGCCTTGCTGGCCTTGCTGATCGGGCTGTTTTCGCTGCGGGTGCGCGCCATCTTCTTTGCCATGATCACGCTGGCCGTCGCCTCGGCCGTCGCCGTGCTGGTCTCCCAGCTTTCGGGGCTCACGGGGGGGGAAGACGGGCTATCCTACAAGATCCCGCGCGCGCTTGGCCCGGCGTTCAAATTCGCGGACGGAGAGCTGTTCGGCGTCAGGATGGACGGCAAGTTGTTGAAATATTATCTTGTCTTCTTCTCAAGCCTGATCCTGTTCCTGGTCATGCTGCGCATTGTGCATTCGCCCTTTGGCCGTGTCCTTCTGGCGATCCGCGAAAACGATTTCCGGGCCGAGGCGATCGGGTATCGCGTGGTGCATTACCGCGTGGCCGCCACCTGTATTTCCGCGGCCATTGCCGCGCTGGCGGGGGCGCTTTACGCGATCTGGCTGCGCTATGTCGGGCCGGACACGTCGCTCTCGATGGAGATCATGATCGACATCCTGCTGATGGTTGTCATCGGTGGCATGGGCACCATGTATGGTGCCGTGATCGGGGCAACGCTTTTCGTGCTGGCGCAGAACTATTTGCAGAACCTGATGGATGTGGCGGCGAACGCGGTCACGGGCGTCCCGATCCTGCCCGACCTGCTGAATGCCGACCGCTGGTTGCTGTGGCTGGGCGTGCTGTTCATCCTGTCGGTCTATTTCTTCCCCACCGGCATCGTCGGGCGCCTGCGCCAACCGCGATAGACTTATCTTTGCATCAGGGCCGCGGCGCGGGCATACCCCCCCGCCGCGCCATCCACGAAATGCATGTGTTCGGACTCGACCGCCGAGGGCACGAGGCAGGTCATCAGCGCCTCTTCCTGAGCGTGCAGGCCATAGCGGATCAGCCCGTCATCCGCCGCGCGTTCCAGCACCGCCTCGATCCGGCTGCGTGAGGCGGCATCGCAATCCAGGGTCATTTTCAAACCGTCATCGAACTTGCGGAAATCGGCATGGCCGGACACGTTGGCGCGATAGGCGGAGGGCACAAACCGGCCCAGCCGCAGATTGGTCACGAACATGATCCAGATCGCAAGGTTCTGCCCCAGAAGAAGCAGCTTCATCGCCCATACGGGCCATGTGCCATGATGCGCCTGGGCCTCCAGCGAGATACCGGGTGGCGGGAACCGCATCCCCGGCCCGTTGCGGGGCACCGGATGACCGTTCTGATGCGCCGCGCCCGCCGCGTTGATCACCTTATGCGCCACCTGCGCAAAGGCACTTTCGCTCACGCCCTGGCGCGGCTTCATCACCAGCGACAGGATTTCTCCGTTGCGCGCGCGCAGGTTCGACCAGCGGCAGCTCAGCCCGGTCAGATCCGGTTCGCCCGGATCGCCCCGCTCGGGCAGGGCCAGCACACCGCCCTTCATCTGCGCCTCGGCCCAGGCCACACCGCCGCCGCTGAACATGGCGTAATCCACCTTTTCCGCCGGGGAATGGCGGGCCACGCGCACATCCCGCCCGGCGGCGCGGATCTCGGCCACGCTGACCATGGCGGCGCGCAGTTCCATGCCGAATTCCCGCAGCGCCCAGCGCCGCACCGCATCCAGCGCCCGTTCCGCCGCCGCGCGCTGCGCGGGCCACACCGCGAACCCGGCGCCATCGCCGCCAAAAACATAGGGCAGCGGGCGCATGCCGGCCGCGTTCATCTGGGCCGAGATCACCGCCGCCCCCACCATGTTCACCACCTTGTAACGCCCGCGCGCGATCTCGGCGGTGGAGCCGACGATATCGGCCACGCCCACAACCCAGTCATCGGGCAGCGGCACATAGTGCACGGGATCGCTCAGCCGGTCGAAATCGGTTTCGCTGGGCAAGTTCCGGTAAAAATCCTGCGTAGACTGTTTCAAAGACATACCCTGACTTTCTCTTGCAGGACTCTTCCCGCATTACGCACGCCGGACGGTTCCGGATCACTTGGGCGCGACAGGGCACAAACCGCCCTCTTGTCTTTCCGCGCGCCCTGCGGTCAAGTCTGGCGCAAAGCGAGGGGAAATCAAGACATGCGCGCCGATCTGATCCTGTTGTGCCTGGCCTATGTGCTCAGCCAGTTTTTCCGTGCCTTTCTGGCTGTGCTGACACAAGTGCTGAAGGCCGATATCGGTGCAACGCCCGAAGACCTGGCCTTTGCCTCGGGCCTCTGGTTCCTGGTCTTTGCGGCCATGCAAATCCCGGTGGGCGCGGCGCTGGATCGTTATGGTCCGCGCCGCACTTCGGGCATCCTGTTGCTGATTGGCGGCGGTGGCGGCGCCGCGCTGTTCGCGCTGGCCACCACACCTTTGCACATCGCGCTGGCCATGGGGCTGATCGGCGTGGGCTGTTCCCCGGTGCTGATGGCCAGCTATTTCATCTTTGCCCGCAGCTATCCGGCGGCCCGCTTTGCCACGCTGGCCGCGCTCATGCTCGGGGTCGGGTCCGTAGGCAATCTCGTGGCGGCCTACCCCATGGCCTGGGCCGCCGAGACCATTGGCTGGCGCGCCTCCCTGTGGGTTCTGGCCGGAGTCAGCGGCATCACCGCGCTGGGGCTGTGGGCGCTGGTTCAGGATCCGCCCCATGTCGAACACGAAGAAAAGGGATCGGTGCTGGATCTGCTGCGCATTCCCGCCCTGTGGCTGCTCATTCCGCTGATGTTTGTCAATTACATGCCCGCCGCCGCCATTCGCGGGCTGTGGATCGGGCCCTATCTGGGCGATGTCTTTGCCATGGATACCGGCGCTGTCGGGCAGGCCACGCTGGTGATGGGTGTCGCGATGATCGCCGGCACGCTGGCCTATGGCCCCGCCGACCGCATCTTTGGCACCCGCAAATGGGTGGCCTTTGTGGGCAGCGCACTGGCCATGGCGGCGCTGATCGGCCTGACCGTCGCGATCCAGTTCAACGGCTGGGTGTCGGTTGCGCTCATGGCCGCGATCGGGTTTTTCGGGGCGGGCTTTCCCATCATCATCGCCCACGCGCGCAGCTTTTTCCCGCCCCACCTGACCGGGCGCGGCGTGACGCTGCTGAACCTGTTCGGCATCGGCGGGGTGGGCGTGGCCCAGTTCGGCTCGGGGCGGCTGCACGGCGCCATCGCCCCGGCCAATCCCTTGCTGGCCTATCAGGTGCTGTTCGCCGCCTTCGCCGCCCTGCTGCTGATCGGGCTGCTGGTCTATCTCTTCTCACAGGACCGCACCGACTAGGGCCGCGCGCGAGGCCGCGCGCAAATCATCGCGTCCTGAAATGGGCCACTTCACCACAAACCGCCACATGCCCCCTTTTTTCCCGGCCCAAAGGCGGCTAATAGGGCGCGTCCCAACCAAAGGAGACTGGAAATGGGTTATCGCGTCGTCGTCGCGGGTGCCACGGGCAATGTGGGCCGCGAAATGCTGAACATCCTGGCCGAGCGCCAGTTCCCGGTGGACGAGCTTGCCGTTCTGGCCAGCCGCCGCTCGCTGGGCACCGAAATCTCGTTTGGCGACAAGACCCTGAAAACCCAGGACATCGAGCAATTCGATTTCTCGGGCTGGGACATGGCGCTGTTTGCCATCGGTTCGGACGCCACCCGCAAATATGCCCCGATCGCGGCCAAATCGGGCTGCGTGGTGATCGACAACTCGTCGCTCTACCGCTACGACCCGGATGTGCCGCTGATCGTGCCGGAATGCAACGCCGACGCGATCCACGGTTATTCGAAAAAGAACATCATCGCCAACCCCAACTGCTCGACCGCGCAGATGGTGGTGGCCCTCAAGCCGCTGCATGACCGCGCCACCATCAAGCGCGTCGTGGTTTCGACCTATCAGTCGGTCTCCGGGTCGGGCAAGGCCGCCATCGACGAACTGTGGGACCAGACCAAGGCCGCCTACAACCCCACCGACAATTATCAACGCAAGGTCTATACCAAGGACATCGCCTTCAATGTCATTCCCCATATCGACGTTTTCATGGAAGACGGCTCGACCAAGGAAGAATGGAAGATGGTCGCCGAAACCAAGAAGATCGTCGACCCGTCGATCAAGGTCACGGCCACCTGCGTGCGCGTGCCTGTGTTCGTGGGCCATTCCGAGGCGATCAATATCGAGTTCGAGGATTTCCTGGACGAGGACGAAGCCCGCGACATCCTGCGCGAGGCGCCCGGCATCATGGTGATCGACAAGCGCGAAGACGGCGGCTACGTCACCCCCAAGGAATGCGTGGGCGATTTCGCCACCTTCATCAGCCGCATCCGCCAGGACAGCACCGTGGACAATGGTCTGAACCTGTGGTGCGTATCCGACAACCTGCGCAAGGGCGCGGCGTTGAACGCGGTGCAGATCGCCGAAACGCTGGGCCGCGAAGTGCTGAAAAAAGGCTAGGGTCAGGACCCATTAATCCTGCACCACTGGCGCCAAATCCACGAAATATCGGTGGTTTGGCGCGCGCCGGACATAGTGGCTCTATTTCCAAGCGTGCCAAGCCGCTGGGATGAAGTGGATTTGGCGTCCTGCGGATTTGACGGATTTGCCGCCTGACGTCCTTTCAATGCCTTGAAATAGAACCACTATTCCTGCGGCATTGTACGTAGTCAGACAGCAAATCTGTCAAACCAGTGGCGCAGGATTAATGGATCCTGACCCTAGGCACCGAAACATGCCTGTTGCAATAAAGGGCGCCCATTTGCGGCGCCCTTTCCTTTCAGACATCTCCGATCAGATCGGCGCTTCCGTGTTTTGACAAGGGCCCCGGCACCCGTTCGCCCGCCCGGACATGACACTGCCCGGGAAAAGGTTTGCCGAAACGCTGCATCAGGCTGCCATAGGCGAATCCCAGTTCGGATGCCTTGCAAAGCCGCTGCCCCTCGGGATGCGAGTGCAGCGCCAATCCGCCCCCCGCCTCGCGCAGCGCAAATCCCTTCCGCGCCAGCCGCCCGCTCAGTTCCCCCCAGCTGCGCGCCGCCGCCAGGTCAATGGCGAGGAGGCTCCGCAAGGAGGCGAGGAGCCGCTCATCCGCCCGATTGGGCGTTTTCGCCGCACGCGTCCGCCGCGCGATCTCGGCTTCCAGCGCCAGCCGCAACAATTGCCCGACAGTGATATCCGCCTCGCGGGCCAGATGCTGCGCCGCGTTCAGCATCGGAACCGGCATTCTGAAATGAACGTCCTGCAAATCCATGCAGCCACTCTGCGCCGCCAGGGTTAACACGCGGTTAGCACATGACGACCCACCCCGCGCACAGCGCCCTGGCCCTGTCCCGCGGCGCTGCCACTGGCCCGCCGTCATGGCACCGCGCCGGCAATTGACGCGCCTGCGCGTCACATTCGCGCCGAATCACTCCCCCGAATTGTCAGCCCCCCGCCACATTCGGGACAGAAACCGCACATATCACCAAGCCCAGCTCGCAAACCGCGCCCTTTCCGGGCGTCGCTTGCGCAGCGGGTCCCGAAGCGCATGTTTCGGGCAGTGGGGCAGTTTCCGCCCAGGGTCCGCGCCAACGCGCCGCGGCGAATGGGTGGTCCTGCGACAACATGTTTATGCCTGTCAGGCCCTCAGCCACGCGCTGCTGGGCCCGAAACACTGTGTTTCCGCAATCGAACCGGATTTCCGCCTTTTCGACACATTTCGCGCCACTTCCGCCGCAATCCCGGAGCAAATTGAAATCAGTCGAAAGACACGGGCAATAACGGAAAACTGGAGGCTCACATGCCAAAGCGGATTTACAAGGAAACCATCATGGAAAACGCCAATATCGAGTTTCAATCGCTCGCCGAAAAGGCCCGGGAGCGCCGCCTGCGCGCTCTGATGGCCTCCAATCGCGAGATGTCGAACATCTTCCTCTGAAGCCCATCTCAGAGCACGGATCACAGGAACAGCCCGCCCCTGGCGGGCTGCCTCGTTTTCAGAGGTCTCAGACCGCGACAAACCCATCCGAGACCCGGTCATAGGCTTCCAGCCCGCCTTCCGCGATATCGTGCCACAACCCGTGCAGGGTCAGGTCGCCCCGCTCGACCCGCTCGCGCACGAACGGAAACGTCATCAGGTTTTCCAGCGACACCAGAACCGACCGCTTTTCCAGCGCCCGCGCCTGTTCCCTGTCATCCCGGATATCGGCCACCGCCTCATAGCCGGGCCGAAGCACATCCATCCAGCGCCCGACAAAGCTTTCCTTGGCATCCAGTTCCGGTGCATTGCCCTTGCACATGTCGATACAGCCCTGCACCCCGCCGCATTGCGAGTGGCCCAGAACCACCACATGCGCCACCTTCAGCGCCGTCACCGCGTATTCCACCGCCGCCGAGGTGCCGTGCTGATTGCCGTCCGGCTTGTGGGGCGGCACCAGATTGGCAATGTTGCGGTGGATAAAGAACTCACCCTGATCCGCACCGAAAATCGACGTGACATGCACCCGGCTGTCACAACAGGAAATGATCATTGCCCGCGGATGCTGCCCCTCGGCGCCCAGATGGCGGTACCAGCTTGCATTCTGCGCATAGGTGGTGGCTTTCCAGCCGTGGTAACGCTGCACCAGATAGGATGGCAACGGTTTCGCGTGGTCCATGATGTCCCCCATTCGTTCAGGTTTGCAGGTCGGGATAGTCGGAATTTAGCGCAATTTCGACAAGAAAGGGGGATCGGCGTCAACTTTTTACTCAGAACTTGGGCGCACTCTCTTCCGCGGTGTGGGAAGTGAACGTTACGGGGTGAGACAGTGACACATGTCGCAATACTTCAACCGACCGAGGATGTCTCGGTCGATCAGGACGAACTTGCGCGGATATTCATCCGGATGGACAGCGCCGCCGATGAAATGGTCGCCCAATCCATCGAGGAACTGGCCCTGCGCCTGCCACATGCGCACCGCCTGTTCCGCGCCGCCGATCACGACGGGCTGGGCGACTGCGCGGGGGCGATTGCCACCGTGGCCGCGCGCATAGGCATGACAAGGCTGGCCCGCGTGGCCGGCGATGTGGGCCGGTGTTGCGAAACGCACGACCCGGCCGCGCTCGCCGCCACGCACTGCCGCATGATCCGGCTGGGCGAATGCTCGCTGCGGGAAATATGGGATTTGCAGGACCTGCCTGTCTGACAGGGCTTGCGGGCGGCGGCGCACCGGCTAACCTGTGATGCGGCGCAACCCCAACCAACGAGGCCCCCATGTCGCAGACTTTCGCCCCGGCCGATGCCGATGCCCTGCCCCTCCATGTCGTTGATGCCGACGGTCTGGACGGCTGGCTCTCTGCGCAACCGCCCGCCATCCAGACCTGGGTGGCCGCCAGCGGCTTCATGCCCACAATCGGCCGGACCCTGCTGATTCCCGATTCCAGCGGCAAACCCGCCCTGGCACTGGCCGGTTACGGGACTGCAACGGCCCGCGCCCGAGTCCGCTTTGCCCTCGCCGCCGCGGCCGAATCCCTGCCTGCGGGCACTTACCGCCTGGCAACACCCCTGCCCGCGGGCGACCCGGAAACCGAATGCCTCGGCTGGCTGCTCGCGGCCTACGCCTTTGACCGATACAGCGACCAGTCCGGCGCCGGCGCCCGCCTCGTCTGCCCCACCGATGTAAACGCCGCCCGTGTCGAATCCATCGCCGAGGCCGAGGCGCTCACCCGCGACCTGATCAACACGCCCGCCGCCGATATGGGCCCCGCCGAACTCGAGGCCGCCGCCCGGTTTCTGGCGGCGACGCATGACGCCCGCTTCTCCGTGACCATTGGCGACGACCTGCTCGACAGGAATTTCCCCATGATCCACGCGGTCGGCCGCGCCGCCGCGCCCGACCGCGCCCCGCGCCTGATCGACATGCGCTGGGGCACAACCGGACCCAGGCTGACGCTTGTCGGCAAGGGCGTGTGTTTCGACACCGGCGGGCTGAATCTCAAGTCCGGCGGGTCCATGGGTCTGATGAAAAAGGACATGGGCGGCGCGGCCACCGTGCTGGGGCTGGCCGCGATGATCATGGCGCTGAACTTGCCGCTGCGGCTGCGCGTGCTGGTCCCGGCGGTGGAAAACGCGGTCTCGGGCGACAGCTTCCGCCCCGGCGATATCCTGACCTCACGCCAGGGATTTACCGTCGAGGTCAACAATACCGATGCCGAAGGCCGGCTGGTCCTGGCCGACGCCCTGGCCCTGGCCTCCGAGGAAAATCCCGACCTGCTGATCTCCATGGCCACCCTCACCGGCGCCGCCCGCGTCGCCGTCGGCCCGGACCTGGCGCCCTATTTCTGCGACGACAGCGCCTTTGCCACCGCCCTGGAACCGGCGGCGCAGCGCGTCGCCGATCCGGTCTGGCGCCTGCCCTTCTGGGAGCCGTATGAAAAGATGATAGAACCGGGCATCGCCGATCTGGACAACGCACCCTCGGGCGGTATGGCCGGCGCGATCACCGCGGCCCTGTTCCTGCGCCGCTTTGCACAAGGCCAGCGTTACGCCCATTTCGACATCTACGGCTGGAACCCCACCACCGCCCCGGCCCGGCCCAAGGGTGGCGTCGGCATGGGCGCGCGGGCGCTCTTGCAGGCGCTGCCAGACCTGCTGAACCTGTGATGGACCACCGCCTCACACCGGCCAACTCCCGCGTCGCCCATCAATCGCTTGCCGGCCAGCGCGCCGGCGTGTCCTTTGTCACCCCCACCCGCCACCTCGTGGCTGTCCCCGTCGCCCCCCTGCTGGCAGAACCGCGCGCGCGCGCGCCACGGAACCGCGAACTGGCCTTCGGAGAACAGTTCGACCTGCTGGAAATTCACCAGGGCTGGGCCTTTGGCGCCGCCCTGCGGGATGGCTATGTCGGTTATGTCGCCGCCGATCAGCTGGCCGATCATTTCCAGCCTCCCACTCACCGGGTCATCGCCCCCAGCTATCGAAACGCCAAACCGCAGCTCAAGGCACAGGGCGCGCCGGTGCCCCTGCCCATCGGCGCGCTGGTCAGTGTCCGCGCCACCCGTCACGATCATTGTGACTGGGCCGAAATCAACTGCCCCACCACCACACCGGACAAGGGCGGCGCGGCCTATGTCCCGATGCCCCACCTTGCCCCACTCACCCCGTCCCCAACCGATCCCGTGGCCGAAGCCGAACGTTACCTCGCCACCCCCTATCTCTGGGCCGGGAATTCAGGTTTCGGCATCGATTGTTCCGGCCTCGTGCAGGCCGCCCTGCTGGCCTGCGGCATCCCCTGTCCGGGCGACAGCGACCTGCAAGAAGCCGCCTTCCCGGACGCCACCGGCCCCTATCAGCGCGGCGACCTCCTGTTCTGGAAGGGGCATGTCGCGATGGTCACTGACACCGACACCATGATCCATGCCAACGCCCATCACATGGCCGTGGCGCGGGAACCCACCGCCACCGCCATTGCCCGCATCGCGGCACAGGGCGGGGGTCCGGTGACATCCCGCAAACGCCCGCTTCAGGAGGCCCCATGACCGATCCCTTCTTTCAGCCGGTCTCGGGCATGGACCTGCCCCGCTTCGCAGGTATTCCCAGCTTCATGCGCCTGCCCGTCCTGACCCCGGACCACCCCCGCTACCGCGATGTGCAGATCGGCCTGGTCGGCGTGCCCTGGGACAGCGGCACCACCAACCGCCCCGGCCCGCGCCACGGACCGCGCCAGCTGCGCGACGCCTCCACCATGATCCGCGCCGAAAATGGCGCCACCGGCATGCGCCCCTTCGAATTGGCAAACTGCGCCGACCTGGGCGATGTCGGCCCCAACCCGGCCGATATCCCCGACAGCATGGCGCGAATCACCGCCTTCTACCGTGACTTGCGCGCCAACGGCATCACCCCGCTGACCGCCGGGGGCGACCATCTCACCTCGCTGCCCGTGCTGCGCGCACTGGCCGCCGACGCGCCGCTCGGCATGGTGCATTTCGACAGCCATACCGATCTGTATCACAGCTATTTCGGCGGCATGATGTACACCCACGGCACGCCCTTTCGCCGCGCCGTCGAAGAAGGCCTGCTCGATCCGGAACGCGTGGTACAGATCGGCATCCGCGGCACGAATTACGACAGCGAAGACAGCGATTTCGCCAAAAGTGTCGGCATCCGCATCATCCGCATCGAGGAATTCTTCGTACGCGGCGTGAACGATGTCATGGCCGAAGCCCGCGCGATAGTCGGAACCGCTCCGACCTACCTGTCCTACGATATCGATTTCGTCGACCCCACATTTGCCCCCGGCACCGGCACCCCCGAAGTGGGCGGCCCCGACAGCTACCAGGCGCTTCAGGTCCTGCGCGCGCTGGACGGGCTGAACATCGTCGGCGCCGACCTGGTCGAAGTCTCGCCCCCCTTTGACACCTCCGGAAGCACAGCGTTCCTTGGCGCGTCGCTCATGTTCGAAATGCTCTGCGTCATGGCCCCGGGGGCCGCGGCCAGGGGGCCAGCCCCCTCTTGAGCCTGACGGCTCAATTCACCCCCGGGATATTTCGGGCCAAAAGAAGTTCATGCGCTCATACATCTTCATTTTGCTGAAAATACTCCGGGGGAGTCGCCGCTTGCGGCGATGGGGGCAGCGCCCCCTATTCGACGCTGCGGATCAGCTTGCGCTCCAGAACCCGCAGGACGGTTCTCAGATCGTGCCCGCGCTTGAGCACCTGCCCCTCCATGCCGATCACCGTGTAAATCCCTTGCCGATTGCGCAGCTTGGGGCGTTTCTCGATCCGGTAGAGCGGGTTTTCGGCGGTGCGGCGAAATACCGAGAACACGGCCACGTCCTTGAGATGCGATATGCCATAGTCGCGCCATTCACCGGCAGCCACCATCCGGCCATAAAGCGACAGGATCATGTTCAGCTCTGTGCGGTGAAAGGCCACCTGCTCTGGCGCTCTGGGGCCGGAATGCAGGGGAATGGGGGGCTGGGCATTCATGGGTCCAGATTTGCGCCGATTTTTCGATAAATCAAGCCTGCCCCGGTTTTGCCTCAGATTCATCTGCAAATGGCCCTTGAGCGATCCTTTTTCTGCCGCAGCCAAGGGGCATCCTGACTTCATAGCGAAACTATACCGCTACCTCCGGCGGCGCGGCGTTATTGCCCCCACCCAGTCCGCGTCGCCGGGGGCCTTTTCTTCCAGACATCACGCAAAGGCCCCGTGGCAGAACCAGCCCGGCGACATCGTGCCGCCATGGGCGTAATACAGCCACAGCTGCTCGCCGCTTTCACAGGTCACACGCCAGTAATCGCGTACTCCACTGCGCCAGTCCGGCTCGTCCAGCCACCATTCCGGCGCGATCCGCTCGGGGCCCTGCGCGCCCGCCCGGACCATGTCGCGCCCACGCCAGCGAAACCCCGCCCCCAGATGCGGCCCCGCCATCCCGTGCACCGGCTCGGGGCGCCACAGCAGCAGCGGACGCGCGCCGGGCACTTGTGGCCAGTCCTCCCCGAAGGGCGCCGACCAGGCGGAAAAAAGCACCTGCGCACCCTTCTCGGGCACATGGCTGGATGCCGGATGGCGCCGCGTGATCTGTTCCAGCCCGATCCGCGCCCCGATCCGCCCCACAAGATCGTCCAGCCCATGGCCCGTCGCCAGCCGTTCGGCCACGGCGCGGCCGGCTTCCAGATGCCCGGTCTTGCGGCGTGTATGCAGGGTTTCGCTGCGCAAGACCTCGATGCGCAGCATGTCGATGCCGAACCCGGCATCGATCTCTTCCAGCTTCATGCGCAACAGCGGGCGGATGCGTTCGGGATCGTCGCTGGCCCGCGCCAGCCCCACATCCACCCATTGCATGGTCTGGTCCGCGCGAAACACCTGCAACCGCACCACCCGCGCACCCAGCCCGCGCGCCTTGAGCCGCGCACAGAGCGGCGCCAGCAGCCGGTCAACACCGGCCAGAAGATCCTCTTCCAGCCCGATCGGCTCGGGCAGGGTCATGCGCACCGCAAACAGCGGCGACACCGCCGCCGGGTTCACCGGCTCGGGCGCGCTGCCCAGCGCCTGATCCAGCCGCAACACCAGCCCCTTGCCAAAGCGGCGCGCCAGCGCCGCGCGCGGCTGGCCGGTCAGGTCTCCGATCCGGCGCAGCCCCAGCCGGGCCAGTTCGGCCTGCGTGCCCGCCTCCAGCCGCAGCCCCGCCACCGGCAGATCCGCCAGGGCGCCGTGGGTCTGCCCCGGTGGCGCAATCCGCGCCGCGCGCGCCACCTCCGGCAGTTTCTGCGGCGGCGTGCCCCCCCGCGTCCAATGCCGCCGTTTCACCGCGCGGCTGCGCGTCGCACGCGCCTCCTGCGCGATGTCGTCGCCGCTGCGATGGATCTCCCCGCCCGGCTGTTGCACAAACCGCGCCAGCGCCCAGGCCGCCCCCGGCGTATCGGCAATCCCGGCCCGCACCGTCAGCCCCAGCTCCGCGCAATCGCGCTCCACCGCCTCCAACACCCCGTCTTCTGCGCCAAACAGATGCGCGCAGCCCGTCAGGTCCAGCATCAGCGCATTGGGCGCCTCCTCGGCCACCCAGGGGGAAAACTTGCCTGCCCAGCGCCGCACAGCCGACAAAAACGCCGCTTCGGCGGGCGCGTTCTGCAATCGCGTCACCAGATGCGGGCACACCGCCTGCGCATCGCGCAACGGCTGGCCCGGCTCCAGCCCCTCGGCCTCGGCCGCCGCATTCATGGACACAATCACCTGCATCTGCCCGGTATCGCGCAACACCGCCAGCGGCGCGTCAAACAGCCCCCGCTCCATACGGATCAGGCGCTCGGCCCCCAGACGCGGGAACCACAGGGAAAGAATGCGGCGGTTGGGCATGGCAATTCGGTGATGGCAGCAGCGGCACGACACAAATGTTCGCTAATTGTTCTCAATCTAGCGTGATTCCCACCCCAAGTCGAGCCACCCCCGCCTGCCCGCCGCCTGCCGCCGCCCAGACCTGTCGCAAACCGGCCGGATCGCTTCGCCCCCGGCCCGCCAGGCCGCGCGATGCTTTGGCAACAAGGTTGCAAAGACCACCGCTTTCAACCACCCTTCGCCAAAAGAATTCAGGGAGATTATCATCATGATGCGCACCAAGGCCGCCGTTGCCCTCGAGGCCGGAAAACCGCTGGAAATCATGGAAGTGAACCTCGAAGGCCCCAAGGCGGGCGAGGTTCTGGTCGAGATCAAGGCCACCGGCATCTGCCACACCGATGAATTCACCCGCTCCGGCGCCGATCCCGAAGGGCTGTTTCCCTCGATCCTCGGGCACGAGGGCGCCGGCGTCGTTGTCGAGGTGGGCGAAGGCGTCACCACGCTGAAACCGGGCGACCACGTGATCCCGCTCTACACGCCGGAATGCCGCGAATGTCATGCCTGCCTGTCGGGCAAGACCAACCTTTGTACCGCCATTCGCGGCACCCAGGGCCAGGGCCTGATGCCCGACGGCACCACCCGGTTTTCCATGCTGGATGGCACGCCGATTTATCACTACATGGGCTGCTCGACCTTCGCCAACCACACCGTGCTGCCGGAAATCGCGCTGGCCAAGGTGCGCGACGACGCCCCGTTTGACAAGATCTGCTATATCGGCTGCGGCGTCACCACCGGGATCGGCGCGGTGATCAATACCGCGGGTGTGGAAATCGGCTCTACGGCGGCAGTGTTCGGGCTGGGCGGCATCGGGCTGAACGTGATCCAGGGCCTGCGCCTGGCCGGGGCCGACATGATCATCGGCGTCGACCTGAACCCCGGCAAGGTCGAAATGGCCCGGAAATTCGGCATGACCCATTTCGTGAACCCGGCCGACCTGCCCGAAGGCCAGTCCGTGACCGAGGCGATCATCGACCTCACCAAAACCGAACGTGACGCATTTGGCGGCGTGGATTATTCCTTTGACGCCACCGGCAATGTGCAGGTGATGCGCGACGCGCTGGAATGCTCGCATCGCGGCTGGGGTGTCTCGGTGATCATCGGCGTCGCTCCGGCGGGGGCCGAGATTTCCACCCGCCCGTTCCAGCTTGTGACGGGGCGCGTGTGGAAAGGCACCGCCTTTGGCGGCGCCAGGGGGCGCAGCGACGTACCCGGCATCGTGGACTGGTACATGAACGGCAAGATCGAGATCGACCCGATGATCACCCACAAGCTGACGCTGGAAGAGATCAACAAGGGGTTCGACCTGATGCACGAGGGCAAATCGATCCGGGCTGTCGTGGAGTTCTGAGCGAAAGCCCGGCACCGGCTTTCAAAGATCACGCCACACGCCTATGTTATCAGTAAATCAGGGCGCGTCGTTCATGGCGCGCCTTTCTCAAATAGAAGGCCCTCCAATGCCCAACCGCGACCGCCCCCTCTACGCCGTCCTGATCGACGCCGACAATATCCCGGCCCGACATGCCGGGCCGATCCTCAAGGAAATCACCTCTTTCGGGGAACCGGCCCTGCGCCGGGTCTATGGCGATTGGTCCTCGGGGCAATTGCGCAACTGGGCCGATACCGCGCGCGAACACGGGCTGGTGGCGCATCAGGAAACCGCCAATACCAAGGGCAAGAACGCCTCTGACATCGGTCTGGTGATCGATGCGATGGACATCCTGCACACCGGCCGCTTTGACGGATTCGTGCTGGTCAGTTCCGACAGCGATTTCACCGCGCTGGCCAATCGCATCCGCGAACAGGGGCTGGACGTGATCGGCATCGGCGAAGGCAAGACACCCGAATCCCTGCGCAACGTCTGCAACCGGTTCATCCTGATCGAGAACCTCATCGACGATCCCACCCCGGCCCAGAAAGGCGCCGTCAAGACCGGCAAGCGTCCGGCCACCGATGCCATTCCGCTGATCCTGTCCGCCATGGAAAAGATCCAGCAGGATGACGACTGGTACGCGCTGGGCCAGATCGGTCAGTACATCACCGCCGAACATTCCGATTTCGACACCCGCACCTATGGCCATCGCAAACTCAGCGATCTGGTGAAGGGTCTCAAACGGTTCGAAACCCGCAAGACCAGCAATCAGCTTCAACTGCGCCGCGTCGATTGAGCCGCCCGCAAGCCGCCTGAAACCACGTTGCGCGGGCGGGCGTCGGGCCAACCCGGCCATTTCCGCGCCCGCTACCGACGCAATACCGACGTGATGCCGACGCGGGCCCGGCCCCCGGATGCGACCGGATTGCGCCCGTTGCCCGCCCCCCAAATACCTCACACACGCGGCCCAAAGCTGCTACAGTCCCTCGATTGACCCTCTGTGAAAGGACACGTGCAATGGCCGTTTCTCTGCAAGTCATCTATCCCGTCAGCGACGGATCGACCTTCGATTTCGATTATTACCTGAGCACCCATTTTGATCTGGTGGGCGAACATATGGGGCCGCATATCGCCGCCACCACCGTCACAAGGGGTGTCGCCGGAGGCCCCAAAACTCCCCCGGGCTACCACGCCATCGCCACCATCACCTTTGCCGATCAGGCCGCCTTGGATGCCGCCATGGAGGCCTCTGGCCCGGTCATGGCCGATGTGCCGAATTTCACCAACGTGAACCCGGATGTGCTGATCGGCGAGGTGGTCAGCTGATCACGCCATCCCGCCCTTGACCAGCCCTTCCGCAATCCTGGCATAGGCGCTGGCCATATCGCTCTCGCCGGCGGCAACCGGGGTGCCCCCGTCGCCGGCCAGGCGTGTCTCAAGATCGATCGGCAGCACGCCCAAAAGCGGCACGCCCAGCTTTTCGGCCTCGGCGGCCACCCCGCCATGGCCAAAGATATGGGTCTCGTGCCCACAGTTGGGACAGTGGAAAACACTCATGTTTTCAATGAGTCCCAGCACCGGAGTCTTGAGCTGGTCAAACATGCCCAACGCCTTGCGCGCATCCAGAAGCGCCACATCCTGCGGCGTTGACACCACGATCGCGCCGGTCAGTTCGGTCTTCTGGCACAGGGTCAGCTGCACGTCACCCGTGCCCGGCGGCAGGTCCACGATCAGCACGTCCAACTCGCCCCACTGCACCTGCGTCAGCATCTGCTGCAACGCCCCCATCAGCATCGGCCCGCGCCACACCACGGGCTTGTCCTCGTCCAGCATGAAACCCAGCGACATGATCGTCACCCCGTGGCTGTGCAGCGGCAGAATGGTCTTGCCGTCGGGCGACGCGGGGCGCTTGTTCACCCCCATCATGCGCGGCTGGCTTGGCCCGTAGATATCCGCATCCAGCAATCCCACCCGGCGCCCCTGCCGGGCCAGCGCCACGGCAAGGTTCGAGGACACGGTGGATTTGCCCACCCCGCCCTTGCCGGAACCGATCGCCAGAATACGCGCCACGCCCGGCACTTTCATCGGGCCTTGCTGCGGCTTGGGGTGGCCGCCGATCTTTAGCGACGGCGCCGCCGGCTTGCCCTGCGGTGCCGCCTCATGCGCGGTCAGCGCCACATGCACCTCCCGCACCCCCTCCAGCGCGCGCACCGCCTGCTCTGCCGCGCGACGCAGCGGTTCCATCTGCCGGGCAATCGCGGGCGAGGCCGCCTCGATCACGAATCGGATGTTAGCGCCATCAATTGTCAGCGCGCGCACCATGTCGCGGCTCACCAGATCACCGCCATCCGGCAGGCTCAATCGCTGCAACGCGTCCAGAACAGTGGCCTTTTCCACACCCATTTCGCTCTCCTCTTTCTGCGACTGCACAATGCATCGCGGTTTGACCATTCAGACAAATATAGGCGAATTACCCAAGATTCATACAGGGTTGCCTAAATATTCAGCAAGTCCAAGTTGACGTTGCTTCCCCATTCCCTCAGCGCATATCGGCTTTGCGAAGCCTTCCATTGTGCACATGCAGCATACCCCTATATGTTTCTCAACAACGACGACAGACACGCATCCGAGAAGGTTCCGAAATGGCATACGCAACAAATCACACGACACTCGCACCGGCATCCGGCCGCAGCCTTTCGACCCTGTTCGCCGATCTGGTCGCACGCTACGAGCGTCACCGCAAGTTCCGTCAGACCGTTCTGGAACTGCAATCCCTGTCCGACCGCGAGCTTGCCGATCTCGGCATGAACCGGTCGATGATCCGCCGCATCGCCCTCGAGGCCGTCAGCGAGCACTGAACAATTCGGAAGGCCGCTCCTCCCTCAGGCTTTCCAATATCTGCGGTGATGCCTCCTCCTCCCTGGCATTACCGCAGCAAAATTCGGGCCACATGGCCCATCGGGATCAAGGCAACCCTCTCCTCCTCCCTGGGGTGTCTTGAGACTAGCGCGGCGGTTCCGCTCCTCCCTTGGGACCGCCGCACCAGAACACCGGGCCGCATGGCCCACCGGGATCAAGGCAACCCTCTCCTCCTCCCTGGGGTGTCTTGAGACTAGCGCGGCGGTTCCGCTCCTCCCTTGGGACCGCCGCACCAGAACACCGGGCCGCATGGCCCACCGGGATCAAGGCAACCCTCTCCTCCTCCCTGGGGTGTCTTGAGACTAGCGCGGCGGTTCCGCTCCTCCCTTGGGACCGCCGCACCAGAACACCGGGCCGCATGGCCCACCGGGATCAAGGCAACCCTCTCCTCCTCCCTGGGGTGTCTTGAGACTAGCGCGGCGGTTCCGCTCCTCCCTTGGGACCGCCGCACCAGAACACCGGGCCGCATGGCCCACCGGGATCAAGGCAACCCTCTCCTCCTCCCTGGGGTGTCTTGACAAACGAGCGGCGGCACCCTCCTCCCGGGTGCCGCCGTATCTTTTTTCAGACAATGGATTCTCCGGTCAACAGGCGTGCGCCAAACCCGGGCGGCACTTACCGCCGGGCGCTGTCGCGCTCGGAAATCCGCGCGAACCAATCCCGCGTTGCGCCGTTCTCTTCGGGAATGGCCCGGCGCACGACCCGCGCGAAATCGCAAAACACAAACGCGGTGATGTCCGCCAGGGTAAACCGCCCCGAGGCCAGGTAAGGGCTTTCCTGCAACCGCTGCTCCAGCAGGTCAAAGAACACGTTCAGGCGGGCGTGGCCCCGTTCGGCCAACTCGGGAATCTGACGATAGCTTTCCGGGCCAGGCAGCGCGCGGTCCTTCATCGCCGGATGCGCATTGCGCAGCGCCTCTGCCACCGCCCAGCCGCCCTGAAATTCGCTCATGGCGTTCCACATCATCACCGATCCCTTTTCCTCGGCCCCCTCTCCCATCAGCGGCGGTTCCGGGAAAAGCGCCTCCAGATAGGCCGCAATCGCGATATTCTCGCCCAGCACCTGCCCGCCCTGCGTGACCAGCGCGGGCACCGTGGCGCGCGGATTGACCGCCAGATAGTCGGGGCCCAGTTGCTCGCCCTTGCTCAGGTCGATATTGCGGGTTTCAATCTCGATTCCCTTTTCGGCAATGAACATGCGCGCCCGGCGCGGGCTGGGCGCCGTGTTGCAATCATAAAAAATCATGCGGTCCTCCTTGTTGCCTCCAGCCAAGGCGCGCGCGCGCCGCCCTGTCAACCGGAACCCCGGGTCACAAGGCCCGGCTCAGAACGGAATATCATCCGGCGCAGATACGAACCGGGCCACGACCTTCTTTTCCCCGGCTTTTTCGAAATCCACCGTCAGCTTGTCGCCCTCGATCCCCAGAATCGCGCCATAGCCGAATTTCTGGTGAAACACCCGGTCGCCAACCGTGAAACTTGACACCGCCTCCAGGTCGATCGCCGCGTGGCGGCTTTCGCGTGGCTGGCTGGTGCCGTAATGCCCCGCGCGCGCCTGAAGGCGCTTCCAGCCGGGCGAATTATACCCGTCCGCGCGCGCCGCGCTCTGCTCCAGCGTCGAGGCCGCCGGGCGGGCCGCCGCGCCGCCATAGCCACCACCATACAGGCCCGGCGGCGTCAGCACCTCGACATGCGCCTCGGGCAGTTCATCGATGAATCGCGACGGCATCTGGCTTTGCCACTGACCGAACACAAGCCGGTTGCCCGCGAAAGAGATCGTGCACAGGTCTTCGGCGCGGGTAATCCCAACATAGGCCAGCCGCCGTTCTTCCTCCAGCCCCTTCACACCGCTTTCGTCCATGCTGCGCTGGGACGGAAACAGTCCGTCTTCCCAGCCCGGCAGGAACACCGCCGGAAATTCCAACCCCTTGGCGGCGTGCAGGGTCATGATCGATACTTTCTGCTCGGACCCGTCACTTTCATTGTCCATGATCAGGCTGACATGCTCCAGAAAGCCCTGAAGATTGTCGAACTGTTCCAATGCCTTGACCAGTTCCTTGAGGTTCTCCAGCCGCCCGGGCGCCTCGGGCGTCTTGTCGTTCTGCCACATGGCGGTATAGCCCGATTCGTCCAGGATCACCTGCGCCAGTTCCACATGGCCCAGCTCGGGCTGCCCCTCCTGCAGCCGCGTCGCCCTGGGCGCGGCCTCGTCATCCAGCACCGCATCGTCATCCAGCGCCACCTCGATGACCGGCGCCTGTCCCTGACGGCGCCACCGCGCCAGCCCGTCCAGCAAAAGGCCCAGTTCCCGCGCGCCCTTGCCGCCCAGCCCCTTTTCCTCCAGCAGGATCCGCGCGCCCTCGACAAGGCTCACGCCATGACGGCGCGCGCAGGTCTGGATCTTCTGCTGTGCGACATCGCCCAGGCCCCGCTTGGGCGTGTTCACAATCCGCTCAAAGGCCAGATCGTCGTCGGGCGACACCACCAGCCGGAAATAGGCCATGGCATCCCGGATCTCCATCCGCTCATAGAACCGCGGCCCGCCGATCACCCGATAGGGCAGCCCGATCGACAGGAACCGGTCCTCGAACGCGCGCATCTGGTGGCTGGCCCGCACAAGGATGGCGATCTCGTCCAGCCCAAAGGCGCGCATGCCGCGCGTGCCTGACTGCATCGCCTCGATCTCTTCCCCGATCCAGCGCGCTTCCTCTTCGCCGTCCCAATGGCCGATCAGTCGAAGTTTTTCGCCCTCCTCCGCCTCGGTCCACAATTCCTTGCCCAGCCGGTCGGCATTGCCGCGAATGACATTTGCCGCCGCGGCCAGGATCTGCGGGGTCGACCGGTAATTCTGCTCCAGCCGCACCACATGCGCGCCGGGAAAATCCTTTTCGAATCGCAGGATATTGCCCACTTCGGCGCCTCGCCAGCCATAGATCGACTGGTCATCATCCCCGACGCAGCAGATATTCCTGTGCGCCCCAGCCAGCAGGCGCAGCCACAGATACTGGGCCACGTTGGTATCCTGGTACTCGTCCACAAGGATATAACGGAACCAGCGTTGATACTGTTCCAGCACATCCGGGTGTTTCTGGAAAATCGTGACCACGTGAAGCAAAAGATCGCCAAAATCCACCGCGTTCAGTTCCAGCAGGCGGCGCTGATACTGGGCATAGATCTCGCCGCCGCGATGGTTATAGGCCGCGTGATCCGCCGCCGGCAGGTTTTCCGGCGTCAGCGCCCGGTTCTTCCAGCCATCAATCAGATGCGCCAACTGGCGCGCGGGCCAGCGTTTGTCATCGATATTGGCGGCCCGCACCAATTGCCTGAGCAGGCGCAGCTGATCATCCGTATCCAGAATCGTGAAGTTGGATTTCAGGCCCACAAGCTCGGCATGACGGCGCAGCAGCTTGACACAGATCGCGTGGAACGTGCCCAACCAGGGCATTCCCTCTATCGCGTGTCCCAGCATCGCGCCCACACGGTTCTTCATCTCCCGCGCCGCCTTGTTGGTGAAAGTCACGGCCAGAATCTCGTTGGGCCGCGCCCGGCCGGTATTCAGCAAATGCACGATCCGCGCGGTCAGCGCCTTGGTCTTGCCGGTGCCCGCGCCCGCCAGCATCAGAACCGGCCCGTCCATCTGCTCGACCGCCTCGCGCTGCGCGGGGTTCAGCTCGTCCAGATACGGCATCGGCCGCGCCGCCATGGCCCGCGCCGAAAGAGAAGCGCCTTCAAAGGCGTCGAATTCGTCAAAACTGCTCATGCGCGCCAGATTAACGCAAAGCGCGGCGACGCGAAAGCTACGTTCTCTCTATGTTCCGAACGTTCCAAACGATTTCTTGAAAAGAAACCGCACCGAAATCTTTGCAAGATTTCGCCCCCTCTGGACAAGCCTCCGTTCAGGGCCAACAAAGACATATGGATCCACATGCCAGATATCCCGCCCTGTCGGACCTGCGCGCCAGGGCGCAGCGCCGGATGCCCCGCTTTGTCTGGGAGTTTCTGGACAGCGCCACCGGCGACGAACGCACCAAGGCCCGCAACCGGGCGGCGCTGGACGCGATCCTGTTTCACCCCTCGGTCCTGCATGGCGACATTGCCCCGGACCTTGGCACACCTTTCCTGGGCCAGGATTTTGCCTTGCCCATCGGCATCGCCCCCGTGGGCATGTCCGGTCTGGTCTGGCCCGATGCCGAACGCCGGCTCGCCCGTGCCGCGCGCGATATCGGCATTCCCTATTGCCTGTCCACCGTCGCCAGCCGTACCCCCGAGGATGTCGCGCCGGATCTTGGTCCGCATGGCTGGTTTCAGCTATACCCCCCGCGCGATCCCGATATCCGCAAGGACATGCTGCGCCGCGCCCGCAATTCGGGCTTTCGCACGCTGGTCCTGACCGTGGATGTCCCGGTCGCCAGCCGCCGGGAACGCCAGCTGCGCTCGGGCCTCACCACACCGCCCCGCCTCACACCGCGCCTGCTGGCCCAGATCGCGCGGCGCCCGGCCTGGGCCCTGGGCATGGCGCGCCACGGGCTGCCGCGCATGCGCCTGATCGACGATTATGCCGGCCCGATGACGGGGCTGAACTCCACCGCCCATGCCGGCTATATGCTGCGCAGTTCGCCGGATTGGGAGTATCTGCACTGGTTGCGCGATCACTGGGACGGGCCGTTCATCGTCAAGGGCGTGCTGAACCCGCGCGATGCCGCGCCGCTGGAACAGGCCGGGGTGGATGCGCTCTGGATCTCCAACCACGCCGGGCGACAGTTCGACGCCGCCCCCGCCACCATCGAGGCGCTGCCCGCCATCCGCGCGGCCACCACCCTGCCGCTGATCGTGGACAGCGGGTTCGAGACCGGGCTCGATATCCTGCGCGCCGTGGCGCTCGGGGCCACTCTGGTGATGATGGGGCGCGGCTTTCACTATGCGCTGGCCGCGCTTGGGGCGCCGGGGCCGGGCCACCTTGCCGAAATTCTCACGCAGGATCTGCACGCCAATATGGGCCAGCTGGGGCTGGACACCCCCTCCCGGGCCGCATCGCGCCTGTTGCGCCAGGACCAACGGGCGAAAGAGCCAAACTAGGGTCAGGACCCATTAGTCCTGCGCCACTGGTTTGACAGATTTGCTGTCTGACTACGTACAATGCCGCAGGAATAGTGGTTCTATTTCAAGGCATTGAAAGGACGTCAGGCGGCAAATCCGTCAAATCCGCAGGATTAATGGGTCCTGACCCTAGTCGGCGCGCAGGTCGACGGGCATGGCGTCCTGCGCCGCGCGCGCGGTCACGATCGGCAGGCCGGACGGTATCCACCCCTTGCCATTCGGCCCCCCGGCCATGCCCTCGGACACGTCCCAGACATTGGTGATGCCATTCCTGGCCAGCACCTCCACCAGATACCCCGAGCGGTTGCCCGTGCGGCAAATCACGGCCACCCGGCGATCCGGGTTGCGCTCCAGCACCCCGGTCAGACGCGCGCCGAACCGGCGGTCGCGCATGTCCATCGGCCAGGCGCCGCGCGCCACGCCGGTGTCCTGCCACTCGCGGGGCGTGCGGATATCGATCAGGATCAGGTCGCCGCCCTCCAGCCCGGCCAGCGCCTCTTGCGCCGTCAGAACCATCCCTTCGGCCTGTCCCGCCGTCGCCAACCCGACACCAGCCGCCAATCCGCCAACAAACACCCGTCGTTGCATCGTTTCACATTCCGCTTTTTCTATATACATGTCGTGCCACAGCCCTGCGCCCGACACAACTGACAAAGCCGCCAGCACGTCGAACTCCGTGCCGGCAAGACCGGAAACGGAACGAAATCTTACGAATCCTAACAGAAATGCGCCAGAATCCGTACGACTCGGTATTGCTCTGCGCCGCAGCATGGTCTTATCTGCGCGCAGCGAACACAGCCGGACAGACACCGAAAAGGGAGGAGCCTGCCCAATGCCCGATTTCCAGAAGATCCTGATTGCCAACCGGGGCGAGATTGCCATCCGCGTGATGCGCGCCGCCAACGAGATGGGCAAGAAAACCGTGGCCGTCTTTGCGGAAGAGGACAAGCTCTCGCTGCACCGCTTCAAGGCGGACGAGGCTTATCGGATCGGCGAAGGCATGGGGCCGGTGGCGGCCTATCTCTCGATTGACGAAATCATCCGCGTCGCCAGGGAATGCGGCGCCGATGCGATCCATCCCGGCTATGGGCTGCTGTCGGAAAACCCCGATTTCGTGGACGCCTGCGCCGCCAACGGCATCACCTTCATCGGCCCCAGGGCCGAGACCATGCGCGCCCTGGGCGACAAGGCGTCGGCCCGCCGCGTGGCGGTCGAGGCCGGCGTGCCCGTCATCCCCGCAACCGCGGTGCTGGGCGACGACATGGCGGCGATCAGGAAAGAGGCGGCCGAGGTGGGCTATCCGCTGATGCTCAAGGCGTCCTGGGGCGGCGGCGGGCGCGGGATGCGCCCGATCCTGTCCGAGGACGAACTGGAAGAGAAGGTTCTCGAAGGCCGCCGCGAGGCCGAAGCCGCCTTTGGCAATGGCGAGGGGTATCTGGAAAAGATGATCACCCGCGCCCGCCATGTCGAGGTGCAGATCCTTGGCGACAGCCATGGCAATATCTATCACCTCTACGAACGCGATTGCTCGGTCCAGCGCCGTAACCAGAAGGTCGTGGAACGCGCCCCCGCGCCCTATCTGTCCGAAGCCCAGCGCGAGGAAATCTGCGAACTGGGCCGCAAGATCTGCGCCCATGTGAACTATGAATGCGCGGGCACCGTCGAATTCCTGATGGATATGGAAACCGGCAAATTCTACTTCATCGAGGTCAACCCCCGCGTTCAGGTGGAACACACCGTCACCGAGGAAGTGACCGGTATCGACATCGTGCAGGCCCAGATCCTGATCGCCGAGGGCAAGTCGCTGGCCGAAGCCACCGGCAAGGCCAGCCAGTATGACATCCGCCTCAACGGCCACGCGCTGCAAACCCGCGTCACCACCGAGGATCCGCAAAACAATTTCATCCCCGACTATGGCCGCATCACCGCCTATCGCTCGGCCACGGGCATGGGCATCCGCCTGGACGGCGGCACGGCCTATGCCGGCGGGGTCATCACCCGCTATTACGACAGCCTGCTGACCAAGGTCACGGCCTGGGCGCAGACCCCCGAAAAGGCCATCGCCCGCATGGACCGCGCGCTGCGTGAATTCCGCATTCGCGGCGTCAGCACCAATATCGCCTTTGTCGAGAACCTGCTGAAGCACCCGACCTTCCTGAACAACCAGTACACCACCAAGTTCATCGACGAGACCCCTGAACTGTTCCAGTTCCGCAAGCGGCGCGACCGTGGCACCAAGGTGCTCACCTATATCGCCGACATCACCGTGAACGGCCATCCCGAGGTCCAGGACCGCCCCACCCCGCATCCCGATCTGAAACCGGCGCGCTGCCCCGCCAAACGCGCCGACACGCCGCCGCCGGGCACCCGCAACCTGCTGGACGCGCAAGGGCCAAAGGCGGTGGCCGACTGGATGAAGGCGCAGGATCAGCTCCTGTTCACCGACACCACCATGCGCGACGGGCACCAGTCGCTGCTGGCCACCCGGATGCGCTCGGTCGACATGATCAAGGTCGCCCCGGCCTATGCCGCCAACCTGCCGCAACTGTTCTCGGTGGAATGCTGGGGCGGCGCCACGTTCGACGTGGCCTATCGTTTCCTTCAGGAATGCCCCTGGCAGCGCCTGCGCGACATCCGCGCCCATATGCCCAACATCCTGACGCAAATGCTGCTGCGCGCCTCCAACGGCGTGGGCTACACCAACTATCCCGACAACGTGGTACAGGAATTTGTCCGCCAGGCCGCGCAAACCGGCGTGGATGTGTTCCGCGTGTTCGACTCGCTGAACTGGGTCGAAAACATGCGCGTCGCCATGGATGCGGTGCAGGAAAACGGCAAGATCTGCGAAGGCACGATCTGCTATACCGGCGATGCGCTGGATTCGGGGCGGGCCAAGTATGACATCAGGTATTACGTCAACATGGCCAAAGAGCTTGAGGCCGCCGGGGCGCATGTGCTGGGCATCAAGGACATGGCCGGGCTGATGAAAGTCCCCGCCGCCGAGGCCCTGTTCCCGGCGCTCAAAGACGCGGTGGACATCCCGATCCACTTCCACACACATGATACATCCGGCGCCGCCATCGCCACGGTTCTGGCCGCGGCCCGCGCCGGGGTCGATTGCGTGGATGCGGCGATGGATGCCTTCTCGGGCAACACCTCGCAGCCCACCATGGGCTCGGTTCTCGAAGCGCTGCGTTTCACTGACCGCGAAAGCGATCTGGATATTGCGGCGGTGCGCGAGATTTCCAATTACTGGGAAGCGGTGCGCGGCCAGTACGCCGCCTTTGAATCCGGCCTTCAGGCCCCGGCCTCCGAAGTCTACCTGCACGAAATGCCCGGCGGTCAGTTCACCAACCTCAAGGCGCAGGCGCGCTCGCTGGGGCTGGAGGAACGCTGGCACGAGGTCGCCCAGGCCTATGCCGACGTGAACATGATGTTCGGCGATATCGTCAAGGTTACGCCCTCCTCCAAGGTGGTCGGCGACATGGCGCTGATGATGGTCAGCCAGAACCTGACCCGCGCACAGGTCGAAGACCCGAAAACCGAGGTCGCCTTCCCGGAGTCGGTGATCGACATGATGCGCGGCAATCTGGGCCAGCCTCCCGGCGGCTTCCCGTCAAAGATCGTCAAAAAGGTGCTCAAGGGCGAAAAACCCAACACCGAACGCCCCGGCAAACATCTGCCGCCCGTCGATCTGGAAACGGTGCGCAACGAAGTCTCCGAACAGCTTGAAGGGCTCAGGGTCGATGACGAGGATCTGAACGGCTATCTCATGTATCCCAAGGTCTTTCTGGATTACATGGGCCGGCACCGCAGCTATGGCCCGGTCCGCACCCTGCCCACGCGCACCTTCTTTTATGGCATGGAACCGGGCGAAGAGATCACCGCCGAGATCGACCCCGGCAAGACGCTGGAAATCCGCCTGCAAGCGATTGGCGACACCGACGAAAACGGCGAGGTCAAGGTGTTCTTCGAACTCAACGGCCAGCCGCGCGCGATCCGCGTGCCCAACCGTCTGGTGAAATCCTCCACCGTCGCCCGCCCCAAGGTCGAGACCGGCAACCCCAACCATGTGGGCGCGCCCATGCCCGGCGTCGTCGCCTCTGTCGGCGTCAGCGCCGGTCAGGCGGTCAAGGAGGGCGATCTGCTCCTGACCATCGAGGCCATGAAAATGGAAACCGGCATCCATGCCGAACGCGACGCCACGGTCAAGGCCGTGCATGTGCAGGCCGGCGGCCAGATTGACGCCAAGGATCTTCTGATCGAACTGGAATAGGCCAGGGGCCCGCTCCGGCGGGGCGTGTTCAGGTCCAGATACCGTAGCGCGCTTGCAGGTATTCCACCGCGCCCCGGTTCTGGGCGCGCCGGTCCTGTCCCTGATGCGTGCCCAGATGCAGCGCATCCGAATGCGCCCCGCGCAGCAGGTCCGGCTCGCGCTGAAAGGCCGGCACCCAGATCGGCGTGCCTTTGACCGTGGCCATGCCCGACAGCCATACATCGTCCACGTGACGCGCCACGTCAGGTATGTCGAACACCTCGGGTGCAAAGAAATCGGGCCGCACCATCACACCCGCGTAGCCTTCGAAAATGTCGGCGTGCCCCGCCTTCCAATAGGCCCGCCGGCCGGGACCGATCAGCGGATAGTCCGGGTTGCGCGCCCGCCACCGGATCCACCAGCTGCGCAAGGCAAATTCCGGGTCCGTCGCGCGCCAATGCAGCCGCGCCCTTGGCAGGAACCCCGTGGGCGCCGCCGCCGGGTGATAGGATGTCACCGGCATCCCCGACAGCGCGATAACCGCGCCGGGCTGTTTGCGCCGCGCTTTCAGAAACGCCGCCGCCCAGCCGGGGCGGTAACACATGTCATCATCGCAGAACAGAATGTCGGTCTGCGTCCCGGCAAACTCGCGCAGCGCGTGCAACACCTTGCTGGCCGGGCCGAAATCCTCGTCAACGACGCGAATTTCAACGCCCCGGGGCACGTCGGGCAACGCCCCGTCCCAATCCGGGAACCGCCGGTACCGGCGCGGCAGGTACAACACGACCGCCTCGGGCGCGGGCCGCTGACGCACCAGCATCTCCAGCGTTGGCCGCATCAGCGCGAACCGGCTTGGAATGGTCGAAAGCGAAATGACATAGGACATGCGGCGCTAACTCCAGATCCCGTAGCGGTCCTGAAAATACCGCGCGGCCTCGTTGTTCAGCTGACGGCGCTTCTTGCCCCCGAATTCGGACCGGAACAGCGCCTCTTCATCCGAGTGGGCGGGCTTTTCAACGGGCGCAAGATACGGCTCGCGCAATCCGCCGATGATCCACACCCCGTGCCCCTTGCGCGCCATCTGCCCCGACAGCCAGACATCATCCACCGGCCAGGCGAAATCGGGGATATCAAACACCTCGTCGGGGAAAAACTCCGGACGCACCAGAACCCCCATCCAGCCCTCGGCCCCGTCGGCATAGCCCGCGCGCAGCACCCGCCGCCGATCCGGCTCGACATAATCGCGCCCGGTCAGACGGCACGACACCCGACGCAGCAGGGCGCGCAGGTGAAACCCGACATTGGTGATCTTCCACAGAAACAGCCGCCTTGGCCGCTTGTCGAACCGCCGTCTGCCGCCGCCCGGCGGCGCGAAATCCCACATCCCGCTGACCGCGATCGCGTCGCCGGGGCGGCGCGCGCGCGCCTTCAGCATCCGCTCGGCCAGCCAGGGGCGATACGCCTGATCGTCGTCGCAATACAGAATGTCGATGTCCTGCCCGGCAAAGTCGCGCAACGCGGGCAACAGCTTGGTCGCCGGCCCCCAATCTTCCCCAACCCAACGGATTTCAACACCTTCCGGCACCTCGGGCGGGGTACCGTCCCAGTCGGGAAAGCGGCGATAGCGCCGGTTCAGATACAGGATCACCCGCTCTGGCGGAACGCTCTGCGCCAGCAGGCTGCGCAGGGTCGAGTCAAGCTGGCCAAACCGGGGCGGCACCGATGTCAGGGTAATGATATATGACCGTGCCACGCCCATCCAAACCGCGATCGTCCCAGGAATGCCCTCTCCCTATCACGCCGCGTCAGACGGTCAAGCCTGTGCGGGCTTACCGACAGGTCACGGCGCTGCGCACTGTGCCACCGGTGCGTCGCAGGTCGCGGGGTGATCCTGCGCATCGGCCGAAACCACCATGCCAAGGCTGATCGCCACGACCAACGCCACAAGGCGCATATTCTGTGTCATCGTCTTCATCCCTCTGTCCCGCCGCGACCTCGCGCGCCGCGCATGGTGCCCGGATTTCGCGCGTTCCGGCGGGTTTCATGTTGTCGTCTTTCTCATGAAATCTCTTACGCAACCCATCGCGTATTCCGTCGTGAAGAGGACAATTTTTTTCCTCGGGTGATCATTTTACCTCTTGCGGCGCGGGGCGACTCTTTATATCTCACGCCTCACCCAAGGATGCGGGCGTAGCTCAGGGGTAGAGCATAACCTTGCCAAGGTTAGGGTCGGGCGTTCGAATCGCCTCGCCCGCTCCAATATCCTCCGGATGGAGGGACAGTGAAAAAGGCGCCGGGTTGAACCCCGGCGCCTTTTCATGTTTCGGACCCGTCCGCGCGTGCACAGCACCACCGCATTTTTCCTCTTGAAGTCCCCCCGCGCCGGGGCTATCTCACCCCTCATCCAAAGGGGGCGGGCGTAGCTCAGGGGTAGAGCATAACCTTGCCAAGGTTAGGGTCGGGCGTTCGAATCGCCTCGCCCGCTCCAATGGATCAAACCTCAGGGCGCACGGGAACCTTCCCTTGCGCCTTTTTGCATTCCAGCCGCATGTGTCACGTCACGGCGCAAGCCGTTCGCAGACGGCTGCCAGGCGGCATCGAATTCGCGCGTTACCCCGCCAGCTTCGCCGCCAGACTGGTCTGCCGCTCGATCACCCGCGCCAGATCGATCGTGATCACCTGTCCGTCGCGCACCACCTGACGCCCCTCGACAAACAGATCGCGCACCCGTGTCGGCCCCGCCAGCAACAGCGCCGCCTTGTCCCAGCTTCCGGCACTCTCCACACCCGACACGTCCCACAGGGCGATATCGGCGCGCTTGCCCACGGCGATCTGCCCGCAATCCGCGCGTCCCAGCACCGCCGCCCCGCCCCGCGTGGCGATCTCCAGCGCCTCGCGCGCGCTCATCGCGTCCGCGCCCCTGGCCACCCGCTGCAACAGCATCGCCAGGCGCGCCTCGGACACCAGGTTGCCCGCATCGTTGCTGGCCGAGCCATCCACACCCAGCCCCACTGGCACGCCCGCATCGCGCATCGCCCGCACCGGCGCGATGCCGCTGCCAAGGCGACAGTTCGAACATGGGCAATGCGCCACCCCGGTCCCGCTGCGCGCGAACAGGCCGATCTCCTGCCCGTCCAGCTTCACGCAATGCGCGTGCCACACATCCGGCCCCGTCCAGCCCAGATCCTCGGCATATTGTCCGGGACGACAGCCGAATTTCTCCAGCGAATAGGCGATGTCCTCGTCATTTTCGGCCAGATGCGTGTGTAGCATCACCCCCTTGTCGCGCGCCAGCAACGCCGCGTCCCGCATCAGATCGCGGCTCACCGAGAAGGGCGAACAGGGCGCAACGCCCACCCGCACCATCGCGCCCTCGCGCGCATCGTGATGCCGGTCGATGACACGCAGCGCATCCTCCAGGATATCCGCCTCCCGCTCGACCAGCATATCCGGCGGCAGCCCGCCGTCGCTTTGCCCGATGCTCATCGCACCGCGCGTTGGATGAAACCGCATCCCGATCTCGCGGGCCGCGTCGATCGTGTCATCCAGCCGCGCGCCGTTGGGATAAAGATACAGGTGATCCGAGGTCAGCGTACAGCCCGACAGCGCCAGTTCCGCCAGCCCCACCTGCGCCGATACGAACATCTCTTCCGGCCCGAACCGCGCCCAGATCGGATACAGCGTCTGCAACCAGCCAAACAACAGCGCATCCTGCCCGCCCGGCACCGCCCGCGTCAGGGTCTGGTACAAATGGTGATGGGTGTTGACCAGACCGGGCGTCACCACGCAGCCCGCCGCGCGCACCACCTCGCCGCCGCTTGTCCGATCCGCGCCGATCTCGGCGATCACGCCATCGCGGATACGGATATCGCACCCCGCCAGTTCACGGCGGTCATCGTCCATGGTCAGGACGGTTTCACAGGATTTCAGCAGAATTTCGGACATGGTCAGCCTTTCACACTTCACAAAGGCCCGATTCGGTTTTGAAGTGTGAAAGCCACCGGACAGAAAGCGGGCAAAGGACTCCGGCAACGCCTGTCAATTTAATCAGCGCGCGCGCCGGTTTCAATCAGGGAATTGCGAAAGCAGCTTCAGCGCTTCGGCGTGCAATTCGGGCGTCGCGGCGGCCAGGACCTGCCCACCCATATGCACCTTGCCACCCTGCCAGTCGGTCACGATCCCGCCCGCGGCCTCGATCACCGCAATCGGCGCCTGAATGTCATAGGCGTTCAGCCCGGCCTCGATCACCAGATCCACCTGCCCCGCCGCCACCAGAGCATAGGCATAGCAATCCATGCCATAGCGGGTCAGCCGCACCCGTTCCGCCACGGCTTCGAACGCGCGCCGTTCACCGGGCGTGCCGATTTCGGGAAAGGTGGTGAACAGGATCGCGTCTTCCAGCCGGTGCGTGCGCCGGGTTTCCAGCCTCCGCCGGCCCTGCGGGCCGGTCAGGTCCGCCACCCCAAGCCCGCCGGCAAATCGCTCGCCGATATAGGGCTGGTCGATCACGCCATAAAGCGGGCCGGTTGCATCCGACAGCGCAATCAGCACGCCCCAGGTGGGCGTGCCGCTGATGAAACCGCGCGTGCCGTCGATCGGATCCAGCACCCAGGTCAGGCCCGAGCTGCCCTCGCGCGCGCCGTATTCCTCGCCCAGGATGCCGTCCTGCGGGAATTCGCGCTCCAGCACATCCCGCATCGCCCGTTCCGCGGCGCGGTCCGCCACCGTGACCGGATCGAACCCGTCCGTCAGCTTGTTCTCCGCCGCCAGCCCCTGCGCACGAAAATGCGGCAGAATGGCAGAACGGGCGGCGTCTGCCATCACATCCGCCACCCGTTTGATTTTTTCAATATCGCTACGGTTCACTTGAATGCCCCTCGCCCCTGTCGGCCACCTCTGCGCTAGCCCAAGGGGGAAGAAAACTCAAGCTACGTCGCTTAAAACCCGTGCCAGTTCAAACAGGCGCCGCCGCTGGTTCTCCGGGATCGCGTAATACGACCGGACCAGATCCAGCGCTTCCTTGTCACCCATCAGGTCCGCGGGCACTTTCCTGGCAAGATCGCCTTCTTCAGCATCCAGGCCTTCGAAAAAGAAGCTTACGGGCACATCAAGCGCATCGGCAATATCCCAAAGCCGGGACGCGCTGACGCGGTTGGCCCCGGTTTCGTATTTCTGGATCTGCTGAAACTTGATTCCCACTTGCTCGGCCAGCTGCTGCTGCGTCATGCCGGTCAACCACCGGCGTTGCCGAATTCTCTTGCCTACATGCACGTCTACCGGGTGCGTCATCATACGACTCCTTGTTTTACCTTTTCTTCGGCCTTCGCCGAAACATGCGCCAGCTCCCAACACCCGGCGCATGCCCTGTTCTTGATGTCGCCGCGCATCCCTACAGCGATGCCCCACTTTAACAGCTTTGACCTTTCGTTCAAGGAATTTGATACAAGTCAGCCGTTAACCAAATAGCACACCATACAATCATGGCTTGTCCCGGAATTGTGACGCTGTGTCGCGAAACAGCCAAAGCGACTCTGCGGTTTTGACACCTGTTCCACCACTTGTGTACTCAAGGCGCATCACATCAGGAGTATGTCCCCATGCGCGCCTACCAGGTCACCACCCACGATTCGCCGCCCGCCATCCGCGATATTCCCACGCCCGAACCGGGCCGCGGCGAAATCCGCATCCGCATCCGCGCCTGCGCGCTGAATTTCGCGGATCTTCTGATGATCAAGGGCACCTATCAGGATATTCCGCCCCTGCCTTTCGTTCTGGGCATGGAGGTGGCGGGCGAGGTCGAGGCGCTGGGCCCCGATACACCCGGCCCCGCCATCGGCACCCGGGTCGTGGTGTTTGGCGGTCAGGGCGGGCTGGCCGAATATGGCTGCTATCCGGCCGCGCGCGCCGTGCCCTTGCCTGACGCCATGAGCTTTGAACACGCCGCCGCCTTTCCTGTCGCCTATGGCACAAGCCATGTGGCGCTGGAGTACCGGGCGCGCCTGCAACCGGGGGAAAACCTGCTGGTGCTGGGGGCGGCCGGCGGGATTGGTCTCACGGCGGTCGAGATCGGCAAGCTGATGGGCGCCAATGTCATCGCCTGCGCCCGCGGCGCCGACAAGCTGGAGGTGGCGCGCAAGATGGGGGCGGATCACCTGATCGACGCATCAACCGACGATATCCGCGCCGCCGTCAAGGCACTGGGCGGGGCCGATGTGGTCTATGATCCGGTGGGCGGCGATCAGTTCAAGGCGGCCTTTCGCGCCTGCCGCCCCGAAGCGCGCCTTCTGCCCATCGGGTTTGCCTCGGGCGACATTCCGCAAATCCCGGCCAATCACCTTCTGGTCAAGAACCTCACCGTGATGGGGCTTTACTGGGGCGGCTACATGGCCTTCAAACCCGCTGTCGTGACCGACAGCATGGCAACCCTGTTCCGCTGGTATGCCGAGGGCAGGATCAAGCCACATATCAGCCACGTGCTGCCGCTCGATCAGGCGGACGCGGCCTATGAGCTGCTGCGCAGCCGCAAATCCACCGGCAAGGTTGTGGTGACGGTCGACTAGGGTCAGGACCCATTAATCCTGCACCACTGGCGCCAAATCCACGAAATATCAGGGGTTTGGCGCGCGCCGGACATAGTGGCTCTATTTCCAAGCGTGCCAAGCCGCTGGGATGAAGTGGATTTGGCGTCCTGCGGATTTGACGGATTTGCCGCCTGACGTCCTTTCAATGCCTTGAAATAGAACCACTATTCCTGCGGCATTGTACGTAGTCAGACAGCAAATCTGTTAAACCAGTGGCGCAGGATTAATGGGTCCTGACCCTAGGTATTCAGCCCCGCAATCAGCCAACCGCGCCCAGCCGCACCAACGAGTCCTGTTGCGTGGCCAGCGGGCGAAACCCCTTGCGGATCAATCCGGCCAGATGGGCGACGGCATCGCCCTTGGCCGGGTTGCCGCCATACATGTTGATATATTGCTCGCCCAGATCGGGCAGCGCGCCGCCGTGCTCGATCACCTCCAGCTGCTGCGGCTCCGTGCCCTCGATCATCGCCCCGATCCCCAGATCGGCGGCAATCGTCGCCTCGACCGTGCGATCCGATTCCGTTTCCAGCGCGGATTCCCATTCGATCCCCGCCCGGTCCAGCGATCCGATGGCGCGGGCCCGGAACACGCATTGCCGCCCCGAGGCAAACTGGATCGGCCGCCGCCGCCAGCTCGCGCCCCCCGGCGCCCCGATCCAGACCAGCGGCAACCGGCACAGCCCTTCGGCGTTTTCCGGCTTTTCCGCCTCGGTGGTCAGGATCAGGTCCATTTCCCCCTTTTCATAATCCCGCTTCAGCGCCCGTGTAAAAGACGACACCAGATGCACCTTGACCCGCGGATAGGCGGCGCTGAACTGCTGCAACACCCTCGGAATGGCCGGATAAACGATGTCATGGGGAACCCCGAGCGAAATTTCCCCCTCGAACGCCTCATCGGTCAGGCGGCGCATGATCTCGTCATTCAGCGTCACCATCCGGCGCGCATAGCCCAGCATCTGCTCGCCCGCCGGGGTCAGCGCGATGCCGCGCCCGGTGCGGTCCAGCAGCGCCACGCCGATCAGTTCCTCAAGCCGCTTGAGCTGCATCGACACCGCCGATTGGGTCAGGTGCAGAAATCCGGCCGCCTTGGTCACACCGCCCATATCGGCCACGGCCACGAAACTGCGCAGGGTGGTCACGTCAAGATTTCGCATATCATCATGATCCTTGATGGATGACGTCACAAACATTCGTTTTCAATATAGATCACATTGCGCCATATACATCAAGTAATTTGATGAAACATGAGAAACCCATCGCAGATCAGGAAAGGACACCCCATGACCCTCCTCAGCACCCTCGGCCGCCATGTCGGCTTTTCGTTTGACACCGGCGCGATTGCCAAAGCCGTCGCCGTGCTGCGGCAGCGCCGTGCGCTGGCCCGGCTGGACGACGCCGCGCTGAAGGATCTGGGGCTGACGGCCGGCGATGTGAATGCCGAAATCCGGCGCCCGGTCTGGGATGTGCCCTCCAACTGGCGCGGTTAACCGGCAGATGCGGCGTGAACACTGAATTTCGTGTATCACGCCGCTTGTTGTCCTTGAAAAGCGCCGCCACCTCACCGATATTCAGTTCTGACGGCTGCCTGAGGGATCGGGTGGCCCAAAAGTTCAATATCGGAGGCTTGAATGGCTGAATTTGACACAATCCGGAGCGGCGCTGGTACGCGCGCGGCCGAGATTGACGCAGGGCTTCGCGCCCATATGAACAAGGTCTACAGCACCATGTCCGTGGGCATGTTGCTGACATTTGCCGTGGCCTGGGCCGTGGGCACAAGCCCGTCGCTGCTGGGCATGTTCCGCGATCCGATCACGCTTCAGCCCAATATCCTGGGCTGGATCGTGATGTTTGCACCGCTGGGCATGATCTTTGGCTTCGGCGCGGCAATCAACCGCCTTTCGGCAGCGGGTGCGCAACTGTTCTTCTATGCGTTTGCCGCTGTCATGGGCCTGTCGCTGGCGTGGATCTTCGTTGCTTTCACCGGCTTCTCGATCGCGCAGGTGTTCCTTGTCACCTCGATCGCCTTCGCCGGCCTGTCGCTGTGGGGCTACACCACGAAAAAGGACATCTCCGGCTGGGGATCGTTCCTGATCATGGGTGTGATCGGTATCCTGGTGGCGTCGATCATCAACATCTTCCTGGGCTCGCCCGCGATCATGTTCGCGATCTCGATCCTGGGTGTGCTGATCTTCGCCGGGCTTACCGCCTATGACACGCAGAAGATCAAGAATACCTACCTGGAACACGCCCATAGCGGCGACAGCGAATGGTTGGGCAAGGCCGCGATCATGGGGGCACTGAACCTCTATCTCGACTTCATCAACATGTTCATGTTCCTGCTGCAACTGCTTGGCAACCGGGAATAAAGCCGCAACAACGGCAAAACATCCGGGCCGGTCCTTTGGGACCGGCCCTTTGCTTTTTTGACCCTGCGTCCGTCAGGACGGGGCGTCATCATCCGCCTCGGGCGGGGTGTCGCGCACGATCTCGATCTTCACCTTGGTCACAAACGCCGCCAAAGCGCCCACAATGGCCAGGATCGGTGCCGCAAGCACCACCGCGCCGCCGGCAATCGCGCCCACGGTCAGCGGAATGTCCACCGCGATATCGCCATCCGGCTCGTAGATGCGGATGCGGCGCACCTTGCCTTCGGCGGCCAGACGCTTCACCTCTTCCACCAGCTTTTCGCCCGCCACCTCGATCTCTTCGATCCAGTCCGGGCGCTTGTTGTCCTTGCCTGACATGGCAGTCTCCTTCTCACCTGTCACCGCGCCGATCCTACCCCATCCGGCGCCCCGGCGGCATGATACAGGTCATCATCGCCAGTCCCGGCAAGATCCCGCGCCATCTGCACCGCCGGGAAATGCACCCCCGGCGCCAGCGTCAGCTCGACCTCGCCCTGTTCGTGAAATCCCATCGCCGCATAGAACCGGCGCGCGGTCAGCGTGCTCATGCAGGTCATCCGCGTGATGCCCTGCGCCCACGCCGATGCACAGCTGTGGCGCAGCAAAGCCCGCGCCACGCCCCGGCGCAACCAGCCCGGATCGGTCGCCATGTGGCGCATGTGGCCCTGTCCGGTCCCCGACACCCCCCGCGTCGGGCTTATGTCGGTCCAGCCGCCCGCCCCCACCACAGCCCCGCTCTGACAACAGACCGCCACGAAATAGGTGCCACAGGCCAACAGCGCGGGCTGGGCCGTGGTGATCACCGGCAACGCGTCGCGCAACAGGCGCGGCGCGTAATCGCGCGGCAGGAGCCGCGGGTAAGAGCGGCGAAACAGCTGCGTGACCTGCAACCGGTCATCCGGTGTGGCGGGGCGGATTTGAAAAAGGTCCGGCATGTCGTGTCCTGCAAGGTCCAGGTGGCAAATGCGGGGCGCGACAAGGGAGAAATGCAAAAAGCCGCGCCCATTTTTCGGGGCGCGGCTTTTGCTGTGTCATCAAGGGGCGATCTTACTTGATCTTGCCTTCCTTGTACTCGACATGCTTGCGCACCACCGGATCGTACTTTCGTACGACCATCTTTTCGGTCATGGTGCGTGCGTTTTTCTTGGTCACGTAGAAATGGCCCGTGCCCGCGGTCGAGTTCAGACGGATCTTGATGGTCGTCGGCTTCGCCATTTGTCTTCTCCTGCGCCGGGGCAGACAGCACCGCCCCGTGAAATCTCATGAAGCCTGCCTTTTACCGATGCCCGCCCCCGAGTCAATGGGGGTTTCCAAGAAACTTTGCAGTTGCGGAAAATTCTGGCTTGCTGCCGTGCCGTCAATGCGCGCGCCCGGCTTGAGTCATCCGCCGACTTATGGGCAAATGGCGCCGAGACCTGCCACATGGGGCGCCCGGATGCTCTGGTTCACACTTGCAACAACCCTGCCTGTCGCCTTGCTGAGCGCCGCCGCACTGTTGGGCGGCGTCTGGCCGGTGGCGGCCCTGGCCTATCTGACGGTGCTGACCTTTTCGCTGGACCTGCTGATCCACGGCGCCGTGGCCCGGCGCGGCGCGGATGGCGAATTTCCCTCGGGTTCGGCGCTGTCGGTTTTTCTGGGTCTGGCGCATGTCCCGCTGCTGGTGCTGGCGGTCATGGCGCTGTCGGGCGCGACCGGACAGGGCTGGGGCGAACGGCTGGTTGGCTTTGTGGCGTTCGGCATGTTCTTTGGCCAGGTCAGCAATGCCAACGCCCATGAGCTGATTCACCGGCAGGCGCGCTGGCCGCGACGGCTGGGCCAGCTTGTCTATGTCAGCCTGCTGTTCGGCCACCATACATCGGCCCATACCCGAGTGCATCATGTCTGGGTCGCCACGCCCAACGACCCCAACAGCCCGCGCCCCGGTGAAGGGTTTTACCGGTTCTGGCCGCGCGCCTGGATCGGCTCGTTCCGCGCCGGGCTGCGCGCCGAAACCGCCCTGCGCGCCCGCGTCACGCCGCCGCCCCCGGCCTGGACCCACCCCTATGTCGGCTATGTCGGCGGCGCGCTGGCTACGCTGGCGCTGGCGCTCTGGCTCTTTGGCCCTGCGGGCCTCCTCGCGCTGATCGCCATCACCGCCTATGCGCAGATGCAGCTTCTGGTTTCCGACTATGTACAGCATTACGGCCTGCACCGCGCGACCCTGCCCAACGGACGGCCCGAGCCGGTGTCCCCCGCCCATAGCTGGAACGCACCGCATTTCTTTTCCTCGGCGTTGATGCTGAACGCGCCGCGCCATTCCGATCACCACATGCACCCGCTGCGCCCCTACCCGTCGCTGCGGCTGGACAGCGCCACCATGCCCGTCCTGCCCCGGTCGCTGCCGGCCATGGGCGCGCTGGCCCTGTGCCCGCCGCTCTGGCGCCGGGTGATGGACCCGCGCGTGGCGCGCCTGGGCCGGTCACGGGATTGAGACTGGCGCGCGCGCCGATCCTTTGGCAGCATGGTGGCATGAAACAGTTGCTCCTGTCCGCCTGCCTTCTGGCCGGTTCTGCCGCCGCGCAAACCGCGCAATCAACGATGAGCGCGGCCGAATTCGAAGCCTACACAACTGGCAAAACCCTGTTCTTTGCCGCCGACGGGCGCCGCTATGGTGTTGAGGAATATCTCCCCGACCGCCGTGTGCGCTGGTCATTCCTGGACGGCCAGTGCAAGGATGGGCGCTGGTTTGCCCGGGGGCGGCAGATCTGCTTTGTCTATGACGACACCCCCGGCCCGCAATGCTGGAGCTTTTTTCTGGAGGCCGGGGGCCTGACCGCCCGGTTCGAAAGCGACCCCGATGGCCGGGTACTGTATGAGGTCGAGGCCAGCGGCGAGGAGATGCTTTGCCTTGGTCCCGAAGTGGGTGTCTGAGCCGGTTGAGGGGCGCTGCCCCGCCGCGCGCGGGCGCGCGACTCCCCAGAGTATTTTCGGAACATTGAAAGCCGGATCAGAACAGGCTGCCCTGTCCGGGTGACGGTTTCGGTTTCGGCGCGGCCGAAGGCGCCTTTCTTGGGGCGGCCGGTGAGAAGGTGTCATCGGCGAACACGATCTCGATCTTGTCGGCCTTGCGCGCGGCCGCCGCGGTTTTCACCAGCGCCCCGTCCCCCCGGACCACCGCGTAGCCGCGGTCCAGTGTTGCCTTGTAGCTCAGGGTCTCGTTCATCCGGCCAAGTGCCGCCAGCTTGTCGCGCGGGGCTTGGATGCGCCGCTGTGTTGCCTCGTCCAGCCGCCGCGCCAGATCGCCCAGCCGGTCCTTGCGCCGATCAATCTCGCGCGTCAGGGTTTCGGGGCGCAGCCGGTCGCCGCGCCGCCCCAGCGCCTCGCGTTTGTTCCCGATCATCCGCGTCAGAGTGCTTGCGCGCAGCAGACCGCCAGCTTCGCTCAGCGCCACCTTGCGCGTCTGCACCCCCGCCACCAGCGCGCGCGGCAACCGGTCCGACGCCTCGTCCAGCCGCTGGCGCGGTGTCTGCAACAGCGCGTCCCGGCGCGGCAGGGCGCGCGCCACGTCCCGAAGCCGCTGACCGCGCAGGGCAACGGCGCTGCCCGCGCTGCGGGTCAGCCGGGCGCCTTGTTCCCCGACCCAGGCCAGCAGGTCCATGCGTACCGGCACCGCCAGTTCCGCCGCCGCCGTGGGTGTCGGGGCGCGCTTGTCCGAGACGAAATCGATCAGCGTCGTGTCGGTTTCGTGCCCCACCGCCGAGATCAGTGGAATGTCACTGGCCGCCGCCGCGCGCGCGACACTCTCTTCGTTGAACCCCCACAGATCCTCGATCGAGCCGCCCCCGCGCGCCACGATCAAAAGGTCAGGCCGGGGCAGCGCACCGCCCGGTGCCAGCGCGTTGAAGCCCCTGATCGCGCGCGCCACCTGCGGCGCGCATTGATCGCCTTGCACCGCCACCGGCCAGATCAGCACCTTGCGGGGAAACCGGTCGCGCAGCCGGTGCAGGATATCGCGGATCACCGCGCCGCTGGGCGATGTCACCACGCCGATGATCTCGGGCAGGAACGGCAGCGGCTGCTTGCGCTCGGGCGCGAACAGGCCTTCGGCGGCCAGCGCCTTCTTGCGCTTTTCCAGCATCGCCATCAGCGCGCCTTCGCCTGCCACGGCAACGTCATCCACGTTGATCTGATACTTGGACTGGCTGCCGAATGTGGTCAGCTTGCCGGTGACGATCACCTCCATACCCTCTTCGGGCAGGATCGACAGACGGCTCACCTGCCCCTTCCAGCTGACCGCCGCCAGCACCGAACGGTCATCCTTGAGGTCGAAATACAAATGCCCCGACCGCGCCAGCATCACGCGCCCCACCTCGCCGCGCACCCGCACCCGGCCGAACGCGCCCTCGATGGTACGTTTCAGCGCGCCGGAAATGTCCGAAACACTAAATTCAGGGGCGTTTTCGCCCGCAACGGGATCATCGATCAGGTCCGACATCTGGCCTCGCTTGTCTCTCTGCGCGCCACAGCTTAGAACGCGCGGGAAGCAAGGCCAAGCAGAAGGGTGCCCCAATGAACATTCTCATTCTCGGCAGCGGCGGACGCGAACATGCGCTGGCATGGGCCGTCCTGCAAAACCCCAAATGCGACAAGCTGATCGTCGCGCCGGGCAATGCCGGGATCGACCAGATTGCCGATTGCGCCAGCTTCGACATCGAGGACGGCAGCGCGGTTGTCAGCTTCGCGGAAGCCAACGCCATCGATTTCGTGATCGTCGGCCCCGAAGCGCCGCTTGCCGCCGGCATTGCCGACCGCCTGCGCGAGGCGGGCATCCTGGTCTTTGGCCCCTCTGCCGCCGCCGCCCGGCTCGAAGCCTCCAAAAGCTTCACCAAGGAAATCTGCGACGCCGCCAATGCCCCCACCGCCGCCTATGGCCATTTCACCGATGCACAGGCCGCCAGGGACTACATCCGCCAACAGGGCGCGCCCATCGTGGTCAAGGCCGACGGGCTGGCCGCCGGCAAGGGCGTGATCGTGGCAATGGACGAACAAACCGCGCTGGACGCGATCGACGACATGTTCGGCGGCGCCTTTGGCGGCGCCGGCGCCGAAGTGGTGATCGAGGAATTCATGGAAGGCGAAGAGGCCTCCTTCTTCATCCTCTGCGACGGCAAGACCGCCCTGCCCATCGGCACCGCGCAGGATCACAAACGTGTCGGCGAAGGCGATACCGGGCCGAACACCGGCGGCATGGGTGCCTATTCCCCGGCCCCCGTGCTGACCGACGAGATCGCACAAAAAGCCCTGGATCAGATCGTCCAACCCACGATCGATGAAATGGCGCGGCGCGGCACCCCCTACCAGGGCGTGCTGTATGTCGGCCTGATGATCAAGGACGGCCAGCCGCGCCTTGTCGAATACAACGTGCGTTTCGGCGATCCGGAATGCCAGGTGCTGATGATGCGCCTTGGCGCACAGGCGATGGACCTGTTGCATTCCGCCGCCGAAGAACGCCTTGCCTCGACCCGGGTCAACTGGGCCGACGATCACGCCATCACCGTGGTCATGGCCGCCAACGGCTATCCCGGCGCCTATGAAAAAGGCAGCGTGATCAACGGGCTGGATGCCCTTCCCGAAGACAGCCGCAACATGGTGTTCCATTCCGGCACCACCGCGGCCGGCGGCGCCATCACCGCCACAGGCGGGCGCGTGCTGAACGTCACGGCACGCGGCGACAGCCTGCAAGAGGCCCGCGACCGCGCCTATGCCATGGTGGATGCCATAGACTGGCCCGGCGGCTTCTTCCGGCGCGATATCGGCTGGCGGGCACTCTGAGCCGGCCACGCCCGGCCCCGCTTTCATTGTTCCCGAAATACTCCGGGGAGTCGCGCGCCTGCGCGCGGCGGGGCAGCGCCCCTCAACCGCCCCTCGCGCGCCACCGCCGCTGACCCACCCCACCCCAGACCGCTCACCCGGCGCAAATCGATTGCCACCCCTGCCCGCGCATACTACCTTGCCGGCCAGGGGACCATTTGCGGAGTTTGAAAGATGACCGACCAGCCTTCGGTCGAAAACGCCTACCGGTCAGGCGACTTCACCGATCTGGCCTTTCACTTCGTGCCGGTCGGCATCGTCGTCACCGAAAACCGCGTGATCCGCGACTGCAACCAGACCTTCGCCGGCATGTTCGGCTATACGCGCGCCGCTCTGCGCGACCAGACCTTCGCCATTCTCTATCCCAGCCAGGAGGAATTCGCCAATATCCGCAATCGCGGCGTCGATTGCCTGCGCGAGGGCGGCATCTACTGGGACGAACGGGTGATGATGCGCCGGGGCGGCGATCTCTTCTGGTGCCGGGTGCGCGGCCACACATTCACCCCCGCCGACCCGCTGATGCGCGCGGTCTGGAGCTTTGCCGACCTTTCCGAAACCCGCCCCTACCAGCATCTCACCCGGCGCGAACGCGAGGTGTTCTCGCTGATGAGCGAAGGCATGACCTCCAAGGAAATCGCCAAGGTGCTGGACATGTCCAACCGCACCGTCGAAGTGCACCGCGCCAAGCTGTTGAAGAAATTCGGCGCCACCAACACCGCCGCCCTGTTCCAGTCCCTCGGCGCGATCAGCGGCGAACATGTGATCAATGCCGGGCACCAGTTCTCGCCCCGCTGACCCCCGCACGTCCCCGACGGCCAGACCGGATCCGGATCCCCCGGATCAGTCGCGGCACGCCACAGCGTCCGCCAGGCTCTCCGGCCCGGCAAACGGACCGGCCGCGCGGCTTTCGATGCGCCCGCCCCTGTAGGTCGTGATCATCACCCGCCGCCAATCCGCATCCGCGCTCACGATCTCGGGGCCGGTGCCGCAATCGCGGATCCCGCCCGAAATGAAATCCTCGCCGATCCGGTGATTGGTCAGCCCCCCGCGCTCGGCCAAGGGCACCAGCGCGCCATCGTCGAACCGCCAGATGCGCAGGATCCTGGCCAGGTGGGGCCGGTCGATATAGGCCAGCTCGATCTTGCCATCGCCGTCCAGATCCGCCGCGCCAAGCGGCGCCAGCCAGCGGTTGGAGCGCCCGATATGCGGTGTCGCCGCGATCAGCCCGTCCACGCCATACACCGCCAGCCGAGCCCCCCGGGTCAGGCTGCTCTCGACGGTGATCACCTCGGGCGCGCCATCCCCGTCCACATCCGCCAGACGCGGCGCAATATCCTCGAACACAGAGCTTTCCGGCAAGGTCAGCGTCACCCGCCTGCCATCCGTCATCTCCATCTCCAGCGCGCCATATTCAATGGCATCGCCCAGAACACCATGCGCATAGCGCGTGGTCGGCTCCAGGTAACGCGCCGAAACGATCCCGGCGGCCGCCGGGCCAGAGGCCAGAAGCGCGGCCAGTATCAGGGCCGCGCCCCGCATCAGATCTGCTTTTCGGGCATCTGCACGATCAACCCGTCCAACGCGTCCGTCACCTTCACCTGGCAGGTCAGGCGCGAGCGCACCGGGTCGGGCTGGTAGGCGAAATCCAGCATGTCCTCTTCCATGTCGTCCCGGACAGGCAGCTTTTCCACCCAGTCGGGATGCACATAGACATGACAGGTGGAACAGGCGCAGGCGCCGCCGCAATCGGCCTCGATGCCGGGAATATTGTTGTCACGCGCGCCTTCCATCACGGTCAGGCCACTGGCCACCTCAACCGTGTGTTCGGTTCCGTTGTGCTCGACATAGGTGATCTTGGCCATGCCTTCGGGCTCCTTCTCAAATCCGTCCGCATCTACCTAGTGATGCTGCCCCCGCCCTGCCAGCCCCTTTTGCGACAAACGCCATGCAACCTTGCGACAAATCTCAAATGTTCTATATTTGTTCCCATGCATGTCGCCCCATATGATACCTGGCCCCGCCCGCCCTCGGCCCTCACGGCCAACCGGCTGGCCGACCCGCCCAACGGCGCCCGCGTCACCGTGGCCGGGCTGGTGATTCTGCGCCAGCGCCCCGGCACCGCCAAGGGGGTGATCTTTCTCACGCTCGAAGATGAAACCGGCGTCGTGAACGTGATCGTCTGGCGCAGCCTCTATGAACAGTTCCGCCGCGCCGTGATCGCCGGGCGGCTGTTGCGCGTCACCGGGCGCCTCCAGCGGGAAAACAGCGTCACCCACGTGATTGCCGAACGGGTCGAGGATATTTCGCCAATGCTCGACACCCTTTTGCACCCCGCCCGCCCCGCGCCGTGACCAAAGGCTTTTGACGACGCGCAAAACCGGTTACAAAGGGGCAAACACGCAACCGAGGCCCGAGCAATGCCCCCGCGATCCGCATCCCTTCCGGCCCTGGCCCTGCTGGCCCTGCTGGCACTAGGCGCCTGCCAGCAACCGATCGCGGACGTGCCCTATATCGCCGCCCTGAGCGAACCCCGCATCATCCGCGCCGAGGATGCCGACGCACCACCCAATGCCCGCCCTGGCAGCTGCTGGGGGCGCGACGTGACCCCGGCGGTGCTGGAAACCGTGACCGAACAGATCATCGTGCAGCCCGCCGAAGTGCTGGATGACGGCACTGTCCTGTCCCAGGCCATCTACCGCACCGAAACCCAGCAACGCATTGTCCGGGAACGGCGCGAAACCTGGTTCGAAACCCCCTGCGCCGAGGTCTGGACCGCCGAATTCACCGGCTCGCTGCAACGCGCGCTTCGGGCGCGCGGGCTGTTCTACGGTCCGATCACCGGCCTTAGCGATGCCCGCACCCGCGCCGCCATCCGCCGCTATCAAAAGGCCGGCGGGCTGGACAGCGCGATCCTCTCGCTGGAAAGCGCGCGTCGCCTGGGGCTGATCGCGGTCCCGCGCGACAGCTGACCCCGCCTCGCTGACAAAAAAATGGCGCCCCGGCATTCAGCCGGGGCGCCCGCGTCTTGTCCTGACTGCCCGGGTCAGGCTTACTCTTCTAGGCTCAAGGCCACGAAACGCGGCTCGCCACCCCGGCGCACCAACAGCAACAGCGATTTGCGCCCCGCTTCCCGCGCCTCGTCGATCCGCGCTTCCAGATCAGCGATGCTCAGCAGCTTCTGCTGGCTCGCCTCGGTCAGCACGTCGCCCGCGCGCAACCCCTTTTCATAGGCCACCGAGGCTTCGTCTACATCGGCCACAACCAGGCCGGTGGTGCCCTGATCCACACCCAGCTCCTCGCGCACCGCATCGGTCAGCGGCATCACCGTCAGTCCCAGGATTTCCTTTTCCCCTGGCTCGGCATCCGGCGCCGGCTGGCTGGCGGGGACCGCTTCGGCCTCTTCACGGCGGCCCAGCGTCACCTTCAGCGTCTGGGTCTTGCCATCGCGCAGCACCACCACGCGCACCGTCTTGCCCACTTCGGTATTGCCAACCTGACGGACCAGCCCGCGCACATCCGCCACGTCCACCCCGTCAAAGCTCAGGATCACGTCACCGGCCAACATGCCCGATTCGCGCGCCGGCCCCTCGGGGACATCCGTCACCATCGCGCCCGCGGCGGTTTCCAGCCCGTCCAGAGCCTCGACCATGTCTTCGCTCACGTTCTGAATACGCACGCCCAGCCAACCGCGCCGGGTTTCGCCGAATTCCTGCAACTGCGCGACCACTTTCTTGACCACGTTGGACGCCATCGAGAACCCGATCCCGATCGATCCGCCATTGGGCGACAGGATCGCGGTGTTCACGCCCACAACCTCGCCATCCATGTTGAACAGCGGTCCGCCGGAATTGCCCCGGTTGATCGCGGCGTCGGTCTGGATGAAATCGTCATAGCTGCCCGAAAGCGCGCGATTGCGCGCCGACACGATCCCGGCAGACACCGAAAACCCCTGCCCCAGCGGGTTGCCCATGGCGATCACCCAATCGCCCACGCGGGCGGTATCGCTGTCGCCAAAACTGACAAAGGACAACGGAACGTCGGACTCGACCTTGAGCAGCGCGAGATCCGTGTTCTTGTCCGTCCCGACCACCTTGGCGGGCAGTTCCTCGCCAGAATAAAACTCGATCAGGATCTCGTCGGCGCCATCAATCACGTGGTTGTTGGTCACGACATACCCGTCTTCCGAGATCACGAATCCCGATCCAAGCGCCGACGTGCGCCGCGGGCGATCCCCATTGCCTTGCCGGTCCTGGAACTCGCGGAAAAAGTCCTCGAACGGGGATCCTTCGGGCACGATGCCCTGAGGGCCGGTGCGGCCCGCGACAACCGTGGAGGTGGTGATATTCACAACCGCGGGGCTGAACTTCTCTGCCAGGTCGGCAAAGCTCTCGGGCCGGGCCTGAGCCGAAACCGACTGGACCAGCGCCACCGCCAAGACCAATGCCGCGAGCCAAATCACCCGGAAATGCGCCAATGTCTGGCGCGGAATTGCCAATGCCTGAGGTGTCACTCTTCTCTCTCCTGTGTTGTTCTCTTCCGGCCGGTCCTGCACATGTTTCGTCCGGCGCGGCGACACCATGAATGTAGGCGCCAGCCACGACAACGCAATGTCGATCGCAAGCCCGCAATTCGATGTGATCCGTCCGTGAGGCCACCAACCGGCCGCAAGCCGCGCGCGCGCCAGGGGCATTCGCCCGGACCCCGCTGGCCTATCGCCGCGACAATCCCAGGCCATTCGCGCCCTGAAACACCGCGCTGCCGGAAATTAATTGAATATTTCAAATGCCTTAGGCAGAAAGCCCGCGATCAGTCAGGCCACCACCCGGGCCAGGCAAACACCCGATGGAACATCAGCCCCATCCGCCCATCCGGGCATCGGCGAAATCCCGCGCCCTTTGTTTCAGGGTTTCACGACCCGGTGAGCATCCCGTCACATCCCGCGGCATGTCCCGAAATTGCGGCGCCCGTCACGCGCCAAGCGTCTTGGCCACCCAGACAAAAACCACGCCCAGACCCAGCGCCACAAGACCCAGCGTGCGCCGCTGGTTTTCGGAAAGACTGCGCAGCGCCGCCAACAGGTCTTCCACAAGCGAAGGGGCCAGCGCATAGACCAGCCCCTCCACAATCAAGACCAGCCCAAGGGCCAGTATCGCCGTGCCGATCATGGCCGGCCCGTATCGCTCTTCAGATAGTTGAAGAACTCGCTGTCCGGCGACATCACCATCGACGAATTGTCCCCGCCCAGCGCCGCACGATAGGCGTTCAGCGACCGGTAGAATTCAAAGAATTCCGGATCGGCGCCAAACGCGTCGGCAAAGATGGCGTTGCGCCGCGCATCCGCTTCACCGCGAATGATCTCGCTTTGGCGATTGGCATCCGACACCAGCTCGACCACGGTCCGGTCGGCCTGGGCACGCACCCGCTGCGCGGCTTCGTCACCACGTGCGATTTCGTCGGCGGCTTCGCGTTCACGTTCCGCCCGCATCCGCGCAAAGGTCGCTTCCAGGTTGGCTTGCGGCAGGTCGGTGCGTTTCAGGCGCACGTCGACCACATCCAGCCCAAGGCCACGCGCCTCGGAAATGGCCGCGTCGCGGATCTGGTTCATCAGCGACACACGGTCTGCCGACAGCACCGAATCCGACCGCACAGAGCCCAGAACCTCGCGGGTCTGCGAGCGCAGGATGTTGTCCAGCCGGCGTTCGGCCAGCTCAATTCCGCCGGTACCAACGGCCTGACGGAACTGTTTCACATCCGCGATCCGGTAGCGCGCAAAGGCGTCCACGACCAGACGGCGATCGTCCAGCGGCGTGACTTCCAGAGGCCCCACTTCGCGGCTCAGGATGCGGTCGTCATATTTCACCACCTCCTGGATCAGCGGGATCTTGAAGGCCAGGCCCGGATCTTCCTTGACGGTCACAACCCGGCCAAATTGCAGCACCAGCGCCTTTTCGCGCTCGTCCACGATGAACACCGAACTCAGCGCCGCGGCCGCGACGATCACGAGAACCGGCAATAGATACGTTGTCTTACGCATATCAGTTCCCCCCCTGCTTGCGCAGTTCGTTCAGCGGCAGGTAGGGCACCACGCCCTGACCGGACGTTTCCTGGTCGATGATCACCTTGTCGATGCCCCCCAGAACTTCTTCCATGGTTTCCAGATACAGACGCTTGCGGGTCACATCCGGCGCCTTCTGGTACTCTTCAAGCACCGCCGAGAACCGGCTGGCCTCACCTTCGGCCTCGTTCACGACCCGTGCGCGATAGCCTTCGGCCTCTTCCAGAACCTGTGCGGCTTCACCCCGCGCCCCGGCAAGAACCCGGTTGGCATAGGCGTCGGCCTGTTTCTGCAAGCGGTCCCGCTCCTGGCTGGCCGATTGCACTTCGCGGAACGCGTCCTTCACCGGCTCGGGCGGATCGGCCCCGTCAAAGTTGATCCGCACGATATTCACGCCCGAATTATAGGTATCCAGCGTTTCCTGGATCAGCTCTTGCAGGCGGTCGGCAATGATGCCCCGGTCCCGGTTGAGGATCGGCGCCAGCTCCGACTGCGCGATGATCTCGCGCATCGCCGATTCCGCCACCGCGCGGATCGTGGTTTCCGGGTCGCGCAGGTTGAACAGGTACTGCGCCGGATCGGAAATGTTCCAGACCACCTGGAAATCGATGTCCACGATGTTCTCGTCCCCGGTCAGCATCAGCCCGTCTGTGCTGCGCGAACTGGCCGGGATATCCTCGGTCTGTTCGTTCGTCACCGGCACCACCTCGGCCGTCACAAGCGGCCAGGGGGCAAAGTTCAGGCCCGGATTGCCGGTGGCCGAGTATTTGCCCAGAAACAGCTCGACCGATTGCTCCTCGGGCTTGACCGAGTAAAAACTGGCCAGCGCCCACAGGCCCGCCGCGACAAGCACGCCGATCCCCACGGTGCCCCGTGTCAGGGCCGGCCCGCCACCGCCGCCGCGCGGCCCGCCGCCGCCTGATTTACCGCCGCCGCCGCCGCGCCCGCCCATCAGCACGCGCAGCTGGTCCTGGCCCTTTTTCATAAGCTCGTCGATATCCGGGATCTGCGGCCCCTCGCCCCCTTCGGGAGGGCGTCGTCCGTCGCCATTGTTCCCGCGGTTGCCGCCGCCCTGATTGCCGCCCCCTCCCCAGGGGCCGCCACTATTGCCTGCCATAAAGGTTCATCCCTTTCCTACATCTAATTCGGCGCTGCCTCTAACCTGAGGTCTGCGCCGCAAATTTCAACCCATGCGCCCCTAGGCGGTGCGCACCGGGCTCTTCATCGTCACCAGTTCCTCGGACATGGTCGGGTGCACCGCCACTGTCCGGTCAAAGTCTTCCTTGGTGGCCCCCATCTTCACCGCGATCCCGGCCAGCTGGATCATCTCGCCCGCCCCCGGCGCAACGATATGACACCCCAGCACCTTGCGCGTCGCCCGGCTGACCACCAGCTTCATCAAAACCCGGTCATCGCGCCCGGCAAAACTGGTCTGCATCGGGCGAAAGCTGTTGCAGTATACCTCAACCGGCTCGATCTCGCGCGCCTCTTCCTCGCTCAGCCCCACCGTGCCCATTTCGGGCTGGGTAAAGATCGCCGTCGGGATCAGCGCGTGATCCACCGGCGTCGGGTTGCCCCGGAACACCGTCTCGACAAAGGCCATGCCCTCGCGGATCGCCACCGGCGTCAGGTTCACCCGGTCGGTCACATCCCCCACCGCATGAACCGACGGCACCGATGTCTGCGAATACGCATCCACGATCACCTCGCCCTTGCGGCCCAGGTCGATCCCCAGTTCCGCCAGCCCCAGCCCGTCGGTATTGGGCACCCGCCCGGTCGCGAACAGAACCTTGTCGAACCGGCGCTCGGTGCCGTTGGTGGCCTTGACGCGCACGCCGTCGCCATCCTTGTGCATCTCCATGACGGTCGTGCCCAGATGCACGTCAATACCGTTCTGGCACATCTCTTCACAGACCAGCCCGCGCGCCTCGTCGTCAAAGCCGCGCAATATCTGCGCCCCGCGATAATACTGCGTCACCGCGACACCCAGACCGTTCAGGATGCCGGCGAACTCACTGGCGATATAGCCCCCGCCGACGATCAGGATCGAACCGGGCAGCTTGTCCAGGTGAAAGACATCGTCCGACGTGATGCCCAGTTCGTCGCCCGGCAGGCCCGGCAGCACCGGCCGCCCGCCCGTGGCGATCAGGATATGCCTGGCGGTCTTGCGGGTTCCGTCGGCCAGCTCCACCGTGTGCGGATCCGCCAGCCTGGCGCGCTGATCATAGGTCTGCACGCCGTTGGACGCCAGAATGTTGCGGTAAATGCCTTCCAGCCGGTCCAGCTCGGCATGAAGCTTGCCCCGGAAATGCGGCCAGTCGAACGCGATCTCTCCGAATGTCCAGCCATAGGCGCGCGCGTCCTCGCCCAGCCGGGCATATTCGCTGGCAAACACCATCAGCTTCTTGGGCACACAGCCCCGGATCACACAGGTGCCGCCATAGCGGTCTTCCTCGGCCAGCGCGACCTTCACACCCTCCTGCGCGGCCACACGCGCAGCCCTCACGCCACCGGAGCCACCACCGATGACAAACAGATCATAGTCGAAAGACATGAACCCTCGTTTTTCCTAGTCCACAAGATCCGTGAACAGATTGTCGGTTTCGGCGAAATCCAGCATCGCCTCTTCGATCGTGCCGGCATTGATGTCGCGCACTTCCACGCGCCCGTCGCCATAGCCCACCACGACCGCATCACAGATATCAATGAACAGCCCGTTTTCAACCACGCCCGGCATCTGGTTCATCACCATGGCCAGCTGGCGCGCATCGCCGATCCGCTTCAGGTGCAGATCCAGGATATGATTGCCCTCGTCCGTCATGAACGGCGCATCGCCATTCATCCGCAGCGTCGTGGTGCGGCCCAGAACATCCATGCTGACCAGCGTTTCCTCGATCAGCGCCTGCGTGGTCTGCCAGCCGAACGGCACCACCTCGACCGGCAAGGGGAACGCGCCCAGCGTTTCCACCTCCTTGCCCACATCGGCGATCACCACCATCTGGTCGCTCGCCGTGGCCACGATCTTTTCCTGCAACAGCGCCCCGCCGCCGCCCTTGATCAGGTTCAGGTTGCCGTCGAATTCATCGGCCCCGTCAATGGTCACGTCCAGCCATTTGGCGGCATCCAGGCTCACCACCTCGATCCCCACCTCGCGCGCCAGCTCCGCCGTGCGGGTCGAGGTCGGCACCCCCTTGATGCGCAGCCCCTGGTCGCGCACCATCTCGCCAAGACAGCGCACCAGCCAGGCCGCCGTCGATCCGGTGCCCAGCCCCACGCGCATCCCGTCCTCGACAAAATCCGTGGCCCGCTTGGCGGCGACGAACTTGGCCTTGTCGATAGGCGACAATTCTCCGGACATGCAACGACTCCTTCATGCGATCTCGCAGAACTTATAGGAAAGAAGTCGGCGCAGGGCCACGGTCAAAACACGCTTTTCCCCGCTTCCGGTGGCAGCGGGCGCAGAAATCGCCCCGGCGCCGGCCCATCCGCTCTCTCCGGCCTGTCGCCCGGGCGCCGCGCGCCTTGCCAAAAGATGTGCAAGGCCGCCAGGAGTTCCGCCTTCGGGTCAGGATCATCCTGATACCGCGCGACCCGTCGCAACATCGTGCGCCTCGTTAACCGGGCCATTTGCGGCCCCGCGCCCCGCCGCGATACCCACGCAATACCGACATGATACCGACGCACCGTTTTTGCCCCCGCCCCTTGTTAACCTGTGCCCCCCGGCGATTCGTTGCACAGTCGGCCCGCCCCGGGGCACGGTCGGTCAACGAACGGTCAGGACAAGCCAGGCGCGCCGACATGCGCCTTTTTGCGTGCGAAGCGTCGTTTTGGGCCGGTCTTTTCCACCTCTGCGCACTAATCTCGCCGCAAAGCCATCTCAGATCCGGACGCGCGAATGTTCCTCTCTGTTTTCGACATGTTCAAAGTGGGCGTCGGCCCGTCCTCCTCGCACACTATGGGCCCCATGGTCGCCGCCGCGCGCTTTCTGGATGCCATGCGCGCATCACCGTTTGAATTCAATGGCTTGCGCGCCACGTTGCATGGATCGCTGGCCTTTACCGGCGTCGGCCACGCCACCGACCGCGCCACCATTCTGGGCCTCGCCGGGTTCCGGCCGGACAGCTACGATCATGACAAGGCCGAGGCCGCGCTGACCGGGATCAGGCAGACCCACAGACTGCACCCCGACGGACTGCCCGCTCTGCGTTTCAATCCGCAGGAGGATCTCAAGTTCGATTTCGGCCCCAACCTGCCCGGCCACGCCAATGGCATGATCCTCATGGCCACCGACGCGCAGGGCGACGTGATCCTGCAAGAGACCTACTATTCCATCGGCGGCGGCTTCGTGATGACCGAGGCCGAACTGGCCGCCGGCAAGGACACCGACGAAGGCGCTCCCGTCCCCTATCCCTTTAAAACTGCTCAGGAAATGCTGGACATGGCGCAGCGCTCGGGCAAGACGATCGCCGAGATGAAAAAGGCCAACGAGATCGCGCGGGGCTGCACCGAAAGCCTTGCGCGGGGCTGTGCGCGGATCTGGCAGGTGATGAATGACTGCATCGACCGGGGCCTGACCACCGGCGGCACCCTGCCCGGCGGGCTGGGCGTGAAACGCCGTGCCAAGGCGATCCACGACGCGCTTCAGGCCGAACGCGGCATGAACCTGAACGCGCCCCACACGATCAACGACTGGATGAGCGCCTATGCCATGGCCGTCAACGAAGAGAACGCCGCCGGCGGGCAGGTTGTCACCGCCCCCACCAATGGTGCCGCCGGGGTGCTGCCGGCCGTCATCCGCTACTGGCTCGATCACGTGCCCGGCGCCAGCGCGTCGCGCATCGACGAATTTCTGCTGACCGCCGCCGCCATTGGCGGGCTGGTGAAATTCAACGCGTCCATCTCCGGCGCCGAAGCCGGGTGCCAGGCCGAGGTCGGCTCTGCCGCCGCCATGGCCGCCGCCGGCCTGTGTGCGGTCATGGGCGGCACCCCGGAACAGGTTGAAAACGCAGCTGAAATCGCGCTGGAACATCACCTCGGGATGACCTGCGATCCGGTCCGGGGGTTGGTGCAGGTGCCCTGTATCGAGCGTAACGGGCTGGGCGCGATCAAGGCGGTCAGCGCCGCCAGCCTGTCGCTGCGCGGTGACGGCACCCATTTCGTGCCACTGGATGCGGTGATCGAAACCATGCGCCAGACCGGGGCCGACATGCACGAGAAATACAAGGAAACCTCGCTTGGCGGCCTTGCCGTGAACGTGCCGAACTGCTGAGCCCGCGCTAGGGCATCGCGAACACACAGCCGTCGCTGATCAGTTCGGGCGGTGTCAGACACAGGGCGCGCGCCACGGTATAGGCCGCCAGCACCTTGGGCACGTAATCGCGGGTTTCGGCAAATGGCGGCACGCCACGATGGGTTTCAATCGCGCGCTCCCCGGCATTGTACCCGGCCAGCACCAGAATCGGATCACGCCCGAACCGCTGCATCAGGAAATCCAGAAACCGCACGCCGCCGGCGATGTTCTGCGCCGCGTCCAGCGCCTCGGCCGTACCGAACCGCTCTGCCGTGGCCGGCATCAGCTGCATCAGCCCCTGCGCCCCGGCCGCGCTCAGCGCGTCCGCGCGCCCGCCCGATTCCACCGCGATCACCGCCACCACCAGCGCCGGCGACACCTCGGTGCCCACCGTGGCGGTCAGGATCTCGATCCCGTGTGCCTGAATGATCTCGCGCAGGTCCGACAATCGCGGCGTCCGCACCCCCGCTCCGGCCGGCGGGTTGGCCAACTGCACCAGCGCCGGTTCAAGCCGCCCCGGCCCCGTTGCCTCCAGATCCGGCGAAATTCCCTGCCAGAACCAGCCATAGCTTTGCCCCGCCACCGCTGGCACCGCTGCGGCCGCCACACCCGGCGACGGGGCCGCCACCGCCGGGGCGGCACGCGGCTCGATCTGTATGGTAATCCGTTTGCCTTGCCCGGGTTTGGGCGGCTTGACGCGCCTTGCTTCGAAATCGGGGAACGGCGCGGGGCTTTGCGCCCGCACCGGCACCACAACCGGCAAGGCCAGTCCGGTTGCCACAAGGGCCACCACACCAAGATCGCGCCATTTCATTGACCTGCGCCTGTTTTCTGTCTGCTCGCCACGATCATCGCAGACCCGCGCATTCCGGACCAGCCTTGCGCGCCACACAGCCGCCAGGATGTGGCGATTCTGCCGGAATTGACGCTTCAAATCCCTGACCTGTCAAAAATCTATTTGAAAATCATATAGATATTAAAAAAGTACGAATATTTTCCCTCGCTCGAAAATGGTGCCACTTGTGCCCAATTCCCGCCCCAATCCCCAACGATATTTCAATCATACCGGATCGGGACGGGCTGATGTGAGAGACCCGCCAAGGCCCGACCCGGTCAAGACCGAAACCAACCTGATCCTTTGGAGGGACATACCATGATCAACTTCATCAAGAACTTCCGCAAAGACGAAAATGGCGCCGTGACCGTTGACTGGGTTGTGCTGACCGCCGCCGTTGTCGGCCTGGCCGTCGCCGCCTACACCACGATCGAAACGGAAACCAAAGACCTGGCATCCGCCGCCGGTAGCCGGATCGCCGTGGAAGACACCCTGGCCACCGACTAAGCCCAGGCCGGAATTCCAGCTTGAAAGGGTCGCGCGGTTCGCGCGGCCCTTTCTTTTTGTGTCACATCACTGTCCGGCCCAAGGGGCCTTCTATATGGACACCGCCTTTGGGGCAGCACACGGAAACGCCCGCGTAAAATCGCACAAACGTACAATTCAGGCCCAATTCCCGCCCCAATGATCAGCGAAACATTAACCATACCAGGCCGGGATCGGGATTTGAGAGAGACCCCCACCATTCCCGCCCCGGTCAAGACTGAAAACCAACCTGATCCTTTGGAGGGACATACCATGATCAACTTCATCAAGAACTTCCGCAAAGACGAAAATGGCGCCGTAACCGTTGACTGGGTCGTGCTGACCGCCGCCGTTGTCGGCCTGGCCGTTGCCGCCTACACCACGATCGAAACGGAAACCAAAGACCTGGCATCCGCCGCCGGTAGCCGGATCGCCGTGGAAGACACCCTGGCCGCCGACTAAGCCCGGCCCGGAATTTTCCTGAAAAGGGGTCGCGCGGATCGCGCGGCCCCTCTTTCTTTTGGCGATCTGGCGTCCGCCGCGATGGACGCGGCCGTTCAAATTCCCGGGAAAAGAACTGCTAATGTACGATTGCGGCCCAAATCCCGCCCCATTCTCTGGCGATAATTTGCGCATGCCAGGCCGGGATCGGGATATGAGAGACCCCCACCATTCCCGCCCCGGTCAAGACTGAAAACCAACCTGATCCTTTGGAGGGACCAAACCATGATCAACTTCATCAAGAACTTCCGCAAAGACGAAAATGGCGCCGTGACCGTTGACTGGGTTGTGCTGACCGCCGCCGTTGTCGGCCTGGCCGTCGCCGCCTACACCACGATCGAAACGGAAACCAAAGACCTGGCATCCGCCGCCGGTAGCCGGATCGCCGTGGAAGACACCCTGGCCACCGACTAAGCCCAGGCCGGAATTCCAGCTTGAAAGGGTCGCGCGGTTCGCGCGGCCCTTTTTCGTTGCCCAAAGGCGCCCGCACCGGGGCACTCGATTGTCCTGCACCTTCCCCTGAAAAGAACCACAATCGCACGATTGCGGCCTCAATCCCGCCCAATTCTCCAAGGATATTTCAATCATACTAGGCCGGGATCGGGATTTGAGAGAGCCCCACCATTCCCGCCCCGGTCAAGACTGAAAACCAACCTGATCCTTTGGAGGGACCAAACCATGATCAACTTCATCAAGAACTTCCGCAAAGACGAAAATGGCGCCGTGACCGTTGACTGGGTCGTGCTGACCGCCGCCGTTGTCGGCCTGGCCGTTGCCGCCTACACCACGATCGAAACGGAAACCAAAGACCTGGCGTCCGCCGCCGGCAGCCGGATCGCCGTGGAAGACACCCTGTCGACGGACTGATCCATCGCAGGTATTCCAGTTTGAAAGGGGCCGCGCCACCGGGCGATACGGCCCCTTTCTTTCGGCTGCCGCCATACAGCTGAACCACTTGTTTACGAGTTGCTGCCATCCTGACACGACCCCCGGCTCAAGACCCGCCTGGTTCCGCGCGTCAGTCAATTTTGAAAGGGTCAGGTCATGAAAAAATTTCTTGCGCGCTTCCGGGGATGCGAAAAAGGCGCGATTTCCGTCGAATGGGTTGTCTTGACAGCCGGCGTCGTGGGCCTTCTGCTTGCGGTGATGAGCACGCTTGGCGCGGATGCCAAGCAAAAGGCCAGGGACACCAGCAGCTTCATCGACGACCGCGACAGCTTCTGACACCCCCGCCGCACCCGCCATCAAAGCTGCGCCAAGCGACCCTCAAATCGCCATAATCCTCTGCCACAGTGACCCGGAACCAATCCCTGCCCCGACTCGTCAGTCGGGGCGAAAGATGGAAAACGAGGTAACGAGACATGCGTGCGATATTTGCAGTAGTGCTGCTGGTTGGCCTGGGACTTGCCGGATTTGCGGTCTACATGGCCCAGAACTATATCGAAGGCTACCAGGCCGCGCTGGCCAAGGAACGCGCCGGGCGCCAGAACATCGAACTGGTGGACGGCTTCATCATCGCCAAGGCGCTGAAATACGGTGAAACCCTTGAAAAAGAAGATGTGCGCAAGGTCAAATGGCCCAAGGCCGCCATGCCCGACGGCATGTTCACCACGGTCGAGGCGCTGTTCCCCAAGGGGGATGATCGCCGCCGCGTGATCCTGCGCGCCATGGAAAAGGGCGAGGTGCTGATCGAGGCCAAACTCACCAAACCGGGTGAAGAGGCCGGCATCACGTCGCGCCTGCAACGCGGTCAGCGTGCCTTTGCCATCAAGGTCGATGTGGCCAGCGGTGTCTCGGGCTTTCTGCGTCCGGGCGACCGGGTGGATGTCTACTGGACCGGCCGCGCCGGCGGCAAACAGGACGCACGCGGCGAATTCACCAAACTGATCGAGGCCAACGTGTCGCTGGTCGCCATCGACCAGACCGCCGATGAAGAGGTCGATACCGGCACCATCGCGCGCACCGTCACCGTGGCTGCCTCGCCCCAGCAGGTTGCGGCACTGGCGCAGGCCCAAACCACCGGCCGCCTGTCGCTGTCGCTGGTCGGGGCCGAGGACGATACCGTGGCCTCGGCCATCGAGGTGGACCAAAGCGCGCTTCTGGGCATCGAGGTACAACAGGAGGTGGTCGAACAGCGCGAAGAACAGCGCGTCTGCACCATCAAGACCCGCAAGGGCGGCGAGATCAAGCAGATCCCGATCCCGTGCACGAACTGATGCACCACCAGAGTCATGAAAGGGGCGTCCGCATGTCGGGCGCCCCTTTCATGTTGCCCGCCCGGCGCGGCAGTCGCCCACCGCATGGCCTTGCCTGTGGCAGGACATCCACATGCAGAAAGGCGGCGAAACCTTTGATTCTTGCAAAATTTCACAATCTGGCGCAGAGTGTCGCCAAAGGCGGGCACAAGACCCGCAATCCGAGGCGTGATCGAGAGGCAGGTCACATGACATATCGACGTATTCTTGGGGCGGCCCTGCTGGGTGCGATCCTTGGCATTCTCCTCGTGCTGACCGGCCCGTCGCAGGCCGAAGTCCTGCGCGTCGTGCGCAGCGGCACGTCTTCCACGCTCGGGGTTCCGATGAACCGCGCCGTGGTGGTCGAAAGCGACGTGCCCTTTGCGGAACTGTCCATCGCCAACCCTGCGATCGCCGACATCTCGTCACTTTCGGACCGCACCATCTATGTGCTGGGCAAATCGCCGGGCATGACCACGCTCACGCTGCTGGATGCTTCGGGCAAGCTGATTACCAATGTCGAGGTGCGCGTGGCGCCCGACATATCGGAATTCAAGGAACGTCTGGGCCAGATCCTGCCCGGCGAAAAGATCGAAGTGCGCACCGCCAATGACGGCGTGGTCCTGTCGGGCACCGTCAGTTCCGCCCAGAAACTCCAGCGCGCGCTGGATCTGGCCGAACGCTATGCGCCCCAACGCGTCTCCAACCTGATGGTGGTGGGCGGCGTGCAGCAGGTCATGCTCAAGGTGCGCTTTGCCGAGATGCAGCGCTCCGTTTCCAAATCGCTCAGCTCGTCGCTGGCCGTGGGTGGCGAAGGGCTGGGGATCGAAACCGGCACCTGGCTGTCGGGCGACAACGGCCTGGGCAATCCGGTTACCGTCTCCGACGGCACTGTCGGCGCCCTGGCATTCCAGTTCGGCGTCGGTGCGTTCGAGGTGGGCGTTCTCCTGGAAGCCCTTGAAAACAAAGGCGTTGTTCGCACATTGGCCGAACCGAACCTGACCGCCCTTTCCGGGCAGGAGGCCACCTTCCTGGCCGGGGGCGAATATCCCGTCCCCGTGGCACAGGAAGACGGCGCCATCACGGTCGAATTCAAACCCTTCGGTGTCGAGCTGGATTTTGTCCCGCGCGTTGTCGATGGTGATCTGATCAACCTGGAACTGGCCGCCGCCGTGTCCGCCATCGACTCGACCAACAGCTATTCGGACGGCACGCTCAGCATCAGCGCCTTCAAGCGGCGCGAAACCACCACCACCGTGGAACTGCGCGACGGCGAAAGCTTTGCCATTGCCGGTCTCCTGCAGGACGATTTCCTTGACAACAACGCCCAGGTGCCGTGGCTGGGCGACATCCCGGTGCTGGGGGCCCTGTTCCGCAGCGCCGATTATCAGCGCAACCAGTCCGAACTGGTGATCATCATCACCGCGCATCTTGTTACCCCCACGCGGGGCGAGGCGCTTGCCCTGCCCACCGACCGTGTGAAACCGCCCACGGAACGCGATCTGTTCCTGTTCGGCAAAGTCGCGCGCGACGAAAATCGCCGCCCCCAGAAAGGCGCAGCCAGCGAAGTGGCCAAACAGGACTTTTCCGGGTCCTACGGCTATGTCATGGACTGACGAAGGAGCCACCATCGCCATGTGGAACAAACTTGCCGCCGCCGCTCTGCTCTTCGTCGCCGCCTGCACCGATGGCAGCGGCACCGTAACACCGTCGTTCTTCAACGAGGCGGGCGCCGTGATCGACACGGGCAATTTCGGCTATGCCACCAACAACAACACCGCGATCCAGAATGGCGACAAACAGTATGTCCTGTCCCTGGCAAACCGTTTTGCCGAGGAAGTCGACACAACCGTGAACTTCGCCTTCGACAGCGCCCAGCTTGATCAGGAGGCCCGCACGATCCTGCGCCAACAGGCCAGCTGGATCCAGCAATTCCCCGAAGTACGCTTCAAGGTTTACGGCCATACCGACGCGGTCGGTTCCCAAGCCTACAACAAGGCGCTGGGAATGCGCCGCGCGCGCGCCGTGGTTGCCTATCTTTCCAGCCAGGGCATCGGGCGCGACCGGCTCGAAGCGGTCGTGTCGCTGGGCAAGAGCCAGCCCTTGATCGTGACCCAGGGCCGCGAACGCCGCAACCGGCGCACCGTAACCGAAGTGACCGGCTTCGTGGATCGCCATCCCACCGTCATGGACGGCAAATATGCCGAGATCATCTATCGCGAATATGTCACCAGCGCGGCACCGCGCACCGGTCTCAAGGGGCTGTCCGCCACCGGGACCACGGGCGAATAACCCAACCCAACCTCGTAAACCTCCAGGACCGGCCCCCGTGGCCGGTCCTTCTCTTTGTGAAACGATAGCGCACGGGCACCGCCATCGTCGCATAATTCCGCACAATTTCGGTTTTTTGGCCCCAATGTTGCCCCACTTGCCAGCGACTTTCACTGCAACGGGACCAGTGTGCCAATCCGAGTCGGCCACTCCCCAGAACCGGGACGCCCTGGGAAATCTCATGCGGCGAACGAACCCGTCAGAGTAGTAGCGGTCACCCGCGTGCAAGGAACTTGAGGCTTATGACAAGTAGCGAGCCGACCCAGACAGAGATGAGTCCGATCCTGGCATGTACGATTTGCCGGGACGTACAGAATTTCGAACTGCTTATCGTGGACATGGAAGAAGCCCTTGGCGAGCAATGGGGCGATCTGGGTTTTGAAGACGCCATTCCCTTCATGGAACAGCCTGACGCGGCGCATCTTGAATTCCTGGCACTGGCGATTGACGACCTGGACGAGGAAAACCTGGACCAGATCGTGGAAATCATCACCGCCGCCCGCGAGCGCGGCATCCGCACCCTGTTGATTGCCGAAGAGGTGACGCCCGCGTCGCTGCACTACCTGCTGCGCCACGGCGCTGACGAATTCATCCCCTACCCGTTGCCGCCGGGCGAATTGCAGTCGGTCATCGACAAGCTGCACGCCCCCGAACCCGCGCCAGAACCCGTCGCCCAGCAGCCCAGGGTCTCGCTCAGCTCGGCCACCGAATCCCGCGAAGGCGTGCTGATCGCCGTGCAGGGGCTGGCCGGGGGCACCGGGGCCACCACGCTGGCGGTCAATCTCGCCTGGGAACTGGCCAACATCGACAAGAAGGCGCCGCCATCCGTCTGCCTGCTGGATTTCGACCTGCAATTCGGTTCGGTCTCCACCTTTCTCGATCTGCCCCGCCTGGATGCGGCCTTCGAGGTGATCACCGATACCGACGGGCTGGACAGCGAAAGCTTTGGCCAGGCGCTGCAAACCTACGAGGACAAGCTGCACGTGCTGACCTCGCCGCCCGACATCATCCCGCTGGACCTTGTCACCCCCGAGGATGTCGAACGCATTCTCGACGTGGCGCGGCGCCATTTCGATTACGTCATCGTCGACATGCCCAAGACGCTGGTGCAATGGTCCGAGGTCGTGCTGAGCGCCGCGCATGTCTATTTCTCCACCATGGAGATCGACATGCGGTCGGCCCAGAACGCGCTGCGCCTGAAACGCGCCTTCCAGGCCGAGGATCTGCCGTTCGAAAAACTGCGCTACGTGATGAACCGCGCGCCGAAATTTACCGATCTGTCGGGCAAGAGCCGGGTCAAGCGCCTGGCCGAAAGCCTGGGAATCTCGATCGATCTGCACATGCCCGACGGTGGCCGCCAGGTGCCCGCCGCCTGCGACCACGGCCAGCCGCTGGGCCTGAACGCGCCCAAGAACCCCCTGCGCAAGGAAATCGCCAAGCTGGCGTCAAGCCTGCATGCGCTGGACCAGACCGACGACAAAGCAGCCTGACGGAAGGGCAAGACGATGTTTTCCAGATACAAGAAGACCTCCGATCCCAAACCGGCCGCCGCCGTGGCTGACAAGGCCGCCAAGGCGCTCAATGCCCGTCCTTCCGCCAATCCGGCCGCCGCCCCTGCCACGCCGCCGCCCGCCGCCGTATCGGTGAAAACCAGTCTGCGCAAGGCCGCCCCCGCGGCTGCGGCCCAGCCCGTGGCCGGCGACAAGGAACGCCGCCGCAAGGAACGCCTGGGCGAGATCAAACTGGAACTGCACCGCGAACTGCTCGACAATCTGAACCTGGCCGCGCTTGAAAAGGCGTCGGAAAAGGAACTGCGCGCGGAAATCACCTCCATCGCCACCGAGGTGTTGCAGGAAAAGGCCATCGTGCTGAACCGCGAAGAGCGCAGCACCGTGTTCCAGGAACTGTATGACGAAGTCACCGGGCTTGGCCCGCTGGAAACCCTGCTCAAGGATGACAGCGTCAACGATATTCTGGTCAATGGCCCCAAGCAGATCTTCGTGGAACGCTCGGGCAAGCTGGAACTGACCGATGTCGTGTTCAAGGACGAACGCCACCTTCTGCGCATCATCGACAAGATCGTGTCCGCCGTGGGCCGCCGCGTCGATGAATCCAACCCCTATGTCGACGCCCGCCTCAAAGACGGCTCGCGTTTCAACGCCATGGTGCCCCCGATCGCGGTGGACGGCTCGCTGGTGTCGATCCGCAAGTTCAAGAAGGACAAGCTGGGCATCGACGATCTGGTGAGTTTTGGCGCGTTTTCCGAACAGATGGCCGCCTATCTTCAGGCCGCCGTCGCCACCCGCCTCAACGTGATCGTGTCGGGCGGGACCGGCTCGGGGAAAACCACCACGCTGAACGCGCTCTCGTCCTTCATCGACAATGACGAACGCATCCTCACGATCGAGGACACGGCCGAACTCCAGTTGCAGCAAACCCATGTGGGCCGCATGGAAAGCCGCCCGCCCAACGTCGAGGGCAAGGGCGAGGTATCCCCGCGTGACTGTCTGAAAAACGCCCTGCGGATGCGCCCGGACCGCATCATCGTGGGCGAGACCCGCGGCGAGGAAGTGATCGACATGCTTCAGGCCATGAACACCGGCCATGACGGGTCGATGACCACGATCCACGCCAACTCGGCGCGTGACGGCGTGTCGCGTCTGGAAAACATGATCGCCATGGCCGGGATCGAAATGCCGATCAAGGCCGTGCGCTCGCAAATCTCTTCCGCCGTGAACCTGATCGTGCAGGCCTCGCGCCTTCAGGACGGCTCGCGCCGCATGACCTCGATCACCGAGATCACCGGCATGGAAGGCGATGTCATCTCGATGCAGGAGGTGTTCCGCTATCAGCGCACCGGCCTGACACCGGAAAACAAAATCATCGGCCATTTCACCGCCACCGGCGTGCGTTCGCATTATTCCGAACGCTTCCGCATGTGGGGGTACGATCTTCCGGCCGAAATCTATGAACCAACTGCGGGGTAAGGACCAATGCCGTTTTCTCCCGAACTCATCGTCTACGGACTTATCTTCGTGGGTGTCTTCGTTTTGGTCGAAGGCGTCTACCTGACGGTCTTCGGCAAATCCATCAGCCTCAACAGCCGCGTCAACCGCCGGCTCGAGATGCTCGACAAGGGCGCGCGCCGCGAAGAAGTGCTCGAACAGCTCCGCAAGGAGATGAAACAGCACGGCCAGACCCGCAGCATCCCGCTGTATTCCCTGCTGGCCGACAAGGCCCAGAAAGCCGCCATCGCCTTCACGCCCAAACAGCTGATGATGATGATGGCCGCCGTTTCGGTCTTCTCCTTTGTCGGCCTGTCCATCGGCACCGAAACCGGAGTGATCACCACCGTCGTCATCTCGGTGATGATGGGTGTGGGCGGCGTCTATACCTGGGTGTCCATGAAGGCGGGCAAACGCATCTCGCTGATCGAGGAACAACTCCCCGACGCCATCGAACTGATGGTGCGCTCCCTGCGTGTCGGTCATCCGTTCTCCTCCGCCATTCAGATCGTGTCCAAGGAAATCGACGATCCGCTGGCCACCGAATTCGGCGTCATCGCCGACGAAAGTGCCTATGGCCGCGATCTGGGTGAGGCGCTCAAGGACATGGCCGAACGCCTGGACATGCAGGATCTGCGCTTTCTGGCCGTCGCCGTGACCATCCAGCAGCAATCGGGCGGCAACCTGGCCGAAATCCTCGCCGGTCTCTCCAAGGTGATCCGCGCCCGGTTCCGCCTGTTCCGCCGGGTCAAGGCGATCACCGCCGAGGCAAAATGGTCGGGCAAGTTCCTGTCCGCCTTCCCGGTCGTGGCGCTGATCGTCATCAACCTGCTCGACCCGAACTATTACGACGAGGTCAAGCCGCACCCGTGGTTCATCCCCGGCGCCATCGCCGTCGGCATGTTCCTGGCCGTCAACCTGTTCGTGATGCGCGTCCTGACGAACATCAAGGTCTGAGGAGATACCGACATGAACACGCTCGACGCCCTCAACATGATGCTGACCGACATCCTCGGTCCACGCGGCCCGATGATCGGGGTCTCGCTTGTCCTGATCTTCGTGATCATGGCCGCCGTGCCGCTGATCCTCAGCCGCCGCGAAGACCCGATCGACAAGTTCAAGCGCGCCCAGAAAGAGGGCGCCGCAGGCAAGGATTCCCGCAAGGAGGCGCTGCGCCGCAAGTCGAACAACGCCAAGCTCGACAAATACAAGGCGTTTCTCGAACCCAAGAACGAGGAAGAACTGTCCTCGCTGCGCCTGACCCTGATGCAGGCCGGCTACCCGTCGCGCGACGCGGTGCGCGCCTATCATCTGGCGCAGATGCTTCTGGGCATTCTCGGCCTGATCGGCGGTGTGCTCTATTTCGTCTATGTCAAGGGCACCGAAGGCGCGACCACGCAGGATACGCTGATGTACACGCTGGGCCCCGGCGGGATCGGTTACATGCTGCCCAAATACTGGGTCACGCGCCGTGTCGAATCCCGCAAGGAGGAAATCACCTCCGGCTTTCCCGACAGCCTGGACATGATGCTTGTCTGCGTCGAGGCGGGCCAGTCGCTGGATCAGTCCATCGTGCGTGTCGCGGGCGAATTGCGCGCCTCCTACCCGGCGCTGGCGGACGAATTCCAGATCGTCGCCTACGAAATGAAGGCCGGCAAGGACAAGGCACAGGTGCTTTCGGACATGGGCGAACGATGCGGTGTCCAGGACGTGTCGTCCTTTGTCACCGTTCTGATCCAGTCCGCCACCTTCGGCACATCCATCGCCGAGGCGCTGCGCGTCTATGCCGGGGAAATGCGCGACAAACGGGTGATGCGCGCCGAAGAGGCAGCAAACAAGTTGCCAACCAAGATGACCCTTGCCACTATGATGCTGACGGTTCCGCCGCTTCTCATCATCCTGGTGTCGCCGTCGATTGTCGGAATTCAGAATATCGGCGGCAACTAGACACGGACGCGCATGTTGGCATCTCGGGTACTCGCCCCGCTCCTTACCGCCACGCTTCTGGCCGCCTGTTCTCCGGGCGGCCTTCGCCCGTCGGCCGACAGCCCCTATGCCCCACCGGTCGACACAACCAAAGAGGCGGTAGACGGCATTGTCGTCGGCTGGCGGTTGATGGAGGCCGGCGAATACGAACTCGCACTGGATGCTTTTGCCCGCCATGCCGTCGATCACGGCACCACCCCTGAACTCAAGGCCGCCGTGGGCACGGCCTATCTCGGGCTGGGCCGGCTGGGCCAGGCAGAGACAATTTTGCGCGACAGCCTCAGGGAAGACCCCAACAACCCGGAAACATGGAACAATCTGGGCGTTGTCCTGATGGAGCGCGGCAATCTGCCCGAGGCCGAGCAGGTATTTCGCAAGGCCTATGCGCTGGACAATGGCGAAAGTGACTCAATCCGCGACAATTTGCGCTTAGTACTCGCAAAATCGAAAAACCCCGGCTATGATGACGGGAAAACACAAGAATACAAATTGGTGCGGCGGGGCAGCAGCGACTACCTTATCCGGGAAACACCATGAAAAGGCACGAGCAGTAAAAGGACGCAAAAAATGCGCCATCCTTTCCTTGGGACAATCGGTGTGGCAGGTCTTGCCCTTCTTGGGGCATGCGCCAACACCGGCGACGAAAGCGTTGAACGCGCCATCCAGAATGTGAACGCGGTGGACGAGGCCAATCTCTCGGACATCATGCTGACGGTGGCCGATCCGAACGAGGGCATCGCCTATTTCCAGCGCACCCTGGGAGACAATCCGGACCGGATCGATCTTCAGCGCGGTCTGGCGATTTCCTTTGTCCGCGCCAAACGGTATTCCGAGGCGGTTCCTGCCTGGTCAAGGGTGGTCCGCCACAAGGACAGCACCAATACCGACAAGGTCGATCTGGCCGATGCCCAGATCCGCGCGGGCAAATGGAAAGAGGCCGAGAAAACGCTCGACTCCATTCCCCCCACGCACGAAACCTTCAAACGCTACCGGCTCGAGGCGATGATCGCCGACAGCAAACAGGAATGGAACAAGGCCGACAGTTTCTACGAAGTCGCCGTGGGGCTGACGACCCGCCCCGCCGGCGTGCTCAACAACTGGGGATATTCCAAGCTGACGCGCGGCGACTTTGGCGAGGCCGAACGCCTGTTCAGCGAAGCCATCCGCCAGGACAACACCCTGTTCACCGCCAAGAACAACATGGTCCTGGCACGCGGCGCCCAGCGCAATTACACCCTGCCCGTGATCCCCATGGTCCAGACCGAACGCGCCCAGCTTCTGCACACGCTGGCGCTGTCGGCGATCAAACAGGGCGACACCCAGACCGGCAAGGCGCTGCTGCGCGAGGCGATCGAAACCCATCCGCAATATTTCGAGGCGGCCGTGCGCTCGCTCGACGCGCTTGAAGAAACCTGAGCGGGGCCAATCATGCTGATCACCGCTTCGTCGGCGCTGTGGTTCCTGCCCTTCGTCCTGCCGATCTGCTTTTACGTGGCCTGGTCCGACATGCGCGCCATGCGCATTCCCAATAACGCCGTGCTGGCGCTGTTGGGCGTGTTTGTCGTTGTTGGCCTCGTCGCCCTCCCGTTTGGCGATTACGCCTGGCGGCTGGTGCATGTGGTCGTGATCCTGCTGATTGGCATGGCGCTCAATGCCAGCGGCCTGGTTGGCGCGGGCGATGCCAAGTTCTCTGCCGCCGCCGCGCCGTTCATCGCCTTCGGCGATCTGCGGCTGGTGCTGGCGATTTTCGCCGCGACGTTGCTGGCGGCCTGGGTCACGCACCGTATCGCCAAACATTCCCCGATCCGCCGCGCCGTCCCCGATTGGGAAAGCTGGGATCAGGGCTGGGATTTTCCCATGGGTCTCGCGCTGGGCGGCGCGCTGGCGATCTATCTGACGCTCGGGGCCTTCCTGGGGGCCTGAGGCGGCCCGAATATCGCCATTTTTCTGGTGTTAAACCAGAACAAGGAATTCCGCGCCCCAGTGGCGCCCGGTCGGAGATTCGCCAATGAATATGCAGACATCCCATGTCATGGCCCCGCCGCCACCCAAGCGGCTCGAAGAAATGCGCCTGCCCGTCGTGATGATGCGCGACATCCTTCTGAAAACCATGTTCCGCAAGAATGTCGACATGGTTTCGGACCTTTCCGGAGCCATCTGCCTGCCGCGCGCCGTGACCCAGGAACTGGTCGACATGGCACGCGACCAGCGTCTTCTGGAAGCCACCGGCACGCTGAACGCCAACAGCGGCAACGAGATGGGCTATCAGCTCACCGATCTCGGCAAGGCCCGCGCCCAGGATGCGCTGGCGCAATCGGAGTATTTCGGCCCCATGCCGGTGCCGCTGGATGTTTACCGCGAACAGGTCAAGCGCCAGTCGATCCGCAATATCCAGATCACCCGCCAACAGCTGACCTCGGCCATGGGCCACCTGATCCTGCCGGGCTCGCTGCTGGACCATCTCGGCCCCGCCGTCAGCGCCGGTCGCTCGATCCTGATGTACGGCCCGCCGGGCAACGGCAAATCCTCGATCTCCAACGGTATCCGCGACGCCATGGGCGACAAGATCTACGTGCCCCGCGCCATCGAATATGCCGGCCAGGTGATCACTGTCTATGACCCGATCGTGCATTCCGCCGCCGAGGATGACGAACAGGATCCCAATTCCCTGCGCCGCGTCGCCCGCTTTGACAGCCGCTACGTGAAATGCGACCGCCCCACCGTGATCACCGGGGGCGAACTGTCGCTGGACATGCTTGATCTTGTCTACAACCCGACCGCGCGCACCTATCAGGCGCCCTTGCAGCTCAAATCCACCGGCGGCATCTTCATCGTCGACGATCTGGGCCGGCAGGCCGAACCGCCCCAGACGCTGGTCAACCGCTGGATCGTGCCGCTGGAGGAAAGCAAGGACATTCTGGCCCTGCAATCGGGCGAGAAATTCGAGGTGCCGTTCGACACGCTGGTGATCTTCTCGACCAACTTCCACCCAAACGAGATTTTCGACCAGGCCGCGCTGCGCCGGATCTTCTTCAAGATCAAGATCGACGGACCCAGCCAGGAAAACTTCCTCAAGATCTTTGCCCTGGTGGCCAAGAAAAAGGGAATGCCGCTGGACGAGGCATCGCTGGTGCATCTGCTCAAACGCAAATACCCCACGATCGACAATGTCTATGCCAATTATCAGCCGATCTTCCTGATCGACCAGATGATCTCGATCTGCGAATTCGAAGGCATCCCCTACCAGATGTCCCCCGACCTGATCGATCGCGCCTGGGCCAACATGTTCGTCAAGGACGAACATATCGTCAAGTAGGCCCCGCACGGCGCCCGCCCCCTCCCCGCGCAGCGCCAACAAGCCTGCGCCGGTCGGATCCGGCCTGCAAGACAAGGCCCTTTCCCCAACCTTACCTTGGGGAAACCCTTGACCATCGCCCGCCAAATGGTGCTATCTGCCTGCCACCTGCTATGAAATGAGTCCGTTCATGTACCAGCCCGCCATCACCGGCACCGGTGTCTTTACCCCGCAACAGGTTATCACCAACGAAGAGCTGGTCGTCGCCTTCAACGCCTATGCCGATCTGGAAAATGACAGGAATGCCGATGCCATCGCCGCGGGCACGATGGACGCGATCCCCCATTCAGACACCGATTTCATCTTCAAGGCCTCCGGTATCCGCCAACGCCATGTGATCGACAAGACCGGCGTTCTGGATCCGCATGTCATGCACCCGCTCCTGCGCCAGCGCGCCGATGACGAACCTTCGCTGATGTGCGAAATGGCGCTGGATGCCTGCCACAAGGCCCTGGCCCGGGCCGGGGTGGATGCCGACGAGATCGATCTGGTGATCTGCGCCGCGTCGAACATGGAACGCGCCTATCCCGCCGTCGCCGTCGAAATCCAGCAGGAACTGGGCGCGGGCGGATTTGCCTTTGACATGAACGTCGCCTGCTCTTCGGCCACGTTCGGCATCCAGGCCGCCGCCGACATGATCCGCGCCGGATCGGTGCGCAAGGCCATCGTCGTCAATCCCGAAATCTGCTCGGCGCATCTGGAATGGCGCGACCGCGACTGCCACTTCATCTTTGGCGATGTCGCCACCGCCACCGTTCTGGAACGCAGCGACGACGCCACCGGCGCCTGGTTCGAGGTGCTCTCCACCCGCTGCGCGACACAGTTTTCCAACAATATCCGCAACAATAACGGCTTCCTGCGCCGCTCGCGCCCCGACGGGCTGAACGATCGCCGCGACATGCAGTTCATGCAGAACGGCCGCAAGGTGTTCAAGGAAGTGCTGCCCTTGGTTTCGGCCCATATGCTGGGGCACCTGTCGCAAGAGGGCATCAACCAGTCCGCCCTGCGCCGCCTCTGGCTGCACCAGGCCAACAAGACGATGAACGATTTCATCGGCAAAAAGGTTCTGGGCCGCACCCCCGAACCCGGCGAACAGCCCAATATCCTGCAAGATTACGCCAACACATCCTCAGCCGGCTCGATCATCGCGTTTTCCAAGTATTCCGACGATTTCGCCCCCGGCGACCTTGGCATGATCTGTTCCTTTGGCGCGGGCTATTCGGTGGGATCGGTGCTGGTGCGCCGCCACTGATGCCGAATGCCAACCGGCGGCACCACGATTCGCCCTCTGGACGCCGACCCGCGACACCCGCATGTCATGAATGACAGGCCAACCTAAAATACCTGTCAGAAACAACAGTCAATCCTTACCCAAAGGTTTGTGATTCCGTACCAGACATCCCCGGTTCCGTAGGGTAATTTGGATGTCAGAAGGCGTCAGACGCGCATATGGCCAGATCCCCAGATGGCCGCGCAGATGGTTTCGGGCGGGGGCAACCCTGTTCACCTTCTACTCTGTGCTGTCCCGTGCAGAGGTTTGATCGAAGCGCACACCCGTGCAACTCGATTTTCCTGTATGTCATTGTATGACGCAAGGGTGTTCCGGTTTCCGGGGCACCCTTATTCGTTCCACGGGCTGGTTCCACTGGGCAGGCAACGCGCCCGCCACGGGGGCTATGGCGCATTGGCTGACGCTGCCGCCAGCGCGGTCATTCCACCAGCCCGCTGGCCCGGCCAAAATCGGAATAACATGTCGGGCTGCGCAACCTGTCCAGCACTTTTTCGTCCACGCCATGCGGATCAAGGTGGTACTCCGTAACGCCTGTGCCCTCCAGCATCCGGTTCATCAGGTTGAACAGCCCACAAACCTGAATTGCATCGAACAGCGCCGCTTCCGACCAGCCGGCATCGTAAACGGCCTCGGCATCGGCCTCGGTCATCTGCGCCGGCGTACGGGTGAGTTTCCCCGCATAGGCCAGTAACGGTTTGAGTTTTTCGTCAACCGGCGCTGCGGCCATATCTTCCATCATCGCTTCTATGTCACTGACATCAATGCCAAAAGCCTTGGCATGCACCGTATGTGCCCCATGGCAGAACCCACAGGCATTCAACCCCGAAACATAGGCGGCAATCAATTCTCTCTCTGCGACGCCAAGATCGCTGGCCCCGCGCATGACCCGATTCTGGTATTCAGACAGCGGCGCCATCTTGTCGGGAAACGCGCGATAGACTTCCGCCAAACCTGCGCCCTCGGGCAACGAGGGGATCAAACGTTTCATCCTTGCTCCTTCCATTGTCAAACACCCAACACGAATGCGTTCCACCAAAACCCGAACCACTGGATCCTGGCGCAGCGCGTCAACGGCCGATATCTCGCGCCCCGAACCCGGCCGCCGGCCTCAGCGCATCCGGATCTTGCCCGGCCCGTCCTCCGCCACCCCCATCTCCACCAGAACCGAAGCATCCCCCTTGGCGCCCAGATGGCTCAGCGGATCCGGCAACAGCCCCATGCTCATCGCCAATGCCGCCAGCTCGGCCCGGTTGCCCAGCCCCGTCTTGGCCAGGATATTGTTCATGCGCTGACGCACCGCCGACACCGAAATCCCCAGCCGCTCGGCGATCACCTTGTCCTGCATCCCGCCCCCGATCATCTCCAGCAATTCGCGTTGCTTGTCCGAAATCGCATTGCGTTCGGTGAATTCCGCGGCGAAATGGGTCATGTAGCGCTGATGCCCCATCAACGCGGCCGTGTTCAGAACCCAGCCATGGGTTCGGATGATATGCGTCATCTCGCGCTTGCTGTGATCACCGGAAAAGGTGATCAGCGCCGATTGCGGCGGGGCGTGAACCCGCAGCGGAATGGAAAACCCCGCCCGGATTCCGCGCGCCGCCGCCTCGCGCAGCACCTTGTAGCGGGCCTCGGGAATATGGCGGTTCTCATCGACAAATTCCAACCCCACCGCCAGCGGCGTCAGGTAATGCATCGCATGGGTGCGGAAATAAGACCATTTGTGCAGATCCGGATCCTGATTGACCTCGTTCAGCCAGGTTGAATCATAAGACGTGCGAATGAACAGCGTCTTTTTCCAGTTGTGGTAATTGCTTGCCGAAATGAAATCGATATAGGGCAGGTTCAAGGTCTGGCCCAGCCGCACGATCAGACGCCAGACATCCGACGAATGCGCCGTCGCCTCAAGATCCACCAGAAACGCCTGCAACAGCTCCGGCACATGCCGCTCGGCCTCGACAAGCTCGCGGCGGGGCTGGTGTTCGTGCACCACGGCTCAGCTCGCTTCCTCTTCCAGGTGCAGCTTCATGTCCACCAACACCTGCTGCAAGGCCAGCGTTTCGCGCAACAGCCGCCTGGCTTCGTTCATGGTAATGATGCCATCCGCGATCGACTGGCTGTATTCGGCCATCAATACCGCAAATCGCTGGCTCAGCGCGATCACGTCGGAATTCACACCCCCGCTCTCGGACGCGTTGCGCCGCCGCTCGTCATGGCTCAGCGTGATCCCCTTCAGCTCGGCCAGCGCGGCGGTGACATGCGGATAAGACGCCGCCTCCTCCAGCGCCGCCACCGCGTCGATCGGCATGAACCGGTCGCCATGTTCGTCATGGGCCGAATAATACCGCCCCAGCGTGGCCTTGGACTTGCCGGTCAGTTCACAGGCCGCCTCGATGCCCACATCCTTGACCAACGCTTCCGAATGTTTCTTCAGATAACTGCCCACAACGCTCATACCAAACTCCAGTCCCAGCCGCGCCGCCCCCCGTGCCGGGGAAAGCGCCAAGTCTTTTCCCATTATAGCCGTAACCCCAATTTGTCATTCAATAAATGCCCCCGACGTTGCGGGGGCTGTGTGTACCCCGGCACCGGTATGCCAACACGCCGCGTCCGTCTCCACTGTCGGAAACGGCGTTGGCCCGGCTGGCCAGCGGCCCGAAATCGCCATCCCCCGGGGGTCAACCTCCCGGAACCGGCGCCGCGCATCCCCGGTCGGGTCCGGGGCGGGCCGCATCCCATGCGCCCGCCCCACAGCCGCCCGGCGGGGCGGCGGTTTTGCCTCTTGCACCCGGGCGCGGGGGCGTCCTATCACCCAACCATGGCCAAGCTCTACTTTCACTACTCCACCATGAACGCGGGCAAATCCACGGTGCTGTTGCAGGCGTCGCACAACTACCGCGAACGCGGGATGCAAACCTACCTGCTCACCGCCCGCTTCGACAACCGCGCCGGCGCCGGACGCATCGCCTCGCGCATCGGCATCGCCGCCGAGGCCGACACGTTCGGCCCCGAAACCGATCTCCTCGCCGCCATCCAGTCCCGCCAGGCCACCGGCCCGGTCGCCTGTGTCTTCATTGACGAAGCACAGTTCCTCAGCGAGGATCAGGTCTGGCAACTGGCCCGCGCCGTGGACGATCTCAAGGTGCCGATCATGTGTTACGGGCTGCGGGTCGATTTCCAGGGCAAGCTGTTCCCCGGCTCCGCCGCTCTCCTGGCGCTGTCCGATGAAATGCGCGAGGTGCGCACGATCTGCCATTGCGGCAAAAAGGCCACCATGGTCGTGCGCCAGGACGAAACCGGCGCTGTCCTGCGCGAAGGCGCCCAGGTCCAGATCGGGGGCAACGACACCTATGTCTCCCTGTGCCGCCGCCACTGGCGCAAAGCCATGGAAGATCCCGCCGGCTGACAGGCGCGGCGCATGCGCTCTTCTTTTGGCCCCAAATATCCCGGGGGTAAGGTCGAAAATGCCCGCATTTTCGTCCCAGGGGGCTGGCCCCCTGCGCCCCACCTTGCCCCCCGCCCCGCCCGTTTCTATAAGCAACCCCAGATCAGCCACGGAGTGACGGCCATGACCTTCCGCCAGAAGCACCTTCTCGGGATCGAACCCCTGCACCCGGCCGAAATCACCGCCCTGCTGGACCTGGCCGATCAATATGTCGATCTCAACCGCCGCGAACAGAAACATTCCGACGCGCTCAAGGGCCTCACCCAGGTCAACATGTTCTTCGAAAACTCCACCCGCACCCAGGCCAGTTTCGAACTGGCGGGCAAACGGCTTGGCGCGGACGTGATGAACATGGCCATGCAGGCCAGCTCGATCAAGAAAGGCGAAACCCTGATCGACACGGCGATGACGCTGAACGCCATGCACCCCGATCTTCTGGTGGTGCGCCACCCCCATTCCGGCGCCGTGGACCTGCTGGCGCAAAAGGTGAACTGCGCCGTGCTGAACGCGGGCGACGGACGCCACGAACACCCCACCCAAGCGCTGCTCGACGCGCTGACCATCCGCCGCTCCAGGGGTCGGCTGCACCGGCTGAACATCGCCATCTGCGGCGATGTCGCCCATTCCCGCGTGGCCCGCTCCAACCTGATCCTGCTGGGCAAGATGGAAAACCGCATCCGCCTCGTCGGCCCGCCCACGCTGGTCCCGGCGCAATTCGCCGAGTTCGGCGCCGAGATCTACGAAGACATGGAAGAGGGCCTGCGCGACGTCGATGTGGTGATGATGCTGCGTCTGCAAAAGGAACGGATGGACGGCGGCTTCATCCCGTCGGAACGCGAATATTACCACCGCTACGGGCTGGACGCGCAAAAACTGTCCCACGCCAGGCCCGACGCCATCGTCATGCATCCCGGCCCGATGAACCGCGGCGTGGAAATCGACGGCGAGATCGCCGACGACATCAACCGCTCGGTGATCCAGGAACAGGTGGAAATGGGCGTCGCCGTGCGCATGGCGGCGATGGACCTCCTCGCCCGCAACCTGCGCGACTCCCGCGCCAACCGGGCGGTGAACGCATGAACGACGAAGACCCGAAAGACCCCCGCGCCTCGGGCATGGTCGCCATGGTGGCCCTGATCGTGCTTTTCGCGGTCGTCGGCATGATGATCTGGGTGGCCGGATGACCGGCCTCTCGGTCAGCCCGATGGAACGCGGCGTGATCCGTGTCTTCGCGCTCGACCTGCCCGCGCGCGACCTGGCGCGCCTGACCGATCCCACGCCCGCCGATCCCAGCCCACAGGCCACCGTTGCCCTGCTGATCGGGCTCGACTGGCTGGAGGCGGACGGGTTTGAAATCTTCGACCCCGAGGTTCTGGGCGATCTGCGCCTGTCGGGTTATCTGCGCGACGGCGGCGGGGTCGCGGCACAGGATCTGACCGGCGCCGCCGCCCGGCTCGATGCCATCAACAGCCCCGTTCTGCTGATCTATTCCCGCGCCTTCGCCGGCACCGGGGCCAGGCTGACACCCGCCCCCGGCGTCACCCATGTCGCCACCCTGACCGAAGACACACCACCCGTCACGTTCGAAAAACTGCCCGGCGCCTCGGCCACTGGCCTCACCGGCACCCGAACCGCCCCCGGCGCGCCCGGCACCAACCCGCATGTCACCCTGTTGCTGGCCCTGCTGGCCCTGCCCCTTGCCACCATCCTCCTCGGCCTGATCATCTACGGAGTCGTCAAATGAACCGGTCCATGACCCCCGATACCCCGCTTGCCGAAGGCGAAGAGGTGCTGCAATCCTTCCGCGCCGACCGCGCCACCTATGTGCGCACCAACACCTGGATGGCCGCCGCCGCCATGGGTGCGGGCATGGTCATCCTGTGGCTGCTGGACAATCCCTATGTCTGGACAGGCGCCTTAGGCGGGCTGGCCGCCGTTGCCGTGCGCGCCTTCTACCTGATGTCCGAGGAACTGTCCGTGCGCTGGGATCTCACCAATCAGCGCATCCTCGGCCCCATGGAGCGGCGCATCCCGCTGGCCCAGGTCAAAAAGCTCAACACGCTCGGCTCTGTCGTGCAGATCGTCACCCATTCCGGCGACAAACACCTGATCAAATACCAGGCCGACCCCAAAACCACCATCGCCGCCATCCGCCGCGTCGCCGCCGGGGGACAGCCATGATTTTGCGCTGCAACCATGTCCACGTCCCGGTCGCACCTGTCACCGCAGACGCCCCACGCGGCCCGGACGCCGGACAAGCCGCCTGCACGGCGCACCGCGCCATCAGGCGCGGGAGCTCAGGCCCGCGACAATGGCGGCAAGACATCCCCCGCCAGCATTTCGCCGCCCCGGAAAGACGCACATCATGACCAAACTGTTCACCAATGCCCGCCTGATCGACCCTGAAACCGGAACCGACACCCCCGGCTGGCTGCGGGTCGAAAACGGGACGATCACGAACCGGGGCGAAGACAGCCCGCCAGGGCTGGATAAGCCGGGCCAGACCATCGACTGCCGGGGCAAATGCCTCGCACCGGGCATCGTCGATATCGGCGTCAAGGTCTGCGAACCCGGCGAACGCCACAAGGAAAGCTACAAGACCGCCGGCCTGGCGGCGGCGGCGGGCGGCGTCACCACCATCGTCACCCGCCCCGACACAACCCCGGCCATCGACACGCCCGAGGCGCTGGAATTTGTCGAACGCCGCGCCAATGGCGCCGCCCCGGTCAACGTGCTGCCCATGGCCGCGCTCACCAAGGGCCGGCAGGGCCGCGAGATGACCGAATTCGGCTTCCTTCTGGATGCCGGCGCCGTGGCCTTCACCGATTGCGATCATGTGGTGGCCGACACCAGGGTACTGGCCCGCGCCATGACCTATGCCCGCTCGCTGGGCGCCCTGATCATCTCCCACCCACAAGAGCCCGGCCTGTCAGGCGGCGCCGCCGCCACCTCGGGCAAATTCGCCGCCCTGCGCGGCCTGCCCACCGTGTCGCCCATGGCCGAGCGCATGGGCCTGGATCGCGACATCGCCCTGGTTGAAATGACCGGCGTGCGCTATCACGCCGACCAGATCACCACCGCCCGCGCCCTCCCGGCGCTGGAGCGGGCCAAACAGAACGGCTTTGACATCACCGCCGGCACCTCGATCCACCATCTCACCCTCAATGAACTGGACGTGGCCGATTACCGTACCTTCTTCAAGATCAAGCCGCCGCTGCGCTCCGAAGATGACCGGCTCGCCGTGGTCATGGCGGTGAAATCCGGCCTGATCGACATTATCTCGTCAATGCACACCCCCCAGGACGAGGAAAGCAAACGCCTGCCCTTCGAAGAGGCCGCCTCCGGCGCCGTCGCGCTGGAAACCCTGCTTCCGGCGGCCATGCGGCTTTACCATGCCGACCAGCTCACCCTGCCCGAGCTTTGGCGCGCCATGGCGCTGAACCCGGCCCGCCGCCTCGGCCTGCCCTCCGGCAGGCTGGCCGCCGGCGCCCCCGCCGATCTGGTCCTTTTCGATCCCGATGCCCCCTTTGTGCTGGACCGCTTCAAGCTGCGCTCGAAATCCAAGAACACCCCGTTTGACGGCGCGCGGATGCAAGGCAGGGTGCTGGCCACCTATGTGAACGGAAACCCGGTCTATACGCGGGGTTGAGCCCCCGCCCGCCACCTCAAACCGGTAGCCCCCGGCGCCATCCCCCGCTAATCTTCCCCCCAAACCCACAGCCCCGGAGCCACCCATGCCCCCCATCGAAACAGCCCCCGCGATCCTGCTGCTCTGGGCGGCCCTGGGGTACCTGCTCGGCTCCATCCCCTTCGGCATACTGGTGGCACGTGCCTTCAATCTGGGCAATCTGCGCGAAATCGGCTCGGGCAATATCGGTGCCACCAACGTCCTGCGCACCGGCTCGAAAAAAGCCGCCGCCGCCACATTGCTTCTGGACGGCGCCAAAGGCGCGGTGGCCGTGCTGCTGGCGCGCGCGCTGGCCGGCGAGGACGCGGCACAACTTGCCGGGCTCATGGCTTTCCTCGGCCATTGCTACCCGGTCTGGCTCGGTTTTCGCGGCGGCAAGGGCGTTGCCACCTTTCTCGGCCTGATGCTGGCATTGGCCTGGCCCGTGGGCCTCGCCACCTGCCTGACCTGGCTCGCAACTGCGGCCCTGTCGCGCTATTCCTCGCTCTCGGCCCTCGTCGCAGCCGCCACATCAACCTTCTGGATGGTGTTCCTGGGCCAGCCCGACGCCTTTCTCCTTGGCGTCCTGCTCACCCTGATCGTGTTCTGGCGCCACCGCGCCAATATCCGCCGCCTGCGCGCCGGAACCGAGCCGAAAATCGGGGCAAAATCGCCGTCATGACCCCGCTGCGCACCCGCCTCGGACTGCCCCTGCCAGACCAGGTCGGCAAGACGCTCGCCTATATCGCGGCCTTCACGCTTGCACCCTTCGTCGTGGCCGCGCTGGGCTTCTGGGTCTCGATGATCCCGATCCTCGCCATCTGGTTCGGCGCCATGCCCTACCTGCTTCTGGCCGGGCCCGGCTTTGCGCTCGCCCTGCGCCGCTGGCCGCCCAATCCCCTCACCTTCGCGCTGATCGCCGTGACCCTCAATATCGGTTCCCCACCAATCTTCGCGCTGATGCTGATCGCGCTCGGCCACCCGCCCAACTGGGACGCCCTCGCGCCACTGTGGCGGTTCGGCTTCTACCTCGCCCCCTTCTGGGGCGCCGCCTTCGCCATCCTCTACCGCGCCGTCCATCGCCTGCTGACCGCCCCGGCCTGACCCGGCACAACACCCCACCCTTCATTTTGCCAGAAATACTCCGGGGGAGTCGCGCCCGGCGCGACGGGGGCGGCGCCCCCGCCCGGCTCAATAGCTGTAAGCGCCGTAGATCCGGCTCAGATCGCCGTCCCAATCGCCATGATAATGGCCCAGCAACTCATCCGCGGGCACCTGCCCGGTCTCGACACTTTCCTTCAGCGCGCTCAGGAAATGGGTCTCGTCAGGCACCAGCCCGCCCGCACCCGCCCGCGCCCGCGCCTGCAACCCGGCCTCCGCGATCGCCAGCACCTCGCGCGCCAGGTCATGCATCGACACATCCCCCACCCGCGCCTGCAACCCGTCGCGCGACGCGGCCACCCGCAACCCCTCGCGCATCGGCGTATCCCAGCCCTTGACCAGATCCCAGGCCGCATCCAGCGAAGCCTGGTCATACATCAGCCCCACCCAGAACGCCGGCAAGGCACACAGCCGCCGCCACGGCCCCCCATCCGCACCGCGCATCTCCATGTATTTCTTGATCCGCGCTTCCGGGAAAATCGTCGTCAGATGATCCGCCCAGTCGCTCAGCGTCGGAACCTCACCAGGCAGCGCCGGCAAGGCGCCTTTCATGAAATCCCGAAATGACTGCCCCAGCGCATTGATGTATTTCCCGTCGCGATAGACAAAATACATCGGCACATCCAGCGCGTATTGCACATAGGATTCAAACCCGAACCCATCCTCGAAAACAAAGGGCAACGTGCCGGTGCGCGCGCCATCAAGATCGCGCCACACCCGGCTGCGCCAACTCTTGTGGCCATTGGGTTTGCCGTCCAGGAAAGGCGAATTGGCAAACAGCGCCGTGGCCACCGATTGCAGCGCCAGCGCCACGCGAAACTTCCGCACCATGTCCGCCTCGGACGCGAAATCCAGATTTACCTGTACCGTGCAGGTGCGCCGCATCATGGTGGTGCCCATGGTGCCGACCTCCTGCATATAGCGGTCCATCAGCTTGTAGCGCCCCTTGGGCATCAAGGGCATGTCCTCGTGCCGCCAGATCGGCGCGGCGCCCAGCCCGATAAAGCCCACACCGATCTTGTCGGCAATGTCCTTCACATCCACCAGATGCTGATTCACCTCGTCACAGGTCTGGTGAATATTTTCCAACGGCGCACCCGACAATTCCAGCTGCCCGCCCGGCTCCAGGCTCACATTGGCGCCGTCCTTCTCCAGCCCGATCAGCTTGCCGCCTTCTTCCACCGGCGCCCATCCATGGCCATCGCGCAACCCCTCCAGCACCGCCAAAATCGACCGCGCGCCCTCATAGGGCAACGGCTTCAGCGTGTCCTTGCAATAGCCGAATTTCTCGTGCTCGGTGCCAATCCGCCACTGATCTTCCGGCTTGCAGCCGCTCTCCAGATACGCGGCCAACTGGTCGTGATGCTCGATCGGCCCGCCGCCGGACTGAGGAATGGACATGGGGGTTCTCCGATCCTGTGCGCTGTCTCACCGGCCTTGGTGCGGCGATTTGGCCCCGGTGTCAATGCACACTCAGGGCAGGATGACGCACACCCGCCTTGCGCCAGATCACAACCGGCTGTGCCGGCGGCGCCTGCATCCGGGCCAGCATGAACCCGGTGCGCAACCCCGGCAAAGTGGCAAAGGCGTCAAACAGCCGCTCGGCGCCCTCCGCGTTCACCGGAATGTGCAGCGCCGGACGGCCCGCCTGGCGCAATACCCAGACCGGCGGGCGCGAGGCCCCGTCCAGCACCAGGCTCTCCAGGTCGCGCAGCGCCACCGCCCCGCCATCCAGAGGGCCGAAATAGGTCACTTCCCCCTCATCCACCCGCACCACGCCCGGTCCGCCGCGCCCGGCCCGAAACCGCGCGCGCTGCACGGCCGTGACCAGCAAAAGCAGCCCCAGCACCGCCACGCCGCCCCCCAGCCACCGCATCAGGCCATGGCCGCTGGCCCACCACAGCCCCAGCGCCAACACCGCCAGCCCCACCAACGCCCCACGCCAGCGCCGCAACACGGCGCGCGCTTCGGGGCGGATGAAACTCACGACAAAGCCTCGAACGAGAACCGGATCCTGTATCGGACAAGCGTCAGATTGGGAATGGCCCGCGCGGCCGATATCGTCCGGTTGTCAAACTCATGCGCCACGATCACGCCCCGCACGTCTTCGCCGTCCCCTTCGGCGATCAGATCCCCCATATACCCGAGAATCTGCCCCACAACCCGCGCATCCGTCCTGCCCGCCTTGAGTTCCACCACGACCAGCCCGCCCTGCCCGTCCCGGCCATCCTGACACAGAATGTCGATGAAACCGGACGCGACCGCGCGTTCGCTGCCATCGTCGACAATGGTCAGGCCCGGATCGAGCACGGCGATATTCTCGCGCAACGCAACCTGCATGTCCCGCTCCAGCGCAAACCGCTGTTTTTCCTGCGACAGGCGGATATCGGCCGCGTCCTCCACTCCGTCCAACGGCTCCAGACCCATCCCATAGGCGTGATCTTCATCGCCCGACAGGAATTGCGCATAACGCCGGATCGCACCCTTCAGGGATTGAAGCCGGGTATAATTGCGCCCGCTGAACGCCACCTTGGTCGGGTTGTCCCGGTTCGCTCTTTCATCGGCCAATGTGTAGGTGAACTCCGCGACCAGGCTGGTCAAGTCGCCACGTTCGATCCTGTCCGCCAGATCGCCGTAATATTTCTCGATCTGCCGGATATGGGATTTCTGCGTGTTGCAGGTGTTTTCGTTGTACCCCTGCGCCACCAGCCAGTCGGAATATTCCTCTCTCATCGCCAATCCCCCAACGCCATCTGCCACAGCGTCATGGCCGCCACCGCCGCCGTGTCCGCCCGCAGGATACGCGGACCAAGCGAGACCACATGCGCAAAAGGCAAGGCCCGCAGCCTGTCGCGCTCGGCATCGGAAAACCCGCCCTCCGGCCCGATCAGAATCGCCCAGGGCCCCGCGCCTTGGCCCTCGCGGGCCGCCTTGCTCGCGACGACGCCCGACAGGGCAGAGGAGCCGCCCGCTTCAGACTCGTCGCAAAACATCAACTGCCGCCCCTCGGGCCAATCCGCCAGCACCCGGTCCAGCCTCTGCAAATCACAGACCTCGGGCACAAATGTCCCGCCGCATTGCTCGGCGGCCTCCACCGCATGGGCCTGCAACCGGTCCTGCCGGACACGCTCGGAATTGGTGTAATGTGTCTGCACCGGCAGGATCCGGGCCGCGCCCATCTCGGCGGCCTTTTCCACGATGAAATCCGTGCGCGCCTTCTTGATCGGGGCAAAGATCAGCCACAGGTCCGGCGGCATCCGCACCGGTTGCGTCCGTGCCCGGCACACCAGCACACCGCGCCGCTTTGCCGCCTCCACCACCTCGGCGCGCCATTCGCCATCGCGCCCGTTGAACAGCGCCACCGCGTCCCCCGTGCCCAGCCGCATCACCCCGAACAGGTAATGCGCCTGATCCCGCTCCAGAGGAACCGTTTGCCCTTCCCCCAGCGGGTGCTCTACATACAGCCTGACTTTTGCATCTTTCATGGAGCAATACATATGGCCCCCAAGCCCGCAACGCCAGAGCCTCAGGGCCAGGTCGCCGACGCGGTTCGCGGCAACTGGGTCGATCGCCTCGCACCGCCCGCCACGCGCCCCTATCTGCGCCTGTCCCGCGCCGACCGCCCCATCGGCACCTGGCTCTTGCTGCTGCCCTGCTGGATGGGGCTGGCACTGGCGATGCTGTGGGACGGGCGCGCCGGGCTGAACGATCTGTGGATCTTCGTCGCAAGCGCGCTCGGCGCCTTCCTGATGCGCGGCGCGGGCTGCACCTGGAACGACATCACCGACCGCAGGATCGACGCCGCCGTCGAACGCACCCGCTCGCGCCCAATTCCCTCGGGACAGGTCTCGCCCACACAGGCCGCCGCCTGGATGCTGGCCCAGGCGCTCGTCGCCCTGGCGATTCTGCTCACCTTCAACACCGCCGCCATCCTGCTGGGCTTTCTCTCGCTGGCACCGGTGGCGGTCTACCCCTTTGCCAAACGCTTTACCTGGTGGCCCCAGGTGTTTCTGGGCATCGCCTTCAACTGGGGCGCTCTGCTGGCCTGGACGGCCCATACCGGCAGCCTCGCTCCGCCCGCCATCGTACTCTACGCCGCCGGCATCGCCTGGACCCTGTTTTACGATACGATCTACGCCCATCAGGATACCGAGGACGACGCCCTGATCGGGGTGAAATCCACCGCCCGCCTCTTTGCCGACAGATCCCCGCAATGGCTGCAAGGCTTCCTCATTGCCACCGTCGCCCTCATGGGGCTGGCGGTGATCCTCGCCACCCTGCCACGCAGCCCCGCCTCGCTGGCCCTGGCGCTGCTGGGGCCGCTGGCCATGGGCTGGCACATGCAATGGCAATTGCGCCGCCTCGACACCGCCGATCCGGCGGTCTGCATGACGCTGTTCCGCACCAATCGCGACACCGGCCTGATCCCCTTGCTGTTTTTCGCCGGTGCCTGGTTCCTGTGATTGCACCCGCCGCCCGCGCGTCGTATCAACCTGCAACCACTTGCCATATCCGGCCCATTGAATGCGTCTCTCATCTCTCCTCATCGTCTTTGCCAGCTTCGCCACCGCCGCGCTGCTCAGCCTGGTCGCGGCCAGCTTTTCCGCCGACCTGATCGAGGACAGCTCGCAACGCTCCGTCAAGCGTGAGTTGGACGCCCGTGGCCTGGACTGGACAGAAGTCTACGCCGAAGGGCTGCAAGTCTTCCTCGCCGGGGTCGCCCCGTCCGAGGCAGACCGCTTCAAGGCCATGTCCGCCGCCGGCGGTATCGTCGATGCCGCGCGCGTGATCGACAACATGCAGGTCGAGGCCGCCGCCGATATCGCCCCGCCACGCTTTTCGGTGGAAATCCTGCGCAACGATGCCGGGATCTCGCTGATCGGGTTGATACCGATCGGCGCGGACCGCGCCGATATCGTCGACCAGATGATCGACCTTGCCGGGCGGCCCAATGTCACCGACCTTCTGGAAACCGCCGAATATGACACGCCGCGCGGCTGGAATACGGCCCTGCGCTTTAGTCTTTCGGCCCTGGATATCCTGCCGCGCGCCAAGGTCTCGGTCCAGGCCGGGGCGGTGTCGGTGACAGCCATGGCCGACAGCCCCGAGGCGCGCCGCGATCTCGAAGCCCAGCTTCTGCGCCGCGCCCCCAAGGACATGCGGCTTGATCTCGACATATCCGCGCCCCGCCCGGTGATAACCCCCTTCACCCTGCGATTCGTGATCGACGAAAACGGCGCCCGGTTCGATGCCTGTTCCGCCGACAGCGAAAAGGCCCGCGTGCGCCTGCTGACTGCCGCGCGCGCCGCCGGGCTGACCGGCAGCGCCGAATGCACCATCGGCCTGGGCGTACCCACGCCCAGCTGGGCCGAGGCCGCCGAAATGGCGATGGCCGGGCTGGCGGAACTGGGCGGCGGCGTCGTCACCTTCTCGGATGCCGATATCAAGCTGGTTGCTTCCCCCGGAACCGATCAGCCCCTGTTCGACCGCGTCGTCGGCGAACTGGAAAGCGGTCTGCCCGATGTCTTCGCGCTGAATTCCACCCTGCCGCCCCTGCCCGACACGAACGAAAGCGGTCCCATCACCCCGGAATTCACCGCGACGCTCAGCCCCGAAGGGCTGGTCCAGCTGCGCGGCCGCCTCCCCGATGACCTGACCCGCCAGACCACCGAAAGCTATGCCAAGGCCCGGTTTGGCGGCGAACATGTCCACATGGCCGCCCGGATCGACGAAACCCTGCCCGCCAACTGGCCGGTCAGGGTGCTGGCCGGGATTGACGCGCTGGCCCAGCTGGACAGCGGCGCGCTCGAGATCACGCCCGATGCGGTCTCGCTCGCGGGCCGCACCGGCAACGCCAATACCAGCGCGGAAATTTCGCGTATGCTGGCTGAAAAACTCGCCCAGAACGACGAATTCTCCATCGACGTGCGCTATGTCGAAGAGCTCGATCCGGTCGCCGCCCTGCCGACCCCCGAAGAATGCATCGCCGGGTTGCAGGCGATCCAGACGGATCAGAAGATCCTGTTCGAACCGGGCTCGGGCACGCTGGATGCCAGCGCCGCGCAAATTATCGACGCCGTCGCCGGGCAGTTGCGCGAATGCCCCGGTTTGCCTCTGGAAATCCAGGGCCATACCGACAGCCAGGGGCGCGAATCCATGAACCAGGCGCTCAGCCAGACCCGCGCCCAATCGGTCCTCACCGCGCTTCAGGATCGCCGCCTGCTGACCTCGAACATCGTCGCGCGCGGCTATGGCGAAACCCGGCCCATCGCGGATAACGGGACCGAGGAAGGCCGCGAAGCCAACCGGCGCATCGAGTTTGTGTTGATCTCGCCCGAGGCCGGGGACGGCGATGCGGCCGACGCCGCAACCGACGGCGCCGACACGCCCGACAACACGGCCACGGACGGTACCGCGCAATCCGGGAAACCCGCCGCCCCCGCAGAGGATGGCGCGCACCCCCCCGACACACCGCATGACGACGCCGACGCAGAAGAAACCGGTACGGAGAGCACCCCCAATGACACGAATTGAGTTCATCCTGGTGACGGCCGTCATCCTCTTCGTGGCCTTCTGCCTGGGCTGGTTCGCCAACTGGCTGGTGCATCGTTTCACCCGCGTCGCCCAGTCCGACGTGGATCAGCTGGAACGCATGAGCCAGGAATTGCACGAGGCCGAGGAAACCCGCGATCAGGCGATCACCTACCTGCAACAGCGCGAGGCCGAGCTGACCAACCAGCTCTCCCAGACCGAGGCCGAACTGTCGGCGGCCATGGACGGCCTGCGCGATGCCCGCCACGAGGCCGAGGAACTGCGCGCCTATATCGAGCGGGCGAACCAAAACGGATAACGCCGTGCCGCGCGTGCCCGGCCACCTGCCGCACCAAACACGCGGCACCGGCATATCCGCCTGACGATCCCGCAAACCCGCCGCACGGTGCGTTGAACCCGCGATTTCACGCGGCCATACCGGCGCAATGCCGACGTGATACCGACGTGATGCCGAACCCGGATTTCCCAGTTAACCAAAGGGTTTCAGGCCGATTCGCACCGGGCCTGGCCGCGCGCGCCCAAACGCACCGTTCAGGCTCTGTTCACCACCGGGTCAGCGCGTCTTCGTCCGCGTCTTTCGCGGCCACCCATTCGGCCCCGTCCCGCGTGAATTCCTTCTTCCAGAACGGCGCGCGGGATTTCAGGTAATCCATCAGGAATTCCGCCGCCTCGAACGCATCCTTGCGGTGCGGCGCGGCGGTGGCAACCATCATGATCATCTCTCCTGGTGTCAGCGCACCATGGCGATGAATAACCAGCACATCGCCCAGGCTCCAGCGCGCCTGCGCCTGTGCGGCGATCTTCTCCAGCGCCTTTTGCGTCATGCCCGGATAATGCTCGATCTCCATCCGGTCCAGATCGCCCCGCGCCAGATCGCGCACCACGCCCGTAAAGGTGACGATCGCGCCCATGTCCTTGTGACCACTGGCAAAATCGCTGGTTTCCCTGCCCAGGTCAAACGGCGCTTCCTGAACCTCGATCCGCATCCTACCCCCCGGTCATCGGCGGAAAGAACGCCACCTCGCGCGCGCCCGCAAGCGGTGCGTCAAACTCGGTCAGTTCCTGATCCACCGCCACCCGCAGCGCGCTCAGATCGGCAAAGGCCGCCGCATAACGCGCCTCGCGCGCCTTCAGCTCCTCGACCAGATCGGCCACCGTGACGGCGCTGGTCTCAACCTGTTCCCTTGGCAGCCCGATCCGCTCGCGCACCCAGGCAAAATACAACACATCCATCGCCTTACCCCCTCAGATGCGGCCGCGCCTTGTTGAAATAATCCACCCCCGTCACCGCCGTCAGCAGCGCCGCGACCCACAACAGGATCATCCCGATCCAGCCCGACCAGACCATACCGTCATATTTCCAGCGCAATCCCTGCACGTCCTCGACCTGCCCCGCCATGATCTGATCCACCAGGTCCTGATCCATGCCCCAGGCGCTCATACCCAGGTAATGTTCGAACACGCCCTGCGCAAAAAGGATAGCGATTGCAATCATTTGCGTGGCCGTCTTCCATTTCGCCAGCTTCGTCACCTTCAGCGTTCCGGCCACGTCCCCCAGAAATTCCCGCAACCCCGACACGAACACTTCGCGGAACAGGATCACCGTCGCGGGCAACACCAGCCAGGGCGACATCGACGAATAGCCCACGATCACCATCAGCGCGATCACCACCATCGCCTTGTCGGCGATCGGGTCGATCATGGCACCCATCCGTGTCTCCTGCCCCCAGGCCCGCGCCAGGTAGCCATCAAACCAATCCGTCACCGCAGCCAGCAAAAACAGGCTCAGCGCGAACCAGTCGGCATAAGGGCGCGTGAAATACAGAAACATCACGGCCACCATCGGCGCCGCCAACAACCGCAGCACGGAAAGGATATTTGGGATCGTCCAGGTCATGGTGAATGCTTACGTCCTTTTGCCCCCGACAGGAAGCCCGCACAGACCCGAATTTGGGCGCGTGCGACGAATGTGCTAAGCTGTGTTTGCGTGCATCGAAACACATGAATGAGGGACCGAACATGAAACCCGTGGTTCTCCTGATCGGCAAGCTGCGCCAGGTCATCGGCAGCGTGCCCCAACAGCTCGATCACCTGCCTGTCAACTGGCTGGGCGCACATGACCACGCCGAGGTCATGCACCAGCTTGATCACGAGCCCAACATCGCCTGCGCCATCATCGGCGGCTCGCTGCCCGACGACGTGCGCGGCGACATCGTGGCCATGATCGCCAGCCAACGGCCCGATATCTGCATCCACGTCAAGGACCGCGCCTCGGGGCCGGATGCCATGGCGGATTTTGTCGAACGCGTGGTGCGGATGCAGTTCGTCAACGACCGCACCCCGGCCTGATCCGCGAGGAAAGCCCGCAAGGGCTTGACGAGCGCCCGCTAGCCGCGCTCGTGAAAGAAGTCATAGATGGTTTCGGCCAACGCGTCCGATATCCCGTCCACCGCCCTGAGATCGGCCAGATTGGCGCGTGACACGGCCTTGGCGCTGCCGAAATGCGCCAGCAAGGCGCGTTTGCGCGTTGCCCCCACGCCGGGAACGTCATCCAACGGAGTCGCCCCGATTGCCTTGGCGCGCTTGGCCCGGTGGGTGCCGATGGCAAAGCGATGCGCCTCGTCGCGCAGGCGTTGAACGAAATACAACACCGGATCATTGTGGCGCAGCGCCATCACCCGCTGGCCCACGCGGTGGAACTCTTCCTTGCCCGCGTCGCGGTCCACGCCCTTGGCGACCCCCACCATCGGGATATCCGCCACCCCCATCTCCTGCATGATCCCGGCCACGGCCGAGACCTGCCCCGCCCCCCCGTCAATCAACAACAGGTCCGGCCACATGCCGTTGGCGCGGTCCGGGTCTTCCTTCAGCAGCCGCCTGAAACGTCGGGTCAGCACCTCTTTCATCATGCCGAAATCATCCCCCGGCGTCAGGTCGTCGCCCTTGATATTGAACTTGCGATAGCTGTTTTTCATGAACCCGTCCGGCCCCGCGACAATCATCGCGCCCACCGCGTTGGTGCCCTGAATGTGGCTGTTGTCATAAACCTCGATCCGCTGCGGCGGCGCTGTCAGGCCAAAAGCATCCGCCAGCCCCTGCAACAGCCTGGCCTGCGTCGCGGTCTCGCTCATCTTGCGCGCCAGGCTTTCGCGCGCATTGCGCGCCGCCCCGGCCACCAGCTCTGCCTTCTCCCCCCTCCGGGGCACCACGATCTCCACCTTGCGCCCCAGCTTCTGGCTCAGCGCATCCGCCATCAGATCGGCATTGTCGATCCCGTGGCTCAGGATCAGCTGCCGCGCCGGATCCTTGGTGTCATAGAACTGCCCGATGAACGCCTCCAGCACTTCCGCCGCCTCGATCTCGGCCCCCACGCGCGGATAGAAATCCCGGTTGCCCCAGTTCTGATGCCCCCGGATAAAGAACACCTGCACACAGGCCTGCCCCTTTTCCAGATGCAGCGCGATCACATCCGCCTCGGCCACGCCGCGCGGGTTGATGCCCTGCGCGCTTTGCACATTGGTCAGCGCCTTGATCCGGTCGCGCAGCGACGCCGCCTGCTCAAACTCCATCGCCTCCGATGCCGCCTGCATCTGCCGGGCCAGGGTTTCCTGTATCTGGGTCGAGCGCCCGGAAAGAAACCGTTCGGCATCATGCACGCTCCGGGCATAATCCGCCTTGGAAATCTTGCCCACACAGGGCGCCGAACAACGCTTGATCTGGTAAAGCAGGCAGGGCCGCGTGCGGCTTTCAAAGCTCGCGTCCGAACAATTGCGCAGCAAGAACACCTTTTGCAGCTGGTTCAGCGTCCGGTTCACCGCCCCGGCGCTGGCGAACGGGCCGTAATAGCTGCCCTTTTCCTTCTTGGCGCCGCGATGCTTCTTGATCTGGGCAAAGTCATGCGTCTTGCTCACCAGGATATTGGGAAAGCTTTTGTCGTCGCGCAGCAGCACATTGTATTTCGGTTTGAGCTGCTTGATCAGGTTCTGTTCCAGCAACAGCGCCTCGGTTTCCGTCCGGGTGGTCAGGAACATCATCGAGGCGGTCTCGGAAATCATCCGCGCGATCCGCCCCGAATGGCCGCCCGGCCGGGCATAGTTTGACACCCGCGCGCGCAGGTTGCGCGCCTTGCCGACGTACAGAACCCGCGCCTGGGCATCCAGCATCCGATATACACCCGGCGATCCGTCCAGCGTCTTCAGGTAGGACTGGATACAGGCATAGCCGGTGGGCGCGTTAGGGGTTTGTTGATCCTGGGATGTCATAGTGCACCGAGATATGATTCTTTTGGGCCCGCTGCAATCTCCGGGATTTTTTCGCAACCCAAAACAAATCCACCAAACCTGTGGATAAGTCTGGAGATATCTTTGCGTGAACTGGAAATTTTTGTTGTTTTCGGCCCGGTTCGTTGATTTGCCCAATTTTTAGGCGATAACTCAAGTGATTGTTTTTGCTCGATATTTTTTTCCAACACCAACAAACGACTGATAACATTAACAAAATTGTAACACTTGTGTAACGCGATCGCGGCAGGTGCAAAACTTGTATGGCGCCCACATGTTCAAAGCCGTTCCCATGCCGCAAGGCAACCGCGCCGCGCCTATTCAACGCCCAGGATATCAGGTGATTTCCAGGCCAGGTGCTGGCCCCCGTCCACACAGATCAACTGACCCGTAACCGCCTTGGCCTCCAACAGGAATCCCAGCGCCGCCACGATGTCTCCGGTATCCGCCCCCCGTTCCAGCACCGTGTTGGCGCGCTGGTCAGCAAAGTGTTTGTCGCTCTGGCGCGCGCCCTTCAGCGTTGGCCCCGGCCCGATCGCATTCACCCGGATATGGGGTGCCAGCCCCTGCGCCGCCGTCTGCGTCAGCGCCCAAAGACCCATCTTGGCAATCGTATAGGTCGAGAACTCGGGAGTCAGCTTGCGCACCCGCTGGTCCACCATGTTCACCACAAGCCCCGCCGCCACCGGTTCCCCGTTCGCGTCGCGCGCCGCCGCCAGCCCCTGACGCGCCATGGCCTGGATCAGAACATAGGGCGCGCGCAGGTTGCTCTCCAGATGCCGGTCCCAGCTGGCGCGGGTGGCGGTCTCGATCCGGTCGTATTCAAAGATTGACGCGTTGTTCACCAGGCATGTCACGGCCCCGCCAAGCGCCTCTGCGGCGCGTGGCAAAAGCGCCTGCGCCTCGGCCTCGATCAACAGATCGGCCTGCACCGTGACCGCCTTGCGCCCCAGCGCCCGGATCGCCCCGGCTGTGTCTTCTGCGGCGTCGGCGGACCCTGCATAATGCACCGCAACATCATGGCCGCGCCGCGCCAGTTCCAGCGCCATCGCGCGTCCCAGCCGCTTGCCCGCCCCTGTGACCAAGGCCTTTCCCATCGCCCTCTCCTATGTCAGGACCACGATGATATAAAGCAGATAAAGCAGCGTCAGCACCACCCCCCAGAGCCGCGAGATGTCCCGCTTGAGGAACACGAAAGGCACGATCAGGACCGACGCGCCCAGCATCACCCACAGATCGAACACCAGGAATTTCGGGTCGACCGGAATGGGATGCACCACTGCCGTGATCCCGATGATCGCAAGCAGGTTGAACATGTTCGACCCGATCACGTTGCCCAGGGCCACATCCGCCTGCCTGCGCAGGGCCGCCATCACGGTGGTGGCCAGTTCCGGCAACGACGTGCCCAGCGCCACAAGCGTCAGCCCGATCACCGTATCCGAAACACCATAGTGGCGCGCGATGATCTCGGCATTGTCCACCATCAGGTCGGCGCCCAGCGGCAGCCCGGCAAGCCCCAACAGCAGGAACACCGCGATGCGCCACCACGGCATGTCCGGGTCCGCGCCTTCCACGTCTTCCTCGGTCTCGGCAATCCCCGCCAGCGCCCGCCGGTGCGCGCGCGCCTGGTGGAAGGCATCCCCCAGAACAAAGGCCAACGCGCCCAGCAGAACAATTCCGGCCCAGAAATCGAACAGGCCCCGAAAGGCCAGGGCAATGAACAGCAGCGTCGCCGCGATCATGAAATTGTAGGTCCGGCGCGTGTTGCAGTGGCTGGTGTGCAAGGTAGCCAGGATCGCCGGAATCCCCAGCACCAAGAGAATATTTGCCGTGTTCGATCCGACCACGTTGCCCATGGCGATACCCGGCGCGTTATTCATCACCGCCTGCAACGAGATCAACAATTCCGGCGCCGAAGTGCCAAAGGCCACGATGGTCAGCGACACGATCAGCGCCGGGATCCCGATCCGCAGTGACAGGTTGACCGCCCCCCGAACCAGCGCGTCCCCGGCCAGAAGCAGGATCACCAGCCCCAACGAGACAAGAGCCCACTCCATCCCTAGCCCTTCTTCTTGCGGCAGGGGCACGGCCCCTTGCCGATCCGATATCGCCCGCATTTGGGGCATTTCGCGGATTGCAGCCGTTTCTGGCCCGGAAAGCGCAGCTTGCCGATCATCGCCAGCAGCGCCATTCCAACAAGAAACAGAGAGACAATCTTGACAATCACGTCAGATGCCAAACCGGGCATACTCCGCCCGTTCCTCGATCCCCGCCAGCGCATCCTGCGCCAGCGTCGCGCCAAAACGCTGCCACACCGGGCGGCGCAGCCCATACCGGCGCAGCTTCACATCCTTGCCGAATTTTTCCTTCAACACGGGCATCATGTGGCCCAGCCCGTCGATCAGGCCCAGCTTTTCCGCCTCGCGCCCGATCCACACTTCGCCGGTGAACATTTCCGGCACGTTTTCCAGCTTGTCACCCCGTCGGGTTTTGACATGCCGGATGAAACTGGCGTGAATCTGTTCCAGCAACGCGGTCAGGCGCTGCACGTCCTCGGGTTTTTCCGGCTTGAACGGGTCCAGCATGGACTTGGATTTACCGGCCGTGTGCACACGCCGTTCCAGCCCCTGGCGCGACAGGAACACATGCGCGCCAAACCCGGCGGAAATCACCCCGATCGACCCGACGATCGAATTGTCATCGGCATAAATCTCGTCCGCCGCCGCCGCCAGCCAGTAGCCACCCGACGCCGCCACGTCCTCGACAAAGGCCAGAACGGGGATCTCCTTTTCCTCGGCCAGCCGCCGGATGCGGCTGCCGATCATGGCGCTCTGCACCGGGCTGCCGCCGGGCGAATTGATCTCCAGCACCAGCGCCCTGGGTTTGCCGCGCCGCACCGCCCTTTCCAGGATCGGCCCCAGCGTCTGGTCATTCAGTTGTCCACGAGGCCCGGCCCCGATCACGCCATTCAGGCGCACGACGGCAACGGTTGGCGGGGTTTTGAGGAAAGGTATCCAGCGTCTCATGTCTTCGCACATAGAATGCCCGCCAGCCTTTCACAAGGCAGGCCCCGCAGAAAGCCGCGATGTCGTGTCATATTCAGGCGTTGCGGCAACAACCCATTCCGGACATGCGCGCACAGCCCCCTTGCCCCGGCACGGGCCTCAGGTGCGGATGCGCCAGCCGGTGCGGAAAATCCACCACACCACCCCCAGACACAGGGCCGTGAACGCGGCAATCGCCAGAAGGCTCAGCCCGATCGGCACATCCGCCACGCCAAAGAACGACCAGCGGAACCCGGAAATCAGGTACACCACCGGGTTGAACAGCGTGATTTTCTGCCAGACCGGCGGCAGCATCGCGATGGAATAGAACGAGCCGCCCAGAAACACCAAAGGCGTGATCACCAAAAGCGGGATCAGCTGCAATTGTTCGAAATTCTGCGCCCAGATGCCGATTATGAACCCGAACAGCGCAAAGCTCAGGCAGGTCAGCAGCAGAAACGCGATCATCGCCAGCGGGTTCTGGATCTGAAGATCCACAAACAGCGCCGCCGTGCCCAGTATCACCAGCCCGATGAACAGCGCCTTGGTCGCCGCCGCGCCCACGAACCCCAGAACGATCTCCAGGAAATTCACCGGGGCTGACAGCAATTCATAGATCGTGCCGATGAATTTCGGGAAATAGATACCAAAGGACGCGTTGGTGATCGCCTGGGTCATCACGCTCAGCATGATCAGCCCCGGCACGATGAACGCGCCATAGCTCACGCCCTCAACCTGGTCGATCCGGCTGCCGATGGCGGCGCCGAACACCACGAAATACAGTGATGTCGAGATCACCGGAGAGATGAAGCTTTGCGCGATTGTGCGGAAAAATCGTGTCATTTCCGAAACATAAATTGCGCGGATCGCGGCCCGGTTCATGCGGCGCCCTCCCTGACCAGACCGACGAAAATATCTTCGAGGCTGGATTGTTCCGTCTGGATATCGCGCAGCGACATCCCCGCCGCCGACAAATCCGCCAACAGCCGGGTAATGCCCGTGCCCTCGCCACGCGTGTCATAGGTATAGCGCAGCGCATGGCCGTTCCCGACGATCTCCAGCCCATACCCGGCCAGAACCTCGGGGATGGCCGTCACCGGATCCAGCAGATCGATTTGCAGGCATTTCTGCCCCAACCGCTTCATCAGCGCCGCCTTCTCCTCGACCAAAAGCAACTGCCCGCCATTGATCACGCCCACCCGGTCGGCAATCGCCTCGGCCTCTTCGATATAATGTGTCGTCAGAACGATGGTCGTGCCCTGCGCCTTCAGCCCGTCCACGATGGCCCACATGTCCTTGCGCAGCTCCACATCCACGCCGGCCGTCGGTTCGTCCAGGAACAACAGCGCCGGCTCGTGGCTCAGCGCCTTGGCGATCAGCACCCGCCGCTTCATACCCCCCGACAGTTCCACCACCCGCGCATCGCGCTTGTCCCAAAGCGACAGCTGGCGCAGGATCCGTTCGATCAGCCCGTCATCCCTGGGCTTGCCGAACAGGCCGCGCGTAAAGGCAACCGTGTCCTTGACCTTCGAGAACGGTTCCAGGTGGATTTCCTGCGGCACAAGCCCGATCAGACGGCGCGCGTCGCGGTAGCCTGACACCACGTCATGCCCGCCCACCGTGACAGAGCCACCGCTCGGGCTGGTGATGCCGCAGATCGTCGAAATCAGCGTGGTCTTGCCCGCGCCATTCGGCCCCAACAGGGCCAGAATCTCGCCCGTCTCAATGGCCAGCGTCACACCCTTCAGCGCTTCGAACCCGCCCGCATATGTTTTTCGCAAATCGCGGATATCGGCAATCGTTTCCATTCGTCCCTCATGTGTTCGCCCGCGCGAGACTATCATCCCACGCACCAACACCAAGGGCAAAACCGAGAGACCGGCCTGTGCGCTGGCGCACCCGGTTCAACCGCCTCTCAATCGGCTCAAAAGCCCCTTCTTTTCACCCTCCGGGACCGGCTCTTCGCCGGTCCCGGCGTCTTCGCTCGGGCCCTCCAGACGGTCCTGCAAATTCGAAAAGAACTGATCCGCCATCTTCTTGGCAAACCCGTCGATCAGCCGCGAGCCAAGCTGCGCCAGCTTGCCGCCCACCTTGGCATCCACCTCATAGCTCAGCACCGTGCCCGCGCCGCTCTCGGCCAGGGTCACATCGGCACTGCCCTTGGCAAACCCGGCCGCGCCGCCCTTGCCCTCGCCACTCAACGTCAGGCTCTGGCCTTCGACGATATCGGACAGCACAACACGCCCCTTGAATGTCGCCTTCACAGGGCCAACCTTCTGGGTCACAACCGCGTCAAACCCATCTTCGGGCGTGCCGCTCACCTCGGTGGCGCCGGGCACACAATCCTTCAACATTTCGGCGCTCAACAGCGCCGCCCACACCTCGGCCACGGGGGCCGCGATCTCTCGCTGATCACTCATGTGCATCGGTTGATCCTCCTGCTTGCCGGTGCTGGCGCCAAACTAGGGCCGCATGACCTGCGGCGCAACCAGACCAAGGTCTAAACCCGGCCCCGAATCCACGCCTGCCGGCAGGGCCGGTGGGGTGTCCACCCGCTTAGGGGTGTTGCGCCATGTTCGCCGGCACCGGCACCAACCCCGCCCTGCGTGCCATGACCTGACGCAACGTCGTTTCACGCACAGGCCCCGAATACAAAGGATTCCGCTGTCTTTCATGGGAAAGGCACAGATTTCCGCATTGCGGAATTAAATTCTGCGGATTGACAGGCAAGCCCGAATTCGCTCTCTTCCCGCAGGACGACCCGCAAACACAACCACAGGAGAGCGCCCATGATCGCCAGTCTGCTATCCCCCCAGGACGGTGTCGGCTGCGAATACGGCATGTCCAAATGGATGCGCATCGATCAGGAAATGATCGATGCCTTCGCCAATGCCACGGGCGACCACCAGTATATCCACACCGATCCCGAAGCCGCACGCGACTCGCGTTTTGGCGGCACCGTGGCCCACGGATTCCTCACCCTGTCGCTGCTGTCAAAGATGCTGGCGGACGCCGTGCCGCGCATGGCCGGGGCGCAAACCGGGATCAACTACGGCTTTGACCGCGTGCGTTTTGTCGCCCCGGTCCGTGCCGGGGCGGAAATACGCGGTCGGTTCACGCTCGCCAGATATTCCGAACCGCAAGAGGGCGTCCAGGAAATGCTCTGGAACGTCACTGTCGAGATTCGCGGCGAGGACAAGCCCGCGCTGGTGGCACAGTGGAAAAACCTCTTCTTCGAAAAATCCGGCTAAAACCAGCAAAAGGACATACCCATGCGCGACGCTCTCATTGTCTCCACCGCCCGCACCCCGATCGGCAAGGCCTATCGCGGCGCGTTCAACAACACCCAGGCCCAGGAACTGATCGGCCATGCCGTCAGCCACGCGGTTTCCCGCGCGGGGCTGGAAGGCTCCGAGGTGGACGATTGCATCGTTGGCGCCGCGATCCAGCAAGGCTCGACCGGTGGCAATATCGCCCGCCAGGCGGTGATCCGCGCGGGTCTTCCGGTGACGGTCGCGGGCATGTCGCTGGATCGCCAATGCGCCAGCGGCATGATGGCGATCGCCACCGCGGCCAAACAGGTGGTGCATGACGGCATGGATGTGGTGGTCGGCGGCGGCGTCGAATCCGTCAGCCTCGTCCAGAACCAGAACATGCGCACCGACCGCGCCGCCGATCCCTGGATCAAGGCGCACAAGCCCGCGCTTTACATGACCATGCTCGAAACAGCCGAGATCGTGGCCGACCGTTATGGCATCAGCCGCGCGGATCAGGATGCCTATGCCCTGCAATCCCAGCAACGCACCGCCGCCGCGCAGGCCGCCGGCAGGTTCGATGACGAGATCGTGCCGCTGACCAGTTCGATGGGCGTGATGGACAAGGAGACCAAGGAGATTTCCTTCCACGAGGTCACGCTGTCCAAGGACGAAGGCAACCGCCCCTCCACCACGCTGGACAACCTCGCGGCCCTGCAACCGGTGTTCAAGGACGGTCAGCTTGTCAAACAGGGCGCCCACATCACCGCCGGCAACGCCTCGCAACTGTCCGACGGCGCCTCCGCCTCGGTGGTGATGGAGGCAAAACTGGCCGAACAGCGCGGCCTGACCCCGCTGGGGCGTTATGTCGGTGTCATGGCCGCCGGGCTGGAGCCCGACGAAATGGGCATCGGCCCGGTTTACGCGGTGCCCAAGCTGCTCAAGGCGCATGGGCTGACCATGGACGATATCGGCCTGTGGGAACTGAACGAGGCGTTTGCCTGCCAGGTGCTGCATTCGGCGCGGGTGCTGGGCATTCCCAACGAGATCCTGAACGTGAACGGCGGCGCCATTTCCATCGGACACCCCTATGGCATGTCCGGGGCGCGCATGGTTGGCCACGCGCTGATCGAGGGCAAGCGGCGCGGGGCAAAATATGTGGTCTGCACCATGTGTGTTGGCGGCGGCATGGGGGCTGCGGGCCTGTTCGAAGTGCTCTGAGTGTGCTCAGGCGGGCTTCGCCGCGAAGCCCGCCCCTGAAAAATCAATTCTTCAGAGGTGTTTTCCTCGCAGGAAAACACCTGCCAGCCGGCGCCGCCTGACGGCCCATGCCGCGCCCAGCGCCACGGCCAGGCTCAGCACCGCTTTCGAAACCGGCTCCATCGTGCCCTCGATCAGCAGCGCATGCACCACGCTGCCCGGCACGATCAGCAAAATCAGCACGAAATGCGCCTTCCGCCACAGCCTCGCCCCAAGCGCGCGCCGCGCCACGGCCAGGCCGGCGGTCACGAACACCGCCCACATTGCCAGCACGCCCCACAGCGAAAACGGCGTGGGAGACCGCAGCAAAAGCACGTCCACAACATCCGGCGGGCTGGTCAGCCAAAGCGCGGCGACATGCACGATCACCAGCGCGACCAGGGCCGCGCCAACCAGGTGATGCGCCCGCCGCCCCCGCCGCGCCGCCAGCCCGGGCAGCACCCCCAACGCCAGCAAGGGCTGCACAAGCATCAGCGCCAGCGCCGCAATTCCGGCAAACCCGGCCGCGATATAGACCGGCTCGCGCCATTGCAGCAACGGGCTTTGCGCCGCCAGACCGATCGGCACCAGCACACCCGCAGCCACCAGGGCCCATGGCCCCCACGCCCGCGCGCCCACCGTTCAGACAGGCCTCAGCACAAAATCCGCCCGCAGGCGCGTATCTGTCGCGCGCTTCATGACCGGGCGCAAGAACACGGTTTGATATTCTCCGCTGTCATAGGCCAGATGCCCGTGCGGCTGCCCAAAGGCCGGTACGATCTGAGGCATCTCCAGCCGGAATGCCCCCATGGCGTCGGTCAGCGTCGCCCCGTGGCTTAGCGGGTCACGTTCATGGCCCTCGGTGGTGTGCGCCCAGATCTGGATGCGCTGCCCGGCCAGCGGCGCCCCGTCACCCGCGCGCCGCACCGTGCCCTCCATCCAGAACCCGCCGCCCCCGATCCGCGTCACGACCGGCGCGCCGGGCAGATAGTTGTTGGCCCCGCCCCGCATCGTGCGTGTCGGCGCAAGCCCCTGGGCCCGCGCGGGCACCATCGCGCCGGACACCCCCATGGCCAGCCCGGCCCCGCCGGCCGCCAACAATGTGCGACGTGTCATCCGTTTCATCATCTTCAGACCTCCTGCGCATATCAACCTGCGCCACCATCCCGAACCCGCCCCATCATAGCGCAGCGGCCACCAAATCCGAACACCGTTGGCTCACGGCCCGATCACACCTTGGTCAAGTGGGGTCCGCTGACGCAATTGCCCCGCTATGATCGCTCCAGATCAGGAGGAAAAACATGCTGACAAGACGTAAATACCTGGGCCTTCTGGCCGCCGCCCCTGTTGCGCTGACCCTGGCACCACGCCCTGCGCAGGCACGCGAAGCCGAAGTGTTCCAGAACCCGAACGCGATCAACGGAACCGATCCGGTCGCCTACTTCACCAGCCAGGGCCCGATCGCGGGAAAGGAAGCCCATATGCTGATGTGGAGCGGTGCCACCTGGAAATTTGTCAGCGCCGACCACGCCGCCATGTTCGAGGCCAATCCCCGCGCCTATGCTCCGGTGTTTGGCGGCTACTGCGCCTATGCCGCCTCAAAAGGCTACCTTGCGCCTACCATGCCCGATGCCTGGACCATCTACGAGGACAAACTCTACCTCAACGCCAATCTGCGCGCCCGCGAACTCTGGCGCCAGGACATCCCGGGCAATATCGCCAAGGGGCTGGCAAACTGGCCCGGAATTCTGGGCTGACGCGAAAAGGGCGCGGCCCAAACCGGGCCGCGCCCCTTTCATGTCCCGTCGCTGCAATGCCTCAGGCCGCGTCGCCCGCCATCACCCGGCTCAGGTGATAATCCGTATCCCCCAACTGCGCGTCCAGCATCACCAGGCGCTTGGCATAATGGCTGGCCGCGTATTCCCAGGTCATGGCGATGCCGCCATGCATCTGGATCGCCTCTTCCGCCACAAGCCGCGCCGCGCGCCCGATCAGGTTCTTGGCCATCGATGCCGACCGACCGCCCGCCGCGCCGCCCAGATCCGCCGCCGCCTTGATGGTGATCGACCGCGCCTGCTCGATCTCGGTCAGCATGTCCACCGCGCGATGCTGCAACACCTGGAACTTGCCGATCGGCACCCCGAACTGCCGGCGCTGTTTCAGGTACTCCACCGTCATCGCGTGCAGCACCTCCATCGCGCCCACCGCCTCGGCGCACAGCGCCACGATCCCGGCATTCACCGCATCCTCCAGCGCCGCCGACGCATCCGCCAACAGCAGCCGCGCAGGCGTGTCATCCAGCAAAAGCTCTGCCGCGCCGCCGCCGTCCATCATCGCATAGCCGGTCACATTGGCCTCCGCCGCCCGCACCGCGAACAGCGCGACACCGCCCTCCAGCTTCGCGGCGACAAGGAATTCGTCCGCGACCTGCCCGCCATAAACCGTGCTCTTGCGCCCCGACAGCACATGGCCCGCGCCCCGCGCGCTGGCCGTCGTCGCCATGTCATTCAGGTCATAGGGCGCGTCCAGCTCGGTCATCGCCACCGCATATTTTGTCGCGCCCGACAACAGCGCCCCGCAATCCGCGCCCGCCGCACACAGCAACCGCGCCGCCATCGCCGCGCCCAGCACCGGCTCGGGGCACAACGCCCGCCCCATCGCCTCGAACACCACCGATATGTCGAACCCGCTGCCGCCAAACCCCCCGGCATCCTCGGGCGCCAGCGCATAAAGCGCGCCCAGCTCGACCAGTTGATCCCACAGCGCGGGATCGTGAAACGGCGCCGCATAGGCCACCTTGTTTCGATGATCTACGGGGTATTTCTCTCCCAGGAACCGGGTCAGCGTATCCGACAGCATCTGCCGGTCTTCGGTCAGATTGAAATCCATCTCTCAAAGCTCCAGCATGGTCTTGGTCAGAATGTTGCGCTGGATCTCGTTCGATCCACCGAAAATCGAGGTCTTGCGGTTGTTGAAATAGGTCGCCGCATTGTTGGCCGTGTCCGGCGGGCCAAACACCAGGTTGCCATCGGTCACATGCCCCGGAAACGGTGCCGCCGCCGGGCCCAGCGCCCGGCGCGCCAGATCGTTCAGTTCCTGGTTGATCACCGTGCCCTTGATCTTGAGGATCGAGGTTTCCGGCCCCGGCGCACCCTGTTGCTGCGCCTTGAACAGCATCCGCAGGTTGGTGATCTTCATCGCCTCAAGGTCGATCTCGGCCCGCGCGATCCGGGCCGCAAACAGCGGATCCTCGATCAACGGCCTGCCACCCCGGCGCATCTTGCGCGCCAGCGCCTTGACCTCTTCCAGCGCCTGCATGGAAAATCCGACCCCCGCAATCCCGGTGCGTTCATGGGTCAGCAGGAACTTGGCAATGGTCCAGCCCTTGTTCTCTTCGCCGACAAGATTGCCAAGGGGCACGCGCACATCCGTAAAGAACACCTCGTTCACCTCGTGACCGCCCTCGATCAACCTGATCGGGCGCATCTCGATGCCCGGTGTGTTCAGGTCCACAAGGATGAAGCTGATGCCCTCCTGCGGCTTGGCCTCCGGGTCCGTCCGGCACAGGCAGAAAATCCAGTTGGCGTGCTGGCCCAGCGTGGTCCATGTCTTTTGCCCGTTGATCACCCACGCATCGCCCTCGCGCACCGCGCGGGTTTTCAACGAGGCCAGATCCGATCCCGCCCCCGGTTCGGAATAGCCCTGACACCACCAGTCCGTGCCATCCAGAATACGCGGCAAATAATGATCCTGCTGTTCCTTGCTGCCAAATTTCTGCAACACCGGCCCCAACATGCTCAGCCCAAAGGGCACGATCCGGGGCGCATAGGCGCGACAGCATTCTTCCTCGAAGATATGGCGCTGTACCGGGCTCCAGCCGGTGCCGCCAAACGCCCTGGGCCATGTCGTCGCCAGCCAGCCCTTGCGGTTCAGAATGGCGTGCCATTCCTCCATCACGCGTTTTTCCGGCTCGCCACGCGCGCGCACGGCGCCGGAAATATGCTCGGGCAGGTTCTCGGCCAGAAAGGCACGCACCTCGTCACGAAAGGCGATGTCCTGTGCGGAATAACTCAGGTCCATCTCAAATCCCCTTGTTCATGTCGGCAAAGCTGGTGCCTTCGTCTGCCATCCGGCGAAGCAATGCCGGCACCTGCCAGTAATGCGCATCCTCCTGCGCATAGGCTTCGATCCGGCGCACCAGCTCTGCGGCGCCGATCGTATCGGCATAATGCAGCGGCCCGCCCCGGAAACGCGGAAAGCCATAGCCCATCAGGAACACCACATCGACATCGACGGGCCGCAGCGCGATCCCGTCCTCGACCACCCGCGCGGCCTCGGAAATCATCGCCGTCATGTACCGGTCCACGATCTCCTGATCATCGAAGTCGCGCGGCGTGATCCCGGCCCCGGCGCGCGCCTCGTCGATTATGGCGTTCAGATCGGGGTTTTCCAGCGTCTTGCCGTCCTCATAGACAAAATACCCCTTGCCGGTCTTGCGCCCGTTCCAGCCGTTCTCGCTCAGCCGGTCGGCAATCGCGCCGCCATAGCGTTCCTCGGCGGGCCGTGTCGCGGCAAGGCGTTTGCGGGTCATATAGCCGATATCCAGCCCCGCCAGATCGCCCACGCGATGCGGCCCCATGGCAAAGCCGAACCCCTCCAGCGCCTTGTCCACCTGATCGGGATGCGCCCCGTCCAGCACAAGATAGCTGGCGGTCTTGAGGTAATGCCCCAGAATGCGGTTGCCGATGAACCCGTCGCACACGCCCGCGCGCACCGCGACCTTCTTCATCTTCCTGGCCAGCGCAAAGCCCGTCGCCACAACCTCGGGCGCGGTCCTGGCCCCCACCACCACTTCCAGCAGCCGCATGATGTGGGCGGGCGAGAAGAAATGCAGCCCCAGCACGTCGGCGGGGCGGCTGGTGGTCGCGGCGATCTCGTCAATATCCAGATACGATGTGTTGGACGCCAGAATGGCCCCCGGCTTGCAGATCCTGTCCAGCTTGCCGAAGATCTCCTTCTTGACCTCCATGTTCTCGAACACCGCCTCGATCACCAGATCGACATTGCCCAAACCGTCCAGCCCGGTCATCGCTGTCAGCCGCGCCAGCGCCGCGTCGCGCGTTTGTGCGCTCATCTTGCCGCGCTTGACCGCGCCATCCAGATTGGCGGTGATCGTCTTGACCCCGCGCGCCAGCGCCTCGTCGGTCACTTCCACCAGCGTCACCGGCAGCCCCGCCATCAGCGCCGAGGTCGAAATCCCCGACCCCATCGTGCCGCCGCCGATCACGCCGACGCTTTGAATGTCGCGCGGCGTCGCTGTCTTCTCCGGGATATTCGCCACCGCCCGTTCGCCGAAAAAGGCGTGGATCATGCCCCGGCTTTCGTCGCTGCCCAGACAGTCCATGAACAGCGCCCGCTCCTGCGCCAGCCCTTCGGCGAAGGGCAGCGTCGCACCCGCCACCGCCTGCACACAGCGACGGGGCGACAGCAACGCGGGTCGCTTGCTGGTCAGCTTTGCCAGCGTTGCCTCGATTGCCGCGTCATCCGGCGTAACCGCCAGGTCCGAAGTCCTGCGCACCGCCAGTTCTCCCGCGATCACCGCCCTGGCCGCCGCCAGCGCCACGTCGCGCGGCGCGCCTTCCATGATCCGGTCGATCAGACCCAGCGCATGCGCCTCTTCCACAGGCACCTGCCGGCCCGACAGCGCGATATCCAGCGCCGCCGGAATGCCGATCAGGCGCGGCGCGCGCTGCGTACCACCCGCGCCGGGCAGCAGCCCCAACAGGATTTCCGGCAGGCCCACCCGCGCGCCTGGTACGGCAACACGGGCATGGCACGACATGGCCAGCTCCAGCCCCCCGCCCAGCGCCGTGCCGTGAATGGCACAGATCAGCGGCAGCGCCGATTGCTCCAGCTCGTTGTAAAGGTCGGGCATGATCGGCGCCCTTGGCGGCTTGCCGAACTCGGTGATGTCGGCCCCGGCGACAAAGGTACGGCCCGCACAGTAGATCGCGATCACCTCGGCGCGCCCGTCAGCGTTGATCCCGGCCACCGCGTCCTGCAACCCCTTGCGCACACCATAGCCGCCCGCGTTCACCGGCGGATTGTCGATACAAACCAGCGCGACCTTGCCGACTTCCTCGATACTGACAACCTCGTTCCCGCTCATCGCCGTTCCTCCCTGATGATTTCCGCACTCCCGCCGCGCCCGCGCGTCCGGGTTTGGCAACTTGTGGCATCCTCCTGACCACCCGTCAACTTCGCGGAATTAAATTTCACATTGCAGAAAATGTAACGTCGCGGCACATTCATCCCGTCAATCGTCGGGAAATCACCATGGCACTTTGGGATCAGGGCACGGATACGCTGCACATCACCTCTACGGGGGCGCGCAGGCCCGATTTCTGGCCCGCCGACCGCCCCTGGGACTACCACATCCCGAATCGCACGATGGATGCCAACCTCGAGCTTTCCGCCGCCCGTCACGGCAGCCGCACCGCCGTGATCCACCAGGGCGCCGGCCTCAGCTTTGCCGCGCTCTGGGACAAGGTTCGCGCGCTCGCGGGCTATCTGCAACATGCCGGAGTGGCGCGTGGCGATCCGGTCTTGCTGTTCATGCAGAACAGCCCGCATTACATCATCGGCTTTTACGCGATCCTGCGCGCCGGCGGCGCCGTGGTGCCGGTGAACCCGATGAACCGCGCCGGGGAAATCGACTATCTTGTCGCCGATACCGGCGCGCGCGTCGCAATCTGCGGGCTGGAACTGGCAGACCACATCCTGCCCGCGCTGGAACGTGGCGACCTGCATCACCTGATCGGCGCGCGCTATGGCGACATGGCCGATCCTGATTTCGACCTGCCCGTGCCCGGCGCCCTGCCCACCCGCTCCGATTCCAAGGCCGCGTCCCTTGGCATCACCGGCTTTGCCGCCGCGCTGGCCGCCGGGCACACACCCGCCCCGCGCTCCACCACGATCGATGATCTCTGTGTCATCCCCTACAGTTCGGGCACCACCGGCCAGCCCAAGGGCTGCGTGCACACCCATCGTTCGGTCATGTGCGCGCTGGTCTCCACCATCCGCTGGAACCCGGTGGATGCCGATACGGTGCATCTGGGCGCCCTGCCCTTCTTTCACGTCACCGGCATGATGAACGCCATGCACGCCCCCATTGCCACCGGGGGCACGCTGGTCATCCTGCCCCGCTGGTCCAGCGGGCTGGCCGCCGCGCTGATTGCGCGCTACCGCGTCACCCGCTGGCGCTCGATCGCGACCATGGTGATCGATCTGGTGAACGATCCGGATTTCGACAGCTACGATCTGTCCAGCCTTGCCGCCATCGGCGGTGGCGGCGCCGCCATGCCCGAAGCCATCGCCGCCCGGCTCAAGACCATGCTCGGGCTGGACTATCTCGAAGGTTACGGCCTGTCCGAAACCATGGCCGGCACCCATCTCAATCCTGTGGACGCGCCCCGTCCGCAATGTCTGGGCCAGCCGATCCATGCGGTGGATTCCCGCATTCTGGATCCGGAAACGGATGCCGAACTGCCCCATGGCGAGGTCGGCGAGATCGTCACCCACGCGCCGCAGAATTTCACCGGCTACTGGCAACGCCCCGCCGACAGCGCCGCCGCCTTTGTCACGCTGGACGGCCTGGCGTTCCTGCGCACCGGCGATATCGGCTATCGCGACGATCAGGGCTATTTCTACATGGTCGACCGGGTCAAGCGCATGGTCAACGTGTCGGGCTTCAAGGTCTGGCCGGCCGAGATTGAAATGCTGATGCTGCATCACCCCGACATCGCCGAGGCCTGTGTCATCGGCGCCACCGATCCGCGCCGGGGCGAGGTGGTCAAGGCCGTGATCGTGCCCCGCCCGGGCACCCGCCCCGACGCCCGGGCCATCATCGCCTGGTGCCGGGGCGAAATGGCCGCCTATAAATGCCCCTCGATCGTGGAATTCACCAAGGCCCTGCCCAAATCCGGCGCGGGCAAGGTGCTGTGGAAAGACCTGACATGACCCACCCGACCCCCAAGGCCCGCCCATGAGAAAACGCGGCCCCTCTGCCGACAGCCCTGAAACCGACCGGCAATTCGTCACCTCCCTGTCGCGCGGGCTGGACGTGTTGCGCGCCTTTCGCCCCGATGACCGGGCCGGTCTGTCCAACCGCGACCTGGCCCAGCGCACCGGCCTGCCCAATTCCACCGTGTCGCGGCTCACCTTTACGCTGATGCAGACCGGATACCTGCTTTATGACGAACAGACCGGGCGCTATCGCATGGGCGTGCCGGTGCTGTCGCTGGGGTTTGCCTGTCTGGGCGGCATCCCGATCCGCGAGGCGGCAATGGAACCGATGCAGCGGCTCGCGGATGCCGCCGGGGACGGGGTTATGGTGTCGATGGGCGCGCGCGACGGCCCAACCGTGACCTATCTGGCCTGCGCCCGCGCCACCGACGGGGTGGTGTCGCTGCAACTGGGCGTCGGCTCGCGCATCTCACTGGCGCGTTCCGCCATGGGGCGGGCCTATCTCACCGGGTGCAAACCCGACGAGCGCGCCGAAATCCTCGATGAACTGGCCGCGCATTACGGCCCCGCCCGATGGCCCGCCCTGCGGGCCGGGATCGACGAGGCCGCGCAACAGATCGCCGAACGGGGCTTTTATGCCAATTTCGGCGAATGGACCGAAGGCGTGCATTCCGTCGCCGTGCCCTTCCCCAGCCACAGCGACGGCACCCCCCACATGGCCTTTAACCTGGGCGGTTTCGCGCCTTTCCTGCCAAAGGACCGGCTGGAAAACGATCTTGGCCCCAAGCTGCTGGCCATGACCCACGCGCTGCGCCACCAGGTGTCGGCACGCTGAACCGCTTGACCCCGGGCCGGGGCGGGATCACTCTCGCCCCCACAAACAGGTTTCGGGGGCAAAGATGGTCACGGTCACACAAGAACAGATCGACGATTTCCAGCGCGACGGCGCTGTCCTGGTGCCGGGTCTTTTTGCGGACCACGTCGAAACCCTGCGCGCCGGGGTGGCGCGCAACATGGCCGCGCCGGGGCCTTATGCATCGGAAAACAGGAAGGCGGGAGAGACCGGGCGCTTCTTTGACGATTACTGCAACTGGCAGCGCATCCCCGAATTTGCCGAAGTGATCCGATCCTCGCCCGCCGCACAGGTGGCGGCACGGCTGATGCAATCGGACTGCGTGCAGATGTTCCACGATCACGTGCTGGTCAAGGAACCGGGCACCTCGATGGCCACACCCTGGCACACGGACGGGCCGTATTACTTTGTGCAGGGCAAACAGACCGTCAGCTTCTGGTCGCCGCTCGATCCCGTCACCGACGCCACGCTGCGCCTGGTGGCCGGGTCACACCGCTGGGAAAAACCGGTTCTTCCCACTCGTTGGGTCAACGAAGAAAGCTTCTTTGCGAACGAGGGCGATTACATGCCCGTGCCCGACCCGGATGCCGAAAACATGCGCATCCTGGAATGGCCGATGCAGCCGGGCGATGCCGTGGCCTTCAATTACGACGTGCTGCACGGCGCGCGCGGCAACACCGCCGCCACCCGCCGCCGGGCCTTTTCCCTGCGCCTTCTGGGGGATGACGCACGCTATGTCGAGCGGCCCGGGCGCACCTCTCCGCCCTTTCCGGACCATGACATGACACCGGGCCAGAAACTGCGCACCGACTGGTTCCCGATATTGTTGCAGCCCGACTGATTCACTGTCTCCATTCAGGAAACAGTTAATTTAGTGTTAACTCCTTCGTTGACCGCGAGGCGGTTTTGGCCTCATTCTCGACAAAGTTCCGCCACATTTGTCATGATTTCAGGAAAGTGAGGCACTGCCATGCCTATTCTACCCCCCGTTCTGCCGGAACCCGGCGATCTGATTTTTCGCCTTCCCTCACTCAGCGACGCCGAGATTATCGCCGCCGCCGGGCCTTATGTCATCGTGGTTTCCGGTCAGCCGGTCTATGTGCTCTCCAGCGGTCAGACAGAGCTCTACCAGGGTGGCATCGGCGGCGATTTCGTGACTGTGACCAACGGCCGTATCACCTTCCTGGGGTTTGGCGGCGACGACACCTTGATCGGTGGCGCGGGATCGGATGTTGCCCTGGCTGGCGACGGCGACGACGTGCTCTACGGCGCGGAAGGCGTGGACCTTCTGTTCGGCGAGGAAGGCAATGACCTGATCGAAGGCGGCGGCGGCAGCGACATCCTTTACGGTGGCCGGGGCATGGATACGATCAAGGGTGAAGGATCGGCCGATTACATCGACGCGGGCGATGGGGCCGATTTCGTCTATGGCGGCGAGGGCAATGACCTGATCCTTGGCGGCAGCGGTTTTGACGTGCTTTTCGGCGGTATCGACGACGACCTTATTCATGGGGAACTCGGCAATGACACCCTGTACGGCAATTTCGGCAACGACACGCTGTTTGGCGGCTGGGGATCGGACCGCATGTTCGGCGGGCTTGGCAACGATCTGCTGTCCGGCGGGTTGGGCAATGATCGCATGTTCGGTGGCGCGGACGACGACACGATGGGCGGCGGCGAGGGGCACGATGTCATGCGTGGCGGTCTTGGTCAGGACTGGATCGGTGGCGGCGACGGGAATGACCTGATCGAGGGGAGCGGTGGCCACGACAGCCTTTTTGGCGAAGCCGGAAACGACAACCTGTCCGGCGGTTGGGGCGCCGATCTGCTTGATGGCGGCCTTGGCGACGATACGCTTTCCGGCGGCGAAGGCGAAGATACGTTGAACGGCGATAACGGCGGCGATTTCCTGGCAGGCGGCGCCGGAGACGACGTTATCAACGGCGGCTCGGATACCGACAGCCTGTTCGGCGAAGACGGTAACGACGTGCTTCGGGGCGGCGCACAGCGCGACTTCCTACGCGGCGGCGACGGCGATGACCTCGTTGGCGGCAACAGCGGCAACGACTACATGCGCGGCGGCAATGGCAATGACACGCTTCTGGGCGGCACCGGCGACGACCGCATGTTCGGCAATAGCGGAAACGATTCGATCCTGGGCAGCTTTGGCAAGGATTCGGTCGAGGCCGGCTATGGCGACGATTTCGTAAGCGGTGGCGACGGCGACGATACGCTGTACGGCAACCAGGGCAACGATACGATCCGTGGCGAACGCGGCAATGACGCCATGCATGGCGGCGACGGCGATGATCTGATGTTCGGGCGTCAGGGCAATGACACGCTCACCGGCGGAAGCGGCGCCGATGTCCTGTTTGGCGGCGACGGCAATGACTATCTGCGCGGCGGGGTGGGCGACGACACCCTGCGCGGCGGCGCGGATGCGGATCAGTTCATCTTTCTGGATACCGTCAATAACGGGCTGGATCGCATCCTGGATTTCCAGGACGGGCTTGACCTGCTGCGCATCGCATCGGCCAACCAGGCCTATTCGGCATCCGATACGGCAGATGGCGCGCTGGTCGATATGGATAACGGCATCAGCTTCCTGCTTGTCGGGGTGGCGGCCTCTGCCATTGACGACACCGATTTCGTATTTGTCTGATCGAACCCGTCCACTGACGTACAAAGGCCCGGCGCGCAAACGCCGGGCCTTTCAATTCCTCGCGAAACCGGTCGTCGCAAAACCGGGCCGTCAGCCCTGGTTCAACGCGTCCTTGACCCTGGCGCCAACCTTGCCGAAATCCATCTGGCCAGTGTATTTCGCCTTTAGCGCGCCCATCACCTTGCCCATGTCGCGAATCGATTCCGCGCCAACGTCCGCAACAGCGGCCTGGATCGCCCTGGACACTTCCGCGTCACTCAGCTTCTTGGGCAGGAACTCCTCGATCACCACGATCTCGGACAGTTCCCGTTCCGCCAGATCCAGCCGCCCGCCCTCTTCATAGGTGCGCGCGCTTTCCTGGCGCTGCTTGACCATCTTGGCCAGGATGCCCAGGATCTCGGCATCATCCACGCCGCTTCTGTCCTCGCCTTCGCCGCGCGCGGCGATGTCACGGTCCTTGATCGCCGCCGTCACCAGCCGCAAGGTCGAAAGCCGCGCCGCGGCCCGATCGCGCATCGCCTGTTTCAACGCCGTATTGATGTCTTCCCGCAGAGTCATGTGTCTCGCCATTTGCTGCTGAACATAAGCCCCGGACCATACTCAACACCGCGTCCCGGCGCAACCGCCACGCCACGCTCTGCCGCGGCGCGGCAATGGCACATAATCGCCGCCCGCACCGGCTTGACGCGCGCACCCGCGCGACATAGGTATCGGCCAATTTGTCAGCCGGAGAGTCGACCCATGGCCCAAAAGCCCCCTTCCCACCCGACCGCCTGCCTTGCCCTGGCTGACGGCACGCTGTTTTACGGGCGCGGTTTTGGCGCCACCGGCGAAACCGTGGCCGAACTGTGCTTCAACACCGCCATGACCGGCTATCAGGAAATCATGACCGATCCGTCTTATGCCGGGCAGGTCGTCACCTTCACCTTCCCCCATATCGGCAATACCGGGGTCACGCCCGAGGATGACGAAACCGCCGATCCCGTCGCGGCGGGCATGGTGGTGAAATGGGATCCCACGGCGCCGTCCAACTGGCGCGCCGTGGACACGTTGTCCAACTGGCTCGCCGCGCGCGGCCGCATCGCCATTGGCGGGATCGACACCCGCCGCCTGACCCGCGCCATTCGCCAGCAGGGCGCGCCGCATGTGGCGCTCGCGCATGATCCCGACGGCACGTTCGACACCAAGGCCCTTGTGGCCAGGGCGCGCGCCTTCCACGGCCTCGAAGGGCTGGATCTGGCCAGGGAAGTCACCTGCGCCCAATCCTATCGCTGGGACGAAATGCGCTGGGCCTGGCCCCAGGGCTATTCCCGCCAGGAAGCCCCCAAATTCAAAGTTGTCGCCGTCGATTTCGGGGCCAAGCGCAATATCCTGCGCTGCCTCGCCTCTGTTGGCTGCGACGTGACCGTGCTGCCCGCCACCGCCACCGCCGAGGAGGTGCTGGCACATGATCCCGATGGCGTTTTCCTGTCCAACGGCCCCGGCGATCCGGCGGCGACGGGCGCCTATGCCGTGCCCATGATCCGGGACGTGCTCAAGGCCGATCTACCGGTCTTCGGCATCTGCCTGGGCCACCAGATGCTGGCCCTCGCCCTGGGCGCCAGGACGGTCAAGATGAACCACGGCCACCACGGCGCCAATCACCCGGTCAAGGATCACGATACCGGCAAGGTGGAAATCACCTCGATGAACCATGGCTTTGCCGTGGACGGGCAATCCCTGCCCGACGGTGTAGTGGAAAGCCATGTGTCGCTGTTTGACGGATCGAACTGCGGCATCCGTCTGGCCGACCGCCCGGTCTTTTCGGTTCAGCACCACCCCGAGGCCAGCCCCGGCCCGCAAGACAGCTTTTACCTGTTCGAGAAATTCGCCGCCTGCATGGCCGAACGCGCCTGATCCCCCTGATTTCAGGGCGTTTTCGCCTGCGGTTTCATCAACCTTAACGCGCTGTTAACTCTTGCGCCGCCAATGTGGCGGGACAGACGGCAATGGCGCGGACGGCGGAATGAACGATCCAATTGGGCTGATCGACGGGGGCATCGGTACGGGCACGGACCGGGGTTTTGGCCGGGGCACCGACCTGCCGCAACGGGATGATCACGTCGCCCTGGGCCGCGATCTGATCGACCGGCACCGCATCACGCCCTGGCAATTGTTCTACGCGCTGCGTTGCCAGCGCCGCTGGAATGCCTCGCTGGCGGAAATCCTGCGCATCCGTGGCTGGATCGGCGAGGACGAATTGCGCGCCTCGCTGGCGCGCGGCCTGGCGGGCGGGCAGGTCGATCTGGACCGGGAACCGCCCGACCCGACGATCCAGGACCTTCTGCCACCGGCATTTTGCCTTCGCCATTGCGTGTTGCCCTGGGCACGGTTTGACGGCACCCCGGTGCTGGCGGTTGGCCGGCCCGACCGGATCGCAGAGCTTCGCCCGCACCTGCCCCCCGGCCTGCGCCACGCGCTGATCACCGTCGCCCCGGAAACACAGATCACCCGGTATCTGGCCAAGCGCCATCGCGCCCACCTTACGCGCCACGCCGAAACCCGGCTGGACCCGCGCCTCTCCTGCCGGGGCTGGGATCGGCGCTCGTGGCACCAGACCGCCCGGTTCGCGGTCATCGCCGCCACACTTGCCGGGCTGGTCCTGCTGGCGCCCCGCCTGATGCTGATCGGGCTGATGGGCTGGGCACTGTTGTCGCTGTTTGCCGCCACGGCGATGAAAACCACCGCCTTCGTTCTGCATCTGCTGCACCGCCACGATCCCCCTGCGCCTGATCTGCCCCCCGGCGCCCGCCTGCCGCGCATATCGGTCATGGTGCCGCTGTTTCGCGAAAAGGAGATTGCCCATGCCCTGATCCGGCGCCTGACCCGGCTGACCTATCCGCGCGCGCTGCTCGACGTGGTGCTGGTGCTGGAAGAAAAGGACGACGTGACCCGCAACACCATCGCCCAGACCCGCCTGCCCCGCTGGATGCGCGTGGTTCAGGTGCCCGCCGGGTCCGGGCTGACGACCAAGCCGCGCGCCCTGAACTATGCGCTGGATTTCTGCAAGGGCGATATCATCGGCATCTGGGACGCCGAAGATGCCCCCGCCCCCGATCAGCTCGACTGTGTGGCGCGCCATTTTGCTCATGCCGCGCCCGACGTGGCCTGTCTTCAGGGGGTGCTGGATTATTACAACCCCTATACCAACTGGATTTCGCGCTGCTTCACCATCGAATACAGCACCTGGTTCCGCATCATCCTGCCCGGTTTGGCCCGCATGGGGCTGGCGATACCGCTGGGCGGCACCACGCTGTTCCTGCGCCGCGCCGCCATCGAACATGTCCAGGGCTGGGACGCCCACAACGTCACCGAAGATGCCGATCTCGGCTATCGCCTGGCCCGGTTCGGCTATCGCACCGAACTGATACGCACCGTCACCGGGGAAGAGGCCAATTGCCGCCCCATCGCCTGGATCCGCCAACGCTCGCGCTGGCTCAAGGGGTTCATGGTGACGTATTTCGTCCACATGCGCACCCCACGCCGCCTGTGGCGCGAACTGGGCGCGCGCCGCTTCATCGGCTTTCATCTGGTTTTCATGACCACACTCACCCAGTTTGTTCTGGCCCCCGTGATCTGGAGCTTCTGGGGTGCCGCCTTTGGCCTGCCCCATCCGCTGACCGACCTGCTGGGCGACACCGCGTTGTTGTGGATCGGTGGCGGAATGATCAGCGCTGGGGTCATGAGCGCGGCGATCTCGCTCACCTCGGTCTGGGGACAGGGGCGCGAACGGCTCTACCCCTGGGTTCTGACCATGATGTTCTACTTTCCCATGGCCACCCTGGCCGCCTACAAGGCCCTGATCGAGCTGCTGTGCGCGCCCTATTACTGGGACAAGACGGCACATGGCAAAACCGCCGAAGGCACGCGCGCGCACCTGCCCGACAGCCCGGACTGATCAGGCGTCGCTTTCCTGTTTCAACCGGGTCACAAAGGCTTGGCTGATATGGTCGCGCAGCGCGTCATAGGCGCCATCCTCGTCGCGGCTCCTGATCGCGTCCACGATCGCCTGATGCTCGACCAGCGTATCGCTGCCGCGCCCTTCGGCGGCAATCGACGTGGTCGCCATCAACGCCATCGACCGGTGCACCAGGTCCAGCTGCTGCACCAGATAGCGGTTGTGCGAGGCCAGATGGATCTGCTTGTGAAACCGCCGGTTGGACCGCGCCAGCGCCGACGGATCGTCGATCAGCTTGCGATCCCGATCCACCATGTCCTGCAACACCCGCACCTCTTCACGGGTGGCATGGCGCGCCGCCAGCCGCGCCGCCAGCCCCTCCAGCTCGGTGCGCACCACGTAAAGCTCGGCCATCTGGTTGTGATCCAGCGACGACACGATCAGGCTGCGCCCGTCCCGTGCCAGCAACGATTGTGTCTCCAGCCGCTGCAAAGCCTCGCGAATAGGCGTGCGCGACACACCGAACCGTTCGGCCAGGTCGCTTTCCACCAGCCGGTCGCCGGGCTTGTAGATCCCGACATCGATCGCCTCCAGGATCAGCGTATAGGCATCCTTGTTGGTCGATTTCACCTGTGCCATCTTGCCCGGCCCTCCTCCTCGCAATGCCGCTCAGACTACGCGCTGAACCGGGCGGCGCAACCCCATATGGCCCCCGCGCCCCCGGGCACGCGCCGTTGCTTCCCGGCCCGCATTGCGCCGCCCGCCGCAAGCGCCTAGATTGCCCCCATGCCGCGCAACGCCTTTGCCCATGTCACCACCTGGGTGTTCGATCTGGACAACACCCTCTACCCGCCCCATGCCCGCCTGTTCGACCAGATCGAGCTGCGGATGACGGATTATGTCATGCAGGCGCTGGGGGTGGATCAGCCCAGGGCGGACAGGCTGCGCCGCAAATACTGGGCGCAATACGGCACCACGCTGGCCGGGCTGATGCGCGAACATGATGTCGATCCCGCCCCCTACCTGACCACGGTGCACGACATCTCGCTTGCCCATCTGGAACCCGATCCGCAACTCGCCGCGCAAATCCGTGCCCTGCCCGGGCGCTGCATCGTCTACACCAACGGCACCGCGCCCTATGCCGAACGGGTGCTCGCGGCGCGGGGCCTGTCGGGGCTTTTCGATGCGGTCTACGGCGTGGAACATGCCGATTTCCTGCCTAAACCGGAACGCGCGGCTTTCGAGACCGTGTTCCGGCTTGACGGCGTCTGCACGCAAACCGCCGCCATGTTCGAAGACGACCCCCGCAACCTGCAAGCCCCCCATGACATGGGGATGCGCACCGTGCATGTCGCGCCCGAACCACACCGGGCCGGCCATATCCACCACCATACCGACGACCTGCCCGGCTTTCTCAGCCAACTGTCCTAGCGCCGCGACACCCTGCCCCATCAAATCCGCCATCAGAGTTCCTACGTGACCCCTGCAACAGCAGGACACTCTCATGAAACATACCGATCTCTCCGATCCAACACCCGCCACCCCCGTGACAGATCACGACAGCCCGCCAGCCGGTACGCACAGCGCGCGGTGGCTGTTCCTTGCGGTCTTTGCGCTTCTGGCGCTGTGGGGCACCGCCATCGCGATCTGGGGCATCCCCGGCCTGTACATCCCGGCCCTCGCCACCGTGCCGCTGATCTTCCTGACATTGGTATATGTCTCGCGGGGATGACATGTCATCCCCTTGCCTTTGTCGCTGGCAGGCGTAGGTTGCCCCCCAGGAGGCGCTGCCCATGACCACGTCAACCCAGACCGACATCCTGATTTCCGGCGGCGGCATTGCCGGGCTGACAGCAGCGGCCGCCTTTGCCAGCGCCGGGTTTTCGGTGCAATGTGTCGATCCCGCGCCCCCCGTCACCGAACGCGACGCCGAAGGCTCGGACCTGCGCACCACCGCCTTTCTGCAACCCGCCCGCACCCTGCTGGACGAGGCCGGTCTCTGGCAGCGGCTCGCCCCCCATGCGGCGCCATTGCAGATCATGCGCATCGTCGATGCCGGGGGCGAGCTGCCCGAACCGCGCATCATCAAGGATTTCGACGCCGCCGACATTTCGGATCAGCCTTTTGGCTGGAACCTGCCCAACTGGCTCTTGCGCCGTGAAATGCTGGCGCGCCTGGCCGACTTGCCCAATGTCGATCTGCGCCTGGGCACAGCCACCACCACGCTCTTCACCCGCACGAACGAAGCCCGCGTCACCCTGTCGGACGGCAGCCAAACCCGCGCCCGGCTGGTGATCGCCGCCGATGGGCGAAATTCGCCGATGCGCGAGGCCGCCGGGATCAGGGTGCACACCACCCGCTACGGGCAAAAGGCGCTGGCGCTGGCCGTCACCCACCCGATCCCGCATTGCAATGTCTCGACCGAGATCCACCGCTCCGGCGGCCCCTTCACGCTGGTGCCCCTGCCCGACTATCAGGGCAAGCCGTCCTCGGCCCTTGTCTGGATGGAACGCGGCCCGCGCGCGCGCGCGCTGTTCGACATGGACGTGGCCGAATTTCAGGCCGCGATGACGGAACGCTCCTGCTCTCTCTTCGGCCCCCTCACGCTGGCCTCGCGCCGCACCATCTGGCCGATCATCTCGCAATCCGCCGAACGTCTTTGTGGCGAGCGCCTGGCGCTGATGGCCGAGGCGGCGCATGTGGTGCCCCCGATCGGCGCGCAAGGGCTGAACATGTCCCTGGGCGACATGCGCGTGCTGCTGGATCTGGCCAGGGCCGATCCCGCCGGGCTGGGCAGCGCGAAGATGCTGGAAACCTATCACCGCAAACGCTTTGCCGAGGTCAAACTGCGGGTGCAGGGCATCGATCTGCTGAACCGCGCCTCGATGGTTGCGCCGCGCGCCCTGCGTGATGCGCGCGCCATGGGTCTTAACGCGCTCTATTCCATGGCGCCCGTGCGCAAAACGCTGATGCAAATGGGGCTCGGCGTCCGCTAAGGCCGGGGTCAGGGGGTTTCCAGAAACCTTGCGGCGCGACTTCGAAATCGCGCGACCGGGCCGGCCATCCCCCGCCTGCCCGCACGCCGTGTTAACCCCCGTTCCGCAACGCCCCGAAACCGGCGCGATACCGACGCGATACCGACGCAATGCCGACACGCAAATCCCTGCAAAACAAGGCCGTTAACCTTTGCGTCGCCCGACCGGCCTACAGCACCCTGTCCAGCACCGTTTTCAACCGCGCCAGCGTGGCCTCTACATCAAAGAGCTTGTCCAGCCCGAACAGGCCCAGCCGGAAAGTCATGAACCCCTCGGGCTCATCACAGGCCAACGGCACCCCGGCGGCGATCTGCATCCCCTCGGCGGCAAATTTGCTGCCGTTCTGGATGCCCGGATCGCTGGTATAACTCACCACCACACCCGGCGCGCCAAACCCGTCAGCCGCGACCGACAGAACACCCTTGTCCTTCAGCATCCGCCGCACACCCTCGCCCAGCGCCCATTGCGCCTCGCGCAGCTTGCCGAACCCGTAATCGCGTGTCTCCGCCATGGTGTCGCGGAACGCGCGCAAGCTGTCTGTCGGCATGGTCGCGTGATAGGCATGACCGCCGTTTTCATAGGCCAGCATGATCGCGCGCCACTTCTTCAGATCGATCGCGAAACTGTCGCTCTCGGTTTCCTCCAGCCGCGCCAAAGCCCGTTCGGACATCATCACCAGCCCGGCACAGGGCGAGGCCGACCAGCCCTTTTGCGGCGCCGAGACCAACACATCCACCCCCAGCTTTTTCATGTCCACCCAGACACAGCCGCTGGCGATACAGTCCAGCACCATCAGCGCCCCAACGTCATGCGCCGCCGCCGCCATCGCCGCGATATAGTCATCCGGCAGGATCACCCCGGCGCTGGTTTCCACATGCGGCGCAAACACAACATCCGGCTTAACCTCTTGAATTTTAGCGACAACCTCGTCAATCGGCGCCGGTGCAAACGGCGCTGTCACACCGTTTCCTGTCTGACGCGCCTTCATCACCGTGCTGTGCGCCGCAAAACCGCCCGCTTCGAAAATCTGGCTCCAGCGATAGGAAAACCACCCGTTGCGCACCACCAGCGTGGTCGCGCCGCGCGCGAACTGGCGCGCGACGGCCTCCATGCCAAAGGTGCCCCCACCGGGGATCAGCGCCACCGCGTCGGCGTGGTACACCTCTTTCAGCATGTCGTTGATATCCAGCATCACCTGCTGAAACGTCCTGGACATGTGGTTCAGCGACCGGTCGGTGAACACCACCGAAAACTCTTCCAGACCGCCGGGATCTACGTCATGTGCCATGGGAAACTCCTTGTCCGTTGCCCAAGGGCTAGCGCGAATGCGCGCCGATGCAAAGGCTCAAAGCGGCCCCGGACGGCGCTCTTCGCTCAGCAGCACGTTGGCATCCACATTGCCCACCCCCGGCAATGTCATGATCCGGCGGCGCAGAACCCGCTCGAAATCGGGGATGTCGCGCGCCGTCACCCGCAGCCGGTAATCATACATGCCCAGCACATGCTCAACCGTCTGCACCTCGGGAATGGCCGACACGGCGCGTTCGAAATCTTCCAGCGAAATCCGCCCCTTGGTCGCCAGCTTCACCCCCAGGAACACGGTCACGCCAAAGCCCAGCTTCGCGGCATCCAGATCCAGCCGCCGCCCGGCGATCGCGCCGCTGTCCTGTAGCCGCCGGATCCGCCGCCATGTGGCCGGCTGGCTCAGCCCGAACCGCCGCCCCAGCGCCCCGGCGCCTTGCGTTGCATCCTCGGCCAGTGCGCGCAACAATGCCCGGTCGGTTTCATCCAGTTCGATCACAGCGGCAGGCTTTCGTCGGTCTTGATCCGCGCCACATGCATCAGCGCCTCGATATCGGCCACATGCGGCAAGGTCAGAATCCGGTCGCGATACACGTCCAGATAATGCGCCATGTCCCGGGCGATCACCGACAGGCGCACATCCACCTGTCCCAGAAACGTCTGGATTTCCAGCACCTCGGCAATGCCGCGCGCCGCGTTGATGAATTCGTCAAACGCACGTGGTTGGGTCTTGTCCAGCGTGATGCGCAGGCTCACTTCCACGGCATAGCCCAGCGCCTGCCAGTCGATCACCGCCCGCTGCCCGCGCAACACGCCCGCGTCGCGCAACTTCTCGATCCGCCGGGTCAGGCGCGAGGCGGTCAACGTCAGCCGGTCGGCCAGGTCCGGAATCGATTGCGCCGGGTCGGCCTGCAAATGGCGCAATATGCGCCGATCCAGATCATCAAGCATGAACATCTCTATATTTTGGATAGTGACGAATGAAAACAGCGAAAATTTGGAAAAATACACGCGATCCGTGCCTCGCCTTTGTCTCTCCGTCGCGTATGATCGCCGCCAGAAACACCACAACAAGGGAGCGCCGACATGCGCGTTTATTACGATCGCGATTGCGACATCAACCTGATCAAGGACATGAAGGTGGCCATTCTGGGCTATGGTTCTCAGGGCCACGCCCACGCGCTGAACCTGCGCGACAGCGGCGCCAAGAATGTCGTCGTCGCCCTGCGCGAAGGCTCGCCCAGCGCCAAGAAAGCCGAAGGCGAAGGCCTGCAAGTGATGGGCATCGCCGAGGCCGCCGCCTGGTGTGACCTGATCATGTTCACCATGCCCGATGAACTTCAGGCCGAAACCTACAAGAAATACGTGCATGACAACCTGCGTGACGGCGCCGCGATTGCCTTTGCCCACGGTCTGAACGTGCATTTCGGCCTGATCGAACCCAAGGCCGGCGTTGACGTGATCATGATGGCCCCCAAGGGCCCCGGCCACACCGTTCGCGGCGAATATGTCAAGGGCGGCGGCGTGCCCTGCCTTGTTGCCGTTGACAACGACGCCACCGGCAAGGCGCTGGAAATCGGCCTCAGCTATTGCTCGGCCATCGGCGGCGGGCGCTCGGGCATCATCGAAACCAACTTCCGCGAAGAATGCGAAACCGATCTCTTTGGTGAACAGGCCGTTCTGTGCGGTGGCCTTGTCGAGCTGATCCGCTGCGGCTTTGAAACCCTGGTCGAAGCCGGCTACGCGCCGGAAATGGCCTATTTCGAGTGCCTGCACGAGGTGAAGCTGATTGTTGACCTGATCTATGAAGGCGGCATCGCCAACATGGACTATTCGATCTCCAACACTGCCGAATACGGCCAGTACGTCACCGGACCGCGCATTCTGCCTTACGAACAGACCAAGAAGGCCATGAAGGACGTGCTCACCGACATCCAGCAAGGCAAGTTCGTACGGGACTTCATGCTTGAAAACGCCGTTGGCCAGCCGACCATCAAGGCATCGCGCCGCGCCAATGACGAACACATGATCGAGGAAACCGGCGCCAAACTGCGCGGCATGATGCCGTGGATCTCCGCCGGCAAGATGGTCGACAAGGAAAAGAACTGATCGGCGCAAACGCCCCGGTTCAGTCCTGACAAGAAATGAATTGACCCCGGCCACCGCGTCGGGGTCAATTGTGTTTTTTGGAAGCAGCATGACGCACCCCCCCGGCATCACGACAAAAAGCTGGCTCATGGTCGCCGCGCTCGGCCTGATCTGGGGCGGTACGTTCATGGTGCAGAAGCTGGCGCTTGGCTATCTGCCGCCGCTATGGGTGGCCGCCGGGCGGATCAGCTTTGCGGCCGTGCTGACGGTTGCGCTCTGGCAGGCGCTGGGCGGGCAGCTGTTCACCTCCGACACCCGGGACTGGCGCGGTCTGGGGCTGGTCTCGCTGCTCAGCGTGGCGGTGCCCTTCATGCTGTTGTCCTGGGCGCAGCAATACGTCACTTCGGGCTTTACCGGCGTGTCCATGGCCGCCGTGGCGCTGATCACCCTGCCCCTGGCGCATCTGTTCATTCCCGGCGAACGCATGACCCTGCGCCGCGCGGCGGGCTTTGCCATCGGCTTTGGCGGCGTGCTGGTCCTGATCGGTCCGGGCGCCTTTCAGGGCGCGGGCAATCCGCTTGAAACCTGGGGCAGACTGGCCTGCCTTGCCGCCGCCAGTTGCTATGCTGTCTCGTCAATCGTCATGCGCCGCCTGCCACCGATCGATCCCGTGGGCCTGTCGGCGGTCACGCTGATCCTGGGCATGGCCGTCGTCATCCCCATGGCCCTGATCAATCATGGCCCGCCCCGGATACCCGCCGCCGAGGGCCTGCTTTATGTCATGCTGCTGGGCCTTGTGCCCACGGCAGGCGCCAACCTGCTGCGCAATCTCTTGATCCGCAGCGCCGGGCCGGTGTTCATGAGCCTGACCAATTACATGGTGCCGCTCTGGTCCGTGGCGCTTGGTGTGCTGTTCCTGGCCGAACCGCTCCGGGCCTCGCTGCTTTGGGCCGCGCTGCTGATCCTGATCGGGGTCGGGCTCAGCCAATACGGTGCCCTGAAACGATTGTTCGGGCGCGCCTAACCCGCCTCGTCGGCCACCGCCGCCTGCACGGCCCCGACCACCCCCATCACGGCCCGTTCCAACAGCGCCGCATCCTCGCTTTCCGCCATCACCCGGATCAGCGGCTCGGTCCCGGACTTGCGGATCAAAAGCCGCCCCTTGCCGGCCAGATCCGCTTCGGCCCCGGCAATCGCCGCCTGCACCCCGGCCATCTCCAGCGGCACCTGTCCGTCGGCATAACGCACGTTTTCAAGCATCTGGGGCACAGTTTCAAACACATTTGCCAGCTCAGAGGCGGGCCGCCCGGTTTCCACCATCGCCGCCAGAAATTGCAGCCCCGCCATCAGCCCGTCGCCGGTGGTGGCATAATCCGTCATCACGATATGGCCCGACTGCTCTCCGCCAAGATTGTAGCCGCCCTTGCGCATCGCCTCGACGACATAGCGATCTCCTACCGCCGTGCGTTCCAGGCGCAGACCCTGATCCTGCAGGAACCGCTCCAGGCCCAGATTGGACATCACGGTGGCCACCAGCGCGCCGCCATTCAGCCGCCCGTCGGCCGCCCAGCGCGACGCCAGCAACCCCATGATCTGGTCGCCATCCGCAACGCGGCCGGTCTCGTCGATGATCATCACCCGGTCGGCGTCACCATCCAGACAGATGCCCACATCCGCGCCATGTGCCACCACCGTTTCGCTGGCCACGCGCGGTTTGGTCGAGCCGCATTCGCGGTTGATGTTGCGCCCGTCAGGTGACACCCCCATTGGGATCACCTCGGCGCCCAGTTCCCACAGCGCCTCGGGCGCCGCGCGATAGGCCGCGCCGTTGGCACAATCGATCACCACCTTGATACCGGTCAGCGGCAACGCGCGCGGCAACGAGCTCTTGACCCGCTCGATATACCGGAACCGCCCGTCATCCACACGCTTGGCCCGCCCGATATTGCGCGATTGGACCGGCTCGACCCCATCTTCCACCAGCTTTTCAATCGCCAGTTCCGCCTCGTCGCTCAGCTTGAACCCGTCCGGCCCGAAAAACTTGATCCCGTTGTCATCCGCCGGGTTGTGGCTGGCCGAAATCATGACCCCGAGATCGGCGCGCATCGACGCGGTCAACAGACCCACCGCCGGGGTTGGCACCGGCCCCAGAAGCAGCACGTTCATCCCCGTGCTGGTCAGCCCCGCCGTCAGCGCATTTTCGAACATATAGCCTGACAGGCGGGTGTCCTTGCCGATCACCACGCGGTGCTGGTTGGTTCCGTCATTGCGGAAATACCGCCCCACCGCCGCGCCGATCCGCAACGCCATTTCCGCCGTCATCGGATGCCGGTTCGCCGTGCCCCGCACCCCGTCCGTCCCAAATAGCTTACGCCCCATGATGCTCTCCTGTCGTCACCGCCTGCCACAAGCGCAGGGCCTGCCGGGTTTCGCCTACGTCATGTACCCGGACAACCTGCACGCCCTGCGCAATGGCTTCAAGCGCAACCGCCACCGATCCCGGCGCGCGCTCGGTTACATCGGGCACATCCCCGATCTTGCCGATGAACCCCTTGCGCGACGCGCCCAGAAGGACCGGGCACCCAAGACCGTGAAACAGGCTGATCCGCGCCAGCAGCGCCAGGTTGTGGGCAATCGTCTTGCCAAACCCAATCCCCGGATCTACCAGGATCCGCGCGCGCGGGATGCCAAGACCGGCCAGCATACTGACCTGCGCGGCCAGGAAATCGTAGACATCCAGCAGCACGTCGTCATAGCGCGGGTCGCTTTGCATGGTTTCAGGGTCGCCCAACGCGTGCATCACGCAGATCGGCACCTCCCGCTCGGCACATAACAGGGCCAGCCTGGGATCATGGGTGAACCCGGACACGTCATTGACCAGAAAGGCGCCTTCGTCCAGGGCCGCCCGCGCCACAACCGCCTTGCGCGTGTCGATGCTGATCGGCACCTGCACGACGTTGGAAATCGCGGCGATGACCGGCGCGGTGCGGGCGATCTCGGCCTCGGCAGGCACTTCCAGCGCACCGGGCCGCGTGGATTCCCCACCCACGTCGATCAGGCTGGCACCGGCATCCACCATCGCGCGCGCATGGGCCAGCCCGCGCGCTGGTCCGACATGCGCGCCACCATCGGAAAAGCTGTCGGGCGTGACGTTCAGGATGCCCATGATCTGTGGCCGGTCCATGCGCAGCCGCCCCAGCCGGGGGCGCGGCGCGGTCAGCCGCTCCAGAGTCTCTTTGGGCAGCGCGTCCACCGGCAGGATCCCGGCACTCCGGCCCCGCCTCAGGTGTTCAACATGCGTAAACCAGCACCAGCCCCCCGCCAGCGTTTCCGCCTCTGGCGGGCGGGCTGCATCGGTCTGGGCAATCGGGCGAAAATAGTCGGTCATCCCCGCTACCTGCGCAATTGATGCGTGAAAGGCAAGCGTTCAGAGCCTGGCCTGATCATCCGGCAGTATCCGCACCGGCACAGGCGCGGTTTCCGGCGGGGTTCCGCCGATGATCCACAGTTTGCGCGCCTGCATTTCACCGGCAAACCACGCCGCCAGGGCCACCGGATCACGCGGATGGGGGGCCGGGCCGTCCACCGCATCCAGCACGATCTTGGAAGGCGCCCAAACACAGATCTGGCCGTTTTTCATCGCCCAATCCAGTTCCGTCCGCGTATTGACAACAACACAGCGCGGGTCTTTGGAGGCCAGAACCCAGGCATTCATCTCGATGGCCAGCAGGTCAATCCGGCGCTGGGTCATGGCGTGACCGGTTCGGGGAGCTTCGCCATCGGGCGCGCCAATGCAGAAAATCGCCGGAATGCCATCCTGTTCCAGCTGATCGATCCAGCCCGTCAGATGCGGCGCGGCAATCGCCGAATTGGACAGGAACACCACGCGCGGATGGGGGGCGTCTTCTTCGGTGCCGATATCCACCGGCGCCAGCGCCGTCTTGCGGCTGCGCACGATTTCCACCCCCAGCGCGCCGGGTCCGCGATCCAGCTTTTCGATCCGTACAAAGGCCCGCATGGCCTGGGGTTCCAGCAGGATACGATCCGCCACGCGCTCGGCCAGGGTTTCCAGCAGGTTCAGCCGCTCGGCGGCCAGCTCATGGGCAATCGCCTCGGTCACACGGTCATAGGACAGGATACGATCCACATCGTCGTCAATCGGATCACTCAGCGGGCGCACCTCGACAACAACGTTGAAACACACACGCTGCATCTGCCCGCGCTCGGTCTGAAAGGCGCCGATATCCACGTCGACAATGTGATCGCGCAACGAAATCCGATCCATCGGATCGGGGCCTGCCATGGCCTCGGAACGCTCCCGGGGATGCGCAAAGGCCAGCCGGATTTCATTGCTCATGGCGCCGCTCCTGTCTGTGGGGCCTCGGTCCGTGTGGCCCATGTCAGGCTACGCGGTTTTTCCGCCCATAGCAGAGCGCGGCGCGGCAAACCAGTGACCAAACGCGTCACCGGCAAAGGGGGCTGACCCGGATCGCGGCCCGCTATTTCTGAGAGACCCGCTGCGGCATCCGATAGAAATGATGCACGCCGATCACGGCGGTGCGCGTGAACTTGCGCGCCCAGGACGGCTTTACCGCAGTGGTATGATAATGGGTAGCCCCTTCGGTCAGCAAATCGGGCGCGCCGTCGATCACAAGCCGCGCCACCTTGCCAACGCGCTCGTAGGCGTCCTTTTCGCGGATGCGGTTGGTCACGCCATCACAATTATAGCTGAACTGGCACCGGTACTTGCGGCCGCTGGCGGTGCCTTGCTTGATCACGCCGCAGATGCTGTCGGGGAAGGCATCGCGCTTGACCCGGTTCATGATCACCTCGGCAACCGCGAACTGGCCCTTGACGCTCTCGCCGCGCGCTTCGAAATACAGCGCCTCGGACAAGCATTGCCATTCGGCGTCCCGCCGCTCGTCCTTCACACGCGGCAATTGATCGATCCACTCGCGGCTATAGGAAATCTGTGTGGGCTTGGAGGATTTCGGCGCAAAGATTTCCCGCAATGTCTTGCCATCGAACAGCACAACACGGCGCGGTTTCTCAGCCTTTTCCACGGTGCCTGATGGGGCGTCCGCAACGGCCAATCCGGCCGTAAGAACAATGCTCAGAAATGCACAAAAAAACTTCTGCATGGCAGCCTCTACTGATTTCCCGCCGGACCCTCCCCGCCCGAAACTCGCGCCCTCATAGCTGAAAAGGCAAAATTCGTCTACCCCACCCCGAATCCGGGTCGGCAGCCCCGGCCCGAAATGTCAAGTAGACTCATGAAAAATTGGTTTATTCAGCCCAGTTTATCCTGAATTGCCAGCTGGGCTGCGGCCAATCGCGCAACCGGCACACGGAACGGCGAGCAGGACACATAGTCCATTCCGATCTCACGGCAAAAGGCGATTGATTCGGGGCTGCCGCCATGTTCACCGCACACTGCCAGCGTCAGGTCGGGGCGGGTCTTGCGCCCGCGTTCCGCGCCCAGCTTCAAAAGCTCGCCCACACCTTCGCGGTCCAGGATATGAAACGGATCTTCGGGGAAAACGCCCTGCTGCACATAGGGCGACATGAACCGCCCCGCGTCGTCGCGTGACAGGCCATAGGTCATCTGTGTAAGGTCATTGGTGCCAAAGCTGAAAAACTCGCAATGCTGGGCAATGTCCTCGGCCCGCAACGCGGCGCGCGGCGTTTCCACCATGACCCCCAGCCGATAGTCGAAATCGCGCCCGCTTTCGGTGCGCAGGGCGGCGGCCACGGCATCGATCCGGGTCTTGACCAGTTCAACCTCGCGCTTGGCCGAAACCAGCGGGATCATGATCTCGGGCACGATCGTATCCTCGTCCCCGGCGGCTTTCAGCATCGCCTCGAATATGGCACGGGCCTGCATCTCGTAGATTTCGGGCACCGTGATGCCCAACCGGACCCCGCGCATCCCAAGCATCGGGTTGTATTCGCCCAATGCCTCGACCCGACGGGTGACATCCGAAAGCGGCAGGTTCAGCGCCTCGGCCAGATCGCGCAACCCGGCCCGGTCCGTGGGCAGGAATTCGTGCAGCGGCGGATCGAACAGGCGCACGCAAACCGGGTGGCCCTTCATGATGACAAACAGTTCCGCGATGCTGTCGCGTTGCAAGGGCAACAGCTGGGCCAGCGCCGCGCTCCGGTCCCGCGGAGTGTCGGCAAAGATCATTTCGCGGATGGCGATCAGCCGGTCAGCCTCAAAGAACATATGCTCGGTCCGGCACAGCCCGATGCCCTCGGCCTTGAACTTCAGCGCGGTGCGCGCATCGTCCGGCGTGTCGGCATTGGCGCGCACGCCGATATCGCGCACGTCGTCGGCCCAGCTCATCAGCGACTTGTACGTATCGTCCAGCGTCGCCTCGATCAGCGCCGGCTCGCTGGCCAGTACCTGCCCGTTGCTTCCGTCCACCGTGATCACGTCGCCTTCGCGAAACACACGCCCGTCCGCGGCCATCAACCGTTTCTTGCGAATCTGAAACCGGATCGACGACGCCCCCACAACGCAGGGCAGGCCAAGCCCGCGCGCGATCACCGCCGCGTGGCTTGTCATGCCGCCGCGTTCGGTCAGCGCGGCCGCGGCTGCATGCATCCCGCGAATATCCTCGGGGTTGGTTTCGCGCCGGACCAGCACACAGGGCTCGCCGCGCGCGGCACTGGCCTGCGCCTCGGCGGCGGAAAACACGATCTTGCCCGTTGCCGCGCCCGGGCTGGCCGCCACACCGGAGCCGATCACGTCGCGATCGGCCGACGGGTCAATCTGCCGGTGCAGGATCTCGTTCAACGAGCGCGGCTCGATCCGCATCACCGCCTCTTCGCGCGGGATGATGCCGTCATTGGCCAGCGCCACCGCGATCCGCACCGCCGCCCGCGCCGTGCGCTGCACGCGCACCCCGTCCAGAATATGCACCTCGCCATTGTCCACGGCGAATTCGCACTGCATCTCCTCGCGCAGTTTGCGCCGCATCAGCGCCGCCTGTTTCTTCAGTTGCTCAAAGGCCTCGGGCGCTTTTTCCTCCAGCGACGGGCCGCGCGCATCCTTTTCCAGATACAGCGCCGCCGCCCCGCGCTGCAAGGCATCCCGCCCCTGGCTCTGGCTCAGGTAGCGCCCGGTGATCTGCGGCTCGCCCGTGTCGCTGCTGACCAGCTGCAACACACCCGAACCACATTCCCCCTGCCCCACGCCCAGCACCATGGACTGCACAACCAGACCCAGGCCCGCGTCCGCCGGCGCGCCCTTGGCCATGCGCAACAAGCGGGCCGTCGTGCCCTCCCAGGCGCGCGCCATCGACCGCAACACGCCGGTCAGCTGTTCCCCCCTGTCCTGCGGAAACGGCTCCTCGGCCTCGTCTTCATAGGCATCCAGAAACTGCGCCACCACATCCGGCGCATCCATGTTCAGATCGTCAAAGATATCCGGGTCCAGCCGCGCCACATGGGTCGAATAGGACTGGATGAACTTCACATACAGCCGCGCCGCCGCCCGTGCCCCGATCCGCGTGCTCAGCGATTCCAGCATTGCACCGTTCATGCCAATGTTCAGCACGGCCCCCGGCCCGCCCCAATCCGGGTCTTCCGAGGAGGGACGCACGCATAACAGCTGATCCTGCGCGAACGGCGCCAGGATACAGTCCATGTCCAGCCTTCCTCCGGCTGCGATCCGGTGCACCGCGTCAAAGCTCAACGCAACCGTCACCGGCACCGGCAGTTCCAGCCGGACCAAACGCTGCAAACACTTGGCACGCCCCCCGTGCGAGGCCGTCGTCACCGGTGCCGTGTCGGTGATCAGGGTGATGTCTTGGTCATATTGCTGCACTGCGGCACCTTCCTTTGAAAAGGAGCATACGCACCAGCCGACCCGAGGCAAGGGAAAGCTTGCCCCGGTGATATTTGTCGCGGATCAGCCCTCGATCCTGGCCAGATCGGCAACGCTCAGGCAAATCGCGCGAATGCGCGACAACAGGTTCAGCCGGTTGCGGCGCACCACCGTATTGTCGCTATTCACCTGCACGGCTTCGAAAAACGCATCAATCGGGGCGCGCAGGGAGGCCATGGAGCCCATGGCCGGCGCGAAATCTTCGGCCTCGATGGCCGAAGAGATCGCCCCCTCGGCCCCGTCCAATGCGGCAAACAACGCCTTTTCGCTGTCCTCCTCGGCAAATTTCACATCCGCCCCAAAGGAATACTCCACCCCATCCTTCTCCTCGGCCTGGCTCAGGATATTGTTGGCCCGCTTGAACCCCTGCAAAAGGTTCTCGCCATCATCCGTGCCCAGGAAATCCTGCAAGGCGCGCGCGCGCTTGACCAGCAGACAGATATCGTCATTGCCCGGCATCGCGATACAGGCATCGATCACGTCATGGCGAATGCCCTGATCGCGCAGATAGACCTTGAGGCGGTCATGGAAAAACCCCAGCAGATCGCGCGACGTGTCCGGCAGGCGGATTTTCAACCGCTCCAGATGCTCTGGCAGGTCCCCGTCAAAGGCATCCAGCACCGTGCGCACCGCCGCGCCAAAAACACCGTGATCGGCAATTTCGTCCATCATGTCGCCCATCAGTCCGCGCGACACCTCGTCTTCGCCATTCTGCGCGATCTCATGTCGCAGAAGCTGGCCGTCGAAAAACCGGTCCAGCGGCAGGCGCAATTCATTCTCCAACACCAGCCGGATCACCCCCAGCGCCGCACGGCGCAGCGCGAAGGGATCCTTGCTGCCGGTGGGTTTTTCATCGATGGTCCAAAACCCGGTCAGCGTGTCCAGCTTGTCGGCCAGCGCCACCGCCACCGACACCGGCGCCGTGGGCACGTCATCCGACGGACCCAGCGGAGAGTAATGCTCCTCGGCCGCGCCCGCGACCTCCTCGCCAAACCCGGCGGCCTCGGCGTAATAGCGCCCCATCAACCCCTGCAATTCGGGGAACTCATACACCATTTCCGACGACAGATCCGCCTTGGCCCAACGCGCCGCCTGTTCGGCCAGATCGGAATCCGCGCCCACCTTCGGCGCAATTTCGCGCGTCAGCGCGGCGATCCGCGCAATCCGGTCGCCCTGGCTCCCCAGCTTGTTATGGAAGGTCACGGTGTTCAGTCTCTCCAGCCAGTCCGCGCCACCCGCCTTGGCCACCCGCAGGTCATTCTCCCAGAAGAATTTCGCATCCGACAACCGCGCAAACAGCACCTTCCGGTTTCCTGCCAGAATGGTCGCGCCCTGATCCCTGGTCTCCCGGTTCGCCACCGTGACAAATTTCTCGATCCGCCCCGTCCTGGGATTCTTCACCGAGAAAAACTTCTGATGTTCCTTCATCGAGGTCTGCAACACCTCCGGCGGCAGGCCCAGAAAATCTTCGGCGATATCGCCCATCAGCACGACGGGCCATTCCACCAGCCCGGCCACCTCGGCCAGAAGCCCCTTGTCCTCGACCACCTCATGCCCCTGGGCAAAGGCCATGTTGGTCGCATCGTGCCAGATATGCTCGGCCCGCTCCGCCGCGCTCAGGATCACCCGGTCGCGCTTGAGCCTGGCCTCGTAATCCTCGAACCCGGTCACGGCAAACCGCCCCGCGCCCATGAACCGGTGGCCTTCGGTCGTGTCTCCCGCCCTGATTCCGTCAATCTCCAGCGGCACCACCTCGGCCCCCGCCTCGTTCGACAGGATGCACAGGATCGAATGCAGCGGGCGCACCCAGCGCAAGCTGCCCGCGCCCCAACGCATCGACTTGGGCCATGGGAAATTGCGCACCGTGTCTTCCAGCACGTCGGCCACGATCCCGGCCGCCGGCCGGCCCGGCTTGGTGATGGTGGCGAAATAGATCGCCCCCTTTGGGGTGTCGCGCTCTTCCAGGTCCTCGCGTGCAATCCCGGCCCCGCGCAGAAAGCCTTCGATTGCCTTCTCGGGCGCGCCCACCTTCGGCCCCTTGCGTTCTTCCTTCACCGTCGGGCTTTCGCCCAACAGCCCCTCCAGCGCCAGCGTCAGACGGCGCGGCGTCGAAAACGCATGGGCACCGGCATAGGTCAGCCCGGCCTCGACCAGACCGTCGGTCATGCGCTTTTTCAGGTCGTCGGCAGCCCGCGCCTGCATACGGGCGGGGATTTCCTCGGAAAACAGTTCGATCAGCAGATCAGGCATGACAGGTCCTTAGAAGTTCACGATTGTCTGTATGACAATCGCATTGGCGATATCCACGAAAAAAGCCGACACCAGCGGCAAAACCACAAAAGCAATGGGAGAAGGCCCATACCGCTTGGTCACGGCGGTCATATTGGCAATGGCGGTCGGGGTGGCGCCCAGCGAAAACCCGGCGAACCCGGCCGCCAGCACGGCAGCCCGGTAGCCGCGCCCCAACAGCGGAAACAGGATGTAAAGCACGAACAGCACCGTCGCCAATGTCTGAACCCCGATGATCGCGACAATCGGCAGCCCCAGCCCGGCCAACGTTCCGAAATCCAGAGTCATCAGCGAAATCGCCAGAAACGCCCCCAGCGCAAAATCCGAAATCACCGCCAGCGATGGCGTGCGCGCAATCGGGGCGGCACGGGGAAACAGCGCCGGCATCAGATTGCCAATCACAATCCCCATGATCAGGCAGGGCACAAAAACCGGCAGCTTCAGCCCGGCTTGCGCGATCAACCCGGCCAACAATTGCCCCAATATCACCGCCACGTTCAGCGCCAGCATCACCCGCATCAGGCTGATATGCGTGATCGGGCGCTGGTGGCCCTCTTTCTCGAACGGAAGGCCCACCGTGTGTTCCTCGTCGGGGCGGCTGGGGCTCAGCCTGTTGCGTTCGATCAACAGCTTTGCGACGGGGCCGCCGACAAGCGCCGCCACGATCAACCCCACCGTCGCCACCGCCACGCCCAGCTCGGACGCACTGCGCAACCCTGACGATTGCGCGATCTCCGGCGCCCAGGCGATGGCGGTGCCATGCCCGCCGATCAAGGCCGCGGACCCGAACATGACCCCGGCCTGCATCGGAAAATTAAACAGGATTGCCCCACCCACTCCGATCCCGTTCTGCACGACGATGATCGCGAATGTCAGCCCAAGCAGTATCGCCAAAGGCTTGCCGCCGGCAGCCAAATCCGCCAACCGCGCATTCAGCCCGATCGAGGTGAAAAACAGGATCAGGAAAAAATCCCGGCCTTCGAAACTGAATTCGAAATCCCGCCCCAGAACATACGACACCGCCGCAAATCCCAACGCCGCCAAAAGCCCGCCCGTCACCGGCTCGGGAATGTTGAACTCCCGCAACAGCGCAAACTTCCGCGTCAGCCGCGCGCCCAGCAGGAACACGGCAAACCCGAGAGTCGCGGTCAGCATGTCCGGTATCAGGATCGGGTCGGACAAAAATCAGTTCTCCGGCTTGGGCGGGCACCCTTCGGGCTCGGGCAGACCATCAAACACCACCTCGCCGCACCGGTTGATCTGATGCCAGACAAACCCGCGCCCATCCGGCAGGATCGCGACAACACGGTCGATGCCATATTCGACATTCTCAACCCCCATGAACGCCGCCGCCTTGCCATCTTCCAGCGCATAGCCAACTTCCTTGGCGTCAAAACAATCGAACCAGCCCGGCGCCACCAGCGGCTCGGCGCCCGGGTAGGCCTGATAGGTCTCGCTCAGGGTCTGCACGCTGGTCGGGGTGGTGAAACAGGCGCGGTACCGGATCGGAGAACTGTCGGCATCGATCGCCTGAAAATTTTCATACAGGATCGGTTCGGCCACACCGCTGGCCAGGGCCGTCAGCTGCACGTCATCCGTGCCCGTCGCCGGCACCTCTTCGTAATAGGCATAAACCTGCAAATAATACATGGCGGCACCCGCCAACAGGGCAATCGCAAAGATGAAACCCGCTACCGTTGTCCCCTTCATGCCGCATACCCCCCGGCTTGTGTCATCACAAAGGCATCGGCGCATTTCCTGGCCAGTGCCCGCACCCGCCCGATATAGGCCTGGCGCTCGGTGACAGAGATCACCCCGCGCGCATCCAGAAGGTTGAACAGATGGCTGGCCTTGATGCACTGATCATAGGCCGGGTGCGCCATGACAATGCGCCTGCCGGTCTTGGGATCAACATGCGCTTGCGACAGGATCGCCTCGCACTCGGCCTCGGCCTCTTCGAACTGTTTGAGCAACACATCCGTGTTGGCCACGTCGAAATTCCAGCGGCTGTATTCCTGTTCGGTCTGCCGGAACACGTCGCCATAACTCAACGGGATCGGTGCATCCGGCGCGTTATAGGGCATGTCCATCACGTGATCCACACCCAGAACATACATCGCCAGCCGCTCCAGCCCATAGGTCAGCTCGCCCGACACCGGATGGCAGTCATGTCCGCCGACCTGCTGGAAATAGGTGAACTGGCTCACCTCCATACCGTCACACCACACTTCCCAGCCAAGCCCCCAGGCGCCCAGCGTCGGGCTTTCCCAGTCGTCTTCGACAAAGCGGATGTCATGCATGTCCATGTCGATACCGATCGCTTCCAGCGATCCCAGATACAACGCCTGCAAATCCGGCGGGCTGGGTTTGATCAGTACCTGGTACTGGTAATAATGCTGCAACCGGTTCGGGTTCTCGCCATAGCGCCCGTCGGTGGGGCGGCGCGAGGGCTGAACATAGGCCGCCGCCCAGGGTTTGGGCCCCAATGACCGCAGCGTTGTGGCCGGATGGAACGTACCGGCGCCAACCTCCATGTCATAAGGCTGCATCACCGCACAGCCCTTTTGGGCCCAATAGCCCTGTAGCCTCAGGATAATATCCTGAAAACTGCGTGGTTTTCCGTCTGATTGCACCATGGCCCTGCCCCTTGAAAACGCGGCTCTTGCTTATGCGCATGACGGGACGGGGTCAATTGCGCGCGCGGACAAAATGGGGTGCATGACGGCGGGAACCTGCTAAACAGGTCTGACCGTGTTAACAAACCGAATTTCAGGGGCCTGACTGACCATGTTGCGCTTACTTCTGTCGCTGATTACCTGCATAGCCATCTCCGCCACCGCCGCCATGTCCCAATCCGCCCGGAGCGATGCCTTCTGGGTCCAACTGGAAGCACAGCCCAGCCTGACCGTGGCCCAAGAGCGCATTCGCATCCATGCCGGGCGCCTTGACAATGTGAACGGGTTCTCGCTTGGCGGCGGCTGGTACGCGATTGCGCTCGGCCCCTTCCGGCGCGCTGATGCCGAAACCGTGCTGCGCTCCTACCTCTCCGACGGGCTGATCCCGGGCGACAGCTATATTTCCGCCTCCGACAGCTACCGCGCACAATTCTGGCCCGTCGGCGCGAACCTGCTGAACACTCCGGTAACATCACCGCCCCCGCCCGCCGGGACCGCCAGCGCCGCGCCACAGGCCGCCGATGAAACCCCGCGTCAGGCACGCGCCAGCGAATCCAGGCTCACCCGCGACGAACGCAAGGACTTGCAGACCTGGCTGAAATGGGCCGGTCATTACGACGCCGCCATAGACGGCGCCTTTGGCCGGGGCACCCGCGCCGCCATGGCCGCCTGGCAGCGCGCCAACGGCGTCGAGGAAACCGGCGTGCTTACCACCGCACAGCGCCAGACCCTGCGCAGCCAGTATTTTGCCATTCTCGATGGCATGGATCTGCAACGCGTCACCCTGCCCGATGCCGGAATCGAAATGCTGATCCCCCTGGGCGTGGTCTCGAAATCCGCTACCGAATATCCCTTCGTGCAATACGAGGCGACCGGCGACATCCCCGCCAGGGTGCTGTTGATCAGCCAGGCAGGCGATCAATCCACGCTGTTCGGCCTCTTCGATATCATGCAGACGCTGGAAATCGTGCCCCTCACCGGCCCGCGCAACCGCAACGACAGCAGCTTCCTTCTGACCGGCCAAAACGACCGGATCGTGTCGCATACCGAAGTGACCCTGAAAGACGGCACGCTCAAAGGATTTACCCTTGTCTGGCCGGCCGGCGACGAAAACCGCCGCACGCGTATCCTGTCGCAAATGCAGACCAGCTTCACGCGCATCGACGGTGTGCTCGATCCGGCCGCCGGCGGCAATCCTGCGCAAGATATCGATCTGGTCTCCGGGCTCGAGGTGCGCAAGCCGAACCTGTCGCGCTCCGGCTTCTTCATCGACCGCGCCGGGCGCGTCATCACCACCGCCCAGGCAGTACAGGGCTGCGCCAGGGTCACACTGGAAGAAGACTACGAAGCCACTGTCGCAACCCTGGACGAGGCACTTGGCATCGCCATTCTGGAACCGCGCGACGCCCTCGCCCCGCTCGGTGTGGCAACCCTGCGCGCCGGCACGCCGCGCCTGAAATCCGACATCGCCGTCGCCGGTTACTCCTATGAAGGGCAACTGGGCGCCCCCACGCTCACCTTTGGCCAACTGGCCGATATCAGGGGGCTGGGCGGCGAACAGGAACTCGCGCGGCTGACACTGGCCCCGCAACCCGGCGATGCCGGCGGGCCGGTTCTGGACGCCGGGGGCGCGGTGTTCGGAATGCTGCTGCCCCGCCCCGCCAGCGGCACCCGGCAATTGCCCGTCGGGGTCAATTTCGCGGTCAACGCCGATGCCATCCGCGCCCTGCTGGCACAAGAGGGCGTCACCCCCGACACCACACCACCCCGCCCCGACATGGCCCCCGAAGATCTCGCCCGCCTGGCCAGCGGCATGACCGTCCTGGTAAGCTGCTGGGACTGACCCACCGACGGCCACAGGACAAAGGGTGCCCCTGACACCGGGCGCCCCTCTTCATTTTGCCCGAAATACTCTGGGGGGGGCGCCGCGCGCGGCGACGGGGGCAACGCCCCCTCCTAGCCTGTCGTCAGTTCCGGCGTCATGCGGATTAGCGTCGGACGATCCGCCTCGAACGCCTTCAACAGCGCGCCCTGCAACGATGCCACATCGCCTGGCGCCTCGGACAAACAGCCATAGGCCTCGGCCAGTTTACAGAAATCCGGGTTCACAGCCTTTACCGCATTGGGCGCGATCTGGCTGGCGACCATGCTGTCCTCGATCTCCTTCAGCGTGCCATTGTCCCACAACAGGATCGGAATGGGCAGCCCCATCTCCACGGCAGTCCCCAGTTCCTGAACCGTATACTGAAACCCGTAATCCCCGGCGATACACAGGGTCGGGCGTCCCGGTCGCGCCATCGCCCCGCCAATCGCCGCGGGCAAGCCATAGCCCAGCGTCCCGAACCCTGTCGGATGGTGCCACATGCCCGGCGCCGGCATGTCCCACACTTCCCTGGCGACATAGGCAAACTGCGTCATGTCGGAAAACACCATCGCATCTTCCGGCAGGACCGCGCGCAAGGCATCGCACAAACCGGCGATACCGGGGCGCTCGGCCTCGGTTTCGGCCCGGAACCGGGCCTTCGCGGCGGCAATCCCGGCGCGATCCCATTTCGCGGGCCGCGCCGCACCCGACACATCCAGCACCTGCCGCACGAACAGCAGGGCATCCGCCTGAACCGCGATATCGGCACGATGCCGGTCGGTCAGCATCTCCGGGTCGATATCCACCCGGATCAGCCGCCCCTCGTGACCCAGTTCATCGCGCCACAGATCGCTTTGCGACAGCTCGGTCCCGATGGCGATCACAAGGTCGCTCTCGCCAATGATCCGCTTGCTCTCCGACCGGCCCAGATAACAGCCAAAACTCATCGGGTCATCCGGCGCCAAAAGCCCGCTTCCGGCATAGGTCATGAACGCCGCCGCGCCGCTTTGCGCCACCAGTGCCCGCGCCAGCCGCGCGCCCGCATCCCCGTGCCCCGCCAATCCGCCGCCCAGAATGAACAGCGGCTTGCGCGCGCCTGCCAGTTCACCGGCAATGGCGCGCATGTCACCGGGCGCCGGGCACCCCCGAACCGCGCCCTGCCCGGGGGGCACCTGCGGCGCCGCCGCCACCACCTGTCCCAATAGCGGAATTGGCACCTGGATATGCTTTGGCCGTGCCCGGCCTGCCGCGAACTCCACCAGCGCCCGGTCGATCAGCCCATAGGCCGCCTCTGCCGAACGCGCCTCTTCGGACCAGTCGCACACACAGGCCGCCGCCCCGCGCTGGTCCGTCATCTGATGCAATTGCCCCCGCACCGCCGCCGCCTCGTCCAGGCAGGACGAGATCACCAGCACCGGCACGCTGTCGGAATAGGCCTGCCCCATCGGCGTCATGATATTGCACAAACCCGGCCCGGTGATCACATAAGCCACCCCCGGACGGCCACTGGCCCGCGCATAACCGTCAGCCATGAACCCGGCGCCCTGTTCATGGCGCGCCAGAACATGGGTGATCCCGGCCGCCTCGATCCCGCGATACAGCTCGATATTATGCACGCCGGGAATGCCAAAGATCACATCCACCCCCCGCGCCCTCAGCATATGCGAAATCTGCGCCCCCAGCGGCGCCATGGCCGGCGCGCCCATCAGGCCCTCCAGAACTGGACGGTAAAGAGTACGTAAACCGCAAGCAACTCCAGCCGCCCCACCAGCATTCCAATGGTCAACAGCCACTTGGCAGCATCGTTCAGGCTGGAAAAATTGCCGGACGGACCGATGATGTCGCCCAGGCCGGGGCCGATATTGCCGATCGCGGTCGCCGCGCCGGAAATCGAGGTGACAAAATCCAGCCCGGTCATGCTCAGCGCCACCGCCAACACCCCAAGACTTACGGTGAAGAACACAAAAAACGTCATGACCGAGCCCAGAACGTCCTCGTCAACCTGCCGGCCCTGATACCGGGTCGTGAAAACACCGCTCGGATGCTGGATCTTGCGCAACTGCACCTTGATCGCCGCAAACAGAAGTTGATACCGGAAAATCTTCACCGAACATGCGGTTGATCCGGCACATCCCCCGATCAGACCGATGAAAAAGAACATCGTGATGATGAAACTGCCCCACGCCATATAATCGACGCTGGCATACCCGGTTCCCGAGATGATGGACGTGATATTGAACAGGGATTCGCGGAACGATTGCTCCCAGTGGTTCGGAAACACCACGGTCAGGACAAAGGAGAACACCACAACCAGAACCAGGATCGTCAGCAGGAAAACCCGCACCTGCGAATCCGCGAACAAAGGGCGCGCGCTGCCGTTCAGCAACTGCACATAGCGCACAAACGGAAGCGCCGCGAGGACCATGAAAACAGAGGCCGCGTATTCCAGCGAACCGGAAAACGCGCCAAAAGACGCATCCTTGGTCGAGAACCCGCCGGTCGAAACCGTCGTCAATGCGTGAACCACCGCGTCAAATACCGGCATTCCCATAACTGTATAGGTGATGATGCACGCGCCCGTCAGCGCAAGATATATCACCGAGATCTGGCCGGAAATCGCCGTAGCGCGCGGAAGGATTTTCCCCATTGTTTCAAAAGCTTCAGACCGGAAAATCTGCATCCCGCCAACCCGCAGTTCCGGCAGGAACACCATGGCCACGACAATGATCCCGATGCCGCCCAGCCATTGCAGCAATCCCCGCCAAAGCAACAGCCCGCGCGGCATGGCATCCAGCCCGGAAAACACGGTTGACCCGGTCGTGGTCAACCCCGACATCGCCTCGAAAAACGCGTCCACGAACCGTGCTTCGGTTGCCCCCAACAAAAAGGGCAACGCCCCGAAAAACGGCAGCGCCAGCCACACACCGGTGGTCAGAAGAAAGGTCTGCTGAAGCGTCAGCCCACCTCCCCGGCCGTTGTGGCAGGACAATGACACCAGCCCGCCGGTCAACACCGTGATCACACCGCTGATGAAAAACGCCATCCAGTGCCCGGCGCCGTCGATCAGATCCACCAGCATCGGCAAGAGCATCGTCAGCCCCAGCATGGCCACCAGAAGGCCGATCACATATCCCACAGGGCGCAGGTCAAGCATGGGCGCAGCGTTGGCCCGCCGGTCGCGCACTGTCAAGCCGGATCAACCGTTCACGCCGCCGCCAGCCGCATTTTCACCCCAACAGATCGGCAAAGACAAAGGCCGGGATATCCTTGCGGGCCAGCCCCATGGCCGTCAGTTCCGGATCGCTCAGCGCGTTCAGCGCCCAGGCTTCGTGCAAACGCCGCCGCCGCTCGATCCCCGCATTGAATCCCATGCCCTGGCTGGCCAGAAAAAGATCCATCCGCGCCATCAATCCTTTGGTATCAAAGATAATTTCCGGGTCGTTCCTGCACATTGGAAACCTCCGTGCAACACGTTTCAGGTTCCCTCCCACGCCACAGACTACACCGGGCCACCCAATTGACCACGCCGCTTGGTCCATACGCCGGCCCCGGTGTTGCCCGCAAACAGCACTACCTTGCTATCGGGGGGGCCCCGGGTCTATCCCACATGGAACAGGGTGGTGAACAGCCTGGGGTCCAGGCTTTGCCCGGCAAACAGCGGACCGTCCGTCAGGACCGACACCGCGTCATGGCTGTGCAGGCTTTCCTGGTGGCTGGCCACCACCCGGAAATCACCGATCCGGGGATCGTTCTTCAGTTGCGCACAAAACAGGCGCGCCGCATCCTCTACAAAGATCGGGTTGGCCGCGTTCAACTCGGCAAAGGCCTGTTCGTCCTCGCGCTTGACCATGACCTGCGTTTCGGTCGGCACCGCCGTGCGCGCCAGATCGATCAGGTCTTCGAACCACAAACGGTCCGGTCCGGCCAGTTCCACCGAGATACGCGCCACCGAACGTTGCGAATGCGGCGTGGCCAACTGGCCCCGCGCCATCCGCGCATGTTCGCTCAGCTCCAGCGAACAGGGGCAGGTCGACGAATAGACATAGTCCAGATGGATGATCTTGTGCAGCGTGCCGTTCATCTGCACCTTTTCCAGCGCCAGATCGTAATACTGATAGCCCTCCAGCCCCGACCGCAGCGACCGGATCTTCATCGGATAGGAAAACCGCATCTGAAGGCGGGCATCAAAGCTCTCCAGATCGGTGATGTAATCGGCCAGCGCCGCCTCCATCACGTCAAAGCTGAACGTCTTTTCCGCATGTTTGTAGAACGAGCGCATGATCCGGGACATGTTGATGCCCTTCTTGTCGGCCTCAAGGCTGACCGTGCCCGTCACGCTGGTTTCCAGCGTGATATCGCCGTTGTCGCGGCTGTGAAACCGGATCGGCAGGCGGAAATTGGAAATGCCCACATGCTGGATCTGCTGCTTTTCGCCCTTGATCAGGCTGCTTGGCCCGTTCTGCAAATCCGGCAGGCTGGCGCGATAGGCGTCGTCCCCCCTGAAATCGGCCGGATAGCTGCGCGACAGGTCCGGATAATTGCCCAGCGGCTGTTGCGGCAGCAAACGCGCGATGGCCGGGTCCAGCTCGGCAATTTCCGTGACCGAGGCCTGCGCCGCCCAGTCACGCAGCTTTTCCAGCGCTTCGCGCGCGTCGTCACGGCTCAGCGTATCGCTGCCCTTGGGTGTCTGCATGTTCATCGGCGGCGTGCCTCCGTTCGCGTCCTGTCGCCAGACTAATCTAGTCAATGCCCGGCCGGATTACCAATCTCGAAGAGTCTTACGCCAAATGCGACGGCCCGGATCACTTCTCCGGGCCGGCGCCCTGTTACCCTTGCGAAGCCGCCAAGGCCTGCTGCACATCCGCGATCAGGTCTTCGGCATCTTCCAGACCGACCGAGAACCGCACCAACCCCGGTGTGATGCCAAGCTCGTCCTTCATATCGTCCGACAGCCGCTGATGGGTTGTGGTCGCCGGGTGGGTGGCGATGGATTTGGCATCGCCCAGATTGTTTGAAATCACCGCAACCTTCAATGTGTTCAAAAAGCGGAACGCCGCAGCCTGCCCGCCCCGGATGTCCAGCGACAGCACCGTGCCGCCCTTGCCGCCCAACTGACGCTGCACCAGCGCATTCTGGGCGTGGTCCTTCAATCCGGGGTAAATCACCCGCTCCAACGCGGCATGGCCCTGCAACGCCTCGGCCAGCGCCAATGCACTCGCCGCCTGCGCGCGCACCCGCAGATCAATGGTCTCCAACCCTTTCAGCATCACCCATGCATTGAATGGCGACATGCTGCCGCCGGTATGTTTCATGTACGGCTCAACCGTCTTGCGGATGAACTCCTTCGTGCCAAGGATCACCCCGCCCAGCGTGCGCCCCTGCCCGTCAATATGCTTGGTCGCGGAATAGATCACCGCGTCGGCCCCCTGCGCGATCGCGTTGGAAAACACCGGGGTCGAGAACACGTTATCCACCACCACCCTGGCGCCCACGGAATGCGCAATCCCGGCCACACCGGCCACGTCGATCACCTCCAGCGTCGGGTTGGACATGCTTTCAAAGAACACCGCCTTGGTCCCGGGCCGCACCGCCGCGCGCCAGGCGTCCAGATCGGTGCCGTCCACGAATGTCACTTCCACGCCAAAGCGGGTCAGGATCTCTTCCAGGATATACAGGCAGGATCCGAACAGCGCCCTGGCCGATACCACATGATCGCCCGCCTTCAGCATCGAACACAGCGCGCCATTCACCGCCGCCATGCCGCTGGCCGTGGCAAAGGCATCCTCGGCGCCTTCCAGCAATGCGATCCGCTCTTCGAACATCGCCACGGTCGGGTTGCCATAACGGGCATAGATGAACTCGTCCGGGCCCGCCTCGATAAACCGCGCCTCGGCCTGCTCCGCCGTGTCATAGACAAAGCCCTGGGTCAGGAAAATCGCCTCGCTGACCTCGTTATACTGGCTGCGCCGGGTGCCACCATGCACCAGCTTTGTGCGTGTGTTCCAATCGCTCATGTTCACTCCTCGGGCGCATGCTCCGCCCATCAAAAAAGCCCCGTTCCGGCCAAGCGAAAGGGGGCTCCTTCTTCCTGACCTCTTTAGCGGAATTGTTTAACGTGGCCCGCAATCCGGTAACAAATCGCCACGCCGTCCGATTAATCCTTCGGGCGTTGCACGTCAACACCGTCACGTTGCCCTAACCCCGAATTCACGCCACTTGCACAAAAATTCTCGAACCGCACACAAGATGTAGTGGGACGCAACCATGGCGCTCATACGGATCAACGCCCACGGCACCACGCCCATCCTGCATGGCGCTGGACAAGGCATCCGCGCAACACTCAGCCGCGCGCTGGCCACGCCGGGGCCGGTCGCGATCATGACCCACGGCTACCGCTTTCAGCCGGGCGATCCCGCGCATTGTCCGCATCTGCATATCCTCTCGCTTCAGGACGCCGACTGCCCCAGGGCGCTCAGCTGGCCCCGGCGGCTGGGGTTTGACTGCCACGGTGTCGGCATCGCCTTCGGCTGGAACGCACGCGGCAGCCTGCAACAGGCCCGGAGCGCCGCGACGGCGGCCGCACAGGCGCTGACCAACCTCATCGCCATCCTGCGCGCCCTTGCACCGGACCGCCCGGTGCATCTCATCGGGCATTCCCTGGGCGGCTTGGTCGCGTTGCGGGCACTGCACGGGGCCAGGGCGGGCGATGTCGGGCGGGTCATCCTGTTGAACGCCGCCGCCTTTCAGCTCGACGCAACCCGCGCACTCGCCTCCCCGGCGGGGCGCGGTGCCGAGATCTTCAATATCGCCAGCCGCGAGAACGCGCTTTTCGACTTTCTCTATACGCACGCCCTGAACCGCCGGGACCGGCCCCTGGGCCGGGGCCTTTTTGCCCGCAACGCCATGACCATACAGCTGGACGATTTCAGGACGCTGACCCGGCTGTCCGAGCTTGGATTCGCCATCGCCCCGCCGCATCGCCGGGCCTGCCACTGGTCCACCTACCTGCGCGACGGGGTCTTTCCATTCTACCGCGCCCTGATCCAGGCGCCCGAACGCCTGACGCTACAGCGGCTGCAAACCCTGTCGCCCGCGCCCGGCCCCGACACCCGCACGGCTTCCGCTTGCCCCGCCCGCTGAAACAGGCATCATGGCGGCCCAGACAGGAGACCCCCATGACCCGCCCCATCGATCTCTTCTACTGGCCCACCCCCAACGGATGGAAAATCTCCATCGCGCTGGAAGAAATGGCGCTGCCCTACAACACCCACCTGGTCAATATCGGCAAGGGCGATCAGCACGCGCCTGATTTTCTCAAGATTGCCCCCAACAACCGAATGCCCGCCATCGTCGACCCCGACGGCCCCGACGGCGCGCCTGTCTCGGTCTTTGAAAGCGGCGCCATCCTGATGTACCTGGCGCGCAAGACAGGCCGGTTCTACGGCACCACCGACCGAGACCGCATCTCGGTCGAGGAATGGCTGATGTGGCAAATGGGCGGCGTCGGCCCCATGGCCGGACAGGCCCATCATTTCCTGAAATATGCCAAGGAGGATATCGCCTATGCCAAAGCGCGCTACCGCGACGAGGTCGCCCGCCTCTATGGTGTTCTGGATCGGCGACTGGCGGACAATCATTACGTAGCCGGAGATTTCTACTCGATTGCGGATATGTCGATTTGGGGATGGGCCTCGCTTTGGCAAGGGCAAGAACAGTCATTGGATGACAAACCCAATCTCGACCGGTGGCTGCACGAGCTATGGGATCGCCCTGCCCTGCGCCGCGGCCGCGCCCTGCACGCAAACCTGCGCGCCGACCGTTCCGACACCTGGGTGCAGGCCGATCTGTCGGCGGCTCAGCAAAGCTGAGCCTGAGGGGGCCAGCCCCCTCTTGGCTTTGCCAATTCACCCCCGGGATATTTTTGGCCAAAAGAAGATCCCTGCGCCCTGTTCTTCTTTTGGCTCAAAATATCCTGGGGGAGTCGCGCAAGGCGCGGCGGGGGCAAAGCCCCCTACTCGGTTTCGTCGGCGTAGTCCTGAAAGACTTTGCCCTGCGTCATGAAGAATACAAAGATCGCCGCGGTCAAACCAAAGGTCTTGAAATACACCCAGGTATCGGTGCTTTGCGTGCGCCAGATCGCCTCGTTCAACACCGCAAGGCCAAAAAAGAACATCGTCAAGCGCCGGGTCAGGATCATCCAGCCTTCATGTTTCAGCGGAAGCATCTCTTCCATCACGTATTTCAGATAGCTTTCGCCGCGCAGCAGCCCCACGCCCAGGACGCCCCCGAACAGAAGGTAGATCATCGTTGGTTTCATCTTGAAGAAGCGGTCATCGTTCAGCCAGACCGACAGCCCGCCAAAGATCACCACCAGCACCAGCGTGGCGATCTGCATTTTCGAAAGCTTTCCGGTCAGCCGCCACAGGGTCAGGCTTGACGCGATCATCAGCGGCACGAAACCGGCGGTGACGATGATGAACCCTTCGTATTCCGTCCCGCCAATCGTGAAAACACGTTCGCGCAACCACAGATAGGCTGCGAAGAATACGATGATCGGCCCCATCTCCAGGGTAAATTTCAGGGTCGGGTTGATCTTCTTGTCGTCCATGTTCGCCTGTCCTCTCAGCCTCCCATCTCCACTATCACAGCCCCGGCTGCGATCAATGCCATCAATGCCACCCGGCGCGGCCCGACCGTCTCTTTCAGGAACATCCAGCCGATCACGGCGGCAAACACGGTGGAGGTTTCGCGCAGCACCGCCGCCTCTCCCACCTTGTCGAGCCGCGTGGCCAGCATCACCGAGCCGAAACTCGCAAAGGCCACAAGCCCTCCGATCAACCCACGCACCATCAGCGGCCCCGGCGCGGGCGGATGCACCATCGACCGCCAGCGCAGAAATGCAAGCACCGGAAAAAACAGCCCGTCGATAAAGAAAAACCACGCCAGAAAGGTGAACGGGTTGGCCGTGGCGCGGATTCCGTAGGCGTCATAGGTGGTATAAAGCGCCACGAACAGCCCCGTGACAACCGCCAGGATCATGGCCAGCCCCAGCGTGTCGCGCCCCGAGGTCATGAACACCATGTTGTAGACCGCCAGCCCAAGGATCCCGCTCATCAGCACCAGCACGCCCAGCCATTGCAGACCGCTGAAGGTCTCGCCAAAGATCAGGTAGGCACCGATGACCGTGAAAAACGGTCCCGTGCCGCGCACCACCGGATAGACGACGGTGAACGCCCCCTTGGTGTAGGCCCAGCTTTGCATCAGCTTATAGCCGATATGGATGAAAAACGCGCCCGCCAGTATGGGCCACATATGCGGCTCGGGCCAGGGCACCACGAACAGAGCAAGGGGCGCCGCCATCGCGCCATAGGAAAAATCGATCGCGCCGCGGCTCAACCATGGATCGTGCCGCCCTTTTTGCAGGGCGCCGAATACCGCGTGCAGGACCGCCGCCATCAAAGCCAGGCCCATCGCAACCTGGCGTCCCGCCTCGGTGCCTTCCAGCGAGATCAGCCAGTCAGACATGGCCAGGGCATTGCCTTGGGCGGTTCACCCGTCCAGCCCGGTCAGGGCGGCGGCGAATTCCTCGGGGTCGAAGGGGGCAAGATCGTCAATCTGCTCGCCCACGCCAATCGCGTGGATCGGCAGGCCGAACCTGTCGGCCAGAGACACCAGAATGCCGCCCTTGGCGGTGCCGTCCAGCTTGGTCATCACCAGCCCCGACACATCCGCCAGTTTCTGGAAGGTTTCGACCTGGCTGATCGCATTCTGGCCGGTTGTCGCATCCAGCACCAAAAGGGTGTTGTGCGGCGCATCCGGGTTCTTCTTGCGGATCACCCGCACGATCTTGGCCAGTTCCTCCATCAGATCCTGCCGGTTCTGCAACCGGCCCGCCGTGTCGATCATCAGCAGGTCCGCGCCCTCGGCCTCGGCCCGCGTCATGGCATCATAGGCCAGGCTGGCCGGGTCCGAGCCTTCGGGCGCGGTCATCACCGGCACGCCGGCGCGTTCGCCCCACACCTGCAACTGTTCGACGGCGGCGGCGCGGAACGTGTCGCCCGCGGCAATCACCACTTTCTTGCCCGCATTGCGGAACTGGCTGGCCAGTTTGCCAATGGTCGTGGTCTTGCCCGACCCGTTCACACCCACCACCAGCACCACCTGGGGTTTGCTGGGATAGATCGGCAGCGGGCGCGCCACCGGCTCCATGATCCGGGCCACTTCGCCGGCCAGAAGCGTCTTGATCTCTCGCGCGGACAGGCGTTTGCCAAACCGTCCTTCCGCGATATTCGCCGTCACACGCAGCGCCGTGTCCACCCCCATATCCGAGGTGATCAACAGGTCTTCGAGGCTTTCCAGCATGTCATCGTCAAGCACCCGCCTGACTTCGTTCGCGGCGGCAGCGCGCCCGGTCAGCCGGGCCAGGATGCCGGGCTTTGGCGCGTCCCGGGTCTGCGGCCCGGTGGCCGGTGCGGCCGGCTCCGGCCCGCGCGCCTGCGCGGCGCCGGGCGCTTGTTCCGGTTCCGGCTCTGTCGCGGCTTGCGGCGCCGGGTCCGGGGCCGGGACAGGATCAGGCGCGGGCTCTGGCGGCATCCCCGCTTCGGCGGCACCTTCCTCGCCACCGTCTTCGACGATGGCCTCCAGCCCTTCCTCCAGCCGTGAGGAAGATTTGAACAGCTTGTCCTTGAGCTTCTTGAAAAACGCCATGGGGCCTCCGCACCGGTATCCCCTTCACCTAAGGCGATTTCACAGGATTTGAAAGAGCGGCGTTGCCCAGCCCGCGCCGGCAAGGATGGCAAATTGCCCCCCCGCATAAAGCAGCCACAATGCGACCGAGGCCGGGCGCTGCCAGCGCGACATGCCGGACATGCGAAACAGCTGTATTGCCAGGATCGTGTCCGAGGCCAGGAAGGCAAACGCGCCGATCACGGCCAGCGGCATCCCCGGCAAGCCCAGCGCCGTTACCCCCATGGCGGTGATCAGCGTTACATAGATGCGCACCGGCCATTTCATCGTGCCGGTATGCGGCGCCAGCCAAAGCTCGGTTGACGCGGCCAACAGCACCAGCGCCGCCACCCCCCAGACCGGCGCGGTCAGGCCGCCCGAAAGCGACAGGAAATGACCGACATAAACCAGATGGGCCAGCGCGAACCCGATCAGACCAACCAGAAAGGCCCGTTCGCCGTTGCGCGACAGCGCCACGTCCCCGACCGCCGAAAGCACCAGCGCCAGGATCACCGCCGGGCTGCCGAAACTTACCGCGGCGGCCAGCGCAAAGGCCGGCATCGGGATGGATTTCACAAGGGTCTTCCAGGCGGACGGCCCGCGATGACAAAAGACCAGGGCATAGATCGCCGCCGCGATCAGCCCCAGCACGATCAGCCCCAGCCGCGCGCCCTGGCGCAGTGCAATCTCTTCGACGATGCTCATCCCGCCATCCCGTTTTCGGGCAGATTAAACGCAATCGGCAAGGTTTGTCTGCCCCCGCCGTGACGGAAGGCAGATATGCGCAGAGGGCGTGTAAGCCGGATTCTGTAACCCCGGGTTTCCCCGGGACCGATGACCATTCATCTGGACCACGCGTTGCCGCGTGGCCTCAAGCTGCCAACCCGGATCTGCTCGGGGCAAGGCGCCCCTGCGGGTTGACCCGCACGCGATCCCTATTTGGCATTGCTCCCGGTGGGGCTTGCCGTGCCACCGCTGTTGCCAGCGGCGCGGTGGGCTCTTACCCCACCGTTTCACCCTTACCCCCGCAGGTATCGGTTCCCCGACCTGAGCGCGGTGGCGGTCTGTTCTCTGTGGCGCTTTCCCTCGGGTTGCCCCGGCCGGGCGTTACCCGGCACCGTTGCCTTGTGGAGTCCGGACTTTCCTCGGGTTGCCCCGCGGCCATCCGGCCCTCTGCGCGTTCCGGGATGTAGGCGGTTGCGCCCATGGCGTCAATCGCAGCGCGTGTGGCAGTGTCGGTTTTTGAGTATTTTTGGCAAAATGAAGTTCAGGACCGGTGCAGCAGGCGGTCGAGGATGCGTATGTCTTCGATGTCGGCGGGGCCGGTGTATCGCGGGCGGAACCGGGCACGAAACGCGGCTAGGCTCGCGTCCGGATCATCCATCGGATAGCCGAACCGGGCTGCCAGTTCCGGCCAGTCCCGCGGGCCGCTTTCGCGGGCGCCGGCATCGGGCCAGACCGACAGGCCTTGCAGCGCAAGGCGGCGCCAGTCGAATCGCGCCCCGGGATCGGATTTGCGCCCCGGCGCCATATCGGAATGGCCGATCACGCCATCTGGCGGAATGTTCCAGCGCGCCATGATCCCTGTCAGCAGCGTCTCCAGCGCCGTCATTTGCGGTTCGCAATAGGGGTGATCGCCGCGATTTTGCAGTTCGATACCGATCGAGCGCGAGTTGATGTCATCCTTGCCGCGCCAGCGGCCCGCCCCGGCGTGCCATGCGCGCATCTCTTCGGGCACCAGCCGGAAAACCCGCCCTTTTTCGCAGATCAGGTAATGCGCCGATACTTGCGGGCCGGGATCGCACAGGCGCGCCAGCGCCGCTTTGGCGCTGATCATCGCGGTATAGTGCAGCACGACGAATTCGGGCCGCAGCCCGTTGCGGCGTGGCCCGAAATTCGGCGAGGGAAGATCCACGGGGTCCGGGCTGGCCGACACGCTAGTTGCCGGCGGCCTTGCGGAAGGGCGACGGATCCCAGTCACAGGCATAGCCATCGCCATCCGGGTCCAGGCCCAGCCGGTCGACCTTGGGACCGCCTTTTTCCAGGAACGCGGTTTGCGCCTGGTCGGCATGGGAGAACTTGGCGCAGTTCTTTTCATAGCGCGCGGCGGAGGTGAAGCCGATGCGCTGATACACCCGGGTTCCGCGCGGAGTGTTTGTGGACAGCGCATAGGCCACAATGTTGGGTCCGGTGCTGCCCGTCCGCTGTGGCACCGCCGTCGGTGTGATCAGCTTGTAATTGGCCTTGTTGCGTTCGCGCAGCGCCGCGTCCGCCTCGATTGACCGGCGCTCGTCAACGACTGAAAAATCGTTTTCGTCGGAAATGCCGGGGTTGGACAGAACCGGCGGCGGCGGGTTGGACGGGCTGGCGACCAGCGGCTGCTGGCCGGAATTGGCGCGCGCCGCGGCCAGTGCGGCCTCGGTCTCGCGGGCGATATCGGCGGCTTCGCTGCCCTGGCTGGCGGATTGACCGGGCGTTGTGGCCGGCTGGGGCCGGGGCGCGGTGGCGGTTGTCGCCAGCGGCGCCGTGGACTGCAACGGCGGCGCCGTCACGCGGGGCGCATCCGGAACGGTTTCCTGGCTGACGACGCGCGGCGGCGGAACCGCCTGACTGCTCAGGTCCGCTTCGCGGCGGGCCCGCGCCTGGGGCGCGTTGATCTCATTGTCGAATCCGACCCCGGCGGCGCTGTCGGGGATCCGGGGCTGGCACGCGGCCAGGATGGCCAGCGCAATTCCCGAAAGGAGTATCCGCTTCATTGTCTGCCCTGCTATTTCTTGCCTGGCAGCAGTTTTACCACCATTTCGCCGGTTTGGCCACAAACCCGGCGGCCTGTTCCAGGGCATAGGCCGTATTCAGCAGATCGCCCTCTTCCCAGGGCCGCCCGATCAGTTGCAACCCCAGCGGCAGCCCCTGCTTGTCCAGCCCCGCCGGCACCGCGATGCCGGGCAGACCCGCCAGGTTGACCGTGACGGTGAAGACATCGTTCAGGTACATCTTGACCGGGTCGGCCTCGCTCATCTCGCCCAGACCAAAGGCCGCAGACGGGGTGGCCGGGGTGAGGATCGCGTCGACACCCTGCGCAAACACGTCCTCGAAATCTTTCTTGATCAGCGCACGCACCTTGCGGGCGCGGTTGTAATAGGCGTCATAAAAACCGGCCGACAGCACGTAAGTGCCCACCATCACGCGGCGCTGCACCTCGTGGCCGAAACCTTCGGCGCGGGTTTTCTCGTACATCTCGGTAATGCCGTCGCCCTGTGCTAGCGTGGCGCGGTGGCCATAGCGCACGCCGTCATAGCGCGCCAGGTTGGACGAGGCCTCGGCAGGGGCGATCACGTAATAGGCGGGCAGCGCGTATTTCGTGTGCGGCAGCGAGATGTCGACAATCTCGGCGCCGGCGCCTTTCAGCATCTCGCGCCCTTCGGCCCAAAGCGCGTCGATCTCGGCGGGCATCCCGTCCATGTGATATTCCCGGGGGATACCGATCTTCTTGCCACGAATGTCGCCGGTCAGCATCGCCTCGAAATTCGGCACCGGGATGTCTGCGCTGGTGCTGTCCATCGGGTCATGGCTGCACATGGTTTCCAGCATGATCGCCGCGTCGCGCACGTTTTTCGTCATCGGCCCGGCCTGATCCAGCGACGAGGCAAAGGCCACGACACCCCAGCGCGAGCAGCGCCCGTAGGTGGGCTTGATGCCGGTGATGCCGGTAAAGGCGGCGGGCTGGCGGATCGAACCGCCGGTATCGGTGCCGGTGGCCGCAAGACACAGATCGGCCGCCACCGCGGCGGCGGAGCCGCCCGAAGAGCCGCCCGGCGTCAGCGCCGTGTCTTCATTGCCCCGGCGCCACGGATTGACCGCGTTGCCATAGACAGAGGTTTCGTTGGACGAGCCCATGGCGAATTCGTCCATGTTCAGCTTGCCCAGCATCACCGCACCCGCATCGAACAGGTTCCGGGTGACGGTGGATTCATACTCGGGCACGAACCCTTTGAGGATGCCGCTTGCCGCCTGGCTTGGCACGCCCTTGGTGCAGAACAGATCCTTGATGCCCAGCGGCAGGCCGCACATGTCCGGCGCGTCGCCCATGGCGATGCGGGCATCCGCCGCCCTGGCCTGTTCCAGCGCCAGTTCGGGCGTGTTGTGCACAAAGGCGTTCAGCGCGCCGGCGCCTTCGATGGCGTCCAGACAGGCCTGGGTGAGATCCACCGAGGTCAGATCGCGGCTGCGCAGTTTGTCACGGGCTTCGGCCAGCCCCAGCTTGTTCAGATCGCCCATCACTCCACCACCTTCGGGACTGCGAAAAAGCCTTCGCGCGCGTCCGGCGCGTTGGCGAGGATCCTGTCCTGTTGATTGCCGTCCGTCACCACGTCCTGACGCCGCTTGAGGCGCATCGGCGTGACCGAGGTCATCGGCTCCACGCCGCTCACATCCACTTCGTTGAGCTGTTCGATGAAGCCCAGGATCGTGTTGAATTCCTGCGCCAGCGCGGGCAGCGCGTCTTCTTCGACCCTGATGCGCGCCAGCTTGGCAACGCGCGCGGCGGTGTCCTTGTCAATCGACATGAGCGAGGTCTCTCCGGTTGCAACTTGACCACAGCCTTTACCGCCCCGCCCGGCGCGGTGCAAGCGGTTGGCCGGGCATTCCGGCCCGATCCGGCGCGCGGGTCCGCGACGGGGGCCATGGGGGGGCGCTGCCCCCGTCGCCTTTGGCGACTCCCCCGGGATATTTGGGGCCAAAAGAAGAGCGCGGGGTCAGTGCTGTCGGATCACGTGCCGCCTGTAGACCTCGATCATCCAGCCCAGCATGACTGCGTTCAGGATATGCCACAGGAAATGCGTGCCCGGCGGCCAGGCGGCGCAGAGCGGCGCATCGAGGCTGCGCAGGGTGAGGGACACGCTCAGAATCGCCGCGCCGAGGCCGAGGCCGCGGGCTGTTTCGGGCAGGCGGGCGCGCAGCAGCAGCGCATAGAGCGCGATCAGGAGCGGCACCGGCCAGTAGAAGGCCGATCCGCCGATCAGGGGGATTTGCGCAAACAGCGGGATGGTGAGGGCGGCAAAGGGGAAGAACAGCAGGGTCGCGCCCAGCGCGGGCCAGGGGCGCAGCCCCCAGAAGGCGCGGTTCGCGGCGGCGATGTAGAGCAGGACAAACAGGGCGATCGGCACGGTGTCGGCCAGACCGGCCCAGACCCGGGCATGGGTGTGGAACAGGTAGCTGCCGATCCCGATAGCCGCCAGCACCCCGACCAGACCCCGCGCCACCCCCAGGCCCGGCCCCTGCACCCGGCGCCACATCACCCAGGCCGCCACCAGAAACGCCAGATTTGTCAGGGCGTTGACCGGTTCGGCCCAGTATTGTGGCCCCAGCCGCTCGCAATAGCTGTCTACGCTGCGCGTCCAATCCATCTGCTGTCTTCCCTCACGGGTTTGCCGTGCTAGTCTGGTGCCAGCCCATTTCAGACACAGGGAGAGTCATCATGCAAATCATCTGGCTTGGCCATGGCAGCTTTCGCATCGAAACCGGCGACAAGGTGCTGTTGATCGATCCGTGGCTCACCGGCAACCCGGTCCTGCCCGAAGACCGGCACGAGGCGGCGGTGGCGGGTGGCACGCACCTGATCCTGACCCATGCGCATTTCGATCACGTGGCCGACATGCTGCCGCTGGCGCGCAAGCTGGGTGCGCCCATGGTGGGCCAGTACGATCTGATGTCCTATTGGAACGAACACGAACATCTGGACACCATTGGTTTCAACAAGGGTGGCACGGTGGATCTGGGCGGTGTGCAGCTTTCGATGGTGCCCGCCTCGCACAGTTCCACTTTCGCGGGCGATGACGGTCCCAGGGCGGCCGGATCCGAGGTGGGGTACATGCTGCGGGCCGAGGGCAAGACGGTCTATGTTTCCGGCGACACCGACATCATGGCCGACATGGATTGGATGGGGGCGTATTACAAACCCCAGATCGGCATCCTGTCGGCGGGGGGGCATTTCACCATGGACATGAAGGCCGCCGCCTATGCCGCGAGGCGCTATTTCAATTTCCAGACAGTGATTCCCTGCCATTACAGGACCTTCCCGATTCTGGAACAGGGCGCGGAAGATCTGCGCGCCGGATTGCCGGGGGTCGAGGTGATCGAACCCGAGGTGATGCTGGCGATCGAGGTCTGACCGGCGATGGCCACGCTTGCCGACACAGAGTTCGACGCCTCCCCGGAGCTGGGCGCCATCGTGCGCCGGTACCTTGCGGCCTATGGCGGCAATGACGTTGAGACGCTCTTGAACCTGTTCAGCGACAGCCCGGCGGTGTTCTATCAGGGCACTGCCGAAAACGAGCTGTGGGACGGGGCGACATTGCGCGCGATCATGCCCGCCTATGTGCAGACAAAGCCCCAATTCGCGCTCGACCGGCTGGAGGTCAACGCCTTCGAGCGGGGCGACACCGGCTATGCGGTTTTCCGGGTCGAGATCACCTTTACCACCGGCAAGACGGCGGTGGTGCGCGGCACGCATCTTTTTCGCCTGGAGCGCGGGCAATGGCGGCTGGTGCACGCACATCATTCAAGCCCCCGCCCCAATACCGAGAACATGGGCTATGAGGCCAGGGGCGTCGAAGAGCTTTTGCAGGCCGCGACAGATACGCCGCTGGATATCGGCCAGACCGGCATGGCCTCGGTCATGTTCACCGATATCGTCGACAGTTCGGCCATTGCCGAAACCGTTGGCGACACGGTCTGGAGCGGCGCGGTCAAACGCCATCTGGAAACCCTGTCAGACCTGATTTCGGCAGGGGGTGGCCGGCTGATCAAGACGTTGGGCGACGGCACCATGTCAACCTATCCCAGTGCCCGCCAGGCGCTTCAGACGGCGCGCGACATCCAGACCGCCATGGCGGCAAGCCAGCAGGAACCGCGCCTGCCCCTGCGGGTTGGCATTCACACCGGCGAAGTGGTCGATGCAGGCGACGATTTCTTCGGCACGGTCGTCAACAAGGCGGCGCGCGTCGCGGCGCTGGCGGGGCCTGCGGAAATCTGCCTGTCGGATGCCACCCGGATCATGGTCGGCACCGCGCCCGAGTTTGCCTTTGGCGAAGCCGTGGCCGTGAAACTCAAGGGGCTGGAGGGCGAACACATGATCTATCGGCTTGCGTGGCAGGCATGAGCGGTGTCAGGCCATCCCCTGAATTGCTGGCCGTGGCGCGGCGCTGGATCGCCGCCATCCCCAACCGCAGGCCCGACGAACTGCGCAACCTGCTGACCGACCACGATCATCTGCTGTTCGTGGGCACCGGCGATGACGAATTGTGGCGCGGCGGCGCGGTGCGCGACGGGGTCGCGGAATTCTTCGGCGTGATCCCGGATCTCGTCAGGCACGAGGAAACCTTTGCCGAGGCCCATGAAAATGGCGGCACGGGCTGGGCCGTTCTGAACCACGAGCTGATCTTCGCCAATCAGCCCGACCGCCTTTTCAATGTGCGCACAACGCTGGTCTTCGTTCTGGAAGGCGGGACGTGGCGCATCGTGCACCGTCACGGGTCGGTGCCGATCCCGAATGCCACGATGACCGGCACCGAACAGACCGCGATTGCCGATCTGGTCGCCGCAGCGCGTCAGGGATTCGCCCTGGATCAGCGCGCTGGCTTCGCCTCGGTCATGTTCACCGATATCGTGAATTCCTCGCGCATCGCCTCGGTGATGGGCGACCGGCTCTGGTCGTCCGAGGTCGCCCGCCATTTCGCCGCCCTGCGCCGGATCATCGAGGACGCGGACGGGCAATTCGTCAAGTCCCTCGGCGACGGCACCATGTCCAGCTTTCCCGATCCGGTCCATGCCCTGCGTGCTGCGCAAGCGATCCTGACCGCTGTCGCCGGTTCCGACGGGCCGTCCATCGCGCTGCGCATCGGTATTCATACCGGCCCCGTCGTCCAGACCGACGCCGATTTCTTCGGAAACGTCGTGAACAAGGCGGCCCGCATCACTTCGGTCGCGGAACCGGGCGAAATCCGGGTGTCGGATGCAACCCGCGACCTTGTCGAGCCCGGTGCCGGCCTTGCCTTTTCGCTCCCCATTGCCACGGTCCTCAAGGGTTTCGACGGCGATCACACGACCTTTCGGCTGGAGTGGCGCGCATGATCCGGCCATCCCCCGAATTGCTGGCCGTGGCGCGGCGCTGGTTCCGGGCGGTGATCGAACGGCAGGACGGCCAGCTAAAGCATTTTATGTCCAGGGGCGACGTGCTGCGCTTTGTCGGCTCTGCCCAGGGCGAAACATGGTCGGGCCCCGCCGTGCGCAAGGCCATTGACGCCCATTTCGCCGAGATCCCGAACGTTCTGAAATACGAAGAGATATTTGCCGAGGCCCATGAAAAGACGGAATCGGCTGGACGTTCTTTGTCAACAGGTTCTGGTTCGAAACCCGCGCCGACCCGATCGTGTTTCACTCTACGCTGGTGTTTGTTCTGGAAGACAACGCCTGGAAAATCGTCCTGCGTCATGCCTCGGTGCCTGCACCCAACAAGGACACCACCGGGCACGAACACGCGGCGATCCAGGCGCTGGTCGATGCGGCGCTACAGGGCTTCTCGCTGGGCCAGCGCGAGGGGCTGGCCTCGGTCATGTTCACCGATGTTGTCGACAGTACCACATTGGCCAATGCGCTGGGGGATCGCGCCTGGTCGTCGCGCATGGGCGCGCATTTCGCCGAAATCCGCCGGATCATCGAAACCCATGGCGGGCAGTTCGTGAAATCGCTGGGCGACGGCACCATGTCCAGCTTTTCCTCCGCCCGCGCCGCGCTTTCGGCGGCGGTGGAGATCCAGCGCGCCATGGCCGCGCGGGCCGAAGAACCGGTGCTGCACCTGCGCATCGGCCTGCACACCGGCGACGTGGTGCAATCGGATGACGAATTCTTCGGCAACGTCGTGAACAAGGCCGCCCGCATCACCGCCATGGCCGAGCCGGGCACGATCCGGGTCTCCGACACCACCCGCGCCATGGTCGGCGGCTGCGGCGATCTTGCCTTCACCGCCCCGCGGGTCGTCAGGCTCAAGGGGTTCGACGGCGACCATGCCACACATGCGCTGGACTGGGCGCCATGATCCGTCCCTCGCCCGAGATCGCCGCCATCGTGCGCCGCTTTACCAGCGCCATCCGCACCCATGCCGTGGCCGACCTGCCGCATTACTTCAGCCAGGACGAGGCGGTGGTCTATATCGGCACCGCCGACGGCGAAATCTGGCAGGGCCCGATCATACGCGACGGCATCTCCGCCCATATGGCCGAGATTCCCGACTTCACCGAAACCGACGTGGACATCGCCGCCTTTGAAAACGGCGAAACCGGCTGGGCGCATTACAGCAGCAGGTTTCACTTTGCCCGGACCGGCGCCACCGGCTCCCACCGCGCCACCTTTGTTTTCGTCCTCCAGCAGGGCAGCTGGAAAATGATCCAGCATCACATCTCCGAAGCGACCCGGAACATGCCAAAGCTGGGCATCGAACACACCGCCTTTCAGGCGCTTCTCACAGCCGCTCAGGCGGCCAACCACGATTTTGGCACCGAGGGTCTTGCCTCGATCATGTTCACCGACATCGCCGGGTCCACCCGACTGGCCGCCATGGTCGGCGACAGGATGTGGATGCAGGTGCTTGACCGGCACATGGGGATCATCCGCGCCTGCCTGTCCGATCACGGCGGCGAACTTGTCAAATCGCTGGGCGACGGCACGATGAGCGCCTTCCCCTCGGCCCGCAACGCGCTGACGGCGGCGCTTGACCTTCAGGCGCGGGTCGCCGCCGCGCCCGAAGAGCCCGCCCTGGCGCTGCGCATCGGCATCCATACCGGCGAGGTGATCCGCGCCAGCGACGATTTCTTCGGCACCGTCGTCAACAAGGCCGCCCGCGTGGCCGATTCCGCCGCGCCCGGTGAAATCCGCGTCACCGACGCCGCGCGCCTGATCGCCGGGGAGGACGCCAGCCTGCACTTCACCGATCCCGACAACCGCCCGCTCCGGGGCCTGCCGGGAACCCATCTCACCTATCGCCTGACACCCCCCTGAAAGGAGCGCCCATGCCCGCCAGCGATTTCACCCCTGCGGAATACGCCACCCGCCTCGCCAGGACCCGCGCCGCCATGGCCGCGCAAGGCATCGATACGCTGATCGTCGCGGATCCGTCCAACATGGCCTGGCTCACCGGCTATGACGGGTGGAGCTTCTATGTTCCCCAGGCCGTCATCCTGCACCTGTCGGGCGAACCGCTCTGGTGGGGCCGCACCCAGGACCGCCCCGGTGCCGCGCAAACCACCCGGCTGCCCGCCGACAACCTGCTCGACTGGCCCGAAGAGCATGTCCAGCACCCCGATCACCACCCCTACGAGTCACTGGCCGATCATCTGCGGGCCCGTGGCTGGACCCGCGCCATCGGCGTCGAGATGGACAATTATTACTATTCCGCCAGATCGCATCAGGTGTTGCTGGATGCCTTTGGCGCCGACCGGATCACCGACGCCACCGGCCTCGTGAACTGGCAGCGCGCGGTCAAAAGCCCGGCCGAACTCGACATGATGCGCAAGGCCGGGCAACTCACCGCCCATATGCACACCACCCTGCGCGCCGGGTTCCATCCCGGGCGCCCCAAACACGAACTGGTGGCCGAGGTACAGGCCGCAGGCGTCTCGGGCCTGCCCGGCATCGCCGGCGACTATGCGGCCATAGCCCCAATTGCCCCTTCGGGCACCGAGGCATCGGCCTCGCATATCACCTGGAACGATCGTCACCTTGTCGCGGGCGAAGCCACCTATTTCGAAATCTCGGGCTGTTATCACCGCTATCACTGCCCGGTCAGCCGCACGCTCTACCTTGGGGACCCCCCCGCCGATATCCGCCGCGCCGAAGAGGCGATTCTCACCGCCATCACCGACACATTCGCCGCCGCGCGCCCCGGCGCCACCTGCGAAGAGGTGGCCGCCCGAGTCTATGAAAGCTTTGCCCGCGCGGGCTATGTCAAAGGCAACCGCACCGGCTATCCGGTCGGGCTCAGCTACCCGCCCGACTGGGGCGAACGCACCATGAGCCTGCGCCCGGGCGACACCACGCCGATCCGGGAAAACATGACCTTCCACCTGATGCCGGGGCTGTGGACCCCGGACTGGGGCGTGGCGATCACCGAAACTTTCGTGGTCACGCCCGAGGGCGGCCAGCCGCTGGCCGATGTCCCGCGCGAAATTTTCGTGCTGCCCGCCTGATCCTGTTCTGCTCCTACTCTGCGCGGCGCGCCGCGAAGAACGCCCGGAGCAGCGCCTCTGACTCGCGCGCGCCAATCCCGTCATACAGCTCGGGCACGTGGTGGCTTTGGGGATGGGCAAACACCCGTGGCCCCTGCGCCAAGCCCCCCGATTTGGGATCGGCGGCACCATAATACAGCCGCGCGATTCGTGCCTGGCTGATGGCGCTGGCGCACATCGGGCACGGCTCCAGCGTGACATACAGATCATGGTCCGCAAGACGCTCGCTGCCCAGCGCCCGGCACGCCGCGCGCAGCGCCACGATCTCGGCATGGGCCGTGGGATCACACCATTCCCGCGTCCGGTTGCCCGCCGCCGCAACCACTTCGCCTTCGGGCGACACGATCACCGCGCCCACCGGCACCTCGCCGCGTCCCGCCGCCGCGCGCGCCTCTTCCAGCGCCAGGTCCATGTAGCTCTTGAACACCATGCCCCCATCACTGCCCCGCCTTGCCCCCTTTCGCAATCCCCCAAACCCCGCTAGAGGGAAGGGCATGACCCAGAACAGCCCGAAATCCGATACCCCCGCCGGTGATCGCATCGCCAAGGTCCTGGCCCGTGCCGGGGTCGCCTCGCGCCGCGAGGCCGAACGCATGATCGAGGCCGGGCGCGTGTCCGTGAATGGCCGCAAACAGACCAGCCCGGCGCTGAACGTAACCGCCAGCGACCGCATCACGGTAGACGGCAAACCGATCGCCGAACCCGAACCGGAACGGATCTGGCTTTATCACAAGCCGATCGGGCTGGTGACATCCAACAAGGATGAGAAGGGCCGCGAAACGATCTTTGACCGCCTGCCCGACACGCTGCCGCGCGTCATGACAGTGGGGCGGCTCGACATCAATTCCGAAGGGCTCCTGCTGCTGACCAATGATGGCGGCGTCAAGCGCAAGCTGGAACTGCCCGCCACCGGCTGGCTGCGCCGGTATCGCGTGCGTATCAATGGCCGCCCGACCGAGTCCACCTTTGCCCCGCTGCGCGAGGGCATCGTGATCGACCGCGAGCATTTCCAGCCCATGGAAATCACGCTTGACCGGCAGCAAGGCGCCAATGCCTGGGCCACGATCGGCCTGCGCGAGGGCAAGAACCGCGAGATCCGCCGCGCGATGGAGGCGATCGGCCTGACCGTCAACCGCCTGATCCGCGTATCCTACGGCCCGTTCCAGCTGGGCAATCTCAAACCGGGCGAAGTCGAGGAAGTGCGCCGCCGCATCGTGCGCGACCAGCTTGGCCTGGATGGTGCCAGGCCCCCCGAGACCCGCAGGAAACCCGTGCGCCGCCGGCGGTAAGCCAGCGCCCGGCAACGCCGATACCTTACGCGGCGGCCCGCCCTGTCGCGGCCTCGGGTATCAAGCGGGACATATGAACAAACCCTTGCGCCCGCCGCGTTAACACATGGCTTTTCAGGCCCCGCACGCGGGCGATACCGTCGCAATACCGACGTGATACCGACGCAAGGCCGATCCCCCGACCCTTGCAAAACAAGGCCGTTAACCATCGAATCACAGGTAGGGCCGAAACTCCGGGGCGCGGCTCAGTATTCCTCGACCGCCATCACCCCTTCCAGCGATTTCAGCGCGCCCTTGATCTGCGGGTTCACCGGGAATTTCGCCTTCAGATCCATCTCCACCTCGCCGGGCAGTTCCGGGTCCAGCAGGCACAGCATCACCGGCCCGCGCGGGCTTCCCTTCAGGCTTTCCGCCGCGCCCTGCAACACGTTGGCCACCGGTCTGACCGCCCCGGCATCCTCCAGGAATATCTTCAACCCCGCCGAGCCCGCATCCGCCACAAACTGATCCAGCGGCACGATATTCTGCGCCAACAGCTTGAGCTGATCCGCCTCCACCTCGGCCTTGACCGTCACCACAACCTTTGATCCGGTCTCCAGATGTTCGCGGCATTTTTCAAGCGTGTCGCTGAAGATCGTCACCTCGAAGGCGCCGGTCGTGTCGCTCATCTGGGCAAAGGCAAACCGGTTGCCGCGCTGCGACTTGCGCTCTTGCCGCCCCGAGACACGCCCGGCCAGTTTTTCGATACAGGCCCCGCCCCGCGCCTTCTCCATCAGCTCGTCCAGCGTTGGCACCTTCTTGCGCCGAAGCGCCGGCAGATAATCCTCAAGTGGATGACCTGAAAGGAAAAATCCGATTGCCTTGGCCTCTTCATCCAGCTTCTCAGCGGGCAGCCAATCCCCCACGGGCGACAGGCGCGGCTCGGGCAGATCGTCCCCGGCCTCGCCAAACAGCGATACCTGGTTGCTGTCCTTCTGCTCGTGGATCGCCGCCGAATAGGCGACCAGCGCATCCAGGCTTTCCAGCACGCGCCGCCGGTTCGGATCCAGCCCGTCAAACGCCCCTGACCGCGCCAGCATCTCCAGCGGGCGCTTGCCCACCTTCTTCAGATCCACCCGGCGCGCGAAATCGAACAGCGTGGCAAAAGGCTTGTCCACCCCGTCCACGCTGCGCCCCGCAACCACCAGCCTCATCGCCTCGACGCCCACATTCTTGAGCGCCCCCAGCGCATAAACCAGCGCCCCGTCCACCACCCGGAACGTCGCGTCCGACCGGTTCACGCAGGGCGGCACATAGGGCAGCTTCAGCGCCTTTTTCACCTCTTCGAAATACACGGCCAGCTTGTCCGTCAGGTGAATATCGCAGTTCATCACCCCGGCCATGAACTCGACAGGGTGGTTCGCCTTCAGCCACGCCGTCTGATAAGACACCACCGCATAGGCCGCCGCGTGCGACTTGTTGAACCCGTAATTGGCGAATTTCTCCAACAGGTCGAAGACCTCCGACGCCTTTTTCGCCGGCACACCGTTTTCCGCCGCGCCCTTCTCGAACTTGGGCCGCTCGGCGTCCATCGCCTCCTTGATCTTCTTGCCCATCGCCCGACGCAACAGGTCCGCACCGCCAAGCGAATACCCGGCCATGACCTGCGCGATCTGCATCACCTGTTCCTGATAGACGATAATGCCTTGGGTTTCCTCAAGAATATGGTCGATCAGCGGGTGCACCGATTCAATCTCGCGCTGCCCGTTCTTGACCTCGCAATAGGTCGGGATGTTCTCCATCGGCCCCGGGCGATACAGCGCCACCAGCGCCACGATGTCCTCGATACAGGTGGGCTTCATGCGCTTGAGCGCATCCATCATGCCCGTCGATTCCACCTGAAACACGGCCACCGTCTTGGCCGAGGCATAAAGACCATAGGTCGCCTCGTCGTCCAGCGGGATGGCGTTGATCTGGTTCTCCGCCCCCTCCGCCGGCTCGTATAACTGCCGGCCATCCGCCGCCACATGCAGCGGCCGCCCGCTGGCGTGGATCTGCTCGATCGCGTTCTGGATCACCGTCAGGGTTTTCAGGCCCAGAAAGTCGAACTTCACCAGCCCGGCCTGCTCGACCCATTTCATGTTGAACTGGGTCGCGGGCATGTCCGAGCGCGGATCCTGATACAGCGGCACCAGCGCATCCAGCGGCCGGTCGCCGATCACCACCCCGGCGGCATGGGTCGAGGCATTGCGCAACAGCCCCTCCACCTGCTGGCCATAGGTCAGCAACCGGTCCACAACCTCTTCGTTGCGCGCTTCTTCGCGCAGACGCGGCTCCTGCTCCAGCGCCTCCTTGATGCTGACCGGCTTCACCCCCTCCACCGGGATCATCTTGGACAGCCGGTCCACCTGCCCATAAGGCATCTGCAACACCCGTCCGATATCGCGCACCGCCGCCTTGGACAGCAACGCACCAAAGGTGATGATCTGCCCCACCCTGTCGCGCCCGTATTTCTCTTGCACATAACGGATCACCTCTTCCCGGCGATCCATGCAGAAATCGATGTCAAAATCCGGCATCGACACCCGTTCCGGGTTCAAAAACCGTTCGAACAGAAGGTTATAGCGCAGCGGGTCAAGATCGGTGATGGTCAGCGCATAGGCCACCAGCGACCCGGCCCCCGAGCCCCGCCCCGGCCCCACCGGAATATCATGATCCTTGGCCCACTGGATGAAATCCGCCACAATCAGGAAATAGCCCGGAAACCCCATCCCCTCGATGATATCCAGCTCGAAATCCAGCCGTTGCTGGTACTCCTCCACGCTCACCGCATGCGGGATCACCGCCAGCCGCGCCTTCAGGCCCTCATTGGCCATGCGCCGCAACTCGGCCACCTCGTCATCGGCGAATTTCGGCAGGATCGGATCACGCCGATAGGCCATGAACGCACAGCGACGCGCAATTTCCACCGTGTTTTCAATTGCTTCAGGCAGATCCGCAAACAGCGTTGCCATCTCCTGCTGGCTCTTGAAATAGTGCTGCGGCGTCAGGCGGCGACGGCCCTCCTGCTGGTCCACATAGGCGCCTTCCGCGATACAGATCAGCGCGTCATGCGCCTCGTACATCCCGGTTTGCGGGAAATACACGTCATTCGTGGCCACCAGCGGAATGTCCATCCCATAGGCCATTTCGACAAAGCCGCGTTCGGTCAGCCGTTCCGCCTCGGGCTGGCCGGTCTCGCCCGGATGACGTTGCAATTCCACATAAAGCCGGTCGCCATAGATCCCGTGCAACCGGCGCATGAATGCCTCCGCCGCCCCGCGCTGGCCTTGCCGCAACAGCCGCCCCACCGGCCCGTCCGGCCCGCCGCTCAGACAGATCAGCCCCTGCGAATGCGCCTCCAGCTCTTCCAGCGTGACCTGCGGCAACTGCCCGCCCTTGTCCACATACAGACAAGACGACAGCTTCATCAGATGTTCATACCCGGCTTCGGTCTGCGCCAACAGAACCACCGCCGCCGGTGCAGGCGCCTGATTGCGCCCGGACTGATCCGGGTCGGGCATGGCCACATCCACCTGGCAGCCGATGATCGGCTGAATACCCGCGCCGCTGGCCGCAACGGAAAACTCCAGCGCGCCAAACAGGCTGTTCGTGTCCGTCACGGCCACCGCCGGCATGTCCATGTCGGCGCAGATGCCGGGCAGTTTCTTCAACCGCACCGCGCCCTCCAGCAAAGAGTATTCGGTATGGGTTCTCAGGTGAATGAATCGGGGGTCACTGCTCATGCCGCCACGCTATCCCAGCCCGTGTGGCGGGGAAATCCCCCGAACGCCGAACAGCCCGAAAAAGCCTCGCTCCTAGGGTCAGGACTCATTAATCCTGCACCACTGGCGCCAAATCCACGAAATCTCGGGGGTTTGGCGCGCGCCGGACATAGTGGCTCTATTTCCAAGCGTGCCAAGCCGCTGAAATGAAGTGGATTTGGCGTCCTGCGGATTTGACGGATTTGCCGCCTGACGTCCTTTCAATGCCTTGAAATAGAACCACTATTCCTGCGGCATTGTACGTAGTCAGACAGCAAATCAGTCAAACCAGTGGCGCAGGATTAATGGGTCCTGACCCTAATCCATTGACCATGTCGTGTATCCTGCTACCAAGTTCACATGTTAGCGATCTTTCTGAAGACCATTCCCTTCTTTGCGCTGATCGGGCTGGGCTACTGGGCCGGGCGCACCCGGTTTTTCAGCGAAGAGGCCACCGCCTATCTTACCAAGTTCGTGTTCTACTTTGCACTTTCGGCGATGTTGTTCCGCTTTGCCGCCAATCTCAGCATGGGCGACATCCTGAACTGGAAACTGGTGGGCGCCTATCTCTGGGGCACGGCGGTGGTCTATGCCATCGCCTCTGGCGTGGCCTTCCTGCGCAGGCTCGACGTGCAAACGGCCGCGATCGAGGCACAATGCGCGGTGATCGGCAATGTCGGCTTTCTGGGCGTGCCCATGCTGGTGCTGCTGCTGGGCGAACAGGCCATCGGCCCGGTCATGCTGGTGCTGGCGGTCGATCTTATCGTGTTTTCCAGCCTGATCGTCATCCTGATCACCGGGGCGCGCGACGGGCGGATGAGCCTTGGCATCCTGCGCACCGTCGGTCTGGGCCTGATAAGGAACCCCATGATCGTCGCGATCTCGTCGGGGCTGATCTGGTCGGCGCTGGAAATCCCCATTCCCGGGCCGATGAACGAATTTCTCGGCATTCTCGGGGGCGCGGCCACACCCGGCGCGCTGTTTGCCATCGGCGCGTCACTGGCCTCCAAATCCGCTGAGCGCGTGCAGATCGCGCTTTGGCTTTCGGGGTGCAAGCTGGTGCTGCATCCTTTGTTCGTCGCCATCGCCGTGCTCTGGCTGTTCCCGATCGATGCCTATTCCGCCGGCGTGGTGATCGCCGCCGCCGCGCTGCCCGTGGCGGGCAACGTCTATATCCTTGCCCAGCATTACGGCGTGGCGCCCCACCGGGTTTCGGCGGCGATCCTCTTCTCCACTCTGTTCTCCGTGGCCACGGTTTCGGTTGTCATTGCATGGGTCAGCCAAACCTGACATCGTGCCTCTGAAATTCGCGAATGACAGGGGAATAGCAGCCATGGAAACCATTTCGGAAAACCGTGCCTTCGGCGGCATTCAGGGCGTGTATTCCCACCTGTCGCAAACCTGCCGCTGCGAGATGACCTTTGGCCTTTTCCTGCCGGAAGAAGCCCAGTTCGGCCCGGTGCCGCTCTTGTGGTATCTTTCAGGCCTGACCTGCACCCACGAAAACGCCATGGTCAAGGCCGGGGCCCAGCAATGGGCCGCCGAACAGGGCATTGCATTGATTTTTCCCGACACCTCGCCGCGCGGCGACAAGGTGGCAGACGATCCCGAATACGATCTTGGCCAGGGCGCCGGGTTCTATGTGAATGCCACCCGCAAACCCTGGGCGCCGCATTACAACATGTGGGATTACATCGCCGAAGACCTGCCCTCGATGGTGCAGGAAAAATTCCCGCTCGACATGACGCGCCAGTCGATCATGGGCCACTCCATGGGCGGACATGGCGCGCTGACGCTGGCCATGTCCCTGCCCGGCCGCTACCGCTCGGTTTCGGCGCTGGCGCCCATCGCCAACCCCACCGCCACCGACTGGGGCACCAAACAGTTGCGCGCCTATCTGGGCGACAACCCGGCGGACTGGGCCGCCCATGACAGCACCGCGCTGATGCGCGAGCGCGGCTTTGACGGACCAATGCTGATCGACACCGGCGCCGCCGATCCGTATATCGACATGCTCCGCCCCGAAGCGCTCGCCGCCGCCATTGCCGAACGCCGCCAGCCCGCCACCTTCCGGCTGCACAAGGGCTATGACCACAGCTATTTCTTTGTGTCGACCTTCATGGAAGACCACGTCGCCTTCCATGCCGAGGCGCTTTATGCGGACTAGCCCTCTTGATCCGACATCGGTTCACACGCAAGATCACCTCAACGAACAGGAGGATTATCCATGGCAACATATCGCTGCAGTTCCTGCGGAATGGGCGTGAACGCCGAATGCGCAGACTGTCACGAGCCGCTCGTCAACGACACCCTGACCAAGGATGACGGCACGTCGGTGCAGATCTCGAAATGCCCCAAATGCGAGGGCAAGATCAAATCGCCCATGTGCTGTGGCGAAGACATGACCTGCGCCGTCTGACCGGCACACCGGCTCAGACGCGAGTGGTGCGCAGATGATCAAAGTTTATGTCGATGCCGATGCCTGCCCGGTGCGGGCCGAGGCCGAACGTGTCGCCACCCGCCACCGTGCGCCGATGTTCGTGGTTTCCAACGGCGGCCTGCGCCCCTCGCCCAATCCGCTGGTGGAAAACGTGATCGTGCCCGACGGGCCGGACGTGGCCGACATGTGGATCGCCGACCGCGCCGGGCCGGGTGACGTGGTAATCACCGCCGACATCCCGCTGGCCGCGCGCTGCGTCGAAAACGGCGCGCGGGTGCTGAAACCCAATGGCGAATCGCTGACGGCGGCCAATGTCGGCAATGCCCTTGCCACCCGCGACCTGATGACCGATCTGCGCGCCGCCGACCCGTTTCGGCAGGGCGGTGGCAAACCTTTCTCCAAGGCCGACCGCTCCCGCTTCCTGGACGCGCTCGAACGCGAAATGCGCGCCGCGTCCCGCGGCACGGCCTGACACCGGGCACACCACCGCCGTTCCCCCTGGCCACGGGGTGGGCGGGTGGGCGTGGCCAGGGGGGACGGCGCTGCCCCGGATTTCTGCGATCCCTGTCGTTTTTTCGCTAGACCGCATCCTGGGCGGCGGGCCAACTGCGCCCATGACCAATCGCTTTCCCCTTGGCCCGCTTTCGGCGCTGCTCGCCACGTTTTTCTTTTCGATCAACGACGTTACGATCAAGTTCCTTTCCGGCGATTACGCCCTGCATGAAATCGTCCTGATCCGCTCTTTGATCGGGCTGTCCCTGCTGTTGCTGATCATCGTGCCGCTGGACGGCGGTTTCAGGGTGCTGCGCACCCGCCGCCTTGGAATGCACCTGATGCGCGGTGCCTGCGTGGTGTTCGCCAACACCACCTTCTTTCTTGGCCTCTCGGTTCTGCCGCTGGCCGACGCGGTGGCCGTCTTCTTTGTCTCGCCCCTGATCATCACCCTGTTTTCCGCCATTTTCCTCGGGGAAAAGATCGGGCCACGCCGCATCTTCGCCGTTCTTGCCGGTCTGCTCGGCGTTCTGATCATGGTCCGCCCCGGCGGTGACAGCTTCAATGCCGCGCTTCTCTTTCCCATCGCCGCCGCCGTGGCCTATGCCGCGCTGCACATCATGACCCGCAAGATCGGCGTGACCGAAAGCGCCGCCACCATGTCGGTCTATATCCAGCTTGTGTTCATCGTGATGTCCGGCGCTGTCGGCCTTACCCTGGGGCATGGCGCCTACGAGTCCGGTGGCGCAAGCATGTTCGATTTCCTGCTGCGCGGCTGGTTCTGGCCCGCCGCACCGGACTGGCCCCTGCTGGCCCTGCTTGGCCTTGCCAGCGCCTGTGGCGGCTTCTTCATCAGCCAGGCCTACCGTATCTCCGAAGCCAGCCTGATCGCGCCTCTGGAATATGCCGCCATGCCCATGGCCGTGGCCTTTGGCGTGATCGTGTTCGGCGAATGGCCCCAGCCTCAGACATGGGCCGGCATGGCGCTGATCATCGGCGCGGGCCTGTTCGTGTTCTGGCGTGAAAGCCGTGTCAGCCCCGTGGCCGGCGCACAACACCCCCGCACCCGCCGCTGACGGGAATTGCCACTTTCCCCCGGGCCATCCGCCGCCTAATCTGCACAGCGAACAGCGCCACCACCGGAGCCCCAATGCCCCAGATCGACGCGGTAATCTTCGACATCGGCAATGTGCTGATCGAATGGCAGCCCGAAAACTTCTATGATCGCGCCATCGGGCCGGATCGCCGCCGCGCCTTCTTTGCCGCCACCGACATGCACCGCCATCACGAGGAAATCGACCGGGGCGCCTCCCTGCCCGGCATGATCCGGCGCCTGATCCCGCGCTATCCCGAATGGCAGGCCGAACTGCGCATGTGGCACGACAACTGGAACGACCTCGCCGCCCCCGCCATCCCCCATTCCGTGCGCCTGCTTGAGGCGCTCAAACGCAACGGCGTGGCGGTTTTTACCCTGACCAATTTCGGCCATGACAATTTTCCGCTCTCGCAACAGGCGTTCCCCTTCCTGACGCTGTTTGACCGCGAATATGTCTCGGGCCGCCTGAAGCTGATCAAACCCGACCCGGCGATCTTCGAACATGTCGAACGCGATTGCGGCCTGTCCCCTGACCGGCTCCTCTTTGCCGACGACCGCGCCGACAACATCGCCGCCGCCGCCGCGCGGGGTTGGCAGACGCACCATTTCACCAATCCCCAGGGCTGGGCCGACCGCCTCGTGGCCGAGGGGCTGCTTAGCGAGGAAGAGGCCCAATGACCACGATCATCCCCTTTGCCCAAGGCGAAAGAAATCTCGACTGGCTGGATCTCACCGACGCGCTTGCGGCCGGTCATGCCCTGCCCCGGGCCGAAATTTCCGACAGCTTCCTCTATCGTGGCAAGGATACGCTGCTGCAACGCCAGGCCTGGATTGACGGGTTGGGCATCGCGGTGAAATCCGCCACCGTCTTTCCCGGCAACCCGGCCCGGAACGTGCCCATGATCCACGGCGCCGTCACCCTGTTTGACGACACCCACGGGCGGCTGGAGGCGCTGCTGGACTTCCACCTCGTCACCAAGTGGAAGACCGCCGGTGACAGCCTTCTGGCCGCGCGCCGGCTTGCCCGGCCCGACAGCCGCAATATCCTGATCGTCGGCGCGGGCACCGTGGGGCGCAACCTGCACGCCGCCTATTGCGCCGCCTTCCCGGACGCATCCTTTGCCGTGTGGAACCGGACCCCCGCAAATGCCGAGAAAATGGCGTCCGAAATCAAGGGGATGTCGGTGGCCACCGATCTGCAAACCGCCATGCGCCGGGCCGACATCATCACCTGCGCCACCATGTCCACCGAGCCCACATTGCGCGGCGACTGGCTGCAACCGGGCCAGCATGTCGATCTGATCGGCGCCTACCGTCCCGACATGCGCGAGGCCGACGACACCGCGCTGCGCCGGGCGCGGGTGTTTGTCGACAGCTTCGACACCACGCTCGACCATATTGGCGAGCTCAGGATCCCGCTGGCATCCGGCGCCATCGCCCGCGATCACGTGTTGGCCGATTACTATGCGCTCGATGACTTCCGGCGCGGATCGGACGACGAAATCACCCTCTTCAAGAATGGCGGCGGCGCCCATCTCGACCTGATGACGGCCCGCTTCATCCTCGACCGGTTCACCCCCCCGTAGGCTGCCCGGTCCCCGCGCAACGCGCGCAACGTCAACCGGGCCGATCCGCGATTCAAGACCGACGTAATACCGACGTGATACCGACGCATTGCCGAAGCCGCTTTTTAACGCGATCCCAACGCGTTAACCCCGATTCGCCCGCGCGTCAGATCCCCCCGGCCAATTCCCGCCGCTCCCGGATCGGCAAATGCAGGATCACACTCAGCACACCCACCGCGGATGGTGTCGTCAGCCCAAGGCGGGCCAGCAAACCCAAGGGGTCAATCGCGGCGCTCGCCTTGGTGATCATCGCCGGGAAATGCGCCGTGATGAACCCCAGCTGATAGCCGCAGCTGAAAAACCCCAGAAAGATCAGCGTGTAGGACGGATCACGAAACGCCCGTCCAGGGATCGCCGCCATGCTCTCTTCCAGTTCGGCCCGGCTGACCGCGGGCGCGCGCATCATCGGCAAAAGCAGCAGGGTTGCCAGCACCGTCGCGGCAAACACCAGGAACGTGGTTTGCCAACTGGCAAAAGACAGCATCCACTCGGCCAACGGCGGACCAACAATCTGCCCGACCGAGCCGGCAACCGTGACCATGGCCAGCGCCATGGACCGGTTTTCGTCCGTGCTGGCACGCCCCACAACCGCCAGAACCACACCGAATCCGGTTCCGGCAATCCCGAAACCCACAAGAATTTCATAGAGTTGATGGGCCTCCGGGCTGACCGCCCAGGACGACAGCACCAGCCCTGCCGCATAGACGAACGCGCCAATGACGATCGCGCGCCGATCCCCGATCCTTTCGGCCAGCGCCCCGAAAACCGGCTGTCCGATCCCCCAGGCCAGATTCTGTATCGCAATCGCCATCGAGAATTCGCTGCGCAGCCAGCCGAACTCGGCGGCAATCGGGATCTGGAACACGCCAAAGCTTGCCCGGATGCCAAACGACACCAGAACAATGATGCACCCGACCAGCAGGACCGGTGTGAAAAGAGGGGCCTTCTGCGCCATGTCCGGGCTCCTGTTGCGCTCTGATCACGATGCCCGCGCGCCTTTTGCCGGTCAATTCAGCATTTGTTCATCAATACATAACATCCTGTCATGACATAGCGTATCTTCCCCTTGCTCTCAGCATTGGCTAAGTCAGGGGCATGAGCACCCTGCCACAGATATACGCCGCCAAAATCGCCGCCGGTGACCTGCACGCCGACGCGGCGCAAGAGGCGGTCCTGCCGCAATTCGAACGCATCCGCGCGGAATTGGCCAAGCCGGTGAAAAAGGGCTGGTTCCGCAAATCCGCTCCTGATCCTATCCAGGGACTTTATCTTTGGGGGGGTGTCGGGCGCGGCAAGTCCATGCTGATGGACCTGTTTGTCGAGTCGCTGGACGTGCCTGTGCGGCGCGTGCATTTCCATGCCTTCATGCAGGAGATACACGAGGCCATGCATCAGGCCCGTCAACGCGGGGTCGAGGATGCAATTCAACCCGTCGCCAGGGCGGTGTCCGACAATGTGCGCCTTCTGGCCTTTGACGAAATGCAGATCACCGACATCACCGACGCGATGATTGTCGGGCGCCTGTTCGAACAGCTGTTTCAGGCGGGCACCGTCATCGTCACCACCTCCAACCGCGTGCCGGGCGATCTGTACAAGAACGGGCTCAATCGCCAGCTGTTCCTGCCTTTCATCGACCTGATCAAGCAACATCTGCGCGTCTGGGAGTTGGTCAGCCCGCATGACTACCGCCAGAACCGCCTGTCTGGCAGCCCGGTTTACTTTGTTCAGGCCGGCACCGAGGCCCGCTCCCAGATCCGCGGCATCTGGACCGATCTGACCGGCGGCGCCGCGCAACCGCTTATTCTTACCGTCAAGGGGCGGCAGATCGAACTGCCCGCCTACCGCAACGGCATCGCCCGCGCGACCTTCTTTGACCTGTGTTCAAGAATGCTGGGGCCAGGCGATTACCTGGCCATCGCAAATGCCGTCAAGGTATTGATTCTGGAAGATATTCCAAGGTTATCCCGGCACAATTTCAACGAGGCCAAACGCTTTGTCACCCTGATTGACGCGCTGTACGAGGCCCGCGTGCGGCTGATCTGTTCGGCTGCCGCGGAACCGGAAATGCTCTATGTCGAGGGCGAGGGCACGTTCGAGTTTGAACGCACCGCCAGCCGTCTGCGCGAGATGCAGGATGCACAATGGGGTCAGCAAGGCTGACCCCGCAGGCGCCTAAAACGGTAGCCCCACATAATTTTCCGCCAGCGAGCTCATCGCCGCCTCGGAGGAAAACAGGTATTCCATCTCGATCTGCTGAAGCCGCTGGTCATAGGCGATATTGTCCGGGAAATTGTGCAGCATCGATGTCATCCACCAACTGAACCGCTGCGCCTTCCACACCCGCGCCAGCGCTTTTTGCGAATAGGCTTCCAGCCCGCTGTCATCCCCGTTCAGGTAATGCCCCAGCATGGCGTGATACAGGTAATAGATGTCGGAGGCCGCCGAATTCAGCCCCCGCGCGCCCGTCGGCGGCACAATATGCGCCGCGTCGCCCGCCAGGAACAGATTCCCGTAACGCATTGGTTCCGCAACAAAACTCCGCAACGGAGCGATGGATTTCTCGATCGAGTCGCCGGTTTCCAGCTTGTCTGACACCTCATCGGGCAAGCGCCGCTTCAGTTCGGCCCAGAAAGCATCGTCAGACCAATCCTCGACCGTATCGGTCAGCGGCACCTGAATGTAATACCGGCTCAGCACCTGGCTGCGCAGCGAGCAAAGCGCAAATCCGCGCGCGTGTTTGGCATAGATCAGTTCTGGCGAAACGGGCTTGGTGCGGCTCAGCACCCCCAGCCAGCCAAACGGGTACACCTTTTCGTATTCCTTCAACACATCCGACGGGATCGATTTCCGGCTGACCCCGTGAAACCCATCCGCCCCGATAACGAAATCGCAATCAATACGCACGATATTGTCCCCGTCGCGATAGGTCACATGGGGTTTTTCGGCTTTCAGATCATGCAGCTTCACGTCCTCGACATTGTGGATGACGGTGCCGTTCATCTTGTCGCGCGCTTCATAAAGATCACGGGTCAGTTCGGTCTGCCCATACACAACCACCGAATTGCCACCTGAATACTTGTGCAGATCCACCCGGTTCATCTCACCTTCGTTGGCGATATAGAACCCTTCGTGAATCTCGCCCTCCCTGTCCATGCGTTCGCCGCACTGGGCCTCACGCATCAGTTCGGCAAACCCGTGCTCCAATACCCCGGCGCGAATCCGTCCCAGCACGTATTCCCGGCTCTGGCGTTCCAGAACCACGGTATCGATGCCCTTCAGGTGCAACAACTGCGACAGCATCAGCCCCGACGGCCCGCCGCCAATGATACAGACTTGGGTCTTCATTCTCCCGTCCTCCTCCTGAGAATGGGGAAGTGTGGCCCGGATTTTGCCCGGATTGAATGGACCAGAGCGCCCACAACTGGTACAATTCGAACATGAGCGATCCGCGCGGCAGCCCCATTCTGAACTACAACCTTTTCGGAGAGACCGGCGACCTGCCCGATGTGGTGCATTGCGAAACCATCGAGGCCCGGTCGCGCTTGCATGACTGGGAATTCGCCCCCCATCGCCATGCCCGCCTGCATCAGGTTCTGCTGTTGGAAAACGGGGCCGGACGGGTAACGCTCGACGGCGAACCGCACCTGATCTCACCCGGCTCACTTGTCAATGTTCCAACGGGTATCGTGCATGGGTTCGCCTTTGATCCCGACACGCGCGGTCACGTCATTACACTGGCCGCCGAGATCCTGGACGAGACCCTGCGCCCCTCGGAAGGGTTGGCGCAGATCCTGTCCCGCCCAACCGTGCATCCCGCCCGGCCCGAGATCACCCGGACGATCCTGGAAATCTCAACTGCCTTTGCCGGTCGCGCCTTTGCACGCGCCCATATCCTGCGAGCACAGTGCGCACTTTTGCTTGGACATATCGCACACGCACTGGCGCAAAACACGGACAAGCCCGACGCCGCCGCAAAGCCCGGTCTTCTGACCCGCTTCGAAACCCTGCTAGACTCCCATTTCCCCGATCACTGGAGGGTGGCGGATTATGCCAACGCCCTTGCTGTCAGTCCCACCCATCTCAGCCGCGTCACCCGCGCCGCCACCGGGCGTCCGGCCACTCGGCTGATCGAGGAACGCATCATCCGCGAGGCCCGGCGCAATCTGGTCTACACGAACCTGCCGGTCTCAACCATTGCCTACACGCTGGGCTTCGAAGACCCGGCCTATTTCAGCCGCGTCTTTTCCCGTGCGACCGGCCTGAGCCCGCGCGACTTTCGCCGCCGCGCCGCGCCCCCTGCCTAGCCGCATTCGATCAACAACGTGCCCGCCCCGGTATTGGAAATCGGGATGTGATAGTTCCGCGTCAGCTCGGTCACATCATCGCCCAGCGCCCCGCGCATCATCATCCACATCAGGAATTCGGTCCCCTGCGCCCCCGCCTTTTCCACCAGTTCCATCCGGCTGATCCTGGTCAGCTCCTCGGGATTATGCACGATATTGTTCAGGCAATATTCGTCAAATTCACGGTTGATGAACCCGGCCCGCTCGCCGTCCAGCTGATGGCTCAACCCGCCTGTGCCCAGCACGACAATCTTCGCATCCTCGGGAAAACTCAGCAGCGCCTTGCGCAACGCCTTGCCAAAATCCAGCGCCCGTTTCAGCGTCGGGATCGGGTGCTGCACCGTGTTGGCGCTGATCGGCACCGCGCGCGGCATGTCCGGGTTGTTCGGCGCCCCCGGCCAGAACAGCTGCATCGGCACGACGAACCCGTGATCCACCGGCAATTCCTGACACGACGTGATGTCGAATTCATCCGCCACCATCGACTCGATGATATGCCAGCTCAACTCCGGCGCACCGGGAAAGGGCGGCAATTCGGGCAACCCCCAACCCTCATCCTCGTTGCGATATTCATGCGCCGCGCCAATCGCAAAGGTCGGCATTTGGTCCAGGAAAAACCCCAAACCGTGATCATTGTAGATGTTGATCACATAGTCGGGTTTGTTCGCCTTCACCCACTCATGCACCTTGGGATAGCCGTCAAAAAACGGCTTCCAATAGGGATCGTCATACAATTCGTTCTGGATCGCGTTGCCCACCGCCGGAATATGCGAGGTGGTGATCCCGCCCAAAATCTTGGCCATGATACGCCCTCCTCAGGCCTGACTTTTCAGAAAATCCTTGAATTCCTCGGTACTGCGCCCGGTCTGAAGCCCGCCCACATCCTGCACCGACAGCTTGAAAATCCCGGCCAGCTTGGCAAGGTAATAGATGTTCCCTCCCGCCTCGATCATGCCCAGGATATCGCGGCTGCGGATCGCCTCTTTCTGCGGGTCGGTCAGCCCGAATGCCGCCATGTAACCCTCTTCATCCGCGGCAAAGGCATCGCGGTTCTCTTTCTTGTTGAACGAGTAGCACATCTTGTTGAGCGCATAGCCCTTCATGGCCTGTTTGCCGTCAAAGATCGTCGTCCCCGGAATGTCGATGTGATAGTCATAGCCCGGCTGATCCATGGGTCTCTCCTTTCTCAGCGCGCCCAGTAAAGACGCATGGGATTATCCACGAGCAGCTTTCGTTGCTGTTCGGGCGTTCGCGCGATTTCCGGAATGTAATCCACCAGCGCCCCGTCATCGGGCATGTGCGATTTCATGTTCGGATGCGGCCAATCCGTGCCCCATAGCACGCGATCCTCGAACCGCTCGACGATGGCACGGTAAAACGGGATCACATCGTCATAAGGCGGCCCTGCCACGGTAAGCCGTTCAGGGCATGTCACCTTGGTCCAGATGTTTTCGTTTTCCTCCATCAACTTGATAAAGCGATAAAAATCCGGGTGATCCACGCCTTTTGCCACATCCGGACGCCCCATATGATCCACTACGATGATCCCCGGAAGCTGTTTCAGAAACGGCTCCAGCTCCTGCAAATCGGCGGCCTCGAAATACACCACGATCGACCAGCCAAATTCCTGGATCTTCTCGGCAATCGCGATGAACACATCTCGCGGCGTCGCATCCACCAGCCGTTTGACAAAGTTGAACCGCACCCCGCGCACCCCGGCCTCATGCATCCCCGCCAGGTCTTCGCGGGTAATGTCCGCCCCCACACTGGCCACGCCCCGCGCCCGGTCCCCCGCCGCGCGGCAGGCATCCACCATCGCCCGGTTGTCCTTGCCATGGCAGGTTGCCTGCACGATCACATTGCGCGAAAACCCAAGAAAATCGCGCAATTCAAACAGCTTGTCCTTGCCCGCGTTGCAGGGCGTATACTTCCGCTCCGGCGCAAACGGAAACTCGGGGCTTGGCCCGAACACATGACAATGCGCATCCACCGCCCCCTCGGGCGGCACAAATTCCGGCTTTTTCGGATCGGGGTGGAACTCAAGCCAATCCGCATCCATCCTCTGCACAGTCATGCGAACACCTCCCCATCCATCAGCTTGCGCGCCGTCCGCAAAATCGCGGCCTCACGTACTGTCCCGGTTTCATCCACCGTCGCCACCACCGTCATTTCCCCGCCCGGATGCTCAATCGACAGGCTGCGCGCGCGCCCCTCGCCACGCGCGGCCAGATCAAACGCCACCGATCCCTCGATCAGACAGGCCGTCGCCACGCTCACCGCGCCCAACACGCCTATCGCCTTGTGGCAACGATGCGGAATGAAGGTGCGCGTCGCAATCGCCCCGCCCGCGCGCGGCGCACTCACCAGGGTCATCTTCGGCACGGATTTGCCGGACACATCCCCAAGATTCATCAACGGCCCACAGGCCAGCCGGATCGCCTCCAGCCTCTCGCGCAAGGCCGCGTCATCTTCCAGATCCCCGGGCGCCTCGTCCCCCACAATCCCAAGATCCTCCGCCCGCATCACAACACACGGCATCCCGTTGTCGATCATGGTCACGGCCACGCCATCCACCTCATCCACCACATTCCCCGTCGGCAGCAAAGCCCCACAAGACGACCCGGCAGTGTCCCTGAACGCCACCGGCACCGCCGCCGCGCTGCCCGGCACGCCATCAATCCGCGCCGCCCCGGCATAGGACACGGCGCCCCCCGGCGTCGTCACGCGCGCCACCGCCACCTGCCCCGTATTCTCCATATATATCGTCACCGGCGTTTCCCCGTCCCGTGCGGCCACCAGCCCGCGCTCGATCGCAAACGGCCCGACCCCGGCCAGAATATTCCCGCAATTCTGCGCATCCGAAACAACCGGCTGATCGACGAAAACCTGCAAGAACAGGTAATCCACATCCACGCCCTCGCGTTCCGACCGTTTCACCACCGCCACTTTCGAGGTCAACGGATCGGCCCCACCCATCCCGTCAATCTGGCGCAGATCGGGCGCGCCCATGATGCGCATCAGGAACGCATCACGTTCCTTGGGCAAATCGTCGGCCAGGAAATACCCCCCCTTTGAAGTTCCCCCGCGCATCCACATACACCGCACGCCCCTGCTCATCCCTAAGCCCTCGCTTCATTTTGCCGGAAATACTCTCGGGGGGTCTGGGGGGCAGACAGCCCCCCGGCGCGCCACCAACACTCCCTCAGACGTATTTCAGCCCTTTCGCCGCCAGCCGTTCGCGCATCCCGTAAACGTCCAGCCCCAGTTCCCCGGCCTCGAACCGCGCCCGCTTGGCGGCTTCATTGGCCTCCCGCGCACGCGCCTTTTCCAGAACCTCGGCGGCCTCCTCGCGGCGCACCACACACACCCCGTCATCATCCGCCACAACGATATCCCCCGGGTTCACGAGCGCATCGGCACACACCACCGGCACATTCACCGACCCCAGCGTTTCCTTGATCGTGCCTTGCGCGAACACCGCCCTGGACCAGACCGGAAAACCCATCTCGCTCAGGTCACGCACATCGCGCACACCGGCATCGATGATCAGCCCGCGACAGCCCCGCGCCTTGGCCGAAGTCGCCAGAAGATCCCCGAAATACCCGGCATTTGACGGCGAGATCGTGCCCAGCACCATCACGTCGCCTTCCTGCAACTGCTCGATAGCGACATGGATCATCCAGTTGTCACAGGGCGGCGCCAGGATCGTCACCGCCGATCCGGCAATCCGCGCACCCGCATAAATCGGACGCATGTACTCCGCCATCAGCCCCTTGCGCCCCTGCGCCTCATGCACGGTGGCCACACCGCATTCCGCCAGCCCGTCAATCACCGATTGATCAGCCCGTTCCATGGTCTGGACGACAACGCCCGTTGTTCCCGGCTGATAGCTCATTCCAGTTCATCCACCGTGCGCGGGAAAACCGTCTGGAACCCTTCGGCATACTGCGCCGCGCGCCCGCCCGCCTGACCGCCCGAGTTTCGCCGGAAATGGTTGGCCCGGTTCTCGGCCACGTTCCTGTAGAAATCCCACAGATGCTCCTGCCCCCGCATGCACTGGATCGCGGCCCATTTCCTGTCCCACACTTCCGTGATGTCCAGAAACACGCTGGGCTTCCAGTCCATCTGCTCGGTCTGGTGCGGCTCAAACAGGTAAAGCTGCGGCGCGCCCAGCACCTTCTGCCCCGGATTGTGCCCCCAGGCCTGCGCGATCATCCGGCATTCCAGCGCGAACTGCGTCGTGTTCATATGATCGGTGTTGTAGGGATCCCACCTGGAATGACTCATCATGAAGTTTGGCTGCACCTCGCGGATCACATCCACCATCCGGTCCTGCGTCTCACGCCCCAGATCCAGCGGATAATCCCCCACGTCAAAGAAGCGGATGTCCTTCACCCCCAGCGCGGCGGCGGCATTTTCGGCCTCCTCCCGGCGCGCGGCCTTGACCCGCTCCAGCGTCATGCCTTCCTGCTTCCACAGCTTGGCGCTCTCGCCGCGCTCGCCATAGGACAGGCACACAACCGTGACCTCATACCCCTTTTGCTGATGCAGCGCGATCGCGCCCCCCGCCCGCCAGACAAAATCGGCGGAATGCGCGCTGATGACCAGGGCGGTTTTCTCGTCGGACATGGCCAGTTGCTCCGTTTTGGTCCATGGCCCGCATGGTCCGGACCGTTCGCCACATCTTACCGCTCCCCATCACGGCTTGCCTATTTCGAAATCGGTTCCCAATATAAGCACATGCTATAGGGTGCCTGATGCAGAACGGATTTCCCAATATTCGCCACATGCGCGTCTTTCTTGAAGCGGCGCGATCGGGCTCGGTATCCCTGGCGGCAGATCGCTGTCACCTGTCCCAGCCCGCCGCCACCCAGGCCATTTCACGTCTGGAATCCGATCTCGGCGCACCGCTGCTGATCCGGCGGCGCCAGCAATTCGCGCTCACCGCCTGCGGCACGGCATTCGAACCGCGCGCCGCCGCCGCCCTGCGCCACCTGCAAGAGGGCGCGCGCGCGGCGCGGCGCGGACAGGGCGATGGCGTTCGCCGCCCCAGCTTTGACCGCGCCGTCACAGCCGCCCAGCTGCGCACCCTGATCGCCATCGCCAATAGCGGCAGCTTTACCGTCGCCGCGCGCAATCTCGGCCTGTCGCAACCCACCGTGCACCGCGCGGCGCGCAGCCTCGAAGCGCTTGCGGGCGTTGCCCTTTTCACGGCCCGTCCCTCGGGCGTGGCGCTGACGCCGGCTGCCGAATCCTTCGTGCTGGGGGCCAAGCTGGCGCAGGCCGAAATCCGGCAAGGGATCGAAGAAATCAGTCAGGAGCTGGGCGAGGGGCGCGGCACCTTCGTGCTGGGCAGCCTGCCGCTCGCGCGCACATCCATCGTGCCCCGCGCCACCCATGCGCTGATTTCCGGCACACACGGGGTGCAGGTGCGCGTCGTCGACGGGCGCTACCCGGAACTGCTGCGCTCACTTCGCGAAGGCGATCTGGATTGCCTGATCGGGGCGCTGCGCTATCCGCCCCCCGCCGACGACGTCACGCAGGAATTTCTGTTTCGCGACGCACTGACCATCGTCGCCCATCCCAGCCACCCGCTTGCCGGACGGCGCGGCCTGTCGATCGAAGACACGCTTGCCTATCCCTGGGTGGCGCCGCCCCGCGAAACACCGGCAGGTGGTTACCTGTTCGACACGCTGCGCATCCATGAACGAGACCAGACCCCGGTGCGGCTGGTCACGTCCTCGCTGGTCATGCTGCGCGGCATCCTGGCCCAGGGGCCCTATATCTCCATCGTATCCCGCCATCAGATCAGCGTTGATGCCGAACTGGGCGTGATCACCGAACTCGACCTGCCGCTGGAAGGCCATTTCCGCGATATCGGGCTGACCACGCGCAAGGGCTGGCGGGCCACGCAAATGCAGGCGCGCTATATTGAATACCTGCATCGCTTCAGCCGCCTTTCCGATCCATGACCAGCACAGGCTCACACCCGCATAGCTTTTTTCAATGCAGGTCGGGCCATTTGAATTGGCTCCCGCGCGGGTCGCGATGCTAACACATAAAGCACAGCTTCAAGGAGACCCGCCCAGTGTCGACAAACCGCCCTGAACTTGCCTTTGTCGGCTTTGGCGAGGCCGCACAGGCCATTGCGGCAGGATTGCGCACCGACGATCCGGGGCTGGCCATGTCTGCCTTTGACATCAAGACGAACGGGGCCGAGGCCGCCGCCAAGCGCGCCGATTATGCCGCCGCCAATGTCACCGCCGCCGATACCGTTGCTGCCGCAACCGGCGGGGCCGATCTGGTGTTTTCGCTCGTCACGGCCGATGAAGCCGAGTCAGCGGCTGAAGAGGCGTCCCGCACGCCGTTCAACGGCGCGTTCTATCTGGACGGCAACAGCTGCGCACCGGATGCCAAACGCCGCGCCGCGCAACACGTCACCGCCGCCGGAGGGCGCTATGTGGACATGGCGATCATGGCCCCGATCCACCCGGCCCGGCACAAAACGCCCTGCCTGCTTTCCGGCCCCGACGCGCCATGCGTGCAGGCCATCACCACCACCCTTGGCATGAACACCACCGTCGCCGGGGCGGAAATCGGTGACGCCTCGACCCGCAAGATGATCCGCTCGATCATGATCAAGGGGCTGGAGGCGTTGACGCTGGAATGCTTCCTGGCTGCCCGCACGGCCGGGATCGAGGGCGATATCCTCGCCTCGCTGGAGTCCAGCTTTCCCGGCTTTGACTGGGCCAGGCGCGCGCCCTACATGATGGAACGCAGCCTGACCCACGGCCTCCGCCGCGCCGCCGAAATGCGCGAAGTGGCCCAAACCCAGGCCGATCTGGGCCTTGATCCGCTCATGGCCACGGCCACCGCCGCGCGCCAGCACCAGATCGGCGCCTTGCAGCTTGATGCCGCCGCCATCTGCACCGATGATCCGGGCGCCCTTGCCGATGCCATACTCGCCGCGCTCGACGCCGCCCCGACCTAGCCAACAGGAGGCCCGCCATGGCCATCAAGAAGGATTACGAAGACATCCCCGGCACGTTCGTCTTCGATGCCGATCGGGGGCGCGAGGGCTATCACCTCAACCAGTTCTGCATCTCGCTGCGCCTGCAAAAGAACCGCGACGCGTTCAATGCAAGCGAAACGGCCTATCTTGACGCCTATCCAATGACGCCAGAGCAGCGCGAGGCAGTTCTCGAACGCCAATGGAACCGCATGTTGGAACTGGGTGGCAACATTTACTACACCAGCAAACTGGCCGCCAATGACGGCATCAATTTTCAGGATCTGGCAGGTATCATGACCGGCATGGGCCGCGAGGCGTATCGCGACATGATGCTCAATGGCGGCCGCTCGCCCGAGGGCAACCGCTTCCAATCCGAATGGGACGAAAAGGAAAACGACTGATGGCTCGTATCTCAGCCGGCGTGGGGTGCAGCCACGTGCCCGCCATCGGTGTCGCGATGGACACCGGGATCACCGACCAACCCTATTGGCAACCCGTCTTCAAGGGCTTTGAAAAGTCGCGCGCGTGGATCAGGGAAAACAATCCTGACGTTATTTTTCTGGTCTACAACGACCACTGCACCGCCTTTGACGCCTCCTGCATTCCCACTTTCGCACTTGGCTGCGCCGCCGAATTCCAACCGGCGGATGAAGGCTGGGGCCCCCGCCCCGTTCCGGTGGTCAGGAACCATCAGAAAATGGCCAGCCACATCGCCCAGTGTCTGATCCTGGACGAGTTCGACCTGACCATCATGAACGAGATGGAGGTCGATCACGGGCTGACCGTGCCGCTGTCGGTCATGTATGGCGACAAGGGGCCGGATGACGAATGGCCGGCGCTGGTGATCCCGCTGTGTGTCAATGTGGTGCAATACCCCGCCCCCACCGGCAATCGCTGCTACAACCTGGGCAAGGCCATCCGCCGCGCCATCGAAAGCTATGACGAAGACCTGAACGTGGTGATCTTCGGCACCGGCGGGATGAGCCATCAGTTGCAATACAAACGCGCCGGGCTGATCAACCCGGACTGGGACAAATCCTTCCTTGACCGGCTCACGTCCGATCCGGTCGGCCTGTCGCAGATGCCCCATGTGGACTACCTGCGCGAAGCCGGGTCCGAAGGCGTTGAAATGGTCATGTGGCACGTCATGCGCGGCGCGCTGGACGATGACGTGACAGAAGTGCACCGCCATTACCATGTCCCGGCCTCCAACACGGCCGTGGGCCATATCATTCTTGAAAACAAAGCAAGCTGAGGACAGCCCCATGAGAATTTGCGTAGCAGGCGCCTATGGCGCGTTCGGGATCAAACACCTTGATGCGCTGGCCGCCATCGAAGGCGTCACCGTCACATCGGTGATGGGTCCAACCCGGTCCAAGATCGCGGCGCTGGCCGCCGAACGCGGCATTCCCCACGCCGCGACCACGCTGGACGAATGCCTCGCTCGCGATGACGTGGACGCGGTGATCCTGGCCACGCCCACACAAGTTCACGCCGAACAGGCCATTGCCTGCATGAAGGCAGGCAAGCCGGTGCTGATCGAAATCCCGATGGCGGACTCGCTGACAGACAGCGAGGAAATCTGCCGCGTGCAAAAGGAAACCGGGGTGCTGGCCATGGCCGGTCAGGTGCGCCGCTTCAACCCGTCGCATCAGTGGATTCACAACAAGGTCATGGCCGGAGAGCTGAAGATTCAGCAGATGGATGTACAAACCTATTTCTTCCGCCGCTCCAACATGAACGCCAAGGGCGAACCGCGCAGTTGGACAGATCACCTGCTATGGCACCACGCCTGCCACACGGTTGACCTGTTCCAGTACCAGACCGGCGAGGTTGCCTCTCAGGCGTTCGGCCTCGAAGGCCCGCACCACCCGGAGCTGGGCATCGCCATGGACATGGCCATCGGCATGAAAACACCCTCGGGCGCGATCTGCACCCTGTCCCTGTCCTTCAACAATGACGGGCCACTGGGCACGTTCTTTCGCTATATCTGTGACAACGGCACCTATATCGCGCGTTATGACGATCTTTTTGACGGCAACGAGAACCCGATTGACCTGTCGGATGTGGCCGTTTCCGACAACGGTATCGAACTGATCGACCGCGAGTTCATCTCCGCGATCAGCGAAAAGCGCCAGCCCAATGGCACCGTTCATGACGTGCTGGATGCCATGCGCACGCTGGACCGTATCGAGCAAAGCTTCGTCTGAGGGCCGCGAACGCCTTTGGCACCAGCCAGGTGCGGCCCGCGCCCGGCTCTTGGCAACCGGCGGATATCGGCGCGCAGCGCCCTGTCACGCAACCGTTTCTTGACCCGCCGTCGCCGCGTTTCGTAAGGTTTTCACAAATCCGACGCAGATCAACAACGTGAAAACAGAGGTCTGATATGCATCCCGATCTGAAAGCCCGCCGCCGCATGGTGATGCACACATCGCGCGCCTATGTGGCCGCCGATCTGTCCCTGCGGCGCGCGCTCGAAGACGCGCGCACACTTGTGCCCGACGTGATTGACCACAGCATCTGGCGCATTGGCCACCCCGGATCCCGCATTCGCCGCCTGTACGACGAACGCCACCGCGCGCTTGAGCGGATGCAGGTGGCCTGTCTGAAGTTTGACCTGGCTCGCCGCCGCCTGCTGGCGCGCCAGCGGTCCCGGCGGGTTCTGGCAATCGCCTACATGCCCTGATACGCGCCGCGCCTATTCCGGCGCGCGCAGGTAATCCGCGTCGCTGACATGGTCCAGCCAAGTTGCGGCCGATCCGTCCAGCTTTTCCTGAATCGCCAGATGCACCATGCCGGCTTCCGGCGCTGCGCCGTGCCAATGCTCTTCTCCCGGCGCGATCCACACCGTATCGCCGGCCCGGATCATGCGTGGCGCTTCTCCGCGTCGCCCGACAAGCCCGACGCCTGACAGCACATGCAAAGTCTGGCCCAAAGGGTGGGTGTGCCACGCGGTCCGCGCGCCGGGTTCAAACCCCACCCGCAACGCCATCACCCGCGCCGGGCCCGGTGCGTCAATCACCGGATCCTGCCAGACAGTTCCCGTGAAATAGGCGGCGTCCGCTTGCTTGCCGGGCCGTGACCCAACCGGGAAAATATCCATAAATCAGCCTCTTACCCACATTTTGAATACCCACAGCTCATACAGGTCATGCAGCCTTCGACCATCTGCAAATCAAATTGCCCACAGCTGGGGCACGCCTTGCCGCGCGGGGTTTCGCCCACAGCCATCACCTGTGCCCTTGGGTCTGATTTCAGCCCCATGCCCTCGCCCTCGATGAACCCGATGGAAATCATGTGCCGCTCGATCACACCGCCGATCGCCGCCAGAATGGACGGAATGTATTTGCCCTGCATCCACGCCCCGCCGCGCGGGTCAAACACGGCCTTCAGTTCCTCGACCACAAAAGACACATCCCCGCCGCGTCGGAACACCGCCGAAATCATCCGGGTCAGCGCCAGCGTCCAGGCGTAATGCTCCATGTTCTTGGAGTTGATGAACACCTCGAACGGGCGGCGGTGGCCGTTGATGATCACATCATTCACCGTAAGGTAGATCGCGTGCTCACTGTCGGGCCATTTCAGCTTGTAGGTCGCCCCTTCCAGCGATTGCGGCCGCTCCAATGGCTCGGACATGTAGATCACTTCGCCCGAATCCGCGACGTGATCGGCCGGGTTCTCGCCCGGTGCCTGATCCTCTGTCTCACTGACAGCCAGAACTGACCCGGTCACATCGTTGGGACGGTAGGTGGTGCACCCCTTGCAGCCCGTGTCCCACGCCTGCATGTAGACATCCTTGAACGCGTCAAAGCCGATATCCTCGGGGCAGTTGATCGTCTTGGAAATGCTCGAATCGATCCATTTCTGCGCCGCGGCCTGCATCCGCACATGGGCCGACGGCTCCAGCGTCTGCGCGTTCACAAAGTAATCGGGCAATTCCGCATCGCCGAACCTGTCGCGCCACATCTGCACCGCGTAATCGACCACCTCTTCCTCGGTGCGCGATCCGTCCTTTTGCAGCACCTTGCGGGTATAGGCATAGGCGAAGACCGGTTCGATCCCGCTCGACACGTTCCCGGCATAAAGCGAGATCGTCCCCGTGGGCGCAATCGACGTGAGCAAGGCGTTGCGGATGCCATGTTCCGCAATCGCCGCCTTCACATCCTCATCCATCTGCGAGACCAACCCGCCCGACAGGTATTTCTCCTTGTCAAACAACGGGAACGCCCCCTTTTCGCGGGCCAGATCCACCGACGCCAGATAAGACGCGCGCGCGATCTCTTTCATCCACGCCTCGGTCTGCGCCGCCGCCGCTTCGCTGCCATAGCGCAAGCCCAGCATCAGCAACGCATCGGCCAGCCCGGTCACACCCAGACCGATCCGGCGCTTGGCCTGCGCCTCGGCAGCCTGTTCCGGCAACGGGAAACGCGACGCATCCACCACATTGTCCATCATCCGCACCGCCGTGGCGACCAGATCGGACAGTTCCGCCAGATCCAGCGCCGCGTCCGCGGTGAACGGGGTCTTGACCAGCCGCGCAAGGTTGATCGAGCCAAGCAGACAGGCGCCATAGGGCGGCAAAGGCTGTTCGCCGCAAGGGTTGGTCGCGGCGATGGTCTCGACATAGTTCAGATTGTTCAGCGCGTTGATCCGGTCGATGAAAATCACCCCCGGCTCGGCGTAATCATAGGTCGATTGCATGATCCGGTTCCACAGATCGCGCGCCTGAACCGTGTGATACACCTTGTCCCCGAACTTGAGCTCCCACGGCCCGTCCGCCTTGACCGCCTCCATGAAGGCATCCGTGACCAGCACCGACATGTTGAACATGCGCAACCGCGCCGGATCGCTCTTGGCGGTGATGAACTGTTCGATGTCGGGGTGATCGCAGCGCATCGTGGCCATCATCGCGCCCCGACGGCTTCCGGCACTCATGATGGTGCGGCACATCGCGTCCCACACATCCATGAATGACAGCGGTCCACTGGCATCCGCCGCCACGCCCATCACATCCGCCCCGCGCGGGCGGATCGTGCTGAAATCATATCCGATCCCGCCGCCCTGCTGCATGGTCAGCGCGGCCTCTTTCAGCATGTCGAAAATCCCGCCCATGCTGTCGGGGATCGTGCCCATCACGAAACAGTTGAACAGCGTTACGTTGCGCGCCGTCCCGGCGCCCGCCGTGATCCGCCCCGCCGGCAGATATTTGAAATCCTCCAGCGCGCCATAGAATCGCTCTTCCCAGACATCCGGCTCTTTTTCGACCTTTGCCAGATCCCGGGCGATCCGGCGCCAGGTGTCTTCGACGCTCTGGTCGATCGGGGTGCCATCCGCTTGTTTGAAACGGTACTTCATGTCCCAGATACTTTCGGCAATCGGGGCAGCGAAACGGCTCATGCGGGACTCCTCGGTCGGTATTCGGGCAGATTTGGTGGCAGGCGGGACACGCGCCCAAGGGCGCGGAGATACACAATACCTTGAATGCCAGTCCGAATCCACTACCATATACGCCCTATCCTGTGGGGGACTCTGTGGATAACTTCGTGAATCTTGTGAAATTGTCGGTTGGCTCGGAAAGCGTCGAGACATTGGCCGACTGGCAAGCGACCCGCGCGGCCCAGACGCCGGATGGCCTGCCCCGCCACGTCACCCGCATGTGGCCCAAACGCGAGGCCGAAATTCTCGCCGGCGGCTCGATCTTCTGGGTCATCAAGGGCGCCATCCAGTGCCGTCAGCGCATCCTGCGACTGGACGAGGTGTTCGGGGCGGACGGCATCCGCCGCTGCGCCATCGTGCTGGACCCGGAAATTCATCGCACCGTATCCGCCCTCAAACGCCCGTTTCAGGGCTGGCGCTACCTCAACCCCGGTGACAGCCCCGCCGACCTGCCAAAAAACCGTGACAACGACGATACCCTGCCCGACGATCTGAACCGGGCATTGGCCGAAATCGGGGTGCTCTGAAGCCGAAGGGCCACCCTACCCCAGCCGAACCAGCAATTCCCGCAGCGTTGCCTGCTCCGCTTCGGTCACATCCGCCACGCGGCTGCGCCACAAAGTTGCCTGCGACTTCAGGATCGGCCCGTCCGACAGGATCTTGAGATGGTTGGCCCGCAGCGTTTCGCCTGTCGACGTGATATCCGCCACCGCCTCTGCCGTCAGGTTCTTGATGGTGCCTTCCGTGGCGCCCTGGCTGTCAACCAGTTGATAATCCGCCACGCCATTGTCGCGCAGATACTCCCGCACCAGCCGATGGTATTTTGTGGCAATCCGCAGCCGGAACCCGTGGCGCGCGCGAAACGCCGCCGCCGCCGCGTCCAGATCGTCCAGCGTGTCCACATCCACCCAGCATCCCGGCACCGCGATTATCAGATCCGCCTGCCCGAATCCCAGCGGCGCAACTTCTTCGACCTGCTGTTCCCAAAGCCCCAGCTTTTCACGCACGAGGTCTGTGCCGGTCACGCCCAGGTGAATACGCCCGGCAGCCAGCTCGCGCGGGATTTCCCCTGCTGACAGCAACACCAGGTCCACCCCGTCGATCCCGTCGACCGCGCCGGCATATTCCCGCTCCGAACCGGTGCGCGACAGCGCCACGCCGCGCGCCTGGAACCAGTCGAACGTCTTGTCCATCAGCCGCCCCTTGGACGGCACGCCCAGCTTGATGCTCATGCCCCGGCCTCCACCTGCACCAGCAATCCCGGACGGATCACCCCGCCCACCGCCGGAATCTCGCGCCCCTGTCCCAGAACGCGGGTCAGCGCATCATAGCGCCCGCCGCTGGCCAATGGCGGCAGATCTGGCCGCCCCGGGACATAGAACCCAAAGACAAACCCGTCATAGTATTCCATCGACGTGCGTCCATAACTGGCCTCGAACTCCAGCCTGGCCACGTCAATGCCGCGCGCCTGGAGCGCCGCGATGCGTTCCTGCAAGCGGAACGTCGCCTCGGTGATGGCGGGCATGTCGACGGCCAGATCACGGATATGCTCCAGCGCGAAGGGCAGGGTTTCACGCACGTTCAGCAAGGCGTCGATCAGATCCACCTCCCGGGCAGAGATCGGCGGCGCACCGGCATCTTCGCGCAAGGCTTCGATCCGCGCCGCCACCTCGGCCTGTCCGCGCATCCCGATATCCGGGAAGCCATGCGCCAGCGGATCGGCATCGGCCAGCAGGGCGGCCCGGCTGGGCGGCATCGGGCTGCGCCCGGCAAAACGATCCAGCAGCGCACGAAACCGCCGGGGCCGCCAGACATGGCGCAGCAAGGCGCGCTTGCGCCGCTCTGTCGTATCCAGCCCGCGCACCGCCGCCGTCAGGATACCGATATCCCCCGTCGCGGCCCGAAGATGCACATCGCCCAGCGCCGCCTGGATGGTGGCGAACACCTCGGCATCGGCCGCCGCCGCATTGTCGCGCGCAAACAGCTCGAACCCGACCTGCATGTATTCATTGGCCCGCGCCGGATCATCCTCCTGACGGCGGAACACCTCGCCAGCATAGGTATAACGCGCCGGTTCCGCGCCGCCCTTCATGTGCATCTGTACAACCGGCACCGTGAAGTCCGGGCGCAGCATCTGTTCGCCGCGCAGCGCATCGCTTGTCACATAGGCCCGCGCCCGGATGTCTTCGCCGTAAAGGTCCAGCAACACTTCGGCCGGTTGCAGGATATCGGTTTCCACAGGCAGCGCCCCGGCATTGGCGAACACATCGCGCAGCGCCGACGCGCGCGCCCGGATCTCGGATTTCAGCGGCATCAGCTTTCCTGCCCCGCCAGGATTTCGCGCACCCTGGCCACCAGATCGCCGCGCGCCACTTCGAACTGGCTGGGGCGCTCTTTCCACTCTTCAAGCGTGGCGCTTTGGGCGATCCGCGCACCAAGGATCAGATCCTTGATCTGCACGACGCCCTTTTCCTTTTCGTCACCACCCTCGATGATCGCGACCGGCGCGTTGCGCTTGTCGGCATATTTGAGCTGGTTGCCAAAGTTCTTGGGGTTGCCGAGATACACCTCGGCGCGGATGCCCGCGTTGCGCAGTTCCGCCACCATCGCCTGGTAATCTGCCATCCGGTCACGATCCATCACCGTGACAACAACCGGCCCCGCGACCGTGCCACCGATCCGGCCCTTTTCACGCAGCGCCGCCAACAGACGGTCAACACCGATCGACACGCCGGTGGCAGGCACCGCCTGTCCGGTAAAGCGTTTGACAAGATCGTCGTACCGCCCGCCGCCAGCAACCGAGCCAAACTGCCGCTTGCGCCCTTTCTCGTCGAAGATCTCGAAGGTCAGTTCGGCCTCGTAAACCGGCCCGGTGTAATAGCCCAGGCCGCGTACAACACTTGGGTCAATGACAATCCGATCCGCGCCATATCCACCGGCGGCCAACAACTCGTTGATCTGTTCCAGTTCGGCGATCCCCTCGGCCCCGATGGTCGAGGCGCCGACCGCGCTGCGCAGGTTGTCAAACGTTTTGGCCACGTCATCGGCCCTGGATGTCAGGAACGCGATCACCGGCTCGGCCTGATCGTCGCTCAATCCCACGCCATCGATGAATGCACCAGAGGCATCCAGACGACCCCCGGTCAGAAGCGCGCGCACACCCGCTTCGCCTACCTTGTCGAACTTGTCGATGGTGCGCAGGACGGCATCGCGCTGGCTTTCATCGGACAGTCCCATGGTCTCCAGCACACCGTTGAGAACCTTGCGGTTGTTGACCCGCACAAGGTAATCCCCGCGCTCGATGCCGACGGTTTCCAGCGTATCCGACAGCATCGCGCAAATCTCGGCATCCGCCGCCATGCTGGCCGTACCCACCGTGTCGGCATCACATTGGTAGAACTGGCGATACCTTCCGGGGCCCGGCTTTTCATTGCGCCAGACCGGCCCCATCGCGTAGCGGCGATATGGGGTGGGCAGGTCATTGCGGTGCTGGGCATAGACGCGGGCCAGCGGCGCGGTCAGATCATAGCGCAGGGCCATCCAGTCGCCCTTGCCATCCTCGTCGGATTCCTGCCAGGCGAACACGCCCTCATTGGGCCGGTCCACGTCGGGCAGGAATTTGCCCAGCGCCTCGACCGTCTCCACGGCGCTCGATTCCAGCGCCTCGAACCCGTAGCGATGATAGACCCCGGCAATCCGGTGCAGCATTTCGGCACGTTCGCTTACCTCGGCGCCGAAATAGTCGCGAAAGCCCTTTGGCGTGATCGCCTTGGGGCGGGGGGCTTTTTTCTGCTTGGCCATGATGGTCTGTGTCCGTGGCAACTGCGGTTGGCGAGGCATCTACCGCATGACCTGCTTGGCGGCAAGACGCTCCCGGCGCGGGGAGGCCTCCCGCCGCGCGCGGGCGCGTTGGGCGTGGCTCGGCAGAGCCGAGCCTGAAGGGGGCCAGCCCCCGTCGCCTTTGGCGACTCCCCCGGGATATTTCCGGCCAAAAGAATATCCGGGGATCAGATATCGGTGAAGCTGCCGCCGCGCCCCTTGCCCGCGGCAAAGCGGGCGGCCCCTGAGGTGCCTTCCTTGGCGAAAGTGCTGAATGATCGCCATTCGCGGCGCAGGGCCGCGGCCAGATCCTGCCCGGTCGGGCGCGCGGAAAGGAAATCGGCCCGCAGGCAGGCTTGTGGAAACCCGCTGAGACTGGCGGCCAGTTCATGCGCCGTGGCCAGGGCGCGGCCGGTGTCGCACAGCCTGTCGGCCAGCCCCATGGCGAAGGCGTCCCGGGCGTCCACGGCGCGGCCGGTGAGGATCATGTCATTGGCGCGCCCTTGTCCGACGATCCGGGGCAGGCGCACCGTGCCGCCATCAATCAGCGGCACGCCCCAGCGGCGGCAGAACACACCGAACACGGCGCTGCGCGCCGCCACGCGCATGTCGCACCAGGCCGCCAGTTCAAGCCCGCCGGCCACCGCGTGGCCCTCGATCGCCGCGATCACCGGTTTGGACAGCATCAGGCGCGAGGGCCCCATCGGGCCCATGATTGGCTGGGCGCGCGCGTCCCGCCATTCCGCAGGGATATCGACCGCGTTCAGCCAGTCCTGCCCGACACCCGCCGAAGCGGCCTTGAGATCGAACCCGGCGCAGAACGCGCCTGCCTCGCCGGTCAGGATCGCCACATCCACAGAGTCATCCCCGTCAAAGGCAAGGAAGGCTTCGAACAGGGCGCGTGCGGTTGGCGGGTCAACCGCATTACGCGAAGCCGGGCGCGCGATCGTCACCACGCGTGTGCGCCCTGTCGTGTCAAGCCGTACTGCCATTCTCGTCCCTCCCGCAGCGACATCAGCACGCCATGGCCCGTTGCGGCAATCGGAACGCGGCGTCGCTTGACCGGACCGCCGCGGCGCAGTAGGCGGGGACCATGGAAAACCTTGAAGAACAGATCGCCCACCTGACCCGCTCTGTCGAGGAGTTGAGCGAGGTTGTCGCCCGCCAGGACAGCGAGATTGCCGTGCTCACCCGGCGCGTGCACATGCTGATGGAGCGCGAAGCCACCCGCGAATCCGACGGCGGCGGCGGCATTGTGCTGGGCGACGAGCGGCCACCGCATTACTGATCGGGCCACCGGCAAGGGCGCGCCTGTGGCGTGATTGCGGCAAACTTCCCCCTAGCTTTGGGCGGGCTTTGTTCCTAGATTTCCCAAGGGTTAGCGGAGACGATACGCCATGTCCGGTTCCGGATTGCAAAAGCTGTCATTTGTTCTTCTTGTCATCCTGATCCTGTACGTTTCCATCGCGGGAGGCGTGTGATGGCACGGAAATTTGGCGGCAAATTCAGCCCCGGCAATGGTGATACGCCGCCTGTCGGGGCATTTCAGGGCGCGCGCCGCAGCCGTGTGGGCGGACGTGTGAACCTGCTGTTCCTTGCGCCACTGCCGTTGATCTGGCAGGCCTTTGGCAATGGTCCCGGCGCGCTTGTGCTGAACCTTGCCGCGCTTGGCACCCTGCTTTTGGCGGCGTGGCTGACCCGCGAGGGGCTGCTGGCACAGGAAGCCTATGACGCGCGCACCGTGGCCCGCCGCCCGGCGTTGCCACGCAAGATGCTTGGATCGGTCCTGACCGGCGCCGGTCTGGCCGTGGCCGGTTTTGCCGCCGGTGGCGACATCCTTGCGCCGATCGCCTATGCCGTGGTCGGCACCGTTCTGCATTTTCTCGCCTTTGGCCCGGACCCGCTGCAAAACAAGGGGCTGGAAGGCGTGGACCTGTTTCAGACCGATCGTGTCGCCCGCGCCGTGGACGAGGCCGAAGAGCATCTGCGCGCCATGTCCGAGGCCATCAAACGCGCCGGCGACCGCACGCTTGAAACCCGGGTCGGGCAGTTTCAGCAGGCCGCCCGCGCCTTGTTCCGCACCGTCGAAAACGATCCGCGCGATCTGACCGCGGCCCGGCGTTATCTTGGCGTCTACCTGCTGGGGGCGCGCGACGCGACCGTCAAGTTCGCCGATATCTATTCGCGCACCCGCAACGCCGAAGCGCGTGCCGATTACGCGGCGTTACTGGATGATCTTGAACAGAATTTTGCCACCAGAAACCAGAAACTGTTGCTGGACGACCGCAGCGACCTGACCATTGAAATCGACGTTCTGCGCGAACGTTTGCAGCGCGAAGGTGTGCGTTAACGCCCTTCAGAAAGGAACCCATCATGTCCCAGACCACCCGCCAAAAGGCCGAGGCCGTCATCACCGAACTGGAAAACGTGACCGCCGTGGAATTGCCCGAACCCGCCGATGCCGCGGCCATCGTGCCGCTGGAACAGGCCGATGCGCCCGTATCGGCGGAAATCACCCGCCGCATGGCCGAGCTGGACATGAGCGATTCCAATTCGATCGTGTCCTTTGGATCCGCCGCCCAGGCCGAATTGCAAGAGATCAGCCAGGCCATGTTGCAGGATGTGCGCAACAAGGATGTCGGCCCCGCAGGGGATTCCCTGCGCGATATCGTCACCACCATTCGCGGGTTTTCCGTGTCCGAGCTGGACGTGCGCCGCGAACGCTCGCTCTGGGAAAGGCTGTTGGGCCGTGCCGCGCCGTTTGCCAAGTTCACCGCCCGTTTCGAAGACGTTCAGGGCCAGATCGACAAGATCACAGACAACCTGCTCAGCCACGAACACAAGCTGCTGAAAGATATCAAATCGCTGGACCTGCTGTATGACAAGACATTGAATTTCTACGATGAACTGGCGCTTTACATCGCGGCGGGCGAGGCCAGGATCGCCGAACTGGATGCCAGCGACATCCCCGCGAAAGAGGCCGAGGTTCAGGCGGCGGACGAAACCGCCCAGGTGATGAAGGCCCAGGAACTGCGCGATCTGCGCGCCGCGCGGGATGATCTGGAACGCCGCGTGCATGATCTCAAGCTGACGCGCCAGGTGACGATGCAATCCCTGCCCTCGATCCGGCTGGTGCAGGAAAACGACAAGTCGCTCGTGACCAAGATCAACTCGACGCTGGTCAATACCGTGCCGCTCTGGGAAACCCAGCTGGCACAGGCGGTCACGATCCAGCGCAGCGCCGAGGCCGCCGCCGCCGTGCGCGATGCCAATGATCTGACCAACGAATTGTTGACTGCCAACGCCAGGAACCTGCGCGACAGCAACAAGGTGGTGCGCGAGGAAATGGAACGGGGCGTGTTCGATATCGAGGCCGTGAAACAGGCGAACGCAGATCTGATCGCCACCATCAACGAAAGCCTTCAGATCGCCGACGAAGGCAAGGCGCGCCGCGCCGCCGCCGAAGCGGAGATGAAGAAGATGGAGGCCGAACTGCGCGACACGCTGGCCGCCGCCAAGGCACGCAAGACCGGGCTGGGCGATACCGCCGCCACATCCGTTCCCCCGGCGTGAGGCACACGGGCGGCATCCTGACGGCGCTGGCGCTGGTGGTGCTGGCATCCTGTGTCAGCACGGACACCGGCACCACGCGCGCGCCCGCGCCCGAGGCCCGCGCGCCCTCGGCGCAAAGCCAGGCATTGCGCACCTATTATGCCCGCGTTCAGAACGATCTCCTTGCACGCGGGCTGATGCGCACCGATGGCGGCGGGCCGGACACCCCGTTCACACCCGACATGCTGGCCCGCAACTTTGAACGCATCGCCTTTTATGACGAATACGAACTGGATCGCGGTTTGCGCGCCGCATCGGGACAAGCCGGCCAGTTGCGCCGCTGGCCCGGCCCGGTGCGGGTGGCGGTAGAGTTCGGCCCCTCCGTTCCCAAAACCCAGCGCAACAAAGACCGCGAGACCATTGCCGCCTATGTCCCCCGGCTCGCCGCGGCCACCGGCCATCCTGTCACGATGACATCGCAACGGGCGAATTTTTTCGTCCTGATCATGGGCGAAGATGACCGGGACGCCCTTGAAACCCGTGTCCGCGAACTGGTGCCCGGCGCCAGCAGCGCCACGCTCAACCTGTTCCGCGACGTCCCGCGCAACATCCACTGTTTCGTGGCCGCCTTTTCGTCGCCAACCAACGTCAACCACTACACCAGCGCCATCGCGCTCATACGCGCCGAACATCCCGACCTGCTGCGCGAATCCTGCATCCACGAGGAAATCGCCCAGGGATTGGGCCTTGCCAATGACAGCCCCGACGCGCGCCCGTCGATCTTCAATGATGACGACGAATTCGCCCTGCTGACCACCCATGACGAAAAACTGCTGTCGATCCTGTATGACGACCGCCTTGCGCCCGGCATGTCACTGGAACAGGCCCGCCCCGTCATCCGCATCCTGGCCCGCGAACAGACGGGCCGCATCTACTAAGTCCAAAGACACCCCGAAAGGAACCGATCCCATGGGCATTTTCGATTTTCTCACCGGCGAATTCATCGACGTCATTCACTGGGTCGACGACACCCGCGACACCCTGGTCTGGCGCTTCGAACGTGAAGGGCACGAAATCAAGTACGGCGCCAAGCTCACCGTTCGCGAGGGCCAGTCCGCCGTGTTCGTGCACGAAGGCCAGCTGGCCGATGTCTTCACCCCCGGTCTCTACATGCTCGAAACCAACAACATGCCGGTGATGACCACCCTGCAAAGCTGGGATCACGGTTTCAAAAGCCCGTTCAAATCGGAAATCTACTTCGTCAACACCACCCGCTTTACCGATCTGAAATGGGGCACCAAGAACCCGATCATGGCGCGCGACCCTGAATTCGGCCCCGTGCGTCTGCGCGCCTACGGCACCTATGCCATTCGCGTCATCGATCCGGCCCGCTTCCTGACCGAGATCGTCGGCACCGATGGCGAATTCACCATGGACGAGATCAGCTTCCAGATCCGCAACATCATCGTGCAGGAATTCTCCCGCGTGATCTCAGGCTCGGGCATTCCCGTTCTGGACATGGCCGCCAATACCTCCGATCTGGGCAAGCTGGTCGTGGCGGAAATCGCCCCCACCCTGGCCGAATACGGTCTCACGATGCCGGAACTCTATATCGAGAACATTTCCCTCCCCCCCGCCGTCGAACGAGCGATGGACAAACGCACCTCCATGGGCATTGTCGGGGATCTGGGCAAATATACGCAATTCTCCGCCGCCGAAGCCATGACCGCCGCGGCCCAGACCCCCAATTCCGGCATGGCCGCCGGGCTGGGTGCCGGCATGGGTATGGCCATGGCCCAGCAAATGGCCAATCCCGGCCACAATCCCGGCCCCTGGGGCGCCCGCCCCGCCACCGCCCAGCCCGCCCCGCCCCCGCCGCCGGTCGAACATGTCTGGCACATTGCCGAAAACGGCGCCACCAGGGGACCATTTTCCAAGGCGGCGCTGGGCCGCATGGCATCGCAGGGCGAAATCACCCGCGAAACCTATGTCTGGACCGCCGGTCAGGACGGCTGGAAGCGTGCCGAAGACGTTGCCGAACTGGCCCGGCTGTTCACCATCCTGCCGCCGCCGCCACCCGGCGCCTGATCGACCATCCGCAACCCACAGGCCCAAGCCGGAACCACCCCCGCCGCACAACCCGCGGCCCCGCTTTCATTGTTCCCGCAAATACTCCCGCCGGAGGCATCCAACATGTCGGCCACACCGCCCCCCGCCCCTCAGGAAACCCACGGCTTTCCCTGCCCGCAATGCGGCGCCGACATCCGCTTTGCCCCCCGGCAGGGCAAACTGATCTGCGACCATTGCGGCTATGAAGAACCGATCGACCAGGGCGACCGCAGCGCCGCGATCTCCGAACTGGATTTCAAATCCGCCCTGACCGATCAACTGCCCCAGGCCGAAATCGTCGAGACACGCGTCACGACCTGCCCGAACTGCGCCGCGCAAATCACCTTCGACGGCGATACCCATGCCACCGAATGCCCGTTCTGCGCCACGCCCGTGGTGGTCGATACCGGTTTGCACCGCCTGATCAAACCCCGCGCGGTATTGCCCTTTCAACTGGACGAACGCACCGCCCACAAGGCCATGAACGATTGGCTGGGACGGCTCTGGTTCGCGCCCTCCGGCTTGCAGGACTATGCCCGCAAGGGGCGCAGGATGAACGGCATCTACGTCCCTTACTGGACCTATGACGCCGACACCCGGTCCAGCTATTCGGGCGAACGCGGCACCATCTACTATGTCACCCAAACCGTGATGCAGGATGGCAAGCAGGTGCAGAAACAAGTCCAGAAAATCCGCTGGTCCCCCGCATCCGGACGGGTCAAACGCTGGTTTGACGATGTGCTTGTCCTGGCCTCCCGCGCCCTGCCCAAGAAATATACCGACGCATTGGAACCCTGGGATCTGTCAGCGCTGGAACCTTACGCCCCCGAATACCTCGCCGGGTTCCAGGCCGAAGGCTATACCGTCACGCTCGAAGACGGCTACGATCAGGCGCGCGCGCATATGGACGCCGTGATCCGGCGCGACGTGGCCTTTGACATCGGCGGCGATCGCCAGCGCATTCACAGGGTGTCCACCACGGTCAGCGATGTCACGTTCAAGCATATCCTGCTGCCTGTCTGGCTGGCCGCCTACAAATACCGGGGCAAGACCTACCGCTTCGTGGTCAACGGCCAGACCGGGCGGGTTCAGGGCGAACGTCCGTGGTCGGCCTGGAAAATTGCGGCCGCGGTTGTGCTCGGGGCCATTGTCGCCGCCGGAATCGGCTATATCATCGCCCAGACGCAATAAAAGAACCGGAAACACGCGATGACCACCCACTCCGCTCTGCAAGAGCTTCTGAGCGCCCGTCACTCCTGCCGCGCCTTCCGCCCGGATCCGGTGCCGCGCGACGTGATTGCACAGATCCTGCGCGATGCGGGGCGCGTGCCGTCCTGGTGCAACGCCCAGCCCTGGCAGGTGCGCGTGACTTCCGGCGCCGCCACCAACGCATTCCGCGCGGCGATGCTCGACGCCTTCGACAACGCCGCGTCCAGTTGTGATTTCGAACCGCCCTCGGGCTATACCGGCCCGCGTCAGGCCCGGCGCCGCACCTGCGGGCTGCAACTTTACCAGGCGGTGGGCATCGAACGCGGCGACCGGGCGGGCCGCGCTGCGCAAATGCGCGAAAACTACCGGCTGTTCGGCGCGCCGCATCTGGCGATGATCACCACCGCCGCCGAACTGGGCACCTATGGCGCGCTCGATTGCGGCGGCTTCATCACCGCTTTCTGCCTCAGCGCGACGGCACAGGGTGTCGCCACCGTTCCCCAGGCCGCGCTGGCCTTTTACGCGAATGAGGTCCGCGCCCATTTCGCCATCCCCGCAGACGAGAAAATCCTCGCCGCGATCTCGTTTGGCTACCCGGACACTGACAATCCCGCCAACGCCTTTCGCACCGAACGCGCGGCGCTGGAAGAATTCGTCACCTGGCTGGATTGACGGCATGGCATCGAAAAAGACCTTTTGCGCAGGTTTCTCAAAGGCATCGAAACCGGCGACGCCATGGCGGCGGCGGTTGTGAACGAAGACAAATACATACAACACAACCCCCAGACCCACGAGGGCCGCGAAGGTATTGCCGCCCTGTTCGCGCGGCTGTCCAGAACCTCGCCCAAGGTCACGTTCTGCCGGGTGTTCGAGGACGGCGACTATGCCTTTGCCCACAACCTCTACGATTTCTCCAGCCTGCGCGCCGCCTTCGAAGTGTTTCGCTTCGAAGACGGGCAGGCGGTCGAACATTGGGACAATATCCAGCCCCTGCGCGGGCCAAACCCCGCCGGGCGCGGTATGCTGGATGGCGAAACCGCAATCTCCGATCTCGACAGGACCGAGGCAAACCGGTCGCTTGCCCGTGACTTTTTGTTGCGCGCCCTCATTCCGGCGGATGAAGGCCAACTGAAGGCCCGCGCCGCCGCGACCCTCGTTCAACACAACCCCGATCTGTCCGACGGTGCCGATGCCCTGTACGCAGCCCTGACCGACGCGGCCCCCGGCCCGCTGTCTCTCTCCTACACCCATTTGCACCGCGTCCTGGCCGAGGGCAATTTTGTGCTCTGTGTCAGCGAGGGGTATCGCGACAGCGTGCATTCCAGCCTTTACGATCTGTTTCGTTTTGAAACCGGGCGGATCGTCGAACACTGGGGCACGATCGAAACCATTCCGCCCCGAAGCGAATGGAAGAACGACAACGGCAAGTTCTGAGAACGCGCGCCCGGACCCTGACAATCCGATCCAACGCCCCATTGGCGCGGCATCAAGCCGGCCAATCAGAAAACCCGCGCTGCCGTCGGCAGGTTCTGATATTCTGGCCCGACCTGAAAGAATCCGAAAGTGTCGCACATGCAGTATTCCATTCTTCTCGAAGACTCCGACGGCATATCCTATTTCGAGGACAGAGTGGCCGATCTTCCGCTTGTGAATTTCGTTCCACCCGCTGCGCCGCTGAACATGTCGGATCCGCTGGCGGCAACCGGGTTTGTGTTCCTGACCCTGCCCGCCGGTTGGAAAGGCATCCGGCATCGCTCGCCGAATCGCCAGATCGCGGCGATCCTGTCAGGCCGGTTCCGGGTCGAGGCCGGATCGGGCGAAATACGCGACTTTACCGCCGGCGATCTGTTCTGGATGGAAGACACCACCGGCGCCGGACATATCTCATCGGCCGAAGGCGATGTTCCGGCCACGATGGTCATTACCCAACTGGCCTGAAGGCCGCGCGGGTCGGCCATCCCCGGGCGGCACAACGGCCGCCTGCGTGCTCACGCGCGCGGGCCCGCCCTGCCAGGGGACGACAGAACGCCCTTGATCTCCCCGCTTTCCACAAAGGCCAGCGCGCTTTCGTGAATGCGCTCTGACCGGTCCAGCCCGACCACCCGCCGTCTGCGGAACAGGAACATCTTGCCCCAGCCCTGCCAGGTGCCCACCATCGGCGCTTCGGGGTTGGTTTCGAACCGGGCACGCCATCCCCTCGGCAGCGCCACGTCGCAGCTCTCCAGTTTTTCCAGCATCCAGACCAGCGGAATATTCGACAGCGGCCGCGCCGCGCCAAACCCGCCCAGCATCCCGCCCACATCGCCATGCGCACCGCGAAACCACATCTGTTCGACACGCCCGTCCCAGCTTTCGGAACATTCCCACAACACCGGCGCGAACACTTCGCGGGTTTCATCCAGCCCCAGCGCATGAAACCCGCGCTTCACGATCGGGCTCAGATGATGGTTATGGTGGCTGTGCCGCTCCTCGGTCAGCCGCCACAGCAGCGGCAGCCGCAGGCCCAGCGCCTTGACCGTGTCCCACACCCCGACCATCTCGATCTTCACATCCGCGTGGCAGAAATTTCGCGCAAAGACCCTTGCCGCCTCGCTGTCCGGCGTCCTTTCGTAATGCCGGTACAGGGTGCGGATATTGCGCTCGGTCGCGCAAGGCGCCCGCAACAGCCCCACCCGGTCAATCGCCCCGGCCAGTGAGCGCACCGCGAAGGCGCCGCGCGAATAGCCCATCAGCACGATCCGGTCTCCGGGACGATAGCGCGACGCCAGATAACCATAGGCGCGCCGGATCTGCCGGTTGATCCCGCGCCCCATCATCACGTCCAGCGTCTTGCCCCAGCCCGGCCACTGCACGCCAGCCTCGTAATAGACCGAAATTTCCGCGCCCATCTCCTGCAACAGCCGAAACGTCAGGCCCGCGTTGGTTTCCTGCCCCGGCTCCAGCGTCGACATGGTGCCGTCCAGAATGATCACATGGGTCAACGGGCCACGGCGGGCAACAGCCTTGGAATGGTCGCTGCTCAGCCCCCGGCCAAGCCAGCCCAGTATCCGTTCATGCAGCCGCTTCAGAGGCATCCTTCAACATTTCCCAAACCCTGTGCGGCGTGAACGGCATGTCCGCCTGCCGCACACCGCGCTCCCACAACGCATCCTGCACCGCGTTGGCCACCGCCGCCATCGACCCGACGGTTCCCGCCTCGCCACAGCCCTTCATGCCCATCGCGTTTGCCGTTGACGGCACAGCCTCTGTGGTGAATCCGATCATCGGCAGATCGGCGGCGCGCGGCATGGCGTAATCCATGAAAGTCGCTGTCAAAAGCTGCCCGTCCTCGTCGAAAACCACATGCTCCATCAGGGCCTGCCCGGCACCCTGCGCCACACCGCCATGCACCTGCCCTTCGGCCAGCATCGGGTTGATCAGGTTGCCGAAATCATCCACCACATTGTACCGGTCCAGCGTGACCTGCCCGGTCTCCGGATCGATTTCCACCTCGGCGACATGCGCGCCATTCGGGAATGACCGCGCCGGAAGGGTGGTGCGCGCCTCGTGCCTCAACAAGTCGCTCCGCCCGTCCTGCCGCGCCATTTCGGCCGCTTCCATCATTGTCGGATGCAGGTTCGATCCCTCGGCGCGGAACTGTTCGTCATCAAAACGCACCGCGCCCGCGTCGACGCCCATCTTCTCGGCCAGATAGGGCGTGAAGGCGGCGATCATCCTGTCCACCGTGGCCAGTGTCGCGGTGTTCTGCACCGTGACCGAGCGCGACCCGCCGGTGCCGCCGCCCTGGGAAATCCGGTCGCTGTCCCCCTGTACCACTTCGATCAGATCCGCCGGAATGCCCGTCTGATCCGACAGGAACTGCGCATAGACCGTTTCATGCCCCTGACCGTTCGATTGCGTGCCCACGTAAATCGACACGGTGCCGTCGTCGTTGAATTCCACCTTCGCGCTTTCGGACGGATCGCCCAGAATGCTCTCGATGTAATAGCACAGCCCGATCCCGCGCAGCTTGCCCCGCGCGGCGCTTGCGGCCCTGCGCGCGGCAAACCCGTCCCAATCGGCAAACTCTGCCGCCCGTGTCAGAACCCGGTCGAAATCGCCCACATCATAGGTCTCCCCGGTCGCGCTCTTGTAGGGGAACGCGGTTGCCGGAACGAAATTGCGCCGCCGCAACTCCAGCGGATCAACCCCAAGTTCACGCGCGGCCCGGTCCATCAGCCGCTCCAGCACATAAATCGCCTCGGGCCGCCCGGCGCCACGATAGGCATCCACCGGCGTGGTGTTGGTATAGATGCCATCCACCTGCAACCAGGTGTCCTGCACGTCATACACCCCCATCAGCACGCGGCTGAAAAGCTGGGTCTGGATCGCCTGGGCAAACATCGAATTATAGGCACCCAGATTGCATACAGAGCGCACCCGATAGGCCGTGGCCCTGAGGTCTTCGTCAAATGCCATCTCGACAACCGAGGTCAGATCCCGCCCGGCATTGTCCGAGAGCATCGATTCCGTGCGCTCGCCCATCCAGCGCACCGGCCTGCCCACAACACGCGCGGCCTGGGCCACGGCGAAAGGCTCGTTATAAACCATGCCCTTCATGCCGAACCCGCCCCCGGTATCGGGGTTGGTGACGCGGATCAGATCCGCCGACATGTTGAAAACCCGTGCCATCTGGTCCTTGGGCACCCAGACCCCCTGGGCATTGGTGGCCAGATGCACCCGGCCCCCGTCCCATTCGGCGTAACACCCGCGTGGTTCCATCGAATTGACGATGATCCGGTTGTCGCCCACCTCCAGCCGCACCACATGCGCGGCACTGGCAAACCGCGCCTCGGTCGCCGCCTCGTCACCCATGCCCCAGTCAAACGCACGGTTGTCGGGAACCGAGCCGTGCAGCGCCTCGCCCCCCGGCGCCAGGTCCATATGCGCGGGCAGATCGTCAAAATCAAAAAGGATCATTTCGGCCGCATCGCGGGCCTGCGCCAGCGTGTCGGCCACGACAACCGCCACCGGTTCGCCCACATAACGCACGCGTCCCTCGGCCAGCACGGGCCGCTTGGGGCCCGCCCCCGTCGACCCGTCCCGGTTCTTGACCTGCGTCCCCGGCAGGCTGGCATCCATCCCCGCCGCCTCAAGATCGGCCTGTGTCAGCACACAATGCACGCCCTCGGCCGCGCTGGCGTCGCTAATGTCCAACTCGGTGATCACGGCATGGGCCACCGGAGAGCGCAGGAAATAGGCATACAGCGCACCCTCGGGGGCGATGTCGTCCACATACCGCCCCTGCCCGGTCAAAAACCGCGAATCTTCCACCCGCCGTATCGACTGGGCCTTGCCGAATTTGTCCATGAACCATTCCCTCGCGCCAGATCGTTCAGGGGGAATGTAACCGCCCACAAGGCGAAGTCCATAGGCCGCGCCCTACAACCGTGCGACCGTCACGATTTCCTGATCTCCATAGCCGTTGAACCCGGTCGAGATCGACGCGGAATAGGCGCCCATCGCCCGGATCAGCACATAGTCGCCCTCTTCGGTGGAGTCCGGCAGCGGCATCTTCTGGGGCAGCCGGTCGATGCTGTCACAGGTCGGCCCGAATACCACGCGGGGCCGTGTCGTGCCGGTCAGCTCTGTGCCATCCGCGCGCATCACCTGAACCCGGTCGGGCAATCCGATGTCGCGCAATTCCGTCAACGCGCCATAGACCCCATCATTCAGAAAGATCGCGTCGCCGCGCACCGCCTTGACCCGAACCGCCAGCGTAAAGGCCTCGGCCACCATCGCGCGGCCCGGTTCACATACCAGTCCCGGGTGATCCGGGCCAAAGGCACGCTCGGTTTCAAACGCGATCCGGTCAAAAATGGCACCCAGATCGGGCGCCGCCCCGCTGCGATGCGCCGCGAAACCACCGCCAACGTTGATCCGGTTCAGCGTGACAGCCGCGCGGCGCGCCACATCCGCCGCCTCGATGATATACACCGCCCAGGCCTGGGGATCGGCGCATTGCGTGCCTGGATGAAAGGTCAGCGATGTGGCAAACCCCATCGCTCGGGCCTTTTGCAACAGGGCGACCGCGTGATCCGGGTCGGCGCCGAATTTCTCGCCAAAATCATAGGCCGCCCCGGACACCGGCATCCGCAGCCGCACCGCGATCTCGGTTCCGGCGCGCGGCACATCCGCCAGCTTGTCCAGCTCACGTGGACAATCCACCGACCAGCTTGCAATGCCATGACCCACCGCCCCCGCAATCTCGGCAACCGAGCGTACCGGATTGTGGTAATGCAGCACGGCATCAGGGGACGCCGCCCGCACCCGCTCCATTTCCGGCAACGAGGCCACGTCAAACGCGGTAATCCCGGCGCTGACCAGATTGTCCAGCACCGCCGTATCGTCATTGGCCTTGACCGCATAGGACACAAGCCCGCCAAACCCGTCCTGAAACCGCCTTGCGGTGGCCTGCAAGACATCCGGCGCGAAATACAGTACCGGCGCGTCGGGTTGAAACTTGGTCAGATGCCAAACTGGCGACGGCCAAAGGGCCGGTTGATTGCGCATTTCCTACCTCATGTCCTGTTTTGCTCAGGATCATGGCTTTTTTGGTCGATTTCATGTGTCGATCTGGTAATACTGCAAAAGACTTTACTCAATATGACGAAAGTGGAATGCAATTAGACGAAACTGACCGCACCCTGCTCTCCCTGCTGTCGGAAAACGCCCGCGCACCGGTCGCCACGCTGGCACGCAAGCTGGGGCTGGCACGCACCACCGTGCAGGCGCGGATCGACCGTTTGGAAACCAACGGCGCCATTGCCGGCTACACCCTGCGCCTTGGCGAAACCGCCCGCCCCCGGATCCGCGCTACGGCACTTGTGTCGATCGAATTGCGCGCTGGCCCGTCCGTCCTGCAACGGCTGCGCTCGCTGCCCGCCGTCGAAACCGTGCATACCTGCTCGGGCCGGGTGGATCTGATCGTCGGCATCGCCGCCGACAGCACTGCCGAACTGGACGACACGCTGGACCGGATCGGCGAGACACGTGGCGTGAGAAACTCCGAAAGCCTGATCCACCTCAGCACAAAACTTGCCCGCAACAGAGCCTGACCCGTGCGCAATGGCGGATCACTTTGCGTGCCGCCGTCCGATCAGCCCGATCCACCAGAACAGCCAGGCCTGAAATCCGCTCAGCAAGACCAACAGCCCGCTCACCGCCCAAAACGCCCATGATGTTTCTGTGCCCGGCATCCCCGCCACGTTGATGCCCAGCAACCCGGTCAGCAATCCCAGCGGCAGGAAAAACGCTGCCACCACTGACAGAACCAGCATCTGGCGGTTCATCCGCTCGGCCCGCGCATCCGCGATCCGCTCCTGCACCAGCCCGGCCCGGTCCCGGATGGCATCCAGTTCCTCGGCCAACCGTGTCACCCGCTCTGTCGCTTCGCGCAGCCGGGGCCGGTCAGCCGGTCCAACCCAGCCCAGCGCCTCGATCTCCAACGTGCTCAAGGCATCGCGCTGCGGGAACATATAGCGTCGCAGTACTGTCGCCCTGAGCCGCAGGTCCGCCAGCTTTGCCCGCACCCCCGCCTCGGCACCCTCCGAAACGTCATTTTCCAGCGCGTCAATGTCTTCGTTCAGCGCCGCCACAACCGGCTCGGCCCGATCCGCGAGCCGCAACGCCAATTGCGCCACCAATTCTGCCGCGCGCCCCGCTCCGCCGCCCCTGTCCATCGCTTCCATCACGTCGCTCACCGCCATCAGACGGCGGAACTGCGCACTCACAACTTCACGCTCTGTCACCCAAAGCCGGATGGACACCATATCCTCCGGTTCGGCCCCCGGATTCAGGTTCACACCCCGCAGGTTGATGATCACCCCGTCGCCATGCACCGTGCATCTGGGTCTTGTCTCCTCGGCCACCAGGGCAAGATGCACCATCCCGTCCAGACCCACGGCTTGCAGACCGGCGCGCCCCTCGTCCTGGGAAAGATCAAAGTGCCGCCAGCGAAAGCCGCCCGGCCCGCCCCGCCATTCCCGTATCGCCGCTGTCGTCATGTCCGCCCCCGTTTTTTCAACTTTAGGCGCCAGCTTGCCCTTCTGGTCAAGAAAATTGGCGCGCCACCTTTTCCTTGCGCCCCCCATTCTATAATGGGTCATCAACTCAGGGATCATGTGGGATCAAGTCGATGGCTATGGAAAAAACCTTCAACGCGGCCGATGCCGAAAGCCGCCTTTACGCGGCCTGGGAAAAGGCCGGGTGCTTTACCGCCGGGGCCAATGCCAAGCCGGGCGCCTCGACCTATTGCATCATGATCCCGCCGCCCAACGTAACCGGCGTGCTGCATATGGGCCACGCCTTCAACAACACGTTGCAGGACATTCTGATCCGCTGGAAACGGATGCAGGGCTATGACACGCTTTGGCAACCGGGCACGGATCACGCGGGCATCGCCACGCAAATGGTTGTCGAACGCAGGCTCGCCGAAGAAAACCAGCCCTCGCGCCGCGACCTGGGCCGCGAGAAGTTCCTTGAAAAGGTCTGGGAATGGAAGGCGCAATCGGGCGGCACGATCGTCAACCAGCTCAAGCGTCTTGGCGCCTCCTGTGACTGGTCGCGCGAGGCCTTCACCATGTCCGGCGCGCCCGGCGCGCCCAAAGACGTGGCTGGCGGCAATTTCCATGATGCCGTGCTCAAGGTCTTTGTCGACATGTACGACAAGGGCCTGATCTATCGCGGCAAACGCCTCGTGAACTGGGATCCGCATTTCGAAACCGCGATTTCCGATCTTGAAGTCGAGAATATCGAAGTGCACGGCCATATGTGGCATTTCAAATACCCGCTCGCCGGTGGCGCGACCTACACCTATGTCGAAAAGGACGAAGACGGCAACGTGATCCTGACCGAGGAGCGCGACTATATCTCCATCGCCACCACCCGCCCCGAAACAATGCTGGGTGACGGCGCGGTCGCGGTGCATCCCTCGGACGAGCGTTATGCGCCCATTGTCGGCAAGCTGTGCGAAATCCCTGTGGGGCCGAAAGAACACCGCCGCCTGATCCCAATCATCACCGATGAATACCCCGATCCCGATTTCGGCTCGGGCGCGGTCAAGATCACCGGCGCGCATGATTTCAACGACTACCAGGTCGCGCGCCGGGGCGGCATCCCGATGTACCGCCTGATGGACACCAAGGGCCATATGCGCGCCGACGGAAAACCCTACGCCCAAGAGGCCGCCACCGCGATGGCCGTTGCCAGGGGCGAGAGGACACTCTCGGAAAACGAGGCCGACGCGATCAATCTGGTACCCGATGATCTGCGCGGGCTGGACCGGTTTGACGCGCGCACCGCCGTGATCACCCAGATCACCGAAGAAGGCCTTGCCGTGATGGTTCCCAACCCCGCCGCCGGGGCCGAAGGTGAACCCGAGGAAATCCCGCTGGTGGACAACAAGCCGATCATGCAGCCTTTTGGCGACCGCTCCAAGGTGGTGATCGAACCGATGCTGACCGACCAGTGGTTTGTCGATGCCAAAAAGGTTGTCGGCCCCGCGCTGGATGCCGTGCGCAACGGCACGGTAAAGATCCTTCCCGAGTCGGGCGAGAAAACCTACTACCACTGGCTGGAAAACATCGAACCCTGGTGCATCTCGCGCCAGCTTTGGTGGGGCCACCAGATCCCGGTCTGGTACGGGTTCGATCTGTCGGCCAACGGCTTTGTCGATGACGAGGGCGACGGCGCGCTTGATCTTGTGGAAATGGGCCGTCTGCTGTCCCGGCAAAAGCTGCTGCTGGGTGACGAACGCCACCATTGCGCAGCCAGCTTTGAAGAGGTCAAGGCACAGTTCGACGATGTCGAGGCCGCGCTGCCCACACCGCTCAACCACGCGCAAGTGATCGAGGTCGAAGACCGCGCTGCCGCGGTGCACGCATTTGCCGCCGGTCTCGCCGAATACGAAATGACACAAGACCCGACCAGGCTGGTTTACCCGGTCTGGCACGACCCGGATGTACTGGACACCTGGTTCTCCTCGGGTCTCTGGCCCATCGGCACGCTGGGCTGGCCCGACGAAACGCCGGAACTGGCAAAATACTTCCCGACATCCACCCTCGTCACCGGGCAGGACATCCTGTTCTTCTGGGTAGCGCGCATGATGATGATGCAACTGGCCGTGGTCGACGACATCCCGTTTGACACGGTCTACCTGCACGGGCTGGTGCGCGACGCCAAGGGCAAGAAGATGTCCAAATCCACCGGCAACGTGATGGACCCGCTTGAAATCATCGACGAATACGGCGCCGACGCGCTGCGCTTTTCCTCGGCGGCCATGGCCGCTCTCGGGGGCGTGCTGAAACTCGACATGGCAAGGATCGCGGGCTACCGCAATTTCGGCACCAAGCTGTGGAACGCCGCGCGCTTTGCCGAGATGAACGGCGTCTTTGAGGCCGACGTGATACCGACGCAATACCGACGGGATGCCGATACGGTCCAAACCGCGAACAAATGGATCATCGGCGAGACCGCGAAACTGCGCGAAACCGTCGATGACGCGCTGGAGAATTACCGCTTCAACGATGCCGCGAATGCGCTGTACGCCTTTGTCTGGGGCAAGGTCTGTGACTGGTACGTGGAATTCTCCAAACCCCTCTTCGCCTCCGACGACCCCGCCGTGGTGGCCGAAACCAAATCCACCATGCGCTGGGTGATCGACCAGTGTCTGATCCTGCTGCACCCGATCATGCCCTTCATCACCGAAGAGCTGTGGGGCAGCCTTGGAACCCGCGACAAGATGCTGGTCCACACCGACTGGCCCACTTACCAGGCCGCTGATTTCGTTGATGAAAAAGCGGATCGTGAAATGAACTGGGTGATCTCCGTGATCGACAACGTGCGCTCCGCCCGCGCCCAGATGCATGTGCCCGCCGGGTTGAAAATCCCCATGCTGGTCAGCGAACTGGACGCGTCCGGCAAGGCGGCCTGGGCGCGCAACGAGGCGCTGATCATGAAACTTGCCCGCATCGACAGCCTGACCGAAGCGCCCGAATTCCCCAAAGGCTCGATCACCGTTGCGGTCGAGGGCGGAAGTTTCGGCCTGCCTCTCGCCGATATCATCGACATCGGCGCGGAAAAGGCCCGGCTGGAAAAAACCCTCGGCAAACTCGCCAAGGAGCTCGGGGGGCTTCGGGGCCGCCTCGACAACCCGAATTTCGTCGCCTCCGCCCCCGAAGACGTGGTGGAAGAGGCCCGCGAAAACCTCGCCGCACGCGAGGAAGAGGAAACCAGGCTCAGGGCCGCGCTCGCCAAGCTCGCCGAGCTCGACTGAGCCTTTGAAAAACAGCGCATCATGCCAGTGTTCAAGGCGTGATGCGCGTTTTCAAATCCTGATCAGGCGGCTGATCACGAAAACCAAAGCCACAGAGCACCAGGGCAACACCCGCACCAGTTGAAGCCATGTCCTTGAAAACAAGACACCAGTCCGCCGCATCGCGAAGCTGGTACTTGCCGCCACGACCGCCCCAAGAACCCCAAAAGAGCCCCCGCGCGGAACCCGTAATTCTTCATTTTGCCAAAAGTACTCCGGGGGTGAAGTTTGAAAATGCCCGCATTTTCAAACGAGGGGGCTGGCCCCCTCCCTTATCCGAAATCCGGCTTCCGCTTCTGCAAATTCGCCGCGATCACTTCCATCTGATGCGGCTTGCCGATCAGCGTTGCCTGCACCCGGCTTTCTTCCAGCAATACCGCGTCCGGATCATCCGGGTGATCTTCGGCAAACCCGATCAGCGTTTTGGCTGCCCGTATCGCCGACGGGCTCTTCCCGGCAATGTCTTCCGCCAGATCCATCGCGGCCGCCAGCGGATCCTCCACAATCTCGCTCACCAGCCCCCAGCCCAGCGCCTGCTCCGCGTCGAACGGCGTCGCCGTATAGGTCAGCCGCCGGATCACGTCGCTGCGCGTCAGATGCGGCAACAGCGCCATGCCGCCCATGTCGGGCACGATGCCCCATTTCATTTCCATCACCGCCATCTTCGTGCCGGGCGCGGCAAACCGGACATCCGCGCCCAGCGCGATCTGGCAACCGCCGCCATAGGCCACCCCCTGCAAGGCGCAGATCACCGGCACCGGCAGCTTGCGCCACACCATCACCACCTGCTGGAACAGGTTGGCATTGCCATACGTGCGCGGCTCCAGCAATTGCGCCGGGTCGCCCTGCGCCATCGCCGCGAACGACATCACGTCCAGGCCCGCGCAGAACGCCCTGCCTTCGCCCGCCAGCACCACGGCGCGCACATCCTCATCGCCCATCAGGCCCTCGCCGGCCTCGACAATCGCCTGCATCATGGCAGGGTCCAGCGCATTCATCTTGTTCCCCCGCGTCAGCGTTACGCGGGCAACGTGGTTTTCGATCTCGACCGATACGCGGGCCATGGGGTGCCTCCTTCAATCGCGGTGCCCTCAGTCTCACAGGGGGCGGGCGCAAAATCCACTTTGACGTGGGGGCAATTCCTGCTTGCCGCCCCTCCGGCCTTCGGCCACATTCCCCCCATGACCGGACCCAGATTCACCAAACTCGCCCAAAGCCTGCCCGCCACCGTCCCGTTTGTCGGCCCCGAAGCACAGGAGCGCGCAATGGGCCACCCGTTCGACGCCCGGCTGGGCGCCAACGAGAACATCTTTGGACCATCCCCCAAGGCGATTGCCGCAATGCAGGCGGCGGCCACCGGCATCTGGATGTATGGCGATCCCGAAAACCACGACCTGCGCCACGCGCTGGCGGATTTCCACGCGGTCGCCCCCGAAAACATCGTCGTGGGCGAAGGGATCGATGGCCTTCTGGGCTATCTCGTCCGCCTCCTGATCGAACCGGGCGACGCGGTCGTCACCTCGCTTGGCGCCTACCCGACATTCAACTACCACGTGGCGGGCTTTGGCGGCGCATTGCATACCGTGCCCTACCGGGACGATTGCGAAGACCTGCCCGCCCTTTTGGCAAAAGCCGCCGAGGTGAACGCCAAGCTGGTCTATTTCGCCAATCCGGACAATCCGATGGGCAGTTGGCGCACAGGCGCCGACATCCTGTCCGAACTTGATGCCATTCCCGAAGGCTGCGTTCTGGTTCTGGACGAAGCCTATGTCGAGCTGGCCCCCGAAGGCACCGCCGCCCCGGTCGACATCAACGATCCCCGCGTGATCCGTATGCGCACCTTTTCCAAGGGCTACGGCATGGCCGGCGCGCGCGTGGGCTATGCGCTGGGACAGGCGCAATTCATCCGCGCCTTTGAAAAGATCCGCAACCATTTTGGCATGAACCGCGCCGCGCAGGCCGGGGCGCTGGCGGCTTTGGCAGACACCGATTGGCTCGCCCGGACCCGCACAAACGTGGCCGCGGCGCAAGAAAGCATCTCCGACATTGCCGCCAGACACGGCCTGGCCGCGCTGCCCTCGGCCACCAATTTCGTGGCCATCGACTGTGGCCGTGACGGCCAGTTTGCCAAGGCCGTTCTGGACGGGCTTGTGGCGCGTGGCATCTTCGTACGGATGCCCTTTGTCGAACCGCAAAACCGTTGCATCCGGATCAGCTGTGGTCCCGAAAGGGAACTGGCCCTGTTCGACGCCGCCCTTGGCGACGTGCTGGCGGAACTTGGCTGATTTCACGGCGGCTCACGAAAATTTTGCCTTGGGGGGCGTGATTCGCGGCTATCCTGTTCGCCAGGAGGTCATTGCCATGTCTCGTCCCATTCAACGCGTCGAGGACTATACCAACACCTGCCTCGTGATGGGGCTGGTCAATCTCTTGTGGATTTTCGCCGTCATCTGGGTATTTCTGGGTCTGCCCGCCATCATGGTGATCGCCGTGATCCTGAATGCCGGGATCAACCGGATCGATCCAGGCCGGAAATCGCACCGTCCACGAACCTGATACCGGGCTTACGCCCCGCCGCGCGGTTCGCGTCACGCCCCCGCAATCACTTTGGCCGCCGCCTCGATCCCGCCCGGCCCGTGCGGTATGCCCTGTGCAACCATGCCTGTCTGCACCGTCGCCAACAGCCCCAGGATCATCTGCGCATTCACGTGCCCCATATGGCCGAACCGGAAAAATCCGTCGCTCCCGGGATCGCTCTCTGTCTCCATGCCCAGCCCGATACCCAGGGTCAGCCCGGCGTCATCCTGACACCAGCGGCGCAGCGCCGTGCCATGGGGCGCACCGATCGACAGCGAAGTCACGGCATGGCTGCGATGCGCCGGGTCTGCGATATTGAGCCGCAACGGTCCACCCTGCCCCCAGGCATCCACCGCAGCCCAGATGGCCCGCGCCAGCCGTTCATGACGGGCCCAGACATGGCTCAGCCCTTCGTCGCGGATCATGTCCAGCGCCACGCGCAACCCGTAAAGATGATGGGTCGGCGCCGTTCCACAGAACAGTTGGTAATAATATTCCGGGTTGGTGCGCGGCTTCCAGTCCCAATAGCGGCTGACCCGTGTCAACCTGTCCCGCACCGCGGCGGCCCGTTCGTTGAAAAACACAAACCCAAGCCCCGGCGGCACCATCAGCCCCTTCTGGCTGGCCGCGATCATCACATCGACCCCCCAGGCATCCATTTCGAACCGGTCACAGCCCAGCGACGCGATGCAATCCACCATCAACAGGGCCGGGTGCCCGACATCGTCCAAAGCCCGCCGCAGCGCCACGATATCAGACCGGGCCGACGTGGAAGTGTCCACATGTACCGCCAGCACCGCCTTGATCGCGTGGTCCCGGTCGGCGGCCAGCGCCTCGGCCACCCTGGCCGGATCGATCGGGCTTTGCCGGCCGAAATCGATTACCTCGGTCTGCACGCCCAGCCCAAGGGCCGTATCGCTCCAGCCATATCCGAACCGCCCGCTGGCGGGCACCAGCACCTTGTCGCCCGGAGCCACCACATTGGCCAGCGACGCCTCCCAGGTGGCATGTCCGTTGGCTATATAGATCGCGACATCATGCGCCGTGCCCGCCACCCATTTCAAGTCAGGCAGCAAGCCATAGGTCATCTCGACCAGCTCGCCCTCGTAGATATTGGGGGCCGACCGGTGCATCGCGCGCAACACGGCCTCGGGCATCACCGAAGGCCCCGGAATCGCCAGATAGGGGCGCCCCTGTGACAAGTCCATGATCTACCTCACATCCAGAAAACGGTTCGACCCTAACCGTCCATCGGGCGGCGTCAATGTGGGTCGGCAGGCTTGCGCAATTTTTGCGACACCGGGCTCGTTTTTCCGCGCCGCTCCCCATTGCCTCTGGTTTTGCCGCCCGGCCCCCTGTAAACGTCGCGGCGAACCGCATTTTCCGACAAGGGCCCAGCTTGGCACAACCCGACGCAGATCAAGGCCAGAAAAGCGGCGCACTCATGCTTTGGGTGTGGCGCGGGTACCTGCGTAAATACAAATGGCTTCTGGCGCTGGCCGCGTTTCTCATGGCGATCGAAGGCAGCTCGCTGGGTGCGATCAGCTATATGATGAAACCGATGTTCGATACGGCCTTCACACCGGGAAATTCTGACGCGCTGTTGCTGGTCGGCTTGATATTCGCCGCCATCTTCGCCACACGCGGGGTCACTTCGGTCTGCCACAAGGTCATCCTGACAGCCGTATCGCAAAAAGCCTCGGCCGATTTGCGCGGCGATCTGATCGGGCATCTGATGCGGCAGGACAATGCCTATCACCAGACCCATCCGCCCGGCTTTCTGATTCAGCGGGTGCAATCGGACGTACAGTCGATCAACGGCGTCTGGGCCGCCTTCATCACCCGCGCCGGGCGCGACATGATCTCGCTGGTGGCGCTGATCGGCGTGGCGGTCAGCGTGGATTGGCGATGGACGCTGATCACCTGTATCGGCACCCCGCTTCTCGTGCTGCCCGTATTGGCCGCACAGCGTTTCGTGCGCCGCCGTGCCCGCGAAGCGCGCGATCTGGGGGCCAGCATCGCGACACTGCTGGATGAAATCTTTCACGGTATCATCCCGACCAAGCTGAACCGCCTGGAAGAGTACCAGATCACCAAATTCCGCGGCTCCACCAAGCGCCTCGTGCGCGCCGAGGTGCGCGCATCTGTCGGCACCGCCTCGATCGCTGGCATGGTCGATCTGACCGCCGGTCTGGGTGTATTCCTCGTCCTGCTCTATGGCGGCAGCGAGATCGTGGAGGGCGAAAAGACCGTCGGCCAGTTCATGAGCTTCTTCACCGCCATGGGCATGATGTTCGAACCACTGCGTCGCCTTGGTGGGGTGGTTGGTCAATGGCAGGTCGCGGCCTCGGCGATCGAACGCATCAAGGAACTGATCGATACCCAACCCACGTTGATCGACCCGGCCAATCCGCTGGCGCCGCCGCGCGACGTGCCGGGTATCGAACTGCGCGATGTCAGCCTGGCCTATGGCGATACGCCAGTCCTGCAAGGCGCGACATTCACCGCCGAACCGGGCAAGACCACCGCCATTGTGGGCGCCTCGGGCGCGGGCAAATCGACCGTCTTCAACGTTCTGACCCGCCTGGTGGATCCGCAATCGGGCGATGTCAGGATCGGCGGCGTCTCGAACCGGGATCTCACGCTGTCGGACCTGCGCAACATGTTCTCCGTCGTGTCCCAGGATGCGATGCTGTTTGACGAAACCCTGCGCGAAAACATCCTGCTGGGCCGCCAGAATATCGACGAAGCCCAGCTTCAATCGGTACTGGAGGCGGCGCATGTGGCCGATTTCCTGCCCAAGCTGGCCGAAGGGCTGGAGACCGAAGTCGGCCCGCGCGGCTCCAACCTCTCCGGCGGACAGCGCCAGCGCGCGGTCATTGCCCGCGCCTTGTTCCGCAACACGCCCATCCTGTTGCTGGACGAGGCCACCTCGGCTCTGGATGCGCAATCGGAAACCGTTGTCCAGGCGGCACTGGATCGCCTCTCCGAAGGGCGCACCACGCTGGTCATCGCCCACCGCCTGTCCACCGTGCGCGAGGCCGACAAGATCGTGGTGATGGACAAGGGCGCCGTGGTTGACCAGGGCACGCATGACGAATTGCTGGCCGGCGGCGGGCTTTACGCCGAACTCTACCGCCTGCAATTCAACACCGACGGCAAAACCGCCGAGGAGAAGGCGCTCACCCCGGTACCGGACGATCCGCAACCCGACGAGCCCGCACGCTCCATGCTGGGCCGGCTGATGTCGCGCCTGCCCTGGGTCAGCAGCTAACGGCGATAGGCCCGCGCCAGCCGCTCTGGCGACACTCCCATCAGATACCGCGCCAGGGTCCACAGGTTACGCCCCCCGCGTCGCACCCAGCCCTGTCGGCGGTATTTCTCGGCGCTGGTCACAGCCACCGCATCCAAAGGCCCCACCGCCCCGCGCAGCGCGCGTGCCAGCGCCACGTCCTCCATCAGAAGCATGTCGCCATAGCCGCCGCGCGCCTCATACAGGGCGCGCGACACCAGCAACCCCTGATCGCCATAAGGCAACCCGAACAGCCGCGCGCGCAGATTGGCCCAGCCCGCAACGATCCGCGCCGCCAGCCCGCCATCGTCAAACCGCAGCCTGAAATACCCGGCCCGCGTTTCTGCCTCCAGATGCGCCAGAACCACCGCGCTCCATCCCTCACCAAGACAGGTATCGGCGTGCAGGAACAACAGCCAGTCACCCCGCGCCGCATCCGCGCCCGCCCGCAACTGCCCGCCCCGCGACGGCGCCGCCCGGATCACCTGCGCACCCGCCTCCTGGCCAAGCGCGATCGTGCCGTCGCGCGATCCGCCATCCACCAGGATCAATTCGCGGATCACCCCCAACCGCACCCCCTCGAACAAGGCCGAAAGACACCCCGGCAGCGCATCCCGCGCGTTCAATGTGGGTATGATCACGGAAACCGGCGCACGCATTTCTCTCTCCTGACCTGTTGCATGGCTCAATTGCTTCTATATGAACAGGGAACGCCAGAACAGGACCGACCATGGACCGCCCCAGAACCATTCTGCGCCTGACCGGCGCCGACACCGACCAATTTCTTCAGGGCCTTGTGACCAATGACATTGGCGGGCTGTCCAATGGGCTCGTCTACGCGGCCCTTCTGACGCCCCAGGGCAAATACATCGCCGATTTCTTCCTGCTTCGCGATGATGGCGGCATCCTTCTGGATGCCGACGCCGAACAGGCCCCGGCCCTGCAAACCCGGCTCGGCATGTACAAGCTGCGCGCCGATGTGGCCATTTCCCCGACCGATCTGCACCTGCATCGCGGCCTTGGCGCTGGCCCGCCCGATGGCCATGCCGATCCCCGCGCATCCGCGCTGGGCTGGCGCGCCTATCGCGACAAGCCGCAAACCGGCGACAAAACCGACTGGACCGCGCTGCGCGTGGCGCATGGCATCCCCGCCGCGGGGATCGAGCTGACCGAAGACAGCTACATCCTGGAAAACCGGTTCGAACACCTCAACGGCGTCGATTTCCGCAAAGGCTGTTACGTCGGCCAGGAAGTCACCGCGCGCATGAAGCACAAGACCGATCTGCGCAAGGGGCTGGTTCGCGTCACCATTGACGGCGCGGCCCCCGTCGGCACCCCGATCACGCGCGAAGGGCGCGCCGTGGGTACGCTGTATTCGCAGGCCGGAAACCAGGCGCTGGCCTATCTGCGCCTTGACCGCGCCGGCGAAGACATGATCGCCGGCGACGCACGGATCGCCTATGCCCCCTGATCGCCACCGCCTGCCGGTTGCGATCCGGCACGGCATTCCGGGGGGCAATGCCGGGCTTTCATTGTTCCAAAAATACTCAAAAATGCGAAAAGGCCCGCCACATGGCAGGCCCTCAGCCAAAGTCACGCCACGTCACTTCACGCCCGTTCGGCATATTCCATGGTTTCGGTGTTCACGATGATGTCCTCATCCTGCCCTACGAAAGGCGGCACCATCACCCGCACACCATTGTCCAGAACCGCCGGCTTGAACGAATTCGCCGCCGTCTGCCCCTTTACCACCGGTTCGGTTTCCACGATCTTGCAGGACACTTTCTGCGGCAGCGTCGCGTTCAGCGCCTCGTTCTCATAGAACTCCACAACGATGGTCATGCCGTCCTGCAAAAACGGGCGTCGCTCGCCCAACAGATCCGCCGGAAGCTGGATCTGCTCATAGGTTTCGGTATCCATGAAGATCAGCATTCCGTCGTCTTCATACAGAAATTGCTGGTCTTTTTGCTCCAACCGCACCCGCTCGACCTTGTCGGCGCTGCGGAAGCGTTCGTTCAGCTTGGACCCGTTGCGCAGGTTGCGCATCTCGACCTGGGCAAAGGCACCGCCCTTGCCGGGCTTCACGTGGTCCACCTTCACCGCAGCCCACAGGCCGCCATTATGCTCCAGCACGTTGCCGGGGCGAATTTCGTTTCCGTTGATCTTGGGCATGTATGAAAACCCTGTCGTAATGGTTGATCCGAAGTCTCGCGATCCTATATCTGCCATGTCAACAGCTGGCAAGGTGGCGTATGTCGTGCTGCACGTGCAGCAAGCCATGCGAATTTTGCATATAAGCTATGCATTAACACCCTATCCGAATCGGACGAACTACGTCATAAGGGGCGCCACGCCGAAAACACAAGAGCAATAATACAAGGACGACGAGATGACCGATTTCGTTGATGGAGCGGCTTTCAACAATGAACAGGGCAACCGGGCGCGCAAGCTTTTTGCCGCTGTTGTCCTGGCTGCCCTGGATGACGCCATTGCCGACGACAAGAAATACGGCAACGGCCCCGAACAGATCGCCCGTTGGGCGCGCTCGCGCGATGGCCGCGAAGTGCTCAGCTGTGCCGGCATCGACCCGAACGAACGGGTTGTCACCGGACTGATGGACTTTGTTGCCAAGGGTGTACGGACCTCGGTGGCACTGTCGCGCGAGGAAAGCGAACGTCGCAACGCGGCGGCACAGGCAGAAGCGGCCTGACTCCACCCATCTTCCAACGAAAAAGCGGCGCGCCGGGGATGGCGGGCCGCTTTTCGTTTGTCTCAAGTTTCGTTTGTCTCAAGACGCCCTGATTTCCACCTCAGGCAGGGACAGGGCGGGCCGCCGCGCCAGATATCAGCGTTTCGTGCACTCCGCCAAATTCCAATGTGTCAGATCAATCAAGATCATGGGCCGCCAGCGCCCGGTGTATCTCTCGGCGCACCAGCTTGCGCACGTTGCGCGTGATCCGCTCTCCCAACGCGCCCTGCAACTCCTGGCGCACGATATCGGCCACCATTTCGCGCAGGCTCTCTTCATCGATCACCATGGCTTCGTCGACAATCCCGGCCAGGTCCGGCATCACCGCTGCCTCAACGTCTTCGACGAATTCCTCTTCAAGCTCGGCTTCCAGCGCATCCAGCGCCGAATCGTCCACCGGCTCGGCGGGCTCGCTGTCCCAGGCCGGTTCCATCATGTCGGTCCCCGCATAATCGCTGTCGCCCGGTGAATCCGGCTCTTCCACACCGGCTTGCGGCTCGCCATCGCGCCACTGCGAAATCCGTGCTTCCAGCACCTGCTGGAAATCAAAAGGCGCCTCTTCGTCGCCGTCGCCCGCGTCGCCATGAAACCTCTCGGGCAAGCCGTCGTCGCCCTCGGCCTCCCCAGCGCAAGGCGTCCCATCCGGCCCATCCGCCATGTCCTGCTCTGGATCGGCATTCGCATCCTCGAAGGCAGGCGCGTCGGCCCCCTCTACAACGGCCGTGATCGCCGCGTCATCACCGTCTTCGTCTTCGGCAAAACCATCTCTCTGGACGGGCTCGTCCACCAACTCCGCGTCCGCGAACGCGTCCTGCGGTTCCGCAATGTCCAGGGCATCCGCCCAGTCGTCGTCCCCGGTCAGCTCTTCGAACGGATCCGGTGCCCCGGCCTCCTCCTGCGCTTCCTCCAGCGACTCCTCCCAGGTCAGGGCGTCGCGCCCCTCATCGTCCTCGAACGACGCGGCGAAGACGGTTTCGCCATCATTCTCATCCCGGTCTCCGCCAAGGTCTTCCGCCTCACGGGCTTGCGCATCAGGCGTCTCGTCCTCGGGAACACGCAGCGCCGGGGTCAAAACCAATGCCGTCGGCTCGCTCACGCCAACGCTGGGCCCGGTGCTCTTCAGAGCCTTGCCGGCAGACGGCCCGGTATCGGGCGCAACAGACGCCACCGCCTTGCGGTTTTCCGAAACAAGTCGCCGAATCGATGTCAGAACATCTTCAATCTCGGCATTGGTAACGGGGTCAGACATTGTGCAAGTCCACTCTTAGCCTCTTGCCAAGTGTAGCGGGCTGGTAGCGTTCACACAACCGATAGGAAGAATTGTCACTCTTTCCCAATGGTCTTGAGCACCTTGTCCAATTGCTGCCCGCGCTTGGACCGCAGCGCCGGCGCGTCCTTGACCAGATTGTAATAGGCTTCCGGGTCGTAACGTTCGACACGCAGGTTCAGGTGATCCACGGTCAACAGCCCCATGGCCGACAACACGCCATAAGCCGCTATGTACTGCGTTGCCTGCGCCGAAATCACGTTTGACTGTGCGTCAAGAAGATCCTGCTCCGAGGTCAACACGTCCAGGGTCGAGCGCGCACCCACCTTGGCCTCTTCGCGCACACCGTCAAAGGCGATTTGCGCTGCCACCACCTGCCGTTCACTCGATTTGATGGCCGCGCCCGCCGCGATCAGGCGCGCCCAGGCGGTACCGGCCTGGCGGCTGACATTGTTGCGCGTCAGGTGCAGGGCCGCCCGCACCGCATCGCGCTGGGCAGCTGCCTTGCGCGCCAGCGAGGACAACCGCCCGCCTTGATAGATCGGGCCGCTGAAGCTCAGGCCGACCGAGGAACTGTTGGTATAGTAAGGGTCGCCGAATTCCTGATCGACATATTGCCGCGCGGTAAACGTGACTGTCGGCCCCATGCCGGCCTTTGCGCGCAAAACGTTCAGCTCCGCAGCCGATATCTCGTATTGCGCCTGGGTCAGCTGTGGATGCGACCGCAGCGCCACCGCCCTCACGTCATCTATCGAATTGGCGGTGTAAGGCAGGCTCTTGGGGCTCTCCAGCCGCCCCGGCCGGTGGCCGATCGCAGCGGTATAAAACTCCTGGCTTTCCAGAAGATTGCCTTGCGCGGCAGCCAGTTCGGCCCGCGCGCCCTCAAGCCGGGCTTCGGACAGCGCGACATCCGTCCGCGTGACTTCCCCCACTTCGAAACGATCTCGCGACGCCTGCAACTCGCGCTCCAGAACGCGCAGGTTGTTTTGACGCAAAAGGACAATCTCGGTATCGCGCACAACAAACATGAAGGCGGAAACCGCATCGAACAATACCGACTGCTCCGCCGAGATCAGCGCCTGGCGCGTGGCCAGCACAGTTTCCTTGGCAGCGTCCACCGCCAGCTTTGTCACGCCATTGTCGAACAGCAGCAATTCAAACGACAGGCCAATTGCGGCTTGACGGTCCGTGCTGTTGTAGCTCGACGGTGTGGTCGCGGCGGTCTCGCCAACAGTGTATCCCAGACCGATTTCGCCGAACCAGTTGATCATCGGGCGCAGCAGCGCCAGCGTCGAGGCGACATCCTCGTCCGCTGCACGCAGCAGCGCGCGGTTCTGATCCAGCAGGCCGCTGTTTTCATAAGCAGCGGCAAGCGCATCCGACAGCGTCTCAGCCTTCGCCGCGCCAAGCGACACCATGGAAACCGACAGGGCCAATGCCCCCAGCTGTACCGCTTGTCTTACCCGATGGAGCATGTTTCCCTCACCTGTTGCGGCCCGTTGTTGTTGTATCGGCTTTCAGAGTTCGAATGCGTGGTGTTTCTCGAATCCCGGAAGCACCGGGGCCCCTGCATTGAAAGCATAGCGCCATGTGATCTCGCCGTCGATCTTGTATCCGATCCGAACCGTGCCAAGCGCGCCGTCCATGAACAACGTGGCGATACGCCCACCCTCTTTCAACTGCAACGTAAGGGCATCGGGAACGAATTCGGCGCCGCCCTGCAACAGGATCACGTCATAGGGGCCGTGCTCGGGCGCACCATCTGTCAGGGCCGCGCAATGTACCACGGCGTTGTCAACGCCCTGTTCGGCCAGAAGGCCCTGTGCCTCATCGGCGCGCGTCGCATCGTCTTCCACCGCGATGACCGCCTCGGCCAGGCGCGCGATCACGGCGGCCGAATACCCCAGGCCGGACCCGATATCCAGAACCAGCTCGTCCGGCTGGATGTCCAGCCCGTCCAGCATCTTGGCCAGCACCCGCGGGTCCATGACCACCCGTCTCTTGTCCAGTGTGACATGCTCTCCGACATAGGCAGCGTTTCGGCTGCCCCGGGGCACGAACACTTCGCGCGGCACAGCCAGAAGCGCCTCGATGACGGGGTATTTCGTCACATCCGAGGGACGCACCTGCGTGTCAACCATGGTGGTGCGGAGGGCGGTATAATCGGTCATTCCAAACTCATTTGCTCAGACTCGGGATGCCCTCTCTTGCCACAACACGGCCCCCTGAGCAACGCCTCGCCCGGGCTTTTCCAACGTATTGGCCGCGACACATGGCCTGACCACCCCATCCCGGCCCGCACCGCCCCCGTTCTGCATCACCCACAAGCCAAAAAAGGGCTTGCACCGCTCCCGATTTCCCCCCATGTATGCCCCACTTTCGGGCCCGGCCCGACACCACGGATGGCGAGTTGGCGGAGTGGTGACGCAGCGGATTGCAAATCCGTGTACACCGGTTCGATTCCGGTACTCGCCTCCAAATAAAATCAAAGGCTTAGGCGGAATCGCCTGAGCCTTTCTTTTCTTTTAGTCTCTTTTTAGTCACTTGAGTCGATAGGGATTGATTAGACTGTGGAAATTTGTTTCATCGCCAGTCTCTGCCCCGCAAGGACTTCAACTCGTGCGGTTGATAAGTTCACTGCTCCACCAAGTTTGAGAACAGGCTAACCAAGGCGTCATCGCTGAACTCAGCACGCTGGCTTTGCTGTGGACGGGTGAAGCTTCCCCGATGCTCATCGTAGTCAGGCTGTTCGTACTGAACCAGTTTCTCCGACACGACCTGAAGCGCAGAATCTGGATTAATACCTGTCACCTTTGCCAGCTGTTCAAGGTGTTCCATGTGTTCGGAAAGCTCGCTTTCCGTGTTGAGGTGACTTATGGCCTCTTCGGTCTCACTGAACTCGTATCCAACGACACCTTCGAGTGCTTCAGTAACCTCGTCGGGAGCCGTGTCAGCCATAAATTCGTCCACCGCCTCGACGACCGACAGAATTTCATCAACAGGCAGACCTCCTTCAATTGCATGAACAAGTCTCTGTTCGATCAACCTCAAGAGTTTGTCCTTCTGGACGAACTCGGAATCTACAAAGTTGGATACCTGCCAGTGCAACTCAGGAAATGCCCGACCGTCGTGCCATGGTACCAGCTCCACTTTTCCAGACGCTAGAACCTCAAGGCATCTATCGAGAAAGTACTCGTCCTCGGACTGCTGCCACCAATCAAATAGCAGTTCAATTCTGTCTGAAAGAGAAAGATCATCTGACGAAACTGAATAGAAGTTGCCGCTGGATTTGATATGTCGCTGTGATGGCGTCTCTTCAATGCGACTAGCGACTCCCCTAAACAGTTGCACAAACCGCTTAACCTCTGGAGGGTGAGTTTTTAGCAAGTCCTTGACGTGCCTCCAAACTGAAGCGGCCCAGTCAACACGTCGAGCCGTCTGGGGGAGTAAGTTCAAGTACTCTCTTTCAGTCAGGTAAGCTTTCAGAAAATCCCTTACAGACGGATTAATAAAGCTCACCCTTTTACCAGAGATTGAGATAAACCCTGATTCAAGCGCTCGAAGCGCTGTCTCGAAATCTCCCGGTTTTGTTGGCTGAGAGTAGTAAGCGCTGACTGTTCTGTGTAGCTCTAAGTAGTTTTCCCTCAGCTCGTCGATTTCCTGACCGAACTGGTTTCCAAAAAAGAGAGCGACAAGAAGGTTCTGTGACCTCATGTCTAGAGATCTATATGGCTTACTCCAGACTAGATCAGGATTTTCTAGTGCGTGATAGATGTACTTTGGGTAATCGAGTGCATCGACATCATCCAGGCAATCGCTCGATACAGAGGCGATCAAACGGGGGTTATAGTTTTTGTGGTCCACTATTTTCTTCAGCCAATCGTCTTCCAATAGTGACGCAAAATGACCCTGACTTAGGCTGGATACAGACAGGTGGTTAAACAGAATATGAGACTTAATCTCCCGTGTATAAGTACCTACATCAAGCAAGTATTTCGCCAGTTGTAGCCTTCGGTCATCGACGTGATCAGACAAGTTCCGTGCTTCTTCGAAAATGTGCGCGCGGGTAGTAAGGATGAAACGAGCGTTTTTTGAGTTTCTTACCCTTCGAACGAAGGTTGCCAACGCGGTGTCTCTTTGAAGCAGTGACTGACGATCCAGTTCAATTCGTCCAAGAAAGTCGTCGAAGAAGAAAATCGTTGGCTTGCTGTCATCGATTTTCGAGAATCCATCTTCCAGTGAATTAATCGCATAGAAGTTCCAGCCATCGTTGAGGTAGTGATAGGCCACCATTCGCGCCAATGTAGTTTTACCAACACCTGGTGGGCCTGAGACTATCAGGATTTTCTCGCGCTCAAGTTTTTTCACAGCCTCATCAAAACTAGGGTTGCGGACGTAAACTTTGAGATCGCCGAGGATTTCGTCCTTTGTGGCTTGAGTGTATGTCTCCAATCCGGAATGCAGAATCCGCTCCAAAACGGCGGTACTCGACAGCCATAGCTTCATATGAGATTTTTCGATTTCGGGGTGGCGTCGAATAGCCTCCTCGAGGTCTTCTTGGCCCCAAACATCTTCCGGGCTCTGAAGATAGTCACCAATCAGTTCAGCGATTTCATCACTTTTTTGCGGTGTGAGCGAGTGCGATGTGCACAACAAGTATCGTTTTGGCTTCAAGGCCGATAACTTCGGAATCTCTTTTTTCACTGAAGCCTTGAGATTTGAAAATGTTGAACCTGCATAGTGTTTGCACTGGAGAACTGTGGCTTCTTCTCCTTTTGAGTGCCTGCCATCAACGCCACCGTCTGGGCCTGGTCCAAACGCGGAAAAACGCTTGCCAGTTTCTGCTCCAAGAATGTCTCGGCATAGCTCTTCGAAGTCGATATGAGATAGGTTTTTAAGTCTTGTCATACACTTACCACTAGGCTCCCAATGTCTTCACCTCATCATAGAGATCGGTCAAATGCCTGACCGACATATCAATCAGTGGCTCGTACATGAAAGCGTTCAGGTGAATGTTCTCCGGGGTCATCAGGGAGACCTTGTTCAAGATTTTGCCTGCTTCAGGGTCATATGCCGGGCAGTCCTTGTAGCGCTTTAGTAGCTCAGCGGTTTGATTGCTAGCAATCTGATCGAGGTCTAAGTCTTCGATGGATGCGATCATGAAGCCTTCCGCTTTCAGCCGAACTGCTATCGCCAATGTTACCTTATTCTCAAGGACTATTTCGTCAGCTGCGTCACCTTCCAAAACAATCGCGTCAGCTAGACGGTATATCATGTCTACGACGGGTTCTTGTGCGAATTCAAAGATCTCGGCTTGGTATCGGCCAAACCGATCCCGCCAAATCTGAACAACGTCCTGGGCCAGTATTGCCCCGGACCCATCCTTCAAGTGAAGGCACTTCGTGAGCTTCAGAAAATCGTCAGAATCTTCCTGTCCCGAATACTGCACAAGATTCCTAAGGAACGGAATCAGCGTCACAAATACCTTTTCTTCGGAAACTCGGCCAGAAAGATGTTCAAAAGCATCGTTCACGTATTGTCCCTGAAGAAGTTGTACGGTGCCATCGTCATCCTTCGCTCCCATAAGAACCGCATGTCGTCTGCTTAAGTAGAGGCGCGACGCAACAGTCCTGTAGAAATCAAAGTTGTGGGTAAGAATTACGATATTGAAGTCCGAGGATTCGTGCAGATCCTTGATGTATTCGATGATCGCGTACTTGTTTTTATAGTCGAAAGAGTCCGCAATGTCGTCGAATGCGATAAGACAGGTTGCCGCGTTGCTTCTTCGCGATTCAATATCAAAAAGCACTTGGAGAATATAGAATGCCCGCTGTTCGCCTTTGCTGATTGTGTTTAGAAGTGCGTTTCTTTCACAGCTTACCGACTCTTGATTTCGATCGGAGTAAACAAACTCCAAATTTGCTCCATCTTCCTTGAGGATTACATCCTCTTGGTTGGAGAGAGAAACTTCAAACGGCACATAAAATCGAGAGTTGAATGTCGCGACTAGCTCCTGCCAAATCGACACTTCTTTCTTGGCTTCGTCGAAAATCTTTTTGAGTTCTTCCTTCTGTGTCTCGTAGAACTCACAGATCTCCTGAAGGTCGGACTTCAGTTCAATGAGATAACCAAGCCAAACATCTTTTCTGAACTTTTCGTAATCCTTGAGCTCAACAAGAAGAAGGTTTTCCTTCTCAATCAATGCTTTGAACGAGCGAAGCTCGGCATTTGCCCCGATAGCCTTGTCAACCTTGTCAAATATTGCCTTTAGTTCGGGGTCATCAACAATTCGATTGATCTCTTCGGCAACAATTTCCTGTAGGTCCTCAGAGGACTCCACGACCTTGTTTCCAGCCAGTTCAATTCTGTGGCCTGCCTCAAAAAACGAGTTATCGGCGATGGACTTAATAATTTGATCTGCTTGATATGTCCCAAAAGATTTTCCCGAACTATTGAACACCGTCGATTCACGAAGCAGCCCTGTGTATGAGTCAATGTACTGATCCAGATGTTCTTGGTTTTTCTCAAGGAACTTCTTTACGTTGCCTTTTTTGTCGAAAACATCGTTGTACCTGAACTTGTAAAGCTTGGTATCTTCGCCGAGTGCTTGAAAAGCCATCGTCAACAAATCGAAGAAATTTTGTTGATCATCATTTTGGAAAGTTTCAAAGAATTCGTTTTCACAGTCAGTACTTTGTGATGTCCTTTTCAGCTTGCGAACAAACTCAGTCTTTTTCTTCTCTAGCTCTTCGTAAATCGCGTCATACGCACGCTTCAGTTCCTTACTCGCCACGAACGAGCTTATTTTGTGAGTGGCATCATAGTCAGGTTGCTCCGGATCAACGACCAGGATGTTGACGTCATCCTCGGTAAGCTGATCATCAAGGATCAGGTCGAATTTGGAAACTCGATCCGGAAAAAATCGGTCGCCTGGAGGATCCGTCTTTCGGTCGGCAAAAAAACGAAGAGTCCGGGCCAAAGACGACTTCATCGTTCCATTTGGCGCATACACTATGAATGTTGATGATTTTGAGAAATCGAAAAGGTGATTGAACTTACCGATACCGAAGCAATTTTCTAGTTTGAACTCAATTTTTTGCATGCTGATAACAACTTAGTGGGAATCTTCTAAACACTACCAAACAATCCGTCGCTCAACCAGAGGCAGCAAGCGCAGATGCCATAATTCCCCCCATCCGCCAGTCTCTCCAGGATCTTCAGAGCACTGCTCCAGTAAACGTTTTAGCTCTTCCGGGACCTAGAATATTCGATCAACCGCTGAAGCGCTCCAACCCCCGCGGGGACACCGGCCATATCTGTATCTGTGTATCGCTCTGGGTCACATTCCAAGACACTGATCATAGATTTGTGCCTTGTCAGCCAATCATACGGCTCTAATTCAACGTTTTTTCCAGCAACGACTCGGTTCGAGAACGCGTTTTCGACGATTTCCCGTTTTTCAGGTGGATCGGCCATTTCGTAAAGCAAACAAAGGGTTTTCATGAGTTCGAGAAAGTCACGGCGGTTTTGCTCGATCGCGTCTGCGTCGGGCAAATTGGCAAGGTTTTCTTCAAGTTCAGTCAACCGGAGCCGACCTGATCTCTGTCGCTCCCGATAGGTCTGGTTGTCGATGGTACCGTCGATGACCAAGTCGGTCAGCCGGTCAAGTCGCTTTTCTTCGTCCGCGATCTGGAGCCGGACAGCGCTCGCCCTGTCTTCAGTGCCCCGGTCAATGCCTTCCCTCATCCACGCTGCTTCCAGGTGATCTGCCAGTTCAGGCTCAAGTTGAAGCTTTCGCAGCTGATAGACAATCGCTTCTTCCAGGCGATCTTCTCTCATCGTTGCCGTAGGACACCCTTGTCGCTGGCATCGATAATAACAGCGCCCCTTTTGCCGTTCAGGTGACATCGGCCCCTGACAAAGACCGCACCGGAATAAACCTTGGAAAAGGTGGTTATGTCGGGTGACTTTCGGACCAGATCGACCGGCCTTGATATCCTGCACTCGCTGAAAAAGCTTTGCGGGGACAATCCGCTCATGTGTGCCATCGTAGGTCGCGCCCGTTCGGGCAATGGTAATCAGCCCAGTGTAGAAGGTGTTGTTCAGGATGGTTTCGACGCCATGCAGTGTCAGCGGTTGATCATTGAGGTTGCGCAGACCCCGTCGGGTGATTTCCGCTTGCAGGCTCCGGAGCGAGTATTGCCCACCGGCATAGAGTTCGAACATCTCTCGGATTAGCGGGGCCTTTTTCGGATCGGGTGTTTTGGGCTGACCCCTTCCGTTGTCGAGATAGCCGATCGGTGCACGGAATGGGTAGAGTCCCTGCTTGAGGCGTCCATTCAAGCCCTTGATCGTTTCTTCGCGTAGGTTGCGGATGTAGTCGGCAGCAATGACGGCCTGAATGTCGGCGGTGAGCCGTCCGCCGCGCGAGTTGAAGTCGAGGCTTTCAGTGGCGACAAAAACATCCACGCCGATATCTGGCAGTTCACTGAACATCGCCCAGTCTCGTGGATTGCGGGCCGCTCGGTCGATCTTGTGAATGACCACGCCCTTGGCGGCACCACGTTTCAGTTGACGGAGCATCTGGTTAAATTTCGGACGCCCTCCTTTGGCGGCGGTCTGTTTTTCTTCGAACCACTTGATGATGTTGAGTTCGTGACGACTCGCAAAGCCCGTGATCGCGTCTTTTTGTGCTTCGAGTGAGACACCCTCTCCCTGCTTCTGGGTGGACACCCGGATATAACCAAAACATGGCTTCATACGTCGTCTGGGTCATCGGACTCTATCATATCCTCGGGATCTGTCGAATCCGGCTCCTCCTTCCAGGGCCAGGTTCCGTCCGCCAACATGCGCAGGTACATGCGGCGGCAAAGTTCGAGATGTCGCTGTAAGTGGTCATCCTTGTTCATTCCCAAAGCTTACTGAAACTCACGTTTGTTCAAAGAACAGGTCAGTCGTTAAGATCGCGCCTTAGTGGTGGAAACGTTGTCATCGTGAAAGCCTTGCTGGGCTGCCCATCGATCATCATCCGAACAAATGCTCGGTGATTTGGTTGATTTATGAGGTCTCGGATCTCTGCCTTTCCCAATTGCGCAGATAAGAGCGGTGCATCTGATGCTCCGATGCGAAAACAGATCATCGTACCGACGTTTCCCATGACCGACGCAAAAACGGGATGGTCGTTTTGGCCAGTGTGCTGCTGGCTGAGAATGACGCCGAGCTTGTATTTTCGGGTCTCGGAAAGAAGGTCAGCCACGGCCTCCGTGGTAAAGGAGTGAAACTCGTCAACGTAGAGAAAGAAGGGGCGTCGTTCGGCTTCGGAAAGGTCATGTCGTGAAAACGCGGCATGTGTGACCCCCGAGACAATTAGACCTCCAAGAACATTGGCAATATCTGACCCTAACCGTCCCTTGGCCAGGTTCACGATCAGTATTTGGCCTTGATCCATGATCTGCCTAAATCGCAACGGTTCTTCCGGCTCACAGATGGCTTTTCGAACGATGGGATGAGCCAAGAAAGCTCCAAGCTTATTAGCGATCGGTGCAAGACCGTCAGTCGCATTCTTGTAGTTCATCGCCGGATACTCTTCCGTCCAGAACTGCCGAACTTGTTCATCCCGGACATGTACCAAGACCTGCTTTCGAAATTCTCGATCCAGGAAGATCTGAATGATATCGCGAAGATCGGTCTTGGGAGTATCGAGCAAGGCAAGAATGGCGTGACGAAGAAGATGCTCCATGCGCACGCCCCAGGCATCGGCCCACTGTTTCTTGAGCGTTTCAATCAAGCCTGAGGCGATCAGCGGTCGCAGCGCCGGTGAGGTCTTGGTCAGTGGATTGTATCCAAAGTGGCACGTCGGATCAGCAACGTTCCAGACATGTGCCTGGTCACCCATTTGTCCACTCAACGTTTCGGCCAAGTCCCCGTGGGGGTCGACGAGTGCAAAACCAATACGTTGCCCGTTGTCCTGGATAGCCATGTTCATCAGCAGTGTCGATTTTCCGGTGCCGGTTTGACCGACAACATAAGTGTGCATGAAACGATCGTCCTGACGCTGACCGAAAGCGAAATCGCCATAGCGATAGTGAGCTCGGCCTATGATCGTCAGCTTGTTCCGAGGAGAAAGCATCCAGCTATGATGCCTTTGGCTCCCTTCTCCCAAAAGTACCAATGAATCCTTCGGCTCACCATTCCCGAATTTCGGGAATGACCGGTGGTAGGCGGGAGATGTGCAATCTCTCACAATGATGGCGGAACAGTTCCTGTCTCCTTTCGAAGGGTGCGTCTGAAATTGGTTCGGACGACCACCCCACGGAAGGAGATCAAAATGCCAAAAGATATCGAAATCTGGGAAATGGTCGGCGCATATCCGACCTGCGGCAACTGTGGTGCAATGAATGTCGTCCGCGACGCCTGGGCTGAATGGAGCATGGCATCCGGTGACTGGGTGCTAAAGACGGTGTTTGATGACTTCGCCTGTGACAAATGTGGTGAAGCCAACACACCGGTCTGGAAGCTCGACAAGGACTTTCGGACAAAGCGGATTGCACGTCTAAATGACGCGCTTCGGCACGGTCAACTTGATCAGGCCACGGTCGTTGTGACGATCGGCGTCAAATCGATGGGTGAGGATTTTCTAGCCAAAGCTGGGCAAGCCGTAGTCGCATTCGATGAGTTTTCTGAGGAAAACGACCCGCATGGCGAACATGACTTCGGCGCGTTCGAAATCGATGATCAGAAGCTATTCTGGAAAATCGATCCTTTCGATGAAAAGCTGGAATATCATTCGCCGGATGCAGCCAACCCGAACCTGACCCATCGTGTCCTGACGATCATGCTTGCTTGCGAGTATTAATCATACAGATCGAAGAAGTTGCAACATGGCTCGTCCAATTGAGACGGGCCATTTTCATTCCTTGGGAGAGAGACCGACCGGTACTGGCGAGAAATCTCGAAATCGAGGAAAATGCCTTTACTAGGAATTGAAAACGGGTTTTGCCGCCTTGGGCTCGGAACCGGGAGATGCGAAACGGGCTTCGCCCTTTCGCACTCAAACTCATCGCCCGGTTCCGAGAGTGCTGCGCACGGCAAAACCCGTTTTCAAAATTTCCGAGATTCACCTGTGGTATCAGGTGTGTGCAACGTCGGCTATTATCCCTCATTATTCGATAAGCCAAACCCGCCATGTTTGAGAATTTCATTTTCGACCTGAAGGTCGCACGCAAGAAGTCCGGCTTGACCCAGGCTGACTGTGGTCACCTGATCGGGTCTTCTAAGAATGTTATAAGTCAAATTGAGCTTGGACAGCGCGTCCCGACAGTCAGTGAGTTGTGCTCTTTATCATTGATCTATGGACGTAGCTTCGACAGCTTCTACGCCGATACCTTGCGCAAGGTCCGCAAGGATCTTGCCAGCAAATTGAAGTCGATGCCCTCCGAACCAAAGGGGTGGCCCGGGTCCTTTGCGAGAAGGCGCACACTCGCACGCCTGACGAGCAGATTAGAAGAAGAAGCAAACGAGATCATATGAAGTCCGGAAACCAACGGATCCTCGCTGTGGCCGCGAGGACGGAAAGGATCGGATGTGTGGTCGTCGAAAGCGGCGATCTGGTCTTCTGGGAGGGTTCCGCTGAAATGGCCAAGGACGCTGATGGGGCGGCGAAACAGCTTCGCGCATGGATACAAGAGTTCCAGCCTGACGTTGTCGTTTCGGAAAACCCAGATGCGGCGGGAAAAAAGAGCGGCGTTCAGATCCCAATCTTGCAAGCGTTCGTTGAAGTTGCTCAGGACGTGCAAGCCGTCAACTTGGTTGTGCGCCGAGAGCGCCCATTCCAAAACGTCTACGACGAAGCCAAACGCTTGGCAGAAGAGTTTCCAGACCTTGAAGGCATGGTGCCGGAGAAGCCACCGATTTGGGGCAAGGAACCCTACAATCTCGTGTTCTTTGAAGCTCTGGCTCTGATGCGAGATGCAGGACTTTTGCAGCCGTTGGCAGGACCCGCAAAAGCCGACGCCGAAGGCGAAGCAGTGTAAATAGGTTCGTGTTCTTCAGAATTTGCCGCAGCAACCGCTGCGGCTTTTTTTGCCTGAACATCATGCCCCTCACACAACTATTGAGTGAGCACATATTTTTGGTGCAAGATGCTGCCAATTAACAAAAACAATCATTGGGAGGGATGGGATTATGTCAGATCGTCTTCGGTCATATGACGTCGCGCGAAAGACTTTTAGCTTTCTAGAATTCATTGGATGGAGCGTCGTTGTTGTCGGTATCATCGCTGGCTTCATTCTGGCAGGGAGTGCCGGGCGATACGCAAGTGACGGTCAGAAGTTCCTGTTGTTTCTGATGGGCGCAAGCGGCTCGTTGCTCGGCCTATTTATGGTGGGGGCCGTTCAGAACTGGAGGGCAAGTGTCGATTCCGCCGAGTACGGTCAGCAAGCACTAAAGGTGGCCCGAGAACAGCTGGAAATTTCCAAGCAAAGCCTTAAGCGCCAACTGGCAGACAGTCAGTCTTTTGCCGCTTTGAAATCCGCCACCGAACAGCAACCCACTGCTTCCTTTGAACGTAAAGAGCCCAGCGTTTCACGTTCGCCGAAAAAGGCCGAGCCAGGCGAGCATCGGGGTCACAAGATCATCCGTGTTGGGGGCTCTTATCGTGCTGCTGGGGATGTTTTTGCCAGCCACCTTGAAGCGGTCGCTGCGATCGACAGAAAGCTCGATGCTCCGGCTATCGAAAACAAACCCGCAATGCCTTCCTCGATGTTACTTGGACCGGAGGCAACAGCGGCAAGTGAAAAACAACCGATACCAGTTGAGCAGACGTCAACAGATGGAAGGACTACAGCGCCCCGCAGCTATGCCGAAGCGGAAACGCTGGAAGAACCTAATGGACCAGGCGTCGCGACCGGGACAAATCGGAATTTGGCCGATGAAGAAGTTGCCGTCGAAATGCCAGAGGCATCACCAGCGATCAGCACTGATCCGGCAACTGTCACAACTGAGGTGGACCCAGCCACCAAGATTAAAGAGGAGGGAGGTAAGTTTCTCTATGGCCGAATGGAGTTTTCGTCGCGCGAAGCGGCTGAAAAGTACGTCCGTCAACTCGGGGTAAACCCGAATTTTCGCAGCTAATCGCCCCCCCCATACGGACCCACAACCTCTATGGGTATTCCGTATGGGGAAACACTCGTGAAAACTGCTGAACATACCAGAACAAGAAACGGCCATTTACCATCATGACTTCATCCGCTTTCGCTTCTTCACCCACCACCCCAAAATGCAAAATTAGCCTGCCCGGCTTAACCTGATGCGTGTTTCAATAGATCATCATACAATCCGCAAAGGGTTCCTTCTGAAGAAGACGTACTACGAGGTCCATCTAACCGTTGCCTTTACCCATGAAGAGAAACAGATCATCCGGCAAAGGGGACTATTAAAGACCAAGCTTGTTGATCGACGACCAGCCAATGCTCGGGTGGATGATCGTGATGAAAAATTTGAACTGCGCGTCGAACATCTGATGGATGGCAGGACCGATCGGTTTCTCTGCGCCACGCCATCGAAATCCAAGATCTACGAAGAAGATCTTCTGGCGATGTTGAACCAGATGAAAGCCTGGCTCGACGATAACGCCGAAACTGGCACCCGAACCGTGGTTGAGTTCTGATGCAACGTTCGGCGTTCGATGATCTCTTCAGTGGCTCAGCAGCCTTTGTGATTGTCGCGGGCTTCCTGGCGCTTGCGATCATCGTGACGCCATTCCTGATCATTGGCGCAGCACTCTACATCGGCATCCGGATGTATCGCGAAAGCCCGAAGCGTCTGGAGCGACTTGCCCGCGAGGAAACCGAACTCCTGTACAATCACGCCTTGGCGGGAAACGTCCATCTGACCGAAGGTGAAGTCGATTCCGCACTCGCGCATCACTGGCCACCTGATATGCCGGATGCGCTGAATATCCAGTTGCTGGAGATCGGCAAGGAGCTTTTTGCACAGGAAGGGTTGATGCCGGAAATCCCACCGCCACCAGCCCTCTGCAACACGGTTGAAGGCGCGCGCTACCGGGACATGCTGGCGCGGGTTGGTCAGGCCCGCAGCGACCGGGTAATGGTGTTGTCGGCACTGAATGTGATCTCGCAGAGCCTGGGCACGATTGCTGAGGCTGTTCCTCCAATTGATGGTGATGTTCTGGTCGAGGTCACGCAGTTCGTCCACCCGCTAGGGAGCGCAGTACAGAACGTGATCTCGCCGTTTTTCCAGGACAACGATTACAACCATTTCAAGAAACTCCGTGAACGCCTCGACGCCAATCTTCAGAAGACCCACCGAACGCAACCGATCTTTCCGCGCGAATACAAAGGCGACGATGTGGTCGATACCTACCTGTCTGGCACGGTTCTGAAAGAGATCTTCCGACTGCGCACGCCATTCACAATCCCAGAGAAGAGCCGGTTCGAACACACGCATATCGTTGCCGGGTCCGGTCACGGCAAAACCCAGACTTTGCAGCACTTCATTGCCAGGGATCTCAAAGACGTCGAGCGACACGATAAATCCGTCATCGTGATCGACAGCCAGGGCGATCTCATCAATACGATCCTGAAGGCGAAGACTCTGCCGCCCGATCGGATCGTGCTGATTGATCCGGAGGACATCGGCTTCCCAGTTAGTCTGAACCTCTTCTCGGTCGGCCAGGAACGTCTGGAGCGCTATGACGATCTGGAACGCGAGCGGCTGACCAACTCGATTATCGAGCTCTATGATTTTGTCCTGGGATCGCTCTTGTCCGCAGGCATGACAGCAAAGCAAAGCGTTGTCTTCCGCTATGTCACCCGGCTGATGTTCCACATCCCGGATGCGACGATCCACACGCTTCGCGAATTGATGGAACCAGGTGGCACCGACAAATACCGTGAGCACATAGAAAAGCTCGAAGGCACGCCGCGCCGTTTCTTTGAAGCCGAATTCGACAGCAAGGAATTCACCAACACCAAGACGCAGGTACTCCGCCGTCTCTACGGCGTGCTGGAAAATCAGACCTTCGAGCGGATGTTTACGAACCCGCAGTCGAAGTTCGACATGTTTACGGAAATGAACGCGGGCAAGCTCATCCTGATCAACACGTCGAAGAGCTTGCTTAAGGAACAAGGCACCGAGATCTTCGGTCGTTTCTTCATAGCGCTGATTGCCCAAGCCGCTCAGGAACGCGCCACATTGCCGGATTACGACCGCTTACCTGTGATGGTCTATGTCGATGAGGCACAGGACTACTTTGACCAGAACATCGGCGTGATCCTCAGTCAGGCTCGGAAATACAAGGTTGGCATGATCATGGCGCATCAATACCTGGGGCAGCTCTCAAACGGTCTTCAGGAGGCGTTTGAAGCCAACACATCGATTAAACTGGCCGGTGGCGTTTCTGCCCGCGATGCACGCGCTCTGGCCGGGCAGATGGCATCCAGCGCCGAAAAAATCCAGGAACAGCCCAAAGGCACCTTCGCCACCTATGTGCGCGGCCTGACTAAAAACGCTGTCCCGATCAGTTTCCCGTTTTTCGTGCTGGAAAACCTGCCGCGAGCGTCGAAAAGCGAGATTGCAGATATACGCGAGCACAGCCGAGAAACCTACGCCGAACCATTGCGGAAAAAGGCTGAACATGACGCACCACCGGAGAACCATGAATCTGAAAAACTTGAAGAAAAACAGGATGATGACCCAACATCCCGTTCTCCGGAGCTCTGATTCCTGCTAGTATGCCGGGCATGACGCAGACGGACAGCCTTGGCAGGTCAACATTCCATCACATAGCGCCTCAAACTGGCGTCAGGCCGACGAATCGCGAGATTCGCTGGCTCAAACATATTGAGCGTCACGGCCCCCAATCATCGCAGTATCTTTATGAACTGACCCGTGGTACGCATCGATGCAAAGACACGGCCCTTCGGCAGATGCAGAAACTGCGTGCGGGAGGTTTTCTTCGGTTGCCTCAGCAACAACGAGCCACCGAAAACTCTGATTTCAATCCTTACGTCTATGATCTGACCAAGGCAGCGAAAGTTCATCTGTTTGATCTGGGGCTGGCGGAGCCGACTGTTCGTCCGACAGGCCATTGGTGGCATGGCTTTTTGACGTCGTGTGTCACGAGTTCGATCGATATCGCGGCGGCGCGACGCGGTGTCCAGTACATCCCAGCGCACACGATCCTCGCCAAGCAGGGCGCGACGCTAGAGATCCCGATGAAGCGCGGCAAACTGATACCTGATCAGTTGTTTGCGCTCGACTACGGTGGCAGCTTCCGTTCGTTCATGCTGGAGGTCGATCGTGGGACGGAGCCCATCAAAACCGCAGCTGCAAGAAAATCGCTGGATCGTTCGATTGATCATTATCTTGAAGTACTGGAACGTCAGTTGCATCAGTCGCACTATGGCCTCAAGGCAAACATGGTTGTTTTGTGGGTGTTCACAAGCAGATCCCGTCAGGCACGTTTCCTAGAAATTCTAAGGACAAGATCACATCCCGCTGGAAGGGCAATAGTTTCCCAGGTGGTTAATTCGGTGCAGCTCTACAAAAACGTTAGCGCCGGATTGACACTAGGCAGTTGGGCTTCAATTGGTTCAACACCGTTTCAGATAATCGACATTCCTTCGTAGGCAATGCTGCGCTTCGCAGCCGATTGTTTCTTAGTCGATACCGTCAATGAAAGTCTCAACAAAATCCTTGATCTTGCCGATCACGCGTTCCGCGATGCTACCGCGTTCACGGAGCTTTGGGCGTGTTTCCATGATGCCAATGACCTCGTCCCGCATTGGCGGTTTTTCAGTGAATAGATAGTTTCCAATGACTTTTTCCAGACCTTCTGCGTCCAACCCTTCATCCTCTGAAAGCTGTTTGATTGCTTGGCGTTTTTGCTCGGTCCAGTAGGTTTCAAATTCATCGCTGACATCGGCCTCGGCTGGGATGTTCGGGAAGTGCTCAGCAATGAACCGGGCGATGAGTTCTTTCTTGCTGCGCAGTTGGGCTTCCGTGTCCAGGATATCCATGATCGCTTTGCGCTGCTTCGCCTGATCTTCCGGTTTGGAATCCCGCATGTTTTGCAGAAGGGCAATGATATAGCTGACGTTGATTTTGTCGCGGCTGATCAGCTCGACTTCAAAGTCGATATCGTCAAGGATCGACACCTTTTCCTTCTCGTGGTCACTGCGGACCTTGTCATAAAGATCGAGGTACTTGCTCCTGAAATCTGCAAACAGTTGCTCATCAATCGGCAGATCATCGAAGGTGAACTGGGTGAAGCAATCCAGCACGTTTTTGACACGGATGACTTCCCGGAACGCCTGGATGAATCTGGCCTCATCCTCCTCGGTGAGAAGGTCATCCACGCTTTCGACGGTAGGGGTTACTTTGAACAGTTTCTCGACCGCCTCTTGGAACTTTTTGATGTAGTCCTCGTACGGGGCAAGGATGATGTCTTCGATCGCATCCTTGTTGGCGAAGAGCTCGATCGCCTGGTCGGTGGCCGGTTTCAGGTTGCGGAAGCACACGACGTTGCCTTGAGATTTTTTCTGTCCCAGAGTTCGGTTTGTGCGCGAGTACGCCTGAAGAAGGCCGTGGTACTTGAGGTTCTTGTCAACGTAGATCGTGTTCAGCGGCTTACTGTCGAAGCCGGTCAGGAACATGTTCACGACCAGCAGAATGTCGAGCTGCTTCGCTTTCACGCGCTTCCCGATATCCTTGTAGTAACCATAGAAATTGTCAGTCGAGAAGTTGGTGCCGAACATGCTGTTGTAGTCGTCGATGTACTCATCAAGCTTGTCGCGGCTGTGTTTGTTGATCGGGGCGTCCCCGCCACCATCAGGAATGATGTCGGTGTCGATGAATCCGGCCACATCCTGGTCATCTTCATTGGCCTGGTAGGAGAAGATCGTACCGACGCGCAAACTATGCGCTCCTGCGTCTTTTTTAGCCCGTAGCAGCTCGTAATAGGCGCAAAGGGTCTTCACGTTGCTGACGCAGAAAATGGCCGTGAATTCGCGGCTGTGCGTCTTCCTGGCGTGGTTGGCGATGATGTAGTCGGAAACCTTGTCCAGCCGCTCCGGTGCTTCCATCACTTCGGCGGTGTCGATCGCCTCGACTTCGATATCGGCAATTTCGTCCTTCTGCTTCACCGTCCGAATGTACTCGACCGAGAACTTCAGGACGTTCTCGTCGCGGATCGCATCGGTGATGACATATTTGTGCAGGCAGTCGCCAAAGAGGTCTTTGGTGGTCCGTTTGCCGAGTGCGTTCTTCGAGGCGTTCTGTGCGAAGATCGGTGTGCCGGTGAAACCGAACATCTGGACGTTCGGAAAGTACTCGACGATCCGGCGATGCGTGTCGCCGAACTGGCTGCGGTGGCATTCGTCGAAAATGAACACCATGCGCTTGTCCTTAAGCGCATCCATCCTCTCTAGGTGCTTCTGTCGGCTGATCGCGGTGTTCAACTTCTGCAAAGTGGTGACGATGATCGGCGTGTCGTCCGTGAACTGCTTGACCAGGCTGCGCGTATTGTTGGTGCCGTCGATGCTGCCTGGGCTGAAGCTGTTGAACTCTTTGATCGTCTGATAGTCGAGGTCCTTCCGGTCGACGACAAACACCACTTTGTGGACGTTCGGCGACTGGGTGAGGATCTGGGCCGTCTTGAACGAAGTGAGCGTCTTACCGGACCCGGTCGTGTGCCAAATGTACCCATTCTTCTCGGTGTTTTTGACCCGCTCGACGATGGCCTCAACGGCGTAGTACTGGTAGGGCCGCAGCGCCATCAAAGTTTCGTCGCTCTCGTTCAGAACGATGTACTTGGTGATCATTTTCGACAGCTGGCATTTTTCCAAGAAGACCTCCGCAAATTCGGCCAACTGCGTGATTTTCTTGTTGTCCACGTCAGCCCAGAAGAACGTCTGTTTGAAGTCGCGCTTATGGATCGGGTTATTGGCGTAATACTTGGTGTTAACACCATTCGAGATCACGAAAATCTGGATGTATCCAAAGAGCCCGTAACCAGCCGAGAACGAATGCCGGTGATACCGGTTGGTCTGATTGAACGCCTCTTTCATCTCTAAACCACGGCGCTTGAGTTCAATCTGCACGAGCGGCAACCCGTTGACCAACAGTGTCACGTCATAGCGGTTGGTGTACTTGCCGGTCATGGTGACCTGATGCGTCACCTGGTACTGGTTCTTGCACCACTGGATCTGATTGATCAGCTCGATATACCCGGTGGTGCCATCGTCCCGCCTGTAGTCGATCTTGTCGCGCAGGATCTTGGCTTTCTCGAAAATGTTGCCCTTGGCCAGCTTGTTAAGAACCTGCTTGAACTCAGCGTCGCTGAGCGTGGTGCCATTGTGGATTTCGAGCTGGGATTTGAGGTTTTCGACAAGGGCCGTTTCATCGGGAATCGAGACCCTCGAAAACCCCAAGGTCTCCAGTTGGGCGACAAGGTTGTTTTCGAGTTGTTGTTCAGTTTGTGTATTCATACTCAATGTCTGGGAAAAGCCTTCACGCGTCGGTTTCAACTGACATCCGATCAGAGATAAGCGCAATCTTTTCGTCAACCGCGTCGTTAAATGCTGAAAGGAAATCTGCTATCTTGCGCTGTTCATCGGGATGAGGAATGTCGAGTAGTAGTTTTTCAAGATTGCGCTTTGAGACTCCTAAAACAGAAATACCTTGAGCGATCCGAATGATCTGTTTGCGCATTGCAGGACTTCTTAACAAATAACCTGAGAAACCGAGTACAACACTCTCACCTTTTGGGCGTGCTATGAATGTATGCAGCCCCGCCACCAGAGTTTTTTCGCGAACTTGCACGATCTCAATCGCTTTTCCAATGTCTGCGTAGTCTTCGGAAGCATCGGCAATAACCACATCACCGGGTCGGCAGAATTCTTCGTCGGATCTAGGGCTGAAGTTTGCACTTGGCGCAATGAATGGCACTTCTTCTTGATCTTGGTGGAAATTCGCTTTGAATTTTTTGTGAATGTCACCGTAGTGAATGTTCTGGATAGTGCCATCCTTGTCCGTGAGATGTTCACGAGACAGGCTGTTCGTTCTAATCCATCCGAAAACGTCACCAAGCGGCTTTTCCTTCCATTCTGGGAAATCGTGACCGTTGTCGTCTTTGAACCGCAAAGTTCGGGAAAAAAGATTTTGCATTACGCCGTGTTTGTAAACCTTTAAAAGTTCAACATTGTGCCCGGCAGGCGGAGAAATCCGCAATTCAGAACAAAGATCTGAAATAGTTTTGTCGACCTCGTGCATTCGGAGTTCGGCATTTCTCAAAGAGCGCGACACAGCTTCAACGTCAATCGGTTCTTCTGGCTCAAAAGTATCGACATAGCGTGGAATGTGCAGATTGTAGTCATTTTCCGCCACCTCTGCGAGCGACGCTACATGAGCATACTTCTCAACGTCCTTGCGATCCGAGTATGTATCGATGATTTTTTTAACTTGGACATCCGTTAAGATGCTTTGATTTGGAGCCTTCTCAAATTCTGCACTCGCATCAACAAAAAGAATATTGTCATCGTGAACGCGGCATTTCTTGAATACCAAGATACATGCGGGGATAGAGGTGCCATAGAAAAGGTTCGGCGGCAGCCCGATCACGGCATCCAGGTAGTTCAACTCTTTGATGATATATTCACGGATCACGCCTTCAGCGGCTCCACGAAACAACGCACCATGCGGAAGAACAACAGCAATAGTTCCATTGTCGGCCATCTGATAAATCATGTGCTGAACAAACGCAAAATCGGCTTTAGACGCCGGGGCAAGCTTTCCGTATTGGCTGAATCGTTCATCGGTTTCGTTGAGCGGATTGCTCGCTCCTTTCCACTTCGCGGAGAAGGGCGGATTTGCGACCACTGCCTCGAACCGTTGATCGAGGTGTTGCGGTTCTTCGAGGGTGTCTTCTTGCTTGATGTCGAACCGGCTAAAATGCACGTCGTGCAGAATCATGTTCATCCGCGCGAGGTTGTAGGTCGTGCGGTTGAGCTCTTGGCCGTAGAACGAGCCAACATCCGCCTCTTTGGCGATACGCAGAAGCAAAGAACCAGACCCACATGCAGGGTCATAGGCTGATTTTATCCGTTTCTTGTCCAAAGTGACGATCTTGGCCAGGATTTTAGAAACCTGCTGCGGGGTGTAGAACTCACCAGCTTTCTTACCCGCACCAGAAGCAAACTTCGAAATCAGGTACTCGTAGGCATCGCCCAAAACGTCCGCATCGACTTTGCCGAGCTCGAAGTCGATCTTGTCGAGGTGTTTGAGAACACGCGCTATCAGCGAGTTCCGGGCATGAACGCTCCGACCGAGCTTGGTGCTGTTGAGGTCCAAGTCCTCGAACAGCTTGTTGAAGTCGTCCTCACTGTCGGTTCCCATCGTGCTTTGCTCGATGGAGTTGAGGATCGCCTGAAGGTCTTCCAGGATGAAGTTGCTTTTGCCCTTGGTGTCAGCGTTGCCTTTATCGCTGATTGCCGTGAAGAGCTCATCCGGATGCAGGAAATAGCCAAGCTTTTCGAGGGACTCCTCCTTGATTGCCTCGATGTCGTCCTTGTCAGTGACTTTGGCGTAGTCCTTCACGTCCTCGGTTTCGAGAAGCTTGTTGGCGAAGAGGTGCTGTTTTTCGGATAGGTATTTGTAAAAAATGAACCCGAGAATGTAGTCGCGAAACTCGTCGGCATCCATCTTCCCGCGAAGTTCGTTAGCGATGTTCCAGAGTTGCTGTTCGAGCCGCTGTTTCTGTGCTTCTGTCATGATTTCATTGTATATTTTTGTGCCGTTATTCGCAAAGTGACTTAGTGGGCATCAATTAGCAACTCGCAATTGAATGCTGTCGAAAGGAATGGGTGGCCAAGCTGTGCACGCCTGGCCACCCTGGCTCCTGTATCAGGAGTGTCGTTTGGGCTCTTCGCGACCATCCAGCCGTTGCTGAAGCCAGTCCAATACCTCGCTCTCAACCCATCCCACTCTGTTCGGGCCCAGCTGTACCCGCTTTGGGAATTGGCCTGCCTTTTCCAGCCGCGCGACGTGTTGCGGCGAGTAGAGGACCAGCTCCTTGAGCTGGCGCTTTGAAAGTATCCTCATCACGATGTCTCCAAGATTGAAGAGCATCGCGATGCCCTAGGGTTGACAAAAGCCTAGGCTGGGCGAGCGTATCAGGTCTCAATCAATTTGGCGATGTATTCATCAAATCGGGCCATCGCCTCTCGCTTTTCTTCTTCGTATGTGTGCTGGTTATAGACTGCCGCCACACCACTGATGGTACCGGTGACGTGGTTCAAGAGCTTTTCAGTAACGTGGATTGGTGTCCCAATCTTGGCATGAACGGTAGCGAAAGTTCGGCGTAGATCGTGCAATGTGTAGGGCGCAACATCTTCTAGGCCCTCATCAAATCGCGCCTTGTGCCACGCCCAACCACTGAAGGTCTTTTCATTGTTCGTCGCAGCGGGAAATAGCAGGTCTCCGGTATCGGGCAGACCCTCGATGATCTCTTGGCTCCTGCCAGAAAGTGGAAAACGGTGTTCGCGCTTGTTCTTCGTGAACCCGGCAGGAAACACAATGTAACCGTTGCTTATCCAAGTCCGGCGCAGTGACCCGACCTCTGTTCTTCGCTGACCAGTAAGAATCAAAAGCTGCATGATCGGACCAAAGGGGAAAGGGGTTTCTTGTGACCGCAGAAAGACGTTCCTCAGCTCACCCTCGCTCAAAACACGATTTCGCGCAGTCGTACCTTGTTTGATCTGCGGAACGACTGATTGCTCCACCAGCCCATGTCGCACGCACCAGTTCATCATCGTGCGGATGGCAACATAAGCGTGCGATTGCTCCGAAGGCGTATTCGACAGACCGGAAACGACCTTCATAACTTGCTGGCGACTTACATCGCCCAGGTTTCCTGCAAACCGGAAATGCTTGTCCAGGTGTCGTGTGTAGTCTGCAACCGTTCGGGGCTTGTTCCTGTTCCTACAATCTTCAAGAAACCGATCTTTTGCCTCATCAAATGAAATTTCGTGCTGGTGTTCTCCGTGCGCCCCGTCTTGATGCTGGACAAAAAAACGCTTGGCTTGCGCCCGCGCGTCGGAAAGCGACATTTTGGGGTAGCGACCTATCGTCTTGAGCTGGCGCCTTTCGCCGTACATGACCACAAACGACTTGCTCTTGGTTGAGCACCTAAGGCCGAAACCTGGCGTCAGCTCATCCCAGTGTGTCACTTGTCCCTGGGCGGGATGCGGCAGCTTCTTGATTGCCATGTCAGTTAGGCGCAGCTTCACTTTAGTCTCTTTTTAGTCACATAAATCGGGTGCGTTTAGGGGTTTCGCTATGTTCAACCATGCGCACATTCTTGCTACTTTATCAATAAAATAAGATACTTTCGGTGCGGCATGTTCATCTATGATGTCATTAAGGATCGGATTGCAAATCCGTGTACACCGGTTCGATTCCGGTACTCGCCTCCAACCTTTTCAATAACTTAGCTTCTTGTCTACTCATTTGGGTATCACCTCGGGTATCAGTTTCTCGTTCTGGACTTGTTCTGTTCTGCCGTCACTTTCTCTTTGCCGCCGCTTGACGCGCGCGCGTGATCTGCCTCGCCTCCCCTGCATATTTGATAATCATCGCCTTGGAAGTGTGACCGCTGAAACTGGCGATTTCGTCGTCAGTGCAGCCCGCCCAGGCCAATTCCATGACACCGCGATAACGCAGCGCATGTTGATCGTAGGCCATCAAGCCCAGCCGCTTCCGCTCGCGCACCATCACGCGGGCCATCGCGTGATAGTCCATTGCTGACCCATCAGCACGGGTCAGGATGTGGCGCGACGGGTGCGGCGCGAATCCCAGATCAGCCTTGGCACGATCCAGCGCGGCTTTGAGCGCCTCAGTACAGGGAAGGTGCAGCGGCTTGTCGGTCTTGTTTTGGCGCAGCTTTAGGGTTTCCCCGTCATAGTCGCCCCATTGGAAGTCCACCCAATCACCCGGACGCTGGACGCTTCCCACGCCGATCTCGAAGATCAGCAACGGCAGCGGCTCACCCTGATCACGCATTTTATCCACTGCCCAATCTGCCCATGGCAGGTGCGGTTTCTGGCGTGCCTTGGGAACCTTGAGGGGTTCAATGTCGATTGCCGGGTTGTCCTTGCGCCACCGCTTACGGATCGCCAGCTTGGACAACATGCTAATCGCGGTCGGGATGTAGTTAGCGAACCGGACGCGGTGGCGGTTCTTTTCCATCGCGTCGTAAATGTCAGCTTGGGTCAGCCGCGCAACGTCCTGGTTGCCGATCTTTTCCTTGAGGTATTCAAAGACCGGCTCAAGGTCTTTGCGATAGCGATGAGAGAAGTTCGCCCATTTATCTGTCTCGCGCATCGCCTCGATTAAAGCCTTCCAAGACGTTTTTGCGGTGATGTGTTTGCCTTGGCGAATTTCCCAATAGCGGCGGTCAAATTCAGCAGTGCCTTCTTCAGCCTCAATGGGCGTATAGATCATCTTTCCGTTGTTCAGCTTGCGGAAATACCAAAGGCCGGTCTTGGGGTTCTGCCAAGTGTAGCGTTTCTTCACCATTCGATAGGCCCACCATCAGTCCCATCACCACGGGCGATGGATTGCAGTTGCTCTACGTCCCAACGCTCAAAGCCGCCAATGTCCATAGGCTTTGGCAAAACACCGTCAGCCACAAGGCCGCGAAACTCCGCAGGCTTCATATCAAGAAGCGCAGCAGCTTTCTTGTCACCGGCAAAGAGGATGTTGGGTGCTTTCATCAATCGTCCCCTTTGACCTCAATCTCATAGCGGATAATCGGCAGGGGGGATGTGTTCGCGATGTGGTGCGCCAGGCCGTAGTGATCGACAGTTACACCATGAAAGCTCTTGTTCTGCCCCATCAGTTGCTCGCCCTTCGCAAGGTTGTCGATCCGAGCAGCAACGGGATTGCCATCTTTTTCGGGCAAAGCGACAAAGCTGAATTGGTCGTCTTCAGACGCACCACGGACAGCGCCCCCGCGAATACGGTCCATTTGTTCTTGGTTGAGTTCATCGCCGTCAAACACGGCGGTATCGTCCCAGCGCGAGAGCGCTGCAATCACCGGAAGCACAGCCATACCCGAAAGGGCTTCGGCTGTTTCGAGCGCAATGCCGCTTTGGGTAAACGCGCGCATCACTGTCATTTTGATGACGTCCGAAAGGTCGTATTTGTTCCAGCCGTCGCTGCGCCCTTGGATAACGCCACGACGCCGCCAGTCCCGTTGAAGGGCGGTGGAAACACCTGCGACCATAGCCACTTCGCTTGGCGAAAACTCACGTGTGACGATTTTTACAGAATACTTCATAGGGCGGACCTCGCTGCTTACCGTGAGAGATACCACGCTTATCAAAGCGTGGCAACCCCCACGTTTTAGCTTAGGCCCGGTAAACGGTATGCCTCGGGTGAAACTGTTGGGCGATGTTTCTCGCGCGACTCGTCCCGTCCTCGATGATCTTGAGGCCGTCCAGTCCCTGACCGGCAAGCCAATAGATCGCTTCCTTCAATTGGGTGCTGTCCTCCAGCGCGCCGTGGGTTGCAAGCTGATGTATGATTTCAAGCGCCGCACGGGCTGCATACTGAGGCTCTGCAAATTCACGTGTGTCTTTGAGCGTCCGGTTGATCTCTGCCATCGCCTCAATCGGGTCTTTGGGCAGGCTGGTCTCGTATGCCTCTTGCCGCTGGCGCAGTTCAGTAACCTTGGCAAGGTGGACATCGTATACCTTCTTGCAGGCAATCGCCTCTCCATGCACCTGGTCGTTTTCCCACTCTTGAATTGGGCGCAGTTCATCGTTCGCAAAATTGCGTTCTTTGGTCATTGTTTTGGTCTCCGGTTGTGGTAATGTTCCAAAACAGAACATAAGGAATGTTCCAAATTGGAACAAGAAAAAAATATCACATCAGACCAACTTCGCGCGGCGAGAGCGATTTTGGACATGTCTCAGGCAGGCCTTGCAGAGCTTGCAGGGGTGTCCTCTATGACTGTGAAAAGGGCAGAGGGATCAGGTAAACCCTATCCAGCCGAGAAGGCTATCGCGGCCATTCGCACCGCCCTTGAAGTCGCCGGGGTTGAGTTCATTGCTGAGAATGGTGGCGGCGCAGGTGTGCGACTCAGGAAGTAAGCGCACCGGCCCCGGTGTGAACCGTGCCGGTGCTGCGCCGCGTTGCCAGGAATTTCAAAAAAGGCAACCGCGCCATGTCGGGGTTTTTGATAGCGGGCCACTCACCGACTAAAGCCCAGCTTTTCGGGGAGACTATCAAAAACCCCCGCGCGGCCAGCGCTATTCCCAATCCACCAGTTTCAAAGCAATCGCGGGATCTACCCCGGCCTCTTTGGCCTCTGCCAGCGCCTTCACAAGCGCCGTGACAGTCCGTGCGCGTCCACCGCTATCGAACGCCTGTAGGGGCCGCATAACGTCCAGCGTGACCGCCGATCCCAGCTTGTCCGTGGCTTCCTCTGCCATCGCCTCTGCCATCGGCTGCAAAGTCCATTGGGCAAGGTGGCGTTGTGATTCTCTCACCATCGGACCCGTGGTTGCGGCATTACTCAGGCCGGGAAGGATACCAAAGACATTGTTGATTTGGTCGCGCGCTTGATCCAGCGTCTTGTCCATCATCGCCTTTTGCAGATCGGGTGTCAGGTCGTTTGCCCGCCAGTCTTGCGCCGGGGCCGGTCCACCCGCCGCCTGCACTTGCACCGATTCGCGCACCAGCACCCGGCCACGCGACCCGCGAAAGCCCCGCGCAATGTCGGTCAAATCGGTTTCCGGCGTTTCCGGCATTGGCACGATAGACGATCCCAAGGGGGCATCGCCATAGACCTCGACCAGCCCGCGCTCGATCACTTCCAGAAGATCCGCAGACAGGCTTGCCCGTCGCAAAGGTGCCGTGCCGTGCCAAGGCTGTGAGGCATCCGCCCCAATCCGAAAGTGCAGCACCTCGCCAGCAAGAGCCGTCATGGACTTGCCGCCGCCTGCATCCGGCAACGTCAGCCGATATGCCGAGGGCCGGGAAAGCCGGGTGGACAAGTCCCAATCGGAGACCGGAATCAGCATATCGTCGGTGATGTAAAACAGCGCTTCACCCCGCAAGGCCAGCATCCGCCCCGCGATTGCCAGAAGCCGCTTGGTCAACAGGTCGGTGCCGTTCACATCAGCGACAGACAGGCCGTTTTCCCAGAGCGTGACCGCGCCTTGAACGGTTGCCGTCAGTTCGGCGCGCCCGCTTGTGCCGGTGATGTATGCCGCCCGTGCCTGCATCAGTTGGGCGGTGTATCCGGTATCAGACCGGGTTTCGATTTTGCGTTTGAATGGCCAGATCATTTCTGCCTCCGATACGGGCGCAACAGATCAGCCGCCCCGCTGTTTTGAAGCGCCCGCGCCGCATGTGCCGCGCTGCGCTGATAGGTTTCCTGAATAGCCCCGCCCATGTTCACGCTGTAGCTGGACACGCCCGCGCGGTCTGTTTCGTCGGCCATGTATTCAGCCAAGCGCCGGAACGCCTCAGAGACCGCTTTAGGCGGATCGCCTGCCCCGACTTGCGCCGTGATCTTGAACACACCGTCAGAGGGCAGACAGAGACCCACAGGACCGTCAGCAAGTGTGACAGAGACCCACGCGCCGCTTTCCCATTTCTCAGCCGTGTAAAAGCCCAGAGGCGACAGGGGCGCTTGCCAGTCCTCACCCTCGCCGCCCTCAATAGTCCACACCACTTCCCGCGCCGTGTGGCGGGTGCGGGTGTATGCCTCGATCCGTTCCCAGATCATTTCCGCATCAAGCGCCGCCGCCGGGGTCGAAAGCCCGGACGGGGTGGCCGGATAGCTTGCCGGGGTTTCTTCGATTTCTTGCAATAGATCAGCCATTACGCCCTCCACCGTTGCACTGAAGTGGTCCCGGAAATCCGGACAGTTAGCTAAGGTGTATCCCGAACTTTTTGGAGGGATACGAGATGGCGAAACG
>NZ_JAECRZ010000050.1 GCF_016019955.1 Thiosulfatihalobacter marinus
TGAAGTGGTCCCGGAAATCCGGACAGTTAGCTAAGGTGTATCCCGAACTTTTTGGAGGGATACGAGATGGCGAAACGCCGGAAGTTTACAGATCAGTTCAAAGCCAAAGTCGCGCTTGAGGCTCTGCGTGGCGACAAGACGATCCAGGAGATCGCAGCGCGGCACCAGGTGCATCCGAACCAGGTGAGCACATGGAAGCGCCAGGCGGTCGAAGGCATGGCGGATGTGTTCGCTCGGGGCGGCAAACCCGAAGGCCCGAGCGAGGCGGAGGTGAAAGAGCTGCACGCCAAGATCGGGAGGTTGGCGGTCGAGAACGATTTTTTGTTGGAAGGGCTCAAACGATGAGCCCGGCAAAGAAGAAAGCGATGATCCGCCGCAACCATCCCGATCTGAGCATCAGCCAACAGTGCAAGCTGGTGAACCTGAGCCGGTCAGCGTTCTACTACACGTCGATCGGGATTGACGCGGCGACGCTTGCGCTGATGAAGCAGATCGACCGGGTGTTCACCAAATACCCGTTCTTCGGGTCGCGCCAGATCGCCGCCTATCTGCGCCGGGACGGCATCGTAGCTGGCCGACATCGTATCCGACGACTGATGGCGAAGATGGGCCTGGAGGCGATCTACAAGCGGCCCCGAACCAGCCAGCC
>NZ_JAECRZ010000051.1 GCF_016019955.1 Thiosulfatihalobacter marinus
TGAAGTGGTCCCGGTTTTTCGGACAGCTCAGCGGCTGATCTAAGGTGTATCCGGGTTGGTTTTCATGCCGCCAATTTCTGATCTCGACCGCTCCAGTATGCCTCCCTTGGCGTTCGTCGCTCAAGGGAAGAATGGGGCCGCTCGGTGTTGTAGAAGGCCATCCAGTTGCTGATCACGTGCCGGGCCTGGAACCCGTCGTTGATTTCTTGGAGATAGACGGCCTCCTGTTTCAGGGACCGCCAGAGCCTCTCGATGAAGATGTTGTCCATGCAGCGGCCGCGCCCATCCATCGAGATGCGCGCGCCGGCCTCGGTCAGGGTGGTGATCCAGGCAGAACCGGTGAACTGTGACCCCTGGTCGGTGTTCATGATCTCAGGCGGGCCGAACTGACCGATGGCCTCTTTCAGAGCTTCGACGCAGAAGTCGGCGTGCATCGTATTCGACAAGCGCCAGCTCAGAACCTTGCGGGTTGCCCAGTCCATGATCGCCACCAGATACAAGAAGCCGCGCTTCACGGGAATGAAGGTGATGTCGGCGCACCAGACCTGGTTTGGCCGGTCGATCACCATCTTCCTCAGCAAATACGGATAGACCGGGTGCTGCGGATGCGGCT
>NZ_JAECRZ010000052.1 GCF_016019955.1 Thiosulfatihalobacter marinus
TTTTTTGAAATCACGACTATCCCTCCCGAATGTTCCAAGCTCAGGATAGTTGCGCCACACAAATTGAGGCAGAACCCTTAATTCTTGGACGCTGATGTATGTGACCGTTCAGAACCGCGGGGTCATGCTGCCCTGAGCAAGGGTGGTGTAGGACTTATGAAGCTCGCAATGTTGCCCGCAATAGGCTGCTTCGGGGCTTCATATTTCGTTCGTTCACTCAAACCGCTGTCGTTCCCAGGAACAAGAAAAAACCAGACCGCCGGAGCGGTCTGGCCGTTGGCTTAGGCGGCGTCTTTGGGGCCCCAAGGGATGACAGCCTGCAGGGACAGATCGTCCTGGTTTGCGGCCTTGCCGAGGTTGGCGTTGAAGCCGTGGTCGCGGATGGTCAGCGTGTAGTAGTCGGCGCCGGTCTCCTTGTTCTGCTTCTTCCAGATGCCGCCGCACTCGACCAGCTTGCCGCGCGGGGAGCGGCCGAGGACGCG
>NZ_JAECRZ010000053.1 GCF_016019955.1 Thiosulfatihalobacter marinus
AAATTGGCGGCATGAAAACCAACCCGGATACACCTTAGATCAGCCGCTGAGCTGTCCGAAAAACCGGGACCACTTCAGGTGTTCTTTGATGACGGACGGTCCGTCTATGACACAGATGGCAAATACAGATACACCTATGGCGGCGGGGGCACGTGGTACGGGTATTGGCGGGCGCGGGAGGGCAGCGTGGTGTGTGTGACCTTTGTTACCGGCGTGGAACGCTGCGACCGTATTGTGGAAAACGGTGGGCGGCTTGTGGTGCTGACCGGGAAAGGCGAGCGTTTCCCGGTGCGCCGCTAGGGTCAGGACCCATTAATCCTGCGCCACTGGTTTAACAGATTTGCTGTCTGACTACGTACAATGCCGCAGGAAT
>NZ_JAECRZ010000054.1 GCF_016019955.1 Thiosulfatihalobacter marinus
CGATCCGGGCTCGAAATGCGTCCAACGCAAATGCCCGGACACAAGGCCAAAAACACCCCAAAGGGCAAATGGCCAACAAATGTCGCGGGGTGGAGCAGCCCGGTAGCTCGTCAGGCTCATAACCTGAAGGTCGTAGGTTCAAATCCTACCCCCGCAACCAAATTCCAGCGTAATATCAAGCGCTTAAAAGCCTCCCTCACGGGAGGCTTTTTGCGTTCCAACACGCCCGGAAGCACTACGGAAGTGACCTGCCACTGAACTTTCATCCAGCCGCGACCGGAGCCCGGTTTGTGTTTACGCCGATTGGCGCAGGTTGAGCAA
>NZ_JAECRZ010000055.1 GCF_016019955.1 Thiosulfatihalobacter marinus
GCACCAGACCTGGTTTGGCCGGTCGATCACCATCTTCCTCAGCAAATACGGATAGACCGGGTGCTGCGGATGCGGCTTGACCTGCCACTGAACTTTCATCCAGCCGCGACCGGAGCCCGGTTTGTGTTTACGCCGGTTGGCGCAGGTTGAGCAATCGCCCGACGCGTGGAGCTTTCATCTCGCGTAGCGGGGCGGGCGATTGCGGTGGTCAGGGTCCGTGCATAGTCAGCCGGGGTTTGGTAGTCCAAGGCTGAATGGGGTCGTTCGGTGTTGTAGTCAGCCGCCCAGGCCGCGAT
>NZ_JAECRZ010000056.1 GCF_016019955.1 Thiosulfatihalobacter marinus
CTTCGATATTGGTTTCGAAGCCGTATTTATACTGGTCCACATCGATCTGGCGGACCTGATCGATCGTTTCCTGAACCGCTGCCATGTCGTTCTCCAATCTCGCCGGAGCCAAGGTCCGGTGGCTTGTCAACGTATCAAGGCGGAAAGCCGCCTTATTCATCTTCGGGCAAATCGCTCCGAGCCGTCGGCCGGGGCAGAGCTTATACCCATGTAGGTGCGGGATGGCGCTTTTCACACATCCCGGCAAGCGGAAAATTGCTATTCCGCAATTCTTTGC
>NZ_JAECRZ010000057.1 GCF_016019955.1 Thiosulfatihalobacter marinus
CTGTGTTCATGGGAGGTATCCTGTTGAGAAAGAAAAACAAATTAGGTAAGAAAATTCACTTCCCAATCCCTCTTGACTTCTCACCCTATAATATAAAATCAGCACCTCCTTAGCCATTAAAGCTTCATAGCTATTGAGTGCAAATGTTGCAACAACAGGAGACTACTGGAGGGAGACTGCCAAGGAACCTGTATTTCTGCTAAACTCTTTTTTAATGGTAGGAGTGGATGGAATTTTTGTATCAGCTTGCTTTTAATCAAGGAGAAAAATTATTTG
>NZ_JAECRZ010000005.1 GCF_016019955.1 Thiosulfatihalobacter marinus
ACCCCTTTGAAATATAGGGATTTCTGGTGCTGCTGGGGAGGATTGAACTCCCGACCTCACCCTTACCAAGGGTGCGCTCTACCACTGAGCTACAGCAGCATTACCGTGGCGCGGGAGATAGCTGCAAAGCTTGATGCTTGCAACCCCAATCTGGACCCTTTTTTGCGGCTCATGTAAGGAATGACAATGGAACGTAAATCGCCCCCCGCAAACAAGATGAACAAGGCCCAAAGCCGCGAAGACCGCCTGAAGGCGGCGCTCAAGGCGAATATGGGCCGCCGCAAGGCACAGGCGCGCGCGCGCGCCGCCGGGGACAGCGAAACCCAGCGTTCCGAGGCAGGCAACAACAAAGGTCAGGACTGATGGATTCGATTATCGTGCGCGGCAACGGGCCGCTTAAGGGGCAGATCCCGATCGCCGGGGCCAAGAATGCCTGTCTGACGCTGATGCCGGCGACGTTGCTCAGCGAAGAGCCGCTGACACTGACCAACGCGCCCCGGTTGAGCGACATCAAGACGATGGCCGCCTTGCTGGAAAGCCTTGGGGCCGAGGTGACGAGCCTTCAGGACGGCAAGGTGCTGGCGATGTCGAGCCACGATTTGACGTCAAGCCATGCCGATTACGATATCGTGCGCAAGATGCGCGCCTCCAACCTTGTGCTGGGGCCGCTCCTGGCGCGCACGGGCCATGCCGAGGTGTCCTTGCCGGGCGGCTGTGCGATTGGCGCGCGGCCGATGGATCTGCATATTTTCGGGCTGGAGAAACTGGGCGCCGAGATTGAGCTGCGCGAGGGTTATCTGCACGCAAAGGCGCCGCGCGGGCTGAAAGGGGCCGAGATTGATCTGGCCTTTGCCTCGGTCGGGGCGACCGAGAATATCCTGATGGCGGCGACGCTGGCCAGGGGCTCCACGGTGATCCGCAACGCCGCGCGCGAGCCGGAAATCGTGGATCTGGCCACCTGTCTGCGTGCCATGGGGGCCCAGATCGAAGGTGACGGTACGTCCGAGATCGTTGTGCAGGGCGTTGACCGCTTGCACGGCGCGACACACCCCGTTGTGGCCGACCGGATCGAGCTGGGCACCTACATGCTGGCCCCGGCCTTTTGCGGGGGCGAGGTGGAATGCCTGGGTGGGCGGCTGGACCTTGTGGGCGCCTTTGTCGAAAAGTTGCACGACGCCGGGATCGACGTGGAAGAGACCAAGGCCGGTCTGAAAGTGGCGCGCCGCAACGGGCGGGTCAAAGCGGTGGACATCACCACCCAGCCGTTCCCCGGATTTCCCACCGACCTTCAGGCGCAGATGATGGCCTTGCTGAGCACCGCCGAGGGGACTTCGGTTCTGGAAGAGAAGATCTTTGAGAACCGTTTCATGCACGCGCCCGAGCTGATGCGCATGGGCGCCGAGATCGAGGTGCACGGCGGCACCGCGACGGTACGTGGTGTGGACCGGCTCAGGGGGGCGCCGGTGATGGCGACCGACCTGCGCGCCAGCGTGTCGCTGATCCTTGCCGGTTTGGCGGCAGAGGGCGAAACCGTGGTCAGCCGGGTCTATCACCTGGATCGTGGCTATGAGCGGGTCGAGGAAAAGCTGGGCAATGTGGGTGCCCATATCGAGAGGGTTCGGGAAACGTGATGCAGGACGCAAGTTTCGAAGACGGGCGCGAGGCGCCGCTGCACCTTGGCGCGCTGGATGCAGAGGATCTGAAAATCCTGTCCACCCTGGCACAGGATGCGGTATTTCCGGCCGGTGAAATGAAATGGCTCCCGCGCGAGCGGCGCTTCGCGCTGTTGCTCAACCGGTTCCGCTGGGAAGATCTGAAGGCGGCGGAAACGCGGGGGCGCGCGGTGGAACGGGTGCAGGCGCTGCTGGTGATCGACAACGTGCTGCATGTGGCCAGCCAGGGGGTGGCGCGCGACGACAGTGACATGATCCTGTCGCTGCTGACGGTCACGTTCGAACCGGGGGAAGACGGGGCCGGGCATGTGGTGCTGACGCTGGCCGGGGATGGCGGTATCCGTCTGACGGTCGAGGCGCTGGAAGTGACCCTCAAGGATGTGACGCGCCCCTACGTGGCACCCTCCCGTCACGTGCCGAAACACGAAGTCTGAACCAGGCCGCTCGTCAAGCCCGCGCGGGCTTTCCTCGCGGTGCCGTGGCGCTTGAGGCTGGCGCGTCGGGGCGGTATGAGCGCCCCAAAGGAGAGTCAGATGCCCCAGTTCCTGAACGCCGCCGACACCGATTTCGAACCCCGGTTCACCGCCCTTCTGGGCGCCAAGCGCGAAGACAGCCCGGATGTGGACGCGGTGGTGGCCGACATCATCGCCGATGTGCGCGCGCGCGGTGACGCGGCGGTGATCGAGCTGACGGCGAAATTCGACCGGCTGGATCTGACACCGCAGACGCTGCGCTTTTCGGAAGCGGAGATAGAAACCCACTGCGCTCTGGTGAACGCCGCCGACCGCGCCGCGCTGGAGCTGGCGGCGGAGAGAATCCGCGCCTATCACGCACGCCAGATGCCAGAGGATGCCAGCTGGACCGACGAGACCGGTGCCATGCTGGGCTGGCGCTGGAGCGCGGTTTCGGCGGCGGGGCTTTATGTGCCGGGCGGGCTGGCATCTTACCCGTCCTCGGTGCTGATGAATGCCATTCCCGCCAAGGTCGCCGGTGTCGAGCGGCTGGCCATCGTGGTGCCCACGCCTGACGGGGTGGCCAATCCGCTCGTGTTGCTGGCCGCGCGGCTGGCCGGGGTGGACGAGGTCTACCGGATCGGCGGGGCTCAGGCGGTGGCGGCGCTGGCCTATGGCACCCAAACCATCGCCCCGGTGGACAAGATCACCGGGCCGGGCAATGCCTTTGTGGCCGCCGCCAAGCGGCGGGTGTTCGGCAAGGTCGGCATAGACATGATCGCGGGGCCCTCCGAAATCCTCGTGATCGCCGACAAGGACAACAACCCCGACTGGATCGCACTCGACCTGCTCAGCCAGGCCGAACATGACGAAAGCGCCCAGTCGATCCTGATCACCGACGATGCCGCCTTTGGGCAAGCTGTGGCCAGGGCCGTGGACGCGCGTCTGGAAACGCTGACGCGCCGCGCCATTGCCGGGGTCAGCTGGCGCGATTTCGGCGCGGTGATCACTGTGCCCGATCTGAAAACCGCCGCTGCCCTGTCCAACCGTATCGCTCCCGAACACCTGGAACTTTGCGTGGCCGATCCAGATACACTCAGCACGCAGATTACCCACGCCGGAGCAATCTTCCTGGGCCAGTACACGCCCGAGGCGATCGGAGACTATGTCGGCGGCCCCAACCACGTGCTGCCCACGGCCCGTTCGGCCCGGTTTTCCTCGGGCCTCAGTGTGATGGACTTCCTCAAGCGCACCACCCTGTCTAAAATGACACCTCAGGCCCTGCGCGCCATCGGCCCCGCCGCCGAAACCCTGGCCATCTCGGAAAGCCTTGAGGCCCACGGTCTGAGCGTGCGCGCCCGGCTCGACGCGCTGAACGACTGACCCCCCGCTCTTCTTTTGGCCGAAAATATCCCGGGGGAATCGCGGCTTGCCGCGATGGGGGCAGCGCCCCCCAACCCGCCCGCCTCAGATCGCGGCCTTGCGGCTTTCTTCCAGGTAGATCTCGCGCAGACGGCGGGCAATCGGGCCCGGCGTGCCATCGCCCAGCCTGACGCCGTCAATCTCGACGACCGGCATGACAAAGGCGCTGGCCGAGGTGGTAAAGGCCTCGTCCGCCGCCTGCGCCTCCTGAATGGTGAACAGCCGCTCCTCGACCTTCAGCTGCGCCTCCTGCGCCATGCGCAGCACCGCCTTGCGGGTGATGCCGTGCAGAATGTCGGAGGACAGGGGGCGGGTCACGATGGTGTTGCCCTTGACGAAATAGGCATTGTTCGACGTCCCTTCGGTGACATAGCCGTCCTCCACCATCCACGCATCGTCACACCCGGCCTTCTTGGCCATCATCTTGCCCATGGACGGGTACAGCAACTGCACCGTCTTGATATCGCGCCGTCCCCAGCGGATATCGTCTATGGAAATGATCCTGGCACCCTTTTGCGCCGCCGGGCTGTCGGCCAGGCCGGGCTTGTTTTGCGTAAAGAGCACGATGCCGGGCGGTGTACCCTCCGCGGGAAACACAAAATCCCGATCACCATCCGAGCCGCGCGTGACCTGAAGATAGATCAGGCCCTCGTCGATGCCATTCAGCTCAACCAGCTTGCGGCAAATATCGAGAAGCTCTTTAGTCGAGCAAGGCTCTGCCATGTCCAGCGCGTCCAGCGAGCGTTTCAGGCGCATGGCGTGGCCGTCAAAATCGATCAGCTTGCCGTCCAGCACCGACGTGACTTCGTAAACCGCGTCCGCCATCAGGAAGCCCCGGTCAAAGATCGAGATCGTCGCCTCGGTTTCGGGAAGGTAGGTGCCATTGACGTAAACGGTGCGGGTCATGTGTGTCTTCTCTGCTAGGTTTGGTGGCGATGCCGGTTTCTTTTGGTGGATTCTGCGCACTTGTCAACGCACGGCGCCCCTGCGCGCATCCCCCGCGATGATCTGTCCCTTGCGAAAACTCGGTTTGCCGTATTCGGCATTCAGCCACGCGAACCGGACGATTCCGTTCTTGATCGTGTCGATCAACAGGCAACGGGTGCCCACCTTTTTGCCGGTGCTGGCCCAGGCGCCATCGAACATACAGACCAGCCCGTCGGGCGTGGCGATCCAGCGGCCAAAGTTCAGTTGCAGCCTGCCACTGTTGCCGACCATGTGCTGTTCACCGCGCCCCTTTTCAAACCAGATGGCAAAGCCGCGCTTTTCCATGTTCATGAAGCTGCGCTGCATCAGGGCCTGTTCCAGGCCCGGATCGCGCTTGAGGCGGCTGGCATGGGCCGGGTCTGCCCTCATGGCTTTCGTATCGGCCATGGCGGCGGGCGCGTTGCCGCTAAAGTTGACCGGCGCACGGCCAAAGACGGACGGCGCGGTCTTGCCGTTGACCGGCGTATAGACGGCCGAGACCTTGCGGGTTGGCTCGACCGGCCTGGCCACGACCTGCCCGTTCACCGCATACAGGATACAGTCGCGCCGCCCTTTCTTCAGGAAAGCCCGGCAGTTTGCCAGCGCCTCGTCGCCGGCTGCCTTGGCCGAGCTGGCTCCCCAGCGCGTGCCCCAGGCACCATCCGGTGACAGGGCGAAACCGGTGTTGGACGGTTTGCCTTTCAACTCCTGCAACTCTCCGGCCTGTTTTCGGGTCAGTGTGACGGTCCAGCTTTCCTGGGCCTGGGCCTGAGCCTGGGCCGAAACAGCGGCCGCGCCAAGCTGGGCGAGGGCCAGCAGCACAAGAGTGACAAATTTCATCGGACAATGCCTTTCACAATATCAAATGCGGTAAACGCTAAAGCGGCGGTCAGGCACCTGCAAGGCCGACCCGCGTCAGGCGAGAAACGCACAGTCATGACCGGTGGCTGCGCCCATTCTCATCCCCACAAGGCCGGGGATGGCGGATGCACGCCCGCTGCGTCAAACCGCAGCGGTGTGTCGCGGTCTTCGGCCAGCAGGAGCGGGCCGTCAAGATCCGTGACCATCGCGCCCTGCGCCACCAGCGTGGCCGGCGCCATGGCAAGGCTTGATCCGACCATGCAGCCCACCATGATCCTATAGCCTTCGGTCCGCGCCGCGTCGCGCAGAGCCAGCGCCTCGGTCAACCCTCCGGTCTTGTCGAGTTTGATGTTCACAACGTCATATTTACCCTGCAACGCCGGAAGGCTGGCCCGGTCATGGCAGCTTTCGTCGGCACAGACGGGCACCGGGCGTTCCATGCCGATCAGCGCGTCATCGTCACCCGCCGGCAAAGGCTGCTCCACCAACGCCACGCCCAGACGCTGCATGTGCGGCGCGAAATCGGCGTAAATCTCGGCGCTCCAGCCTTCATTGGCATCCACGATGATGGTGGCATCGGGTGCGCCCGCGCGCACAGCCTCCAGCCGGGGCATGTCGTTATCCGTTCCCAGCTTGATCTTTAGAAGCGGGCGGAAGGCGTTGGCCGCTGCCTGTTCGCGCATCTTTTCCGGGGTGTCGAGCGACAGGGTATAGGCGGTGATTTCCGGCCCCGGTGCGGGCAGTCCGGCAAGCTCCCAGACAGGTTTGCCGGTCGTTTTCGCTTCGAGATCCCACAACGCACAGTCCAGCGCGTTGCGCGCCGCCCCGGCGGGCAGCGTGTAAAGCCCGGCGCGATTGACCGGGGCATTTACGCTGTTGATCAGGTCGGTCACGTTTTCCAGCGACTCGCCATAACGCGCATAGGGCACGCATTCGCCCCAACCCGTAACGCCGTTTTCACTGACGCGCACGGTCAGCACCCTGGCCTCGGTGCGCGATCCGCGCGAAATGGTGAACGCCTGCGCCAGCTTGAACACGTCGCGAGTGACGGAGATTTGCATGACTGTCCTTTCTGCCCGCCCGGCGCACCGCCCGGGCTCTTGTCCTATCTGTGACCGGGGTGCGCCCCCGGCGCAAGACCGGGGCAGGCGGCTTTAGATCGCGGCCAGCGCGTCCACCAGCTTGCCCGCACCAAAGCGGAACGGATCGGTGGCTGGCAGATCCATGTCGGCTTCGAGCCCGGCAAGATACGCGAGGGCCTCGTCCTCGGCCATGTGCTGTGTATTGACCGAAAGCCCGACGACCTGGCAGGCGGGATTGGCCACGCGCGCAAGGCTCAGCGCCTGATCGCGCAGGGCGTCCAGCGAGGGCAGGGCATAGGAGGGCAGGCCGCGCATATGGGTGCGGGTGGGTTCGTGGCACAGGATCAGCGCGTCGGGCTGACCGCCATGGATCAGCGCCATGGTCACACCGGAATAGGACACATGAAACAGAGAGCCCTGCCCCTCGATATGGTCCCAGTGGTCGGGCTCATTGTCGGGGGTCAGCCATTCCACGGAACCTGCCATGAAATCCGCGATCACCGCGTCCAGCGGCACCCCGTCGCCAGTGATGAGAATCCCGGTCTGGCCCGTGGCGCGGAAGGTCGATTTCATGCCCCGCCCGCGCATTTCGGCGTCCATGCACAGCGCGGTATACATCTTGCCCACGGAACAATCGGTGCCCACGGCCAGGCACCGCTTGCCGCTGCGTTTGACACCATTGGCGATGGGATAATCCACTTCCGGAACCCGCACGTCATGCAGCGTGCGCCCGGTTGCATTGGCCACGGCCACAAGATCGGGTTCGTCACGCAGCAGGTTATGCAGACCCGAGGCCAGGTCGAACCCTTCTTCCAGAGCCATGACCAGCACTTTTTTCCACTCGGGCGAGATCACGCCGCCACGGTTGGCCACGCCGATCACCAGCGTCCTGGCCCCGGCTTCGCGGGCCTCGGTCAATGTCATGTCAGAAAGGCCCAGATCAGCCTTGCAGCCCTCCATGCGGAACTGGCCCACGGCGTTTTGTGGGCGCCAGTCCCGGATGCCGATAGCCACCTTTGCGGCCAGCATGTCGGGCGCGTCGCCCAGAAAAAGCAGGTACGGGGTTTCGATCATCGACATGGCGCGGTTTCCTTGAACTACGTATCTTGGGCGGCAGTTTCCACTATTTCGAACGAAATTTTCTTGTGAAGCGGCGTGGGAATGCAATTCCTGGTGAAGAAACTTCGATAAATTTGAGCGTTCGCGACATTTTATCCTGTTACCCTGGGTCTAATCCAGCAAAGTTGCCAATAGCACAGAAAGGCTGCCCTTTTTCTTCCGCGGCGCAGCGCGACCATGCCGCAGTTGCACAGAAACCGCTTGCAGAGATGTGCGCAATTTAATACCGCTGTGCGCAACCCTGACGCAATTTCGTTACCGAAAGGCCAGACAGATATGAGCTTCCGCATCCAGCCCGCCGCCCCGGCCCGCCCCAACCGCTGCCAGCTTTTTGGCCCGGCCAGCAACACCAAGCTGTTTGCCAAGATGGCCGCTTCGGCTGCCGACGTGATCAATATCGATCTCGAAGATTCCGTGGCGCCCAGCGACAAGGAAATGGCCCGCGCCAACGCGATCGACGCAATCAACTCGGTGGATTGGGGCAAGAAGACCCTGTCGGTGCGTATCAACGGGCTGGATACGCCGTATTGGTATCGCGACGTGGTGGACCTGCTGGAACAGGCTGGCGACAGGCTTGACCAGATCATGATCCCCAAGGTGGGCTGCGCCGAAGATATCTATGCCGTGGATGCGTTGGTCACGGCCATTGAACGGGCCAAGGGACGCGTAAAACCCATCGCTTTCGAGGTGATCATCGAATCGGCTGCCGGGATCGCCCATGTCGAAGCCATCGCCGCAGCCTCACCCCGGCTGGAAGCGATGAGCCTTGGCGCCGCGGATTTCGCCGCCTCGATGGGAATGCAGACCACCGGCATAGGTGGCACGCAGGAAAACTACTACATGATCCGCGAGGGCACCAAACACTGGTCCGACCCGTGGCACTGGGCGCAGGCCGCCATCGTCGCCGCCTGCCGCACCCATGGTGTACTGCCGGTGGACGGACCGTTTGGCGATTTTTCCGACGACGAGGGATACGTCGCCCAGGCCAAACGCTCGGCCACCCTGGGTATGGTGGGTAAATGGGCCATCCACCCCAAACAGATCGCACTGGCCAACGACGTGTTTACCCCGTCCGTGGAGGCTGTGACCGAAGCCCGCGAGATTCTTGCCGCGATGGAACAGGCCAAGGCCAACGGCGAAGGCGCGACAGTTTACAAAGGGCGCCTTGTTGACATCGCTTCGATCAAGCAGGCCGAAGTGGTCGTGGCCCAGGCCGAGCTGATCGCGGCGGGTTGAATGCATGCGCGCAAGACCTGCCGGGCGGGGCTGTTTTCGGCCCCGTCTTGGCGCGCCTGTCGCGCGGAGCCTCCGGCGGGAGTATTTTTGGCAAAATGAAGAGCGGGTCCATCCTTCATTTTGCCCCAAATACTCAAACAGGCTCAGCTTGCTGAGCCACGCCCAACCAGAGGAAGGGCCGCAGGCCACGACGATGGGCGGGAGCGATCCGGTGCCGGCAAATCATCAGGGTTCGTGGGGGCAGGCGCACGAATTTTGATTCCCTTGTGCGGCGGATTTGCGACAGGTTGAAGCCATGACACCTGAAACTCTCGTGGCTCTCAGCCTTTACGCCTTTGTGTCTTCGGTCACGCCGGGACCGAATAACCTGATGCTGATGGCCTCGGGTGCCAATTTCGGTTTTCTGCGCACCGTGCCTCACATGCTGGGGATCGGGGTGGGGTTTGTGGTAATGATCCTGCTGGTCGGGATCGGATTGATGCAGCTTTTTGATGCCATGCCGCTTGCTCATGACGTGTTGCGCGGCATTTCTGTGGCCTATCTTTTGTGGCTGGCTTGGAAAGTGGCCCATGCCGGGGCGCCTGAAAGGAGAGTGGGCGCGGGGCGTCCGATGACATTTTTGCAAGCGGCACTGTTCCAGTGGGTCAATCCCAAGGCCTGGAGCATGGCACTGACCGCGATTGCGCTTTACGCGCCTGATCGGTCCATCTGGGCGATCGGCCTTGTGGGGGCGGTTTTCGGCGCGATCAATTTGCCCAGCGTCAGCTTGTGGACAGTGTTGGGAAAGCAGATACGGCGGCTACTGACTTCGCGCGTGCGATTGGCGGTGTTCAACTGGACGATGGCGGCGCTGTTGGTGGCTTCGCTTTATCCGGTTGTTTTCGAAGGCTGAATTGGTTGTCGCAGAAGGGTGCGTTGTTTTTCTGGCGCGACGCGGCGCGGGTCTCCGAGATAGATCTCGTGATGTGGTCCGTTGAAGGTGCCGCCCAGTTCGGACATCAGTACGTCGTGCAAATGCGCGAGTGTCGGTGCCTCGTTCGCATAGGGGCCGACATGCAGGGTTTGCAGGCAGTCACCTTTTTGTCGCCGCTCCAGCCGCAGCGCACTCAATACCGCGATGTCCGCGCCCTTGCGGGTCAGCTTGCCGCGCATCAAGGCGCGCGCGGTTTCAAGCTCTGAAGCGGTCGTGTGATCGGGCTGGCGAATCAGGGTTGCCCATTGCCACGCCGCGCGTTCGCCGGTGAGGAACACGGCGGGATCCTCGGCCCACCAGAGCGCCTCGAGCGGAGGCACGACGAAATCGGCGCCTTTGGCCTTGTGGGCAAACTTTAGGGCATAGGCCACCGGGTACAGCACCGCGAGCGCGTTCGCATAGGTGGGGCCAGAGGGATCGCCCTGGCCGTCGATGGCAAGGAATGTCATCTCTGGTACGGTGATCCGATCCCAGCGGCCCGGTTTGCCGGTGTAAAACGGTTTGTCCGCTGTCTTGAAGTCGTGCTTGTCGTGCATGTCATGCGCCTTTCAGCGGCAGGCAGATTTCGGTGAGCAGGCTTTCGGGTGGGGTTTCCAGAGGAGAGTTGAGAGACAGTTCATAGCAGGGGGCGTCATCGGGCAGTTCCCCTGATTGCGAAAGCCACGTGCCGTAGAGCATATCGTAGCCCTTTTGCAGCTGGGCATAGGGCCCCTTGAAGGTCAGCACCGCGACACGCCCGCCGGCCAGCATTGCTGATTCAAGCCCCTCGGGCAGGGAGTTTTCGCGCCATTCGGCCCCGGCAAAGCTGCGCAGGTCGGATTCGGGAGTGGCGGTGGGATCGTCGTAGTAGATCCCGACCATGAGGCCAAGCTTTGGCCAAAGGCCTCGTGTCTGGGCGAAGGCCGAGACCGCATCAAAGCTGCGCCCGATCCGGGCATAGGCGCCGCGATGAGGCAGTCCGGCAATGGTGCGGGGCGGATCGGTGCGGATGGTGACGGGATACATGGCAAGAACCTGTGGCTGGTTGGACGGCAAGGGTGGCAGGACACCGCCCTTTTGGCGGAAAGCCAGTGGGCTGAGGCCATACTGGCCGGTAAAGGCGCGGGAAAAGCTGCGTGTATTTTCATACCCGACCTTGGCGGCGATCGTAGACACGGGGGCGGTGTGGTCCAATAGCAGGTTGGCCGCACGGTGAAGGCGCACACGGCGCACGGCCTGGGCACAGGTTTCACCGGTCATGGTGTGAAACACGCGATGCCAGTGAAACCGAGACAGCGCCGCCACATCCGCCAGTCGGTCCAGCGACAGATCGCCTGCCGGGTTGTCATGGATGTAGCGCAGCACGCGCATCAGCCTGTCTTCGTAGCTTTGCATCCGGTCCTCGTATCTGGTGCCTTTCAGCTGTGCCACGCGGGTGGGGCACAAGTCTTGCTGAACTTCGGGTATCAGAATCGCCGGGATTGCGCCCCGTTGCAATTACGCGCCGTCAGCGTCATATAGCGAAAACGTGACATCCCGGAGTGATCCATGACCAATTATCTCGACTTCGAAAAACCGCTGGCCGAAATCGAAGGCAAGGCCGAGGAGTTGCGGGCGATGGCCCGGCAGAACGCGGAAATGGATGTGAGCGATGAGGCCGCGGCACTGGATCGCAAGGCCGCAGAACTGTTGGGCGATCTTTACAAGGATTTGACACCCTGGCGTAAATGCCAGGTGGCGCGGCATCCCGCGCGCCCCCATTGCAAGGACTACATAGACGCGCTGTTTTCCGAGTACACGCCGCTGGCCGGGGACCGGAACTTTGCTGACGACCATGCGGTCATGGGCGGGCTGGCGCGGTTCAATGACAAACCGGTTATGGTGATCGGCCATGAAAAGGGCAATGACACCAAATCGCGCATCGAACGCAACTTTGGCATGGCGCGCCCGGAAGGCTATCGCAAGGCGATTCGCCTGATGGAGATGGCTGACAAGTTCGGCCTGCCGGTGGTGACGCTAGTGGACACGCCCGGCGCCTATCCGGGCAAGGGTGCCGAAGAACGGGGCCAGTCGGAGGCGATTGCGCGCGCCACCGAGAAATGCCTGCAAATCGGAGTTCCGCTGGTTTCGGTGGTGATCGGCGAAGGCGGATCGGGTGGGGCGGTGGCCTTTGCCACGGCCAACCGTGTCGCGATGCTGGAGCATTCGGTCTATTCGGTAATCTCGCCAGAGGGCTGCGCGTCGATCCTGTGGAAGGATGCGGACAAAATGCGCGAAGCCGCCGAAGCGCTGCGGCTGACGGCACAGGATCTCAGGAAACTGGGGGTGGCGGACCGGATCATCGACGAACCTTTGGGTGGCGCACATCGCGACCGCGCCAGGACCATCGAGGCCGTGGGCGCGGCGATTGCCGAGATGCTCGACGAGATGGGCAACCAAAAGCCGAAAGACCTTGTCAAGGCACGACGCGAAAAGTTTCTGGGGTTGGGCGCCAAGGGTCTTGCCGCCTGAACCTTGCACGCGACCCGGCCCTTGGTAGGGTGGCGTCGTGTGGAACGTTCTGAAAAACCGTGAATTCGCACGCCTGTTCGGCGCGCAGGTGGTGGCGCTGACGGGCACCGGCCTGCTGACCGTGGCGCTGGGCCTGCTGGCGTTCGATCTGGCCGGCCCGGCTGCGGGTGCAGTTCTGGGCACGGCTTATGCCATCAAGATGATTGCCTATGTGGGTCTGTCGCCGATTGCCGGCGCTTTGGTGGCACGGCTGCCCCGGCGGGCGGTTCTGGTGGCGATGGACGCGGTTCGCTTCGTTGTGGCGCTGAGTCTACCGTTCGTGGAAACGATCGGGCAGGTCTATGCGTTGGTATTCCTGCTTCAGGCCGCCTCGGCCACGTTTACGCCGACGTTCCAGGCCATGATCCCCGATATACTGACCGAGGAAGCGGCATATACGCGCGGGCTGTCGCTCTCGCGGCTGGCCTATGACCTCGAAAATCTCCTCTCGCCGGCTTTGGCGGGGATGCTGTTGCTGGTCATGAGTTATCACGGGTTGTTTGCGGGGACGGCGGTCGGGTTTCTCGGATCCGGCCTTCTGATCCTGCGCACGAAACCGCCGGTGCGTATGCCCGAGGTGGCCCGCCCGTTTTTCCAGCGCATGACGCGGGGAAGCTGGATCTACCTGAATACGCCTCGCCTGCGGGGGCTGCTGGTCTTCAACCTGGGCGCCGCGGCCGTGGGGGCGTTCGTACTGGTCAATACGGTGGTACTGGTACGGGAAACATACGGGTTGGGCGAAGCGGCGCTCGCGCTTGCGATGGGCGCGTTCGGAGCAGGCAGCATGGCCGCGGCGCTGGCCCTGCCGTACTTGCTGGACCGGGTTGCGGATCGGCGGGTCATGGGCGTGGCGTCGGGGCTTCTGGCAGGGCTGACGCTGGCGCATGGCGCATGGATGGGGCTGTTTGGGCCGGTTGCGTGGGGCGGGTTCCTGGGGCTATGGACGCTGACGGGATTGTTCTATTCTGCGGTGTTGACACCGGCGGGAAGGCTTCTGCGCCGGTCCTCCCACGTAGAGGACCGCTCGGCAGTATTTACAGCGCAATTCGCGCTGAGCCATGCGTGTTGGCTGATCACCTATCCTCTGGCCGGGTATGTGGCCACTTGGGGCGCGATGTGGGCGTCGCTGACATTGATGGGAGCCGTGGCCGCCCTGGCCACCGGACTGGCGCTGTTGTTTTGGCGATCCGATGCGGCGGTGAAGCACAGCCACCCCGAACTGGCAGCGGACCACCCGCATGTGGTGGCGCATGGCATCGGGCCGCACCGGCATGTGATCGTGATCGACGATGAACACCGGGTATGGCCTTCTCAAGGGTAAGCGGGGGCGCTGCCCCCCGTTGAAAATCAAAGATTTTCAACGCCCCCCGGAGTATTTCCGGAACAATGAAAGCGGGTGGTGGTACTGTCTTTCAATGTTCCGAAAATACTCATTGCGCAGGAATTGCCGCGCGCGTCACCGTGCGAGAAGGCGCAGGCCCTGAGTGACATCGGTGCGCACGGCAAGGCGCAGGCCTGGCTCGTCTCCAGCGCGCAGAGCCGCGATGATCAGTCGGTGATAATGTGGCGGTTCTGTCTTGCGCAGGCGACCGTAGAGCGCGCGCATGGTAGGGCCGAGTTGCAGCCAGACGGTTTCTGCCATGGCAAGCATCGCGGGCGCCTGCGCGCGCAGGTACAGCGTACGGTGGAATTCGAGATTCGATTGGATATAGCCCACCGCGTCGCGGCGCGCGACGGCCTCGGACACGTTGGAATTTATGGCCGTCAGGCGTTCGATCAGCGCCATGTGGGCGCGGGGTAAGGCGCGGCTGGCCAGTTCGACCTCGATCAGGGCTCGAAGGGCCGCAAGTTCTTCGAGGCGTTCGGAGGTAAGCTCGGGGGTGGAGACCCGCCCCGAGCTGGACAGGAACAGCGCCCCTTCGGCGACAAGGCGGCGCACGGCCTCTCGGGCCGGGGTCATCGAGACGCCGAATTCCTTGCCGATGCCGCGCAGGGTGAGTGCCTCGCCCGGGGCAAGGCGGCCATACATGATGCGCGTGCGCAGAGCTCGATAGACGCGGTCATGGGCGGACGTGGACGCGTCTTGCTGGGGGCGGGGTGGGTTTATCATCCCATGAATGTGATCACATATTCCCCCGGGGTCAATCGGACACTTCAGCCGGTGACAAAACGGTACTTGTGCAGGTGATGCCCGTGGTCGCGCAGCCAGCGGCGCGGGCTTTCGTATGGGCCGTGGATGCGTTCGACCGTGGTCCAGAATGCCGGAGCATGGTTCATTTCGGCCAGGTGGGCGACCTCGTGCGCGGCGACGTAATCGAGCACTTCGGGCGGGGCCATGACCAGCCGCCATGAGAACATCAGTGCGCCTCGGGAAGAACACGACCCCCATCGCGAACGCGTGTCGCGCAGGGTCAGCCGCGTATGGCTGCGACCCAGGCAGGCGGAGTAGTGGGTGACGGCCTCGCTCAGGAGATGGCGGGCGAGTTCCTTGAGATAGCCTTGAAGGCGGGCGCCGGTGCGGGCCGAATCGCCAGGCACGGCAATGCTGTCATGACCGAGCACGATGCTGCGCCCGGAGCCAGCCACCACGTGGCGCATCTGCCCGGCAATGGGCAGTGTCGTGCCGAGGGTGACGGGCCGTTGCGCCGGGCTATGGGCCAGTTGTCGGGACAGCCAGTCGCGTTTGTCGCGGGCGAAGGCCAGCGCCTCGGCATCCCGCACACCCTTGGGCAGGGTCAGCGTGATGCGACCGTCCAGCCGCGAGACCCGCAAGCTGATACGCCGCGCGCGCGCCGAACGGCGCAGCGTGACCGTCAACGGCGGCGTTCCGGGGAGGATATGTTGCGTCATGCGCGTTCCTTGGCCGGTTTGAGCGTGTTACCCTTTGACACGCCTCTTTTGATATGGCAGGTGGCGCGAACCGTCGAGTAGACTCACACCGAATTAAAGGGGATTACCCATGCCCAAGGAAGAATGGGGCGTCAAGCGCGTGTGCCCGACCACCGGCAAACGCTTTTATGACCTGAACAAGAACCCGATCGTCAGCCCGTATACTGGCGAGGTTGTGGAAGTGGAAGCCGGCAAGAGCCGGATGATCGCGGCTGATGCCGAGGATGCAGTTACGGCCAAGGCCAAGGCTGCGGCTACGGATGATTCCGATGCGGTTCTGGACGACGATGATTCCGTCGATCTGGAGCTTGAGGACGATGTTCTGGACGATGATGAAGACGACAATGTGTCGTTGGACGAAATCGCCGACGTGCCCAGTAACGAAGACGATGAATAAATTTTTCGGGGCGGGATTTTCCACTTGATCCCGCCCCGGCGAGCGCCTAAATAGCGCGCACAAGCCGATGGCTTGGAAATTTGGGGCCTTAGCTCAGCTGGGAGAGCGCTACAATGGCATTGTAGAGGTCAGGAGTTCGATCCTCCTAGGCTCCACCAAATCCTTCTGATTTACGTTCTGATGACTGCGCCGTTGGCTGCTGAATGTCATTTGTCCCTCACTGATCACGCAGTCTCAGGGTGGCCGTGAAGCGATGCGTTTTTTGGTTTGATGGTTGGTCCGGATCGGCAAGAAGACCGACCGCCCGTCGCGCCAAAGGCTCGACCGGGACCGCCACGGTTGTCAGGCCGTTGCCGATCCAACTATAGAATGACGGATCACCATAGCCGACAAACCCGAATCCCTTGCCGCGCAGGGCGTCCCCTTCCATCAGCGCCTTGAGGGCGCCGCTGGACAGTTCGAACCCGCCACAGACAAGCGCCGTAGCCGCCCCCGTTTCCAGGAGCCGCGACACCTGGCTGTAGGCTCCGTCCAGCGTGGCGTCGCCGGTGAAAATCAGTTCCGGCGTGTCGGGCAGATTGGCCGCGCGTATGCCTTTCTGGAAAGCCGTCGCGCGGGCGCGGCCCGACGACAGGGCCTGATCGGCGCCGACATAGGCAATTCTGCTGTGGCCCTTCGCGACGAGATGGGCCACCGCGCCGGCGATGGCTTTGTCATCCTCGATTTGTACGGAAAAGTCGGGCGGGGGTGTGTCGCGGGTTCGGATCAGGTGCACGACTGTCATGTTGGCCGTTGCCGGCTGGCCCGGCAGCGGCGCGCCCGGCGCCGGGACCATTACCACGCCATCTGCCTGGATTTCCGACAGCCGCGCAAGCGCCATGGTCTCGGTCTCGGGATCGTCGCCGGTCAGATGAATGATCAGTTGCAGCGACGCGTCTTCGCAGGCCAGCGCCATGGCATTGGCAAAGCGGGCGTAGAATTCATTGACGATATTGGGCAGCAACAGGCCGACGATCCGGGTGCGACCGCCACGCATGGTGCGCGCGGCGGCATTGCGCACATAGCCAAGTTCGTGCGCGCGGCGCAGAACCGCGTCGCGAGTTGCCTTTTGCACATTGGGGTGCCCGGTAAGCGCGCGCGACACCGTCATGTGTGAAATCCCGAGGTCACGGGCTATGGACTTTATGGTTACGCGGCCCGACACGATGCGCCCCTTCTTTTCCGCAGGAATAGCATTCCTGGCCGTCAGTGTCTTGACAGAAGTCCCGTGAAAACTGTAGATGTTCACGTGAACATTGCAAGGAGTTTTGCCGCTGTGTCCGATTTTGGCGACAAATGCGCGGGGTTGCTGGGGGAGCTTGGCATCGCGCGGGCCGATGAAATCCGCAAGGTCACGCCCCTGACAGGGGGTGTTGCCTCTGACATTGCGCGGGTCGATCTGGCGGATCGCGCGATTTGTGTGAAATTCGCGTTGCCCAAGTTGAAGGTGGCTGCTGACTGGCGCGCGCCGGTGCATCGAAACGCAGCGGAATACGCCTGGCTGCAAGTGGCGGCAAAGGTCTGCCCCGCGGCGTCGGTGGCATTATTTGGCCGGTCCGAGGCGCTGCATGGGTTTGCCATGGAATACGTGGCCGGCGCGGATGTGTACCTGTGGAAACAGGCGTTGCTGGAGGAGGCCCCGGACCGGGGCGAAGCCGGAGCGGTGGGCGACATGCTGGGCCGGATTCACCGGGCTTCGGCGGCGCGCGGATTTGATCGGACGGCCTTTGACAACCGGGATGATTTCCGGGCGCTGCGGATCGAACCGTACCTGACCTATACCACAGGGACGCACCCGGATCTGGCCGACAGGTTCGCCGCTCTGGAGGACATGCTTTTCCAGGCCGATGCCGTTTTGGTGCATGGCGATGTCAGCCCCAAGAATATCCTGATGCGTGGCGCTGGTCCGGTAATGCTGGATGCGGAATGCGCCACCATGGGGGATGCCAGCTTTGATCTGGCGTTCTGCCTGAACCACCTTGTGCTGAAGGCGGTGCATTTGCCGGGCTCGCGCGATGGCCTGCTGGCGCGCGCCGGTCGGTTCTGGGCGGCCTATGCGGCTCATGTGGACTGGGAGGATGCCGCGGCGCTGGAGGCGCGGGTCTGTGCGCTGTTGCCGGGGCTGATGCTGGGGCGGGTCGATGGCAAATCGCCGGTCGAGTACCTGCGGGAGGACGAACGGGAATTTGTGCGCGCGGCGGGGCGGGATCTTATGGGCGATCCGGCACCGACACTTGCGCGTTTTGCAGACAGATTGAAAGACCGGATGAAGGGAATGACACAGTGACGGCAATTGCATCGGTAAAAGGTCGGCGGGTCTGGGATTCGCGCGGCAATCCGACAGTCGAGGTGGACGTTGTACTGGAAAACGGCGTGCTGGGCCGCGCGATTGCGCCCGCCGGCGCGTCGCGCGGGACACGCGAGGCGATTGACCTGCGCGATGGCGGCGCGGCGCTGCGCGGCATGGATGTAAAGCGGGCGCTGGCCAGCGTGAACGGCCCGATTGCACATGCCTTGATCGGGCGCGACGTGGCGGATCAGGCGCGGGTGGACGCAGCCATTCTGGCGCTGGATGCCTCGCCGCTGAAAGAGAGCCTGGGGGGCAATGCCACGGTGGCGGTCTCGCTGGCGGTTCTGCACGCGGCGGCGGCGGATGCCCGAAGGCCGCTGTGGCGGCATGTGGCCGATCATTACGGCACGGACGCGTCGTTGCCCCTGCCGGAAATCCAGATATTCGGCGGCGGCGCCCATGCCGGGCGGCGTGTGGATATTCAGGATTTCATGATCATGGTGCCCGGCGCGCGGAATTTCGACGAGGTGATGGAAATTACCAGCGAGGTCTATTTCGCCGCCGGGGATATCATGGCGCAAAAGGGCCGTATGGCCGGTGTGGCCGACGAAGGCGGCTGGTGGCCGGTGTTTGACAGCAACGAAGAGGCGCTGGAAACGCTGGTGGCCGCGATTGAAAAGGCCGGGGAAAAACCGGGCGACCGGGTGGTGATCTCGTTGGATATTGCCGCGTCGGAATTTGGCAGCAAAGGCGCCTACCGGCTGGCGCTGGAAGATCGCTCCATGGACAGCGCCGCGCTGATCGACATGCTGGGGGGGTGGCTGGACGCCTATCCGATTGCCTCGATCGAAGACCCGGTGGGCGAAGACGACGTGGCCGGCATGATCGAATTCACCCGCCGTTTTGGCGACCGGGTCCAGATCATCGGGGATGATTACCTTGTCACCAATGCCGCCCTGGTGGACGAGGCGGCGGAGGCCGGGGCGTGTAACGCGGTGCTGGTCAAGGTGAACCAGGCAGGAACCGTGACCGAAAGCGTCGAAACCTTCCTTGCCGCCCGTGCCAGGGGATGGGGGGCCATCGTATCGGCCCGGTCAGGTGAAACCGAGGATGTATCGATCAGCCACCTGTCCACCGGGCTGGGCGGCGGTCAGCTCAAGGTCGGGTCGTTTACCCGGTCCGAACGCATGGTGAAATGGAACGAATGCCTGCGCATTCAGGACGACCTGGGGCAGGCCAGCTTTGTTGGCGGTGCACCCTTGGCCGCAACCTGGTGGGGCGCGAAACAGAAGGAAACAACATGAAACTGATGCGATACGGCGACCGGTACGGCGCCAAGACTCCCTGTTTGCTGGATAACGACGGCGTGGCGCGCGATGCCTCGTCGCTGGTGGGTGATTTTGGCCCGCGCAGCCTGGCCGGAGGGGCGCTTGACAAGCTGCGCGATGTGGACCCGGCCAGCCTGCCCAGGGCCGATATCGCGGGCAAGCGGCTGGCCCCGCCAGTGGCGCAGCCCTTCAATATCTGGTGTGTCGGTCTGAACTATTCGGATCATGCCGACGAGGCCGGTTTGCCGGTTCCGGACGAGCCGATCCTGTTCAACAAGTCCTCATCCACCTATTGCGGCCCGAATGACGATCTTCTTTACAGTCCGAAGATGACCAAGCTGGATTGGGAAGTGGAACTGGGCATCGTGATCGGCAAGCCCGCGCTGAACATCGATCGCGCCGGGGCGATGGACCATATCGCGGGGTTCGTGCTGGTCAACGATGTGTCGGAACGCGCCTGGCAGATGGAACGGTCGGGTCAGTGGGTCAAGGGCAAGTCCTTTCCCAATTTCTGCCCCACCGGCCCCGTGCTGGTCACGCCCGACGAGATCGGCGACGTGAACAGCCTGGGCATGTGGCTGGACGTGAACGGCACCCGGATGCAGACGGGCAATACGGGTACGATGATCTTTGATGTGGAAACCATCGTGTCCTACATGTCGGAATTCACCCGGCTGGAACCGGGCGATCTGATCTGCACCGGTACGCCGCCGGGCGTGGGGGCCGGGATGGATCCGCAGGTCTGGCTGAAACCCGGCGACAGCGTGCGCCTTGGGATCGACGGGTTGGGTGAGCAGGTCCAGACCGTGGTGCATCTGTAGGGCAGGGGCAAGCCGGGGGCCGTACCAAGGGGCCTGGTGGGAAAGCAAAGGAAAACCGATGAACTCTTACGATTTGAATGATCAGCGCGCCGTCATTACCGGCGGGGCGCGGGGAATGGGGCTGGGCATTGCCGAACTGTTCCTTGCTTCGGGGGCGAGCGTGTCTCTGTGGGATCTGAGCGGCGAGGCGCTGGCTACGGCCGCGCGCCACCTGAACGCCGCCGACCGGGTGGACACGCAAACCGTCGACGTGTCGGACTATGGGGCGGTCGAAACGGCCACGGCACGGGCAAGGGCCGCGATGGGTGGGATCGACATTCTGGTCAATGCGGCCGGAATCGCCGGAGGGAATATGCCGCTGGATAAGTATGATCTCGACCTGTGGAACCTGACTCAGAAAGTCAATGTGAATGGTATTTTCCACACGTGTCGTGCGATCGTGCCGATCATGAAAGAGGGCGATTATGGCCGTATCGTCAATGTTTCGTCCATGGCCGGCAAGGACGGCAACCCCAACGCCAGCGCCTATTCGGTTTCCAAGGCGGCGGTGATTGCCATGACCAAGAGCCTGGGCAAGGAGCTTGCCACCACCGGGATTCGGGCCAATGTCATCACGCCGGCCGTGATCGAGACGCCGATGGTCAAGGATGTCACGGATGAGCAGTTGACATATATGCTGTCGAAAATCCCGATGGGGCGGATGGGCACGGTTGAAGAGATCGCGCGTCTGTCCGCTTGGTTGTGCAGCCGGGACTGCTCGTATTCCACCGGCGCCGTGTTCGATATTTCCGGCGGGCGGGCGACGTATTAGGATCTGTGTTTCGCAGGCGGGTATGTCTGGCCATCCCGCCGCGATGCACAAGGATCGTTGACGACGGCGAAGGCAGAAATGGCCGGCGCGTGTGGCGCGCGCACGGAGGGAGATTCCGCCGTTGTTCAGAATAGCAGCCGCACTGCCAGCAACACGAGGATCGCCATGATGACACGATCAAAGGCCTGTCTGGAAATCCGTCGCCCGAGAAGATCGCCGATCGGCATTCCGAGAACCAGGGGCAGGATGGCAATCAGACCATAGAGCACCCGTTCCGGTGTCAAGATTCCGAGGGCCAGCTGGGTTGGCAGCTGAACCACGGCCATGGCCAGGAAATAGAGAGACATTACGGCTATGAATTGTCTGCGGTCGAATCCCACGGCATTCATGAAAGAGACGGATATTGGCGCCGACAGCCCAACGGCGCCCTGAAAAATGCCGCCCAGCGCGCCGATCGGGATCACGATTTTGCGCGCGGTGGCCTGGGCAAGGTGCCAGCGCGGATTCCGCAGCCGAAAGAAAACATAGCCCAGGACAACAATCGCCAGTGTCTTGGTCAGGATCGCGCTGTCCAGACGGGCCAGCATTACAGTCCCGAATCCGGCCCCGGCCATTGCGGCCAAGGCAAAGGACAGGGCGAAGCCCCGGCCAGGAAAGTCACGTCGGTAGCGAAAAACCTGCCAGCCGTTGGAGGCGAGGTTGGGCAGCAGGAATACGGCCACCGCGAATGGCACGTCTACAAGGATCGACATGATCGGTACCGCCAGAAAAGGGGCGCCAGCCCCTGTGGCGCCCTTCAGAACCCCGCCCAAACCGAATGCCAGGAAGACCAGCAGCAGGGTTTCAGGCGACATCTGCCGCCCCAACCAGGGTGCGCTGTGGCCTGTTGCCCAAGCCCTTCATTTGGCATCGTTGAGCACGAACATGATCGTGCAGGGCTCTGTTCCCCGGTTGGACCAGGCGTGATTGGTGCCTTGCTGAATGACGACATCGCCGGCTTTCAGAAGAACGTCGTCCTCATCCATCAACATGTAGATCTCGCCGCTCAGGATGATGGAATAGTCCAGGCTGTCGGTCCTGTGCATGAAAGGGTGACGCGCGCCCTGCACGACATTGGCGCCTGCGCCCATTTCGGCAAAGGCGGTCGCGCCGTCGAGGGTGGCAAGGACCTCGGGGTTTTCGGGATCGAACTGGACAATCCGAAACACCGCCCCGTTTGCGGGAGGGTGCAATATCAGGGGGCCGGTCACCGGGTCTTCGTGTGTTTCCATCGGGGCGGGCGTTTGCGAGTGTTGCCAAAGATTGGTCAATGTCACGCCCGGTCGGTTCGGGCGTTGCAAGATGCAGGTCGCCTCTGAATCCATGATGACCCTGGCAATGCCGTTTTCGTCGTGACCGGTTACAACCCGTCTGAATTTCTGCGCCATTTCACGCCTCCTTCTTTTTCGGGGTGGCTGCGCCACCGGCCTGTTCCGTGGGTCTGGTCGTGACCCAGATGACACCCAATCCCGCAAGTCCGGCCACATCGGATAACCACCCTTGATACAAGAGAGCCATTCCCGAAGCTCCGGCCAGAAGCCGCATGATCGGCGACAGCGGTGCTCGGGCATAGCCAACGACAGCCATGGCAATTCCGACAACGCCAATCCCGCCCGACAAGATCGCGCCCGCGATGCCGGGCAGGGAACCTGACAGCATCAGACCCGGCCCAAAGACAAACATGAACGGCAGGATGAACGACGTGATGCCATAGGCGAAAGCGGTCCAGCCCACGCGATTGATGTCTGCCCCGGCAATGCCTGCGGCGACGTAGGATGCAAGCGCGACAGGCGGGGTAATCGTGGACACGCAGCCATAAAAGAAGACGAACAAATGGGCCGTCAGCAGCGGGATACCCATTTTGGCCAGGGCCGGTGCCACCACCGTGGCAAGCACCAGATAGGCCGCCGTTGTTGGCAGGCCCATCCCGAGGATGATGGCGGTCAGCATCGTCAACAGAAGAGCGATAAAGACAACCCCTCCGGAGGCTGAAACGATCAGACCTGATATCTTGGATCCCAACCCGGTAATCCCCAGCGTTCCGGCGATGATACCCGCCGCGGCGCAGGCGATGGCAATCGGCACCACGGCCTTGGCGCCCTCCGTGACAGCCTTTGCCGATTTTGCGACCAGACTGCGATCTATCCTGCGGGTCCAGACGATATGGCATCCAAGAAGGATGAGGATGGAATAGAACGATGCCTTGAAGGGTGAAAAGCCGTTCAGCATCATGGCGATCAGCGTTGCAAACGGAATTATGAACTGTCCGCCCTTTACCAGAACCAGCCACAACGGTTCGTCATCTTCCCTGGCAGGGGGCGCTGGAACCAGCCCGCTTTTGCCCGCTTGCAGGTGGACAACGAACAGCAGGCTTGCAAAGAACAGCAATGCCGGCACCAAGGCCGCCTTCATGATATTGGCGTAGGGGGTGCCCACCACTTCGGCCATGATAAAGGCCGCCGCCCCCATTACCGGCGGCATGATCTGTCCCCCGGTTGACACGACCGCCTCGATCGCGCCTGCCTGATGCGGTTGGTAGCCTTCCCGTTTCATCATCGGGATGGTGAGCGTACCGGTCACGGCAACGTTGCCGGCGGCAGAGCCAGAGATCATGCCCAACAGGGTGCTGAACAAAACGGCCGTCTTGGCGCCCGCAGCCCGCATGTTTTTCGTGGCGCGATTTGCCAGTTTGAAGAAAAAGTCTCCGGCTCCGAAATTGCTCAGGAAAGCGCCATAGATGGAAAACAGGATAATATAGGTTGATGATACCCCCAGCGGAATTCCAAAAACCCCCTGGCTGGTGGTGGTCAGAAACTCGGACATCCGGGTCAGGCTGTAGCCGCGCCCCTGAAGAATGCCGGGCAGGTATGGTGAATAGAACGGATAGGTAAAGAATACCACGCAGATGATCGCAAGAACCAGCCCGACGCCGCGCCGGGCGGCCTCCAGCACCAGGGCAATGACGACGACGCCTACCCATGCGTCCATGGGTACCGTTTCGCCACCGCTGAAGGCGATGTCCTTCCAGCGCGACATCAAATAGACAGAACTGGCAATGCTGATTGCGATCAGCGCAACGCGGGAAAGCTTGTCCACCGCTGAATCTGCGTATCGCTTTGCCGAGGGGCTCGCCAGAAACAGCAGGACCAGCATCATCATCAAATGAAAGATTCGGATGTCGCGTGTCGATAGTACAAACAGGCCGGAAACATTCAAAAGGTGAAATGTACCAACCGCAAAGGCCACGACAAGTATGGCACGGTCAAAAGCCTTATCCATGGTTGCGAGCATGTTGTCTCCGATCCGGGACGCCTGGCAAGCGGCGCCCCGAAATGTCTGTTGCGGCATCGGCCAGATCTATTTTGTGAAATAGGCGGCTGCGCCAGGGTGCAGCGGGATTTTCAATTCCAGGGACCGTTGAGGATCAATCTGGCGCGCATGGGCGTTTTCCGCCCGGAAGGCATCCAGATTGTCATAAATGGCTGCCGTGATCTTCATCGCCGTTTCGTCGCTCATGCTGGCGTCCACGATCAGCATGTTGTTGACACCCAGAAGCGCCCCGTCCGTGTCTGTGTTGTACACGTCAGCCGGGATGATCACCTTGTTGTAATTGGGGTATTTGGCCAGCGCGGCCTCGATATCGGCGTCTGACATCGGGATATACTTGAGCTTTGTGTTGGTTTGTGCCTGCATCACGGCACCCGCGGGATAGCCGCTGAGGGCAAAGGCAGCATCCACATTGCCGTCGGCAAGCTGGCTGAATCCGTCCGAGTAGCTCAGGAAGCTCGGCGTGATGTCGTCCATGGTCAGGCCCTGAAGGTCCAGAACCTGAGTCAGGAACGGAATTGTGCCGCCGCCTGCCGGGCCAACCGCCACGCGTTTGCCTTTCAGATCGGCAATGGAATTGATGCCGGACCCGTCCAGAGTCATCATGTGCAAGACACTGAAGTGCAGAGATCCGATCGCCCGCAGATTCATCGGCCCGGCCTTTTTGTATGGGCCGACTCCCTTGTTGGCGAGAACCGCCAGATTGTTGTTGGTAATCGCGATGTCCACCTCGCCCGAGTTTACAAGGCGGGGGTTCTGCACCGACCCCTGTGTGACAACCGGAACCATGGTAAGGCCTTCGGCATGTTCATTCACCAGTGTCGAGATCGCCTGGCCCACCGGGTAAAATGCGCCGCCCTGGCTTGCCGTTCCGATTCTCAACTCTTCCGCCACCGTGCTGGTAGCTGCCAAAGCGGCAACCCCCAATGTCGCAACGCGCAAACCGTTTAGAATACTTTTCATGTCGTCCTCCCTAATGACCGCCGTCGGCGCGGTATCTCTCTGGGCGAAGACGTTGAAGGCTGTCCTCGCCGAGAGCAGAGTACTATGGGCAATTTGGTCAAATCAAGAATAATATCGATTTTTCAGGATTACCGAAATTTTTATCGATCTGCTGCCGCCGCCAACGCCTTGCACAACTGCCTGCGCGGACAGGGCCGGAAGTGACCGGGCAGGTCAGTTGTGGGCGACCACCTGAGTGATCGCCCTGGAACCTGGACAAGCTGCCCGGGGTTCATCAATTCCGGAGACGCAGCCCGATTTGCGCATGGCTGTCGTGTGCGGCAGTGCCCGCGCACCGCCGCCCTACATGCCCCGGTTCAAGGGCGGACCGAATTCAGAAGCGAGACGAATTCATCGTTTGTAAGGATGTCGCGTTTCTGAATGCCAAAGGCCTTGACCTTGTCCAAAAGCTCGGCGCTTTGTGCGTCGTTCAGTGCGGGCAGACCCAGTTCTTCGACCTTGTAGGTGATCGACGCCTTGCCGCTTTTCTTGCCCAGTACAACCTCGCCGGTGCGCCCGGTCAGGGCGGGGTGGGTACCGAACATCACCATCGGATCGTGCATCACGTATTGGATGCCGATACCGGATTCGCGGATGAAATTGCCATGGCCCAGCACCGGCTTGTTGCGGGCGATCGGGATATTGGACAACTCTGAAATCAGGGCTCCCAGTTCGGGCAGTTTGTCGAGCTTGTAATGCGTGTCGTACCCGTAAAGCAGGTGCAGCCCCAGCATCAGTTCTTCGAGTGCCGCGTTGCCCGTGCGCTCTCCCAATCCATTGGCGCAGCTGTGAACCACCTCGGCGCCGGCGGCCACGGCAGCGAGCTCAGTGGCAACGCCCATGCCGAAATCGTTGTGTGTGTGGATTTCGATCGGCAGGCCGGTCATGCCCTTGACCCAACCCACCATGTATTTGATCGCTTCCGGCGTGGCACAGCCCATCGTGTCGACGATCCCAATCGAATCCGGCGGGCTTTCGTTCATAATGCCCTTGCACAGGTTTTCCAGATCGTCGCGCCGCGCCCGTGTCGTGTCATAAGGGAAAAACACGGCATACAGGCCCTGTTCGCGCGCATAGTTGATCACGTCGCGGCTTTTCTTGAACACATCCTCCCAGGTCCAGCCAAACTGGGTCACAAGCTTCGGGTAGCCGATGGGCACCTCGATGATCACACCGTCCGCCCCGCATTCGAGCGCCATGTCGATGTCCTGTTTCATCGCCCGTGCAAAGGTGAATATCTTGGATTTCAGCCCGAGGGCGGAGATTTCCTTGATGGCTTGCGCGTCCTGTGGCGATACGGCGGGCATACCTGCCTCGATCCGGTCGACGCCCACCTCATCCATCTTCGTGGCGATACGGACCTTGTCATCGATGGAAAAAACCACGCCCGGTGTCTGCTCGCCGTCGCGCAGGGTGGCGTCATGGATTTGAACTTGTGGCGGGAGAAGCAAAGACTCGCGGACTTCGGGCTGGAAATTATAGGGGCTGACCCACCATTTCCCCTCCTCGTAATGGTTTTCACGCATGGGTTTTCCTTCGATTGGTTGCGATCCTAGCTGCTGAAGATTTATCGCACATTCATACCGCTCGCAAGAAAAAACGATATTTTAGCCTTGTGAGGACGTTTCTAGTATTTTCGCCGCTTCCACTGGATTCCGGGCGGGATTCACGGGCGATGCGCCAACGGGGTTGGCGACAAAAACACGTGCCCGAATAGGAGGGATGACCAGGCAGGTCGTAAGAAATCAAGAGGATTAAAGACGTTAGCCGGCCTGCCCAGAGCCTGTGGCTGGGGTGAGTGGCCCGCGAGCCATGGGCCAATACCAAAAACAAGCGGGAAATATCGATATAAATTGAACTGTCGTTTATTTTTTGCTTTAGTCACTTCATGAATATTTCCATAGACGCATCGCAAGCAAACCAATCGTCCACCCAGCGCACCTATCTGACGCTGCGCAATGAGATCATCACCGGACGCCTGGCGCCGGGTGAGCGTCTGAAAGTGGAAACGCTCAAGGAAAACTATGGCACTGGGGCCTCTCCTATCCGGGAGGCGCTTAGCTTGCTGACTTCGGATCAGCTGGTCGAGCGTCTGGATCAGCGCGGTTTTCGTGTTGCCGATACCAGCCGACAGCAGTTCCAGGAAATTCTGAACCTGCGCTGCACCCTGGAAGACATGGCGCTGCGCCAGAGCATCGACAAAGGCGGACAGCAATGGGAAGAGCAACTGGTGCTGGTCCATCACTACATGGGGCGCACCGATCGGGCCGATCTGGAGCTGTTCGAGGAGCGCCACAAAAGTTTCCATATGGCACTGCTTTCGGCCTGCGACTCTCCGATTCTGATGAGATTCTGCGGGCAGCTTTACGATCTGAACGTGCGTTACAGATTTCTTGCCGGGCGATCCAAGACCTATAGCCGCCGAAATGTCGAGGACGAACATCAGGCAATTCTTGACGCGGCCGTGAGCCGGGACATCGAGCAGGCTTCGGCGCTTCTGATGGATCACTACCGAAGCACGGGCGCCTTTCTGGCTGACCTGATCGATTAGGTCCGGTGGAGCCGAGCGCGCATAAATCTGGCGCCGAGCTGCACCTTTACCATGGGGCGACGAGCGTCTGCTCTGCCAAAGTACGTCTTGGCCTGGCGGAACTGGGCCTTGGGTGGACCGGCCAGATACTTGACCTGGGCGCGGGTGAACAGAATGCGCAATGGTATGTCAGGTTGAATCCGAAGGGTGTTGTGCCGACATTGCTGGATGGCGATCTGGTGGTTGCCGACTCCAGTGTCATCCTTGAACATCTTGCAGAAAAGCTGCCCGATTCGACGTTCGTGCCCAAGGATACGGGCTTGCGTGTCAGGTCCAGAATGTGGCTTGCCGATTGTATCGACATCCACGCCGCGATCAATACGTTGACCTATTCGACCGCAAAGCGCCGGCAGATACTGGCGAGCAAGTCTCCCGAAGAAATCGAAGCGGCCCTGGCGGGGATGACCCATCCGGCCAACGCGGCAAAGCGGCGGGACATTCTGGCCAATGGAATGGAGTCCGTGCATGTCATGGCGGCGTTCTTTGCGCTTAGGCTGATGTTTGATCGAATGCAGGCGGATTTGGAAACATCGCGGTGGCTGGCGGGAGACAGTTTCAGTATCGCGGATGCCGCGATTGTCGCCTACGTGGATCGGCTGGATCGTCTTGGGCTGGGCGGATTGTGGAACGGGCGTACGCCAAAGGTTGGCGACTGGTTGGACGCCGCGCGGGCCCGCAAGAGCTATGGCGCGGCGATTGAAGCCTTTGCCGGTCCTTGCGAGGCCGACCGCGAAAAGAGCCTTCGGGATGACAACTGGGCGATGGTTTCCCAAAAGTGGACTGCCTATCTGGGAGGGGCCTAGATCGGGCAGGCTGATCTTGTTCACCGCTTCGCACCCACCGCGTGGGCAACCCGGAGGCGTTGCAAAAGTGCCAACACGGGCGAAAATCCGCAACCTAACGGTGATGAAGGCAGTTTTATCGATTTTATAATGTACTGAGAGATTAAATGGATTTTATGGAGTCGATATGTCCAGCATCATGATGTCCGTCAGTTCAGGCCGAGCCCTGCCCAATGAAACGCGCGCATGCACAGCCCTGTTCAGCGCCTATTGGCTTTCGCGGGGAAGTGCGGAAACGCAGGGTTCACGGATAGGTCGCGGTGAAGGCGCCTTGCTGAAACAGGGCGAGGCAATCGCCTTTCGGGGGCAGACCGAATGCGACTGGGTCCGGTTTGATCTGAGTATTGCGACAGCGCCAGAAGACGCGATCCTTGCCGCGCCCATATCCTTGCCGACCCAACCCACTGACGCGGCCTGTCTGTTGCGCCTGGATCAGGTTACTTTTCCGCCGGGCGGGATTGCCTGGCGCCATGTTCACCCGGGGGATGGCATCCGTTTTCTGATCCGTGGCGGGCTGCGTATCATTGGCGATACCCACCAGGAGACGGCGGGACCTGGCCATGCCTGGTTCGAACACGCCAATTCGCCGGTTCGGGCGGAAGCGGATCAACAGGCCGCAACAACCAGTTTCGTGCGCTTCATGGTGTTGCCGTCTGCGTTTGTCGGCAAGCCAACCATTCAGATACTGGACAAGCATGAGGCGGAACAACCGCGCGTGCAGGTCACGCAGCGCCATGTCGACAAGCTGGCTTATGTGGTGCCCGGATAAGTGTCCGACAGGGACGAGTCGCGCCATCCCTGGGCAGGGGTGTCGGGCTCTGAAAACAGACCGACATGCTGAATGGCCTGAATGGCGCAATACTCGTCCTTGTCCGATGTGTCGCCGCTGATCCCGACGGCACCGATTGTAACGGCGGCCTTGTCGCGCACCAGAACGCCACCGGGTACTGGGATCAACCGTCCGTCGGAAGCAGTGGCCAGCGAGGCCTGAAAGGTGGGTCGATTGGCCAGCCGGTCCCGGATCAGGCGGCTGGAAATCCCCATGCCCAAGGCGCCCCACGCTTTGCCGAAGGCCACATCGAACCGCATGAGCCCGGAGCCGTCCTCGCTTTTGACCACGATTGGTTTGCCGCCAACGTCCAGAACTACGACCGTCAGGGGCAAGAGCTTCTCAACCCGGCCCAGCCGGAGGGCCTCGTCCGCGATGGCGGCGCCATGTGCAAGGGAAAGGCTGGTTTGCAAACGCATTCGCGCGCTCCTTGTCAGGACATCAGATCGGGCAACCATGTTACCACTTGGGGGAAAGCCAGCAAGACGCCGATGGTAATGACATCCGCTACGAAGAACAGGGTTATGCCGCGGAACACCTGCCCCAGCGAGATGTCGGGGCGCACCCCATTCACGACAAAACAGTTCAGCCCGATCGGTGGCGTGATCAAGCAGACTTCGGCCATTTTCACCACGATGATGCCGAACCAGATCGAATCAAACCCAAGAGCGATGACGGCCGGGTAGACCACGGGGAGGGTAAGCAGCAGCATTCCGATGGCGTCCATGAACATGCCCAGAACAGCATAGGCCAGGAGAATGAAGATCATGATGACCATTGGCGGCATGTCCAATTGTATGATCCAGGCCGTAAATGCCTCGGGCAGGCCAGAAAACCCGAGAAACCGGACAAAGATCAGCACGCCCCAGATCAGCGAGAAAATCATGACGGTCAGGCGGGCGGACTCCATCAATGATCCCCGGATGTCCTTGAAGGACGTGCCGCGCAGCAATGCCACGACAAACACAACCGCCGCGCCAAGCGCACCTGCCTCTGTCGGGGTTGCCCAGCCGCCATAAATGGCCGAGATGATAATGAGCACGACGACGAAGATGGGCGACACGCCAGGCAGGGACTGTACCCTTTCTTTCCATGTGTGGCCGGACACCGAGGGTGCCTCGTGCGGCCGGATCAATGCCCAGACGATAATGATGCCCGCATAGATCAAGGCCGACACCGCTCCGGGCAGAAAGCCGGCCAGGAGCAGCTTGCCGACGGACTCTTCGACAATGATGGCATAGATCACAATAATCGCCGATGGAGGGATCAACGTTGCCAGTGTACCGCCGGCGGCAACCACGCCAGCGGCGAGTTTCTTGTCATAGCCGTATTTGAGCATCTCCGGGATTGCGACCCGGGAAAACACAGCGGCGGTTGCCGTGGATGCACCGGACACAGCGGCAAACCCCGCCGTTGCAAACACGGTTGCAACCGCCAGACCGCCGGGCACCCAGCCGAACCATTTGCGTGCGGCGTCGAACAATTGTTGAGTCATCCCCGCGTGAAACGCCAAGAAGCCTATGAAGATAAACATGGGCAGGACGCTCAGGGCGTAGGTTGAGGACTTGGCGTGGGGAATCGTGCCGACAATCCCGGCAGCCGGTCCCCAGCCCAACAATTCGACCAGGCCCAATAGCCCCACAACCGAGGCGGCGAACACCACCCGCACACCCGAAAACGTGAGCACGAGAAGCAAACCCAGGGCCAGAAGGCCGACCAGAAACGGATCAGAAAAACCAATACCCAGGATCATGCCGCATCCTCCGGCTTTTCGGCGTCTTCGCCCATGATTTCGTGGATTTCGTCTTGGGCCTGCTCGGCAACGTCCTTGGCAATGACAACCGAGATCGGGGTGCGATCGGGGTTTAGGAACAATCGGACCGATCCCCAGAGCTGCGTCAGAAGCCGCAGGAACCAGAGTGAAAAAGCAACCGGAACCAGGAGCTTTGACGGCCAGACCGGGAATTCGGCATCGATGGTTGTGTCCCCCAACGTGTAAGACCGCAGGAAATGGCCCGCGCTGAACCAGATCAGCACAGCAACGATGAAAAGCGCGACAAGCGTGCCAAAGATCTCGGCAGCCCAGAGCGCCCGACCGTGCAGGCGCCCGACAAGCAATTCCATGCGGATATGTGCGCCCATCCTCTGGCAATAGGCTGCACCGAGAAAGGCCATGCTGGCCATGGAAAGCTCGACAAGATCGATATACCCGGTGATTGGCGTGTTGAACAAAGAGCGCAGAACGATCTGGAACACACCCAGTACCATCAGCAGGAAAATCGCCAGGGCCGCGAACATGTTCGCGGCGTTTTCAAAGGGCATGAGAAACCTGTCAACGCGCTGCAACAGCGGTTTGCGGAACGTGGTATCTGTCACGGGATAATCCAGTCAGTCATTTGTGGCTGGCCCGGAAAAGGGCCAGCGCGTTGCTTTGTACCGGCCTATTTGGCGGCTTCGGCCTCTTGTGCATATTGCCAGACCGCGTCAAACAGCCCTTGGGCGTCGAATTTGTCCTGGTTGTCGGCGATCCAGGCATCCCAGACGGGTTTGCCGGCGACTTCCCTGAAGGCTTTGAGTTGTTCATCGGAATAGGTGATCTTGGTCAATGTTTCTTCGAACATCGGCAGGTTCTTCTTGTCCTGCTCGGCATAGGCCGCCTGTTCGACTTCCATGATCAACTCGCGCTGGCTCATCAGGAAATCCTGATATTGCGGCGGCAGGGCCTCGTAGGCGGTCTTGTTGAACACCCAGCCGCATTCGGACGTGCCGGGCGCCAGGTTGGAGGTGAACCAATCGGCCTCTTCATTGATCTTGAACGACACATGCGCATAGGTGTACGGGAATGCTGCGGCATCAAGTGCGCCGCGCTGGAAGGCGGTAGAGGTTTCGCCGGCAGGCAGGGTTTGCTTGACCGCACCAAGTTTCTCCATCGCCGTACCAAGGCCGCCTCCGGCCCTTACCCGCAGGCCAGACCAGTCAGACAGATCCTGTGGGGGGGTGCCCTTGCCCAGAATCTCGTACTGCGGCAGCAGGCCGGAAACATAGGGAATGGCATTCCAGCGTTCCATGTCGGCGACGATTGCAGGATGCTCGAACAGCTTGGAGCGCACGTATCGATCCACATCCGGATCGCCCAGCGGCAGGAATGGTAGCGAGAATACCATCCATGCCGGGTTTTTGCCCGGATGGTAGAAATTGCAGATCGCCGCGCCTTCGAAGGCGTTCAATTTCAGCCCGTCCAGGTTTTCGCGCGCGCCGGACAGCTGGCCGCCATAGAAAATCTTGATCTGGAAGTTGCCATCGGTGGCTTCCGAGGCGCGTTTGGCCATCTCTTCCATACCGGCCGAAAGGGCCCGAGGGTTGCCCCACATCGAAATCTTCCAAAAGACTTTGGGCCCCTCGATTTCCGCAGCGCCAACACCGCCTGCCGCCAATGTCGAGGCGAGAAGCAGCGATTTCATCAGAGAATGTCGTAGTTTCATGGTGTCCTCCCGTGGTCGCCGCAGTCAGTGGGGATATTTTCCACTGTGCGGCATTAAAATCGATATTATTGGAAAAATTTCACAAGTCTACTTATTTATCTCCTGAGCGGATCGCTGGAGCCGCGCCGCTTGTTTTGCGAGGTTGCGCACCGGCCCGGATGCGGCCACGCCGTGGTTGTCCGCGAAATTCTCAATGTTCTGTGTGATTTTGGCCTGGTCGTACAGATAGTTCACCATGGCTCCGCCCGATTGGGCGAGGCCCTTCTCGGAAATGTCGGCCTCAGCGTGAATTGCGTGAACCAACGCTCCGTTGGCCAGGTGAAAGCGTGCGACCGGATCGAGCGGCTTGCCATCCGGCTTCTTGATGTCCAGCAAGTAGTGCGCCGCCAATTTTTTCAGCCGCGCCGAATCGTCGGCAAGGTCCACGATGCCCTGGCTGTTGGCCCAGCGGGCCAATCCGGGGATGGGCGAAAGCGTCACGAACCGCTTCAGATTGGGCACCTCAAGCGACAGATCGCGCACCACCTGCTTGATCAGCGAGTTGCCAAAGGAGATGCCTGACAATCCGTCCTGGCAGTTTGATATCGAATAGAAAACGGCGGTATCGGCGTCCTCGGCCCGTTGCTCCTTGCGTTCTACGGACAGCAAATCCTGGATCGATCCGGGAACCCCCTTGGTAAGCGCGACCTCAACGAAGATCAGCGGGTCATCGGGCATCGCGGGATGAAAGAACGCGAAACATCGCCTGTCTGCGGGTTGCAGGCGCCGCCTCAGATCATTCCAGTTGCGGATTTCATGCACCGCTTCATAGGCAATGATCCGCTCGAGAATCGATGCGGGCGTGTCCCATGTGATCTGACGCAGGACCAGAAATCCGCGATTGAACCAGCTTTTGAACAGGTGAATCAAATCGTGATCCGTGCGGCCGAGCGTCTGTTCCTCGCCAATCCGCTTCAGCAAATCCGCGCGCATGTTCACCAGGTCCGCCGTTGCGCCGGGCGCCCTGTTCAGACGGCGGAACAAATCCTGGCGCCGGGCTTCGCTGGCCTGTGCCAGAGCCTGGAAAGTCTGGGTTGATGCGTTCTCCCGATAGGCCTGCGCAAGGGTTATGATTTGGTCCGGGTCGATATCCAGCTGTGTGTTCAAGAACCGATAGAATTCCAGTCGTGCGTCCTTTGGGTGTTGTTTGATCGCCTCAAGAATATCCGCTGCAAGCTGAAGCCCGGAGGCCTCTGACTGTTCTTCCAGCAACGCGATGCACATCTGCGAAAGCGTGCCCGGCGCCCCGGCCTTGCGCTGGAACGGTTGTCGTTCGAGGAGGGTGGTCAGGATGTCGCCAAGGGGGCCAGTCGTTGCCATTTCGGGTTCCGTTCATGCGAGATTTGTTTTGCCGGTCGACAGGCCGACACTCAGTGACAGGCTGCCTTCGTTCACCAACCATTTTCGCAGCGTGTAGCTGCGCGCGCCGGTGCTGTGCATCGGGTCAGCCTGTGCGATTTCATGGGCCTGCGCCATGGACGCGGCCCGCAGCACGATAAGACCAGCCCCCAGCATTTCGTCGCCGCTGGAATCAGACAGCGGACCGGCAAGAACCAGAACGGAGCCTTCCTCGAGCCTGCGCTGGTAGTCGAGATGATCCGGAAGCGTCTCCTTGACAGCCTCCGGTGTGCCAACCGGCGTTGATTCCACAACGAACAGTTCTAAAGCCAAAGCGCCACGCTCTTTCGCATGTGCCTTGTAATCGTTCCATGCCACCATAGTTCACCTCCATTTTCCTGAACGATCCTAAAATATCGATTTTATTTGACAAGTCAAAATATCGTAGTCAAAATGAAGGGAAGAGAGGCAGGGCGTTCCACGCCAACCTTTGATGCAGAAAAATGGCCGAGGCGGTGCCGCCGGCCCGGGAAACAAGTGCCTTCACCGAAGGCCGGAGACTGAGATATGGCCGGACTGACTGGCGAGGCATTGGAAATTGCCCGCAGCGAAGCGCAAGAGGCTGTGCGAGACTTGCGCAGCCGCAAGACGAAGCTGGATCAGGATGCGCTTGATCTGATCCTGACGGATGCACGCAGCCACTATGCCTGGCAGGACCGGAGTGTTCCGGTCGAGTTGCTGCACCGCTTGCATGAAATCACGGCGGCTGGCCCGACCAGCATGAATACCTGTCCGGCCCGTTTTGTGTTTGTTACCTCGGCGGAAGGCAAGAAGCGGCTGGCCAAGTCGTTGAAGGCAAAGAATATCGACAAGATGATGGCGGCGCCGGTGACGGCGATCATCGCCCACGATCTTGAATTCTGGCGCCACCTGCCGTTCCTGTTCCCGCACGAGGACCGGCGTCCGCATTTCGACGGCAAGCCGGAGCATTCCGAGGTCACAGCGTTTCGAAACGGCACCCTGCAAGGCGCCTATTTCATGATCGCCGCCCGCGCTCTTGGGCTGGATGTCGGTGCAATGAGCGGATTTTCGAATGAAGTTGTCGACGACGAGTTCTTCGCCGGGACGACGCTGCGTTCCAATTTCCTGTGTAATCTTGGCTATGCGGATGAGAGCGCGCTGTTCCAGAAACTGCCGCGTTTTGCGTTCGACCAAGTCTGTTCTTTCGCGTGAGGATGCCATGGCCATTCGACAGAAAACAGTGATCAGCATCAGAATGTCGGGTCACGCCACCAGTCATTCGCATTGCGTGGTTTCGGCGCGGGATCTGCGCCTGACAATCGACGAACCGATCGAGCGTGGCGGGACAAATCTTGGATTTTCGCCCACGGAAACGGCCTTTGCCTCACTTGTCGGGTGTACAAACACGATCGGCCACAAATGCGCGCACAAGCTGGGCATCGATATCGGCAATCTGGAATTTGACATGGAAGTCGATTTCGACAGGCGTGGTGTATTGTTGCAGGAAGAAATCGAGGTGCCGTTCAAGGCAATCAGGCTGGTTGTGACGGCCAGCGGGCCGGCCGGTCAGTCCGAACTGGACCAGGTGGCGGCGGAAACCGAGAAATACTGTGCTGTTTCGAAAATGTACAAAAACGCCGGCACAGAAGTGGAAGTCAGTTGGATCACAAAATGACTTCTTAAATGCAAACCATCAAGGGAGGAGATGATGGGTATGTTGAACAAGGGATTGGCGCTGGGCGCGCTGATGGCCGGACTGGCCGCGGCCCCGGCTTTTGCCGCGGAAACGATCAAGGCCGTCGTCATTGACGGATATCCGGCGCGTGCGCTTTGGGTAAAGGAGTTCACCGAATTCTTTATCCCCGAAGTGGACAAGAAACTTGCCAAGACCGGCAATTACAAAATGGACTGGCAGGAAAGCTATGGCGGCGCCATCGTGAAGCCAAAGGGCGTGCTTGAAGGTGTCAAGCTTGGCTTGGGTGATATCGGTATCGTCACGACGATCTTCCACAGTTCCAAGCTGCCGTCGCAGGCGATTTCGGCGGTAACGCCGTTCGTGTCTGCAGATGCGCGCGTAGTGGCCAAGGCGGTGGATGAGATCGCAAAGGAATTCCCCACCATGCAAAGCGAGTTCGCCAAGCAGAACCAGGTTTATCTGGCCACGGGCGTTGTGCTTGACACCTATCAGGTGTTCTCCAAGGAGCCGATCAACTCGCTCAAGGACCTTGAGGGGCAGAAAGTGGCCGGGGCTGGCATGAATTTGCGCTATCTTGAAGGCATTGACGGCGCCGCCGGCGTGCGCGGCGGGCTGACGGATTTCTACAACATGCTGGATACCGGTCTGGTGGACAAAGCCATGCTTTGGCCCGAAGCGGCGAAGACGTTCAAGATCGCGGAAGTCGCTCCGTACATGTACAAGGCGGATCTTGGCGCTGTGAACTCCAAGACCGTTACCGTGAACGCGGATTACTGGGAAAAGCTGCCTGATGAAGTGAAGCAGGCGCTTCAGGAAGTGGCAGTGATGTATCGCGATCACGTGGCCGGCATTGCCATGGACCGCGCGGCGGCCAGCCGTGAAGCCTATGTCGCCGCCGGAGGCACGATCACGGACGCTTCGGAAGCGGATCGGGCAGCCTGGGCAAATGCGATGCCCAATATCGCGGCCGAATGGGCCAAGACTCTGGACGACAAGGGAGAACCCGGGAGCGAGATGCTCAAGGCGTATCTCGGCAAGCTTGCGGCCGAAGGCTATACCGGCGTGCGTGACTGGTCGGCAGGCGCCGGCGGCTGATCTGAAGAACCAAAGGGCCCGGCTGTGAAAACCTTGATATTTGGCAAATTCCTTCGGGCCCTTTCCGCTTTGACGGACAGGTTCGCGATCGGAACAAACGCTGCTGGCACGCTGGTCGTTCTGGGGCTGGTCGCAATCGTCAACTTTGACGTTGTCGCGCGCGGTGTATTCAACGCACCGTTTCTTGGCGCCGTCGAAGTCGTACAGTTTTCGATGGTGTTGATTGTATTCCTGCAATTGCCGGACGTTGTGCGAGTCAACCGGTTAACCCGGTCTGACGGCTTTCTGGTGGTGATCGGCGCACGTCATCCGCGCTTTGCCGCCGCATTGCGCCACGTCATCGACAGTGTATCGGCCGTCTTCATGGCGCTGATCGCCATCGCAATCTGGCCAGAGTTCACCGATATGTTTGAAACAAAGGACTATTTCGGTGTGCCCGGTGTATTCACGGCGCCCTGGTGGCCGATCAAGCTTGTCATCTTTCTCAGCGCTGCTCTTTGCACCCTGATCTTCGTGATCAAGGTTCTGCGCCCTGCTGTCCGGCCGGAACTGGTCCGTGCCCCCGAACACGAGGACAACCAATGAGTCCGCTTGAAATTGGCATGGCATCCGTCGCGGCCATTGTCGTCCTGATTTACCTGGGAATGTATATTCCGATCGCGCTTGGCGTGGTCAGCTTTGTCTCGATCTGGCTGATGCGCGACAATTTCGACCTGGCGATGAACCTGCTCAAGATCGCGGTGGGTGACAGTGTCATGGAATACACCTTTGCCACGGTGCCGCTGTTTACTTTTATGGGGCTGGTGGTGTCGAAGGCGGGGCTTGGCGCGGATGTCTATGACGTGATGAGCACCGGGTTTCGCCGGGTCAAAGGCGGAATCGGCATGGCTACGGTCGGGGCAAACGCGGTGTTTGCGGCGGTAACGGGCTCCTCGATCGCCTCGGCGTCGGTGTTTTCAAAAGTGTCCGTGCCTCAAATGCTCAAGTACGACTACAATCCGCGCTTTGCCGTTGGTGTCGTGGCGGGATCGTCAGTGCTTGGGATGATCATTCCTCCGTCGGCCATGCTGATCATCTACAGCTTCGTTGCGGAACAATCGGTTGGCGAAATGTTTCTGGCGGGCGTGGTGCCGGGCCTGATGCTGGCCGCCGCCTATATCGGTGCGATATTTGTCATGGGCCGGTTCTTTCCCAAATTTGTCGGCGGCCGACCGGCCGAAGATTTCGAACCGATGCCCTGGGGCGAGATCATGTCGAAAACGCTGCCGACGCTTGGGTTGATCGTGGTTGTTCTGGGGGGCATCTATACAGGCTGGCTGACCCCGGTCGAGGCTGGCGCGACCGGTTCTTTGGTGGCGCTGGTGATCGCCCTGGTACGCCGCCGCATTTCCGCGCGCGGGTTTTGGGAAGCGCTACTGGAAACCGGGCATATCACGGCCTCCATTCTGTTCCTGATCACCGCCGCGTCGATCTATTCCCGAATGTTGGGTCTTGCCGGGTTGCCCAACGAACTGGGTGACATGCTGGCCAACAGCCAGGCGAGCTTTTTCATCGTGATGTTGCTGTACGTGCTTCTGATGCTGTTTCTGGGCACTTTGCTGGATACGGCGTCCATCATCCTGATCGTCGTGCCGCTGTTCCTGCCATTGGTCGAGCCGATGGGACTCAGCCTTGTATGGTTTGGTATCATTACCGTCGTGGGGGCCGAAATCGGATTGCTGACACCGCCGCTGGGCATCTCGTGTTTCGTGATCAAGGCGACACTCAATGACGATCGTATCACTCTGAAGGACGTATTTTTGGGGGCGCTGCCTTTTGCGGGCGTCATGCTCGTCGTCCTGATCCTGCTGATCCGCTATCCGGTGCTCAGCCTTGCAATTCTGAACTAGGAGGCGACCATGCGTTCGGTCACCAAAGACAACATCACCGAAGTTTTCACATCCTATCTTGGCGAGAACACCGATCCGCGCGTGCGCGAGGTTCTGAGTGCGATGGCCAGGCACCTGCACGACTTTGCCCGCGAGGTGAACCTCACTCACGAGGAGTGGCGGACCGGCATCGCGTTTCTGACACGGGCAGGTGAAATCACCACGCCGGAACGCCAGGAATTCGTGCTGTTGTCAGATGTTCTGGGATTGTCTTCGCTGGTGGACATGCTGCATTCCACACCTGAGGCCACAAGCTCTTCCGTGCTTGGACCGTTTCACGTTTCCAACCCGCCGCCGCTGGCGTTTGGTGGCGACATGAAGCGGCAGTATGAGGGAAAGGTGGTGTTGGTCGAGGGAACCGTGCGCGGCACGGATGGCAACCCGATCCCGGGCGCCCAGATCGATATCTGGCAGACCGCCCCCAACGGGATGTATTCCAGCCAGGACCCGGATCAGGATATACACAGCTTTCACGGATTGATGACAGCCAATGACAAGGGGCGCTATGCCTTTACCACGGTGCGCCCCGTGGAGTACACCGTGCCGTCTGACGGCCCGGTCGGCGATATTCTGAACGCCGCCGGACGGCATCCGTGGCGACCAAGCCACCTGCATTATATTGTCACCGCCGATGGCTACAGATCGCTGGTTACCGAAGTGTTCCCCGAAGATGACCCGTATCTGGATCAAGACACGGTATTCGGTGTGCGTGACGATCTGGTGATGAAATATGTCGAACAACCCGCCGACAGCTTTCCGGACGGGTACGAACTGTCAGGCACAGTGAAAGGCACCTATCTGCGGGTCGATTTCGATCTAGTTCTCGCTCCATCGATCTGACCCGCGAAATCCGCGCGGCGGCAAGGCCGCCTTCGGGCAGCACGACATTGGCATGATCGGCCACCTATTCGCGGAACGCCGCGACGCGTTCCCGCCGCAGGCGGCCATGGGCGGCGGCCTCGTCCAGCGAGTAGTCGCGCAGCATGATCAGCTGTTTCCTGCCCCTTGAGAGCACGCAGATCGGTGATGGTGGGCGCATGTGCGGTGTCGTTCATGAAATTCGGCTCTCGTATGTCTCAGGCGGGGCGCGACTCTTGCAATTTCCGCGTGTCGAGCGCGTGGGGCCGGGTGGAATGACGGGGGGGTGATGTGATCTGATGTATCGGGTCAAGACAACCGGCGCCTGACACGACACAATGGCGGCGGGGCAGGACGAATCACAGGGGTGCCGTGCAATGTCACACACAACCATTGCTGAAATTGCCGCGCGCGCGGGCGCGTCGACGGCCACGGCGGACCGGGTGCTGAACGCGCGCGCGGGTGTCCGCCCGGCCAATCGGCATCGCGTTCTCCGGGCGGCGCGGATCCTGGGTTATCTGCCGCTGGAGGGGGCGGTGGCCCTGCCGTCCAGGCCGGCGCGGCTGAAATATCTAATTCCTTACGGAGCCAACCCGTTCATGCACGAGGTGGCCGACACGATCCGGCGTTTTGCCCGCGAGCAGCCGCTTGTGGCGCGTTGCGACATCATTGTTCTGGAAGGGATCGGGCCGGAGCCTCAGGAAGCGGGGCTGGAAAGGCTGTCGCGCGACACTGACGGGGTGGGGGTGATCACCACGGACCATCCGCGCAGCCGCGAGGCGCTTGGCCGGTTATGTGCGGCGGGTGTGCGGGTGGCGACATGACGGAGACTATGAAGGACATGGTGCTTCTGGTGACGGGGGCAGCGAGTGGGATCGGCCGCGCCGTGGCGCGCGAAGCGGTGGCGCAAGGGGTGCGGCGGCTGTTTGTGACGGATCGGAATCAGGCCGGGCTTGCGGCACTGGCACGGGATCTGGACGCGGGCGTGCAGGTGGAACAGGGTGTCGCCGACCTTGCGAACCCGGCGGCGCCGTCGCGCGTGGTGGCTGCCGCGAGGGCTGCGTTCGGGCGGGTTGACAGCTTGGTAAACGCGGCCGGGGTGACGACACGGGCCAGTTTTGCCGATGGTACGTCCGAGGTGTTTGATTCCGTGTTCGCGGTGAATGCACGCGCGCCGTTCCTGTTGATGCAGGAGGTAATCGCGGACATGAAGGCGCGCGGCGCGGGCGGAACGATCGTGAATATCCAGTCGATCAACGCGCATTGTGGCGCGCCGGACCTGGCGATCTATTCCGCGTCGAAGGGCGCGTTGCAGACCCTGACCAAGAACGCAGCCCATGCCCATTTGCGCGATGGTATCCGGGTGAACGGCGTTAATCTGGGCTGGGTGCTGACCGAGGTCGAGCACGATATGCAGGCCAATATCCTTGGCGGCGGCGAAGATTGGGCTGCGCGCGCGGGCGCGCGGCTGCCGTTGGGGCGGCTGGTGTCCGCACAAGAGGCGGCACGGGTGACGGTACACCTGTTGTCACCCGCCTCTTTCCCGATGACGGGGGTGAATGTCGATCTGGAGCAATCGGTTACGGGTGCGCCATGCGAAAGCGTTCCGCCAGGAACCTGACCCGTCGAATTTTGGCGGAGCGCGCGAAATGCCGATAGCTTGCGCGGCGTCCCGTCGTGTCCCTGCCTCAGGGATCAAGCGGGTCGCCTTGGCGACCGTATTTGTCTGGCGGGCGGCGGTGCGGTGCTGTTGCGCAGGATCAGTTCCACCGGGATCGGCGCCTCGGGGGTATGGGCGGCCGGTTTGCGCGACAGGCGATCCAGCAGAACCCGCGCCGCGCGCCGGCCCATCCGGTGGCGATCCTGACGGATCGTGGTCAGGGCGGGCACGAAGTATTCCGACATCTCGATATCGTCAAAGCCAACGACCGATATATCTTCGGGCACGCGCAGCCCGCCGGCTGTCAGCCCCGCAATCAGGCCGAATGCGACCATGTCGGCCGAACAGAACACCGCCGTGGGGCGGTCTTTCATGGCCAGGATGCGGGCCGCGGCCTCGTGTCCGGATTCCAGCGAGAAATCGCCGCGAATGATCCAGTCGGGTGGTGCGGGCAGGCCCAGGCGCGCCCGCTCTGCCACCATGCCCTCGCGCCGCGCATTGGTGAGCACATTGCCGTCCGGACCGGTGACATGTGCAATCTTGCGATGGCCGAGTTCGTAAAGGTGGCGGATCGCAAGACGGGCACCATGGGCGTTGTCGCTGGAGATCACCGGGAACGGCTGATCCGCGACCCATTCGCAGAGAAACACGATCCGGTCGCCCACGCCCAGATCGACACATTCCTGGAGGGTGGCGGCCGACAATTGCCCGTCCAGAGACACCGCGCCGTCGATCCGGCCGTCCAGAAAATAGCCTGCCAGCGCGGAATCCTGCATCGGATTGCTTTCCGTATCGGCGATCAGCACCGCGTATTCGGTGCCGGAAAATCCCTCGCTGAGGCCGGCAAGGATGCCAGAGTAGAATGGCTTGCCCAGGTTGGGGACCAGTACCAGCACAGCGTTTGCGCGCTGCATCCGCAGGTTCCGCGCCGCCTGGTTGACGCGGTAGCCGGTGCTTTGAATGGCCTGAAGCACGGCTTCCTTGGTGCGGTCGCTGACCAGGTCTGGGTTCGACAATACCCGGCTGACCGTGGCCGCGGACACGTTTGCGGCGCGGGCGACATCCTGGATTGTGGGCGGTTTGGTAATCATGAGGTCCGGGCGGTGAGGTCAATTTTGCGGTTGACACGAATCTGTCGTGATGTCGATTATGTAATCGTTTTCATCATGTGAAAAGAGACAAAGTCTCGAGCTGAAAACGATTACATAGGGTGCAGGATGATAATGACGAAGAACCCAATGATGTCCTGGAGCGCAATTTCCAGGACGGGGAGATGCCGGTGAGGGCGGTGGCGCAATATGATTTTGCGGGCGCTCGTGCTGTGGTGATCGGCGCTAGCCGAGGCGGCATTGGCGCGGCGATCGCGCGGGCGTTTCAGGATGCGGGCGCGGAGGTCGAGATCACCGGCGCGGAACCAACCTGTATTCCCGAGGATGCGGCGCGCTTGGCTTATACGCAGTTGGACGTGACGGATGGTGCCGCGGTTGCGGCATTCGGCGCGGCGCGCGGGGTTGTGGACGTTCTGGTGAATTGTGCCGCTATTACCCGGCGTGGCGAAGAGATGGACCCGGAATTCTTTAATCACGTGCTGGATGTGAACCTGACCGGATCGCTGCGCTGTGCGCAGGCGCTTCATCCGGGATTGGCTGCCGGCAAGGGGTGCGTGATCAATATCGCGTCGATGTATGCGCGCTTTGGCGCGCCCCGCAATCCGGCCTATGGCGCGTCCAAGGCAGGGGTGGAGCAGCTGACGAAATCGCTGGCGATTGCCTGGGCGGGGGACGGGATTCGCGTGAATGCCATTGCGCCGGGATTTATCGTGACCGAGCAATCGGCGCGCGCCCGGCAAGATCCCGCCTTTGTCCGGGGCATCGAGGCGCGTACGCCGCTGGCGCGCTGGGGCCGTCCGGAAGACATCGTTGGCGCGGCGTTGTTCCTGGCGTCGGATGCGGCGGGCTTTGTCACCGGCATGTCGATGCCGGTGGACGGCGGTTATTCGGTTATGTGAGGGCGACGGAATGACGGAGATTTCCCGGATACGTGCGGCGGTGATCGGCACGGGTTTCATTGGAACGGTGCATGTGCAGGCCCTGCGTCGTCTTGGTGTTCAGGTTGTCGGCGTCCTGGGTTCGTCCGCTGAACGCGGCGCGGCGCGCGCGGCCGAGATCGGCGTGGACCATGCTTATCCATCGCTGGAGGCGGTGCTGGCGGACAAGAGTGTTGACGTGGTGCATGTGACCTCGCCCAATCATGCGCATTATCCGCAGGTGAAGGCGATCATCGCGGCGGGCAAGCATGTGGTGTGCGAAAAGCCGCTGGCCATGACCAGCGCGCAATCGGCGGAAATGGCAGAGCTTGCCCGGGCATCGGGGCGAATTTGCGCGGTGTGTTACAACATTCGGTTCTATCCGTTGAACCAGCAGGCGCAGGGCATGGTGAAGGCGGGTGAGCTTGGGGATGTGCGCTTTGTCACCGGCCATTACCATCAGGACTGGCTTGCCAAGGAAACCGACTGGAACTGGCGGCTTGAGGCCGAGATCGGCGGCACCCTGCGGTCGGTCGGCGACATTGGCACGCATTGGGTTGATCTGACCAGCTTTATCACCGGCCTGAAGGCAAAGGCGGTCTTTGCTGATCTCTCGACATTCCTGCCCGAACGCCAGCGCCCTGCCGGTCCGGTCGAGACTTTCTCGAGCGCCGCCGGTGCGACCGAGGCCGTGACCGTCGATACCGACGACGCCGCCGCGATCATGATCCGGTACGAGGGCGGCGCGAAGGGGGTGATGACCACGTCGCAGATCAACTTGGGCCGCAAGAACTCGCTGCAATGGGACATTGCCGGAAGCGCCGCCAGCGCGGCCTGGGACAGCGAAATGCCGGATCACCTGTTCGTCGGGCACCGCGACGCGCCCAACCAGGTATTGGCGCGCGATTTCACCCTGATGAACCCGACGGGCACGCGGGCGGCTTCGCTGCCGCCGGGCCATGTCGAGGGCTTTGCTGACAGCTTTTTCGCTTTTTTCAGAGCGGTTTACGCGGACATCGCCACCGGGGCGCGCGGTGCCGACAGCACCTGGGCCAGCTTTGATGACGGGCATTACGAGATGAAATTCTGCGACGCCGTGATCCAGTCGGCGCGCGAAGGCCGCTGGATCGAACTGGACGAGATTTGAGGGAGAAGACATGAAACTTGGACTTCTGACCGCGCCGTTTGAGGGGACCGACCTGTCGGACGTGGCCGCGTGGACCGGCGCGAACGGGTTTTCCGCGCTGGAAATCGCCTGCTGGCCGGCCTCGGGCGGCGAGAAGCGCCGTTATGCCGGCACCAGCCACATCAATGTCGACGGGCTGAGCGCCGCTGAAGGCAATGAGGTCAAGGACATGCTGACGGGGCACGGGATCGAGATCTCGGGACTAGGCTATTACCCTAACCCTCTGCACGCCGATGCCGACCACAGGGATGAGGTGATCGGCCATCTGAAGAAGGTCATCACCGCGGCTGGCGTGATGGGCGTGCCGGTGGTCAACACGTTTATCGGCGGTGACCGCACGCTGAACGTCGACGACAACTGGACCCGCGCGCAGAAGATATTCGCGCCCATCGTGACCCATGCGCGGGACGCCGGTGTGCGCCTGTGTTTCGAGAACTGCCCGATGATTTTCAGCCAGGATGAATGGCCGGGCGGGCACAACATAGCCTATTCGCCCCGGATCTGGCGCCGCGTTTTCGACGAATGGGGCGGCGATGTGGGCATGAATTTCGACCCGTCTCATCTGATTTGGCAGTTTATCGATCAGACCCGGTTCATTAAGGAGTTCGGCCCGCAGATTGCCCATGTCCACGCCAAGGATCTGATGGTGGATCACGATGGGTTGTATGAAAACGGCATCCTGTCGGCGGGCATGGGCTGGCAGGTGCCGCGGCTGTGCGGGCTGGGCGATGTGGATTGGCCGGATTTCTTTTCGGGTCTCTACCGCACAGGCTATGACGGTCCGGTGATCATCGAGCACGAGGACAGGTTGTTTGAAGGGTCGGTCGAGAAGATCAGGCGCGGCTTTCTTCTGGCCCGTGACGTGCTGCAACCATTCATCAAATAGAAGGGCGCGAAAGCCCCGCAAACTCAATCACACAAGTCTTCAAATGGGAGGAACCTGACATGAAGAAGTTTCTGACAAGTGCCGCGGCCATCGCCGTTGCGGCGACACTGGCCCCGGCCACGTTCGCCGCGGAATACACGATCGGTGTGTCCAACACCGTGCAGGGCAACGGCTGGCGCGAAGAGATGATCTGTGCCATGCGCGCGCAGGCGCTGGTGGAGGAGGATGTCACCAACCTGATCGTGGCCCATCGCAACACCGATTCGGCCGGGCAGCTTGAAGATCTCAACAACCTGATCGAGGCTGGCGTGGACGCCATTGTGCTGAACCCGTCCAACCCGGATGCGCTCAACTCGGCGCTGGAAATGGCAATGGCAAAGGGCATCGTCGTCGTCGCGGTTGACGCGGGGGTTTCGGCGGAAGGCGCCTATATCCTGTCCAACAACCAGGAAGAATATGCCTATCTGGGCGCCAAATGGCTGTTCGAACAGGTCGGTGGCAAGGGTGACATCGTGTATATGCGCGGGATCGCGGGCGTTTCGGCCGATACCGACAGGGACAACGGGTTCAAGCGCGCCCTGGCGGAGTATCCCGGCATAAAGGTTGTGCATGAGGTGTTCACCGGCTGGCAGCAGGACCAGGGCAAGCAGCAGATGTTCGATTTCCTGGCCACCGGTATTCCATTCGATGGCGTATGGACCTCGGGCATCGACAATGTGATCGTGGACGCGTTTGTTGAATCCGGTGCGCCGCTGGTGCCGATCGTGGGCGCGGACAATGCCGGTTTCGTTCAATACCTTACCGAAGTTGACGGTCTGACCGGTGCCGCCGTGACCAACCCCGGTTCGGTAGGCGGTGCGGGAATTGCGCTGGCGGTGGATGTGTTGAACGGCAAGGCGCCGGGCAGCAAGACCGTTCTGGTGGACCCGGTGTTGTGGGAGAACGCCAGCGAGGAGGGCCGCGCCACGATCATGGCGGCGCAAAACCCGAACCTTGATCCCGAATGGCCGGTTTCGGTGACGGTGCCGGGATGGACCGACTACACGATGGAACAGATCATCGCCTGCAAAGGCCCAGGCGACAGCTGATACCAAAGGACTGCCCCTGTCCGGTCGCGGGCGGGGGCAAACCGACGACAAACTCCTCAACGAGAGACGACAGGCGCCCATGAGCGGAACGCAGTTACTGGATGCAACCGGAATCGCCAAGAGTTTTGGCGCTGTTCGGGCATTGACCGAGGCAAGCCTGCATGTGTCGGAAGGTGAAATCGTTGCGCTGATGGGCGCAAACGGGGCCGGAAAATCGACCTTTGTGAAAATCATTACCGGCGCCTTGCGCCCGGACAGCGGCACGGTGTTGATCCGGGGGCGCGAGGCGCGGGTGGGTAGCCCGGCGCAGGCGCGCCGTTCGGGGCTGGTACCGGTTTATCAGGAGCCATCGCTGATCCCGGATCTGGACGTGGCCGACAATCTGCGCCTGACCGACACGCCTGTCGAGCCGTTCCGGCGCTGGGTGGAAGAGCTGGGAATCCGGCGACTGGCCCTGTCGGACATGATCGGGGATCTGCCGCTCGCGACCTTGCGCATACTTGATCTTGCGCGGGCTTTGGCCAGCGCGCCCGATGTGCTTTTGCTGGACGAGATGACGGCGGCACTGCCGACCGATCTGGTAGAGCGGGTGTTGAAGGTGATGCGCCAGAAGGCGGACGAGGGCATGGGTGTGATCTATGTGTCGCACCGGTTCGGCGAGATTTCCGAGTTGTGCGACCGCGCCACCGTGCTGCGGGACGGCATGTCGGTGGGCGATCTGAAGATTGAACCGGGGGTCGAGGACCGTGCCGTCGAATTGATGCTGGGCCAGAAACTGGACCTGGCGGCGCGCGATATTCACAAGACGCGCGGCACGACAGGCGACAGGCCGCGGATGCGCGTGAAGGGTGTGGCGATTGCGCCAAAGGTGTCGGACATCTCGTTCGATCTATTCCCGGGCGAGGTGTTGGGGGTGGTGGCGCTGGAAGGGCAAGGGCAGGACGAGCTGTTCGAGTGCATGGCCGGGTTCATGCCGCCCAGGGCGGGCAGTATCGAGGTGAATGGCGTTGCGGCGGATTTCCGGCACCCGGCCGATGCCATTGCGGCGGGGGTGAAATTTGTCCCCGGAGACCGGGCCGACGCGCTGTTGGCGCAGCGCTCGGTACGTGAGAATATCGCGTTGCCGTTTTCGGCGCGGATCCGCGCCTGGGGCGGGCTGAAGCTGCGCCATGAGCGTGCGCGGGTGGCGCATGCCATCGCACGTTTGCAGATCGACACCCGGGCGCAAGGCGAGGTGCAGCGCCTGTCGGGCGGCAACCAGCAGAAGGTGACGATCGGGCGCTGGTTGGCCACAGGGGTGGACACGTTGCTTTTGTTCGATCCGACACGCGGTATTGACGTGCGCACCAAGCGGCAGATCTATCCGCTGGTGCGCGAACTGGCTGAACAGGGCGCTTCGGTGCTTTTCTATACATCCGAGTTGGAGGAGATTCCGCTGGCCTGTGACCGGGCGGTTGTCATCTTCAATGGTCGCGTCGTCGACATCATCGACGCGGAAGTCGCCGACGAGCAGACCTTGTTGCGCGCGGCTTATGGGCTTGTGGCACAAGAGGGCGCGGCGTGAGCGGGATTATCAGGAAGAATGCCTGGGTGGCCGGGTTGCTGGCGCTTCTGGTTGTGCTGCTGGTCGCGACCAGGATGATCCAACCCGGTTTCGGAGTTTCCGGTCTGGAAAGCATTGCGCGCGCGGCGTTGCCGTTCGTTTTTGCCACGACCGGCATGGCGGTGGTGGTCATCGTCGGGGGGATCGATCTTTCTGTGGCTTCGATGATGGCGGTCTGTGCCGTGACGGCGGCGGTGCTGATGGAACGGATGGCCGGGGTGCCGGCGATCCTGATCGTATTGGCGTTGGGCCTGGCGATGGGGGTGATCAATGGCGGGCTGATCGTGGCAACGCGGGTCCCCGATATCGTGGTGACGTTGGCGATGCTGTTCGTCTGGGAAGGGGTGGCATTGCTGATCCTGGAATCCCCGGGAGGATCGACCGCGGACTGGCTTCAGAAAAGCATTCGCGGCAGTTTCCTGATCCCGGGCCTGCCCAATGCGCTGGTGATCGCGACGGTCTGCATTGCGGTGGTCTGGTTGCCGATCCGGCGTGCGCGGCTGGGCATTGCCATTTATGCAACCGGATCGGATGAGCGGGCCGCGTTTCGTTCGGGCGTGGCGGTGGGGCGCACAAGGATCGCGGCCTATGGAATATGCGGGCTGTTCAGCGCCTTTGGCGGGCTGAGCCTGGCGGCGCTGACCGGTATCGGCGAGCCGGTGCCCGGCCCCTACCTGCTGGCCTCGGTCGCGGCGGTTGTGTTGGGGGGGGTGGTCCTGGGTGGCGGACGGGGCGGGTTGCTGGGCCCGATCATCGCGGTTTTCATCTTGAGGATCGTGCGAACGATCCTGACACTTTTGGCTGTGGACCCGAATGTCACGACCATCATTGAAGGCACGATCATGGTCGGTGTCGTGATGCTGGGCACCGCCGCCACGATGCGGGGAGCAAGAACATGAGCATGGTTGTTACCGATCCCCCCCTGGTCCGGTTCGGGCGGTTCCTGCGGGACAATCCGGTCATTCCGCTTGTGGTGTTCCTGTTTGTGTTGGTGGCGGTTCTGGAGATCATGCGGCCCGGCATCGTCACGCCCTTCCGCGCCGGGCGCGACGGGGTGATCTCGACCTTCTGGCTGGGCAATCTGATCAAGTTCGCCATACCTCTGGCGATGCTCGCGGCCTGCCAGGTGCTGACGATGCTGACGGCGGGAATCGATCTGTCCGCCGGCATCGTGGCGACGGTGGCGGCGTTTGTCTGCGCGACGCTGAGTTCGATCTGGGGGGTCGGGCCGGCGGTGGCGACCGCACTTCTCGCCGGGTTGGTCGTGGGGGTTGTCAACGGGATCGGTGTGGGGCTGGTGCGGGTGCATCCGCTGATCATGACGCTGGGCACCGGGCTGATTGCGACCGGCGTTCTCCAGGTTTACCAGCGCCTTGTCATCAATGCCGGGTCGGAAATCCCCGGTTTCCTGACATGGCTGGGTACCGGGCGGACGCTGGCCATGCCGAACGGGTTGTTCCTGTTCGTGCCCTTTGCTTTGTTCATCTTCTGGCTGATGCGGTTTACCGGGTTCGGGCGTCTTCTGTTCGCGCTGGGCTCGAACGAGAATGCGGCCAAGCTGTCAGGGGTACGGGCATGGCAGGTCTATGTCGCGCTTTATGCGTTGTCGGGGGTTATCGCGGCGCTGGCCGGGCTGTTGTATCTGGGGATCATCCGGCAAACATCGCTGAGTCTTGCCAACCCGCTGATGCTGCCGTCGGTGGCGGCGGCGGTGATCGGCGGCACGTCTATTTTTGGCGGACGGGGCAGCTATGCCGGGGCCATAGTGGGCGCGCTGATCATCCGGGTGCTGGATACGATGCTGACACTGATGCAGATGCCCGAAGGCGCGCGCACGGTTCTGTTCGGGCTGATCATTCTTGCGGTGACCGCGATTTACGTGCGGATCACGGGCAGCCGATAGAAGGAGAGCGCCATGGCGAAATTTCGCGTTGCCGGAATAAGTTTTGACCACATGCACATGGGCGATTTGCTGCGCATGGTGCACGCGCATCCTGAGGCCGAGATCGCTGGCTTGTATGACCCGGACCGCGCCCGGATGCAGGCGGCAATTGACGCTTTTTCAGTTCCCGAGGACCGCGTTTTCACGGATTTCGACGCCTGCATGGCGGCGGGTCCATACGACATGGCATTGCTGTGCGCGGCCACGGCCGACCATGCCGCATATACAGAGAAATTGGCGCCGCATGGCGTGCACGTGTTTGTGGAAAAACCGTTCGCGGCTTCTGCGGAGGACGCGCGGCGCATGATCGCGGCAATGGAGGGGACGGGCAGGCAGCTGGTGATCAACTGGCCTCTGCGCTGGGTGGAAAGCCACGTCACCGCCAAGCGTCTGATCGACGATGGCCTGATCGGCGAACTGCGCGAGGTGCATTTCTATGACGGCAATCGTGGGCCCTTGTACCATCTTGCCGACAAGATCGAGGTCAGTGCGGAAGATGTAGAGCGCCAGAAGCAGTCAAGCTGGTGGTACAAGAAAGCATCGGGCGGTGGCGCCCTGCTGGACTATATGGGGTATGGCGCGACGTTGGGCACGTGGTACATGAATGGACAGGCCCCGCTGGAAGTCACATGTTGCGTGGATGAAACGCCGGGCATAGAAGTGGATCAGCACGCCATTGCCGTGTGTCGCTATGCTCGCGGCCTGTCCAAGATGGAAACGCGTTGGGGCACCTTCACCGATCCGTGGACAATACAACCGCAGCCGACCTGCGGGTTTGTCTTCGTCGGTACGGACGGCACGATCTCGTCCCCGGATTACGCGACCCATGTGACCGTGCAGACCCGCGTCCGCCCCGAGCGACATGAGATCCCCGCTGACCCGCTGCCCGAAGGTGCGCGCAATGCCATCGAGTATGTCCTGGGCTGTCTGCGACGTGGCGACCGTGTCAAGGGGCCGCTGGATCCGGCGCTGTGCCTGATCGCGCAGAGGATTGTCGATACCGCCGTGCGGTCCGCCGCGGAAAAACGCACGTTGAAGCTTTTGCCATGAGCGACGATTCCGCCGATACCGATACCTACGCGCTAAAGGCGGATGATCTCCAGGAGATGGCCGTTCCCAAGTTGGCATATGAACCGCCTGCGCCCAAAAGCTACCGCCCCAGGATCGGCATGATCGGTACTGGCGGGATCGCCAACAGTCATCTGGACGCTTATCGCGCTGCCGGGTGGGATGTCGCGGCGCTGTGGAATCGCAGCCGGAACAAGGCCGAGGAAAAGGCGGCGGCGTATTGTCCCGGCGCGCGGGTTGCGGATGACATGCAGAGCCTGCTGGACGACAGCGGCATTGATGTTGTCGACATCACTCTGCCGACCGAGATTCGCGCGCCGGTGATCGAGGCGGCGTTGATGGCGGGCAAGCACGTGCTGAGCCAGAAGCCCTTTGTCAGCGATCTGGACACCGGCGAGGCACTGGTCAGGCTGGCGGAGGATCGGGGTGTGAAGCTGGCGGTGAATCAGAACGGGCGGTGGTCGCCGCATTTGGGATGGATGCGCGAAGCTTGCCGGGCCGGGCTGATTGGCGACGTGGTTTCGATTCATGCCGCGTTGCACTGGAACCACGGCTGGACGGCCGGTACGCCGTTTGACGATATCGTGGACCTGATCCTGTATGATTTCGGCATCCACTGGTTTGATTTTGTCGCGTCGATCGCCGGTGATCGCGTGGAAAGCGTGTTTGCCATGGCGGCACATGCGCGTGGCCAGGCCAACAGGGTGCCGCTGATGGCGCAGGCGCTGATCCGCATGGAAGGCGGGCAGGCAAGCCTGATTTTCGACGGTGGCGCGGCGCATGGTGCGCGCGACACCACCTATGTGGCCGGGCGTGACGGCAGCCTTGTTTCGGATGGCCCGGACCTGGGCAACCAGCGCGTGACCCTGACGACGGCGAGTGGCATTGCGCGCCCCGAGTTGCGGGGAAGCTGGTTCAATGACGGGTTTGCCGGAGCCATGGGCGAATTGCTGTGCGCAATCGAGGCGGACAGGATGCCGCTGAACTCGGCACGAGACAACCTTGGGTCGCTGGCGTTGACCTTTGCCGCGCTGCGCGCGCGCGCAACTGGGCGCGAGGTAGCCGTGGGCTCGGTGCGTCGGCTGGACGGCTAGCGATCGGATTTACCGGATACGGATCACGTCTCGGGCAGGGCGACTTCGTCGAGTGTTCGTTGCAGTTCCTCGATGTCACGCTCGTTCTTGGTCAGCAGGTCCCTGGCCCGCTGCCGCGCCAGTTCGGGATCCCGGTCGCGGATGGCTTCGGCGATCCAGAGGTGATCGGGGATGTTGCGGATGTAGCCCTGGTTGGCCCCGGTGAAGAGGGCGAAATTGCTGCGCAGCAATTTTTCGACCGCCTTGGCCAGCGACCGCAAAAGCGGATTGCCCGATGCCTCCAGCAGGACGGAGTGGAATTCGGCGTCCCAGTGCACGGATTTCTCCATGTTTCGGGTATTGCCCGCCATCTGCTCGTAGCATTCAAAGAGGCGCAGTATCTGGGTGGAGGTGGCGCGTTGTGCCGCCAGGGCGGCGGCCTCGGGTTCGATGATCTGGCGCAGTTCGGACAGCGCCTTGATCAGCCCCTTGTTGGTGGACTTGTCCGCGATCATCCAATCGATCATCTGCGGATCCAGCAGGTTCCAGTCCTCGGGAGGACGCACGCTGGTGCCTTTCTTGCGCGCCGAGACAACCAGGTTCTTGCCCGCCAGTGTCTTGACCGCCTCGCGCACTGCGTTGCGGCTGGCGCCGAATTCGTCGATCAGATCCTGTTCGAACAGAAAGGTCTTTCCCGGCGCCATTTCGCCGGCCACGATGCGCCGTCCCAGCACATCCACGATATGCTGGGTGATGTTATGTCCCGGTTTTGGCGCATTGGTCATTGATCAGAACTTTCCGTGCTCCAGATAGGCGTCCACCGGATCGGTGCCCGACAGAATCGCGGCGCGCACCTTGTCTTCGGCGGTCATCACGTTTTCCACCTCGGTCACGACCGCCTGGGCAATCTCGGCGGGGATGATGACGACCCCGTCGAAATCGGCAAGCACATAATCGCCGTTGCGGATCAGAACGTCGCCGATGGTGATCGGTTCGCCGGTGGCGTCGGGCACCCATTTGCCGACGATATCGCGGGGGGTGCGAAACTTGCAGAAGACCGGGAAGCCGATCTTGCGGATAAAGGCATTGTCACGGCTGCCACCATCCACGACATAGCCGCGAATGCCCCGGTACTTGAGCGTTTCGGCCGAAAGCTCTCCCATCAGGGCCAGGCTTGGCGAGTTGGGTTGGCAGATCACGACATGGCCGGCGGGCGCGTCGGACAGGAATTGCACCCAGGGCAGCAGATAGTCGGTTTCGGGGTTGGCGCGCTCGGTATCAAAGGCAACGCCACGCAGGGTGAAGACAGGGCCGCAACAGCGGGTTTCCGCGTCCAGCCCGACAATGTCGTGCGGCAACACGCAATTCTGGCGGCCCATGGCGCGCATGACATCGTAGATGGCGCCGGAATAGCAGTTTTCGAGCCGGTCGGTGAGGGTGGTTGCGTTTGTCATCGGGTCCATGTTCCTTCAGATCCAGCCGCCATTGACGGGAAAGACGCCCGAGGTGCACATGCGCGAATCGTCGGCCAGCAGGAAGGCGACGAGATTGGCCACGTCTTCGGGTTCGATCAGGTCGGGCAGGCATTGCCCGGCATGGATCTCGCGCTCCAGCTCGGGGGTGAGCCACAGCTTGACCTGGCGTTCGGTGCGCACGAATCCCGGCGTGACACAGTTGACGCGGATACGGTCTGGCCCCAGTTCGCGGGCCAGCCCGTTTGTCAGCCCCTCGATGCCGGATTTTGCGGTGACATAGGCCGACAGGTTGTCCAGCCCGACGCGCCAGCTCATCGAGCCCATGTTGACGATGGCGCCACCGCCGGCGGATTTCATTGCGTCGGCAACGGCCTGAGCGGCGAAAAACTGGTGATCCAGGTTGACTTGCAGCGCGGCGCGCCAGCTTTGCGGCGTCACCTCGCCGATTGCATGGCGGGTGTCGTTCGCGGCGTTGTTCACCAGGCCGCGTATCGGGCCGGTCTGTTCCATGACCCCGGCCACACCGGCTTTCAGAGCGCCAAGATCGGTGATGTCCAGCGCGCGGAACACGGGCAGGTGGCGCGGGGCGGTTTGTGCAATCGCCGCGACCAGCGCCGCGCCGGCCGCGGCGTCGATATCGACAAATCCGACCCGTGCGCCCAGCCCGGTCAACCGCTGTACGATCGCTGCGCCGATACCGCTGCCACCGCCGGTGATGAGAACCGCGCGATCCACTAGGCTGGGAAATGAAGCAAATTCAGTTGTTTGCGCTGACACGCTGGCCTCCCTGAGATGTGTCTCATGAGACGGTCTCATTTCAGGTACTACTTGTCAAATGTAAAATACTACTTGAAATGAAAACAAATCCCACTTAACGATTCTGGCGTGGCGCCGGGAATCACCGAAATCCGGTGGTGCAACAAGAGCTGAACAGCCGCCGCCGGGGGGATAGCGCCCATGGGGCGCGACGGTTTGGCGAAATCGAAACGGGAGGAAAACCAGATGAACATACCCTTCAAGACAACGTTGCGGACGACCTGCGTGGCCGCTGCCGTACTTGGGATCGGCGCGGTTGCCGCATCGGCCGAGCCGAAGACCAACATGATGCACCAATGGGCGCAGGGGTCTGAAGCGGCCGCCATTGCCAAGCTGGGCGAAATGTACGAAGCCGCCGGAGGCAAGTGGGAGCAAACCGCGATTGCGGGGCATACCTCGAACACCCTGGCCAAGCTGCGCTCGGATGTGGTGTCGGGGAACGCGCCTGCGGCGGTTCAGCTCAAGGGCCCCGAGATTGCGGAGTGGAATGCCACCGGCGCCACGGCCAATCTTGACGAAACCGCCGCTGCACAGGGCTGGGACGATGTCGTGGCCCCTGAATTGCTGACGGTGATGAAGCCGACAGGCAGTTGGGTGGCGGCGCCGATGAACATCCACCGCGTGAACTGGATGTATTCGTCCAAGGCGATCCTGGACGATCTGGGCATCGACGTGCCCAAAACCTGGGACGAGTTCAACGCCGCCTGCGACAAGGTTCAGGCCGCGGGCAAGACCTGCATCGCCCATGGCGCCGCGGACTGGTCCGACACCACGACCTTTGACAGCGTCGTTTACGGCATGGACGCCGAATTGTATCGCAAGGCCTTTCAGGAGGCCGATCTGGACGCATTGCGCAGCGATGGCATGGTCAAGGCGTTTGCCCAACTGCGCAAGATGGTCGGCTATATGGATGACGGCATCAACGGGCGCTCGTGGGAGCAGTCGATGACCATGACCATGACCGGAGAAGCGGCATTTTTCCTGATGGGTGACTGGACGGTGGCCTCGGCCAACCTGGCCGGGTTCAAGGAAGACATGGATTATGTCTGTACCCAGGCACCGGTGGACTGGGGCGGGACGGGCTTTATCCTGAACGCGGATTCGGTGGTGTTCTTTAAGCAGAAGGATCCCGACTATATCGAAGGGCAGAAACTTTTGGCCAAGACGATCATGTCGCCCGAGTTCCAGGTGACGTTCAACGTGGCCAAGGGATCGATCCCGGCGCGGACCGATGTGGACCTGTCGACCGGCGGTTTCACAAACTGTCAGCAGAAAAGCCTGGCGGACCTGAAAGTGTCGGTGGACACCGGTACGCTGGTCCGGTCGATGGCGCACAACATGACGGTGCTGCAAAAGTATCGTGGCGCGATGATGGAAGTGATCACGGAATTCGTGGCCGATGACAGCATCTCGCCCCAGGAGGCCGCCAATCAGCTGGCCGACGCGGTCGAGTTGCAGATGTAAGCTCTCCCACGTTGCTCCGGTCCGCCCCCGATTGGCGGGCCGGGGTGATGAATTTGCCGCCCGTCACCACGAGGAGACCCCGCGATGCAGTCCCCACCGGACGTTCGCCACCCGCCGAAAGCCACCCGCCGCTGGGCGGATATGGTGCCGCAGTTGGTGCTGGCCCCCACGCTGATCGCCGCCCTTGTCTGGGTCATCGGATTTTCATTGTGGACGCTTTGGATCTCGGTATCCCAATCGACGCTTTTGCCGGACATGGCCTATCAGGGCTTTGAACATTACGCCAAGCTATGGGGCAGCAAACGCTGGACCGTGGCATATCAGAACCTGTTCATCTTTGGCTCGCTTTATGTTGTCGGCACGCTGATTGTTGGCACGCTTCTGGCGGTTCTGATCGACCAGCGGGTTCGGTTCGAAGGCATCTGGCGGACAATCTACCTGTATCCGCTGGCAATCTCTTTCATCGTGACCGGCACTGTCTGGCGCTGGATATTTCATCCCAATACGGGTGTGGAACTGGCCCTGAAAGATATGGGCTGGGTCGCCGCCCGGTTCGACTGGATCACCGATCGGGACCTGGCGCTGTATGTCGTGGTGATCACCGGTATCTGGCACGCCTCGGGTTTTGCCATGGCGCTGATCCTTGCAGGGCTGCGTTCGGTGGACGGAGATCTGGTGAAGGCGGCGCAGATCGACGGAGCGTCGATGCCGCGTATCTATCGCAGGGTGGTGCTGCCGACGATCTGGCCGATCTTTGTCGCGGTGGCTGTGGTGCTGCTGCAATTCGCCATCAAGACCTATGACCTTGTTGTCGCCCTGACGCAGGGCGGGCCGGGGGTGTCGACAACGGTGCCCGCAATCGTTGTTTACGACCTGATGTTTCAGCGTGGCCAGATCGCGCAGGGGGCCGCCGCGGCGGTGATGATCCTTGTCGCGCTGGCGCTTGTGCTGATCCCCTATGCCGTCTGGACCGGCTGGCAGAAACGCAAGGAGGGCACCCGCCATGGCTGATGCCACGACACATCAGGAATTCGATCCGCTGGCCACCGGCGGCATGCGCCGCAGGCTGGTTTCCAAGGCCATCGTCTATGGCGCGCTGGGCCTGTTTGCCCTGGTGTACCTGACGCCGCTATTGATCATTTCACTGAATACCCTGCGCCCGCTGGAGGACATCGTGCGGACCGGCTTCATCGCACTCCCCGAGGCCGAAACGATGACGCTCAGGTACTGGGGCGAGGCGTGGGGTAGCTTTTGCATTGGCGGCACCTGTGAGGGCGTTTCGCGGTTCTACAAGAACTCGCTGATGATGACGATCCCGGCCACGGTGCTGTCGACGCTGTTCGGATTGCTGAACGGTTACGTCCTGTCCAAGTGGCGGTTCCGATATGACGGGCTGGTGTTCGGTCTGATCACGCTGGGCGTGTTCATGCCGCAACAGATGACCCTGCTGCCCTGGGCCTTCGTGCTGGGCAAGCTGGGTCTGTCCAACACGATCGGCGGGCTGGTCTTTGTGCATACGGTCCAGGGAATTTCCTTTACCACGTTGTTCTGCCGCAACTATTTCGTGTCGATCCCCGACGACCTGATCAAGGCCGCGCGGATCGACGGGGCCGGGTTCTGGCGGATTTTCCGCCGGATCATCCTGCCGCTGTCGCCGCCCATCGTGATCGTGACGGTGATCTGGCAGTTCACCGGCATCTGGAACGAGTTCCTGTTCGGGACCGTTTTCACCTCTGGCGCCAACCAACCCATCACCTCGGCCATCGTTGCCTTTTCGGGCAGCGGCACCGGCGAGCGGCACTACAATGTCGAGGCCGCCGCCGTGATCATGGCCGCGATCCCGCCGCTTTTGATCTATGTCGTCGGGGGCAAATATTTCGTGCGCGGTCTCACTCAGGGCGCCGTCAAATAGGAAGCGAAAATCATGTCGTCACTTACCATCAGGGATCTGCGCAAGAGCTATGGCAATGTCGAGGTCCTGACTGACATCAACCTGGAGGCCGAAAGCGGCGAGTTCGTCGCGCTGGTTGGCCCGTCGGGCTGTGGGAAATCCACCCTGCTGAGTATCATCGCCGGGCTGGAAAGCGTGACCTCGGGCGAGGTGCGGATCGAGGATCGGGTGGTCAATAATGACGCGCCCAAGGACCGCGACATCGCCATGGTGTTCCAGTCTTACGCGCTTTATCCCACCATGACCGTGCGCGAGAACATGACCTTTGGCATGGAATGCCGGAACGTGCCCAGGGCTGAGCAGAAAGAGACCGTCGAAAAGGTTGCGGACCTGCTCCAGATCGGGCCGCTGCTGAATCGCAAGCCCAGCCAGCTTTCGGGCGGGCAGCGTCAGCGGGTTGCCATGGGCCGCGCGCTGGTGCGTGATCCCAAGCTGTTCCTGTTCGACGAACCGTTGTCGAACCTGGACGCCAAGCTGCGCATCGAGATGCGCTCGGAGATCAAGAAGCTGCACCAGAGGGTGGGCAAGACCACCGTCTACGTGACCCATGATCAGGTGGAGGCGATGACCCTGGCAAGCCGTATCGCGGTGATGTACAAGGGCGTTCTTCAGCAATACGACACGCCCAAGGAAATCTATGAACGCCCGCGCAACAAGTTTGTTGCGGGATTCATGGGATCGCCGACGATGAATTTCCTTGATGCCAAGGTGGTCGCGCATGGGGATGGTCTGGGGCTGACAGTGGACGGGGGCGATGGTGCGGTGATGCCGGTGACATCGGAAAAATCGGCCGGGCTGACGCAGGGCCAGCCGGTGGTGTTTGGTGTGCGCCCGGAACATTTCAACCCGGTCCACGCCCATCGCGGCGATCCGATCGCGACGCTGAAAGTGCTGGTGGACATGGTGGAACCCACCGGATCGGAAACCATCCTGATGAGCCGCGTCGCCGGGCAGAACGTGGTTGCCAGCGTGGAACCGGACGATGCCCCGAACGAGGGCGAGACCGTCGAGCTGGCCATCAACATGGGCAAGATCTGTTTGTTCGACCCGGCAACCGAGTTGCGGCTGTAGCCCGCGACGGGCCGGGCCATTGGTCCGGTTGCCGCCGCACATTTTTCCGGCCCGAAACCGGGCAGATAATCGACAGGTTTTCGAAGATGAAACTCAGATCGCGCGCATGGTTCGACAATCCCGACAACGCGGACATGACCGCGATCTATGTCGGGCATTACCTAAATTACGGCCTGACGCTGGAAGAGCTGCAATCGGGCAAGCCGATCATCGGCATTGCCCAGACCGGCAGCGACCTGTCGCCTTGCAACCGTCATCACATCGAACTGGCCAAGCGGGTGCGGTCGGGGATCGAGGCGGCGGGGGGCTTGTGTTTTGAATTCCCGGTCCATCCGATCCAGGAGAACGGCAAACGCCCGACGGCGGCGCTGGATCGGAACCTGACCTATCTTGGCCTTGTGGAATGCCTGCACGGCTATCCGCTTGACGGGGTGGTTTTGACCATCGGTTGCGACAAGACCACGCCGGCGCTTTTGATGGGTGCGGCCACGGTGAACATTCCGGCGATTGCGTTTTCGGTGGGGCCGATGCTGAACGGCTGGCACAATGGCAAGAGGGCGGGCACCGGCACCACGATCTGGGCGGCGCGCCAGAAGATGGCCACAGGCGAGATCGGCTATGATGCGTTCATGGACGTGGCGACCGCCTCGATCCCGTCTGTCGGGTTTTGCAACACGATGGGCACGGCCACCACGATGAATTCGCTGGCCGAGGCGCTGGGGATGCAATTGCCCGGAGCGGCGGCGATCCCGGCGCCTTATCGCGCGCGCGGGCAGATGGCCTATCGGACCGGGCAGAGGATCGTCGATCTGGTGCGGGAGGATATAAAGCCTTCGGATATCATGACGCGGGGGGCGTTTGAAAACGCGATTGTCGTCAACTCGGCGCTGGGCGGCAGCACCAACGCGCCGATCCATCTGAACGCGGTGGCACGGCACATGGGGGTGGCGCTGAGCAATGATGATTGGCAGGATCTGGGCCACGACATTCCGCTTCTGACAAACCTGCAACCGGCGGGGGACTATCTGGGTGAGGATTTCTTTCACGCCGGCGGGGTGCCGGCGGTGGTGTCCGAGCTGATCCGGGCGGGCAGGCTGCCTACGCCGGAGGCGCTGACCGTTTCGGGCGCGACAATCGCGGAAAACTGCGCAGCCGAGACTATCCGTGACACGGATGTGATCCGCCCGTTCGAGACCCCGCTGAAGCCGGCGGCCGGATTCTGCAATCTCAGCGGAAACCTGTTTGACAGCGCGATCCTGAAAACCTCGGTGATTTCGGAAACCTTTCGCCAGCGCTATCTTTCCAATGCCGAACACCCCGGCGTTGTCGACCTGCGCGCGATCGTGTTTGACGGGCCCGAAGATTATCACGCCCGGATCGAAGACCCGGCGCTGAAGATCGATCAGAACTGTCTTCTGGTGATCCGCGGGGCCGGGCCGCTGGGCCATCCCGGCGGTGCCGAGGTGGTCAACATGCAGCCCCCCGCCTACCTGATCCGCCAGGGGATCACCGAATTGCCGACGCTGGGGGATGGGCGACAGTCCGGCACTTCGGGCAGCCCGTCGATCCTGAACGCCAGCCCCGAGGCCGCCGCCGGGGGCAATCTTGCCCTGTTGCGCACCAATGATCTGGTGCAGATCGACCTGCCCAACCGCAAGGTGAACATGCTGGTGGGCGACGATGAGATCGCCGCGCGCCGTGCCGAGCTTGAAGCTGCGGGCGGGTACCGCTATCCGGCCAGCCAGACGCCCTGGCAGATGCTGCAACGGCGCATCGTCGGGCAGTTCGACGGCGGCATGGTGATCGAGGAGGCGACAGGGTTTCAGCGTGTGGCGCAGACCATGGGGTTGCCGCGCGACAATCATTAGGCGCGGTTTTCCGTAGGTAGGTGCCCTAGACGAATTTTCGGAAAATGCGGGTGCTGTCGAACATTTCTTCCAGTTCGCCCATGCGCGTCTTGGTTTCGCTCCAGTTCTTTTCCTGCACCGCTGCAATGATGGTTTCGGTCAGCAGCATCATGGCGATGGTGGAATCCCAGGCAGATGGCGCCTCGATCCGGCAATTCAGTGTGATCGAGGCGTGGGTTGCCACCGGCGATTGCCACTGGTCGGTGATCAGGATGATCTCGGCGCCCCGGCTGGCGGCGATTTCGGCCAGGCGCAGAACCGAGTTTTCGTAGCGGCGTATGTCATAAATGACGACCACGTCGCCCTTTGCCATATCCAGAAGCGCGTGCGGCCAGGCGTTGGACGTGCCGCGCACATGGCGCACGTCGCGCCGGATGACCTGCATGTGCAGGTGAAAATATTCGGACAGCGTATGGGTGATGCGCCCGCCCGTCACAAAGATACGGCGGTTCGTGTCGGCCAGAATGTCGGTGACGCGGTCAAACGTGGCCACGTCCAGCCCGGCCAGCGTTTGCCGGATATTCGACAGGACGGAATCGGCAAACCGGTTCAGGATATGGGCATCGGGCGCGTCGCGGGACCAGGTGTCATGTTTGGCGATCGGGTCGGACATGGCCGCCGCCACCTCGGCCCGCAGCGCCTCCTGAAATCCGGGAAAGCCGCTGTAGCCCAGCTTTTGCACCAGCCGCGCCACTGTGGGTGTGGAAACTCCGGCATTCTCCGCCAGCCGCGTGATCGATCCCATACCCGAGGAGGGGTAGTTCTCCAGGATGACCCCGACAAGCTGACGCTCGGCGCGGGTGAGTTGATCATAGACCTGACGGATCAGTTCCTGGGCTGTGTTGTCCACGGTGCACATCCTTCTGCGCTTTGGTCTGTTTGTAAGCATAATTACAAAAGGAATGAAAACGAAGAAAAGTTTTCAGAAAAGATGTTGACAGGTGAGGCGGGGGTGAAGAAACCTGTTCGTCAACAGGAGGCCGCATGACGGATATGCGCAGGATGAGTCAGGCAGTACATGTTGAGGGGGCGCAGGGCGTATCCCCGGTGTTGTTTCTTTGCGAGCATGCCTCGAACCATTTTCCCGGGGAATTCGGCGATTTGGGATTGTCCGGTGACGTACGCCAAAGCCATGTGGCCTGGGACCCGCACGCATTGACCATTGCCAGGAGGCTGGCAGGCGGATTCAATGCACCGCTGGTGTCGGGCGGCGCGTCGCGCCTGATATATGATTGTAACCGCCCGCCCGAAGCGCCCGATGCCGTGCCCGAGCAAAGCGAGATCTATGCCATTCCCGGCAATCAGGCGCTGAGTGAAGCGGCACGCGAGGCACGGGTAGAGGGGATATATCACCCGTTCTGCCAGGCGGTGGACGACACGATCGCGGCAAGCGCGCCGCAGGTCATCGTGACGATCCACACCTTTACGCCGGTTTATTTCAACAGGCCGCGCAGCGTGGAGATCGGCATTCTGCATGACAGCGACAGCCGCCTTGCCGATGCCATGCTGGCCCGCGGCGTTGGTGGCTATGACACGCGCCGAAACGATCCCTATGGGCCGGAACACGGCGTGACCCATTCGCTCAGGCTGCACGCGATTGCGCGCGGTTTGCTCAATGTGATGATCGAGGTCAGGAACGACCTGACGCCGGATGAGGACCGGATGACCAGACTTTGCCGCGCCCTGTCACTCAGCCTGTCCGGGGCGCTTGCCGATATGGGCATCACGACGCGGGGGGCGGCCTGATGCCACGGTTTCTGCTTGGTTATGTTCGAGTTGTGGACGGGTTCAACCGCCGGGTGGGGCGGTTCGCGATGTATGGCATCTTTGTGATGATGGGCATTCTGCTTTGGTCCTCGATTTCGAAGACCTTTTTTCTCCCGTCGCTGTGGACGCTGGAAATGGCGCAGTTCGCCATGGTCGGATATTACATCCTTGGCGGCGCCTATTCGCTGCAACTGGGTTCGAATGTGCGCATGGACCTGTTTTATGGCGGCTGGAGCGACCGGCAGAAAGCCTGGGTGGATGCCTTTACGGTCTTCTTCCTGATCTTCTACCTCGTGATCCTGCTGATGGGTGGCTACGAATCAACAAGCTATTCCTTCCAGTACAATGAACGCAGCCCGACCGCGTGGCGCCCCTACCTGTGGCCGGTCAAGGTGACGATGATGATCGGCATCCTGATGATGTTGCTGCAAGCCATTTCCGAATTCCTCAAAGACGTCGCCAAACTGCGCGGGGTGGAGATCTGATGTCCTATGAAATGATCGCCATCCTGATGTTCTCGACCATGATGCTGATGCTCATGACCGGGCAGCGTGTGTTTGGCGCGATAGGCTTTGTCGGGGTCTTGTCGGCGGTGCTTTTGTGGGGGCCGGGCGGGTCGGATATCGGGTTTTCGGCGGCGATGAAGCTGATGAAATGGTATCCGCTCCTGACCCTGCCGATGTTCATCTTCATGGGCTATGTTCTGTCGGAATCCAAGATCGCCGACGATCTGTACAAGATGTTCCATGTCTGGATGGGGCCGGTGCGCGGTGGTCTGGCGATTGGTACGATTTTGTTGATGGTGCTGGTTTCGGCAATGAACGGGCTGTCGGTGGCCGGCATGGCGATTGGCGCGACGATAGCCTTGCCGGAACTGTTGAAACGCAACTATGACAAGCGGATGGTGACGGGGGTGATCCAGGCCGGATCCAGCCTGGGCATCCTGGTGCCGCCCTCTGTTGTGCTGGTGCTGTATGCGATGATCGCGCGCCAGCCGGTGGGACAGCTGTGGCTGGCGGGCGTGTTTCCTGGCCTGATGATGGCGGCGCTGTTCATTCTTTACGTGGTGATCCGCTGTCGTCTGCAACCCGAGCTTGGCCCGGCCCTGCCCGAGGCAGACCGCGATATGTCCCGCGCCGAGAAGATGAAGCTGTTGCGCGCGGGGCTGTTGCCGCTGTTTATCTTTGCGGTGATGATGGTGCCCTTCGTGAATGGCTGGACCTCGTTGGTGGAAAGCTCGGCCGTGGGGGCGCTGACCGCGTTCCTGGCGGCGGTGGTCAAGGGGCGCATGACGCGCGAGGTTTTTGAAAACTCAGTGCGCAACACGCTAGGCATATCCTGTATGTTCATGTGGATCATCCTGGCCGCGCTTGGGTTTGGCGCGGTGTTCGACGGGTTGGGCGCGGTGCGCGCCATTGACAATCTGTTCACCGAGCAGCTGGGCCTTGATCCGTGGATGATCCTGATCCTGATGCAGCTTTCGTTCCTGTTGATGGGCACGTTCCTGGACGACACCGCGATGCTGGTCATTGTCGCCCCGCTTTATGTGCCGCTGGTCAAGGCGCTGGGGTTCGATCTGATCTGGTATGGTGTGCTATACACGATCACCACCCAGATCGCCTATATGACGCCGCCGTTTGGATATAATCTGTTTCTGATGCGCGCCATGGCCCCGCCCGAGATCGGCCTGCGCGATATCTATGCCTCGATCGTGCCTTTCGTGATGGTCATGGTGCTGGCGCTGACGCTGGTGATGGCCTTCCCCGAGATCGCTCTGTGGCTGCCCGATTACGTTTACGGAAAATAACCGACAGACCCCCGGCAAGGGGGCGTAACACACAAGGAGAGAAGACGATGACCACAAGACGCAAGTTCCTTGCCACCGCCGGTGCCGGCGCGATGGCCGCGCCGCTGGCCACCCCGGCCATTGCGCAATCCACGATCAAGTGGCGTATGCAGACCTATGCCGGACCGGCGCTGGCCGAACATGTGGTGAAGCCCGCGATCGACATGTTCAACAAGATCGCCGGCGACCGGATGCAGATCGAGCTGTTCTTTGCCGATCAGCTGGTTCCCACCGGAGAGCTGTTCCGCGCCATGCAGCGCGGCACAATCGATGCGGTCCAGTCGGACGACGATTCGATGGCCTCGCCCACCGAAGTCACCGTGTTCGGCGGCTATTTCCCCTTTGCCAGCCGCTATTCGCTGGATGTGCCGGTTCTGTTCAACCAGTACGGGCTGAACGAGATCTGGGACGCGGAATATTCCAAGGTTGGCGTGAAGCATATCAGCGCCGGGGCGTGGGATCCCTGCCATTTCGCCACCAAGGACCCGATCCGCAGCCTGGACGATCTGAAGGGCAAGCGGGTGTTTACCTTCCCGACCGCCGGGCGGTTCCTGGCGCAGTTCGGCGTGGTGCCGGTGACGCTGCCATGGGAAGACATCGAGGTTGCGGTGCAGACCGGCGAGCTGGACGGCATTGCCTGGTCGGGCATTACCGAAGACTATACCGTTGGCTGGGCGGACGTGACCAACTACTTCCTGACCAACAACATTTCCGGCGCCTGGGCGGGATCGTTCTTTGCCAATATGGACCGTTGGAACGAGTTGCCCGAGGACCTGCAAACCCTGTTCCGGGTATGCACCGATCAGTCGCATTATTATCGCCAGTGGTGGTATTGGGGCGGCGAGGCCTCGCTGCGTGTCAACGGCACCAAGATGCAACTGACCTCGATCCCGGATGCCGAATGGCAGAAGGTCGAGGACGCGGCGCTGGTGTTCTGGGACGAAATCGCCGCCGAGTCGCCGACCAAGGCCAAGGTTGTCGAGATCTTCAAGAAGTACAATTCGGATATGCAGAAAGCCGGGCGGCCCTACCGCTATAGCTGATGCTGCCATTGATCGCCCCGGCCAGCTGGCCGGGACGGTCCCAAATCAAAACGGGCCTCGGGGTTTCATGCTCCGGGGCGCAAGTGCAAAAGGGATCAGAAAATGGGCCAGGTTCTCGGCTTTGAGGCTTTGAAGCAGCAGGTGTCGGATGGCACGGTGGACACGGTGCTGGTTTGCGCCGTCGACATGCAGGGCCGGTTGATGGGCAAACGGTTTCATGCCGGGCATTTCATTGCCGGGGCATGGGAGGAAACCCATTGTTGCAATTACCTGTTTGCCACCGATCTGGAGATGGCGACGCCGGATGGCTATGCGTCGACAAGCTGGGAAAAGGGGTATGGCGATTATGTCATGAAGCCGGATCCGGACACGCTGCGTCCGGTGCCGTGGCTGGAGGGTACGGTGCTGGTGCTGTGTGACATCCTGGATCATCACACCCATGCCGAAATCCCCCATACGCCGCGCGCGATGCTGAAAAAGCAGGTCGGGCGGCTGGCGGCGCTGGGCTATGACGCGATGATGGCGACCGAGCTTGAGTTTTTCCTGTTCGCACGGAGCTTTGACGAGATCAGCGCCGGTGGGTTTCGCGACCTGACCCCGATTTCGGCCTATAACGAGGATTACCACATCTTCCAGACCACCAAGGAAGAACATGTGATGCGTCCGATCCGCAATCATTTGTGGAATGCCGGGATTCCGGTCGAGAACACCAAGGGCGAGGCCGAGGCCGGGCAGGAAGAGCTGAACATCAAATACGCGGCGGCGATGGATACCGCCGATTACCATTCGATCGCCAAACACGCGGTCAAGGAGATTGCGCATCAGCACGGCCATGCCGCCAGTTTCATGGCGAAGTGGAGCCATGAGCGGGTGGGTTCGTCCAGCCATGTGCACCAGTCGCTTTGGCAGGGCGGCAAACCCTCGTTTTACGATGCCGGGGACGATCTGGGCATGTCGGGGCTGATGAAATCCTATGTTGCCGGCCTGTTGAAATACGCCCCTGACTACACCTATTTCCTGGCGCCTTATATCAACAGCTACAAGCGGTTCATGAAGGGTACTTTTGCGCCCACGCGTACGGTTTGGTCCATCGACAACCGCACGGCCGCGTTCCGCCTGTGCGGCGACGGCACCAGGGCGGTGCGGATCGAATGCCGGATCGGCGGGTCGGATATTAATCCCTACCTTGCCATGGCTGCCATGCTGGCAGCCGGGATCGCCGGAATCGAGGAAGGGCTGGAGCTGGCGCCGCCGATGCGGGGCGATGCCTATGCCGGCGAGGGCGGATCAATTCCCGGCAGTCTGATCGCGGCGCGTGATGCTTTGAAGGGTTCGGACATGCTGCGTCAGGCGATGGGCGACGAGGTGATCGACCATTACGCGCGCGCGGCGGAAGTGGAGATCGAGGATTTCGAACGTGTCGTCACCGATTACGAGGTGGCGCGCAATTTCGAGAAGGCGTAAACGCCGCTGCGCGACGTGCCTGCGGCGCGAGTATTTTTGGCAAAATGAAGCTGGGATCGAATTGCCGACCGGCGCTGAACGAGGTGGATCATGGGGTCTTTGTTGAAATGTATCTCGCCGGTTGACGGGTCGGTTTATGCCGAGCGCCCGGTGTTGTCGCCCGACGCGGCGCGGCGGGTTGCGGCGCGCGCGCGTGCGGCGCAGGGCGACTGGGCGGCGCGGCCGCTGCGCGAGCGCATCGATCTGGTAATGGCGGGCGTGGCTGCCGTGGGCGCGATGAATGAGGCGATTGTTCCGGAGCTGGCCCATATGATGGGGCGGCCCGTGCGCTATGGCGGCGAGTTCGGCGGATTCAACGAGCGTGCCAGTCACATGGCGGCGATTGCCGAGGCGGCGCTGGCCGATATCAATGTGGGCGAGGACGCCACGTTCAGGCGGTATATCAGGCGCGTGCCCCATGGTGTGGTGTTTGTCGTGGCGCCTTGGAACTATCCCTATATGACGGCGATCAACACCGTGGCGCCGGCGCTGATTGCGGGCAACACGGTGGTTCTGAAACATGCCACGCAGACGCTTTTGGTGGGCGAGCGCATGGCGGCGGCGTTCCATTCGGCGGGGGTGCCGGAAGACGTGTTCCAGAACGTGTTTCTGGATCACGACACCACGAAGGCGCTGATTTCCGGGCGGGCGTTTGATTTCGTGAATTTCACCGGCTCGGTGGGCGGTGGCAGGGCGATGGAACGCGCGGCGGCGGGCACCTTTACCGGGCTGGGGCTGGAGCTGGGCGGCAAGGATCCGGGCTATGTCATGGAAGATGCCGATCTGGACGCGGCGGTGGATACGCTGATTGACGGTGCGATGTTCAATTCGGGCCAGTGTTGTTGCGGGATCGAGCGGATCTATGTGCATGAAAGCCTGTTTGATGCCTTTGTCGACAAGGCGGTGGGTATTGTGAAGGGCTACAAGCTGGGCAATCCGCTGGATGAGGCCACGACGCTTGGTCCGATGGCGCATCGCCGCTTTGCCGACGAGGTGCGCGCGCAGATTGACGAGGCGGTGGCGGCGGGGGCGGTGGCCCATATACCGACCATGCCAGAGGATGACGGCGGCGCCTATCTGAGCCCGCAGATCCTGACCGATGTCACCCACGAGATGCGGGTAATGCGCGACGAGAGCTTTGGCCCGGTGGTGGGCATCATGCCGGTCACGTCGGACGAAGAGGCGATCGCGCTGATGAATGACAGCCAGTTCGGGCTGACCGCGTCGCTGTGGACACAGGACGTGGCGCGTGCCGCGCGGATCGGCGATGCGCTGGAAACCGGCACCGTGTTCATGAACCGCGCCGATTACCTTGATCCGGGCCTGTGCTGGACCGGTTGCAAGGATACCGGCCGTGGCGGGGGCCTGTCCGTCATCGGCTATCACAACCTCACGCGACCCAAGTCGTTCCATCTGAAGAAAGTCACCAAATGAGCCTTGTTGGAAACTGGTCCTATCCGACCGCGATCAAATTCGGCGCGGGGCGGATTTCCGAACTGCCCGGCGCCTGTGCCGACGCCGGGATCACGCGGCCCCTGCTGGTTACGGACCGGGGGCTGGCCGATCTGCCGATCACCGCGTCGACGCTTGGCATCATGCGCGCTGCCGGGCTGGGGGCCGCGATCTTTGCCGATGTCGATCCGAACCCGAACGAGAAGAACCTTGCCGCCGGGGTGACGGCCTATAACGCGGGGGGCCATGACGGGGTGATCGCCTTTGGCGGCGGCTCGGGGCTGGACCTGGGCAAGATGGTGGCCTTCATGGCCGGGCAAACCCGACCTGTCTGGGATTTCGAGGATATCGGCGACTGGTGGACCCGCGCCGATGCCAATGCCATCGCGCCGATCATCGCGGTGCCGACCACCGCCGGGACCGGCTCGGAAGTGGGGCGCGCTAGCGTGATCACCAATTCCGAGACCCATGTGAAGAAGATCATCTTTCATCCCAAGGTCCTGCCCACCGCCGTGATCTGTGACCCGGAACTGACGGTCGGGATGCCGAAATTCATCACGGCGGGTACGGGGCTGGATGCCTTTGCCCATTGCGTCGAGGCGTTTTCCTCGCCCCATTATCATCCGATGTCCCAGGGTATCGCGCTGGAGGGGATGCGGCTTGTGAAAGAGTATCTGCCGCGCGCCTATGCCGACGGTACCGATATCGAAGCGCGCGCCAACATGATGAGCGCGGCTGCGATGGGGGCGACCGCGTTCCAGAAGGGGCTGGGGGCGATTCATGCGCTGAGCCACCCGGTTGGCGCGGTGTACAATACGCATCACGGCACCACCAATGCGGTGTGTATGCTGGCAGTTCTGGAGCTGAACGCGCCCGAGATCGCCGCGCGGTTCGACATGGCGGCGGCCTATCTGGGCATTGACGGCGGTTTTGACGGGTTTCGCGCCTTTGTGCAGGCGTTCAACGATTCGCTGGGCATTCCGCGCAAGCTGTCGGACATGGGCGTGGGTGCGGACCGGATCAGCGAATTGACGGCAATGGCGCTGGAGGATCCCAGCTGTGGCGGCAATCCGGTGACGTTGACGGCGGAAAATGTCTCGGCCCTGTTCCGCGCGGTGATCTGACTTCAATTCGCGACACGACCGTCAAACGAAAAAGAGCGCCCGGACCGGGCGCTCTTTGGTCTTTTTTGGGCGCGCGTCTGTCGCCGGTCACGTGGGGTGTCAGCCCAGATCGGCGGGCAGCAGGCTGACGGGCAGGTTCTGGTAGCAGACCGGGCGCAGCCAGCGGCGGATGGACAGCGTGCCCACAGATGTTGCGCCAAAATTGGTTGATGCCGGATAGGGGCCGCCATGCACCATGGTGTCACATACCTCGACCCCGGTCGGGAAGCCGTTGGCGAGAACCCGCCCCGCCATACGTTCGAGAATGGGCAGGAGGCGCTGGCCAAGGGCGGCATCGCCATCGTCCAGTTGCAGGGTCGCGGTAAGCTGCCCCTTAAAGCTTTGGGCGATGCTGACCATTTCATCCGCATCGCGCGCCACGATGATCAGGCCCAGCGGGCCAAAGACCTCTTCGGCCAGAGTTTCGTTGCCAAGCCAGTCTTCGGCCTTGACGCGGAACAGGAAGGGCCGGGCTTCGCGGGTGCCGCATTCTGAACGGATCAGCGTTTCGACACCGGGCTGGTCGGCCACGCTGGCTGCGCCGCCGGTATAGGCCTGGGCGATGCCATCGGTCAGCATGGCCTGTGCCGGAGCCTGGGCCAGCGCGTCGCGCGCGGCTTGGGCAAAGGCAAGGCTGTCGTCGCCCTCCAGCACCACTGCGATACCGGGGTTGGTGCAGAACTGGCCCGCGCCCATGGTCAGCGATCCGGCCCAGCCGGTGCCGATTTCGGCAGCGCGCGCGGTGGCTGCCCCGGGCAGCAGGAACATCGGGTTCACCGAGCCAAGTTCGCCAAAGAAGGGGATCGGTTCGGGACGGGCGGCGCACAGATCGAACAGGGCGCGGCCCCCGCCCAGAGAGCCGGTAAAACCGACGGCCCGGATCAGCGGATGCTGCACGACGGCCTGGCCGACATCGCGTTTGCCCCCCTGGATCAGCGAGAACACACCGGGGTGCAGATCACAGGCGATGCGGGCGGCGTCGATGGCCTGGGCGACAATTTCGCTGGTTCCGGGGTGGGCCGAGTGGCCCTTGACGACAACCGGGCAACCCGCGGCCAGCGCGCTGGCGGTATCTCCGCCCGCGACCGAAAATGCCAGCGGAAAGTTCGACGCGCCAAAGACCGCCACCGGGCCGATCGGGCGCTGCATCATGTACAGTTCCGGGCGCGGCAGGGGCTGACGGTCGGGCAGGGCCACGTCATGGCGGCGATCCAGGAAATCGCCAGCCTCGATATGGTCGGCGAAGAGGCGAAGCTGACCGGTGGTGCGGCCGCGTTCGCCTTCGAGCCGCGCCGTGGGCAGGCCGGATTCCCGGCTGCCAATATCGGTAATCGCATCGCCGCGCGCGTCGATTTCCTCGGCGATCCTGCGCAGGAACGCGGCACGATCCGCGCGGCTTGTGGCGCCGAAACTTGCAAAGGCGTCTTCGGCGGCTTCGCAGGCGGCGTTTACGTCCGACACACGCCCGACGGCAAAGCTGTTCACGGGTCCGCTGGTTGGGGTGTTCTCGAACGTCGCATCGCCTGCAATCCATTGGCCCGCGATAAGGTGGTTTCCAGTCAACAAGGTGTATTCTCCGATTATTTTGTCCCAGGTTATTTCAGGCGTGGATGCCACGAGCGATCCTGGGAAAATGGGTGGGGGGCAGCGCCAGGACGCCTGCCAGATGGTCGGCCTTCATCAAGATGCCTGACCGGTCAGTTGCAGGGGTTCGAGATGTGCTGCTGACAGGTGGATTCCCGCCGGTGAAGGGGGGCACCGGGCCCTTTCCCGGGAGCATGGCCATGGGGGCATCCGGCTGCGCATGGCCGAAGTCGAACATGTCGAGAACTGGGATGTGGTTTGGGATCATGATCACGATTTCGGATGTCATCCAGGCGAAAAGGGCGCGACACAGCAATAACAGGTTCGCGACAAGAAGAAAGGTGAACTTGGGGGCGAGGGCGCCAATCTGTCTGGGTGCCGAAAAAGCGGGCGATGGGAGGCTGGGCAAACCGGGATTGGCGCCCTGAAAGAACGAGATGAAGCCGGTTCTGGCACGCGGTGGCTAGGATGACAGGCGGCGCGGATCGTAAAGGGGAGCGAACCAATCCGCATTCCGTGCAGGCGTGGCAGCCCGTAGGGGGCTGCCGCTTCTGTTTGGAATCAGGCGGTTAGCGAAAAGTGGGACACTTAGTTTTCCCATATGAACACAAGGTTTTTCGGCTTTATTGTCCCACCAAACTGCCCCTTGCAGCACGGGGGACGGGTCACGTCAGACCAGCCTGAGGGGCGCGGGGGAACGGTTGTTCTTCATGTCCAGCAGGAGGCGGACGCCCTGGCGGATGGACCACGGCCGATAGCCCTGCACCTGGCGGACGTCGCGGCGGAGTTCGACATAGACGGTCCCGGCTGACACGCCGTCCCGCGCCAGGCGGATCGCGCGAGGCTGAGCGCCTAATCCGACAACAGGCGCTCTCGCTCCAAACATGCGTTATAAATACTAGTTACAAACTCCCCTGCGATGGTTGCTTCCCGCTCGCATTTTCCAGGGCTTCGATTTGACCCTGCCACCACACAAAACCCCAGAAGGAGAAGAAACCCAAATCCGACGAATAGCCCAATTTTGTTGGCCGCCTCTTCTTGCTGAATAGCTCGTTTTACAGCAACCGGTTTCATAGGCTCTCCGCACTTCGGGCAAGCGTTGGAATTGACTGATATCTTTTTTTTGCAAGCGGGACATGGGATAAGTTTGATCTTTGCCATCGGTGCCTAGTTTTTCGCCCAAGTCATTGGAAAATAGCTGGCAAAGCCAGCTTCAACTCTTTAAATCACAACTCGATCTGGCGCAAGATTTGCCTTTTTGCAAGGTCCCTAGACCGCCCTCACGCTGCTCCGTTCAGGCTTCCCCGCGCCCCCGCAAACTCTCCCTAGACCGGGGACCCTGGGGGGTGGAGGAAGGTTTACGCGGCCAGGCCGCAAGCGGCCTGACAGAGAATAGTGGGGAGGACGGGCCGGTTTTGGGGAGACTTGGGGAGGGTTTCGGGGAGACCTTGAGGCCCGTTTTCCGGTCTTGGGCGCGGGGAGTATATATAGAAAACAATATCTTATTTATCTATCAGGGAGTATAGGGAGGTTAGGGAGGGGCCTATAGGCTCCACGAGTCCGTGTGTCGTAAACGGCAATTCTCTAAATGGTAGCGGGCACGCCTCCCCGGTGTCCCTAACTCCCTGACGGCCGGGGAAGGATCGCCCGATCTGAAATCGCGGGTCCTTCCTGCGGTCCGCAACGTGGGTTCATTCGCGCCCCGTTACTTTGGCCAGTTTCGAGTTTCGGCAAGGTGGGTTTTTGGGTTGTGGTTGTTGTCGTCAAAACCCCTCCCCAAACTCCCTATCCTCCCCAGGTCCCAGAGGTTGCCCGGCGGGCCTTGCAGTTTCCGGCCTGGGGCTTCGATCCTGGCGTGCGCGGGTGGCGGGGAGGTTCGGCCTGGCACGATCCGGCGGGGTCCGGGGGATGGGGGGCCACCTGGCGCTTTGCATGGCCGCCTGGCCCCAGGAGAAGGATGCACCTCGAGCCGGGCACGGGAACCGTCGCCCAGGTCGCCAACGTCCTTCCCCGCCTCTATCCTGACGAGGCGCGCCAATGTAGCCCTTATGGCGAGGCGTGGTCCTGCGCGGGTCAGCCTGACGGGCGCGGGGAAACTGGCGCGCCGGTGAGGTCGGGGAGATTCTGCCTTGCCGATACCGGCGGGGTCCGGGGAGGCGTTGACCGCCTCCGCCGATTTCTTCGTTACAGAAACGCCGCGAAAGCCATAACGCAAAACACCGCGAAAACGATCACGATAGCAAGGCGACCAGTAGCGTTGGCCTCGAAACTTTCTCCGATACGGATGAGCAATTTTTCCTTGTCGTCCTGCATCATGCACCCCCTGCGGTCAGCCGCTCGATTTCAGACCGCAGGAAGTGGTTTTCGACGGTGCGATACAGGTTGGCCCAGTGATTGCGGTTCTTGCCCAGGACGTCCGGTGCGTTGCCGATGGACTTGACCGCCTCTCGCGTTTCGAGAACAAGGTCTTTTCCAATCTCACCCCACACCGCCTTCACGTTGTCGAACCCGCCAACCCATTCAGCCTGGCCGCTATCCTGGTTGATCCGAACGTAGTTTCGGAACGATCCCAGAATGGGGTATGCAGCGCCCTTGGTCAGTCGCCTTTCGTGCGGTTCCAGCCCGGCAAACCGGAATTGGAAAACACCAGACTTCTTAGGCGCATCCTCCACAATCTTTAGCTTAGCAGCCTGATTGCTGACCTCCTTCGTGTAGATGCGCAGGAAGTCACGGCGGATAATGTCGTAGAGTTCCAGGACCTGCGGCAGCAAGGGTTCGAGTTTCGCGTATTTCCGGCCGCCGGGTTCATCGCGGTTCTCCTTGAAATCGTCACCATACTTTTTCAGCGGGGTTGACCACTTTTCATAGGCCGCGATGGGATGCTTCCCGCTCCGGTTCGGGAAATCAATTACGTTGATGATCTCGAGCGCCGAAATCAGTTCACGAATGTCGATTTCGTTGCTGTCGCTTTCCTTGTAGGCGATATCGTCCGACCACTCGAACGGGGCGACCACGTCTTTGATACCTTGGAACGCTCCGTCCAGTTCAAAGATGGACTGCGGCTTTACGGCGATGCCAGTGTTCTGCCCGCGCGCGATATCCACCCGCATGGTATGTTCGTTCGGACCTTCAACGCCGGTGATGATCTTCACCTCTACGTGTTGACCCTCAGCGATGGTGTCGTCGTCCTGGCATTCCCAAATCAGGTTTGCCGTATGGCCCCCGTTAGCGATCCCATAGTCGTCGTCTATCAGGACCTCAAACACGCGCTTGTCGAGGGCTTTGACGTCCTCTCCAATGATCGTGATCCCGAGATTGAGCAAGTCGAAAGAACCAGGCAAAGCCTCGTTGCCGCGCAGGCTTTCCCGAACGTCTTTATAGACGTTGCGATTCATACCGGTTGCCTCGCGCAGATTCGCTTTCTGCGGGATGGATTTAGGCAATCTCGCGGCGGGAACTAGGAAGATGTGTTTTTGAATGTTGGGGAAGTGAGGGTGCTTGAAGCTGCGCGCTTCCGCGACCTCGAACCGAAACGGTCGAATAGCCATTGAATGGCTCCTTTTTACAGTGCCGACGATGCGGCCTATGTCCTGCGGGCGCGATGGCCCTTCACAGGGGACACGATGGTCCAATTCCGAAAATAGCATAGGTCGATGGTTGGCACAACATCTTGTGCATACGGCGGGCGCACCCCCCATTTAGACCTCGTTAACTACCCCTACGTCCGTTGGTTCCTAATTCGCAGCGCCAAAGAAATGGAAACCCAGCATGGACACCCCCACCACCCGAACGATGTATCCCCTTTCCGCCGCGCTGGACGTCGCGGGCGTGAAGCCCGGCAAGTTCCACCGCCACTTCTACGGCGGTGTCTTGGGCAAGGCCCTGGAACGCGATGGGGAGTTTGCGGCCCAGATATCGGACCCCATGCGGGGCGCGGGGGTTGGGCGCGGTGGCGGCCGGTTCATCACCCTGGACGGCGCGATCTGCCTGGCGGTATTCTTCCGCCTCCTGTCCGGCGGGGTCCCTTCCGCGCGCGCCTTGCAGATGGCGCGGACGTTCGTGTTCCTGGGCGAAACCGGCAGCGTCCTTCGCGCCTTCACCGCCGACACGCCGCGTCCGGCCGGTGGGGTGTTCCCTGGATCGCAAGACACCTTCCTGGCGGCAATCGCGGGCGAACCTGGCACGGATCGCGGGGACACCGATGGTTTCGCCTTCGTGCCTGGTCAGGACCTGACCGCGCCCCGGATCATGGAATGGCTGGACCTGCAAAGCGAGGACAGCGCCCCGGTTTGCCTGGTCAACCTGTCCGAGGTGGTCCGGGAAATGCGCGACGGCCTCAAGCGCAACCCAGGCTCCACGATCCAATGCCCGGCCCAGGTGGGTTTCCAGGGCGGCGCGGAGTCGGACGCGGCCTGCAATCCCGTTGCGGCCTTCCTGGCGGAATTCACGGTCCGCGATCCGGCCGCCCGCACCTCCACGCGGGAATTCTCTCGCGCGTTCGGGGCCTGGTTCTCTGACTGGCGCGAAGGTGCGCGCCCGCACGGCCTGGGCGACGATGAAAGCGCGGGCCAGGCCCTTGTCGATGCTCTCGCGGCGCTTGGCGTCCGCAAGGTGAAATCCAACGGCATCATGATGTTCGCCGGGGTCCGGTGGCGTGAAACTCCGGCCGCGCTTGCCTTCCTGGCGGGCGCGCTGGCCCTCCAGTGATCCGCCGCCGTTCCCCTTTCCCGCCCATGCCCAGACCCGAAAGGACACCGGCCCCATGACAACCGAAACGAAATCCGCCGCCGATCCCGCCCAGCTTGGCCGGGCGCATGTGGTGGCCGCCTGCCTGGCGATCCTGACCCGCGAATTCCATAGCGCGGGCCTGGACACCCAGGACGCGCTGGACCTTCTGCGGGACGCTCCCGACAAGATTGACGCCGCGTTGACGCGCGGCCCCCGCGCTCTGGTGGTCTATCGCCTGGACCGCGCGGGCGCGCGCGGCCTGGTCAGCGAAAGCGACTCGCGCCTGTCCCATTTCACGGCGGTTGCCGAGCAAGACGGCGCGCCGCTTTTCGGCTTCTGCCCGGCCGCGATAGCCGACCTGGCCGCCCATATCGACGCGGGATGCGCGTCCCTGAGAAAGGACGCCTGACCATGCGACGCGAACGATTTTCCGAAATGGACAAACCGGGTTTCGGCCCCAAGGTGGCGGCCGAGGCCAAGATGGAGGACGGGGACCGTCTGGTCCGCCTGTCCTTCTCGAGTGAGCTTCCGGTTCTGCGCGACTATTCGACAGGACCGGCCTTTGAGGTCCTGGGACACGATCCGGGCGAGGTTGACCTGTCACGGCTCAACAGCGGATCGGCCCCTGTCCTCAAAGATCACCGGCGCGACGTGGACTCGATGGTTGGGACGGTGGTTTCCGCCCAGATCGAGGGACGCCGGGGCCGCGCGATTGTGCGGCTGGCAGACACGGCAGAAGGCAGATCAATGCTTGCCCGCATCGAGGCGGGGGAAGTGCAATCGGTATCGGTGGGTTACGCCGTCCATGATCTGAATCCGGCGGGGGAACGGGACGGATATCCCGTGTTCCGCGCCACGAAATGGGAAGCGGTTGAAATCTCCCTGGTCGCGGTTCCGGCAGACCCCACGGTGGGCGTGGGCCGGTCCCTAGCAGGCGGTTCCGCTGCATCCCTTCCCCTCAATTCGAAAGGTTCGAAAATGACGACTCCCACCACGGCTGAAAATCAGCCGACCCCGGCCACCGGCTCCGTGAACGCCGAGCGCAAGCGCGCGGCCGATATCACCACCCTGGGCCGCCAGTTCAACATGCCCGCCGAGGACGTGGCCGCCGCGATTGCGGACGGGACGTCCGTGGACACGTTCCAGCGGTCGATCCTGGACAGCATGGGCGGCGGCGCGCAACAGCCCGCAACCCGTAGCCGTATGGGCGCGCCCGCAATCGCGGCCGCCGAGCGGTCCTATTCGCTGACCCGCGTTGCCCAGGCCGCCGTCACCTCTGACTGGTCCCAGGCGGGTTTCGAGCGCGAAGTGTCCCAGGAATTGCAACGCCAGATCGGCCGTAGCGCCTCCGGCACCTACGTTCCCACCGCCGCCCTGGCGGGCCGCGCCCTGGTCACGACCGGGACCGCGCCGTCCCTGATCGGCACCCAGCAGATGCACGACGCCTTTATCGAGGTCCTGAAACCCCAGGTGCGCGTGATGGAGTTGGGCGCGACGGTCCTTCCCGGCCTGGTCGAAAACGTGTCCATTCCGCGCCAGACGGCCGGGTGTTCGGCCGAGTGGATCGCGGAAGATGGCGAAGCGACCGAGTCGACGCCGGGTTTCGACGCGGTGACTCTGACCATGCACCAGCTTTCGGCAAACACGCGGATTTCCCGTCGCCAACTGAAACAGAGCCTCCCGGCTGTGGACCAGATTCTCACCAATGATCTGCGCGCCCAGATCGCGGTGGCCCTGGACAAGGCCGCGATTGCCGGGACCGGGGTTTCGCCCCAGCCCACCGGTATCTTGAACGTCGCCGGTATCGGGGACGTGGAGATGGGGACCAATGGCGATTACGTCACCTGGGCCGCGCTCATGGACCTTGTGAGCGCCGTGGAGGCGGCCAATGTCGATCCCGCGTCCCTGGGCTTCCTGTCCAATCTCAAGGTAAAGGGGCATTTCATGTCCACTCCGCGGTGGGCGGGACCGATACCATGATGCTGGACCCGGACGCGGCCGCCACGGCCGACGATCTGCGCCTGGCCGGTTACAAGGCCCGGTTCTCCGGCAACGTGCCGTCCAACCTGACCAAGGGGACAGGGACCGACCTTTCGGCTGTGATCTTCGGGGCCTGGGCTGATCTTCTGATCGGCCAGTGGGGCGGAATCGACCTGATCGTGGACGATGTGACGGAAGCCGCAAAGGGCAACGTCCGCCTGGTGGCTCATTCCGAATGGGACATTGCGGTCCGCCACGCGGAGTCTTTCGCCGCGATCCAGGATGCGCGGACGGAGTAAGTCCGCGTCCAGAACCTCACGCCCGCCCCTTCAACGCCTTGCCGGGGGCGGGCATCCCCACCCGCCAGAATCGCCTGAGGTCCCATGCTGCAAGCCTCTTCAAAATCAGCGACCTATGCGCTTCCCCTGCCGACTCGGCGGGGCCTCTCGAGGGTGGAGGCGGCGGAATACATCGGGGTTGGGGCGTCCAAGTTCGACGCGATGGTGTCGGACGGGCGAATGCCAAAGCCCAAAAAGATTGACGGACGGCGCGTCTGGGACGTTCGGTCCCTGGACCGTTCATTTGATGCTTTACCAGGTGGTGACGACTCGGACTACAATCCTTGGGATGAGTAGATGAACGAGGAGTCCATGAAATTCAGATTGAAATATGTGGTGGAGGACACCGACAGGCACGGCAATGTCCGCCTGTATTACCGGCGACACGGCCGGAAGGTCAGGCTACGCGGCCCGGCCGGATCGCCCGAGTTCCTGGCGGACTACAAGAAAGCCGCCGCCGCGCCGTCAGACGCCCAGCCTAGGAAGGAGCGGGCCGGGCGCGTTTCGAAAGACTCGTTCGCGTGGCTTTGCGCGCAGTATTACAAGTCCGCGATGTGGGCTTCGCTTGATCCCAAGACCCAAAAGACCAGGCGCGCAATTCTCGAGCGTTTTGCGCTGCACAAGGGCAATGGTGAAAAGCCTTATCGGATGATGCTGGCGAGGCATATTCGAAAGCGGCGGGACGAAATGATCGCCACCCCAGAAGCGGCCAACAGCATGGTCAAGGTGCTGCGCCAACTCTTTCGCTTCGCCGTCACCTATGACCTGGCGGACACAAACCCGGCGAAGGACGTGGAGCTTCTGAAATCGAACCCAGAGGGCTACCATTCATGGACCTTGGCTGAGATTGAGCAATTCGAACGAACGCATCCGGTGGGCAGCACGGCGCGCCTGGCGCTGGCCTTGGCGCTTTACACTGGTCAGCGCCGTTCGGACCTGGTGTTGTTCGGTCGGCAGCATGTTCAAGACGGCTGGCTGGTGTTCACGCAACAGAAGGGGAAGGGTCGCAATCCGGTCCGCCTCGAGATTCCGCTTGTGCCAGAGTTGCAGCGGATCATTGAGGCAAGCGAGACCGGGGACCTGACGTTCCTGGTCAATGCCTACGGACGGCCGTTCACCAATGCAGGTTTCGGCAATCGTTTCCGCAAGTGGTGCGATGAGGCGGGGCTAGGGAATTGCTCCGTCCACGGGCTACGCAAGGCCGCCGCTGCGCGCCCGGCAGAGCTTGGATGCACGGAGTTCGAAATCATGGCGATCACCGGGCATCAGACGTCCAAAGAGGTCACGCGATACACGAAAGCGGCCAGCCAAAAGGTGCGCGCCCAGGCCGCTTCGCAGAAGATGCGCGCGGCACAGAGCTAGAACAAAAGTGTCCCACTTTTGACCCCCGTTGCAGACGGTGGGACAAAACAGGGTCCTAACGCTCTGATTTTCCAAGAAGAAAATTTGAAGTGGCAGCCCGTAGGGGAATCGAACCCCTCTTTCCAGGTTGAAAACCTGGCGTCCTAACCGATAGACGAACGGGCCACTGGAACAATGGTCAGGAACGTGATCCATGTTCGGAAGGGCACTTCGACTGGCAGCCCGTAGGGGAATCGAACCCCTCTTTCCAGGTTGAAAACCTGGCGTCCTAACCGATAGACGAACGGGCCGTGCCGAAGCGTGAGGGGTAATTAGTCAAAGCCCGCCAGCGGCGCAAGCAGAAATGTGGGCGCATCCGGTATTTTTTGGCAGCAGGGGCGCTGCCCCTCTTGGCCGCAAAGCGGCCAATTCACCCTGGAGTATTTCCAGCAAAATGAAGACTTATGCAGGGGCGGCATCTTCGAGGCGGAGCTGGACCGTCTGGCGCCCACCCCAGTGGTTGATATCAAGCCGTCCGGCCAGGTGGAAGCGGGCGCCGCCGTGAGATTGCAGTGCCGGGCCGAGGGGCGTGTCGAAGGCGCCGAAGGCAATGGCATCGAGCCGTGCGCCGAGCCCATCGCCGAAGGTGATTTTCAGGTGGCTGTCGCCCACCTGTTTCGCAAAGCGGATTTCACATTCCGGGAAGGCAAAACGTGGGCCCGGTGCGCCGGCGCCGTAGGGGCCTGCCTTGTCGATGTCCTGCACCAGTTCCACGGTGGCCGCGCCGGGCATCAACAAGGCATCCAGGCGCAGGTCGGCGGGGCCGCCCATGCCCGAGCCCTGTTTGCCGAGCAGCTCGGAGAGGCGTTCCATGGCGGCTTCGAGCTGGTCGCGGGCGACTGTCAGGCCCGCGGCCATCCTGTGCCCGCCGCCTTTGATCAGCAGCCCCTCGGCGGCGAGTTTCTGGATCGAGGCGCCCAGATCGACGCCGGAGATGGAGCGGCCCGAGCCTTTGCCCTCGTCCCCATCGAGTCCGATCACGATGGCCGGGCGGTTGGTGGCCTCTTTCAGGCGGCTGGCGACGATGCCGACCACACCGGGGTGCCAGCCTTCGCCTGCGGCCCAGACAAGCGGCGCGTCCAGCCCGCGGTCCTCGGCCTGTGCCATTGCGGCCGCACGCACCGCCGATTCGATGTCGCGGCGTTCGGTATTGAGCTGGTCGAGCCGGTTGGCCAGGGCGCTGGCCTCGGCCGGATCGGCGGTGGCAAGCAGGCGCGCGCCCAGGTCGGCCTGGCCGATCCGTCCGCCGGCGTTGACGCGCGGCCCGAGCAGGAAGCCGAGGTGGTAGGGCGAGGGCGCGGTGTCCATGCGGGACACGTCAGACAGGGCCACGAGGCCGGCCCGTTCGCGCCGGGCCATGACCTTGAGCCCCTGGCGGACCAATGCGCGGTTGACGCCAATCAGCGGGGCGACATCGGCCACGGTGGCCAGGGCGACAAGATCGAGCAGGGCCATGAGATCGGGGCCGGTGGCACCGTCGGCGCGCATCTGGCGGTTGGTCTCGACCAGCATCAGGAACACCACGGCAGCGGCGCAAAGATGGGCCAGTTCGCCGGATTCGTCCTGGCGGTTGGGATTTACCACGGCGAGGCAGTCTGGCAGGGTCTCGCCGCCCAGGTGGTGATCCAGCACGATCACGTCGGCGCCTTTTGCGGCGGCGATCGGGCCGTGGCTGAGCGTGCCGCAGTCGACGCAGATGATCAGATCATGCGCGGTGGCAAGTGTGGCCATGGCCGCGTCGTTGGGGCCGTAGCCTTCGTCGATACGGTCGGGCACATAGAGTGTTGGGCTCAGCCCCATGTCGCGCAGCCAGGAGATCAGCAGCGCGGCGGAACTGCCGCCATCGACATCGTAATCGGCGAAGATCGCGATCCGCTGGCGTGCCCGGGCTGCGGCAAGTAAACGCGCGGCGGCGGTTTCCATGTCGCGGAGTGTGCGGGGATCGGGGAGCAGATCGGCCAGTTTCGGGTCGAGAAAACCGGGCACCTGGGGTGTTGTCACGCCACGCCGAGCCAGAACGGCGCAAAGTGCCGGGGGCAGGGCTGTGTCCTGGGCCAGTTGTTCGGCGGCGCGGGTGATCTCGACTGAGGGACCCAGCCAGCGGCGCCCGGTCAGGGAGTGCGATACGCCGAGGAAATCGCTCATACCATGTCCCTGAGGATGTCATCGGTGGCGCGGGCCGCGCCGAATTCGCCGTGCAGCATGGAAATTTCCGCGTTGTGGATCTGTTCCGCGCTGAGGTCAGGAAGACCGGCGCGCCAATCGCTGCGGGCATGGGATTGGAAGGCGGCGCAGGCATCATGGGCAAGCCAGACATCAAAGCCGAGATTGGCGGCCATACGCATGGAGGTTGAGATACATTGCGGTGTGGACAGCCCGGCAATGACGAGGCCTGTTGCGCCCAGCCTGCGTAGGCGGGTTTCCAGATCCGTGCCGATGAAGGCGGAATTGGTGGATTTCTCGAGCACGGGTTCATCGCCGCGCGGCGCCACAATCGGTTTCATCGCGGTGCCGCCCTGTGTCGGGTGCAGTGGGCTGTCGGGACGGGTGGACATGTGGCGCACATGGATGACCGGGTGCCCACAGCCGCGAAAGCCCGCCAGAAGGCGGGCCGCGTTGGTTTCGGCTTCGGGGTTGTTGCGCGCGCCCCAAAGCGGGCTGTCCATGCCCGTCTGGATGTCGATCAGGAGCAGTGCCCGGATCATTCAGCCCTCGACCGGGGCGCGGTAGGTCATGCGCCGTACCGAGCCGGATTTCGAGCGCATCAGCAGGGTCGTTGTTTCAACCCAGCCGGGGCTGCGTTTGATGCGGGGAAGGAGCGAGCCGCCGGTGACACCTGTGGCGGCAAAGATCACATCTCTGGTGACCATTTCATCGCGCGCGTAGATGCGATCGAGATCGGTGATCCCGGCCTTGGCCGCGCGACCGCGCTCTTCGTCGTTACGGAACAGAAGGCGGCCCCACATCTGGCCACCCATGCATTTCAGCGCGGCGGCGGCGAGAACGCCTTCGGGGGCGCCGCCCTGACCCATATACATGTCGATCCCGGTTTCCGCGGCTTCGGCGCAGTGCATGACACCGGCAACATCGCCATCGGTGATCAGGCGGATTGACGCACCGGTGGCGCGAACTTCGGCGATCATGTCCTCGTGGCGGGGGCGTTCCAGGATGCAGACGGTAATGTCGGAGGTGTGGCAGCCCTTGGCGCTGGCCAATGCCTCGACCCGTTCACGCGGCGACATCTCGAGCGAAACAACATCCTTGGCGTAGCCCGGCCCGATCGCCAGCTTGTCCATGTAGGTGTCGGGGGCGTGCAGCATCGAGCCGCGCGGCCCCATGGCGATCACGGTCAGCGCGTTGGGCATGTCCTTGGCGGTGAGGGTGGTGCCTTCGAGCGGGTCCAGCGCGATATCCACGCCGGGGCCGTTGCCGGTGCCGACCTCTTCGCCGATATAAAGCATCGGCGCCTCGTCGCGTTCGCCTTCGCCGATCACCACCACGCCGGCAATGTCCAGAAGGTTGAGTTGTTCGCGCATGGCGTTCACCGCGGCCTGGTCGGCGGCTTTCTCGTCGCCATTGCCGATCAGCGCAGCAGATGCGATGGCGGCCTGCTCGGCTACGCGGGCCAGGCCAAGAGACAGCATACGGTCGTGAAATTCCGGCTTGTGGGTCATGGAAATATCCTTGTGACGAGAGTTGTGTTCGCAATAACGCAGGGGCGGCGCTGCTACAAGGGCGTCAAGGGAACGCGGCGGTGGGCTGTCCCAGGCAATCGGAGCGACGATCAGACCATTTCGATGCGCAATGCGACCGGATCGGCGGCCATGACACCCGAGGCCCGCATAGCCTGGATCGCGGCGTCCAGATCGGCGCGCTGGGTTTTGTGGGTGACGATCAGCACCGGCGCGTCGGTGGTGTCATGCTTTGTCTGGCGCATCCGGTCTATGCTGATGCCGTGTTCGCCAAGCGCGGTGGCGATCTTGGCCAGAGCGCCGGGGCGGTCCTGAAGCGTGAGGTGCAGGTAATAGGGGGCCGGTGAATTGGATTGTGCGGTTCTGGCCGTTGTCAGCGACTTGGCCGGAATGCCAAAAGTGGACAGGCGGATGCCGCGCGCAATGTCGCAAATATCGCCCATCACTGCGCTGGCGGTCGGGCCTTCGCCTGCACCGGGTCCGCGCAGCACGATCTGTTCGACGGCATCGCCCTCGATCACAACCATGTTGGTGCCGCCCTTTAGTTGACCCAGCGGGCTGTTCTTGGGGACAAGGCAGGGCGACATGCGCTGTTCCAGCCCGCGCCCTGTCATCTGGGCGACGCCCAGCAGCTTGATGCGATAGCCCAGATCATTGGCCTGGCGGATATCCTCGATCGAAATGCGCTGAATGCCCTCCAGTTCCACGGCGTCGAAATCGACCCGCGTGCCAAAGGCGATGGACGCCAGCAGAGCCAACTTGTGCCCGGCGTCGATGCCGCCAACATCAAGATTTGGATCGGCTTCGAGATAGCCCAGATCGGCGGCCTCGGCAAAAACTTCGTCATAGCTGAGCCGGGCGTCCAGCATCCGGGTCAGGATATAGTTGCAGGTGCCGTTCATCACGCCCATGACGCGGGTGATGTCATTGCCCGCCAGCCCCTCGGTCAGAGCCTTGATGACGGGGATGCCACCGGCCACGGCGGCCTCGAAACGGATCACGCGACCGGCGGATTCGGCCTGTTCGGCCAGGGTCTGGCCGTGATGGGCCAGAAGCGCCTTGTTGGCTGTCACCACGTCTTTGCCGGCTGCGATGGCAGCCTCGATCGACGCCTTGGCGGGGCCGTTTTCGCCGCCCATCAGTTCGACGAAGACGTCCACGTCATCCCGCGTGGCCAGCGCCACCGGGTCGTCTTCCCAGGCATAGCCGGACAGGGTGACGCCGCGATCCTTGTCGCGCGACCGGGCGCTGACGGCGGTGATGACCACGGGGCGTCCGGTACGGGCGGCCAGAAGATTGGCCTTCTGGCGAACGATCTTGACGACGCCGACACCGACGGTGCCAAGCCCGGCGATCCCAAGACGCAGGGGGGTGGTCATCTGGCGGTCTCCTTGCTGAGGAAAATGTGGTTGGAAAACCCTGTAAACCGTTCCGGGGACCTGTGCAACGCCGCGGGCGGGCGGTGCTATTCCGCTGGTTTGGACGATAGGGCCTGTGCCCGATTCCTGAGCCGCCGAGCACGCGCGGCAAGCTCGTCCTCGCTGTTTTCGGACAGGCGGGGCGTGTCGAGCACCAATGTGTCACGGACCGGCAGCAGCTTTGGATAGGGCGCTTGCGCGGCCGCCGCGTCGTCAAGATCCGCGTCATAGACTTCGCGGCTACAGGCGGCAGCAATGAGGAGAGCAAGAAAGGCGAGCTTGTGCATGGGTCCGGGCCTTGGAGCGGTTGGTTCTTTGTGCCGCAGCCCGGGCGGCAGGGCAAGCGGGGCTTTTAAAAGAACAAACGTTCAGATAATCTGCCTGCATGGCAAGAACCGCAGGATCCCATTCCGACATCACCGGACCGCGCGTGCGCGCGGCGGCGTTGCAGCTTTTTGCGCGGCATGGCTATGCCGCCGTGTCGATGCGCCAGATCGCGCGCGAGGTCGGGGTGCAGGCCGGGGCGTTGTATAATTATACACCGGACAAGCAATCGCTGCTGTTCGATCTGATGCGCACGCATCTGGAGGAACTGCTGGCCGAGCACGCCGCGATGCCCGGCGCGCCAGATCCGGTGGCCGCGCTGGAACGGTTCACGCGGTTTCACATCCGGTTTCACGCCCGGCGGCCGGACGAGGTGTTCATCGCCTATATGGAGTTGCGCAACCTGAGCCCGGAGAATTTCGCCGAGATCGAGTTGTTGCGCCGTCGCTACGAGGACGAGCTGGAAAACATCCTGCGCGCGGGACTTGCGGCGGGGGTGTTCGCGGTGGCCGATACCAAGGTGGCTACCATGGCGGTGATTGCCATGCTGACAGGAGTCAACACCTGGTTCCGCGAGGGCGGGCGGCTGTCGCTGAACGAGGTCGAGCGCATCTATTGGGACATGGTGCGCAAGGCGGTCGGGCTGTAGCGCCGATCGTTGACCGATCAGCTGCTTATCGGGCGAATGCGGTTGACGTGGCCCATCTTGCGCCCCGGCTTGGTTTCCGCCTTGCCGTAAAGATGCAATGCGGTATCGGGTTGGCGCATCAGGGCGGGCACCTTGTCCATATCATTGCCGATCAGGTTTTGCATGACGACATCGGCATGGCGCCGACCGTCACCCAGCGGGTGGCCGGTGATGGCGCGGATATGCTGTTCGAACTGGTCCACGGCACAGCCGTTCTGAGTCCAGTGGCCGGAATTATGCACGCGTGGGGCGATTTCATTCACGATCAACCCGCTGTCGGTCACGAACAGTTCCACGCCCATGACGCCGACGTAATCCAGCGCATTCAGGATTTGCGAGGCCAGCAAAACAGCGCCGATGCGTTGCGAGGCGGTCAGGGTGGCGGGCACCGTGGTGGTGCGCAGGATACCTTCGTGATGTTCGTTTTCGCCGGGATCGAAGCAGGCCACGTCACCTTGCAGACCGCGCGCGGCGATCACCGAAACTTCGCGGCTGAAATCGACAAACCCTTCGAGGATCGCGGGCGCGTCGGCCATGTCCCGGTATGCGGCGTCTGCGGATTGGGGCGAATCGATCCGGGCCTGCCCCTTGCCGTCATAGCCAAAGCGGCGGGTTTTCAGGATTGCGGGCGTGCCGGTGGATTGCAACGCGGCGGAGAGTTCGTCCCGGGACGCGACCGGGGCGAACGGGGCCGTGGCCAGGCCAAGATCGCGCAGGAAAGTTTTTTCCACGAGCCGGTCCTGGCTGACCCGGAGCGCCTCGCGGCCCGGGCGGATGGGGCAGTGGGTTTCGAGCAGGTCGAGAGCCGCTGTGGGGATGTTTTCGAATTCGTAGGTGATGATATCGACCTGATCGGCAAAGGCGGTCAGCGCGGCGGTGTCATCATAGGCGGCGGTGGTGACACGATCAGCCACGTGCGCGGCGGGCGGGTTGGCGCCGGGTTCGAAGATGTGGGTGCGATAGCCCAGGCGGGACGCGGCCACAGAAAGCATCCGACCAAGCTGACCGCCACCGAGAATGCCGATAGTGCTGTCGAGGGGAAGGGGATCCGTCATGATTTTTCCAACCGTTTGCCGATGGCATCGAGCGCGCTGCGCAATGCGCTGTGTGCCCCATGCGTTTCAAGGGTTTGCGTCATTTGCCGGCTGAGTGAGCCTTCGACCGCCAGCGCATCACGTTCCCGCGTCAGCGCGCCGGGGTCCTTGCGCATGGCGGCCAGAAAACCGGAAACAAGCTGGGCGGTGAAAAATTCGGCGCCGGTTACGTCGTTGGTTTTCTGGCCGAGCCAGCCGGCGCCCGTGGCCATGATGTCGAGCAGGCCGGGCACCATGGCGCAAAGCGCAAAATGTGCGTTCAGCGCGGCCTCTGAGGCAACAGGCACCACGGGGTTCTCCGGTTCGAACAGCGCCGCCAGCATGTCGGTGTCGCCATAGGCGGCGAGCGGGCAGCCGCCGGTTTCAAGAAAGCCCATCGGGATGGTGCGCACGTAAGACCGGGCGGGGGCGCAGAGCGCGGCCAGGTCATGCGCCGAGACACCGGCCATGACCGACACGATCTGGTGGTGGGATTGAAATTCCAGCGGTTCAAGGACGTCGTGGGCCTTCTGCGGCCTTAGGCAGAGAATGATAATGTCGCTGTTGTCGAGCACGTCCCGGGGCGCGCCGACGCGTGCACCGTGGTTGGCGGCAAGCGCGGCGGAGACCGCTTCGGAACGGCGGGTGACGCAAATGTCGTGTCCCCTGACCGCCAGAAAGCGGACCATGGGCGCGGCGATGTGGCCGGTGCCGATAAAGCCGATCCGGCTCATCCTTCCGGCGCGTCGGGAATAGAGGCAGACAACGCATCGCGCCAGACATCGAGGCGGGTTGCGAGCGCGGGGTCTTGCAGGGCGAGGATCCCGGCCGCCATCAGCCCGGCATTGGCGGCGCCGGCGGCACCGATGGCCATGGTGCCAACGGGAAAGCCCTTGGGCATTTGCACGATGGAATAGAGGCTGTCGACACCCGACAGGGCGCGGGTCTGCACCGGGACACCGATCACTGGAATGCGGGTTTTCGAGGCCATCATCCCAGGCAGGTGGGCGGCGCCTCCAGCCCCGGCGATGATCACCTGAAGCCCCCGGCCCGCCGCCTCTTTTCCATAGGACCAGAGCCTGTCGGGGGTGCGGTGCGCCGATACGATCCGGGCCTCGTAAGAAATATCGAGTTCGTCGAGAATTTCGGCCGCGAGTTTCATCGTGGGCCAGTCTGACTGGCTGCCCATGATGATGCCAACCTGTGGAGTATCCGTCATTTTTGCCTCTGTCAGATCGTGAAGCCCGGTTTATAGAGGTTTTGGCGGTTTGCGCAATGCGGCGCCGTGGTGCGCGCGGCGCGTGACGGGGGTGTTTTCCTGCAAGGAAAACAGGGCGGAATTTTTGGAAAAATTCCGGGCGCGCGGTGGCTGGTCAGGCGATGATATCGGGGGTCAGGCGGTCTTCGATCAGGGCGATCATGTCCTTGAGGCGCAGTTTCTGCTTTTTCAGCCGCTGGATGGTGAGCTGATCGCCGGTTCCGCGTTCGACAAGCGCGTGAATCGCCTCGTCCAGATCGCGATGTTCCTGACGAAACACTTCCAATTCGACCATGAGAACGTCGTCGGTTTTCATCGCCAGGTCGCTGGGGGCGTTCATGCGTGGAATTTCCCATGTGTTTGCAGAGCAATAGAATAGCGATTCGGCTCGCGGGTGCAAAGGTTTTGGCGGCCAGTACGGTGGTTTTTGATGCCAACTGCGCCTCTTGCCATTGCCGCCTTGCCTGCCCATATTTGTCGGGACCGGGCTGCCGAAACGGGGCCCGGACGTGGACTGTCGCTTGAGATTAAGGACGTGTCGATGACAAAACTTACACTGGGGTCATATCCCCACATGCTGGGCTTTGAACAGCTGGAGCGCCTTCTGGAACGCACCGCCAAGACGGGCAACGAAGGTTATCCCCCTTTCAACATAGAACAGACTTCGGATTATTCCTACCGCATCACACTTGCTGTGGCCGGGTTTCGCGAAGAGGATCTGAGCATCACGGTAGAGGATCGCCAGCTGGTGATCCGGGGCCGCCAGCGTGACGATTCCGAGGATCGGGTGTTTTTGCATCGCGGCATTGCGGCGCGCCAGTTCCAGCGGTCATTCGTGCTGGCCGATGGCGTGGATGTGGGTGATGCGGCCATGGAAAACGGGTTGCTGCATGTCGACTTGAGCCGCGCCAAGCCGGAAAGCGTGGTGCAAACCATTCAGATCAGGAAGGGGTGATAGATGTATAGCAAATACGATTTCGGACAGGATCAGGACGATCGGATCGTCTATGTACGCCAGGTGGCCGTGGACGAATTGCCCGAGGAATTGCGGGCGCAGATGCCCGGCATCGACACTCTTTATGCCGTACACAAAGCCGATGGCGAGCGGCTTGCCCTGGTCAAGGATCGCAAACTGGCCTTTGTGCTGGCGCGCCAGAATGACCTGGCGCCGGTTACGGTGCACTAACGTAATTCGAGGGCGAATACATCCCGCGACCACCCGTCGATATTGCATCGGGCGCGGATCAGCACTGTTGCGATGCCATCAGCAAGTGCAACCGGCGACAGGGACCGGGTGAAAGGCTGTTCGTCGACATGCGGGTGAACCAATTCGCGCGTGCCAAGGACACTGCCGCCTTCTGTTTCGGCACGCCAGCCATCTGCGTAGTGATCCCAGCCGGTATCGGGGTGAGTCAGGGTGACGTCAAAGCGCCAGCCATCTGCGATGCGGGTGGCAGAGGCGGATTCGATGATCGGGGCGTCGGCCAGGGCAGGAGCGGCCAGCAGGAACAGCGGGATCAGGTGTTTCATCCTTCCTGCATAACATCCCGTGCAACGCGCCGCGCTTCACCTCTGTGTGAACCCCATCGCAACAAGAGAACGCGAGGCGCCGGGCGCCCCGCGTTTCAGGGTTCTTCGGAATTCGATCAGCTGGATATCACGCTTTGATCAGGCCCATGCTTTCCAGCTTGAGAATGACCTGATGCGCGCAGTTGTCCACGTCGGTGCCTTCGGTTTCAACGCGCAGCTCGGGGTTTTCCGGCACGTCGTAAGGGTCTGAAATACCGGTGAATTCCTTGATCTTGCCTTCGCGGGCCAGCTTGTAGAGGCCCTTGCGGTCGCGGCGTTCACATTCCTCGATACTGGTCGCGACGTGCACTTCGACAAAGGCGCCGAACGCCTCGACATCCTCGCGCACGGCGCGGCGCGTCGTGGCATAGGGCGCGATTGGCGCACAGATGGCGATGCCGCCGTTCTTGGTGATTTCGGACGCGACATAGCCGATCCGGCGGATGTTCAGGTCACGGTGTTCCTTGGAAAAGCCCAGCTCCGAGCTGAGGTTCTTGCGCACCAGGTCGCCATCCAGCAGCGTCACAGGGCGGCCGCCCATTTCCATCAGCTTGACCATCAGAGCGTTGGCGATGGTGGATTTGCCAGAGCCAGAAAAGCCGGTGAAGAATACCGTGAAGCCCTGTTTGGAGCGCGGCGGACGGGTGCGGCGCAACTCCTGGACCACTTCCGGGAACGAGAACCATTCGGGGATTTCCAGACCCTCGGCCAGACGGCGCCGCAGTTCGGTGCCCGATATGTTGAGGATGGTGACGTTGTCACGGTCCGCAATCTCGTCATTGGGTTCGTACTGGGCGCGTTCCTGCACATAGACCATGTGTTTGAAATCGACCATTTCGATCCCGATCTCGTCCTGATGTTCGCGAAACAGATCCTGGGCATCATAGGGTCCGTAGAAATCTTCACCTGCCGAGTTCTTGCCGGGGCCGGCGTGATCGCGGCCGACGATGAAGTGGGTGCAGCCGTGATTTTTGCGGATCAGGCCGTGCCACACAGCTTCGCGCGGGCCGGCCATGCGCATGGCCAGGTTCAGCAGCGACATGGACGTGGTCGAGGCCGGGTACTTGTCCAGAACCGCCTCATAGCAGCGCACGCGTGTGAAGTGATCGACATCGCCCGGTTTGGTCAGGCCGACGACGGGGTGGATCAGCAGGTTGGCCTGGGCTTCCTTGGCGGCGCGGAAGGTCAGTTCCTGGTGCGCGCGGTGCAGCGGGTTGCGTGTCTGGAAGGCCACGACCTTGCGCCAACCCAGCTTGCGGAAATAGGCGCGCAGCTCGTTGGGCGTGTCGCGACGGCCACGGAAATCATAATGCACAGGCTGCTGAATGCCGGTGATCGGACCGCCAAGATAGATCTTGCCGGCAGTGTTGTGCAGGTAGTTGACGGCCGGGTGGGCATCGTCATCCGCGCCGAACACTTTTTCGGCTTCGCGGGACTTGTTAGGCTCCCAGCGGTCGGTCACGGTCATGGTGGCGAGAATCACACCTTCCTGATCGCGCAGGGCGATGTCCTGGCCCAGTTCGAGCGACTCGGCAAATGTGTCCGACACGTCAAGCGTGATTGGCATCGGCCACAGCGCGCCGTCCGCCAGGCGCATGTTTTCGACGACGCCGTTATAGTCGTCTTCCCCCAGAAAGCCCTTGAGCGGGCTGAAGCCGCCATTCATCAGCAGTTCCAGATCGCAGATCTGGCGTGGGGTCAGATCCCAGCTTGTCAGGTCGGCGGCTTCGACCTTGAGCTTTTGCGCGCTCTCGTAGGAGACATAAAGCTCGGGGATTGGAGACAGGTTGTTCTGCATCGGATGAGTCCTGTGTTTGAGAGGAGGAAGACCGCTGGCCGTTCCAGTGAGTTCAGCGTGAAGCGCGTTGTATTCCGCCAGTTTCCGGGCGAGGAATTGATCGGTGAGCCGCATCTTTTCCGCCGCCCCGCGGGATGTGAGCGAGTAGGCGAATCTTTGGCGTTTGTCGGGGCCCGGGCGTTGGGTGATGGTGATCAACCCGGCATCCGCCGCAGCGCGCAATTGCGCATTCAGGCGGCCAAGGGAAATTCCCAATGCCAATGCGGTGGCCCGTTGAGACGCATCCGGCGCGGCATCGAGCTGACGCAGGAGGCGAAAGAGCAAATCTTCCTCGGAGGAGTTGGATCTGGCCAATACGGACGACATAAATAAACGACTCAAATTGTGTTCACGCGTGAACGCTTCTCATGAAAAAGGTTTTGGGGGAAGTCTTTTTTGCAGGTTTTGGCAAATATGCGCCGCAATGCCGCAATGCAGCGCGCGCATGGGTGCGGCGGTCAGGCCCCTGATGCGGATGCGGGCCTGTTATCGGCGCCTTGTGTGGTCCCTGCGTCGCCGGACAGAAGGGCGGGCAGGGTTGCGGCCTTTTCCACGGCCAGTGCGGAAATGGGATGTGCGACGCCGCGCAGTTGAAGCTCGACCAGATCCAGCGACGTGATATCCTTGCCGGCCGCCTCGAGCAGGGCGCGCGATATCAGCGCCTCGACACCCAGTTCCTTGGTCTTTGCCTCCAGCCGGGACGTGGCGTTGACCGTGTCGCCGATGATCGTGCGTGGCGCGTTGTCCGCCGCGCCGATTTCGCCCAGCACGAGATCGCCCAGATGCAGCCCCATGCCGATTGCCACCGGCCTGGCTTTTTCCGCAATCAGGGTCTGATTGAAAATGTGCAACGCCGAGCCGATCCCGGCGGCGGCGTCCAGCGCGGCGAGGGCAGAGGCGCGTTCGTCGCCCAGTTCGAACACGGCGAGCAGCCCGTCGCCCAGATATTTGTCGATCGTGCCGCCGGCGCCGGTGATCGAGGGTACAATGGCGTCAAAGAACCGGTTGAGCAGGAACACGACATCATAGGGCAGTTGCCCGGTGGTGCGGGCGGTAAAGCCGCGCATGTCCAGGAACAGGATGGCCAGACGCCGTTCCTTGCCCAGGCTTTCATGCGCCCGCGCCCGCCGTCCGTCCGTGCGAAATACCCGAAGCACGGTGATCGGTTCGGTTGGGCGCAGCTGGCAGGCGAGGCGGGCGTTGGGCGGCGCATTCACCGCGCGAAGGCTGGCGGTTTCCTGTGGCGAGGGTTGGGGCACATTGTCGGCCCCGTCCTCGATGACGACGCGGCAGGTGGTGCAACGCCCGCGCCCGCCGCACAGCGCCATGTGCGGCACCCCGGTGACGCGCGACATTTCCAAAAGAGTCATGCCGCGCCGGCCCTGGATCTCCGGCCCGTCCACGTAGCGAATGCGCAGCGATTTGCGCGTGCCAAGGTATTTGCGGCCCAGAAAAATGGCCAATGTCAGACCGAGCAATGCGGTGAAGATCGCAATGCCTTGTGTGGTCAGTTCGATCAGCGTCTGGAACTCGGGCAGCGATGGCATGTTGTAGCGGGCAACGAGGCCGGGGCCTTCGTCGGGGCTGAACAGGCGGGCATATTGAATCCGGCCCTGCACCAGAAACCCCGCCAGGGCGAAGGCGGGGATCAGTGTGGCAAGCGAGACCATCACCGGTTGCGCGCGCCGCCAGGCAGGCAGGACCCGCAGCCACATATGCAGCCCGATACAGGCATGAACCCAGACCACTAGCAGCAGAATTGCCTGGTTCCACCCGCTTGTGCTGTTCCAGATCAGGCCAGCGATATAACCCATCCGGTCATTCACGTCATAGGCTGACGCCGCCACCCGCGTGTGAACAAAATGCGCCATCAGGAAGAACGGGATCGTCAGGCCAAGCGCGATCTGCAACATCTCGGTCATCGGCATCCGAAGCGTGCGGCGGCGGGCAAGCCGATACAGGGCCAGTCCCAGATGGGTAAGCAGAGCGCCATATAGCAAACGGTGCCAACCATGCTGCGCGACACCACTCTGCGCCAATCGCTGGCGCGTTCCATCAATTCCAGCGAGAACAGGCCCAGCCCGATATTGAGATAGTGCAGCAGGACATAGGTGAACAGCACGAGGCCGGATATGATCCGTGCCCGGGTTCTCCAGTTGCCCTGCCAAAGTGCGCTGGCCATGAATGTCTCCGTTCGCCGCGCCCCAGCGTGGAGCGCGGTGAACGATGGGTCAAGTCACTCGTGTTCCGACAGGAACCGTTCGGCATCCAGCGCGGCCATGCACCCCATTCCCGCCGAGGTCACAGCCTGACGGTATTGGTGATCCGTCAGATCGCCAGCGGCAAAAACGCCGGGAACAGAGGTTTCCGTAGTGCCGGGTTTGGTTGTGACAAAGCCGCCCATGTGCAATTCCAGCGTATCCTTAACCAGTTCGTTGGCGGGGGAATGTCCGATGGCGACAAACACTCCCTTGCAGGGGATTTCGGTGATCTCGTCGGTTTTGACGTTGCGCACGCGCACCGCTTCGACGCCCAGCGGGGTGTCGGTGCCGATCACCTCTTCAAGCGTGTGGAACCAGAGCGTTTCGATCTTGTCGTTCTTGAAAAGCCGGTCCTGAAGGATCTTTTCGGCGCGCAGTTCGTCGCGGCGGTGGATCAGCGTGACCTTGGAGGCAAATTTGGTCAGGAAGAGCGCCTCTTCGACGGCGGTGTTGCCACCGCCGATCACGACGATTTCCTCTCCGCGATAGAAGAATCCGTCACATGTGGCGCAGGCCGAAACGCCAAATCCCTTGAACCTTTCTTCCGACGGCAGGCCCAGCCATTTGGCGCGCGCGCCAGTGGCGAGAATAACGGCATCGGCGGTGTAGATGGTGCCGCTGTCGCCCGTGGCGGTGAAGGGGCGCTGCGCCAGGTCGAGTTCGGTGATGATGTCGCCGATGATCTCGCAGCCCATCGCTTTGGCGTGGGCCTCCATGCGCACCATCAGGTCGGGGCCCTGAACCTCCGTGTCTCCGGGCCAGTTTTCCACCTCGGTGGTGGTGGTCAGTTGCCCACCCGGTTCGATCCCCTGCACGAGGATCGGCTCCAGCATGGCGCGGCTGGCATAGACGCCCGCGGTATAGCCGGCAGGGCCGGAGCCGATGATCAGAACCTTGGTGTGCTTGGTGTCGGCCATCTGGGAAATTTCCTCGTTGCAACGAAAAGTCAGGTAGGGGATATAACCCTCCCCGTGGCGAGGGAAAACCCCGTGAACGCGGCAAATGCCATTGCCGCGAAATCGGGCGGCAAATGAAATTGTCGCAAAATGATCTTGCGCAAACGTGAAACAATATTGCGCATGTATCGGGCGGTGGTATAAGAACCGCAAATTCCAAAGGGAAAGACTCACAATGCCGGGTGCCCGTCTTGATCCGATTGACCGTAAAATTCTGGCCGAGTTGCAGGCTGACGGACGCATGACCAATGTCGAGTTGGCCAAGCGGGTGGGTATTTCCGCACCGCCCTGTCTGCGCCGGGTCCGCACGCTTGAAGAGGCCGGTTTCATCAAGGGATACCACGCCGATGTTGACGCGCGCGAACTTGGTTTTGAGGTGCAGGTCTTTGCCATGGTCGGATTGCAAAGCCAGGCCGAGGCGGATCTGAGCGTGTTCGAGGAACGGTGCCGCAATTGGCCCCTGGTCCGCGAGTGCCACATGCTGAATGGCGAGGTGGATTTCATCCTGAAATGCGTCGCGCCCGATCTGTCGACGTTTCAGAGCTTCCTGACCGAGGGTTTGCTGAGGGCGGAAAACGTGGCCAGTGTAAAGACATCGCTTGTAATCCGGGGCGCCAAGGACGAACCGGGCGTTCCTTTTGAGATTCTGGAAGAGCGGCTGACCCGCGACGCTTGAACCGGGCGGGGTTGAAGACAAACGGGCCGTGCAGGGATTTTCCCGCGCGGCCCGTTTGTCTGCGATCGGCTGTATTGTGGATCAGGCGGCGTTTTTCAGAACGATACCATTGCGCTTGGCGATAAAGGCCGCGCGGCGGGCGCCTCGGGCCCAAGGCAATTGCGGGGCGTCAGCCTGCGAGGCGGCGACAACGGAATTGATGAAACGGGTCTGGCTTTTCATGGTCTTTCTCCTTTGACCGCGGGTCTCTGGCTGGAAACCCATTGTTTCTGACTTGAAACCAGTCTGTTCCCGAATTGGGGCGGAGATGCGGCGTGATTGGTTTGATTTGACGAAAATACGCGACAGTTTTTGCGGCAGATTTCGCGGGCAGAGTCAGAGCCGGATGACCGAGATCAGGCGGCCATAATCGGCCTCGCCCGCATGGGTGCTGCGACGGTAAGAGTAGAAGCGATCCGGGTCGCAATAGGTGCAGTGGCGAATCCATTCGGCCTCGCCCACCCCGGCGCGGCGCAGACGGTGCAAACCATAGGATGGTAGGTCGAACTGCATTCTGTCACCCTGCCCGCCGGCAAAGAAGCGGGCGTTTTCAGGATCTTCCATCATGAAGTCGTCAAAGAACTCCGGACCGACCTCGTAGGCGCGTTGCGAGATCGACGGGCCGATGGCGGCGCGAACGTTGCCGCGTTTTGCCCCCAGCCCCTCCATGGCGTCGAGCGTGGCTTCCAGCACCCCGTCCAGCGCGCCGCGCCACCCGGCATGGGCCGCGCCGACCACCCCCGCAGACTTGTCGGCGAAAAGCACAGGCTGGCAATCTGCGGTGAGAATCGCCAGCGCCAGGCCGGGGGTGTTTGTCACCATCGCGTCGGCCCTGGGCCTGTCACCCCGGATAGGCGCCTTTACCACCTCTACATCGGGGGTGTGGGCCTGAAACACCGTGACAAGCCGGTCCCTGGGCACGTCCATCGCTTCGGCCACGCGGTTGCGGTTGATTTCGACAATTTCCGTCTGGTCGGAACTGCCCGTGCCGCAGTTGAGCCCGGAGAATACGCCCGAAGAGGCGCCGCCGCGCCGGGTGAAGAAACCGTGGCGAACCGGGCCAAGGATGTCTGCGGTCAGAATTTCAAGCGTCATGGGTCACATCCGGGTGGGGGTGGTGCGCCCTTGGGGAAAAGCGCGAGAACCTTGAACAGGTTTCCCATTTCATCAGGGTGCGTCAAGCGCCGATGTGCTGCGACATGCTGCTCCAGCGCCGCGCCAGAAAGCCGGGCGGCAAGCGCGCCGGCGCGGGCGGTGATCCCGAGCCGCTCCAGGAACACGCCCTGCGGCGTCAGCCCCGAATGCGCGCAGGTGGCGGCCTTGGCGAGGACCTCGAAATCGACATGCGCCGTCAGGTCGGACCGGCCGGGATCCGCCAGCGGATCGATCGGCGCATGGTCCCTGAGCGCCTGAAGCGTGTCGCCGTTGGAGCGCCAGCCGCCATAGTCAAAGATCAGCGCCGCGCCACCATGCGCCGCGATGCGATCGGAGATCGAAGCCACGACCGCGGGCGCGGCGGGGCAGGTTTCAACGATATTACCAGGCTTGGTGTCCGCCAGGCGGTGGTCCAGTTCGGCGCGGGGCTGTTCGGGGCCAAGGCCGATAGTAAGCGCATCGTCACGTTGGCCGATCAACCGCTCTTGCCAGCCGGTTGAGCCGCGCAGGAACTGGCGAATGGGCAGAGCGTCGAAAAACTCGTTGGCGACGAGAAACAGGGGCTGGTTGTCGGGCAGTTCCTCCAATTCGTAGAACCAGGTGACGGCATCTCCCAGCAGGACGCGCTGGCGCGCGCGCAATTCCGGCGAGGCTTCGACAAGGTGCAAATGCATGGCTGCGTGAAATCCGGGAACGGCGCGGGTGGCGCGCAGGATATCGGCCATGAGCGTGCCACGGCCCGGACCCGGCTCGGCAAGTGTGAAGGCACTGGGGCTGCCCTGATCCTGCCAGGCCTGTGCAATGGCCAGCCCCACCAACTCGCCAAACATCTGGCTGATTTCCGGCGCGGTGGTGAAGTCCCCCCCGGCGCCAAGCGGGTCGCGCGTGGTGTAATAACCCAGCCTCGGATGCAGTAGCGCCTCGGTCATGTATTCGGCCACTGTCATCGGTCCGCCTGCCCGGATGCGGGTCATGAGATGTTCTATCATCGCCGTCATGGGCGCGCCCTCGCCAATAGCCAGAGCCCCAACAGGATCATCGGCAGGGACAGGATCTGGCCCATGGTCACACCGTAGCCTGAAAATTGAAGAGCGAGGCCCAGTGGATTGCCTTCGGTCACGAACTGCGCGTCAGGCTGGCGGACGAACTCGACCAGGAATCGTGCTAGCCCATAACCGATAAAGAAGGTGCCGGTGATGCGGCCCGGGAATCTCAGTGCCCCACGCCGCCAGGCCATCCACAAGAGCAGACCGCCAAGAAGCAGGCCCTCAAGCAGCGCCTCATAAAGCTGCGAGGGGTGGCGGGCACACAGGGCGGTCAGCGGCCCGCAATCCTGCGCGGCCTGACCGGGAAAAACGACACCCCAGGGCAGATCGGTGGGGCGGCCCCAAAGCTCGGCATTGATGAAATTGGCAATTCGTCCCAATAACAGCCCCGGCGCCACGCCAAGCGCCATGGCATCGGCCACTTGCACCCTGATCAGCCCGTGCTTGCGGCAATACAGCCATCCAGCGACCACCACCCCCAGCATTCCGCCGTGAAAGGACATGCCGCCGGTCCAGATTTGCAGGATCTCGCCGGGGTTTTGCAGGTAATAGGCGGGCCGATAGAACAAGACATAGCCAATCCGCCCCCCGAGGATCACGCCGAGAATCACCCAGGTCAGAAGATCTTCGACCTGGGATGGCGTGATAGGCGCCGTGTTGCCAGGCCAGAGCCGGGCGTTTCGCACGGACCGGACGACTATGCGCCAGCCAATCAGGATACCCACGATATAGGCGAGCGCGTACCAGCGCAGGGCAAATTCCATACCGAACAGAGTTAACGAGAACAGTTCGGGTGAAATATCGGGAAAAGGGATCTGTGCACGCATTGTGCTGCATCTTTGGCCACGCGGCGGAGCCAGTGTCAACCTTGCGTCCGGTGCCGCCGCGCCCCATATAGGCGGCAAGGCAATCGCGGAGAGATCAATGCAGACCCGGAACAAATTCGTGGATGACATGTCGCAACTGATGACCAACGCCATGGGCGTGGCTCAGGGCGCGCGGGACGAGGCAGAAAACGCCATGAAATCGCTCATGGACCGTTGGCTCGCGGACCGTGATTTCGTAACCCGCGAGGAGTTCGACGCGGTGCGCGCCATGGCGCAAAAGGCGCGCGAGGAAAACGAGGCGCTCAAGGCGCGGATTGCGGCGCTGGAATCAAAATAGCGCGGCGACACCGATTACGGTGGCGTCTTGCATCGAGTATTTTTGGAACATTGAAAGGCGGGTGGTCTTTCGGCTTTCATTGTTCGGGAAATACTCCGGGGGAACCGCCGCAGGCGGTGGGGGCAGCGCCCCCTTTGGCATGGCGTGAATGTGTGCCGCATGGACATTGGCCTTTCCAGCCGCTTAGGCTGCACGGGAAAGCGGGGTGTCATGGCAAGAGAAAACGTGCCAGACGGGCAAACCACATTTGCAACGCGCGGGTTGACCAAGGTCTATGGGTCCGGCCCGGCGGCGGTCCACGCGCTGCGCGGGGTCGATCTGGAAATTCCCAAGGGTGAAATCGTGGTGTTGCTGGGGCCTTCGGGGTCCGGAAAATCGACATTGCTCAATATCATCGGCGGGCTTGACCGGGCCACGGAGGGGGAGGCCTTTTTCGAGGATCGGAATCTTTCGCAGATGAATGATCGTGAACTGACACTGTATCGGCGCGATCATGTCGGGTTTGTCTTTCAGTTCTACAATCTCATGCCGTCGCTGACCGCGCGCGAAAATGTCGAACTTGTCACGGAGATTGCCGAAAATCCGATGGACGTGGAACGGGCGTTACGGCTGGTGGGGCTGGGCGAGCGGATGGATCATTTCCCGGCGCAGATGTCGGGGGGGGAGCAGCAGCGGGTGGCGATCGCGCGGGCGGTTGCCAAAAATCCCACGGTGTTGTTTTGCGATGAACCCACGGGCGCGCTGGACAGCCAGACAGGCCGGGCCGTGCTGCATGTGATCAATGACGTGAATCGCGAATTGGGCGCGACGGTGATGATCGTGACACACGCCGCGGCGACGGCGCAGATGGCGCATCGGGTGATCCATTTTGCCGATGGCGCGATCCGAGCGGTCGTGGAGAACGAAACCCGCGTCAGCCCGGACGAGATAGCCTGGTAGAGACATGAGCGCCCTGGACCACAAGCTGCTGCGAGACCTCTGGCGGATCAAGGGCCAGGCGGGGGCGATTGCGCTGGTGGTTGCGGTGGGTGTGCTGTTGCTGGTGATGATGAGCGGCATGATTTCGTCGCTCGAGGAAACCCGGCGTACCTATTACGAGCGCTACCGGCTGGCGGATGTCTTCGCACCTGTGGTGCGGGCACCTCAAAAGGTGCTGGATCGGATCGCCGAGATTCCCGGTGTGGACGCGGTGGAGGGGCGCATTCAGGGCAAGGCGCTTGTCGAGGTCGCAGGACAGGCCATACCGGTGCGGGCGCAGGTTGTATCGTTGCCCCCATGGCGCGAGGCGCGCTTGAACGGTGTGTATCTGGCCAACGGGCGGATGCCGCAGCCGGGGCGCACAGAGGAAGTGCTTTTGCTGAAGAGCTTTGTGCAAGCCCATGGTTTGACATTGGGCGACCGCCTGTCGGCGACCATGCACGGCGCGCGTCGGCAGTTTCGCATTGTCGGAATCGCGCAGGCCCCGGAATTCCTGTTCACGATCGCGCCGGGCGAGGTGGTGCCTGACAATGCGCGCTTTGCGGTTTTGTGGATGAATCAGGACGCGCTGGAAGCGGCATTCGACCTCAAGGGCGCGTTCAACGAGGTGCTGTTGTCGCTGGAACGGGGTGCGCGGCCCGAGCCGGTTCTGGCGGCGGTGGATTCGGTTTTGGATCGATTTGGCGGGCTGGGGGCCTACGCGCTGGCGGATCAGTTCTCCAATCGGTTCCTGTCCGAGGAAATCCGAGGCCTGCGCACCACCAGCGCGGCGGTTCCGCCGATCTTCATGGCGGTTGCGGCCTTTCTTTTGTACATCGTGGTCAGCCGCATGGTGCAGGCAGAGCGCGAGCAGATCGGGCTGATCAAGGCATTCGGCTATACCGATTGGGAAGTGTCGCTGCATTATTTCAAGCTGGTCGTGTCGATTGCCCTGTTTGGTGCCGCGCTGGGCAGTGCGGGCGGGGTCTGGGCCGGGCGGGCGCTGGCCGGTGTCTATCAATCGATCTACCACTTTCCCTTTCTTGTGTTCCGGGTGGAACCGTCGTCATTTGTGTCAGGGGTTTCGGTGAGCGTTCTGGCGGCGGTGGCTGGTGGGCTTCTGGTGTTGCGCAAGGTTTTCGCGTTGACCCCGGCCGTGGCGATGCGCCCCCCCGCCCCGGCGGATTTTTCCCGCTCGGGGGCGTTGAATGCGCGGCTGAAACGCTGGCTGGACCAGCCCAGCCGCATGGTGTTGCGCCGGGTGTTGCGCAATCCCGGGCGGATTGTGGGCGCGGTGATCGGAATCAGTGCGGGGATGGGGCTGAGTTCGGCGCAGATGTCGGTGATGAGTGGGTTCAACGACGCGCTGGACCAGACATTTGCGGTGATCGACCGGTCGGATGTTTCGGTGACGTTTTTTGAGCAGATGCCCGAAAAGACCGTCTTTGCGCTGCGGCAACTGCCCGGTGTGATCGAGGTCGAGCCGACCCGCGCGGTGGGCGCCGTGTTGCGTCACGCAACCCAAAGCTATCGCGGGGGTGTGACCGGGCTGGTGCCGGGGGCACGGCTGAGCCGGGCCGTGGATGCGGACCAGGCGGATATTTCGATGCCGGACAGCGGTATCGTGTTGGCCCGGGCGCTGGCGGATATCCTGAAGGTCGGACCGGGTGACAGCGTGACGGTCGAGGTACTGGAGGGGCGGCGCCCGGTGCTGGAGGTGCCGGTGGCGCGGATCGCCGACACTTTGCTGGGCGCGCCGGCTTTCATGAAGTTGGATGTTCTGAACAAGGCGATGAACGAGCCGGGGCGTATTTCCGGTGCGTATCTGCGGGTGGATTCGGAACAGTATCCCGCGCTGTTCGCCGCACTGCGCGATGTGCCCAGCGTGGCCGGTGTGACCCGCAAGAGCGATGCGCGCGCGGCCCTGAAGAAGCTGATGGATACCGGGGCCGGAACGATGCGGTTCATTATGGCGGCGATTGCCGGGGTGATCACCTTCGGCATCGTCTACAATTCCGCCCGGATCAGTTTCGGCGAACAGGCCCGCGATCTGGCGAGCCTGCGGGTGATGGGTTTCACGCGCGGCGAGGCGGCCTTTATCCTGCTGGGTGAGTTGGCCATCGTGGTGATTCTGGCCGTTCCGTTGGGCGTGGCGATTGGCTATGGGTTGTCGTTCCTGGTGGCGGCTGGGTTCAGTACCGATCTGTACCAGATTCCGACAACCTTCCGCCCCACCGCCTATGGCTGGGCCGGGGTGGCGGTCGTGGTGGCGACGGTCTTGTCGGGCTGGCTGGTGAAACGCGAAATCAACAAAGTCGATCTGGTGGCGACCCTGAAGACAAGAGAGTGAGCGAGATGGCAAAACGGCAATCACGACGGATTTTGACCGGGGCGGCGGCTGTGTTGGTGGCCGTGGGGCTGGCGGCGGCGTTCTGGCCACAGCCGATGTTGGTGGACACGGGCGAGGTACGGCTTGGCGCGATGGTACAAACTGTCGAGGAAGAGGCCCGTACGCAGGTGCGCGACCCTTACGTGGTGTCTACGCCGATCGCCGGACGGCTTATGCGGGTGGAACTGGAGCCGGGTGATTTTGTCGAAGCGGGCAGGACGGTAGTGGCGCGCATGTTGCCAACCAATCCGGCCGCGCTGGATATCCGAACGCGCGAACAGGCCCGCGCCGCGATTGCCGCAGCAGAGGCGGCGCTGCGCGTGGGTCAGGCCGATTTGAACAAGGTTCTGGCGGATCGTGACCTGGCGGAAGAAGACGTGAAGCGCGCGCGCACGCTGGTCGAGCAGGAGGCGATTTCGCAGGCGGCGCTGGATCGTGCGGAAAGCAAGTGGCGCACAGTGCAGGCAACGGTGGACACGGCTCGTGCCGCGATCTCGATGCGGATTGCCGATCTCAACAATGCGCGTGCCCGGCTGATCAGCTTTGACGATCAGGGCCTTTACGATGCGGCGACCGGGGCGAATGAAACACCCATCGACCTGCCGTCGCCGATCACCGGCCGGGTGCTGAGGGTCATTCAGCGAAGCGAGACAACGCTGCCCGCCGGTGCGCCCATTCTGGAGGTGGGAGACACGTCCAGCGATCTGGAGGTCATCGTGGAATTGCTGTCCACGGATGCGGTGCAGGTGCGGGTTGGGGATCGGGCGATCATTACCAACTGGGGCGGTGCGGGCGATTTGACGGGCGTGGTGGAACGGATCGATCCGTGGGGCTTTACCAAGTATTCCGCGTTGGGGGTCGAGGAACAGCGGGTGAATGCGGTGATCCGTTTTACCGGGCCGCCGGAGAAGCGTGCTTCGTTGGGGCACGGATTCCGGGTCGAGGTGCGGATTGTGGTCTGGGGAGCCGAGGAAACGCTGATCGTGCCATCCAGCGCGCTGTTCAGGCAAAATGGCGGCTGGGCCGTGTTTGTGGTGAATGGCGACGGCCGCGCCGCGATGCGCCCGGTGGAGCCGGGCCGCAACAACGGCATTGACGCGCAGATCCTGTCCGGGCTGAAACCGGGCGAAACCGTGGTTCTGTACCCGTCTGCCGGGCTGACGGACAACGCGAAAATCGCGCGCCGCAGCGCCCCTTAGCCGGGGCCTGCCGGGCCTTGGCGCGGCAGTTTGAGCGGGGCGCATAATTGTGTCTGTCTCTTGTGCCCGGATGCACTTAATCCACAACTTATTGCGTTATCCACAGATATTTTGCTTTACAGAGCGCCCCCGGCACCGCACCATATCTGGTAAGAAATGTGGAAGCCTCCACAGTTTCTAGAGCAGGCACCAAGCGCTGGGGCGCTGCCGATCCCCGGGCGCAACAGCAAAAAAGAGGTGGCGCCATGGCATTATCAGAGCAGTTTCTGGAAGACGACCTTCACCCGATCGACATTGTCGAGCATATCGCCGAGCACCACGACTGGAGCTTTGATCGCATTGCCGATGACCAGATTGCCATGGCCGTGGAAGGGCAGTGGAAGACCTATTCGATCACCTTGGCCTGGTCGGCCTATGACGAAACGCTGCGGATGGTGTGTTCTTTCGAGATGGAGCCGCCCGACGACAAGCTGCCGCAACTGCATGAGGCGCTGAATGCAGTAAACGATCAGTGTTGGGCCGGTGCGTTCACTTACTGGAAGCAACAGAAACTGATGATTTACCGCTATGGGCTGGTGCTGGCCGGCGGACAGGTGGCCAGCCCCGATCAGATCGACACGTTGATCAGCGCCGCGATCGTGAATGCCGAACGGTTTTATCCGGCATTCCAGTTGGTGGTCTGGGGGGATCGCAAGGTGGAAGACGCCATGCAGGTTGCCATTGCAGAGGCGTACGGGCGGGCGTAACACTTGCCCCCGAAATAGAGAGGGGGCGTTCATGAATATGGAAGGTGTGGCCGAAAAGGGCCTTGTGCTGCTGGGATGCGGCAAGATGGGTTCGGCCATGTTGCAGGGTTGGCTGGCCGATGGGCTGCCGGCAGGTTCCGTTTGGGTGCAGGATCCGTATCCGAGCGACTGGGTGAACGGCACCGGCGTGCATGTGAACGCAGATCTGCCCGCCGCGCCCGCGATTGTCCTGATCGCGGTCAAGCCCCAGATGATGGCCAAGGCGCTGCCCGCGTTGCAGGCGATGGGTAATGGCGACACGCTGTTTGTTTCGGTCGCAGCGGGGATTTCGATCGCAACCTATGAGGGGATGCTGGGCGCGCAAACGCCGATTGTGCGCGCGATGCCCAACACCCCGGCCGCCGTTGGCAAGGGGATAACGGCGGTGATTGGTAATGACCATGCCGGAGAGGATGGTGTTGCGCTGGCGGAAACGTTGTTGCGCGCGGTCGGGCAGGTGGTTCGGCTGGAGCGCGAGTCGCAATTGGATGCGGTGACCGGGGTCAGCGGCTCGGGGCCGGCCTATGTGTTTCATCTGATCGAAACGCTGGCCGCCGCCGGAGAGGCGCAGGGACTGCCGGCGGATCTGTCGATGGTGCTGGCCAAGGCGACGGTGGCGGGCGCCGGGGCACTGGCCGAGTTTGCCGAGGAAAGCCCGGAGCAACTGCGCAAGAACGTGACTAGCCCGAACGGCACGACGCAGGCCGGGCTGGAGGTGCTGATGGACCCGGCCAGGGGCCTGCCACCGCTGATGATCCGCACCGTGGGCGCGGCGGCAGACCGATCGCGGGAACTGGCCGATGGCTGAGATCGGGTTTGACGATTTTTTGAAGGTGGATATCCGGGTGGGCACGGTCATGCGGGCCGAGCCCTATCCGGAGGCACGCAAACCGGCGATCAAGCTATGGGTGGATTTCGGTGACGAGATCGGGATGCGCAAAAGCTCGGCCCAGATCACACGGCATTATGAACCCGAGGCGCTGATCGGCCAGCAGGTGATGGCGGTGGTGAATTTCCCGCCGCGCCAGATTGGAACATTCATGTCGGAAATACTGGTGCTGGGATTGCCTGATGCCGAGGGCGAGATCGTGCTGATCGGCCCGGACGGGCCGGTACCGAACGGAGGAAGACTGCATTGAAGACCGTGTTGATCACCCGCCCCATGCCCGAACCGGTACTGGAACGCGCACGCAAGAGCTTTGACGTGACCCTGCGCCAAAGCAACGCGCCGCTGTCGTCCAACGACCTGCGCCATGCGCTGCGGGAATACGATCTGGTGATGCCGACACTGGGCGACATGTTCGACGCGCATGTGTTCGAAGACGTGCCCCGGCCGCGCTGCAAACTGTTGGCGAATTTCGGGGTGGGGTACAATCATATCGACGTGGCGGCAGCGGCGCGTGTGGGGGTGGCCGTATCCAATACCCCCGGTGCCGTGACGGACGCCACTGCGGACACGGCGCTGACGCTGATGCTGATGAGCGCGCGGCGCGCGGGCGAGGGCGAACGGATGGTGCGCTCGGGTCAGTGGGAAGGCTGGCACCCGACCCAGATGCTGGGGCTGCATATGTCGGGCAAGACTGTCGGGATCGTGGGCATGGGCCGGATCGGGCAGGCGATTGCGCAGCGGTGTTTCTTTGGGTTTGGCATGGCGGTAAAGTATTTCAACCGCTCGCCCAAACCGATGGAGTTCGAGGCCGAACGGTGCGAAAGCCTCACCGAAATGGCCGCGCAGGTGGATTTCCTTGTGGTGGCCATTCCCGGGGGCGGAGAGACACGCCACCTGATCGATGCCGGGGTGTTCGCGGCGATGCCGTCGCATGCGCGGTTCATCAATATCGCGCGCGGCGATGTGGTGGATGAACGCGCCCTGATCGATGCCTTGCGGGAGGGGCTGATCGGGGGCGCCGGGCTGGATGTGTACGAGCACGAGCCGAAGGTGCCCGAGGCCCTGCGCAAGCTGGACAATACGGTTTTGCTGCCGCATCTGGGCACCGCCGCGCTGGAAGTGCGCATGTCGATGGGGATGATGGCGGTGGCCAATCTGGAGGCGATGGATCGCGGCGCGGCGTTGCCGAACGCGGTATAGCGGCGGGCCGGCGCGCTGCTTGCGGTTTCAACAGCTGTGGCGCCGGGATAGACTGCAAGGATGGAATCGGCATTGGAATATCACAGCGCGCTGGCCTTGCTGGAATGGCAGGTGGAACTTGGCGTGACCGAGGCGATTCTGGATGCGCCGGTGAACCGCTACGAGATGCCCGAGGCGGCGCCCAGGCTTGCCGCGCCGGCGCCCGACGCCTCCGTCGAGCCACCGCGCCGTGCCGCGCAGGTCACGGTTGATCCGGTTGCAGAAGCGAAAAAGGCGGCGGCGGGCGCCAGGGATCTGAGCGGGTTGCAGACGGCGCTGGCGGCGTTTGGGCATTGCGAGCTGAAGCGGGGTGCCCGCAACCTGGTGTTTGCCGATGGCAACCCTGCCGGACGCGTGATGATCATCGGCGAGGCCCCCGGGCGCGAGGAAGACCGCGCCGGCAAGCCGTTTGTCGGCCAGGCCGGGCAATTGCTGGACCGGATGCTGGGCGCGATCGGGATGGGGCGGGATGCGCCGCTGTCCGCGAATGCGGTCTATATCACCAATGTCCTGCCATGGCGTCCACCGCAAAACCGTGATCCCCGACCCGAGGAAATCGCCATGCTGCGCCCGTTCCTGGAGCGCCACATCGAGATCGTGGCACCGGAAATCGTGGTTCTGATGGGCAATATCAGCTGCGACGCGGTTTTGGGGCGGCGTCAGATCACGCGGTTGCGCGGCCAGTGGCAAGAGGCTTTCGGCAAACCGGTTCTGCCGATGTTTCACCCGGCCTACCTGTTGCGCCAGCCCGAGGCCAAGCGCGAAGCGTGGGCCGACCTGCTCGCGCTGAGGGCTCGGCTGGAGGCTGGCGGATGAGGGTTCTGGCGTTTTCCGACCTGCATCATTCGGCGCGCGCGGCGCGCACCATTGTCGCGGCAAGCCGGTCGGCGGACCTGGTGATCGGGGCCGGCGATTTCTGCAATCGGCGGCAGGCGTTGACCGGCGCACTGGAGCTTCTCCGGGGCATTTCCGCGCCTCTGGTGCTGGTGCCGGGCAACAATGAAGGCGAGAGCGAGCTGCGCGCGGCGGCCCCGGCGGGCGCGACGGTGCTGCATGGCCAGGCGAGCGAGATCGGGGGGGTGCGGATATTCGGTTTGGGCTATGCCGTGCCGGTGACACCGTTCACCGATTGGTCATGTGATCTGGAGGAAGACGCCGCCGCCGCGCTGCTGGCGCGGTGCGACAGCGCGGATATTCTGATCAGCCATTCGCCACCCAAGGGGATAGCGGACCGAGATTCAGACGGTGTGTCGCTTGGATCAACGGCCGTACGGGCGGCGATCACGCGAATTGCGCCAAAGCTTGTCCTGTGCGGGCATATTCACGATTGTTGGGGGCAAAGCACCAAGTTGGGCAGCACCCGGATCGTAAACCTGGGACCAACTGCGAACTGGTTCGAGTTTGACAGGAACGGAGCGATGGCATGAACCGGATCGACGAGGGCAAGGCATTCATACCGGTGCGCATCGCGGTTCTGACGGTGAGCGACACCCGCAGGCCCGACGAGGACCGGTCCGGCGATGTGCTGGTCGCGCGTTTGCAGGAGGCGGGCCATGTTCTGGCCGACCGCAAGATTTTGCGCGACGAGCGCGCCGAGATCGCGGGGCAACTGCGGGCCTGGTGTGCGGATGACGGAGTGGATGTGATCCTCTCGACCGGTGGAACGGGGCTGACCGGGCGGGACGTAACCGTAGAGGCGCACCGGGACGTGTATGAAAAGGAAATCGAGGCGTTCGCCACGGTGTTCACCATGGTGTCGATGCAAAAGATCGGGACCAGCGCGGTGCAGAGCCGGGCCACCGGCGGCGTGGCGCAGGGCACCTATCTGTTTGCCCTGCCCGGTAGCCCGGGCGCCTGCAAGGATGCCTGGGACGAAATCCTGAAATGGCAGCTGGATTACCGGCATCGCCCCTGCAATTTCGTGGAGATCATGCCACGGCTGGATGAACATATGCGGCGCAAATGATGCCAAGTGATTGATCGTCAAATTCACTTTTTCTTCAGCGAGCGATTTTTTGTGACGGAAAAGGTGATGCCAGCCGTATAAGTCACAAGTTCGATTGGCGTTTTCGCCACGTCGGGCATAGAATTGTCCGGTAGTCTGCGCGAGGGAAAGGCCGACACATGCGGTTTTTGCGACAAAGCCTGACGGGGTTGTTCCTGCTGGCGGCCACGCTGGCAATTCTGGTTTATGCGGGGCAATTGGTTCGCGAGTCCGTCGAAGACCGGCTGGCGCAAGCCAATACGGCCCCCCCGACGCGCGAGCGGGTATTCACGGTGAGCGTTGTCACGGCTGAACCGGGGCGTGAATCGCCGGAACTTGTTGCGTTCGGACAGATCCAGAGCCGTCGCAACCTTGAAATCCGCGCGGCGTCCGAGGGGACGATTGTTGAGCTGTCGGAGAATTTTGAAGAAGGCGCAGAAGTACGGGCCGGAGAAGTGCTTGTTCGGGTGGATCCGACCAAGGCGCGCTACGTTGTGGAGCGAATCTCCAGTGATTTGCTGGATGCGCAAGCTGAACAAAGGGATGCCATCCGCACTCTTGAACTGGCCAAGGATGAATTGGTGGCCGCGCAATCCCAGCTGGAGCTGCGCCAGCGCGCTCATGCCCGGCAACTGGATTTGCAGGCACGGGGCGTGGGAACGTCGTCGTCGGTAGAGACAGCCGAACTGGCCATGGCAGGGGCGCGGCAATCCGTCCTGTCGAACCGTCGTGCGCTGGCACAGGCCGAGGCGCGTGTAGATCAGGCGGAAACCCGGCTGGAACGGACGAGGATCGCGTTGGCCGAAGCCGAAACCGACCTGCGCGATACGGTAATTACCGCTGATTTCACCGGAACATTGTCAGAAGTGGCTGTGGTAAAAGGGGGGTTGGTATCACGCAACGAACGGCTGGCCCGCCTGATTGATGCCGATGCTCTGGAGGTCGTCTTCCGGGTTTCGACACCGCAATATGCACGGCTGCTGGAAGAGAATGGCGACCTGTATCAGGCCCAGGTGACGGTATCGCTGGACGTGATGGGATCCGATCTGCCCACCAAAGGCGAAATCACGCGCGACGCCGCGGCGGTCGGGGACGGGCAGACCGGTCGCGTGTTGTATGCGCGGCTGGAGCAGGCGCGAGGCTTGAAGCCCGGCGACTTCGTGACAGTGCGTGTGCGTGAACCGGCGTTGGACAACGTCGTGCGCCTGCCCGCAATGGCACTGGATGCGGCAAACCAGGTGTTGCTGGTAGACCAGGAGAACCGCCTGGAAAGCTTGCAGGTAGAACTGTTGCGTCGGCAGGGCGATGACGTTCTGGTGCGCGGCGCCGGTTTGGCCGGGCGGCAGGTGGTTGCCCGCCGTACCCCGCTACTGGGTGAGGGAATAGCCGTGAAGCCAGTGCCGCGCGCCGGAAGCGATGCGGTGCCCAAGCCACCGGAGATGGTGGCGCTGAGTACGGAAGAACGCGCACGGCTGGTTGCATTTGTCGAGGGCAACCAGCGGATGCCGGCAGATGTGAAGCAACGCCTCCTGACGGCGCTGAACCGGCCCGAAGTGCCGGCACAGATGATCGAGCGACTGCAAAATCGGATGGGGGGCTGATCCGGTGCGTGAACTGAGCGATCGCGCGGGCGGCATCCTGTCCTACTTCACCCGCCATGCAACGGCGGCCAACTTGCTTCTGGTGGTTTTGATCCTTGCAGGCGTGGTGTCTTTTCCCCGGATGCGGGCACAGTTCTTTCCCGATGTCATTGTGGACAATGTCACCGTCAGCGTGGACTGGGAGGGCGCGGGGGCCGAAGATGTAGACGCCGCCATTGTGCAGGTTCTGGAACCGGCGATGCTGTCCGTGGAAGGCGTGAAGCAGACAAATTCACGCTCGGTCGAAGGCCGCGCGCGGATCACGCTGGACTTCGAGCCGGGCTGGGACATGGGGCGGGCCGCGGAAGACGTGCAGGCGGCTGTGGATGCTGTCACCACGATGCCCGAGGATGCCGAAGACGCGGTTGTACAGCGTGGGCGCTGGCGCGACAGAGTCACGGATGTTGTGATCACAGGGCCTGTGGGCATCGACCAGATCGCCCGCTTTGCCGACGAGTTCGTTGCCCGGCTTTATACCGAAGGGGTCACACGGACAACGATCCGGGGCCTGGCAGAGCGGGAAACCGTGGTCGAAGTGTCTTCGGTTGACCTGATCACCCACGATATCTCCATCGCGCAGATCGCGGACGTGATCAAGGAAGAGGTAAATGCCGATCCGGCGGGAGACGTGACCGGCGCCTCGGCCCGGGTGCGTACGGGGGTGGAAAAACGCGCGCCCGACCAGATCGAGGGCATCGTGCTGCGGTCGAACCCGGATGGGACCAAGCTGACTATCGGCGACGTGGCGCGGGTGCGCGTCGAAGGCGTAAGCCGCAACCGTTCCTATTTCGTTGGTGAGAACCAGGCGATCTCGATCCGGGTGGACAGGTCCGACAAGGGCGATGCGATCGGCATCCAGGAAACCGTAGAGGACGTTGCGGCGCGGATGCAGGGAACCCTGCCGGAAGGTGTTGAAGTTCAGCTGATCCGCACGCGGGCCGAGGCAATCACTGGACGTTTGAATATCCTTCTGGACAATGGCGCAACCGGGCTGGTTCTGGTGGTCGGGCTTCTGTTCCTGTTCCTGAATGCACGCACGGCCATTTGGGTGGCGGCAGGTATTCCCACGGCGATGCTGGCGGCGATAGCGCTGATGTATGTGGCTGGGCTGACGATCAACATGATGTCGCTGTTTGCATTGATCATAACCCTGGGCATCGTGGTGGATGATGCAATCGTGGTTGGCGAACATGCCGATGCGCGGGCGCGACGGCTGAACGAGCCGCCTTTGGTGGCGGCGGAAAACGCCGCCCGGCGGATGGCGATGCCTGTGTTCAGTTCGACACTGACGACGATCATCGCGTTTTTCGGCCTGACTGTAATTGGGGGACATTTTGGCAGTCTGATCGCTGACATACCCTTTACCGTGATCGTGGTTCTGGCCGCGTCGTTGGTGGAATGCTTCCTCATCCTGCCCAACCACATGGCCCATGCGTTGAAACACACCGCCAAGGAACATTGGTATGATATCCCAAGCCGGGTTGTGAACCGTGGATTCCGCTGGTTCCGCGAGGTGATTTTCCGGCGCTTGGTGAAGCTGGTCATCATGGCGCGGTATCCGGTGATTGCCGGAGTCATCCTTGTGTTGGCAAGTCAGGCGGTGTTGTTCATCGGGGGCGACGTGAAATGGCGGTTCTTCAATGCGCCCGAACGAGGATCGGTGACGGGCAATTTCGCCATGCTACCCAGTGCCACGCGGGCCGATACCCTGGAAATGATGCGCGAAATGCAACGTGCGACCGAGGAACTGGGCAGGGAATACGAAGAACGCTTTGGCCGCAATCCGCTGGATTACGTGATCGCCGAGATCGGGGGCAATTCCGGGCGGCCCATTCCGGGATCGGACACGATGGACGCCGACCTGCTGGGCGGCATCGCCATCGAACTGATTGATGCGGATCTGCGGCCATATTCGAGCTTTGCCTTTGTGGGGGAATTACAGGATCGTGTGGCGCGTCATCCGCTGGTGGAAACCGTGAGTTTTCGCGGCTGGCGGTCCGGACCGGGGGGCGATGCGCTGGATGTGCAGTTCTACGGGGCGGACAGCGACACGCTCAAGGCGGCCAGCGAGGCGCTCAAGACGGCGCTGGCGGAATTTCCTGAAGTGTCGGCGGTTGAGGACAGTCTGAATTATGACAAGGAAGAGCTGATCCTGGAGTTGACGCCGCAGGGGCGGGCGCTGGGCTTCAGTATTGATGCGCTGGGACGAGTGCTGCGGCATCGCCTGAACGGGCTGGAGGCCGCAACCTATCCGGACGGCCCCCGTAGCGCGCGAATTCGGGTGGAATTGCCCGAAGGCGAGTTGACGGCGGATTTCCTGGAAAGCAGCCTGATGCGCGCGCCACAGGGCAGCTATGTGCCTCTGGCCGATCTGGTGACGGTACAAAGCCGTACCGGCTTCAGCACCGTGCGACGCGAAAACGGGGTCCGCCAGATCAAGGTGACCGGAGATATTTCCGAAGATGATCCAGCGCGCGCGGAATTCATCATGACGCAGTTGCAGGAAGACATCTTGCCGCGGATAGCCAGCGAGCAGCAGGTGGAGTGGCAACTGGCAGGGCTGGCCGAGCAGGAAGACAGTTTCCTGAGTGATGCACGCACGGGATTGATCCTGGTTTTGACGGGCATCTACCTGGTATTGGCCTGGGTTTTTTCGAGTTGGACACGGCCTGTCGTGGTCATGGCGATCATTCCCTTCGGGCTGGTGGGGACAATCTTTGGCCACTGGTACCACGAGGTACCGTTAAGCATGTTCACGGTGATCGGTTTGATCGGCATGACGGGGATTATAATCAACGATTCGATCGTTCTGGTGACAACAATTGATGATTATGCCCGCGACCGGGGCTTGATTCCGTCGATCATAGACGGTGCAGCCGACCGTTTGCGCCCCGTTTTCCTGACGACGGCGACAACGGTTCTGGGACTGGCTCCGCTGTTGTTCGAACGGTCGCAGCAGGCGCAGTTTCTGAAGCCGACAGTGATCACGCTGGTCTATGGGCTGGGTTTCGGGATGGTGCTGGTGTTGATCGTGGTGCCGGCGCTGATCGCGATCCAGTCCGATGTGGCGCGCCAGGTGGCGGCATTGCGGCGCGCGGCAAGGGCGACACGCGCCAGTGGTTTGCGCGCGGTGGTGGCCGGGGCGTTTTTGGCCATGGCGGGCTGGTTGGTGGTGACGGTGGGCTGGATGGTATGGCAGGGGCAACTGCACCCTGCGCTGATCGAAGCTTTGCCGGTGGTGTCGCAGGTCACGGGTATGGCCATGACTGTCGGCCTGTTCATCGCAGGGGCGCTGGCTATCACGGTTTTTTCTTTTCTGGTGGGCGCGATCGGGCTTCTTCTTGTGCGGCGTCGCAAGACCCGACAGGTGGCGTGATCCGAAACATGCCGCGAGCCCTTGCGTCGGCGCAAATGGGGGCACATGTTTAGGGGCAGAACCATAATCAAGGGCCGGGCGTGATCGACGCATCAGAAACTGAGATGAACCTGACCGGTCGTATGCTGATCGCGATGCCGGGAATGGGTGATCCGCGCTTTGCCCATTCGGTGGTGTTTCTGTGTGCCCATTCGGAAGAGGGCGCGATGGGGTTGATCGTGAACAGGGCGGTTGACCGGATGCGCGTTTCGGACCTGCTCAGGCAATTGTCGATCCGGCTGGAGCGTCCCGAATATGACGGTAATCTCTATTTTGGCGGTCCGGTCGAGGGTGGGCGGGGGTTCGTGTTGCATTCGCCCGACTATCGTTCGGACCTGTCGACCTTGCAGGTCAGCCAGGATTTCTTCATGACCGCCACGCTGGATGTGCTGGAGACCATGGCACAAGGGCGCGGGCCGGAGCGGAGCCTGCTGGCGCTGGGGTATAGTGGCTGGGGGCCGGGGCAGCTTGAAGCCGAGATTGCCGGGAATGGCTGGCTGGTATGCGATGCAACAGCGGAACTGGTGTTCGACATGCCCAATGGTGAAAAATGGCGCGAGGCGTTGAAAAGTATTGGGGTGGATCCGCTGAGCCTGTCGGCGACGGCGGGACACGCCTGAGGCTGGTTCACGGGGCGTTGCCCCTCTGGGCGCGATGCGCCCATTCACCCCAGGATATTTCGGGCCAAAAGAAGATCAGGGGCGGGGTGCGGCGGCGCGGGCGAGGCGGTCATTGATGGCGCGGCCCAGCCCGTGATCAGGGATCGGGGATACGGCGATCGTTTCCGGATTGGAGGCGTCCAGCTCGTGCAGGCAGCGGAACAGGTTGGCGGCGGCTTCGGTGAGATCACCCGCGCGCGAAAGGTTGAGCGTGGCGCCTTTTGCAGCGCCAAAGCCCAGCAGGATTTCACCGGGGCGCGTCGCGTCGGCGTTCAGGCGCATCCTTGCGGCGGGTGCGTAATGGGACGCCATCTGGCCTGGTGCGATAAGGGCATCGTCCGGCTGGTGCTGTTCCAGGGGCGCCGCGAGAGCCGCTTCAAGGGCTTCCTGCGGGAGACCGCCCTGGCGCAAAAGGATGGGAGAGTTTTTCAGGCCGACAATCGTGGATTCGACGCCCACGCCACAGGCGCCGCCGTCCAGAATCGCCTCGATCCGGCCGGACAGCCCGGCCCGCACGTGATCCGCAGTCGTGGGGCTGATGCGGCCTGATGGGTTGGCGGACGGGGCGGCGACCGGGCCATCGAAGGTTTCGAGCAGGTCACGCGCCAGTGGATGGGCTGGAACGCGCACGGCCAGTGTCGGCAGGCCGGCGGTGACGAGCCGCGACAGTCCCGATCCCGGGCGCAGCGGCAGCACCAGTGTCAGCGGTCCGGGCCAGAAGGCGGCGGCCAGGCGGTCCGCCGTATCGGTCCATTCCACGAATGTGCGTGCGGTTTCCGCATCTTGCACATGCACGATCAGTGGATTGAATTGCGGGCGGCGTTTGGCATCGAAAATGCGGGCGACCGCCATATCGTTACGGGCGTCTGCGCCAAGGCCATAGACGGTCTCGGTTGGAAAGGCGACAAGCCCGCCGGCGCCGAGAATCGCGCTGGCCGCGTCAAGGCCGGATCGGTTCGGGCTAAGCGTTCGGGTCTGCACCGGGTGGCTCCTGTGACGCTGCGTTTCTCTTTTGCGGGTGGGGTCTGGCCCTTACCCTTGGGCAAAAAGCTGCATACAAGCGCCCAGACCCAAAGCCAAGCCCGTTGGAGAGAGCCATGCCCTTTCGCGCCCCGGTTACTGAATTCCGGTTCCTGTTCGATCATGTCGTAGATTTTGCCACTGTCACCGCGACGCCGCGGTTCGCGGATGCGGACAAGGACGTGACCGACGCGATCCTCACCGAGGCCGGGCGGATGTGTGAAGAGGTGATGTTCCCGGTGCAGCGCAATGGCGATTTGCAGGGGGCAGTGCTGGAAAACGGCGTGGTGCGCACCTCGCCCGGATTTGCCGAGGCTTATGCACAGATTGCCGAGGGCGGCTGGATTTCGACCAGCGCCTCGCCGGAATATGGTGGTATGGGGCTGCCGCATTCGATCACCACGGCGGTGAACGAGATGATGAGCGCGTCCTGTCTGTCGTTGCAGTTGAACCCGCTGATGACGCAGGGCCAGATCGAGGCGCTGGAGCATCACGCCAGTGACGAGATCAAGGCGATTTACCTGCCCAGGCTGATCACCGGCGAATGGGCCGGAACCATGAACCTGACGGAACCGGCGGCCGGGTCGGATGTGGGGGCGCTGCGCTCGAAGGCCGAGCCGAACGGCGACGGCAGCTATGCGGTGTCGGGCCAGAAGATCTTTATCAGTTGGGGCGACAATGACTTCACGAAGAATGTCTGTCACCTGGTTCTGGCCCGCCTGCCCGACGGGGCGCCGGGGACCAAGGGGATCAGCCTGTTCATCGTGCCCAAGTATTTGCCGGATGAAAACGGCGACCCCGGCGTGGCCAACAGTCTCAAGGTGGTGAGCCTGGAGCACAAGCTGGGCCTGCACGGATCGCCCACGGCGGTGATGGAATTTGACGGGGCGACTGGCTGGCTGATCGGGGAAGAACATGACGGGATGCGCGCCATGTTCACCATGATGAACAACGCGCGCCTGGGTGTGGGTGGCCAGGGCGTGGGCGCGGCGGAGGGCGCCTTTCAGCATGCACTGGCCTATGCGCTGGAGCGCAGGCAGGGCCGCACACCGGTGGAAGGGGGCGCCGGAACGATTGCGGATCACGCCGATGTGCGCCGGATGCTGGCGACGATGAAGGCCGATATTTTTGCCGCGCGCGCGATCGAGCTGGCCTGTGCGGTGGCGATCGACATGGGGAACGCCACCGGCGACAGGGACTGGAAGGCGCGGGCCGCGTTCCTGACGCCGATTGCCAAGGCGTTTGGCACCGACACCGGGATCGCCGTTGCCGAAATGGGCGTACAGGTGCATGGCGGCATGGGCTTCATCGAGGAAACCGGGGCTGCGCAATTTGCGCGCGACGTGCGCGTGACCGCGATATACGAGGGCACCAACGGCATTCAGTCGATGGACCTTGTCGGGCGCAAGCTGATGGATGGGGGCGAGGCGGCCTATGCGCTGCTGGACGAGATCGAGGACCGGGCCGAAGCGGCGCGGGGTGATTTCCCGGAACTGGCGGAACCTGTCTGGCAGGCCACGGAAACTCTGCGAGAGGCGACGGAATGGATGGTGGCGCAGGGCAACATGACCGACCGCTTTGCCGGGTCGGTGCCGTTCCTCAGGGGGTTTGCACGGGTTTTGGGCGGCTATTACCACCTGCGCGCAGCTGTTGCCGAAGGTGGGCAGGGCGCGCGCAGCAAGCTGGCGCAGTTCTACATCAAGAGGTTGTTGCCGGAACATGCCGGACTGTTGGTTCACGCCATGCAGGGGGGCGATGATCTTTATGCCCTGAGCATCAACGACCTGGGCGCGGCGTGATGGCGGACGGTACAGCGGGCATTCGCTATCCCTGGGAGACACCCCCGCAAGAGGGGGAGGCCATCGAAGTGGCAGAGGGGGTTCTTTGGATGCGCCTGCCCCTGCCCATGGCGCTGGACCACGTCAATATCTATGCGCTGGACGAAGGCGACAGCTGGACAATCATCGATACCGGATTTGACAGCAAACGTAGCCGGGCGATCTGGCAGGGGCTGATGGATGGGCCGATGGGCGGCAAGCCGGTTTCGCGCCTGATCGTAACCCATCACCACCCCGATCATGTGGGGCTGGCCGGGTGGTTTCAGGAAGAGTACGGCGCAGAGCTGTGGACAACGCGGACCGCGTGGTTGTTTGCCCGCATGTTGCAACTGGATGAGCAGGCCGTGCCGCGTCAGGAAACGCTGGAGTTCTATCGCCGCTGCGGCATGGACGAAGAGATCTACAACGAGCGCAAGAGCGAGCGGCCATTCAACTTTGCCGATGTGGTGGCGCCGATGCCGCTGGGATTCCGGCGTATCAAGCAGGATGACGTGATCCGCATGGGCGGGCGGAACTGGGATGTGCATATCGGCAACGGCCATGCCCCGGAACACGCGACCTTCTGGAGCCGGGACGACAACCTTGTTCTGTCCGGCGATCAGATATTGCCGTCGATCAGCTCCAATATCGGGGTCTATGCAACGGAACCCGAGGCCGATCCGGTGGCGGACTGGCTGGAAAGCTGCGAGCGGCTCAAGGCGTTTGCGCGGGCCGATCAGTTGGTGCTTGGCGGGCACAAGCTGCCCTTTACCGGGGCGCCCACGCGGATGCGGCAATTGATCGACAACCACCATGGTGCACTTGACCGCCTGGTCCGGCATCTAGATGAACCAAAAACCGCCAGCGCGTGTTTTCCGCCGCTGTTCAAGCGCACGATCGACAAGGGCGCCTATGGGTTGGCGCTTGTCGAGGCTCTTGCTCATCTCAACCATCTCTACCACATTGGAACCGTCAGCCGCACCATGCGTGAAGACGGCGCCTGGCTGTGGCATCGGATCGGTTGAGAGGACGCCATGACCAACGAGATCAAGACCACCGCCGAGGCGGTCGAGGCGGCGGCCATGCCGCGCCGGCACGAGGTGCATTCCGATCCCGAGGTTCAGCCCTGCGCCGTGCCCGACTCGGTAGCGAATGAATCCGTGGAAGAAAAGAGCCCGGCCCAGTGGGTCTATGAACGGCTGATCCTGTATATTCAGAATTTCGAATCGCAGCTGGATAACGAGCACGAAGTGGCGATGGGATTCACCGGCGGAGATGCGGGTGTGCTGCGGATCGAGGGCATGGGCTATTTCGACCCGGACATCGTGACATTTTACGGGACCGACTCCAACGGGATCAAGACCCAGATGGTTCAGCATGTCAGTCAGCTGAGCGTGATGCTGCGCGCGCTGCCGCAACAGGTGGAGAACGGCGTGCCCAAGCGGATCGGGTTTCGCCTGGCGCAGGATTTGAACAACAGTTGATCACCTGTGCGTCATTGACGTGGTGACAGGTAGATATGAATCCGGTATCTAGCGGAAAACGCGAATGAAGGAATTGCAATCATGGCAGACCACAAGCATGGATCGATGAACATCGAGGTGCAGGAAAAGACTTTTGCGGGCTTTATCAAGGCTTCGGCCTGGGTTGCAGGTGTCTCCGTCGGCATCCTGATTTTCATGGCGCTGGTAAACAGCTGATCATAACGGGCGGGTTGCAAAGATGAGAATTCTGTTTCGCCTGAGCGCGGTTGTTTTGGCGCTCGTGGCATTGTCCGCATGTACGATCCGCAACCCGGTAAAAACCAATTCTCCGGATATCGAAGTGGCCCAGGCCCGGTATGTGCATTCCGGGCCAACGCGCCTGACCATGTATACAATGGTGTCGAACCGAACCGGTCAGGGCGCGCATACCTCGCTGCTGATCAATGCCAGCGAGCGAGTGGCGTTTGACCCCGCCGGATCGTTCCGCACCGGTGGCGTTGTGGCCAAGAACGACGTTGTCTACGGCATGACGCCCGCAGTGACGGATTACTACACCCGCTACCATGCCCGTGAGACGTTCCATGTTGTGGTCCAGTCGATCGACGTAAGCCCGGAAGTGGCGGAAATGGCACTGCGCAAGGCAAAGACGCTGGGGCCGGTGCTAGAGGGTAAATGTGCGTACTCGACAGCGGAATTGCTGCGCAGCCTGCCCGGTTTTGAGGACGCGCCGAGGACATATTTTCCGGTCAAGCTGTCGGAATATTTCGGCGAAAAGGGCGCGACCTATGAACGGCTGTATGAATATGACAGCGATGACAACAAGAAGATCCTGAGCGACTTTGACCCGGAGTACGAACAGACGACGCGGGTTACAAACTGACAAGTATGTCAACCGAAAGCGAACAGGCCCGCGTATAGCGTGATTGCGCCGCATGTGATGGCCAGAAGCACGTTTCTGGTCCAGATTCCCACCGCCAGTGTCACAACGGCCGCCGCCATGCGCGCGGGCTCCGGTGTGCCATCGGTGGCTTGCGGCCACACCACCAGCGGGGCGACCAGGGCAGGCAGAATGGCCACCGCGGTATAGCGCAGATGACGCAGCACCCAGGGCGGCAGCGCGCGGTCGCCGACAAGCCCGAGAAACAGAAAGCGAAGCCCGAAGCTGCCGATGGCCATGGCAATGATCACGATCCAAAGAGTGGTGGTCTGACTCATGACACGCCTTGCTTTTCCATCCAGAGTTCAACCCGGGCGCCCGTCATCATGCCCGCGATCCCTGCAAGGATCAGGCCCAGGTTATAAGGCACGAAGGCAAAGATCAGCGCACAGGCAACAGCCACCAGCGCGGCCGCCACATGTGCCCCCGTGCGCAGCATCGGTCCCAGCATCGCCAGAAAGGTGATGGGCACCGCAAAATCCAGCGCCAGTTCCGGCGGGATGGACTTACCGATCCAGGCGCCGATCAATGTCCACAGGTACCAGTTCGGCGCGACAGGTGTGACCGCCCCCATGAAATACGCAAATTTCTGGCCCGTGGTCATGTCCGGCTGGCGGTCGAACCGGGCGCTGGCCAGCGCATAGTTCTGATCGACAAGGAAATAGGCGGCAAGCGCGCGTCGCCACAAGGGAAGGGCACCAAGATGCGGGGTCAGCGATGCGGAATACATGGCCAGCCGCAGATTGACGGCCAGCGCCGAGGCGATCACCACAAATGTGGGGGCGTTTTCCGACATCAGTTGCAGCGCGGTGAACTGCGCGGCCCCGGCAACGACCGTGATCGCAAAGGTCATGGTTTCGAACAGCGACAGCCCGGCCTCGGTGGCGACCACGCCGAAGAGAAGTGCGAATGGCCCGACGACAAGGACGAACGGTAGGCCGTCGCGCACACCGCGCCAATAGCTGGATCTGTCGAAATCTGTTGTCATGTCCCCTCGCGCGCATGTTGCCGGATCGCCCTAGCGGGATGTGTGCGGGGATGCAATCCACCCCGGTTTCAGGGGCAGTGTCAAAATGGTTGCGGCATGCGGCGTTTCTGCGGTGGCCTAAGCGGAAAATCGCCCTTAGTCTTCGGGACCGAAGTGGAGGGATACGGGTGACACAGCTGGATTTCATGTCGGATTACCTTATCGCGCCTGACCCGGCGGCGCCCCGTCTGACGCGGGTGGTGGCCGGGCACGATCAATCCGGCCAGCCGGTCGAGCTTTCCGTGGTCGAGGAACGTGCGCTGACGATCTATCTCAACAGTCGCGAGATCGTGACGGCGATGACGATCGGGGACTATCCGGAATACCTGGCGCTGGGATTTCTGCGCAATCAGGGCATGTTGGGTGACAGCGACGTGGTGACAGGGGTCGATTACGACGCGGAACTGGAGGTGGTGGTCGTGCGCACGGCACAGGAAACCAGCCACGAGGAAAAGCTCCAGAAAAAAACCCGCACATCGGGTTGCGCGGTGGGCACCGTGTTTGGCGATATGATGGAGGGGCTGGACAAGGTCCGGCTGCCCGAAACGCGGGTCCGCAGCTCTGATCTTTATGCGCTGGCGCACAAGATCAACCGCACGCCGTCGCTGTATCTGGAGGCCGGAGCGATCCATGGCACGGTGCTGTGCCGTGGGGACAAGCCGTTGGTTTACATGGAGGATGTCGGGCGCCACAACGCGGTGGACAAGATCGCGGGCTGGATGCTGGACACCGGAACCGGCGCGGCGGAAAAGACGTTGTACACAACCGGGCGGTTGACTTCGGAAATGGTGATCAAGACGGCGCTGATGGGGATTCCCGTGCTGGTCTCGCGATCTGGGTTCACGGCCTGGGGGGTGGAGATCGCGCGTCAGGTCGGGCTGACGGTGATAGGACGGATGCGTGGCCAGCGGTTTGTGTGTCTGAGCGGTGAAGAGCGTTTGCTGCGCGACGCCGACCCGGCGCGGGTGGCCGAGGAAGAGGGCAAGCATGGCCGGAAAGGGGCGCGCGGGTGAAACAGCCTTTTGGAGTTATTCTGGCGGGCGGTCAGGCCACGCGTATGGGCGGTGGCGACAAGGGGTTGCTGGACCTGGGCGAAAGCACGATCCTTGGCCACGTGATCGACCGGCTGGCGCCGCAAGTGGCGCGGGTGGCGCTGAATGCGAACGGCGATCCGGCACGGTTTGGCCAGCTGGGCCTTCCGGTTCTGCCCGACAGTATCGAAGGTCATCCGGGGCCGCTGGCCGGGGTGCTGGCGGGGCTGGACTGGGCCGCCGGGCAGGGTGCGGACACCATCGTGACAGTGGCCGCCGATACGCCGTTCTTTCCTTGCGATCTGGTGCCTCGCCTTTTGCTTGCAGCGGACGGGATGGCGCAGCCGCTGGCGATGGCGGCCACCCCGCGGGGCGAGGGGGAACAGACAAAATCCATGTCCCGGACGGGTTTGATCCGGCATCCCACCTTTGGATTGTGGCCGGTCAGCCTGCGCGACGACCTGCGCGCCGCGCTGGAAGGCGGCCTGCGCAAGGTTGTGTTGTGGACCGACCCGCATGGCGGGAAGCTGGCAGAGTTCCCGGTGGCAGGGGGCGATCCGTTTTTCAACGTGAACACACCGGATGACCTGGCCAAGGCGCGGGCGCTGGTGAAAGGGGTCTGAGAACATGCGCATCTACGGAGTGGTTGGGTGGAAGAACGCGGGCAAGACCGGGCTGATGGAGCGGTTGGTGGCCGAAATCGCCGGACGTGGGTTCTGCGTTTCGACGGTGAAACATGCCCATCACAGCTTTGACGTGGACCAGCCCGGCAAGGACAGCCATCGCCACCGCGAGGCGGGTGCTTGCGAGGTGGTGCTGGCGTCGGGCAGCCGCTGGGCTCTGATGCACGAGTTGCGCGGCGCGGCAGAGCCACCGCTGGAGGCGTTGCTGGCCAGGTTGACGCCGGTCGATCTGGTGCTGGTGGAAGGCTATAAGCGCGATGCGCATCCCAAGGTCGAGGCGCACCGGGCCGAGACCGGCAACCCGTTGATCGCGCCCGAGGATTCCTCTGTGCGGGCGGTTGCGGCGGATGTTCCGCTGGCGCTGGACCGACCGGTATTCGATCTGAACGACACGCGAGCGATCGCGGATTTCATTCTGCGAGAGGTGGGGCTGGCCGATGGGTGACAAGTTGCAACCACCGCCGCTGACGGATGATTGTTTTGCCTTGCCTGCCGGCACGGAATGGACGCCTGTCGACAGCGCGCTGGCGGAAATCAGGCGGCGTTTGCGGCCCGTGGTCAGCATCGAAACGGTCCCGTTGGATCAGGCCCTGTGCCGGGTTTTGGCAAGCGATGTCAAGGCGTTGCGCGCGAATCCACCCTTGCCGAACTCGGCTGTTGACGGCTATGGGATGCGCCATGACGACATTGTGGACGGCCCGCAAACCCTGCCCTTGGTGGCGGGGCGGGCGGCGGCGGGGGCGCCGTTTGAGGGCGCCTTGACGGCGGGACATGCCGTTCGGGTTTTGACCGGCGCGGCGTTGCCGGACGGGGTGGATACGGTGATCCTGCAAGAGGATGTCACCACCGATGGCCGCGCGATTGCGTTTCACGGCCCGCTCAAGCCCGGCGCGAATACCCGCAAGGCGGGCGAGGACGTTGACAAGGGCGCGGTAATCCTGCCGCGCGCGCGGCGGGTGACGGTGGCGGATCTGGCGCTGGCCGCAGCGACCGGGCACAAGGAACTGACAGTTTATCAAAGGCTTAGGGTAGGTGTTCTGTCCACCGGGGACGAGCTGGCCGAGGCGGGGGACATGGCTAGACCCGACCAGATCTATGATGCCAACCGGCCAATGGTTTTGGGAGCGATTGCGCGGTTCGGGTTCACCCCGGTTGATCTGGGGCGGGCGCCGGATAACCGGCAGAAATTGCGGGATTTTCTGGATCGGGCGGCGGACCGGTGCGATTTGATTCTCACGTCTGGCGGTGCCTCGGCGGGGGATGAGGATCATCTTTCGGCCCTGTTGAACGAGACCGGGGCCATGGCGCTGTGGCGCATTGCGATCAAGCCGGGACGGCCTTTGGCGCTGGGCGTCTGGCGGGGCACACCATTGTTCGGACTGCCGGGAAATCCGGTTGCCGCACTGGTCTGCACCCTTATTTTTGCAAGGCCCGCCATGGGGTTACTGGCCGGAGAGGGATGGCGCGCGCCGCAAGCGCTGCACGTGCCGGCGGCGTTTACCAAGACCAAGAAACCGGGGCGGCGCGAATATTTGCGGGCGCGGTTGCGGGATGGCAAGGCCGAGGTTTTCCGCTCGGAAGGATCAGGACGGATCAGCGGGCTCAGCTGGGCGGAGGGACTGGTGGAGCTGCCGGACGGGGCGCTGGATATCGCGCCGGGCACACCAGTGACCTATTATCCCTATAGCGCGTTCGGTCTGTAGAGACCGCGCGCAACAGGGCGCGTCTAAGTGGCTGAAAAAGCGGAAAATTCCGTATCGGCATTGCGTCGGTATTACGTCGGTATTGCGACGGTTAATTTTGTTGCGCGGGCGGTGCGCGCGCCCTAGCGTGGCTGGATGAGCGAACCGGATATTCTTGACAGCCGATACAGCTGGTTGCGGCTGGGTATTACCCTGGCGATTGCGCTGGTGGGCAATGTCGGCATGTGGGCGGTCGTGGTTGTGATGCCGGCCGTTCAATCCGAGTTCGGGATCGACCGGGCCGACGCCGCGTTGCCCTATACGCTGACCATGGTGGGCTTTGCGCTGGGCAATTTCGCGATTGGCCGCGCCGTGGACCGCTGGGGGATCAGTGTGGCGCTGAGCGCGGCGGCGGTTCTGATCGCGGCCAGCTTTGGACTTGCGGCGGCCAGTCCGACGGTGCTGATGCTGTCGCTGGCGCATTTCTTCCTGGGATTTGGCACGGCGGCGAGTTTCGGGCCGTTGATCGCGGATATTTCGCTGTGGTTCCAGCGCCGCCGGGGCATTGCCGTGGCGGTGGCGGCAAGCGGGAATTACCTGTCGGGCGCGGTGTGGCCGGTGCTGTTGAGCGGGGTGCTGGCCGGGTATGGGTGGCGCGCGGTGTTCGGGGTGCTGGCGGGGCTGACGCTGGTTGTGATGATCCCGCTGGCCCGCGCGCTGCGCCGCCCTGTGCCGCTGGCCTCGGTCGAGGCGCAGGCGGCGGCGCAGCTGGCGCGCCGTGGTCCGGCACCGTTCCGGCCGGTCACGCTGCAACGGTTGCTGGGGCTGGCCGGGATCGGATGCTGTGTGGCGATGTCGATGCCGCAGGTGCATATCGTGTCGCTGAGCGTGGATCTGGGTTATGGCCAGGCCGCCGGGGCCAGGATGTTGTCGCTGATGCTGATGGGCGGCGTGGTCTCGCGGCTGGTATCGGGGTTCCTGGCGGATCGGCTGGGCGGGGTCGTGACATTGCTGATCGGGGCGGTGCTGCAATGCGCGGCGCTGTTCCTGTTCCTGCCGTTCGACGGGCTGGTGCCGCTTTATGTGATCAGCCTGATCTTTGGGCTGAGTCAGGGCGGTATCGTGCCCGCCTATGCGATCGTGGTGCGCGAATACATGCCCGCGCGCGAGGCCGGGGCGCGAGTGGGCTTTGTGATGATGGCAACCATTCTGGGCATGGCGCTGGGCGGATGGATGACCGGCTGGATCTATGACATGACCGGCAGCTATCAGTGGGCGTTCCTGAACGGGATTGCCTGGAACGTGATGAATATCGGCATCATCACGATCATCCTGATGCGGGGGCGGTCGCGCGCTCAACCCGTGGCAGCATGAGCGCCGCGCCGCATCAGACAACGGCCGGGCGGGTTATTGGGGCATTCCGGCGCGGCGCAGGCCGTCCAGCCAGTGTTCGTGATCGTCCGGGTAGCGGATCGGGACGATGTCGCGCACCATCGTGAGGGTCAGGCCGGGCATGAGAGCCAGCAGCCGTTTCATCGTGTCCTGCGCATCCTCAAGCTGGCCCTTCATGGCCTGCGCCGCCGCCAGCTGGCGCAGGGCAGAGGCGTAGTTGGGGTATTCGGCCAGCACTTCGGAACAGATTTCGATGCAGCGGTCATAGTTGCGGTCCAGATAGGCGGCGATGCCGTGGCCGCCGTACCAGAAGGCGCGGTACGGGTCGCGGGGACTGAGGGTTGTGGCGTGGATGGCGCTGGTGCGCGCGGCATCGTAATCGCGGCTGAGGCCATGATACGCGGCCAGCACACCATGGGCATTGGACAGGTTCGGATTGAGGCGCAGGGCGTTGCGGAGGTGCAGGGGGGCTTTTTCAAAGTCGCGCCCGAACAGGTAGGCCATGCCAAGGACGCTGTGGGCGGTTGCGTCGGATTCGTCGGTGCGCACGGCGTCCTGGCCGTGGGCGACGGCTTCGGCAATGGCGGCTTTGGTGTCCGGGCGCCAGATATGCAGCATGGCGTGCAGCTTGGCCAGGGCAAGGATGGAATGCGCGTCCGACAGGCCGGGATCAAGCGCGATGGCGTCGCGGGCATAGATTTGGGCCTTGGCGATGCTGTCTTCGTTCATGCGCCCGATATGCCAGCGGCCGAGAAGCATTTTCTCCCAGGCGTTGGTTTCGGTTTCCGCCTTGTTGCGCGACCGGTGGGTTTCGGCGTTCATGGCCTCGGGGGCGACGGCGGCGACGATGGATTGGGTGATTTCGTCCTGTACGGCGAAGATGTCGTCAAGATCGCGGTCGAACCGCCCGGCCCAGATATGCGCGCCGGTTGCGCCCTCGATCAGCTGGGCGGTGACGCGCACCCGGTTGCCGGATTTGCGCACCGAGCCTTCGAGCAGGTAGCGCACGCCCAGGTCGGCGCAGACGTCCTGGGTGCGGACGGGGGTGCCCTTGTAGGTGAAGCTGGTGTTGCGGGCGATGACGAAGAATTCGCGGAAATGCGACAGTTCGGTGATGATGTCTTCGGAGATGCCGTCGGAGAAGAACTCCTGATCGGGGTCGCCGGACATGTTGTCGAAGGCCAGCACCACGATGGACGCCTTTTTGAACCGTTCGGTCCGGGGTTCGCCCGGTGGGGCGGTGGCAGGCGCGGGGGACCATGTGAGGACGCTTACCGGTGTGGCGATGTTCTTGAGCGTTTGCGGGCCGATATCGGTGAATTCTTTGGCCAGTTGCGGGGTCAGGTTGGCATGAGCGGTGGCCGAGATCGCGATTCCGCCCGCGGGGGCCATGGATTCCAGCCGGGCGGCGATATTCACGCCGTCCCCGAAGATGTCGCCGCCCTGGCGGATGATGTCGCCGACATTGAGGCCGATCCGGAATGTGAGCGGTTCGTCCAGCGCGTCGACCGGCGTGGGCGCGTGGGATTGCAGCGCCAGCGCGCATTGCGTGGCGTCCTGGATGCTGGAGAATTCAACCAGCGCACCGTCGCCCATCAGCTTGACCACGCGCCCGCGATACGCCTTGACGGCGGGTTTGAAAACCGAGGTGAGATTTCGGGTGAGCGCGGACAGGGTGGCCTGTTCATCGCGCGACATCAGGCGCGAATAGCCGACGACATCGATGGCCAGTATGGCTGCGAGTTTGCGCTGCAATGTGATCCCTCTGAAATGCGGAGTCGCGACCAGGCCACATTGGCATGGCGGTGGCCAAACACCAAGCCCGTTGCCCGAAACGAAAAACGCCGCTCCGGGTGGGAGCGGCGTTTTCGAAATCGAAACGGACAGGTGCTTAGAAGCCCAGGCCTTCGTATTTCTTCTTGAACTTGGATACGCGGCCACCGGCATCCATCAGGCGCGAGGTGCCGCCGGTCCATGCGGGGTGCACTGTCGGATCGACGTCCAGCGCCAGCGTGTCGCCTTCGCTGCCCCAGGTGGAGCGCATCTGGATGATGGTGCCATCGGTCATTTTGACATCGATGAAGTGGTAGTCGGGATGGATCTCTTTTTTCATGATACCACTCCTTACGCTTGCTTGGGCTTGTAGGTGCTGTCTTCGGCGATACGGGCCGATTTACCGCGGCGCGACCGCAGGTAGTACAGCTTGGCGCGGCGCACGCGGCCACGGCGCACGACGGTGATCGATTCGATATTGGTCGAGAACAGCGGGAACACGCGTTCCACACCTTCGCCAAAGGAAATCTTGCGGACGGTGAACGACCCGGCGATGCCCGAACCGTTCTTGCGGCTGATGCAGACGCCTTCGTAGTTCTGCACACGGGTGCGCGAGCCTTCGGTCACCTTGTAGCCGACGCGGATGGTATCGCCGGCCTTGAAATCGGGGATGTCTTTCCCCAGGGCGGCAATCTGTTCCGCCTCGATCTGTGCGATCAGATTCATCTGACCATCTCCTATTCTGCTCGTGGTTTGGTCCACGAAGTTTGCTGCGCCTCAGAGCTCTTGGTCTTCTTCCGGGTCCGCGTGACCGCGCCCGCCAGAGATCAGGTCGTCGTTTCTTGTGGCATTGGCCGGCTGCGCCAGATGGGTCGGACGAAGAAGCCCGGGATTGGCAGGATGCAACAGGTCAAACGCCCGGAGCCGCGAAAGCGATTCCGAACAGGGGTCGTTTACGCAGGATTGGGCGGGGTCGCAAGGGGTTTTGGCGATGCGCGCCGGGAATCGGCATCGGCGCAGGGGAAATCCGCCGGTTACGGGGGGGCTGGAATTGCTTCTGGCCGGGTTTGCGGCTGGGATCGGGGCAGGCTTGCGGCGGAGCGGGCTGAATTCGGGTGCGGAATTGAGTATTTTGGGAACAATGAAAGGGGCAGGGATCTGATTGGCGGAGGTTGTGAGCCTGTGTCCGGCAGGAGGTTCCCAGGGGGTGAGCGGATGGAGAACAGTGTCTGGCAGGACGATGTGCTGGTGATCGGTGGTGGCACGGCGGGGTTTGGCGCGGCGGTCGCGGCCGGGCGGCTGGGGCTGGATGTGTGTCTGATCGAGGCCACGGGCAAGGTGGGCGGTGTGATGGCGTTTTGTCCGGGGATGCCCTGGGGCGCGGCCTTTCCTGATGACCGGATTATCGGAGGCATCCTGGAGGAACTGGCCGGACGGCTGTTTGCCATGGTGCCCCCGGCGGCGGAGAAGCGGCCTTGTGCGCTGGAGAATTTCGGGCCGGAAATCCTGTATGACCATGATCTGGCGACGCTGGTCATGTTCGAGATGCTGGAAGAGGCCGGGGTGCGGGTGCATCTTCATACCATGGCGCTGGCGCCGCATATGGAGGGGCGCCGGGTGGCGGCGGTTGATCTGTGCGACCGGCATGGGGTGCGTCGGATCGCGGCCCGGATGGTGATCGATTGTTCGGGGGACGGTGACATCGCGGCCCGCGCCGGGGTGCCCTATACGCTGGGGGATGAGGCGGGCAGGCTGATGGGGGTGACGCTGAGTTTCCATATGCTGGGTGCGGATTGGGCGCGGGTTTTTGCCGGGGGGGATCCCTATTTCACCCGCCATGCCGCACGCGGCATTGCCCAGGGGCGTCTGCATCCCGATCTGGCGCAGCTTTATCTGATGAAGGGGTTTCATCGCGACACGGTGTTTTGCAACTCGGTGGTGATCCGCGATGTCGATGGCACCGATGCGGCGGCGGTCGCGGCGGCAACGCAGGAGGGGCGGCGGCGTTGCCGGCAACTCGCCGGGTTCCTGCGCAGCGATGTGCCGGGGTTCGAAGCCGCGCGGATGGCCTTTCTGGGGCCAAGCGTGGGGGTGCGCGAAACCCGCAAGCTGGAGGGGATGTACCGGGTGACGGGCGCCGATCTGGCGGCGGCGACCAAGTTCGAGGACGGGATCGTGTGTTGTGACAATCCGATTGACGATGTGATGCGCGGCGCGGCGATGACCCATGCGGCGATGGTCGGGCAGGGGGAGTATTACACGATCCCGTTCCGGTCGCTGGTGCCGCGCGGGATCGGGAACCTGATGTTTGCCGGGCGGCTGATCTGTGCCGATCCGGTGGCCTTTGCCAGCGTGCGCGGGATGCCGCAATGCATGGCGATGGGGCAGGCCGTGGGCACGGCGGCGGCGCTGGCGTTGCGGCGCGGTGTTGCGGTGCAGGATGTGGACCGGGGGGTGTTGGTGGCGGCGTTGCAGGAGCAGGGTGTGCGTGGCCTTGGCGGTGTGCCCTTGTAGCGGTCAGTCCTTGCGGCGTGCGGTATAGGCGGACCACATGTCGGGGCGGCGGTCGCGGGTGAGTGCCTTGGCCATGTCGTGGCGCCATTTTTCCACGTTGCCGTGATGGCCCGACATCAGCACATCGGGGATGGCGCGGCCTTTCCATTCGGCGGGGCGGGTGTATTGCGGGTGTTCCAGAAGACCACCCGAGTGGCTTTCATCCTCGATGCTTTCGGCATTGCCCAGCACCGAGGGCAGCAGGCGCACGGTGGCGTCAATCATGGCCTGGGCGGCGATCTCGCCGCCGGTGAGGACAAAATCGCCAAGCGACACTTCGATGATGTTGTAGTGATCCAGCACGCGCTGATCGACGCCTTCAAAGCGGCCACACAGCAGGGTGACGCCGTCGGCCTGGCTCCAGGCGCGGGCCATGTGTTGATCAAAGCGGCGGCCACGGGGCGACAGGTAAACCAGCGGCCAGGTGCCGCGCGTGCCCTGCATCGTGTGGTCGATCGCGTTGCCCAGCACGTCCGGGCGCAGCACCATGCCGGCGCCGCCCCCGGCGGGGGTGTCATCGACATTGCGGTGTTTGCCCACGCCAAAATCGCGCAGGTTGGTGGTTTCCAGTTGCCACTTGCCGTCCTTGAGCGCCTTGCCGGTCAGGCTTTCGCCCAGCACGCCGGGGAAAGCATCGGGGAAAAGGGTGATGATCCGCGCCGTCCAGACCCCGGCAAGCCGGGGCGACCGGGTGATCAGCTCGCGCGGTTTGAGCGAGGTGGCGATGGATTTGCGTCCGTGCGATCTGGGCGTGTCACTCACTGGGTGCGTCCGTTTCGTATCTGGCGATCAGGGCCTGTTTGGCCTGTTTGCGGGCTTCCCTGTCGCCGATATTGCGGTTGAGGTCCAGCAATTCCTGTAACAGCGCGTCGGGCAGGCGGGTGTTGACCGGGGGGATCGGCGCGAGTGTTTGGAGGGTGTCATCGGGCACGCCCTGAAGGCGCAGGACGGGTTCCGCCAGGCCCAGCGGCGTGTTGGCCCAGTCTTCGAGCGGGATGCGGTGCAGGGGGATGGGCGCGATTTTCGCGGCCAGGTCATCCAGCAGCGCATCGAACCGGGCGGCGGGGGCGAAGCGGGTGGTGAATTCGTCCTGCGACAGCGTCATGGACGAGGATTTCACGTGTTCCCAATAGGCGCTGGTAAGCCAGGATTGCGCCGAACGCGTGGTAAAGACGACATGCAGATCGGGCGCCCGGTAGCGGCGGTGAAAGGCGGCGACGAGTTCGGGCAGCAGGATCAGCGCGGCGGAATAGTCGCAGATCGCGTCGCGGCCCGGCATGTGGCCCGCCAGTTCCTCGGCCGAGAGGATCAGCCCGCGGTGGCGATAGGCGGGTTGTTCCGCCAGAAACGTATCGGCGCGGTGCACCATCTTGGCGCGTGTCAGCGGATCGCGCCACGTGGAATAGCCGCGCGTGGCGTGCAGAATATCCTTGAGGCGGGGTTTCAGCAGCAGGTTGCAGTGGCGTTTGAGCGCCGTTCGGTTGGCCTTGAGAGTTTGTTGCAGGCTGGAGGTGCCCGTCTTGTGAAATCCGGCATGGATCACGAGCGGGCGGGTGGAAAACGCCATGTCAGTCCCCGGTCTTTCCGGTCAGCCAGATCCGGCGCGCCTGGATCTTGGCCTGCGCGGCGGTGTCGTCATCCAGCGTGGAACGGTTGGTTTCGAGATAGGCCGCCAGCAATTCCTGCGGGGGCGAAATATTGGCGGGCGGCAGCGGTTCGATCCGGCGGCGGACGCGGCGGGGTGTTTCCAGCACGTCGAGCAGCGCCGCAAGGGGGCCAAGCGGGCGGTCCCCGAGGGATTCAAGCGGCGTGGCGTGCAGTTTGTGCGGCGCGACGGCGAGGCGGGTGCGCGCGACGATATTGGCCAGATCGGCCGAGGCGGCGTGGCTGGCGCGATAGCTGTCGAAATCCTGTGTCAGGCGGATGGCGCGCAAATGCTGGGCGTAACAGGAGCGCAACCAGGGTTCGGGGTTGCGGGTGGTGAACAGGAAGGTCAGCTCTATCGGTGCGTCATAGGCCTGTGTGGCGGTATGGCAGATGGCCTTCATCAGCAAGGGGGCGGCGGCGTATGTGTCCAGCCCGTAGCGCCCCGGCATATGGCCCGAGAGGTCTTCGGAACTGAGCAGGGCGGGGCGGGGATCGCCGGCGTCGATCCGAGAGAAGAGGTCGGCCATTTCGGCGGAGAAGATCAGCAGATCGGCAGGTGTGCGCGAGATCGAATAGGCGCGGGCGGCTTCGCAGGGGCCAGGCATGTTGCGACGGGTGAAGATCTGGTAGTGGCGGCGCAGCGTCTTGCGGTTGTGGATCAGGGTTTTCTGGACGCTGGTGGTGCCAGTCTTGTGAAACCCGGCATGGATCAGGACCTGTTTCATGGCGCTGCCTTGGGGGTATGGTGCCGGAGCGGGGGCTGTCCGGCATGGCGCGGCCGGGCGATCAGCGCGGGACCGGGCGGCGCGGGGCACATGGTCAGAACAGGCCCTCGGGCGGGTCGACAATGATGCGGCCCGTGGCAATGTCGACCGTGGGCACGGCGGCATGAGTGAAGGGCAGGAGCACGGTGGTTTTCAGCCCCGGCCCGTGGATTTCCAGCAGGTCGGTGGCGCCGTGGTTCTGTACCGATTTCACCTGCCCCAGAACGGTGCCGCCGGTGTCGCGCACCTCCAGCCCGATCAGATCGGCGTGGTAATACTCGTCTTCGTCGGGGTCGGGCAGGCGGTCACGCGGGACGAACAGGCGCAGGCCCTTGAGCGCGTCGGCCTCTTCCTTGGTGGCGATGCCCGACAGGCGCGCGGCCAGTCCGTTCTTGATGGCGCGGGTGATGCTGAGGTCGAACTGGCGGTTGCCGTCTTCGGTTTGCAGCGGCGCGTAGGCGGCGATGGCTTCGGCCTGGGCGGTGAAGCTTTTGAGGCGCACTTCGCCCCGTACGCCGTAAGAGCCGGCAATGGCGCCGACGCAGACCAGTTCGCTCATCGGGTATCTCCAGCTTTGTGCCTGTGCCTTTTGTCCTTGATCCGCGACGCGGGTGCAAGGGGTGGGCGGTGCGATTGAGTATTTGGGGAACAATGAAAGGGCTAGCGGGTGGTGATCGGCAGGGTGGTGCGGCGCTGTTCCCAGCCGATCCTGGCGAGTTCGGGGGTTGGCGAGGTTTCCCCGGGCCAGCCGACGCAAAGATAGGCCACGAGCGACCAGCCTGCCGGGGCGGCGAGATCGCGGGTGAGCCGGTCGGGGTCGAGGATCGAGACCCAGCCGACGCCCAGCCCGTGGGCGCGCGCGGCGAGCCAGAAATGCGTGATCGCGCCCACCACCGAATAGCGGCGGGTTTCGGGCATGGTGGCCGCGCCCAGCCCGGCGCCCTTGGGGGTGGTATCGTCGCAAAAGACGGCAAGCTGGATCGGGGCCTCGGCCATGCCGGAGAGTTTCAGCCCGGCATAGGTGGTGGCGCGGTCGCCGTCATAGCCGGCAAGGGCGCGGGCGTTGGCCGTCTGGTAGTTGTCCAGGGCCGCGGCGCGGGCCGTGTCGCTCTCGACGCGGATCACGCGCCAGGGTTCGGACAGGCCCACGGACGGGGCCAGCACAAAGGCGTCGAGGCACTTCGCCAGAAGTGCCTCGTTCACCGGGTCGGTGCGAAAGCGCCGCACATCGCGGCGCCATGCCATGAGCCGTGTCAGATCGTCCCGGAAGGCGTGCGAAAATTCGGTCATTCCGGGACGGGGCCTGATTATTCTTCGGCCGGGGCTTCTTCGGCGGCTTCGGCGGCCTTGGCCGCTTTCTCTTCGGCGCGGGCCTTGGCTTTCTGGCCGGGCTCTGCCTTTTTGGGGTTGTTGCGCTCTGACTTGGTCAGGGCCCCGGAGGCTTCGAGGAAGCGGGCGACACGATCGGTGGGCTGGGCGCCCTGGCCGAGCCAGTATTGCACGCGTTCCATGTCCAGCTTGATGCGGTCTTCGCTGTCCTTGGGCAGGAGCGGGTTGTAGGTGCCCAGCTTCTCGATGAAGCGGCCATCGCGCGGCATACGGCTGTCCGCCGCGACGACGCGATAGAAGGGACGTTTTTTCGAGCCGCCGCGGGCGAGACGAATTTTCATGGCCATTGGTGTGTTCTCCTTTGAATGGCGTGTGTTTGGCGCGCGCTGGGCGCACGCCCTATGCTTGGTGTTTCTTGTGGTGCTGAATGACTTCGGCGATGATGAAGTTGAGGAACTTCTTGGCAAATTCGGGATCCAGATCGGCCCGTTTTGCCAGATCTTCAAGCCGCGCGATCTGGGCCGCTTCGCGGTTGGGATCGGACGGGGGAAGGTCGTGTTCGGCTTTCAGTTTCCCGACAGCCTGGGTGTGTTTGAACCGCTCGCCCAGCGTGTAGACGAGGATGGCATCGAGCCGGTCGATGCTTTCACGATGTTCCTTGAGCACCTCGGCGGCGCGGGTCACGGCGTCAGTCAAGGGCGTAACCTTTCGGTTTGAACATCGGGTTGGAATAGTGGCTGATCTCCATCTCGATGGCGTCGCCGATCTGGCTGGAGCGCAGTTTCTGCGGGCTGGGGTGGCGGTAGACCACGTCGTTGCCGTCGACCGATGCGGCCTCGGGATCCTTGACCGCGCCAAGGCGTTCGGCCAGGCGGATCGAATCGAGGTTCTTCGGATCGAGATAGGAAACCGCACCTTCCCAGCCCAGTCGGTTATAGAAATACTTGCGCGCGGCGTGCGTGGCTTCGAGCGCGTAGCCATTGCCGGCAGCGACGGGCCAGATGATCCAGGCAAGTTCGGCCTCGGGCCATTGCGCGGGTTTCCAGCCGCCTGCCATGCCGTAGGTTTCGTCGGTTTCCTTGTCGTGAATCATCCACATGCCATAGCCGCGAATGTTCCAGTGGCCGATTTCAGCGGCGTAGAGCATCCAGGTTTCGTAAGGGTTCAGCGGCCCGCCCATGAAACGCGAGCGGTAGGAGGCAAAGGTCGCCTTGAAGGCGGAATAGTCCTCGGCCTCGGGGCCGCGCAGGACCAGGCGTTGGGTTTCGAGAATGGGGATGTTGCTTGTTGCCATTACGCGTATGCCTCCATGCCGCCGTTGACCAAGGCGTCCGGGCCGAGGTGGCGCCAGATCTCGATCGTGCCGAATTCCGGGTCTTCGTAGTGTTTTTCGAACGTGGCGCCGAGCCGCCGGGCGACGGCCTTGGAGCCTTCGTTTTCTGGCGCGATCTGGGAAATCGCCGTGGTCCAGCCAAGCACATCATAGGCGTGTGCGCGTGACGCGATGGCGGCCTCTGTCGCAAAGCCTTTGCCCCATGCGTGGGGCATCAGTGTCCAGCCGATCTCGCGTTCCAGCCAGCCGTCAGGATACCAGAGCCCGACGCGGCCCAAGTATTGCCCGGTTTTCTTCTCTTCCAGCGCCCAGAAGCCAAAGCCGCGCAAGGCCCAGTGCCCGATGACCATCGCAATCGAGCGCCACGCGCGATGCGGCGGCATCGGGCCGCCGACAAACCGGGCGTCATCGCTGGCCAGAAACGCCTTTTCGAAGGCGATATCGCCCTCGCAAAGTGCGCGCAGGATCAGCCGTTCGGTTTCCAGCGTGGGTATGGAGAAGGTGGTGGACATGAAGTCTTACTTTTTCTTTCCAAAGCCGGAGAGACCGGGGGGCAAGCCGCCCATGCCGCCGCCAAGACCGGGCAGGCCACCGGGCAGACCGCCCTTGCCGCCAAGGGCCTTGGCCGCGGCTTCCATCTGTTTGGGGTCCATGCCCGCGGCCATTTCCTCGGGGCTGGGGCCGCCCTTGCCGAACATGCCGCCAAGCGCCTCCTTGAGCATCTTGCCTTTGCCCATCTTGCCCATCTTTTTCATCATGTCCGACATCTGGCGCTGCATTTTCAGCAGCTTGTTGAGGTCGGACACCTCCATGCCAGAGCCTTTGGCGATGCGCTTTTTGCGGCTGGCCTGAAGGATCTGGGGATTGGCGCGTTCAAGCTTGGTCATGGACTGGATCATGGCGATCTGGCGCACGATCATCTTGTCGTCGAACCCTGCGTCCTGCACGTTCCTGGCCATTTTCGCCATGCCGGGCATCATGCCCATCACGCCTTCCATGCCGCCCATTTTCTGCATCTGTTCAAGCTGCATCTTCATGTCATTCATGTTGAAGCGGCCCTTCTGGAACCGCTTCATCATGCGCTCGGCCTGTTCGGCCTCGATGGTTTCCTGCGCCTTTTCCACAAGGGCGACGATGTCGCCCATGCCCAGGATGCGGCCGGCGATGCGGTCCGGCTCGAAGGTTTCGAGCGCGTCCATCTTTTCGCCCAGGCCGACAAACTTGATCGGCTTGCCGGTCACGGCGCGCATGGAAAGCGCCGCGCCGCCGCGCCCGTCACCGTCCATCCGTGTCAGGACCACACCGGAGATGCCGATCTTGCCGTCAAATTCCTCGGCCACTTCGACGGCGACCTGACCGGTAAGGCCGTCCACGACGAGCAGCGTTTCGCGCGGATTGACCGCGTCGCGCACGTCTTCGACCTCTTGCATGAGGGTTTCGTCGATCTGAAGGCGACCGGCGGTATCCAGCATGTAAACGTCATAGCCGCCCAGCGTGGCCTGTTGCCTGGCGCGTTTGGCGATCTGAACGGCGTTTTCACCCGGCACGATGGGCAGGGTGTCAACGCCGATCTGCGCGCCCAGAACCTGCAACTGCTGCATGGCGGCGGGGCGGTAGATGTCAAGGCTGGCCATCAGCACGCGCTTGCCGGCCTTTTCGGTCAGACGTTTGGCAAGCTTGCCGGTGGTGGTGGTTTTACCCGAGCCTTGCAGACCCACCATCAGGATCGGGGCGGGCGGATTGTCGATCTTGAGCTCGCCGGGTTCCTCGTTGTTGCCGGCAAGCACATGCCTGAGTTCGTCATGCACGATCTTGACGACCTGCTGGCCCGGCGTGACCGATTTGGTGACAGATTGTCCGGTGGCCTTTTCCTGGACCGCTTTGACAAAGTCGCGGGCGACAGGCAGCGATACGTCGGCCTCCAGCAGGGCGACGCGCACCTCGCGCAGGGCGGTTTTCACGTCGTCTTCGGACAGCGCACCCTGTTTGGTGAGGCGGTCGAAGACTCCGGACAGGCGTTCGCTTAGATTTTCAAACATCGCTCACCGGCTCCTTCTCACCGTTTCAATCTGGCCCGAACTTAAGCACGAACCGCTCAAACGCCAATGTCCCCCGTGGGCGCGACGCGCTGACGGGGGGCGATCCCGGCCACAAGGCCATGGGACCGGAAGCTTGACAGACTCCCGGAGTTGCGGGGCGGATAGTGGGTTGTGCGGATGGAGTCAAGTGGCGCGGCGGCGCGCGCGCGGCTTTCGGCGCAGGGCGCGGACCGTGCTTTTGCCCAGATAGCCCAGCATGAGCACAAGCGCATTTCGCGACGCGCGCGGCGCGGGTTCCTGTCCGGCGGCCATCCGATCCATCTGCCAGACATAATATTCGACACGGGCCACCGTGTTGACCAGGTTGATCAGCCAGTTTTGCGCGTTGATCCCCCAGGATCCGCGGCCAAGGGTCAGGCCGTCTTCGCTGATGCCGATCCGCTCGGCCTGGCCCGAGATCAGCGCGGCGGCGCCATCGGGGTGGACGCAGATCGGGCGGGCAAGGCCGATCATGTCGATACCGTCTTCGGTCAGGGCCTGTTCCATCGCGGCGCGGCTGCGAAATCCGCCTGTGACCATCAGCGGAATGTCGACCTCGGCCCGGATCTCGCGTGCGTAGTCGAGGAAAAAGGCCTCGCGCGTGCGGGTGCTGTCGCGCTGGGGCGTGGCGGTTGCAAAGCTCATTTCCTCGTAGGTGCCGCCGGAGATTTCCAGCAGGTCGATGCCGTCCTTCTGTAGCCAGCGCGCCACCTGTTTGCATTCGTCCAGCGTGAAGCCGCCTTTCTGGAAATCCGCCGAGTTGAGCTTGACCCCGATCGGGCAATCCGCGCCGACGGCGGTGCGGGTGGCGGCCACTACGGCGCGCAGGAAGCGGGCGCGGTTTTCCAGTGTGCCGCCCCATTCGTCGGTGCGCCGGTTGGTGATCGGCGACAGGAACTGGCTGATGAGATAGCCATGGGCGCCGTGGATCTGTACGCCGTCAAATCCGGCCTTGCGCAGGATGCGGGCGGTTTCGCCATAGCGGCGGATGGCGTCGTGGATATCGTCCGGTGTCATTTCGCGCGGTTTGCCGAACAGGCCGAGCATCCGCAGCTTTTCCGCCGAGGGCGAGAGCGGATGGGCATTGACCACCATTGGGCATTGGCGGCCCGGGTGGCTGATCTGGACCCAGGCCCGTGCGCTGCCGGAGCGGGCGGCATCGGCCCAGGCGGTCAGCCCGGCCAGGTCGCGTTCGTCTTCGACCACGACATTGCCCGGGCGTTCGAGATAGCGCCGGTCCACCATGACATTGCCGGTCACTTGCAGCCCCAGCCCGCCGGCGGCCCAGCGGCGATAGAGCGTGATGTGGCGCTGTGTCGGGTTGTCGGATTTGTCGGCCATCGCTTCGGTCATGGCGCTTTTGCCCAGCCGGTTGGGCAGGGTGGTGCCGTTGGGCAGGGTGAGCGGCTGGCGCAGGGGTGTGGTCATGCTGGGCTTTCGGTGATTTGCTGAGAGGTTCGGGCGACCTTAGCATGGCGATTGACGGCGTGCGCGCAAAGAGTTGGGGCTTGTTGTCGGGTGCACGGACAGGCAGAAACCGGAGTATGGGAAAAGGAGGCGACCATGGACGCTTCAAGTGCGTTTCAGGAGAATTTGCCGATCAGTTCGGACGCCTTGTTGCGCAGGCTGCGCGACTGGGGGTTGGGGTATGAGTTGCACGAGCATGTGCCGTTGCGCACGGTGCAGGAGGCCAAGGCTGTCGAGGCGGCGACGATCGTGCCGGGCGAAAGGGCGCTGCGCATCAAGAACCTGTATCTGCGGGACAAGAAGAAGCGCAACTATCTGGTCACGCTGGAACAGGACCGCGCGGTTGACCTGAAGGGGCTGGGCGCGCGTTTGGGCGTGGGCACGCTGAGTTTCGGCTCGCCGGAACGGTTGATGCAGGTGTTGGGGGTGCGGCCCGGCGCGGTGACGCCTTTGGCAATGATCACCGGTGCGGGAAACGGTGTAAGGTTTTTTCTGGATGGCGCGGCCCGGGACGCGGAGCGGATTTATATGCATCCGCTTGTCAATGACCGTACGGTGGCGATGAGCCGGGCGGATGTGATGACGTTTTTCGAACGGATCGGGGTGACGCCTGAGTGGCTGTTGATTTGAGGGGGGCCAGCCCCCCACATGGAAAATCATGAGATTTTCCATGTTCCCCCCGGGATATTTGGGGCCAAAAGAAGGAAGGGGCGCCCGGACGAGCGGGTGCCCCTTTTGTTCAGGCGCGCAGCGGGGATTGGGCGCGATAGGCATACAGCACATAGGCGGCCAGCAGCCCCAGGACGATGGCGGGCACCGCGGAGGGACCGAGGATCAGGAGATGGGCCAGCACGGCGCCTGTCATGGTGATGACCATAAGCCCGGCGCCGATGAACTGGCGGCCCGGAACCCACAGCAGCACGACGCTGCCCAGTTCGATCAGGGCGGCCGCGTAGCGAAACCACTGGCCGATGCCGATGGTATCGAAGGCGGCGACCATCATGTCGTTGCCGGTCAGCTTGAAGAGGCTTGCCGCGCCGAAGGCGAGAGTCAGCAGGATCCTGGCGGCGAGAAGTGTGTATTTCTGCATTGATCTGTCCTTTCGGGTCAGGCGGCGAGAGCGGTGACGGCGTTGCCGTCCTTGTCGAGGATGGTCACGTCGGTGATACCGACAAAGCCAAGGATGAAGCGCAGATAGGACGAGGCGAAATCGAAATCCGAACCTAGCGGGGTGCCGCCGGTGGCGATGGTGATGATCGCCTTCTTGCCGTTCAGGAGGCCCTGGGGACCGGTTTCGGTGTAGTGAAAGGTCACGCCGGCGCGGCCGATCTGATCGATCCATGCCTTGAGGGAGGCGGGCAGCGCGAAATTGTACATCGCGGTGCCGATCACGATCGTGTCGGCGGCCTGAAGCTCGGCGACGAGCGTGTCGGACAGGGCCAGGGCCGCGTTTTGGGCCGCTGTGCGGTTTTCCGGCGGTGTGAAGGTGGCGGAGGTGAACGTTTCGTCCAGAAAGGGCAGGCCGTCGGCGAGATCGCGGCGGATCACGGTGTCGGCGCCCTGTTCGGCGACGATGGCGGCGGAGGCCTTGCGCGAGGTTGAATCCGCGAAGCGGGCCGAAGCGTCGATATGCAGTAGGGTGGTCATGACGGAAAATCCTGTTTGTGTGGCGTTGTCGTCATGGATGTGGGGCATTGCAAATTCACACACAATGCGAAAAACTGCGCATATAGTGTTGGAATTTGCACAGAGAGAGACATGGAGAACTGGGACGAGGTCCGGACGGCCTATCAGGTGGCGCGATTGGGAACGGTCAGCGGCGCGGCGGATGTGCTGGGGGTGCACCATGCCACGGTGATCCGTCATATCGATGCGCTGGAGGCGCAGCTGGGGGTCAAGCTGTTTCAGCGCCACGCACGTGGCTATACCGCCACCGAGGCCGGGCAGGATCTGATGCGCGTGGCGCAGGCGACGGACGATCAGTTCGGCCAGCTGGAAGGGCGGATCAAGGGGCGCGGCGCCGAAGTATCGGGGGAGCTGGTGATCACGTCTCTGGGAGGATTCGCCGATCTGATCACGCCGATCCTGGCCGATTTTCAGGTGGCGCATCCCGATCTGTTGGTGCGGTTTCTGACCGATGACCGTGTGTTCCGGCTTGAATATGGCGAGGCGCATGTGGCGATCCGTGCGGGCAACCACCCGGAGATGCAGGACAACGTGGCGCAGGAGCTGGTCGATCTGAAGATGGGTCTGTTCGCGAGCAAGGAGTATGTCGAACGCCACGGGGCGCCGGAAACCGAGCAGGATCTGGTGCATCACCGGTTTGTCGGGCATGACAACGAAAACAGCCGAGCGCCGTTCTACGTGTGGCTCAAGGACAGGGTTCCGCGCGAAAACGTGGTGTTTCGCACTACGTCGGATCGGGCGGTGGTGGCCGCGATCCGGGGGGGAGTCGGGCTTGGGTTTACGGCGCTGAATGCCGCCGGTGCCTTTCCCGAGTTGCAGATGGTGCTGCCGCCGCGCCCGGAGTGGTCTTCGCGCATCCGGCTGGTGACGCATGTGGATCTGCACCGCACGGCCAAGGTGCAGGCGTTTTTGAAGTTCCTGAAGGAACGCGCACGGGAATGGCCGGGAACATGAGCGGGGTGGCGCGCGGCCATCTGGCGATGCTGACCTTTTCGGCTCTGGTGGCGGGATCGTTCTCGCTGGGATCGCTGGCGGCCAACGAGATCGCACCGACCGCGCTGAATGCGGTGCGTTTTCTGATCGCGTCGGTTGTCATCGGCTGTGCGGCCTGGGCGTCGCGGCGCATGGCGCGCAGCGCGTTTCAGGCGCCGTGGCGCTATCTGGTGCTGGGCGGGTTGTTCGCGGCCTATTTCGTGCTGATGTTCGAGGGGTTGAAGACGGCGGCGCCGGTGAGCACGGCTGCGGTGTTCACGCTGACGCCGCTGATGTCGGCCGGGTTCGGCTGGATCCTGTTGCGACAGGTCACGACGAAACGCATGGCGGTGGCACTGACCATCGGCGCGGCGGGGGCGGTCTGGGTGATTTTTCGCGCCGATCTTGCGGCGCTGGTGCGGTTTCGCGTGGGGCAGGGGGAGATCTATTATTTCTTCGGCTGCATCGCCCATGCCGCCTATACGCCGATGGTGCGCAAGCTGAACCGGGGCGAGGCGCCGGTGGTGTTCACCTTTGGCATGTTGCTGGCGGGGCTGTTCCTGTTGACGGTCTACGGTTGGGGCGACATACGCGCAACCGATTGGGCCGGATTGCCGACGATCGTGTGGATCACGGTGGTCTATCTGTCGATCTTTGCCAGCGCCGCGACCTTTGTGTTGTTACAGTTCGCCACGCTGCAACTGCCCAGTGCCAAAGTGATGGCCTATACCTATCTGGTGCCAAGCTGGGTGGCGTTGTGGGAGATTGGGCTTGGCCATGGCGCGCCGAATGTCCTGGTGTTGGCGGGGGTGGCGCTGACGGTGGTGGCGTTGTTGCTGTTGTTGCGCAACGAGCATTAGCGGTGCTCTGTCGGGTGCCGCCGCCCCGGGGCACGCGCCCGCCCACCCACCCCGCGTGCCCCGGGGCGGCTCAGGATTCGGGGGGATCGCGCAGTTCCGTTTCCAGAAACCGCTCGAACGCGTCGAGATTGACCGGTTCGAACTGACCGAACCCCTGCATCCACACGCTGGCGGCGCGCAGCGCGTCCGGTTCGAGCTTGCACCATTTAACCCGGCCGCGCTTTTCCTGGGAGATCAGCCCGGCGCGGGAGAGGATCGCGAGATGCTTGGAGATCGCGGCGAGCGAGATGTCGAAAGGGTCTGCCACATCTGTCACCGCCATGTCGTCTTCGAGCAGCATGGTCAGGATCGCGCGGCGTGTGGGATCGGCCAGCGCGGCAAAGACAGTATCAAGGGCAGATGTATCGGTCACAGTTTCGCCTAAGCGAAAAGGGGCGGCGCGGTCAAGTCGCCGCGCCCAACCCCGGTATCACAAGACAGGTATCTTCAGAAGTTCAGCACCTTGTAGCCGACCTGAACCGACCAGTCCGCCGGAGCATCGCCGCCAAACAGGACACCTGGTTTGATGAAAACCTGTCCGTCGCCACCAAATGCCCGGCCAGTCAGCATGCCAAATGTGACCTGAAGGCTGCCAAAGGTGTCGTTGTTTTCCCAGTCATGAATGATGGCTGGGTCAAACGTCATGTAATATTTGGAATTGGCCAGCTTGGGGACATAGTAGAAATCGACTGTGGTGGTGTTGACATCTACGCCGCTGCTGTTGCCGCCTTCCAGGCCGAATGTCTGAACCCAGGCCGGTGCAAAGATCGACCCGTTGTCGAGGAACCACGCGTAAAACAGCGTCGTTTCCATTGCGTATTGGCCGTACCCGGACGTGGCCGTTTCCGCGGTGTCTAGGAACAACTCTGCGGTGAACGCCGCGCCGTTCCTTTCCGTCAGGTGAAACACGTCGATATAGGTCAGGCTGATGTCGCCCAGGCGCATTTCGTCTCCGCCGAGCCCTGTTGCGCTGTTGGCACCGGAGGGGCCGCCGAAATTGGGGGCGCGGTTGAAGGGGCTGTCGGACACGGGCAGCGTAAAGCGAAAAGCCTTGCTGCCGTCGCCAATGGGCTTGGTGTAGAACAGCTCCAAAAGGCCGGTATTCAGCGTCGAATTGATCTGGTTGTATTGATACTGCATCCCCATTTGCGTGGTGAGCAGGGTCGGGTTGGTCCCGTTGTTGATCTCTTCCACGGCCTCCTGAACCTGGTTCAGGTTAGAGCCGTCCTGGGCGTTGGCTGTGGGGACAATCGCCATGTAAACCGACAAGGCGACGGCAAGGTTGGTCAGGGTCGCCAAGAGTGACGGAAGCTTTTTCACTTTGGTCTCCAGAGATGGAAATGCACCTTGGGAACTGGCCAAGGGCGCGAAATGGCTGAAGGCGTGCGCCGTGGCGTGCGGGAACGTACCGTACGCAATATCGCGCCGCAACCATGGTGGCCGCGCCGCGATCAGGATTTAGTCAAGCGCGGTCTTGTAGATCACGCCGTCCTTCATGATCAGGTCGAAATTGCCATGCGGATCCGCGAGCAGATTGATATTTTCCAGCGGATTGCCGTTTACGAGGATCAGATCGGCATAGGCGCCTTCCGCGATCACGCCCAGCGGGCCCTGTTGATACGGGTGGCGCGGGCCGGAGAGGGCCAGCAATTCGGCGTTGGTCGAGGTGGCCATCTTCAGGATCTCGAATGGCGTATACCAGCGTTGCAGCTTGGCGAGGAAGGCTCCCTGTCGTTCAGCCAGCCTGGGGTCGAACAGGATGTCGGTGCCAAAAGCGACTTTCACGCCGATCTCCTTGGCCAGCGTATAGGTCTGGTCCGTTCCATTGGTGACATCGATCCATTTCTGCTGGCTGGTTGGATCGTCAAAGGAAAAACCGTCTTCGTCATCCAAAAGCGGCTGTACCGACAGCCAGACATCGAATTCCTTCATCATTTCCATTGTTTCGCGACTCATCAGGAAGCCGTGTTCGACAGACTTGATGCCGGCCTTGATCGCTGTCTGCACGGCGGCATCGGAAAACAGGTGCGAGGCGACATAGGTGTTGTAAGTCTCGGCCACTTCGACAAAGGCCTTCAGTTCCTCAAACGTGTATTGGCTGACATCCAGCGGGTCATAGACAGAGGACACGCCGCCGCCACCGGAGATCTTGAGCTGGGTGGCGCCCATGCGCATGACCTCGCGGGATCGCTTGATCACATCTGGTACGCCGTCGGCCATTGCCATGAGACCGGTTGCGTACCAGTACCACTGGCTGTCGCCCGGGTTGGTGGGCACGGATTGATAGGGACGATAGTCGAAATGGCCACCGGTCTGGCCAATGGGTGGACCCGAGGGCAGGATTCGCGGGCCGATCAGTTCGCCGGCGTCGATCATTTTTTTCGTGGCAAAGGGTTGCCGCCCACGTCGCGCACCGAGGTAAAGCCCCGCATCAAGGTGGCCTCGGCCCCTTTGGCACCACGGATGGCGACTTCCAGAATGTCACCCGTCACCACGGTGCTTTGGGCGGTGCAGCAATACGAGACATGCCAGTGTACATCGATCAGACCGGGTATCATCGTGCGCCCGCCACCATCGATCACGGTGGCGCCCGCGACGGCCAGCGGCTCTGTCGAGATGGCGCTGATAAGGTTGCCTGTGACCACGACATTCGCATTCTCGATCATGGTTTCGTTCACGCCGTCGAATACGTTGACGTTGGTGAACAGCGTCGGCAGATCCTCGGCGGCGTGGGCGCCCGACGCAAATAGCGCGGCCGCGGCAATTCCGGCGCTGGCGGTTCTTCCGAGAGAATGGAAAAGCGAAGACATGAATTGGCTCCTTGTCGTGATCTTGTCGCGTCCGGCATGAACCGGCAATGAATGTCTGGTCAACAGCTGGCCGGGAAAGGCCGGGCGGTTTGCGAAAGTTCGTTTCCCTTACCGAACATCCGAACCTGTGCATCCGAACCCGTGCGGGTTCTGGTTTGCATCAAGGGCGGTGTCCCGGACGGCTTGGGAACGCGTTAATTGCGTGACAGTGCCAAATGGCGTTCAGCGACGCAACCGTTGCCAGCGTGACAACAAGGCTGGCGTGGCGTCACGCGAACAAGATTCAACCGGATCGTTGAATATGGGAAATCAGCGCAAATCGGCCCCGGGCACCCTGCGACGGAATCTCCCCTGCGGTGGATGGGCGCTTTTTTATGAATTTTTTCAGAAGGTTGGCGCGCCGTATGTGGCTCTGTCTTGCGCATTGACTCGGGGCTTTGCGCACCGTAGCAATGCGCCAACGTCAGCAGGGGGCAATCGCGCGTGACCGACCCGGACCAGAAAGATCGCATGAAGCGTCTGGAGGACCGGATCGAGGCGGCCCGCAAGGCCCAGGCCCCGACGCCCCGCGTTGACGAGCACTATTCGGCGGCCAATCTGGCCTGGCGCATGGTGATTGAACTGGTGGCCGGTCTTGGGATCGGTTTTGGCATCGGATACGGGCTGGACCTGCTGTTTGGCACCCTGCCCATCCTGATGGTGCTGTTTACAATGCTGGGTCTGGCCGCGGGTATCAAGACGATGCTGCGCAGCGCCAAGGAGATCCAGGACGCACAAGCGGCCGAGGCGGCCGGGAAAAATGAGAGGGATTGAACGTGGCAGTCGATAAAAGCGGTCTGGTTTTCAAGCCGATGGATCAGTTCGTCGTGAAGCCCCTTTTTGGTGGTGATCATGTTGGCTTGTTCACCGTCACCAACGTGACATTCTGGATGGCGCTGGCCGTGGTTGCCGTTGTCGCCATGATGGTGCTGGGCACCCGGCGCCGCGCGATCGTGCCAAGCCGTGGTCAGTCCGTCGCGGAACTGGCCTATGGCTTTATCTACAAGATGGTCGAGGACGTGGCCGGCAAGGATGCGGTCAAGTTCTTTCCCTACGTGATGACGCTGTTCATGTTCATCGTCATGGCCAACTTCCTTGGCCTGTTGCCGATGTCGTTCACGACCACGTCGCAATTCGCGGTGACGGTGGTTCTGGCGCTGATGGTGTTCGTGACGGTGACAGTCGTTGGGTTCGTCAAGAACGGCACCGCGTTCCTGGGTCTGTTCTGGGTGACGAGCGCGCCGCTGGCGCTGCGTCCGGTCCTGGCGATCATCGAACTGATTTCCTATTTTGTCCGCCCGGTCAGCCATTCCATTCGTCTTGCGGGCAACCTGATGGCGGGCCATGCGGTGGTCAAGGTGTTCGCGGGCTTTGCCGCGATTGCCGCTGTCAGCCCGATTTCGGTGGTGGCTATCACCGCGATGCTTGGGCTGGAGACCCTGGTGGCCTTTATCCAGGCCTACGTGTTCACGATCCTGACCTGTGTTTATCTGAAGGACGCATTGCATCCGTCGCACTAAGGGCGGTGCGTGACATCACGCACCCTACCGCAGGTCGCAACCTCATCACTTTGAATTCCAACTTCCAATCGTAAGGAGATACCCCAATGGAAGGTCAACTCGCACATATCGGCGCAGGTCTCGCAGCAATCGGTTCGGGCGCAGCCGCAATCGGTGTGGGCAACGTGGCAGGCAACTACCTGGCCGGCGCCCTGCGCAACCCCTCGGCAGCTGCTTCGCAGACCGCCACCCTGTTCATCGGTATCGCATTCGCGGAAGCACTGGGCATCTTCTCGTTCCTGGTCGCACTTCTGCTGATGTTCGCTGTATAAGCCTTACTGAACTTGTATCCTTACGGCCGGGTGGTGGTGTAATCCCCCACCCGGTGTAACCGGAAGTTCACGAAGGAGGGCGCCATGGCGACCGACATCACAAAGGTTTCAAGCCACAACGCTGAAGCCGCCGCCTCTGCACCGGGCATGCCGCAGCTCGATTTCTCGAACTGGGGCAACCAGATTTTCTGGCTTCTGATCACGCTGGTCGTGATCTACCTTGTCCTGTCGCGCATTGCGCTGCCGCGCATCGCCGCCGTTCTGGCCGAGCGCCAGGGGACCATCACGAATGATATTGCCGCAGCCGAAGAGCTGAAGGCGAAGGCTGTCGAAGCTGAAGACGCCTATAACAAGGCTCTGGCCGAGGCGCGCGCCGAGGCGCAGCGGATCGTGGCCGAGGCCAAGGCCGAGATCCAGGCTGATCTGGATGCGGCGACCGAAAAGGCCGACGCAGAGATTTCCGCCAAAGCCGCCGAATCGGAGAAGGCAATTTCGGAAATCCGTGCCGGTGCGCTGGAAAGCATCAAGGACGTGGCCAACGACACGGCCGTTGCTCTTGTGGCTGCTCTGGGAACCCAGGCGAAAGAAGCCGACGTGACCAAAGCCGTCGCCACACGGATGAAAGGGTAAGCCAATGCGCAAACTGACGACAGTCGCCGCCCTGCTGGCCGCCAGCCCGGCCTTTGCCGCGCCCGGCACGCCGTTCTTTTCGCTGAAGAACACCGATTTCATCGTGGTGCTGGCGTTCCTGCTGTTCATCGCGGTGCTGGTCTATTTCAAGGTCCCCAGCTTGCTGGCCGGAATGCTGGACAAGCGTGCGGAAGGCATTCAGTCGGACCTGGACGAGGCGCGCGCGCTGCGTGAGGAGGCCCAGACCGTTCTGGCGTCCTATGAGCGCAAGCAAAAGGAAGTGCAGGAACAGGCCGATCGCATCGTTGAACATGCCAAGGCCGAAGCCGCCACCGCTGCCGAACTGGCCAAGGCGGACCTGGCCAAGTCCATCGCGCGCCGTCTGGCCGCGGCGGAAGACCAGATCGCTTCTGCCCAGGCCGCCGCGGTCAAGGAAGTACGCGATCAGGCTATCGTGGTTGCCATCGGTGCGGCCCGGGATGTGATCGCCAAGCAGATGACGGCAGCCGATGCCAACAAGCTGATCGAGGCGGGCATTTCCGAAGCCGACGCCAAACTGCACTGAGCCGTGTCGCAATCGCACGCAAAAACCCGGCCAATTGGCCGGGTTTTTTTGTGCTGTGCCCAGTTCCTGCCAAAATTTCGTGATGTCTTGCGGGCCGATCGCAGCGCCGGGGAGGATCACATGCGCAGGATGGTGATATCTGGAATGGCAGGATTGGCAGGTCTGGCCGGGTGTGCGGGCACCACTTTGGTCACGACGCAACCCGCCGAGGCAACGCCACGCGAATTGTTTTGGGCCAAGAATACACTTGCCGAGCAAACTCTGGATCCGGGCGCGGCCCGATTTCGCGACCTGTATGTGGCGGACCTTGGCAATGGTGATCGGGTGTATTGCGGTGAGATGAACGCAGGAAACGGCGTTGGCGGGTTCCAGGGGTTTCAGCCGTTCTATATGCGTCAGGGAAAGGGCGTGGTGAAGGCGTTGAACCAGGGCGCGGAGCGCGCCGCGTTTTCGGCGGAGAAATGTGCCGAGGCGAAATCGGGCGCACTGCGGATCAACGAGGGTTGACCCGCCTGCGGGAAGCAGGGCCGAATCGCCGGGGCCGCGACAATGCCAGGAAATGCTGACCTACTGCATTGAAAGGTTTTGCCGTGGTGGACGCATGGATGCGATACCGGCCGTCGTTGTTGCGGGGCAGATTATCTGAAAGCGGACGTGCCCGGCGGCGCAGGGCGGGGGATCTTGGCAACGTCGCGCGGTCAGCGGACCGGTTCAAACCGGGCATTTCCAAGCGAGCAATCCTTGATCACATCGCGCCCGCAGGCGACCGGATCGAGGTTTTTTGACAGGCAGACGCGCGCTTCCTGGATGTATCCGTCCCGGCAGGTGATGGTCAGCATGTCCTTGTCCAGTTGGGGGTTGGCCTTGAGAAACGCCTCTTCCACGATTGCGGCGGGCAGGCGCACGGGCTTGTCGAGCCGCCGAAAGACCTCTGGCCGGTTGATGCTGTCATAGGCGGTGCGGGACAGGGTGAAATAGTCTTCTGCCGGCAGGCCCGTGCAACGGCCATGTTTCTTCCACTGATACCAAGCCAGGCCGGCGGTGCCCATGATATCGGTCATCCCCTCGGTCACGCCGCGCGGCGGGTTGCGTTGGGTCGTGCGGCAAAAGGCGGGCCAGCCGCGATCGTATTGCGGCCACAGCCCGTGCAGTACCCAGCCCCGGTCCTGACGCGGATCGCATTGCGGTGATTGGCGCGCATCGCCCTCCAATGCGCACCAGTTGGGCGACCAGCTTAGGGCCAGCACGTAATAATCGAACGCGCCGGCCGGATCGCCGTCGGCCCGGGCAGGGGAGGTGCCCATGATCAGGGCCAGCAGCATGGTGCCAAGGATGCGCATTCACTCTTTCCTTATCGGTTTGGGAACACTATATAGGCGCCAAGTTCCCCGACAACGGAAACTCGCATCTGGTTCCAGATGCCGCCTGCAAGGTCAGGCAGCGGGGAAGATTTGGGTTAAGGAGAGAAGCATATGTCAAAATTGCTGCACCCCAAGGCCACCGCTGTCTGGCTGGTGGACAACACGACGATCAGCTTCAAGCAGATCGCGGATTTCGTGGGCATGCACGAGCTGGAGGTTCAGGGGATTGCCGATGGCGACGTGGCCACCGGGGTCAAGGGGTTTGACCCGGTTGCCAACAGCCAGCTAACCCAGGAAGAGATCGATCAGGCCGAGAAGAATCCGCTCTACAAGATGAAGCTCAAGTTCAATGCGGCCGCGCAGGGCGAGGAAAAACGCCGTGGTCCGCGCTATACGCCATTGTCCAAGCGGCAGGATCGTCCGGCGTCGATCCTGTGGCTGGTGAAGTTTCACCCGGAACTGAGCGACGGCCAGATCAGCAAGCTGGTGGGCACCACCAAGCCGACGATCCAGGCGATCCGCGAGCGGACCCATTGGAACATCGCCAATATCCAGCCGATCGACCCGGTGGCGCTGGGTCTGTGCAAACAGTCCGAGCTGGACGCGGTCGTGCAGAAAGCCGCCGCCAAGAAGGCCGCCGAGGGCGAGGTCATGAATGACGACGAGCGCCGCAAGCTGGTCTCGACCGAGCAGTCGCTGGAGATGGACGCCGAACCCCGGATCCCGACCGCCATCGAAGGGCTGGAAACCTTCAGCCTGAGCGATGACAGGGATGACGAGGAAGACAAGCGTTCCGACCAAGATTACCGCGACGCGGACAGCTTCTTCAACCTGCCCGGTGGCGATGACGAGGAAGAAGACGAACAGCCGCGCTGACGACGCGCGATGCAAATGAAGTTGGCCGCCCCGTTTCGGGCGGCCTTTTTCGTTTCGGCATAGGCCCCGGGTGTGATCGCAGGCTCAGCTTGCTGAGCCGGGCCCAACGCTTTGTCGGGCAGCTTTGCTGCCTGTCAAAGGGGCGGGAGCCGTTCGTTACAGGGGTTTGCGCGCCTTCAGGGCGGCGCTGATCGTGCCTTCGTCGAGATAGTCCAGCTCGCCACCCACCGGGACGCCCTGGGCCAGGGAGGTCAGCCGCACGCGATCTTCCAGCTGGTCGACGATGTAATGGGCCGTGGTTTGCCCGTCCACGGTGGCGTTCAGCGCCAGGATCACTTCGGTGATGTTCTCGCTGGTGACCCTGTCAAGCAGCCGGGGGATGGAGAGGTCTTCGGGGCCGACCCCTTCGAGCGCGGACAACGTTCCGCCCAGTACGTGGTACCGCCCTTTGAAGACGCCGGCACGCTCCATCGCCCAAAGATCCGAGACATCCTCGACCACACAGATTTCGCCCGTGGCGCGTTTGTCGGACTGGCAGATGTCACAGATTTCGCGGGTGCCGACATTGCCGCAGTTCAGGCATTCGCGCGCCGTCAGCGCGACCTGTTGCATCGCCTCTGCCAGCGGCGTCAGCAAGAGGGCGCGTTTGCGGATCAGGTGCAGCACCGCGCGCCGCGCCGAGCGCGGCCCCAGACCGGGAAGCCGGGCCATCATCTCGATCAGAGTGTCAATTTCCGACTGGCTCATGTGATGCCCCATGCCCTGCGGCGCGCCGGTGGGACGCGCCGGATTTTGAGTATTTTCAGCAAGATGAAGGGCAGGATGCGCAAACCTAGAAGGGCAGCTTGATGTCCTTGGGCAGGCCAAGGCTTTCGGCAATGCCGTTCAGTTCCTGCTGTGCGCGTTCGGCGGCCTTGGTCTGGGCGTCCTTGATGGCGGCGAGGATCAGGTCTTCGACCACTTCCTTGTCATCGCCGTTGAAGATCGACGGGTCGATATCCAGCCCCTTGAGTTCGCCCTTGGCCGAGGCGGTCGCCTTGACAAGTCCGGCGCCGCTTTGGCCTGTGACCATGATAGTGTGCAGTTCGTCCTGCATTTCGGACATCTTGGCCTGCATTTCCTGGGCCTGTTTCATCATCTTGGCCATGTCGCCAAGATTGCCGAGTCCCTTGAGCATGTCGGTTCTCCTGAATGTGGTTTCGAGGTTTAGATACGGGGGCGGGGGCGTGGGAACAAGGGGGCACGCTCAACTGGCGGCAAGCAGAACGGCGGCGACGGAAACGGCGGTTGATACCACGATGATGATCCAGTGTCCGGTTGCAATGGAATACCAATAGGTGTCACGCCCTTTCTTGCCTTCGCGGAATACGTTGAAGTGATCGATGGTTATGTCGCGGAAATCTCCGCCAACGCGGTGGCGGATTTCGGCCACGGTGCGGCGGTGGCTGAAGAGTTCCTGCTGGAAACCGGAAAGGAGGTACAGCCCGACACCGCCGATCAGCAGGGGCACCGCGAAGAAATAGATTTCGAATTCGACCTCCCGGAGGGCCACGAAGCCGACGACGAGGGCCTGAAGGGTGACGATCCAGCGGCAGAGATCGAAAATCGAGCGTTTCCGGTCCCAGATTGCGGTCACAAAATCCCAGTAGAGCAGCTCGAACTGTTTTTCGCGACTGAGTGGCGGGTCGGTTTCGGGTGTCGCGGGGGCAGGGGGAATGGTTGACATTGCGCGCCTCGGGTTGCGGTGAAAGACCTCAGTCTTCTTCGAAGGGATCCCATTCGTCTTCGACTTCGGGCAGTGCCTCGGCCATGGCTTCGGCGGCGATGTCCTTTTGGGTGCGGATCTCGGCGATCTCGGCCTTTGGGAAAACCGACAGCACGGCCTGTACCATGGGGTGGGCGCGGGCTGCGTCCTTGCGGGCGTGGTGTTCGGCGTTGCGGATTTCGTCGATGGTTTTGCCACCGCCTTCGTTCACGACGATCACCGCCCAGCGGTTGCCGGTCCAGCGTTGCAGGGCGGTGCCCAGCCTTTGCGAGAAATCGCGGGGTGCGTCTTGGGTGGGTTCAAATTCGATCCGGCCGGGCGCATAGGACACCAGGCGGATGTATTTTTCGACTTCGACACCGAGCACGCCGTCGCGGTTGCGGCGGATGAGTTCGATCACGTGCTCGAAGGTGGCATAGCGGGCGAGTGCGTTTTCGGCATCCGTGGCCAGCGCGGTGGCCGCGCCGCCGCTGCCGCCCGACGTTGCCCCCCCGCCGGACTGCGCCGACAGGCCCTGGCCGCCGTTTCCAGGCGCCGCGCCGCCGCCGCCATCTGGTGTTGTCGGTGGGCGAGGCGTGTCCTGGAGTTTGCGCACCAGGTCTTCGGGGCTGGGAAGGTCGGCCACATGGGTCAGGCGGATGATAGCCATCTCGGCGGCCATCATGGCGTTGGGCGCGCTGGCGACTTCGTCCAATGACTTGAGCAGCATCTGCCACATGCGGGTAAGTACGCGCATGGGCAGGGTGTTGGCCATGGTCTGGCCGCGGACACGCTCGTCGGGCGACACGGTGGGATCGTCGGCGGCGACCGGCGTGACCTTGACCACCGAGACCCAGTGGGTGATTTCGGCCAGATCGCGCAGCACGGCCATGGGATCGGCGCCGTCGGCATATTGCGCGGACAATTCGCCCAGCGCGCCGCTGGCATCGCCGCGCAGGATCATGTCGAACAGGTCAAGCACCCGGCCCCGATCGGCCAGCCCCAGCATGGCGCGGACCTGTTGGGCGGTGGTTTCCCCAGCGCCGTGGCTGATCGCCTGATCCAGCAACGAGGTGGCGTCGCGGGCCGAGCCTTCGGCGGCGCGGGTGATCATGGCCAGCGCGTCATCAGCGATTTCAGCGCCTTCCGCGGCGGCGATGCGGCGCAGCATGGCGATCATGTCTTCGGGTTCGATGCGACGCAGGTCGAAACGCTGGCAGCGCGACAGCACCGTGACCGGCACCTTGCGGATTTCGGTGGTCGCGAAGATGAACTTCACATGCGCGGGCGGTTCCTCCAGCGTCTTGAGCAGCGCGTTGAAAGCGTTGTTCGAGAGCATGTGCACTTCGTCGATGATATAGATCTTGTATCGCGCCGAGGCGGCACGATAATGAACGGAATCAATGATTTCGCGGATGTCGCCCACGCCGGTGCGCGAGGCGGCGTCCATCTCCATCACGTCGACATGGCGGCCTTCCATGATCGCGACGCAGTGTTCGCACTGGCCGCAGGGATCGGTGGTGGGGCCGCCGGTTCCATCGGGGCCGACACAGTTCATGCCTTTGGCGATGATCCGTGCGGTGGTGGTTTTGCCGGTGCCCCGGATGCCCGTCATGATAAAGGCCTGGGCGATCCGGTCGGCGGCAAAGGCGTTTTTCAGGGTGCGCACCATGGCATCCTGCCCGACCAGATCAGCAAAGGTTTCGGGGCGGTACTTGCGCGCGAGAACCTGGTAGGCGGGGGAAGGGGTGTCGCTCATTTTGGGCCTTTGTGCGGGATTCGGACGGTCTGTGAGACAGTAGGGGGCGGGGCGGGGCAGGTCCAGCCCGGAGCGGGCCGGGGATTGCGCGGACGGAGACTGGCAAAACACGGAAGGCGCGCGCGCGGGCGGTGATGTTGATGGGGGCGTGCTTGGCATTTTCGCGCGGCCTGTCACAGTGGTACATGGCAGAGGGTGCGGCGCGGGGTTTCCGAGGCAAGCAGGAGCGCCTTGGGGAGACAAGAAATGGCGTTTGAGATCAGTGATTTGAAGGTAGGCTCTGGGCGGCTGGGCCTGGGCCCGCTGCCCGGCGCGGATGGTGATTTCGCCCAGGATTTCGCACGGCTTACGGGATGGGCGCCGGGGCTGGTGATCAGCATGACGGAGACTGAAGAGATGCACCGGGCCGGCGCGGCGGGGCTGGGCGCGGCGCTGGCGGGGGCCGGCATTGACTGGGTGCACCTGCCGATCCGCGATTTTGGCGCCCCGGATGCGGGGACCGGGGCGCGCTGGCCGGAGATATCGCCACGGGTGCACGCCCTGCTGGACAGGGGCGGGCGGGGGCTGGTGCATTGCAGGGGCGGGTGCGGGCGGTCGGGGATGATCGTGCTGCGGCTGATGGTGGAGCGCGGCGAAGATCCCGAAGCGGCGCTGGCGCGGCTGCGCGCGGTGCGGCCCTGTGCGGTAGAGACCGACGCGCAGCGGAACTGGGCGATTTCGCACCGGTCGGGCGCGCGCGGCGATTCGACAGGTTAACGGCGTTGTTGTGCAGGGATCTGCGTGTTGGTATCACGTCGGTATTGCGTTGGTATCGCGTCGGTTGGCGCGTCTGGGAAGGCGAAGATTAAGCCACCGTGCGCAAGGGGGTGTCAGGAAAGATTAACAGTTGGTTTCGAAAGCCGCGCGCTTTGGCAAGCGGCGACGCGCGGTCCGTCGCGGGGCAGGGTGCGGGCACAAGAAAGGCCGCTGCGGCGCGCAGCGGCCTTTCGGGAATCGGTGCCAATGGGGATCAGTCGTCGAGGCTGTCCAGATAGGCGATCAGGTTGGCGCGGTCGGTTGCCTTTTTCAGGCCCGAGAACGTCATCTTGGTGCCGGGCGCAAATCCTTTGGGGTTGGCCAGGAACCCGTCCAGGTTTTCGGGGGTCCAGGTATCGGCCACGGCCACAAGGTTGCCGGAATAGCCATAACCTTCCACCGAACCGACGGCCCGGCCGACGACGCCGTAAAGATACGGGCCGGTGGCGTTTTCGCCAGCGTTGACCTTGTGGCACGCCTTGCACTTGCTGTAGACCTTGGCGCCTTTTTCGATGTCGGCCGCAGCCAGCAACTCTTCCAGGCTGGGGCCGTCCTCGACTTCGGCCTCGGCGGAGGAGTCATTGCCCTCTACCTCGATCGTATAGGCCTGCTTGGCATAGCCTTCGCCTTTGCCCTTGGGACCGGTGTGGTAAAGCGATTCGGCGGCCCAAGCGCCCAACAGGTAAATCAGCAGGGCACCACAGAAAGCGCCCAGGACTTTTGTCAGTGTCATCGTGTCGAACATGCTACGTTTCCATCTCGTGGCGTTTGCGGGGTATCTATCCGCTTCCCCTAAGTGATGGCAAGGTATAGTTACCGCGACCAAACGCCCAAGCGGCGAGAAAAAGGCGGAAATGACCGAAATGACCAAACGCATCGCCTTTCAGGGCGAACCCGGCGCCTATTCGCACCAGGCCTGTCTGGAGGCCTATCCCGACCTGGAGGCGCTGCCGTGCCAATCGTTCGAGGACGTGATCGGGGCGGTGCGCCGGGGGGATGCGGAACTGGCCATGTTGCCGATCGAGAATTCGACCTATGGACGGGTCGCCGATATTCACCGCCTGCTGCCCGAAAGCGGGCTGCATATCGTGGATGAGGCCTTTGTGCGGGTGCGGATCTGTCTGATGGGGCTGCCCGGCGTCACGCTGGAAGAGATCGACACGGTGCGCGCGCATCTGGTGCTGTTGCCGCAATCTGCCAATTTCCTGAAGATGCACGGGATTCACGGGGTCGCCGCGGCAGACAGCGCCGGCGCGGCGCGCGAACTGGCCGAAAGCCGGCATCGCAACCAGGGGGTCCTGGCCTCGTCCCTGGCGGCGGAGATCTATGGGCTGAACGTGCTGGCCGCCGATATCGAGGACCACGGGCACAACACGACGCGGTTCGTGATCATGTCGCGCGAACCGGATTACACGCGGCGCGGCGAAATCGAGATGATGACGACCTTCGTGTTCGAGGTGCGCAACATTCCGGCGGCGCTTTACAAGGCGATGGGCGGGTTTGCCACCAACGGGGTGAACATGACCAAGCTGGAAAGCTATATGGTGGACGGATCGTTCACGGCGACACGGTTTTATGCCGATATCGAGGGCCATCCCGAAGATGCCCCGGTGCGCCGCGCGCTGGAAGAGCTGGACTATTTCACCAACTCGCTGAACATCCTGGGGGTTTATCCGGCGGTGCAGGCGCGCCACATGTAGCGCGCGCTCCGCCGGTCAGGCGCGGCGGGCGTAGCGCTCTTCCATGTCGCGGCCCAGCCCGGCAACGCGCTTGTCCAGCCGCTGGGTCAGCGTGCTGCGCGCCAGTTTCAGCGATTGCAGCAGCAGGCGCGCGGACAGGGTGTTGGCCTTGAGCCCGGACCAGATATTGAGCCGGGTGCGGGTGCGCGACAGCGCCACCAGTTCCAGGCGAATCTCTGAATCGATGCCGGCCACGGCGGCGGCCAGGCGGATTTCGTTGGGGCGGTCATATTCAGTGATCGCGATGGTCATTTCGCGCGGCTTGCCACGAAAGCTGAAACTGGCCTGCCAGCGAGCGCCCACGCCGGGGCGGGCCAGATCGTCAAGCCGAGTCACCTCGGCGCCGCGGCGCAGGGCGGCGCGTTCGAATTGTTCGAAATCCGTCAGCATTTCAAAGGCCTGGTCAATCGGAACGTCGATATCGTCGCGTGAGGTGAATTCCATGACTGCCTGCCCTTGTTACGTGTCGCGGGGTTTATTGGTGCTGGTGGCCGCCGGTGCCTGCCGCTGCTGCCTTGCGTGGGTATATTTGCCCTAATCCAGCCGGTCCGCAAGCCAGTTGCGCAGGATGAAATGCGCAATCGCGCCCTTGCGCGGCTGTTTGAACACGGGATGGCCGCCGGCAAAAACCTGCATCATTTCCTCGCGGGTGAGCCAGAGCGCGTCTTCGAGTTCCGCCGGATCAAGGGTGATATCCTCATCAAGCGCGATACCGCGACAGCCGAACATGAGAGAGGAGGGATAGGGCCAGGGCTGGCTGGAGAGATAGTCGACGCGGCCAACGCGGATGCCGGCCTCTTCCAGAACCTCGCGGCGCACGGCGGCCTCGATCGGTTCGCCGGGTTCGACAAAACCGGCCAGCAGGGAATACATGCCATCGGGCCAGCCCGGCGAGCGGCCCATAAGCACCTTGTTGCCATGGGTGATCAGCATGATGACCACCGGATCGGTGCGCGGGAAATGGGAGGTGTTGCAGGCCGGGCAGTTGCGCTGCCAGCCGGACATGGCCATGCGGCTTTCGTTGCCGCAGGCGGCGCAGAACCGGTGCGAGCGATGCCAGCCAAAGATGGCGCGGGCGGTGGCGGCCAGTTCGGCGTCGCGCGGCGAAAGCCGGGCCATGATGCCGCGCAGTTCGGCAAACAGGTGATCGTCGGGCAGGGCCGGGTGGTGTTGAAGGCTGGCGTCAAAGAACTGGCGCAGGCTGTTTTCGTCCAGGGTTTCAGGCGCCCAGGCGCTGACATCGCGGGCAAAGACGGCGCCGGTTTCCTCGCGTCCCAGAAAGATCGGGGGGACACGCAGGCCGGCAAAGAGCGGGTGATCGAGCGGCAGGCGCACAAGGGTGTTCAGATCGGCGCCCGCGCAAAGCGGTTTGCCCCGCCAGAGCGCGATGGCAAGGCTGGCGGGATCGGCGCGCAGGGCATCCATGGCGGTTTTGTCGCCGCGCAACTCGGCGGCGCGATCCAGCGACGATCCGCCAAAGGTGACTGTTTCCGCGTGTTTCATGCCGGTCTCCTGCTTTGGAGGTGGCTTGCCAGTTTGCGGCGCGGGGAGCAATCAAAACCTCGGACAGAGTAACGGGAGTGTTGCGCGGTATCCTCGCTTTATGGTTGAATTGACGCCGGAACGATCATGGCTTGCGCGCGCGGCCTCGCGAGGCGAGCCTGTTGAAAACAGCAGAAGAAGGGCGATGGAAATGCAGGAAAACACGCGGCAGGTACGATTATGAGGCGCGCACGGGTCGGGCTGACGATTCTGGCGACAAGCGATCTTCACGCGGCGATGCTGGCCTATGATTACTTCGCCGACCGGCCGGGCCGGGGCGGCTCTCTGGCCCGGCTGGCCACGATGATCGGCGCGGCGCGACAGGATGCGGGGGCCTGTCTGTTGCTGGACAATGGCGATTTCCTGCTGGGCACGCCGCTGGCGGATGCGCATCTGCCGGCCGGGGCGGGGCGGAAAAACCCGGTCATCGCGGCGATGACGGCGCTGGGCTATGACGCGGCGGCGCTGGGCAATCACGAGTTTGATCTGGAGCGCGACGACTTGCGCGCGATTCTGGGCGAGGCGGATTTCCCGCTGTTATGCGCCAATCTGCGCCCGTTGCCCGGTGGCGGGTATGAGGGCCTGTGGCAGGACGGGGTGGTGATCCCGGTCAGGGCGCGGGACACGGCAGGGCGCGCGGTAACGGTGGGGGTGGGTGTGTTCGGTGTTCTGCCGCCGCAGGTGATGCAGTGGGACGGGCGGCGTGTGACCGGGCGGCTGGAGGCCGAGGACATTGCCAGCGCCGCCGCGCGCGCGGCGCAGGGACTGCGCGCGGCGGGGGCGGACCTGGTGGTGGCGCTGGCCCATAGCGGCATTTCGGCGGCCCCGCATGTGGCAGGCGCGGAGAACGCGGCATCGGCGGTGGCGCGGCTGGACACGGTGGATGCGGTGGTCGCGGGCCATGTGCACAAGGTCTTTCCCGGTCCGTGGGGGCCAGAGGCGCCCGGAATCGATAGTGACCGGGGCATGTTGCACGGCACGCCGACGGTAATGCCGGGCACGTCCGGGTCGCATCTTGGCCGGCTGGACCTGACGCTGGAACGCAAGGGGGCGCGCTGGGCGGTGGCCGGATTTGTCAGCCGGGCCGAGCCGTCACGCGATGTGCCCGAGGATCCCGGCTTGCTGGGGCTTCTGTCGGGGGCGCACCGGCACACGCTGGACATGACGCAAACCGTGCTTGGGCATCTGGACGCGCTGGTGCACAGCTATTTCGCGATGGTTCGCGATGACCGGTCGGTGCGGCTTGTGGCCGAGGCCAAGCTGGCGCATTTGCAGCGCGCGCTGAGCGGCACGCCGTTGCAGGGGCTGCCGCTTCTGGCGTCGGTCGCGCCGATGAAATGCGGCGGGCGGGCCGGGGCCGAGCATTACACGGATATTCCCGCCGGACCTGTGGCGCGCCGGGCAATCGCGGATATGCAGTTCTTTTCCAACGAGTTGAGCGTGCTGAGGTTAACCGGTGCCGAGCTTCTGGAGTGGTTGGAAATGTCCGCCAGCCTGTATAACCGGCTGCTGCCGGGGCGGTATGATCAGCGCCTGTTCGAGCGCGACGTGGCGCCCTATAACCGCGAGTCGGTTTACGGGATGACCTATGAGATCGATCTGTCCCGGCCCGCGCGCTATGACCCGGAGGGGCGGTTGGCCGATCCGGCTGCGCACCGGATCATCGGGGCGCAGCTGGCCGGGCGCGCGCTGGACCCGGACCGGGAGGTGCTGCTGGCCACGAACGCCTATCGCGCCGGGGGCGGAGGACATTTCCCGCATGCAACAGCCGAGCGGGCGGTAACGCTGGAGCCGGTCGGCATCCGTGATCTTCTGACCCGCCATTTGCAGACCGGCCGGGGCCGGACCGATGCGGCGATCCGCAGTTGGCGGTTTGCCGAACTGGCCGACACTTGCGCGGTGTTCGAAACCGGCGCCGGCGCCGTACAGGCGGCGCTGCCACCCGACCGGCGCCTGCATGATCTGGGACCGGTCAGCGAGGGATATCGCCGTTATCTTCTGGATTTGACGCCCGGATTGGCGCAGGGACGGCTTGCACAGCGCCGGATGCGGGGTTATATGCCGTCCTGAGAGGTTGGCGCGGGCAGGCGCCTCGCCAACCCGGTCAGATCCGGAAGGAAGCAGCCGTAACGAGCCCCGCTTGGGTCGTTGTCCAGCCTCTCACCTTAATTCCCCCTTGATACCGGATGACGGGACGCGCGAGTTCGTGCCGGCGGGCGCCGGGTGGGGTGGTGCCGACCCGGACGCATGCGAAACCTTGCTTTCACGGCCTGTTCACGCATTCGGAACTTGAATGTCGCCGGCAAGCACCCTTAGCTAGGGAATAACGAAAAAAAACACTCGACAGTCAGGGGAAAACGCCATGAGCCAGAGCCGCGTTGCGTACAGGACCGCCCAACCTATGGAGATCCTGAACCGATGGTTCATTGCGGGGGCCGCGGCGGTGGCGTTGATGCTGGCCGCCGGGAGCGTGCGCGCCGCAGAGGACGGGATTATCCGCAGTCACGGTTATTCCTATTTCGGCGATCTGACATACCCGGCGGATTACCCCTATTTCGACTATGTGAACCCGGATGCCCCCAAGGGCGGCGAAATCTCGCTTTGGGCGCCGGGCACGTTCGATTCGCTCAACCCCTACAGCCGCAAGGGCCGGGGCGGGCGCTATAGCTGGATCATGTATGAAAGCCTGCTGGGGGATGCGCCCACCGGCGGATCCGCGCCGGCGGATGTGTATGGCGAATCCTACGGGCTGTTGGCCGAACGGCTGGAATATGACGAGGACAAGACCTGGGTGATTTTCTACATGCGGCCCGAGGCGCGGTTTTCGGACGGGACGCCGGTGACGGCGCAGGACGTGGTGTTTTCGCACAACCTGCTGCTGGAGCAGGGGCTTCCGTCCTATGCGCAGGCGGTGAAGAAGTTGGTGCTGAGCGCCGAGGCGCTGGACGATTACAGGGTCAAGTTCACCTTTGCCGAGGGTATTTCGCGCCGCAGCCTGATCGACCAGGTGGGCGGGGTGCCGGTGTGGTCCAAAAAATGGTTCGAGGAGACCGGCGCACGCCTGGACGAGCCACGGCTGGACACATCGCCGGGTTCGGGCCCCTACATGGTGGAAAGCTATGACGTGAACCGGCGCATCGTCTACAAGCGCAACCCGGATTACTGGGGCCGCGATCTGCCGATCAACCGGGGGCGGCACAATTTCGACCGCATCCGCATCGAGTATTTCGCCGATGATTCAGCCGCGTTCGAGGCGTTCAAGGCCGGGGAATACACGTTCCGGGCGGAAGGCAATTCCAAGCAATGGGCCACGGGCTATGATTTCCCCGGCGTCGAGAAGGGATGGGTGAAGAAGGAAGAGCTGCCCGATGGCACGCCGCCAACCCCGAGTGGCATCATCTTCAATCTGGGCAGGGAGGTGCTCAGGGATCGGCGGGTGCGCGAGGCGATTTCGCTGGGCTACAATTTCGAATGGACCAATGAATCCCTGCAATTCGGCCTGTTCAAGCAGCGCAATTCCTTTGTGCAGGGTGCGCCGCACGAAGCCATGGGCCTGCCCGAGGGCAAGGAGCGCGCCTTGCTGGAAAGTCTGGGAGACCTGGTGCCGGAAGAGATCCTGAACGAACCGGCGGTGATGGCGCATACATCCAGCCCCAAGCGCGAGATTGACCGGGGCAACCTGCGCAAGGCGTCTCGATTGCTGGATGCGGCGGGCTGGATCGTGGGCGACGACGGGATGCGGCGCAACGACCGGGGCGAAACCCTGACGCTGGTGTTTCCCTATCCGTCTTCATCGTCGGCCACGCTGGGCGCGTTTATCGAGGTGTTCGTGCAGAACCTGCAACGCATGGGGATCGACGCGGTTCAGGAAAAGGTGGACCCGGCACAATATACGTTGCGCGAGCGGGAGCGCGACTATGATCTGGTCTTTGACAGCTATGTGGCGTTCCTGGACACCGGCACGGGACTATTCCAGCGCTACGGATCCGCCGAGGCCGCGTTTTCGCTGTTCAACCCGGCCGGGCTGGCCAGCCCGCTGGTGGACAAGATCATCGAGGTTTCGCTGCAAACCGAAACCCGCGAGGATCGCGACGTGGCGCTGATGGCGCTGGACCGGGTGCTGCGCTGGGAACGGTTCATGATCCCGGTCTGGTACAATGACAGCTCCTGGGTGGCCTATTACGACCAGTATGAATACCCCGATCCGTTGCCGCGCTATTCCGTGGGCACGCTGGATTTCTGGTGGTTCAACGCCGAGAAGGCCGCGCGCCTGAAGGCCGAAGGCGCGTTGAGGTAATCCCGGCATGGGCGCCTATATATTACGACGGCTGTTGCTGATCATTCCGACGCTGTTGGGGATCATGATCATCAACTTTGCGCTGGTGCAGTTCGTGCCCGGTGGCCCGGTCGAGCAGGTCATCGCCCAGATCCAGGGGCAGGGCGACGTGTTCGAGGGCTTTGCCGGGGGCGGGCAGGATGCCGGAGTCATGGAAACCGACAATTTTGCCGGCAGCGCGGGTGGTAGTAAATATGCCGGGGCGCAGGGGCTGCCGCCGGAATTCATCGCCCAGCTGGAAAAGGAGTTCGGTTTCGACAAGCCGCCGGTTACACGGTTTCTGATGATGTTGTGGAACTATGCGCGGCTGGATTTCGGCGAGAGCTATTTTCGCAAGATCAGCGTGACGGATCTGGTGCTGGAAAAGATGCCGGTCAGCATCACGCTGGGCCTTTGGTCGACGCTGATTGCCTATCTGGTGTCGATCCCGCTGGGCATCCGCAAGGCAGTCAGGGACGGCTCGCCCTTTGATACCTGGACGAGCGGGGCGATTATCGTGGCCTATGCCATTCCCGGTTTCCTGTTCGCGATCATGCTGCTGGTGCTGTTCGCGGGCGGGTCGTACTGGAAGCTGTTTCCGCTGAGGGGGCTGACCTCGGACAATTTTGATGACCTGACGATGATCGGCAAGCTTCTGGACTATCTGTGGCATATCACGCTGCCGGTTCTGGCCTCGACCATCGCGGCCTTTGCCACGCTGACGCTGCTGACCAAGAATTCGTTCCTGGACGAGATCAAGAAACACTATGTGATGACCGCGCGGGCCAAGGGGCTGAGTGAGAAGCGGGTGCTTTACGGGCATGTGTTCCGCAACGCGATGCTGATCGTGATCGCGGGTTTCCCGGCGGTGTTCATCGGGGTGTTCTTTGGCGGTTCGGTGCTGATCGAGACAATCTTTTCGCTGGACGGGCTGGGGCGGCTTGGGTTTGAGGCCGCGGTGGCGCGGGATTATCCGGTGATCTTTGGCACGCTGTTCATTTTCGGGCTGATCGGGCTGGTTGTCGGTATCCTGTCGGACCTGATGTATGTGCTGGTCGATCCGCGCATCGACTTTGAAAAGCGGGAGGGGTGACGCGATGGCATTGTCCCCTCTCAATCAGCGCCGCTGGCGCAACTTCAAACGCAACCGGCGGGCGTTCTGGTCGCTGATCATTTTCGTGATCGCCTTTGGCGTATCGCTGTTCGCCGAGGTGCTGGCCAATGACCGGCCCATCGTGGTGAGCTATCGCGGCGAGATCTACACGCCGGTATTCAGCTTCTATCCCGAAACCGCGTTTGGCGGCGATTTCAAGACCGAGGCCGATTACAAGGATCCGGTGGTGCAATGCCTGATCCGGACCGGCGGCGTGGATCTGTGTTTTGACGCGCCCGAGGAGATCATTCAGGAGGTCGCGGCGGGGACGTTCAGCGAGGACGGGTTCTACAAGGGATGGGCGCTTTGGCCGCTGATCCCCTATGCCTATAACACGCCGGTGGACCGTCCCGGCGCCGCGCCGCTGCCGCCCAGTGCGCAGAACTGGCTGGGCACGGATGACCGCAAGCGCGACGTGGTGGCGCGGGTGCTGTACGGCTTTCGCCTGTCGATCTTCTTTACCCTGATCGTGACCACGCTGGCCAGTGTGGTGGGCATCATCGCGGGCGCGGTGCAGGGCTATTTCGGCGGCTGGCTGGACCTGATCTTTCAGCGGGTGATCGAGATATGGGGGGCGACGCCCAGCCTGTATATCATCATCATCCTGTTTGCCGTGCTGGGGCGCAGTTTCTGGCTGCTTGTCTTTTTGACGGTGCTGTTTGGCTGGACCGCGCTGGTGGGGGTGGTGCGGGCCGAGTTCCTGCGCGCGCGCAATCTGGAATATGTGCGCGCGGCCAAGGCGCTGGGCGTGTCCAACCGCACGATCATGTTCCGCCACATGCTGCCCAACGCGATGGTGGCGACGGTGACGATGTTGCCCTTCATCGTAACGGGGACGATCAGCACGCTGGCCGGGCTGGATTTCCTGGGCTTTGGCCTGCCGTCAACCGCGCCGAGCCTTGGGGAACTGACGCTTCAGGCCAAGCAGAACCTGCAAGCGCCATGGCTGGGGTTCACGGCGTTTTTCACCTTTGCCATCATGCTGTCGCTTCTGGTCTTCATCTTTGAAGGCGTGCGCGACGCGTTTGACCCGAGAAAGACCTTTTCATGAGCATTCTTGAAGTGAAGGACTTGCGGGTCGGGTTCCGGCAGGACGGGCGCGTGGTGGAGGCGGTCAGGGGGGTGTCCTTTTCGCTGGACCGGGGCGAGACCGTCGCGCTGGTGGGCGAGAGTGGATCGGGAAAATCGGTGACGGCGCTGAGCACGGTGTCCTTGCTGCCGGGCAGCGCCGAGGTTTCGGGCAGTGTCACCTATGACGGTCAGGAGATGATCGGCGCGTCGGATGCCCGGCTGCGCGATGTGCGGGGCAATGACATTTCGTTCATCTTCCAGGAGCCGATGACCTCGCTCAATCCGCTGCACACGCTGGAAAAACAGCTGGCCGAAAGTCTGGCGTTGCATCAGGGGATCGTGGGCGAGGCGGCGCGGGCACGCATCGTTGAGCTGATGGAGAAAGTGGGCATTCGCGACGCGCAAAGCCGGCTGGGCGCCTATCCGCACCAGTTGAGCGGCGGGCAGCGGCAACGGGTGATGATCGCCATGGCGCTGGCCAACAAGCCCGATGTGCTGATCGCGGATGAGCCGACGACGGCGCTGGATGTGACCATCCAGGCGCAGATCCTGGAATTGCTGGCCGATCTGAAGGCCCAGGAGGGGATGGGGCTTTTGTTCATCACCCATGATCTGGGCATCGTGCGGCGCATTGCCGACAAGGTCTGCGTGATGAAGGATGGCGAGATTGTCGAGGCCGGGGCGGTGGACGAGATTTTCGCCAATCCGCAGCATCCCTATACGCGGAAATTGTTGAGCGCGCGGGCGGTGGGCGCGCCCGATCCGGTGGCGCCCGAAGCGCCGGTGGTGGCAGAGACAGAAGACCTGAAGGTGTGGTTCCCGATCCAGCGCGGCTTTTTCAAGAAGACCGTGGGCCATGTGAAGGCGGTGAACGAGGCGACGATCCTGGTGCGGGCCGGCGAAACGCTTGGCATTGTCGGGGAAAGCGGATCGGGCAAGACGACGCTGGCGCTGGCGATCATGCGGCTGATCGCCTCGCAAGGCCGGATCGTGTTTGACGGGCAGGACGTGCGCCAATGGTCGACCCGCGAATTGCGCAACCTGCGCAAGCATATGCAGATCGTGTTTCAGGACCCGTTCGGCAGCCTGTCGCCGCGCATGACCTGTGAACAGATCATCGCCGAGGGGCTGGGGGTGCATGGCAACCCCGGCGGGCGCGACACGCGGGCGCTGGTGGGCGAGGTGATGGAAGAGGTCGGGCTGGACCCGGCCATGATGGACCGGTACCCGCACGAGTTTTCCGGCGGGCAGCGCCAGCGTATCGCGATTGCGCGGGCGATGATCCTGCGCCCCAAGCTGTTGGTCCTGGACGAGCCGACAAGCGCGCTGGACATGACGGTCCAGGTGCAGATCGTGGATCTGTTGCGCGATTTACAGCGCAAATACGGGCTGGCCTATCTGTTCATCAGCCATGACCTGCACGTGGTGCGCGCCATGAGTCACAAGATCATGGTGATGAAGGCGGGCGATGTGGTGGAACAGGGCGAGGCGCAGGCGCTGTTTGCCGCGCCACAGACCGAATACACCCGCGCCCTGTTGGCGGCGGCGCCGGATCTGCGGGCCGAAGCCTAGGGGCTGACCCTAACGCAGGATCGGCACACCACCGGGGCCGCGCTGGCGCTCGACCACGCTGGCGCGCAGGCTGCGCCCGATCGTGTGGGCCAGCGCCGACCAGGCGGCGGCCTGATCGGGGCGAAGTTCCTGTTTCAGGGTCATGTCGAACAGGCCAAGCCAGGGATCGAACATGCCCGGGCGGACGTTTTTCGCCTGCTGGTGCGCCTGTGCCGGGTTGCCGTCATAGCTGCGTTCGAAAAGGATGGCATTGGCCCAGAAGCGGGTGATCTTTGCCTCATGCGCAGGCCAGTCGGTGACGTGGGCGGCAAAGACCGGGCCGAGGCCGGGATGCTGGCGGATCCGGGCATAAAAGGCGGCAACAACACGGGCGATTTCATCGCGGGTGATGTCAAAACGGGGCGGAATGGGGGGCATGGGCAAAGCCTTGTGTTCGGTGTGGCCACATTAGTGGCGCGACGGGGCAGGGAAAAGGGCCAAAGCGCCGCGTTTCAAGCCTCTGGACGCTGGTTTCGGGCGGGCCTATAAGGCGGGCATGATGTTGCCGATTGCCGCAATCATTATTCGAATTACATGCCCGGCGCTCTGAAGCACGAGCCGCCGGGACAAGGCGTATGGGATACCGCGCCGCCCAGTTTTCCTGACATGATCCGACAAGATGAAGGACGCCGAAGATGTGCGCCGACACGCCTGAATACAAAGACACGCTGAACCTGCCGAAAACCGATTTCCCGATGCGCGCGGGCCTGCCCAAGCGCGAGCCGGGCTGGTTGGCGCGGTGGGAGCAGATCGGGGTTTACGACAAGCTGCGCGAGAAGCAAGGGCGCAAGCCGTTCACGTTGCATGACGGACCGCCCTATGCCAACGGGCACCTGCATATCGGCCACGCGCTGAACAAGACGATCAAGGACATGATCGTGCGCAGCCACCAGATGATGGGCTTTGACAGCCGCTACGTGCCGGGCTGGGATTGCCATGGTTTGCCGATCGAGTGGAAGATCGAGGAGCAATACCGCGCCAGGGGCAAGGACAAGGATGCGGTGGACGTGGTGGAATTCCGTCAGGAATGCCGCGCCTTCGCCGACAAATGGGTGGACATCCAGCGCGAGGAATTCAAGCGGCTGGGCGTTACCGGCAACTGGGAAAACCCCTATCTGACGATGGATTACCATGCCGAGGCGGTGATTGCCGGGGAGTTCATGAAATTCCTGATGAACGGCACGCTGTATCAGGGCAGCAAGCCCGTGATGTGGTCGCCGGTGGAAAAGACCGCGCTGGCCGAGGCCGAGATCGAGTATCACGACCACAAGAGCCATACGATCTGGGTGAAATTCCCCATCGTGCGCGCGGTAGAGCCGACCGGGGCGCGTTCGTCGTTGATGGGGGTGAATGTGGTGATCTGGACCACGACACCCTGGACGATTCCGTCCAACCGGGCGGTGGCGTTCAACCCCGAGCTGTCCTATGGGCTGTACAAGGTGACGGCGGCGCCCGAGGGCAATTGGGCGCAGAAGGGCGATCATTATCTTCTGGCCGACAATCTGGCCGAGGATGTGATGAAGGCGGCCAAGGTTGAAGACTACATCCGCAAGCGCGATGTGTCTGCGGCGCAGCTGGACCTGACGATCTGTGCGCATCCGCTGCGCGGCGTCGGGGGCGGCGACGGCGAGTGGGATTACGACGTGCCGATGCTGCCCGGTGATCATGTCACCGACGAGGCCGGAACCGGGTTTGTGCATACCGCGCCCAGCCATGGGGCGGACGACTTTATCCTGGGCGTCAAGCATGGGTTGACGATGACCCATAACGTGATCGAGGACGGATCGTTCCGCGCGTCGCTGCCGCTGTTCGGGGGCGAGGTGATCATCACGGACAAGGGCAAGGAAGGCGGCGCCAATACGGCCGTGATCAACGCCCTGGCCGGGGTTGGCGCCTTGATCGCGCGGGGCCGGGTGACGCATAGCTACCCGCATTCCTGGCGCTCCAAGGCGCCGGTGATCTTTCGCAATACGCCACAATGGTTTGCCGCCGTGGATCGCGAGATCGAGGACGGCATGGGCACCTATGGCGACACGATCCGCGAACGCGCGTTGCGCTCGATCGACGAATTGGTGACGTGGACGCCGCAGACCGGGCGCAACCGGCTGTATGCGATGATCGAAAGCCGCCCCGACTGGGTGCTGTCGCGCCAGCGGGCCTGGGGGGTGCCGCTGACCTGTTTTGTCAGGAAAGATGCGCTGCCGACCGATCCCGATTTTCTGTTGCGCGATCCGGCGGTAAATGCGCGGATCGTCGCGGCGTTCGAGGCCGATGGCGCGGATTGCTGGTATGGCGAGGGTGCGAAGGAGCGGTTCCTGGGCAGTGATTACAACGCGGATGAATGGGAGCAGGTGTTTGACGTTCTGGATGTGTGGTTCGATTCCGGTTCGACCCATGCCTTTGTGCTGCGCGACCGCGAAGACGGGACCGGGGACGGGATTGCCGATGTCTACATGGAAGGCACCGACCAGCATCGCGGCTGGTTCCATTCCTCGCTGCTGCAAGCCTGTGGCACCCGGGGGCGCGCGCCCTATCGCAACGTGGTGACGCATGGGTTCACGCTGGACGAGAAGGGCAACAAGATGTCCAAATCGCTTGGTAATACCATCGTGCCCGAAAAGATCGTGCAGCAATATGGCGCCGATATCCTGCGGTTGTGGGTGGCGCAGACGGATTACACCGCCGACCAGCGGATCGGGCCGGAAATCCTGAAAGGGGTGGCGGACAGCTATCGCCGTCTTCGCAACACGATGCGGTTCATGCTGGGGTCACTGTCGGAATTTTCCGAGGCGGATCGCGTGGACGTGGCGGATATGCCCGAGCTGGAACGCTGGGTGCTGCACCGGCTGGCGGAACTGGATCACAAGGTGCGCACGGGCTATGCGTCGTTCGATTTCCAGGGTGTGTTCAGCGCGGTTTTCAACTTTGCCACGGTGGACCTGTCGTCGTTCTATTTCGATATCCGCAAGGATGTGCTGTATTGCGACGGCGATACCGCACGGCGTCGGGCGGCGCGCACGGTGCTGGATATTCTGTATCACCGACTGACGACCTGGCTGGCGCCGATCCTGGTGTTCACCATGGAAGAGGTCTGGCTGGAGCGGTTCCCGGGCGATGACAGTTCGGTACATCTGGCGGATTTCCCGGACACGCCGGCGGATTGGCTGGACGAACCGCTGGCGGCGAAATGGGCGAAAGTGCGCGAAGTGCGCCGGGTTGTGACGGCGGCGCTGGAGGTGCAGCGCACCGACAAGGTGATCGGTGCCTCGCTGGAGGCGGCCCCGGTGGTGCATGTGCGCGACGCGGCGGTGCTGGAAGCGTTGAAGAGCGTGAAATTCGCCGATGTGTGCATCACCTCGGATGTGGCGCTGACCGGCGATCCGATGCCGGCAGAGGCGTTTCGTCTGCCGGAAACCGAAGGCGTGGGCGTGGTGTTCGAGAAGGCGGAAGGGCAAAAATGCCAGCGCTGCTGGAAGATCCTGCCGGATGTCGGCCGTCACGGGCATGCGGCGGTGTGCGGGCGCTGTGATGCGGCGTTGAGCTGATTGTGAGGCCGGGGGGCCAGGGGGGCCAGCCCCCCGGACCCCCCGGGATATTTTCGGCCAAGAGAAGACAGGGCGTTTCGGTTGCCGGACGCCTTTTTCGCTGGCAGGGTGGGGCATGGCACAATGTTGGATGGATAGCCCTTTGGGTGTGTTGCGCATCGTCGAGGCGGATGGTGCGATTGTGCGGCTGGATTGGGGCGGCGCGCCGGGCGTATCGGCACCGGGCGCGTTGTTGCGCGAGGCCGAGCGGCAGGTGGCGGCATATTTTGATGGCATGTTGGAGGTGTTCGATTTGCCGTTGCGGGTGCGCGGGTCGGATTTCCAGGAGGCGGTTTGTGCGGCAATCTGGGCAATACCGTTCGGCCACACGCGCAGCTATGGCGAGATCGCGGCCGATCTGGGGGCGACGGCGCAGGCGGTGGGGCAGGCTTGTGGTGGCAATCCGATCCCGATCATCATTCCGTGCCATCGGGTGATGGGCGCCAGGGGGCTGACCGGATTTTCAGGGGCTGGTGGGGTGGAGAGCAAGGTTTGGCTGTTGCGCCATGAGGGCGCGGGCGGGTTCCTGATCTAGAGTTTCTCGCGATAGATCAGTTGTTGCGCGGCGCCGGCGACCAGCAGGTAGGCCGATGTGGCCACGAGGCCCCAATGGGCCCAGCTTTCGGGATGGAAATCGACCCAGGCGGCCCAGCCGGCAAAGAATGTCCAGGCCACTGCCATGGGAAGGGAGACCAGGCGCCAGCGCTCTGTCCGCACCGGGTGGATGAACTTGATCGGCAGGAACATCGCGATGGCCAGCACCGTGACCAGGCCGAGGCTGACCCAGAAATTCGGTTCGATCGCGAAGATCACGATCACCAGCATGTTCCAGCAGCCTGGAAAGCCGGAGAAGGAATTATCGCGTGTTTTCATGCGGGTATCGGCGAAGTAGAGCGCCGATGTGAAGGTGATGACGATGATCGCGAACCAGCCTGTCCAGCCATCCATCAGCCCGGATTTGAACAGGGCGAAGGCGGGGATGAAGACATAGGTGAGATAGTCGATGATCAGGTCGAGAAGCACGCCATCGAATTCGGGGGCGTGTTTCTTGACGTGGAAGCGGCGTGCCATCGGGCCGTCAAATCCGTCGACGATGAAGGCGACCACGAGCCACAGAAACATGAGGCTCCATTTGTCCTCTACGGCGGCGAGCATGGCGAGCATGGCAAAAACCGCGCCGGTGGCGGTGAACAGGTGTACGGAGAGGGCGCGCGCGTGGGATGTCATGGGGTGTTCATGCCGCAAAAGGGAGAGTGGTGCAACGGGCGCGGAGGGTGGAATGCCTTTGGCAAGAGTATTTGAGGAACATTGAAAGGGCGATCAGCGTCTTTGAGCGAGGGTGCGGAGTGTCGCCTGAACGGTTTCGGGGAGGGTGGTGTCGGACTGTGGTGGCGCCGCGTCAAGCGCGGAGGCGATATCCTTGACCAGGATGGAGATGGAATTGTCCGCGCCGTGGCCGTCGCGGGCGAACTCGATATCGTTGAAGTGGGAAGCGAACCAGTTCTGCCCGGAGGATGTGTGGATCAGGTTCAGAAGGGCTGTTTCGTCGATCCCGTTGGCATCGGCCCAGTCCAGGACGAGGCGTGTCATGGCGGTGTTGGATGCGGCGAGAAGGTTGTTGAGCACCTTGGCCTGCATGCCGCTGCCATATGGTCCCATGCGGTGAAAATGCGCGCCCATGGCATCGAACAGGGGCTGGTGGCGGTCCAGCGCGGCGCTGTCGCCGCCAAGCATGAAAGACAGCCGCGCCTGTTGTGCGGCGATGGCGGCGCCGGACATGGGCGCGTCGATCAGGGTGAGGTGGTCGGGGAGCCTGTGGCGCAGGGCGGTCACGTAGCGCGGGCTGAGGGTGGAGGAGATGATCACGGTTTGCAGATGCGGCGCGGTTGCGAGGTTTTGTGCGCCAAACAGCACGTCATCGGTTTGGGCAATGTCCCGCACCACGGTGATCAGGGTTTGCACGTGATCGGCAAAATCCGGCAGCGCGCGCATATGTGGGGCCAGCGGGCCAAACGCGGCGGGCGGGCGCACATCGTAACCCAGTGCGTTGAACCCGGCGGCGCGAAGCGCGGCGAGCATGGGTGCGCCCATGCGGCCACATCCTGCAACGCCGATGCCGGTCAGGGACATGGGATCAGTCCAGACCGGCGACGATCGCGCGCAGGGTGGCGATGCCGTCACCCTTTTCCGAGCTGGTGAGCACGATCTCGGGGAAGGCGGCGGGGTGTTTGGCGAGCTTTTCGCGGACCTGTTTCAACACCTTGTCGCGGTCTTGTGTCTTGACCTTGTCGGCCTTGGTCAGCACGGCCTGGAACGTGACGGCGGCGCTATCGAGCAGGGACATGATTTCCTCGTCGACGGATTTGATGCCGTGGCGGGTGTCGATCAGGACAAAGGCGCGGCGCAGGTTGACCCGGCCGGAGAGGTATTGTTTGAGCAGCCTTTGCCATTTTTCAACCACGGCGAGCGGCGCGTTGGCGAAGCCATAGCCGGGCAGGTCGACGAGATAGTGGCTGTCGGTCAGGGTGAAGAAATTGATTTCCTGGGTCCGCCCCGGTGTGTTGGAGGCGCGAGCCAGCCCCTTGCGTCCGGTGAGCGCGTTGATCAGGCTGGATTTGCCCACGTTGGAGCGGCCTGCGAAGCAGACCTCGATCCGGTCGGCGGGGGGCAGGCCGGACATGGCGACCACGCCTTTGAGAAACGCGCTGTTGGAGCCGTCAAACAGTTTGCGGCCCCGTTCGAGCGCGAACGGGTCGGGATCGGCGGCCAGGGGGAAGGGCAGTTGCATCAAAGCACCTTTACGCTGTCGCCGGTGGCGATCCCGCCGGATTTGGAGACCACGGCGTAGACGCCAAAGTCCTGATGGCCCAGCGCGTCGTTCAACACGCCAAGCGTGTCGGCATCGCGTTTGCCGGTATCGGGGTTTGCGGTGGTGGCCAGGCAGCGGGTGATCCGCTCTTGCACGGTAAGTTCGGCGGTGCCGATGCGCAGGGTCTTGCCCAGCCAGTCGAATTCCTCCCACGGGGCGAAACCGTCCAGCCAGATGTTGCCGCGCCAGCGTTCGGTGGAGAGGGGGCGGCCAAGCCGCCCTTCGATCGCGCGGTGGGATGCGGTGGTGTGGATCGAGACCGAGGCGAAGGCGGTGTCGGTCATGCCGTGGTCGCCCGCGGGAACAAGCCGGGCCGAGGCGGCGCGGTCCGCTGGCATCAGCGGGCGCACCCATTGGATCAGCTTGTCACCCTGGATGGCCGGATCGAGGGTGAGATCCCACAGATCGGGGTGGCGCAGGGTGAGCCTGCCGGTGGCTTCGTCTGTTTGCGCGGTGATTGCCATGAGTGCGGGGGCTTTGGCCGCGCGGGAGAAATTGGCGCAGGGCGCCCATTTGCCGCCTGTCGTTCTGGCCTGCGCATGGGCCACGGCCCAGCGGCGATCCCCCGGGAAGGTCTGGCCTTCGTTCAGGGTGGCACGGTCCACGGGCTCGCGCCCGTGGGCCTTGATCGGATGCCGCCACAGTGCCGCGACGCGGCCCATCACTTGGTGTCCGACTTGGGCTTGCGCTTGAAGGACGACTTGATGTTGCCGAACACGTCGGGTTTGTAGCCGTGGATACGCATGATCGTGTATTGCTGCGTGAAGGTGATCACGTTGTTGGTGATCCAGTAGAGCACCAGCCCGCTGGCAAAGCTGCCGAGCATGAACATGAAGATCCAGGGCATCCAGGCAAAGATCATCTGTTGCGTGGGATCGGTGGGCGCCGGGTTCAGTTTCTGTTGCAGCCACATGGAGATGCCCAGCAGGATCGGCAGCACGCCCAGGCTGATGATCGCGATGATCGACCCGGGATCGGGCGGCGTGAAGGGCAGCAGGCCAAACAGGTTGAGAATCGAGGAGGGATCCGGCGAGGACAGGTCGGTGATCCAGCCGATCCAGGGTGCATGACGCAGTTCCAGGGTGACGAAGATCACCTTGTAGAGCGAAAAGAAGATCGGGATCTGGATCAGGATTGGCAGGCAGCCCGAGGCGGGGTTCACCTTTTCCTTCTTGTATAGCTCCATCATCGCCTGCTGCATCTTCTGGCGATCGCCCCCGGCCTGTTCCTTGAGCTTCTCCATTTGTGGCTGAAGCTCTTTCATCTTGGCCATGGAGGCGTAGGATTTATAGGCCAGCGGGAAGACGATGATCTTGATCGTGATGGTCAGGCCGATGATCGCCCAACCCATGTTGCCGATAATGCCGTTCAGCCAGTGCAACACGGCAAAAATCGGTTTGGTCAGGAAAAAGAACCAGCCCCAATCGATCGAGTCGATGAACCCGGCGACACCGCTTTTGTTCTGGTAGTCACGGATGGTGGCCCATTCCTTGGCCCCGGCGAACAATTGCGACGAGGCGGAAATGGTCTGGCCCTGCGCCACGGTTTGCGTGGGCATCACCGCCTCGGTCTGGTAGATGTCGCGGGTCTCGTCGTATTTGGCAACGGATTTGAACGCACTTCCGGGCTGGGGCACAAGCGTGGCCATCCAGTAGTGATCGGTAAAGCCGATCCAGCCGTTTTCGGAGACCTGCGTCACTTCGGCGGCCGCACCCTCGCGCGGGTCAAAGGCGAAATCGGTCATGCCGGAATACTTGGTTTCGGTCAGTTCGCCATCGGACATGGCGACCAGGCCCTCATGCAGGATGAAGAAGCTTTTGAGATCCTCAGGTTCGCCATGGCGGGCGAGGATGCCGTAAGGGGCAAGCGACACGGTGCCTGCGCCAGTGTTTTCCACAGTCTGCTTGACCGAGAACATGAAGTTCTGATCCAGCGACACGGTGCGGCGGAAGACGAGGCCGGCGCCATTGTCCCATTTCAGCGTGACAGGGGTGGATTCGGTGAGCGTGTCACCGGATTCCACCACCCATTCGGTATTGGCGCCGGGCACCTGTTCCAGGGTTAGCCCCGCACCTGGCGCCCAGCCATAGAGCGCATAATAGGCGTTTGGCCGGTTCGATGGTTTGAGCAGCGAAACGATCGGGGCGTTTTCGTCCAGGGAAACGCGGTAATCGTTCAGTTTAAGGTCGTCTATACGTCCGCCGACCAGCGAGATCGAGCCGCTGAGCCGCGCGGTGGCGATATCGACGCGCGGCGCATCTGGCGCGGCCTGGGCATCGGTGACGGCAATTTCCGCAGGCGGCGCGGTGGACGGGGCCGTTGCGGCAGGGGCCAGAGGCGTTGTCCCGTCCGTCGCGGTGATGGCGGCGTTGGGATCCTCGACCGCCGGTTCCGGGGGAGGGAACATGACAAACCAAACCAGGATCACGACAAAGCTGAGCGCGGTCGCGAGGATGAGGTTCTTGTTCTGATCGTCCATTGCGGTGGGCCACCTGTCTCTTGAAACGTTGGGGTGGTTCAACAGAGGTGCGCCCGAAAGGTCAAGGGGATTGTGGCCGATATGTGGGGCCGGACGGGTCCGATCGGCGGGTTCACCCCGACTTTCGGCGGATTTGGGGCGGAGTGCAGACCCTGGCGCGATGTTTCTCGATCCAGCCAAGCGTATCGGCAAACGGCATCGGGCGGGCGATACCGAAGCCCTGGACATGACGGCAGCCAAGTTGCGACAGCATGGTGTGTTCGCCGGCATGCTCAACCCCTTCGGCCAGCGTTTCCAGGCCCAGCCGTTCGGCCATGGTGACAATGGCGGCGATCATGCGCTGTTGTTCCGGGTCGGTATCGACATGGGTCACGAAGGAGCGGTCGATCTTCAGCCGGGCGATCGGCAGGCGGCGAATCGACGAGATCGAGGCGTGGCCGGTGCCAAAATCGTCCAGGTCGATTGTGCAGCCCAGCCCCGCCAGCGCCTCGACATTGCGCACCACCATGTCGTCGGGCGCGCCGGCGATCACGTTTTCCAGGATCTCGACGGTCAGGCGGGCGGGATCGAGATCGGTCCGGTCCAGTTCCCAGCGGACGCGATCCAGCAGCGAGGGGCTGCGTAATTCGTCACCCGAGAAATTCACGCCGACGGTGGGCACGTTCAGACCGGCCTCGTCCCAGGCGCGAATCGCATTCAGCGCCTGGCTCAGCATGAAATCGGCCAGTCGCGCCATTTGCCCGGTTTGGGAGAGCACAGCCAGGAATTCGTGCGGCGCGAGGATGCCACGGGTGGGGTGCTCCCAGCGGGCCAGCACCTCGAAGCCGGTGACCTGGCCGGTATCGGTGGAAATCTGGGGCTGGTACCACGCGCGGATCTGGTCGCGGTCCAGAGTGCGCGCGGCCTCGCCCTCGGTTTTGCGGCGGGTGGTCACGCGGTGGCGCATGTCGGCGGTATAGGCGCGGATGTTGGAATCGCCGGCGCGGCGCGCCTCGTTCATGGCCATTTCGGCCGATTGGGTCAGGGTTGTCGCGGTGGCGTCGCGCAGGCGTGAGGCCAGGCAGAAGCCGATCGAGCTTGTGGACAGGATCGACGCCCGGCGCAGCGGCACAGGTTCCTCGATGGCGGTTTGCAGCCGCACGGCCAGTTGCAGCGCGCTTTCCAGATCCAGAAGCCGCACCGGATCCAGCGCGATGAGAAAGGTGGCATCGCCCGAGCGCGCGACAAGATCGTCGCTGCGCAAGGCGCCCCGGATGCGATCGGCGGTGTAGCGCAGCACTGCATCGGCATCCTGATCGCCATGTGTATCGCGGATCTGCGCGAATCCGTCGATCCTGATGGAAAACACCGCCGTTGTGCGCCCGCTTTGGGGCAGCGAGCGGGCCAGCGCCGCCATCTTGCGACCAAAGGCGGCGGGCAGCAAAAGCCCGGTCAACCCGTCGCTGTCCGTGGGCGCGCGGCGAGGCGCGTCCGGCAGCGCGCCGCGTTGCACCAGCAAAAGCAGGGGCAGCAGCAACGCCGCCACCAGCAGCCCGGTTTCGCCGCCGGCCATCCAGGCAGCCAGTGTCACCACGGGCAGGGCTATTGGCAGGGCGCGCCAGACCGCCCCCGCGTTTTGCGTGGTCCTGCGAAGGGTATTCACCAGCGAGTCGGGGCGCAGCGGCATCAAACATGTCCAGAATGGCGTCGATTCCCATCAAGGGTACGGCCACATGTTGAGCCGTCCGTTAACGCAGCTTCGGAATTCCCGTATCAATTTGTTCAAATTTGACGGATCCGCGCATCAGCCCGGCGAAATCGAACAGTTTCGGATCCAGCATGTGGCTGGGGCGGATGTTCATCAGTGCCCGGAACATGACCTGCCGCCGGCCGGGGCTGTTTTTCTCCCAGCCGTCCAGAATTTGCTTTACCTGCTGGCGTTGCAGCCCGTCCTGGCTGCCGCACAGGTCGCAGGGGATGATGGGATAGGCCATGTCGCGGGCGAATTTTTCGCAATCGGCCTCGGCCACATGGGCCAGAGGGCGCAGGACAAAGAGATCGCCCTCTTCATTGACCAGTTTGGGCGGCATGGTGGCCAGCCGCCCGCCGTGAAAGAGATTCATGAAGAAGGTTTCCAGGATGTCGTCGCGGTGGTGGCCCAGCACCACCGCCGAACAGCCCTCTTCGCGCGCGATTCGATAAAGATTGCCGCGCCGCAGCCGCGAGCACAGCGCACAGAAGGTGCGCCCCTCGGGCACTTTGTCCTTCACGATGGAATAGGTGTCCTGGTATTCGATCCGGTGCGGCACCCCCATCTTTTCCAGGAACGCGGGCAGGACAGTGGCCGGAAAGCCCGGCTGGCCCTGATCCAGGTTACAGGCCAGCAGATCCACCGGCAGCAGGCCGCGCCATTGCAGTTCGTGCAGTACCGCCAGCAGGGTATAGCTGTCCTTGCCGCCGGACAGGCAGATCAGCCATTTCGGCCGTGCGCCGTCAGGCGAGCGGGCGTCCTGTTCGATCATGCCGTACTGGTCGATCGCCTCACGCGCCTGACGCACGATGCGTTTGCGCAGTTTCCTGAAGCCGGCCGAGGATGGGGCGCCGTAAAACAGGGGGTGGATATCGTCTGGATCGTCAAGCATGGGGCGCCATATGCCAGTTGCAGAGCACCTTGGGAAGACGTGATCGATATCTGCTCCGCCAGGCAGGCCCGGCTGAGGACATGCGCGGAGTTACCCGGCCTGTTCGGCGTTGCATTTGCGGGCCAGTTCCAGCGCCTTCTTGGTGCCCGAGAGATCGACGATGAAGGCGTATTCCTTTTCCGGGAAAACCGTCATCGTATAGGCGTTGGCGATATCGTCAAACACCTTCGGGTCGTCGGTCAGCACATAGCCGCCCGAATAGCCCTTGGTGATGTTGCCGCGCATTCCGGTGGCCTCGCCCATATAGATATTGTCGCCGATCAGCACGGCCACGGCGGATTTGCTACCGCGTTGGATATCGGTCTTGGCCTTGGTGAAGACGCCGATAAAGGCCATGCCGCGATCCCTGGTCAGGCCCATCTGCACGACGTTGTCGAAATCGTCCTTGGCCTCGACCATGCAGGATTTCTTTTCGGTGTCGACATAAACGTTCCAGCCCTCGATGGCGCCGTAGCCTGTGAATTTTTCGGCCAGGGCGGCGTTGGCGAGCAAGCCGGCGGTGAGGGTGAGGGCGATTTTGGTGGCAATGCGCATGGGGAAAGCTCCTGGTTGAAAAATGCTTTTGCGACTCATGGCAAGGTTAGCGCTTGTGACGTTAGGAATTACGCGGGGCCGTGTCCAGAGCCGCAAGTCTTTGGAGGGAACGATCGAGCAGGGGGCTGGCCAGGCGGTTATGAGGGCGGATCGTCGCGCGGCGGGACCGGATCGTAGCCGCTGCTGCCCAGCGGATGACAGCGCCCGATGCGGCGCAGGGTCAGCCAGCTGCCCTTGAGCGCGCCGTGTTTGTCAAGCGCCTCCAGCGCATAGGCCGAGCAGGTGGGCTGATAGCGGCAGTTGAATCCGACCCAGGGGCTGAAGATCAGCCGGTAGGCGCGCACCGGCAGGGCGGCGATATGGGCGAGCGGGGACATGGGGGCTATGTAGGGTCTTGGCGCGCGGGTGGAAAGGGGTCGTGCCCGTGGCGCGCGGGCGAAAAGGGGTCATGCCCGTAGCCGACACCCGCCAGGTAAAGGCCGTGGGGTGGGCAGACCGGACCACAGGCGGCGCGGTTGCGTGCCGCGAGCGCGGCGGCGACATCGTCGGGTGCCCAGGCCCCGGCGCCCACCCGCTCGAGCGTGCCGACAAAACTGCGCACCTGGTTGTGCAGAAACGAGCGCGCGCGCACGTCGAAATGGATCTCTGGCCCCCAAAGGGTTTCGACGCGGCTGACCGTCAGCCGGTCCAGGGTCTTGAGCGGGCTGGCGGCCTGGCAGATCGAACTGCGGAAGGTGGTGAAATCGTGATGCCCGATCAGGCGGTCGGCCCCGGCCTGCATCGCGGCGGCATCAAGTTCGTGGTTGACCTGCCAGACCAGCCCGGCCTGATGAGTCGCGGGCGCGCGGCGCATGAGCAGGCGAAAGAGATAGCGCCGCTGGATGGCGGAAAACCTTGCGTGCCAGTCCTCTTGGACGCGCGCGCAGGCGACAATCGCCACGGGGGCAGGTTTGAGATGGTGGTTCAGCGCCTCGGACAGGCGGAACGGATCCCAGTCGCGCATCATGTCGCAATGGGCCACCTGCGCCAGCGCATGCACCCCGGCATCGGTGCGCCCGGCGGCGGCGATGGTGTGGGCGCGCGGCTCCAGCCGGGCCAGCGCGGCCTCGATCGCGCCCTGCACCGAGGGCTGATCGGCCTGCCGTTGCCAACCGGCAAAGAGTTTTCCGTGGTATTCGACTTTGAGCGCGTATCTGGGCATGGTGTTGCGATAGCGCATAAAAAGGGGGAATTGAAGCGGGTGTCGCCCACTGGAAAAGGGTGTGGGCAGGGACTAGGTTTCTGGGGAAACAGGCAAAGGGGCCGGCAGTTTGGTCATATCCACAATAGCCGAAAGCGTGACGCGCGGCATGGAAGCCGTGGGCGACACGGTGTCGGAGGCGTTTTTCGAGCCGGTAATCCGGCTGGGCGTGACCGGGCTGGCGCGCTCAGGCAAGACGGTGTTCATCACCTCGCTGGTCGCCAACCTGTTGGATCGGGGGCGGATGCCCCAATTGCTGGCCGCGTCCGAGGGGCGGATCGAGGCCGCCTATTTGCAACCCCAGCCCGACGATACGGTGCCCCGGTTCGACTATGAAACCCATCTGGCGGCGCTGACCGGGCCGGCGCCGCACTGGCCCGACAGCACACGGGCGATCAGCGAATTGCGCCTGTCGCTGCGGGTGCGGCCTTCGGGGCTGCTTGCGGGGTTGCAGGGGCCGCGCACGGTGCATCTGGACATTGTGGATTACCCCGGCGAGTGGCTGCTGGATCTGGGGCTACTGGACAAGAGCTATGCCGCGTGGAGCGCGGATGTGCTGGCGCGGATCGCGACCCGCGACGAGGCCGGGGCGTTTCGCGCGCTGGTGGCGGGCACCGATGCCGGGGCGGTGTTGGACGAGCCGGCGGCCAAGGCGCTGGCGGCGGGATTTACCGCCTATCTGCACGCCGCGCGTGCGGGCGGGTATCACGACTGCACGCCGGGGCGGTTTCTTTTGCCCGGTGATCTGGACGGTTCGCCCGTGCTGACATTCGCGCCGCTGCCGCCGCTGGAACGGGCGGCGAAGCGGTCGTTGTGGCGGGCGTTTGAACGGCGGTTCGAGAGCTACAAGGCGCAGGTGATAAAGCCGTTCTTTCGCGACCATTTCGCGCGGATCGACCGGCAGGTGGTGTTGGTGGATGCGCTGGGCGCGATCCATTCGGGGCCGCGCGCGGTGGAAGACATGCGCGCCGGACTGGCCGAGACCCTGGCGGCGTTTCGCCCCGGACGGAACGCATTCGTGACGCGGCTCTTGCGGGGCAGGCGGGTTGAGAAGATCCTGTTTGCCGCCACCAAGGCGGACCATCTGCACCATACCCAGCACCCCAGGCTGACCGCGATCATGCAGGCGCTGACGCGGGACGCGGCGGACCGGGCACAGTTTGCCGGGGCCGGGACCCGGGCGCTGTCGCTTGCCGCATTGCGGGCCACGGTCGAGGAAACCGTGAGCCATGAAGGGCGTTCGCTGGACTGTGTGCGGGGCCGGTTGCTGGAGAGTGGACGGCAGGCAGCGTTCTATCCGGGCGCATTGCCCGAAGACCCGTCGGCGCTGTTGGTTCCGGCGCGAAAAGGCGCGGAAAAATGGCTGGACCAGGATTATGAAGTGATGAAATTCGCCCCGGCGCCGCTGAGCCTGCGCCCCGGCGAGGGGCCGCCCCATATCCGGCTGGACCGGGCGGCAGAATTCCTGATTGGAGACCGGTTGTGACCAATGGCCCTGTATTGATCGATCTTGAGGATCGCCCGTCGCCGGATGTGGCCGAGGCCGCGCCGGTGCCCGATCTGGCCGTGCCGGACGGGCAGGCGATGCAGGTGGCCGCACGGTTGGGCGCGCGCCGCCCGTCGCGGCTGGCGCGGTGGTTCTGGGGCCTGCTGGTGGCGTTTCTGGGCGCGGCCGCGTCGGTGGCGGCGTGGGATTTCGCAACCGGGCTGATGGCGCGCGCGCCTGTGCTGGGCTGGGCGGTCACGGGGATCGGGGGGGCGCTGTTGCTGGTGGCGCTGGCGGTGATCCTGCGTGAAATGGCCGGTTTTGCACGGCTGCGCCGGGTGGACCGGCTGCGCCATGCGGCGGATGCGGCGGTTGTGGCGGGTGATCTGGGCGCGGCGCGCGCGGTGGTGGACCAGCTGGCGCGGTTCTACCGGGGGCGCGACGATACCGCCTGGGGGCGCCAGCGGCTGGCGGAGCGGCGGGCCGAGGTGATGGATGGCGATGCGTTGCTGGCGCTGGCCGAGGCGGAGCTGCTGGCCCCGCTGGACGCGGCGGCGCAGCGCGAGGTGGAAGCGGCGGCGCGGCAGGTGGCGACGGTGACGGCGCTGGTGCCGCTGGCGTTGGCCGATGTGGCGGCGGCGCTGACCGCCAATATGCGCATGATCCGGCGGGTGGCGGAGATTTACGGCGGACGGGCCGGGACGCTGGGCAGTTGGCGGTTGTTCCGGGCGGTGATGACCCATCTTGTGGCCACCGGCGCGGTGGCGGCAGGGGATGACCTGATCGGGGCGCTGGCCGGGGGCGGGATTCTGTCCAAGCTGAGCCGCCGGTTTGGCGAAGGTCTGGTCAATGGCGCGCTGACCGCGCGTGTGGGGGTTGCGGCGATGGATGTGTGCCGCCCGCTGCCCTTTGGCGCGGGGCGTCAGCCGCGTGTGAGCGGGCTGGTGAAACGGGCGCTGACCGGGCTGTTCGACCGCTAGGCGCGCGCTCTTCGCGCCCTTGCGGGCGCGTCTCGCGGATTTGATCTGGCGCAAGGCCGGGTGCGGGAACGCCAGCCATGGTGGCGCCATGAAGGAACACGGGCATTCCCAATCCGAAGTCGAGGCCCGCATTGGCGCACCGCCGGGGCGGGGCTATTTGCGGGACGTGGTGTATGGCGGCATCGACGGATCGGTCACGACCTTTGCGATTGTCGCGGGGGTGGCCGGGGCCGGGTTGTCGCCGGTGATCATCGTGGCGCTGGGGCTGGCCAATGTGCTGGCGGACGGATTTTCCATGGCGGCCGGGAATTATTCCGGCACCAAGGCCGAGCTGGATCACGCGCGCCGGTTGCGCGCCGTAGAGCGGCGGCATCTGCGCGAGGACCCCGAGGGCGAGCGGCGCGAGATCCGCGAGATCCTGCGGCGCAAGGGGTTGGAGGGCGGTGTGCTGGAGGCTGCGGCCAGTGCGATCGCCGCCAACGAGGAGGCGGCGATTCAACTGATGCTGGAGGGGGAATACGGGCTGGCGGGGGTGGAACCGCACCCGATGCGCGCCGCTGTGGCGACGTTTCTGGCCTTTCTGCTGGCGGGTCTGGTGCCGCTGTTGCCGTTCGTTTTGGGCATGGCCGGGGCGTTTGCCTGGTCGTCATCGATGACGGGGGTGGTGTTTTTCGCCATCGGGGCGCTCAAGTCGCGCTGGTCACCGGAACCTTGGTGGCGCTCGGGCGCCGAGACCCTGCTGATTGGCGGAGTGGCGGCGGGGATCGCGTTTTTCGTGGGATCGCTTTTCAATCTGTAAGGCCGGGCAGGTCCAGGCAGATCAGGGCGTGATCGCTGGCATGGGGGCGGTGCGTGCCCACGCCGGGCAGGCGCGCAGTGCCGGCGCGCGCGGCCTCGTGGCCCAGACCCTGCCGGAAGATTTGCGGCACGGCCTCTGGCCAGGCGGCGGCCAGCGCGGGCGAGGCGAGCAGCACGTCGGGCGCGGCGTGAAAGCTGCCGTCCGGGGCGCGGTAGGTCCAGCGGTCCTGGTCCGGCAGGCGCTGCATCAGGTCCACGCTGAACCCGCCGCGAAGCGGTTGCGCGGCGCCATGGCCGGCATGGGCCTCGTTCAGATCGCCCAGGATCAGCCAATGGGCCGTTGCCGGATCGGGAAAACGGGTTTCGATGATATGGCGGATGGCAAGTGCTTCGAGGTGGCGGACCTGTGCGGTGGCAGGAGTGTCGGGATAGGGGGCCTTGAGGTGGCAAATGAACATCGCAAGGCCGGGCAGGGCCACTTCGAGACAGTCGCGGCGAAAGATGCGGGCGGCCGGATCGATGCCCGGCGGAACCGGCAGGCCGGCGCGCATGGCGGTGAGATCGGCATGGGAGATCACCGCAAGGGGCGGCTGGCGCGCCATCACCGCAAGATCGAAGCCGCGCCCGTCATTGCCCGGCAGGCAGGTGCGGTGGGGATAGGGCGCGGTGCCGGTCCGGGCCAGGTGATGATCGTGGAAATGATCCAGCGTGGGCTGGTCGAACACCTCTTGCAGGGCAAGCATGTCGGGGTTGGCCCGGGCGATGATCTGCGCCGTCAGTGCGCGGTCCCGGGCATCCAGAAGCGGCGCGGCGGGGGTGGTATCGGCGGGTGTGTCCCGGTCACGCGCCCCGTCAAGGCGCGGCCCCGAAGGCCCGCGCCTGAGGCGCATGTTCTGCACATTGAAACTCGCCAGTCGCATCGCGGCCCCTTTTTCGGGGCGGGATCAGATCGCCGAGCTGTGCCCCGCCTTGTCCAGATCATAGGCATCCAGCGCGCGCGCGACCATGCGGGTCAGCGGGCGTGCTCTTGGTGGAATGAACAGCCCGTCCGGCGTGAGCGTCAGCATGTCGGGGAACTGGGCCATGACATCGGCATACAGGGTGTTCAGCCGGTCGGGCGTGATGGCAAACCGGTCGAGAATTTCGGCCGAATCGATGCGGAAATCGCACATCAGAGCCTCAATCAGGCGGCCCCGCAGCTTGTCTTCGTCCGAGAACAAATGCCCGCGCGACGTAGAGAACTGACCGTCGCGGATCTTGCCCGTATGGGCCGAAGTGGCCGGAGCGTTCTGGGCATAGCCCTGCGGGAAGCGGGCAATCGACGATGCGCCAACGCCGATCAGCACGTCGGCGGTATCGTCGGTATAGCCCTGAAAGTTGCGCCGCAGCGTGCCGTTTTCCAGCGCCACGGACAGGCCGTCTTCTCTGGTGGCGAAATGGTCGATGCCGATCTCGACGTAATTGTCCCACATGAACAGTTTGCGCGCGGTTTCGAACAGCGCGAGCCGTTCCTGCGGCGTGGGCAGGGCATCGGACGGGATCATCTGCTGGCGCTTGGCCATCCAGGGGACATGGGCATAGCCATACAGCGCCACGCGATCGGGCGAGAGCGAGAGCAGCTTTTGCACGCTTTCGGTGATTCGGGCCTGGCTCTGGTGCGGCAGGCCGAACAGGATGTCGGCGTTCAGCGATTTGACACCATGGGCGCGGATCGCCTCGACCGCGTCGCGGGTAATGTCATAGCCCTGGATGCGGCCGATGGTTTTCTGGATCTCGTCGTCGAAATCCTGCACCCCGATCGAGGCCCGGTTCATGCCCGATTTCGCGAGCACGGCAAGGCGCGCGTCGTCGATCTCGTTGGGGTCGATCTCGACCGAAAACTCGCCACCCTCGGCCATGGGGGCGACATCGAAAATGGCGCCGGCCAGGTCTTCCATCATGCCCGGTTCCAGCAGCGTCGGCGTGCCGCCGCCCCAGTGCAGGCGGGACAATGTGACACCCTGCGGCAGCGTTTGGCCGAGCAGGGCCAGCTCGGTCTTGAGGGTTTCCAGATAGGCCGCCACCGGCGAGGCGCTGGCGGTGCCTTGCGTGCGGCAGGCGCAGAACCAGCACAGGCGCCGGCAGAAGGGCACGTGGACATAAAGCGAGACCTGCGACCCGGCGGGGATCGCGCGGATCCAGGAGGCGTAGATATCGGGCGTCACGTCATTGTTGAAATGAGGCGCGGTGGGGTAGCTGGTGTAGCGCGGCACTTTGGCGTCGAACAGACCCAGCTTTGCCAATTGAGTTTTCGTTTCCATGAGACTAGGCTTAGCCGCAACATGTCAGGGGCCTCCTTGACCCAGATCAAGCGCGAATATGAACAAAGTTACAGACGACCTTCACCATGCCTCGCAGGATTGCGGGAGCTGCCCGATCCGGCACCGGGCGGTTTGCGCCCGTTGCGACTCTGACGAGTTGGAGCGGCTGGAAGAGATCAAGTATTATCGCAGCTTCGAAGCGGGGCAGACGGTGATCTGGTCGGGCGACCGGATGGACTTCGTGGGCTCGGTGGTGTCGGGCATCGCCTCGCTGACCCAGACCATGGAAGACGGGCGCACACAGATGGTGGGCCTGTTGCTGCCCAGTGATTTCGTGGGCCGGCCCGGGCGGCTGTCGGCGGCCTATGACGTTGTGGCCACGACCGACCTGGTGATGTGCTGTTTCCGCAAGAAGCCGTTCGAGGCGATGATGTTGGAGACCCCGCATATCGCGCAGCGCCTGCTGGAGATGACTCTGGACGAGCTGGACGCGGCGCGCGAATGGATGCTGGTGCTGGGCCGCAAGACGGCGCGCGAGAAGATTGCGAGCCTGTTGTCGATCATTGCACGGCGGGATGCGTCGCTGAAGCTGAACGGGACACAGGGGCCGCTGGTGTTCGACCTGCCGCTGACCCGCGAGGCGATGGCGGATTATCTGGGGCTGACGCTTGAAACGGTAAGCCGGCAGATGTCGGCGCTGAAACGGGACGGGGTGATCCGGCTGGAAGGCAAGCGCCATGTCACGATCCCCGATTTCACCCGGTTGATGACCGAGGCCGGGGACGACAATGACGGCGGGATGATGGCCTAGCGCCGAATCGCGGTTAACCTATTGAAACTTTGTCATATCGTGGATCGGCAAACCGTCGGTATCGCGTTGGTATTGCGGCGGCGGAGATCGCCTGAATCCGGCGTTTAACACATCGCGCGCGGGCCTGGCGATTTCGAAGCCGTCGGGCGCCAGGGCATTTTGAAACGCCCGGGCGCCGTCAGATATCAATGTGCGAGGAAGACCGGGATGTCGGCCTGTTCCAGCATGTTGCGGGTCGCGCCGCCCAGGATCGCCTCGCGGAAGCGCGAGTGGCCATAGGCGCCCATCACCACCATGTCACAGGACGTGTCGCGCGCATGGCGCATCAGCACATCCGAAATGCGCGGCAGGGTCTTGGAGAGCACGTCCACCTCGACCCGGACGCCGTGGCGCGACAGGTATTGCGACAACAGCCCGCCCGGATCAGAGCGGTTCGGGCCGTGCGTGGGCGGGTCGATCACCACCACGCGCACCAGATCGGCCTGTTGCAGGAAGGGCAGGGCCGCGCGCACCGCGACCAGTGCCTCGGCGCTTTCGTTCCAGCCAACGGAGATCTGTTTGGGCGCGGTCAGCGGCGGGGCATTGTCGGGCACCATCAGCACCGGGGCCTGGCCCTCGAACAGCGCCGCCTCCAGCGTGGGTTCCAGTTCGGCGCCGCGATCCTCGCCATAGGGTTTGGGCAGGATCACCAGATCGGCGAACCGCGCATGGGCCGCCACATGGCGCCCCAGATCGGCAATCTGGGCGACGCCGCTATCCGTGGCCCAGCGAATGCCGGAAGCCTTGAGCAGGTCGCGCGCCGCCGATTCGACGGCCTCGGATTCCGCCTGTGCGAGGCTGAGTGTTTCCTGAAGAATCATCGCACTGGCACCCGCGTAATAATACCCGGCCTGGCTGCGATCGACGCCAAGGCAGAGCACGTCGTAATGGGCATCCTGCGCCCCGGCCAGCGCAATCCCCTGGGCAACCGGGCCGGCGGCCAGGCTGGGATCGGTCAGCACGGTCAGCAGAGATTTATAGGCCATCTGGGCACTCCCGTGTTTTCAAAAGGTATAGGTTACATGTAGCTTTGCCTGTGAGGGGCAGTCGCCCCCCGTCCGGTGTGATTTCGATAGGGGCGCATTTCGGATCGCGACGCTTTGATGCAGATCAAGGCACCTTTTTCGCTGCAACCGCAAAAAGCGGTCAGTCTATAACAGCCAGGGCACAGTCGAGTCGTGTCCGGCAAAGACGTAAGGGACGCAAAATGGTTAATTACATCAAGCTGATCGCGCTTGGTCTCGTCACGCTGTTCGCGATGATGGGGATCAATTTCGCGCGTGACGTGGCCTATCAGTTCCATGCCATTATCGTGGCATTGGTTGCTGGTGGCCTGTTTATCTGGACTCTGCGGGGCATCGGCACAAAAGTGTCGCACCCACAGGACGAATACATGGATGGCGTGATCCGCGCCGGCGTGATCGCCACCGCCCTGTGGGGTGTTGTCGGCTTTCTGGCCGGTGTTTTCATCGCCTTTCAGCTGGCATTTCCGGCTCTGAATTTCGAATGGGCTCAGGGCTATGCCAACTTTGGCCGCCTTCGCCCGCTGCATACGTCGGCGGTGATTTTCGCGTTTGGCGGCAACGCGCTTATCGCGTCGTCGTTCTATGTGGTGCAGCGCACCAGCGCGGCGCGCCTGTGGGGCGGCAATCTGGCGTGGTTCGTGTTCTGGGGCTATCAGCTGTTCATCGTGCTGGCCGCGACCGGCTATCTGCTGGGCGGTACCCAGTCCAAGGAATACGCGGAGCCTGAATGGTACGTGGACCTGTGGCTGACAATTGTTTGGGTGGCCTATCTGGCGGTCTTCCTGGGCACGGTTATCAAGCGCAAGGAACCCCACATTTATGTGGCGAACTGGTTCTACCTGGCCTTTATCGTGACCATTGCCATGCTGCATGTGGTCAACAACATGACCATTCCGGTCAGCATCTGGGGATCAAAATCGGTCATCGTCTGGGCCGGGGTCCAGGATGCGATGATCCAGTGGTGGTACGGTCACAACGCCGTCGGCTTTTTCCTGACCGCGGGCTTTTTGGGGATGATGTACTACTTCATCCCGAAACAGGCCGAGCGTCCGGTTTTCTCGTACAAGCTGTCGATCATTCACTTCTGGGCGCTGATCTTTCTGTATATCTGGGCCGGTCCGCACCATTTGCACTATACCGCGCTGCCTGACTGGGCCTCGACGCTGGGCATGGTGTTCTCGGTGGTCCTGTGGATGCCGTCCTGGGGTGGCATGATCAACGGTCTGATGACGCTGAGTGGCGCCTGGGACAAGCTGCGCACCGACCCGGTGATCCGTATGATGGTGATCTCTGTCGGGTTTTACGGCATGTCGACCTTTGAAGGCCCGATGATGTCGATCCGCGCGGTGAACTCGCTGTCGCACTACACTGACTGGACCATTGGCCACGTGCATTCCGGTGCGCTGGGCTGGAACGGCATGATCACCTTTGGTGTGCTGTATTTCCTGGTACCGGTCCTGTGGAAACGCGAGCGTCTGTATTCGCTGCAACTTGTGAGCTGGCACTTCTGGCTCGCCACGATCGGTATCGTGCTTTATGCCGCGTCGATGTGGGTGACAGGTATCATGGAAGGCCTGATGTGGCGTGAAGTGGATGCCAACGGCTTCCTGGTGAATTCGTTCGCCGATACCGTGGCGGCCAAGTTCCCGATGTATGTGGTGCGCGCGCTTGGCGGGGTCCTGTTCCTCGCGGGGGCCGTGGTCATGTGCTACAACCTGTGGATGACTGTACGGAAAGCGCCGGCCAAGGAAGCCAGCCTCTCTGTTGCAGTCCCGGCCGAATAAGGAGAGTCGGACAATGGGAATTCTCGACAAACACAAGATCCTCGAGACCAACGCGACACTCCTGCTGGTGGTCAGCTTTCTGGTTGTCACCATCGGTGGCATCGTGCAGATCGCGCCGCTGTTCTGGCTGGAAAACACCATCGAGGATGTAGAGGGCATGCGCCCCTACACCCCGCTGGAGATGGCCGGGCGTGAAGTGTATCTGCGCGAAGGTTGCTATGTGTGCCACAGCCAGATGATCCGCCCGTTGCGCGATGAGGTTGAACGCTATGGTCCCTATTCGCTGGCGGCGGAATCGAAATACGATCGTCCGTTCCAGTGGGGCTCCAAGCGCACCGGGCCGGACTTGGCGCGCGTGGGCGGCCGGTATTCGGACGACTGGCACCAGGACCACATGAGTGATCCGCAGTCGGTCGTGCCGGAATCGGTGATGCCGAAATATGGTTTCCTCAACAAGAAGATGATTGATGGAAAGTATATCGGCGAAATCATGGCAACCAACGCATTGCTGGGCGCGCCCTATACCGAGGAGATGATCGAACAGGCGCAGGCGGATTTTGCCGCGCAGGCCGATCCCGACAGCGACTATGACGGGCTGCTGGAGCGCTATGGCGACAATGTCAACGTGCGCAATTTCGATGGCCAGCCCGGCGTGTCGGAAATGGACGCGATGATTGCGTATCTTCAGATGTTGGGCACGCTGGTCGATTTCTCGACCTTCGTACCTGACGCATCGCGGTAAGGGAGGGAAACATGGAAACCTATTCCTTTTTGCGACAGTTCGCCGACAGCTGGATGTTGCTGTTCCTGTTCACCTTTTTCATCGGCGTTATCCTTTGGGCATTCCGCCCCTGGGCAAGCCGGAGCTACCGCGATACAGCCAACATCCCGTTCCGGCATGAAGACAGACCCGCCACGGACAAGGAGGCGCGGAGATGAGCAAGAAATCCGAAATCAAGAAGGGCGATCCGGAAACCACCGGCCATAGCTGGGACGGTATCCAGGAATTCAACAACCCCTTGCCGCGCTGGTGGGTCTGGGTGTTCTACGCGACCATCGTGTGGGGCATCGGCTATACCATCGCCTATCCGGCCTGGCCGGGGATCAAGGGTGCCACCGCAGGCGTGCTGGGCTATTCCACGCGCGGCGAGGTGGCCAAGGACATCGCCCGGGTCAACGCGGCCAACGCGCCGATCAACGCCAGGCTGGAAGCGGCCGAGCTGACAGAGATCAGCGCCGATCCCGAGTTGCAGGGCTATGCGGCCTCGGCCGGCTCTGCCGTGTTCAAGACCTTCTGCGCACAGTGCCACGGGTCGGGCGCGGCAGGGGCCAAGGGCTATCCCAACCTGCTGGACAATGACTGGCTTTGGGGCGGTGACATTGATGCGATCTACACCACCGTCAAGGTTGGAGTGCGTCAGCCCGAGGACGCGGATGGCGATTATCTGCGCCAGTCCGAGATGCCCGCCTTTGGTGAAATGCTGGAAGGCGAGGAGATCGGCCAGGTGGTCAACTATGTGATGTCGTTGTCGGGCACCCCCGAGGACGCGTCGCAAGTGGACGCCGGCGCGGTGGTCTTCGGAGAAAACTGCGCCTCCTGCCACGGCGACAATGGCAAGGGCGACCGGAGCCAGGGCGCGCCGAACCTGTCGGATGCGATCTGGTTGTATGGCGGGGACTACGAAACCCTGACCGAGACCGTCACCTACAGCCGCCGTGGCGTGATGCCGGCGTGGCAGGACCGCCTGAGCGAAGCGCAGGTGCGTGCGGTTGCGGCCTATGTCCACCAGTTGGGCGGCGGCGAATAAGACACGGGACGCCCGGCCATTCCTGCCGGGCAGCACAAGGAAGACCGGCCCCCGGAAACAGGGGCCGGTTTTTTTCGTGTCAGCCCATCGAGCTTTGGGAGCCGCGCGCGCGCGCCCTTTGGGCATCGCGGCGGCTGGACCAGATGGCGATGCCGATCCAGGCCATGATATAAAGCGTGCTGATGGCGACGATGAATTCGCCCGGCAGGGGGCCGATATCAGCGCGGCGAAACGCCTGCTCCAGGCTGGTCACAGGGGTGGGGTGCACCGCCAGCTTGCCAGCAAAGGCCAGTGACTGGATCAGCAGGATCCACAGATAGTTGCGCCGGATGCGCCGCCCGATCGCTGTCAGGAAGGACACGTGATAGGCCGGGCGCATGTAATCGCTGGCCAGGGTTTTCTGCCAGTTCTCTTCCATGTGCAGATCGCCGTCATGCAGGAGCGGGGCATAGAAATGGGTTTCCATCCATCGCGCCCGCGCGCGCCAGACGTTGAAATAGCGGTACCGGCGGGCTTCGAGGATCAGGAAGAAGACGATCAGCACCCCGACCAGCGCCAGCGGCAGGGGCGAGGCATCGGGCGAGGCAAAGGAGATCGACAGCGCCAGCCCCAGCGTGACGACCGACCAGTTGGTGGTGGTGTCCAGACGCGTGCGCCAGATCGTACTTCGGTACACCTCGCCGCGATAGAGATGGGCCACGGCGCCGATCTCGGCACTGGTAAGGGATTTGCGTTCCGTGTGCGGGGCGGTGGTGCTGTCGGGTTGCGGCATCGTCAACTCCTGGGTCTGTCCCCATTGATCCTGCGCCACTGGCGCGGGAACAGCAAGAAAGCAGGGATTTTGAACGCGCGGGGGCCGGCCCGGTCGCTTTGCGGCAATCGCGCGATGGCAGGGCCAGGGGGGCAACGATTGGCGCACGGGGCAAAAGATGTGCGCGATATGCCTTTAATAATAAGGCGAAAATCGCGGTTTTTCCGGTCAGACTTGACAGAGATCAAGGGAAACCCGGATGAATCGGCGCAGTATCAACGCCAACGGAGCCAAACCGGGGTTGCCCCCGGGGTTCTGAGAGAAACCCCTGTTGCTGGTGCAGATGGGGTCATAGGTATCGGTCTTCCCGTCCTGTTCGCGCGTTTCCTGGGAAGGCCGGTACCTTTTTCATTTTCCGCGCCCTTGCTGACGTTTTCCCCTGTTTGTCGTATCGGGAGTCTTGCGACACTGACGAAAGGTAATTTGTGGGCCGTTCCAGTCCGCGCGCACCGGTCACGGCGGCGATTTGGCCTGGAATGGCGATGCAGGGCAGGCGGGGTGCGACAAGAAACCTATATCGGAGATGCTTAATTTGATACAGGTCAAAGTCCCGAAGAGATAAGATTGAGACAAGACCCCTACCCATTCCCCAGGACGAGAGCGATTCCGTGAGCAGCAATCCCGAGCCATCCCTGTACGCGGCGCGCGAGCCGGTTTTTCCCAAACGTGTGAAAGGCAAGTTCCGCAACCTGAAATGGTACATCATGGCGATCACGCTGGGCATCTATTACCTGACGCCCTGGATACGCTGGGATCGCGGGCCAAGCCTGCCGGATCAGGCGGTGCTGGTGGATCTGGCCAATCGCCGGTTTTTCTTTTTCATGATCGAGATATGGCCGCATGAATTCTATTTCGTGGCCGGGTTGCTGATCATGGCGGGGCTGGGGCTGTTCCTGTTTACTTCGGCGCTGGGGCGGGTGTGGTGCGGCTATGCCTGTCCGCAGACGGTGTGGACGGACCTGTTCATCCTTGTCGAACGATGGATCGAGGGCGACCGAAACGCGCGTCTGCGCCTGCATCGCCAGAAGAAATGGGATTTGCGCAAGCTGCGGCTGCGCCTGACCAAGATGATCGTTTGGCTGTTCATCGGTCTCGCCACCGGCGGGGCATGGGTGTTCTATTTCACCGACGCGCCGGCGCTGTTGCAGGATCTGTTGAACGGGACCGCGCATTCGATCGCCTATACGACGATCGCGGTTCTGACCTTTACCACAGTGTTTTTCGGCGCCATCGCGCGCGAACAGATCTGTATCTATGCCTGTCCCTGGCCGCGGATTCAGGCCGCGATGATGGATGAAGAGACCCTGACCGTGGGCTATCGCCACTGGCGGGGCGAGCCGCGCGGCAAGGGCAAGCGCACCGCCGACAGCGAACTGGGCGATTGCATCGATTGCATGGCCTGCGTGAACGTGTGTCCGGTGGGGATCGATATTCGCGACGGGCAGCAGATGGAGTGCATCACCTGCGCGCTGTGCATCGACGCCTGTGACGAGATGATGGAGAAGGTGGGCAAGCCGCGAGGCCTGGTCGACTATCTGGCGGTCGGAGACGAGGCGCACGAGACGGCGGGCAACGCGCCGCGCAGCATCTGGAAGCACCATTTCCTGCGCCCGCGTACGCTGCTTTATACCGGGCTTTGGTCGCTGGTGGGCGTGTTTCTGGTGGTGGCGCTGTTCATGCGCTCGGATATCGACGTGACGGTGGCGCCGGTGCGCAACCCGACATATGTGACATTGGCGGACGGATCGATCCGCAATACATACGAGGTGCGGCTGCGCAACAAGCAGGGCGAAGTGCGCCCCTTCCGTGTGACCGCGCGTGGCGATCCGGTGCTGCGGATCGAGCTGGAGGGTACGCCCTATGAAACCGTCAACGTGCCGGCGGACCAGATCAGATTGCAGCGGGTTTACGTGATCGCGCCCAAGGGATCCGCCCCGGCGGAGAGCGCCCGGACCGATATTCGTATCTGGGTGGAAGATATCAGCAACGGGGATCGCGTTTACAAGAACACGGTCTTCAACGGAAGGAACAACTGATGGCCGAACGCGAGTTCACAGGGCGCCACGCGCTGATGGTATTTGTTGGCGGATTTGGCGTGATCATCGCCGTCAACCTGGCGCTGGCCTGGAATGCGATCAGCACGTTTCCGGGGCTGGAAGTAAAGAATTCCTATACCGCCAGCCAACAGTTCGACCTGCGCCGCGATTCGCAGGATGCGCTGGGCTGGAATGTGTCGGCCAGCGCCGGGGACGGGCAGGTGATCCTGTCGATCCGGGACGCGAATGGCGCCCCGGTCGAGGTGACGCGGCTGTATGCGGTGGTGGGGCGTCCGACCCACGAGCGCGACGACGTGGAGCCGGCGTTTGCATTTGACGGCACGGCCTATGTTGCGCCGGTGGCGCTGGAGCCGGGCAACTGGAGCGTCCGGGTGAGCGCCACGGCCAGCGACGGCACGGATTTCACGCGCCGCATCATGTTGCTGGTGAAAAAGGGCTGAACCATGACGGCGGCGATGCGTCCGACGATCTCGGCCTGTCCGGCCTGTGACGCAGCCCCGGCGGCCGAGGCGCTGGCCGAACGCGCCGCGCAGAAGGAGGCGCAGCTGGCCCTGTCGGTGCCCGGCGTGCATTGCGCATTGTGCATCACCACGGTGGAAGATGCGCTGACGCGCCACCCCGGCGTCAGGTCCGCGCGGGTGAACCTGACGCTGAAACGGGCCACGGTGGAGGCCGCGCCGGAGGTGGAGGCCGACGCGCTGGTCGGGGTGCTGGAGGGGATCGGCTATGAGGCGCACGAGCTGGACGCGGGCACGCTGAGCGCGACGCAGACCGACAAGGCGGGGCGTGACCTGTTGATGCGGCTGGCGGTGGCGGGGTTCGCGACGATGAACGTGATGCTGTTGTCGATCTCGGTCTGGTCCGGGGCCGAGGCGGCGACGCGCGACATGTTTCACTGGATCTCGGCGGCGATCGCGTTGCCGACGATCGTGTTTTCTGGGCGCCCGTTCTTCGTAAGCGCCTGGGGCGCGCTGAAGCACCGCCGGCTGAATATGGATGTCCCGATCGTGCTGGCCATCGTGCTGGCGCTGGCGACATCGCTGTGGGAAACCTCGCTGAGCGGGGAATACGCTTATTTCGACGCGGCGCTGGCGCTGGTGTTCTTTTTGCTGGCGGGGCGCTATCTGGATTATCGCACGCGCGCGGTGGCGCGTTCGGCGGCCGAGGAGCTGGCGGCGCTGGAAGTGCCGCGCGCGGTGCGGTTGCGCGACGGTGCGGAGGAAACCGTGCAGGTCAGCGCGCTGGTGGCGGGCGATCTGGTGCTGGTGCGCCCGGGCGGGCGGATGCCGGTGGACGGGGAGATCGTCGAGGGGCAATCCGAGCTGGACCGGTCGCTGCTGACCGGGGAAACGGTGCCCGTTTTCGCCGGGCCGGGGCTGGGCGTGAGCGCGGGCGAAGTGAACCTGACCGGGCCGCTGGTGGTGCGGGCGACGGCGGTGGGCGAGGAAACCAGCCTGCATCGCATGGCCGATCTGGTGGCAATCGCGGAATCGGGCCGGTCGAATTATACCTCGCTGGCGGACAAGGCGGCCAGGCTGTATGCGCCCGGCGTGCATATCCTGTCGGCGCTGAGCTTTGTGGGCTGGTATCTTTATACCTGGGACATGCGCACGGCGCTGAATATCGCGGCGGCGGTGCTGATCATCACCTGCCCCTGCGCGCTGGGCCTTGCGGTGCCGGCGGTGACGACGGCGGCCTCGGGGCGATTGTTCCGCAAGGGCATGTTGATCAAGCACGCGACGGCGCTGGAGCGGCTGGCGCAGGTGGATGTGGTGGTGTTCGACAAGACCGGCACCCTGACGGCGGGCACGCCGGACCTGATCAATCTGGAGGATTTTTCGCCCGAAGAGCTGAGCGTGGCGCTGGCGCTGGCGCAGGGGTCGTCGCACCCGCTGAGCCAGGCGTTGAGCGCGGCGGCGCAAGGCGCGGGCGTGCGCCCGGCGGCGCTGAGCGGGATCGAGGAAGTTCCGGGATATGGCACGCAGGGGCGTCTGGATGGCGCGCTGGTGCGGCTGGGCCGGGCAAGCTGGGTGGGCGCGGCGCCGCTGGCGCAGACGGCGGCGTTCCTGTCGCTGGGCGAGGGTGCGCCACGGGCGTTCCGGTTCGCGGATTCGCTGCGTCCCGGCGCAGAGGCGGCGGTGGCGGCGCTGAAGGCGGATGGCAAGGACGTGCTGTTGATGTCAGGCGATACGGCGGGTGCTGTCGAGGCGCTGGCCGGCCGGCTGGGGATCACGCATTGGGTGGCCGAGGCGCTGCCCGAGGACAAGGCCGCGAAGGTGCAGGCGCTGGCCGATGAGGGGCGACATGTGCTGATGGTGGGCGACGGGCTGAACGACACGGCGGCACTGGCCTCGGCGCATGTGTCGATTTCGCCGGCCTCGGCGCTGGATGCGGCGCGGGTGGCTTCGGATATCGTGCTGCTGGGGGGCGACCTGGAGCCGATTGCAGAGGCCCTGAGCACGGCGCGGTCGGCCACGAAACGTATCCGCGAGAATTTCCGTATCGCGACAGTGTATAATATCGTGGCCGTGCCGCTGGCGGTGGCCGGTCTGGCCACGCCGCTGATCGCGGCCTTGGCCATGTCGCTGAGTTCCATTACCGTATCGCTGAACGCGCTGCGCCTGAGGTAGAGACCACCATGCAGATCCTGGCTTATCTGATCCCGATTTCCCTGCTGCTGGGCGGCGTGGGCCTGTTGGCCTTTGTCTATACGGTGAAGACCAACCAGTATGACGACCCCGAGGGGGATGCCCGGCGCATCCTGTCGGGGCAGTATGACGACAAGCCCAAAACGTGATCACGCGCCGGGGGGCGGGCATCGCGGTGCAAGGCGCGCGGCTTGCCTGAATGGCCTTGACCGGCCCAAATCCGCTTGGCCCAGATCCACTTGGCTCAGACCCACTTGGCCATGGGGGGCAGGCTCATCAGCACGGCATTGGCATCGTGCCCGGTTTCCAGGCCGAATTTGGTGCCCCGGTCATAGACCAGATTATATTCGGCATAGAGGCCGCGATGCACCAGCTGGGCGTCTTTTTCGGGCGCACCGAAATCGGCGGTACGGCGTTTTTCCACCAGCGGCAGGTAGGCGGGCAGGAAGGCGCGGCCCACGTCCTGGATAAAGGCGAAATCCGCTTCCCAGTCGCCGGTGTTGTGATCGTCAAGGAAGATGCCGCCCACGCCGCGCGCGCGGTTGCGGTGCGGGACATAAAAATAATCGTCGGCCCAGGCCTTGAAGCGCGGGTAATGCGCGGGGTCGTGCCGGTCGCAGTGATCTTTTTGCACGGCGTGGAAATGGGCGGTGTCCTCGTCATATTCGAGGCAGGGGTTCAGATCCGATCCGCCGCCGAACCACCAGGCATGGGGGGTCCAGAACATGCGGGTATTCATGTGCACGGCGGGGCAATGCGGGTTCTGCATATGCGCCACCAGAGAGATGCCCGAGGCCCAGAAGCGGGGATCGCCCTTCATGCCCGGCAGGCCCTTGCGCGCGGCCATGGCGGCCTGAGCGCGGTCGCCCAGTTCGCCATAGACGGTCGAGATATTGACCCCGACCTTTTCAAAGACGCGCCCACCACGCAGGACCGACATCAGCCCGCCCCCGGCATCCGTGCCGTCGGCGCTGGCGCGGGTGGTTTGGCTGACCTCGAAGCGGCCCGGCGCCTGATCGGCGAAGGGGCCGGTTGCATGGCTGTCCTCGAGCGCCTCGAAGGCGGTGACGATCTGGTCGCGCAGATCGCGGAACCACGCGCTGGCGCGGGCCTTCCGGCTGTCCATCTGGTCTGTCATGAATGCTCCTGTGGGTCGGTTAATGCGCGGGGGCCGTGACCGGATCAAGCAGGGTGCGCCCGCCGTCCAGCGTGAGGATCTGCCCGGTCATGAAGCCGGAACCCTCGGAGGCCAGGAACTGAACCGCGTCGGCCAGTTCACCGGGGGCGGCGATGCGGCCCAGCGGGGTGTGGTGTTCGATCTCGCTGCGGTATTCGCGCCTTTCCTTGAGCGTGTCCTGAAGGCTGGCGGACATGACCGAGCCGAAGGAGACCGCGTTGACCCGGATCCGGTGCGGCGCCAGCGCCACGGCCAGAGAGCGGGTCATCTGATCAAGCGCGGCGGTGGAGACCGAATAGGCCAGCAGATCGGGATGGGTGCGCCGGGCGGCGATGGAGCTGAGATTGACGATCGAGCCAACCTGACCCTCGGTCTGGCCTTCGGCCTGTTTGATCATGCGCCTGGCGGCGATCTGGCTGAGGCGCAGCGCCGTCATCAGGTTCTGTTGCAACATTTGCTCTACAGAGCCGTCATCGGGGTCAAGCGCATCGGTGGGCATCACCTGGCGACAGCCGTTGATCAGGATATCGACCTGATCGAATGCGTCGATCGTGGCCGAGATCAGATTGTTGATGGTCAGCTTTTCGCGCAGATCCCCGGCGAAGTAGCGGATATTGCCTTCTTCGTTCTTGTCGCCCAGTTCTTCGATCAGGCGTTTTTCGTCCATGTCGGCGAACATCACATTGGCGCCGTGATCGGCAAAGTGCCGCCCCAGTGCCAGCCCGATGCCATTGGCCGATCCGGTGATAATGGCGGTTTTACCGGCGATAGAATAAGACATTTGCGATCCCCATCACGCTGTCACGATTCGTGTCACGTTACGCGCTTTGCGCGCTTTGCGCGAGCGGGACGCGCGGCGCAGAGCACCTTGAAGCGGTTGTCGCCCGCCACCTCGTCGACCTTGGCAAAGCGGTCCTGAAGCGCGGCTTCGTAGGGCAGGTGGCGATTGGCGACCATCCAGAGATGACCGCCGGGTGTGAGGATGCGCGCGGCAGTGTCGATAAAGGCCACGCCAAGCGCCGGTTCGGCCCTGCGTCCGGTATGAAAGGGCGGGTTCATCACCACGGTATCGGCCTTGAATGGCGGTGCCCAGGCGGTGGCGTCTTCCCAGTGAAAGGTGGCGCGTGGATCGCGGATATTGGCGCGTGCGCAGGTCAGCGCGACATGATCGGAGTCGACCAGATGCACCGCCTTGACGCGCTCGCGTTCCAGGACGGCGCGCGACAGGAACCCCCAGCCAGCGCCCAGATCGGCCACGACCGGGCCAAGCTTGGACGGCAGGGCGGCGGCCAGCGCGGCCGAGGCCGGATCGATCCCGTCGGCGGAGAACACGCCGGGGCGGGTAACGAAGCCGCCGTCGAGCGTGGTGTCGCCGTGCGGCAGCCAGGCCGAGAAATCGCCGCTGACCGTGAACAGCCTGCCATGCGCCTTGGACAGGGTCAGGCCGATTTCGCCCAGCGGTTTGCACGCCTTGAGCAGGCTGTCGATGCCGTCGGTCTTCTGGCCATCGACCACCACGATGTCGGCCACCGCCCCGGCGCGGGCTACAAGCTCGCGCGCCTGCGCCTTGGCACGGGGCAGGACGACGACGGCCAGCGCATAGGGGCCGTCTTCGGTCAGGCGGGTGTGATAGCCGGCGCGGGCAAACGCGTCGTGATCGGGTTTCATGTGCTGGATCACGTCCACGCGGCCATGGGGCAGGGCGCCCAGATCGTAGCCCGCGGGCGGGGCAAACACGGCGATGCGGCCTTCGGCAGGCACGGACAGGCCGTGGTCCTCGATGGCGAGGGTCAGTCGGGAATGGGACATGTTGCTGGCGTTCCGGCGGGGGGCCGGATCACTCCTTTTCCATGGTGCATTGCAGCGGGTGCTGGTGACGGCGGGCGAAATCCATCACCTGTGTCACCTTGGTTTCGGCAATTTCGTGGCTGAACACCCCGACCACCGCGAGGCCCTTCTTGTGCACGGTCAGCATGATTTCAAACGCTTCGGCATGGGTCATGCCGAAGAACCGTTCGAGAATGTGCACGACGAATTCCATCGGCGTGTAATCGTCGTTCAGCAGCAGCACCTTGTAGAGCGGCGGGCGCTTGGTTCGGGTGCGGGTTTGCAGGGCGACTCCGGCATCGCCGTCATCGCCGTCGGGCGTGTTGGACATGCGCAGGGGGTGCAGGGTCATGCTGGTGGTCATCCGCTTTTTGGCTGTTTTGCGTTCAGTGTTTATATAGCCTGACAAGGGCGCAGGAAAAGGGGCTGTGCACCGGGCGAATGGACACATGACGGCAAATCTTACCACAATCGGCTTTGATGCGGATGATACGCTTTGGCACAACGAGCGGTTCTTTCGCCTGACGCAGGAGCGATTCGCCGCTTTGCTGGCCGATTACGCGCCGCCCGCGCAGCTGGAAGCGCGGCTGCTGGAGGCGGAGCGGCGCAATGTCGGGCATTACGGGTTCGGCATCAAGGGCTTCGTTCTGTCGATGATCGAGACCGCGATCGAAGTGACAGAGGAACGTGTGCCCGCCGCCGTGATCGGTGAACTGATGGCGGCCGGGCGCGAGATGCTGCGCCATCCGATCGAGCTTTTGCCCCATGCGCGCGAGGTGATCGGGATGCTGGCGCCGGACCATCGCCTGGTTCTGATCACCAAGGGCGATCTGCTGGACCAGGAGCGCAAGCTGGCGCAATCGGGGCTGGGTGAGATGTTCGACTGGGTCGAGATCGTGTCCCACAAGACACCCGAGACATATGCCCGTGTCTTTGCACGTCATGGCGATGGCCCGGCGCGCGCCATGATGGTGGGCGATTCGATGCGCTCGGATGTGGTGCCCGCGATTGCCGCGGGGGGGTGGGGCGTGCATGTGCCCCAGGGCCCGGCCTGGGCGCTGGAACAGGCCGATCCGCCTGCGGATACCAGCCGCTTTGTCGCGCTGCCGTCGTTGGCGGATTTGCCGGAACTGGTGCGCGGGATCGGTTGACGCCAAGTCAGCGCGGAGGCGCGCGAACGCACCAGTTGGGGTGCGCGCACCACGTCCCCCAAGATGTGCGATTTCACTTTCGGAAAGTCGGGCAAATCAGCCTGAACAAACACTTTAATCGAAACCGGCCTTGTGATAGCCTCATTTCAAACAAAGATGTCCGACCGGAAAACCGGCGGCAAGAGGCAGATAAAGGGCAGTTCAGTGAAGGCGCCGCGCACAAGGCCGGCCCGCATCGGGCTATTCATGATTACGTTCCTGTGGCTCGCGCTCGGCGTGCCCGTCATCGTGTCCGCGGCACCCTATGCCGCGATGGTGGTGGATGCGCGATCCGGCGAGGTGCTGCATTCGCGCAATGCCGACACCCGGCTGCACCCGGCGTCGCTGACCAAGATGATGACGCTGTATATCGCCTTTGAAGCGGTCAAGAATGGCGAGATTTCGCTGGATACCAAGGTGCGTATCTCCAAGAAAGCGGCCGCGGAGCCACCCTCGAAGCTGGGGCTGGTGGCGGGGCAGCGGATTGCGCTGCGCTATCTGATTCGCGCGGCGGCGGTGAAATCGGCCAACGATGCGGCCACGGCCATCGCCGAGGCGCTGGAAGGGTCAGAGGCGGCCTTTGCCCGCCGGATGAACCGCACCGCCAAGGCGATGGGCATGACCAACACGACGTTCAAGAACGCCAACGGGCTGACCGAGGGCGGGCATTTGTCGACGGCGCGGGACATGACCACGCTGGGCCGGCATCTGTTGTACGACTACCCGCAGTATTACAATCTGTTCTCGCGCCGTTCGACAAGCGCCGGGATCAAGTCGGTCAACAACACCAACCGCCGGCTGCTGGACGCCTATAATGGCGCGGACGGGATCAAGACCGGATATACCCGCGCCGCGGGGTTCAACCTTGTGGCTTCGGCGGAGCGGGGCAACGAGCGGATCATCGCCACGGTTTTCGGCGGGCGTTCCTCGGCATCGCGCAATGCCAAGGTTGCCGAACTGCTGGACCTGGGCTTTCGCCGGGCGCCGACCCGGGTGGCAACGCGCAAACCGTCACCGCCCGATTACAATGGTACACAGGCCCGCAAGGGCAAGACTGTTCGTGTGGCGACGGCGGTAAAGCGGTCGTTGCGGCCGCGCTTGCGGCCAGACACCACCGCGCCGGAAAGCCCGCCTGTGGTTGTTGCCGCGGCCAAGGTGATCGAACACGATATTCAGTCGGCGTTGCTGGAGGCGCAACAGACCGTCGGGGCGGAGATCATCAGCCCCGAACCGGTCGCACCGCCCCAGCCAACGGTGGTGACGCGGCTGTCCACGTCGGGCGGGCGTCAATGGGGGATCAATGTGGGCCGCTATCCCAGCCGATACGCGGCGGAAAAGATGCTGTTGAAGACGGCGCTGGCGGAGATGACGACGCTGGATGGCAGCCTGCGCAAGGTGGTGAAGAACTCGCGCGGCTACGAGGCCAATTTCATGGGGCTGACCGAGGATACCGCGGCTATGGCCTGTCGCCGCCTGCAAGCGCGCAAGATCACCTGTTACACGATCGGGCCGGGCTGAACGCCACCGCCCTGACCGCATGGCGCAGAAAAAATGGCGGGGATGTCCCCGCCATTCGCTTTTGACATGGCTGTGCTGGTTCAGCTTTGTTTGCGGGCCATGCGGATGTCACGGCACAGCAGCCCGTGCAGCATCTCGATCTCGGTATCGGTGCCGCGGATCGCCGTCAGTTCGTTGGGGTTGTTGAAAAAACGGATGCGCAGCGCGGCCATGCCATGGGGCATATCGGTGCGACGCACGTAAATGCTTTTGACCTGGGACAGCGGAACGCGGCGCACGGCCTTGTGGCGGTCCTGGCGGTTGAGGGCCGAAACGACCAGTTCGTTCTTTCTGGGGTCAAACCGGATTTCGCTGCGGTGACCGCGTGTGGCAAAGCTGTAGACCGCCATGCCGATCAGCGCGCTGGCCACCGACATCATGATCTTCGTGGTCATCGGATCGCCCGCAAAGCTGGCGTTTGGGAAGGACCACTGGATCAGCGCCCCCAGCACGATCACGATCCCGACAAAGCGCAAGATGGCCTCGTTGCGCGAGGTGTGGCGGAACTTGCCTGTCGTTTCGCTGACGGCGTAACCGGTTTCAGCGGGCTGGGCGACAAGCGAGTTCCAATTTTCTGCCCCCACGGCTCCAAATCGGACCAAAGCGTTCATGAGTCTGTCCTCTGTTTCCTCATATATCGGGCACAGAGTCGTCGCCAAAAATGGCCAAATCGTGAACTGAATGGTGCGTATCTGGGGTATTAACCTTTTTGCAGGGTCACGTGCGCCAGGCGAAGAAATCCGGGCCGGCCTGTGTCAGCAGATGCGCGGCCATGGCGCGGCCCATTTCGGCGCCGTCCTCGATTGGCGCGGAGCGCGCGTCGGTCAGGCGTTCGGACCCGTCGGGGCGCAGCACTTCGCCGCGCAGGTGCAGCGTTGTGCCCTCCAGTTCGCACAGGCCCGCGATCGGGGTTTCGCAAGAGCCGTCCAGCGCGGCGAGAAAGGCGCGTTCGGCGGCCAGGCGCTGGCCGGTGGGGGTGTCGTGGATCGCTTCGAGCAGGGCGGCGGTGGCGCCGTCATCGGCGCGTCGTTCGATGCCGATGGCGCCCTGAGCCACGGCGGGCAGCATTTCGGTGGAGTCGATGGCGGAGGCGGCGACATGGGCCATGTCCAGCCGGTTCAGCCCGGCCATGGCGAGAAAGGTGCAATCGGCCACGCCATCGCCCAGTTTCTTCAGGCGGGTCTGTACGTTGCCGCGAAATTCCACAACCTTCAGGTCCGGGCGATAATTCAAAAGCTGGGCGCGGCGGCGCAACGAGGAGGTGCCCACGACCGCGCCTTGCGGCAGGTCGGCCAGCGATTTGACATTGGGCGACACAAAGGCGTCGCGCGTGTCTTCGCGGGGCAGGTAGGTGTCCAGCAGCAGCCCGGCGGGCTGATCCACGGGCATGTCCTTCATCGAGTGCACGGCGATGTCGATCGCGCCCGAGAGCAGGTCTTGTTCGATCTCCTTGGTGAAGAGGCCCTTGCCGCCCAGTTCCTTGAGCGGGCGATCCTTTGCGATCAGGCCGGCATCGTCGCCGGTGGTCTTGATCACGACAATGGTGAACGCGTCTTCGGCCAGATCGAAGGCCGTCATGAGGCGGCGGCGGGTTTCTACGGCCTGCGCCAGCGCGAGCGGAGAACCGCGCGTGCCGATCCTGAGGGGCGAGTCGGGGGAGGGGAGGGTCGAAGTCATGATCTTGGTCTAGTCCCGGCGGCCAGGTGTGACAAGCGCAGAAGGGTTGACATCCCGGCCCTGTCGCGTGACCTAGCAGTTAAGTTTGCCCGCCACAGGGGGCGCGTTTCATCCGGGCCAAGAGGCCCGATTTTGGAACGTGATTCCTTGATACATGTCAACGCCTGGGCATGTGGCCGACACTAAGAGGGAACGCATGACTGAGACCAAGAAAATTCTGCGGGCACTGGCCGGCGAAACGCTGGACACACCGCCGATCTGGATGATGCGGCAGGCGGGGCGCTATCTGCCCGAATACCGCGCGACGCGGGCGCAGGCGGGGGATTTCCTGTCCCTGTGTTACAACAGTGAGTTGGCGGCGGAGGTGACGCTGCAACCGATCCGGCGCTACGGGTTCGATGCGGCGATCCTGTTCGCCGATATCCTGCTGCTGCCCCAGGCGCTGGGCGCCGATCTGTGGTTTGTCACCGGCGAGGGCCCGCGCCTGTCGACGATTGAAACGCAGGCGGATTTCGACAGGCTGACCCCGGTTTCGGAAATCGACGCGGTGCTGAGCCCGGTTTACGACACGGTGCGCCTTTTGAGCCGGGAATTGCCGAAAGAAACCACGCTGATCGGATTTGCCGGGATGCCCTGGACGGTGGCGACCTATATGGTGGCGGGGCGTGGGACGCCCGATCAGGGCCCGGCCCATGCGCTCAAGGACAGCAATCCGGCGCTGTTTGATCAGATCATCGATCTGTTGAGCGAGGCGACCGTGGAATACCTGTCCCGCCAGATCGAGGCGGGGGCCGAGGTGGTCAAGCTGTTTGACAGCTGGGCCGGGTCGCTGAAGGGCGACGATTTCGACCGGTATGCGCTGGAACCGGCCCGAAAGATCATTGCGGCGCTCAAGGCGCGGCACCCGGGGGTGCCGGTCATCGCCTTTCCGCGCGGGGCGGGGGCACGCTATGAGGGATTTGCCAGGGCGACCGGCGCGGATTGTGTGGCGCTGGATGACGGCGTGACGCCGGTCTGGGCCGCGGCACATGTGCAGAAGGACGGCTGTGTGCAGGGCAATCTGAAGTCGTCGCATATGGTGACGGGCGGGCAGGCGCTGGTGGATGAGACCCGCAGGATTGTCGATGCGTTCGGCAAGGGGCCGCATATCTTCAATCTGGGCCACGGGATCACCCCGGATGCGGACCCGGAGAATGTGCAGCTGATGATCGATACGGTGCGCGGGCGGTAAAGCGCTACGGGGCCGGGCATCGCATGACCGCGGGTGGGCGATGTGCCGGTTGAGTATGCCGCTTTATGGCGCCTAATCCCGCCGGTCCCGATATCTGGCGATACCTATCCAAATCGCCCATTGGGGCGGTCGGGCGATGCCCGGCGGCAAGCAGGGCTTGCCTTGATTCCGGGCGGCCAATGCTAGTCTTTCAGGTCCGCCAGAATTTCCGCGCTGTGCTCTCCACGATTGGGTGCAGGGCGCGGGGTGTGTACATCTCCGTCAAACCGAGGGGCGGGGGCGGCTTGCAGCACGCCGCCTGGGCTTTGCCAGGTGTGACGTTCGATCATGTGCGGGCTGTGGGCGGATTCTTCGGGCGACAGTACGACGGCGACGCAGGCGTCAGAGCCGGTAAAGAGCGTATCCCAGTGAATTCGCGGCTCGGCGGAAAAGATCGCGGACAGGCGCGCGGTGAGTTCGGGCCAGCGCGACTTGTCCATCTGGTGCTGAAAGTCGGGATCATCGGACAGCCCCATCAGGCGCAGGAATTCGGCGTAGAATTGCGGTTCCAGGCATTGCACGGATATGAAACCGTCATCGGCGCAGGCATAGCTGCGGCTCCAGTGCGGGCCGTCCAGCAGGCTTTGGCCGCGTGCCGGAGACAGGCCGCCGGCCTGGCGGATGGCCATGAGCAGGGTCATCATATGGGCCGACCCGTCCACGATGGCCGCATCCACCACGGTGCCGCGCCCGGTGGCGCGGGCGTTGAGAATGCCCGCCAGAAGGCCCACGACGAGATAAAGCGCGCCGCCGCCGATATCGCCCACGAGGGTGGCGGGGGTGACCGGGGGCTGGCCGGGTTCGGAGGCGTAATAAAGCGCGCCGGATTGGGCAATGTAGTTGAGATCATGCCCGGCGGTTTGTGCACGCGGTCCGGTCTGGCCCCAGCCGGTCATGCGGCCATAGACCAGCGCGGGGTTGTCGGCGTGGCAGGGTTCGGGGCCAAGGCCCAGCCGCTCCATCACACCGGGGCGGAAACCTTCGATCAGGGCATCGGCGCCGGCGATCAGCCGGCGGGCGGTTTGCAGGTCGTCCGGGTCTTTGAGATCGAGCGCGATCGAGCGTTTGCCCCGGTCAAGCACGCTGGCCTCGGCGGTGACGGGACCGCCCTTGCCCTTGCGGTGGATGGTGATCACGTCGGCGCCCAGATCGGCCAGGGTCATGGCGGCAAAGGGGCCGGGGCCGAGGCCTTCGATTTCGATGATGCGGATACCGTTGAGCATGTGAGTTTTCCTTAGCCGAGCGTGAAGCCGCCGCCCACAGTCAGCACCTGACCGGAGACATAATTCGATTCCGGTATGCAGAAGAGATAGACCCCGCCTGCCGCCTCTTCCGGGGTGCCGCCGCGCCCCATCGGGACCATGGCGGCAAAGCCGCCCGCGACCTTGGTGGGGATACCGATGCCCACCTCGTTGCCATCCACGGTGATGGTTTTCTTTTCATCGGTGGCTTCGGTCAGGCGGGTTTCGATATAGCCGAAGGCAACGCAGTTCACGCAGACCTTGGAGCGCCCCCATTCCTTGGCCATGGTTTTGGTCAGGCCGACAATGGCCGCTTTGGCGGAGGAATAATTGGCCTGTCCGACATTGCCGCCAAGACCGGCGACCGACGAGATATTGACCACCTTGCGGAAGACTTCGCGACCCTCTTCTGCCTCTTGTTTGGCAGCGCCCTTGATGAAACCGGAGGCCGCCCGCAGGATGCGGAACGGGGCTTTGACATGCACGTCCAACATGGCATCGAACTGGTCATCGCTCATGTGGCCAATCATGCTGTCCCATGTGTAGCCGGCATTGTTGACGATGATGTCCACCGCGTTCCATTTCTCGATGCCTGCGCCGATGAAGCGTTCGGCAAAGCCGTCCTCGGTGACAGAGCCGGGCACGGAAATGGCATGGCCGCCTGCGGCGGTGATTTCCTCGACCACGGCCATGGCGGGCGCGTCTTCGAGATCGTTGACGACCACGTTGGCGCCTTCGGAGGCGAGTTTCAGGGCGACGGCGCGGCCGATGCCATTGCCCGCGCCGGTGACATAGGCGGTTTTGCCTGTGAGTTTCATTTTGATTCCTTCCAGAGGCTCAGACGGGCAGCGCCTGCCTGGGTAGGCGCTTGGGTGTTGCAGTAGATCAAGTTACGCCCAGCATGTAGCAAGTGACTTGCCCGCACCCGGACAGGTTCAAAGCGCCTGCCGAGGGGCAGGCAGGCGCTGCCCGTCTGTGCCGGGCGTTTTTCATGCCACATCCAGCGAGCGGGCGATCACCTCTTTCATGATCTCGTTGGTGCCGCCATAGATCTTTTGCACGCGGGCATCGGTGTAAAGTTCCGAGATCGGGTATTCGGACATGTAGCCATAGCCGCCGAACAGTTGCAGGCATTCGTCGATCACCTCGCATTGGGTCTGTGTGCCCCACCATTTGACCATCGCGGCCTTTTCGGCGGTCAGCCTGCCCTGTTCGAGTTCGGCAAGGCATTGGTCACAGAAGGCGGCAAGCAATTCGATCTTGGTGGCGGCTTCGGCCAGCTTGAAGCGGGTGTTCTGGAAATCCATGATACGCTGGCCAAAGGCCTTGCGTTCCTTGACGTAGTCCAGCGTCAGATCCAGCGCGCATTGTGCCGATCCCAGCGCCATGAAGCCCAGGATGAGCCGTTCCCACGGGAGCTGTTTCATCAACTGGATGAAACCAAGCCCCTCTTCGCTGCCCAGAAGGTTGGTGAGCGGCACGCGCACATCCTCAAAGGCAAGTTCGGCGGTGTCGTTGCGCTTCATGCCCATCTTTTCCAAGCGGCGCCCGACGGAGAAACCTTCCAGCCCGTCTGTTTCCACGATAATCAGCGACACGCCCCGGCCCTTGGCCCCGGGATCGGTCTTGGCGACCAGCACGATCAGATCCGCGGTGGCGCCATTGGTGATGAAGGTCTTGGAGCCGTTGATCAGGTATTCGTTGCCGTCCCTGATCGCGGTGGTCTTGACCGCCTGAAGATCGGATCCGGTGCCCGGTTCGGTCATGGCGATCGCGGCGATCTTGTCGCCCGAGGCCAGATCGGGAAGCCAGCGGGCCTTTTGGTCTTCGGTGCCGAAAGCGGTGATGTAATGGGCGGCGATATTGTGCACCGACACGCCCCAGCCGGAATCCCCGGCCTTGGTTTGCTCCAGAAAGGTGACGGCGTCGAAATGGCGCGACAGGCCCAGCCCGCCGTGGTCCTCGGGGAAGGTGGCGCCCAGGATGCCAAGCTCGCCTGCTTTCTTCCAGAGCGTTTTCGGGATCACGCCAGCCTTGGTCCAGGCGTCCTTGTTGGGGGTGATTTCCTCGGCAAAGAAGCGCGCGACAGTGTCTGCAAAGGCGGTGTGGTCTTCGTTCATCCAGAGGTGGTTGGGCATGGTCAGTCTCCTTGGGGGATGCGCACCAGCGCGTCGCCTTTGAGGGTTTGGGTGCCGTCGGCAAGGGTCACCGACAGGCGCAGACGCAGGTGAGGTGCGCCGTCATGTGTCAGGGTCTCGGTCACTTCACCCGTGCAGGTCAGGGTCGCGCCCACGGGGGTGATCGCCGAAAAGCGGGTCGAAAGGCTGGTGACGTTCTCTTGTCCGGCCCAGTCGGTGACAAGGCGGCCCAGCTGGGCCATGGACAACATGCCATGGGCGAATACGTCGTCCATCCCGGCCTTGCGGGCAAAATCGGTGTCGATATGGATCGGGTTGTGATCACCCGAGGCCCCGGCGTAAAGCGCCAGCGCGGTGCGGCTGATCGGGCCGAAGGTAAGCGGCGGGAGGGTATCGCCGATGGTGGCGGTGTGCGGTGTGATACTCATGCCGCCCCCTGGTCCAGCCTGTGGATCAGATCGCGCCGCGCCTCGACCAGAAGGCCGCGATCGGGATGGGTGATGCGCTGGATCAGGGTGGCGATTTCCAGCTTGCCGCCCTTGGCATCCGCGAAACCGGCCACCTCGGTTTCCACGGTCACGGTGTCACCGGCAAACATCGCCCCGTGATAGGCATAGCTTTCGGTGCCGTGCAGCAGATAGCGCGTATCCGCGCCGATCAGGGCGAGTTGGTCCGGATCGCCCCGGCGCAGCAATGCCTTGCCCGCCATGGTGCCGACCACGACCGCATAGGTGGCGGTGGCCATGATGTCGGGATGCCCGGCGGCGCGGGCGGCGGCGATGTCGAAATGGATCGGGTTGGTTTCGCCGATGGTTTCGGCAAAGAAGGTCATCGCGCCGCGCTCCAGCGTGACCGACATGGGCGGGGTGGTTTGCCCTGCCGCGCTGCGATTGAACAGGCCCATGTGGTCAGGCGGCCTGATACAGCGTGACCACGCAGGCGCCGCCAAGGCCCAGATTGTGTTGCAGGGCCGTTCTGGCGCCTTCGACCTGCCGCCGCTGGGCTGTGCCGCGCAATTGATGGGTCAGCTCGTAACATTGCGCCAGCCCGGTCGCGCCAAGCGGGTGGCCCTTGGACAACAGCCCGCCCGACGGGTTGGTCACGTATTTGCCGCCATAGGTGTTGTCGCCATCGGCGATGAATTTCTGCGCCGCGCCTTCGGGACAAAGGCCAAGCGCCTCGTAGGTGATCAGTTCGTTATGGGTGAAACAATCGTGCAGTTCGACCACGTCCACATCCGCGATATCGACGCCGGATTGCTCGACAACCTGTTCGCGCGCGGCCCTGGACATGTCATAGCCGACAAGCTGCATCATGTCGTGGGCCTGGAAGGTCGACGGGTAATCGGTGGTCATGGCCTGCGCGGTGATCTGCACCGTGCTGTCCAGCCCGTGTTTGCGGGCAAAGCTTTCCGAGCACAGGATCGCCGCGGCCCCGCCGCAGGTGGGCGGGCAGGCCATCAGGCGGGTCATGACGCCTTCCCACATCATCGGGGCGGCCATGACCTGTTCCTCGGTCACTTCGGTGTTGAACAGAGCCAGCGGATTGTTGGCCGCGTGGCGGCTGGCCTTGGCGCGGATGCGCGCGAAATCGTTCAGTTCAGTGCCGTATTTCTCCATGTGGGATTTGCCCGCGCCGCCAAAATAGCGCAGCGCCAGCGGCACCTGGGAATTGCCGACAAGCGCGTCGGTTTCGGCATCGAAATCGTCAAACGGGGTGGGACGGTCGGTCCAGTGGCTGCCAAGCGCGCCGGGCTGCATCTGTTCAAAGCCCACCGCAAGCACGCAGTCGGCAATGCCGTGTTCGATGGCCTGGCGGGCCAGGTACAGCGCGGTGGAGCCGGTGGAGCAGTTGTTGTTCACATTGACGATCGGGATGCCTGTCATGCCGACATGATAGAGCGCCTTCTGTCCCGAGGTGCTGTCGCCATAGACATAGCCGGCATAGGCCTGCTGGATCTGGTCATAGGACAGCCCGGCATCGGTCAGCGCGTCGCGGATCGCGGCGGCGCCCATCCTGTCATAGCTTTCGGATGCGCCGGGCTTGGCGAATTTGATCATGCCGACACCGGCAACAATGGTCTTGGTGGTCATGGAGTCCTCCCCGATTCCGAAATGCGCTGGCCAGAGTATCCGGGGCGCGGGGCGCGGGATCAATCCGTAGGACCACGGGTGACGCCATGTTGCCGCCCGGTTTGACGCAGGGTCACATGCCGGGGGGCTGCGGGTGCAGGGCCGCGCGCGACTCGTCCCACACATTACCGAGCCGCGCGACCTGGGTGTCAAACCCGCGCGTTTCGCCGGTCTTCAGTGCGGTCTCCATCTGCAACAGCGCGTTGCGCAGCCGGTTCAGCCCGAACACGGCTGCGCTGCCGGCGCTCTTGTGACAGCGCGCGGCAAGCACCTTTGCGCGCTCTGGCGCCGGTGGGCCACATACGAGATCGGACAGGAGCGTATCGGTTTCGGTGCAGAACCGGCCAAGCAGCCCGTCAAATACGTCATCGCCCAGCCCCGTCCGGGTGGCGTGCAGGTGCTGTGTGTCGATCAGCGTGGCCGCGTCCGGGCGCGCGGCGGCCGGGGCCGGGGCGCCCGATGAGATGGCTTCGATCAGGTCACGCAGCTGTGTTCCGGTGAGCGGTTTTGCCAGGAAACCGTTCATTCCGGCGCGCTCGATCTCGTGTCGGTCCTGTTGCAGCACATTGGCGGATACCGCGATGATCGGGCTGTCCCTGGAGGCGCCGTCCGAATTGCGAATGTTGCGCGCGGCCTGGAAGCCGTCCATCACCGGCATGGAGATATCCATCAGGATCACGTCGAACCGGTGGTTATGGGCATGGTTCATGCCCGACATGCCATTGGAGGTGCAGGTGACGGTGTGACCATCGCGTCGCAGCATCTGGCAGGTCACGTCGCGGTTGATCTCGTTGTCCTCGACCACGAGGATGTCGAGGGCGCGGGCCGCTGGTGCCGGGCTGTCCGCGCCGTCGGCATCTGTGCCGGGGCGGACGCGCCGGACCGGGAGGCGCAGCCAGAACACGCTGCCCACGCCCAGAGTGCTTTCCACGCCGATTTCACCGCCCATTGCCTCGACGATGCGCCGCGCGATGCCCAGCCCAAGCCCGGTCCCCCCCGTAAGGCGGCCAAAGGACACGTCGCGGGTGACGAAATCCTCGAATACGCGGTGCAGATCGGCCTCGGGGATACCCTGGCCGGTGTCGATCACCCGGATTTCGAGGGTGTCGGAGCGCTGCGTTCCATTCCCGGCGCCGTCCACGGCACCGGACAGTTCCAGCTCGATCTTGACCTGCCCGCGCGGCGTGAATTTCAGCGCGTTGCCCAGAAGGTTGAGCAGCACCTGTTCCAGCGCCGCGGGATCGAGGCGCAGCCAGGGCGCGGGCGGGCCGACCCAATGCCAGTCAAGCGTGGTGGCGTTGTGATCGGCCAGGCCGGTCTGGCCGTCGATCACGTTCTGGACGAGGTTGGACAGGTTGGTGGGGCGCGGGGTGATTTCGGCCTTGCCAGCCTCGAACCGGGCCAGATCCAGCACGCTGTCGACATGGCGCATCAGTACCTTGCCCGAGATGTCCATGTTGCGAACGAACTGGCCCTGTTCCGGCGTCAGATCGCTGCCCTGCAACAGGGCGAGGTTGCCCAGTAGGCCGTTCAGGGGGGTTCGGATTTCGTGGCTCATGACGGTGAGAAAGCTGGCCTTTGCCTGTTCGCCGGCCAGCGCCCTGTCGCGGGCCTGGACAAGTTCCTTTTCATCGGCAACCCGGCGGGAAATGTCGCGCAGGAAGGCAACCAGCAGATCGTCTTTACCGTCAAAGGCCGACTGGATCGCGATTTCCACCGGAAAGACCGTGCCATCAGCGCGCGTGGCGTCCAACTGGACCCGGCCATGGCCGACGATCGGGGCCTCGGGTTCGGAGCCGCCGGGAGCCGTGCGGCCGAAGTCGAACTCGCGCAGGCTTTCGGGGGCAAAGAACACGTCAATCCGGTGTCGGCGGGCCTCGGCGGCGTCCATGCCGAAAATGCGCTGTGCCGCTTCGTTGAATTCCAGAACCTGGCCATCGCGATCGGTCACGATCACGCCGTCCAGCGAAGTGGCCAGGATCGTGTTCATGCGCTGGTTGAGCCGTGCAAGCGCCGCCCCGCGGTCGCGGGTCTGGCGATAAATGCCAAGCATGTAGATCACCAGCCCGACCAGCGCCGCAACCAGCAGGATGGCCAGTACCGCGAGGCGGATCAGCGTATCGGCCACGTCTTCGCGGCGCGCGTCGGATTGACCGGCAAAATGACCAAGCGCAACCACGGCCAGCTTGCGCACATCAAGGCGCAGATCGCTGGCTTGCCGGACCAGATCGGGCAGGGCCGCGCGCAGCCGGTCGTCGGGCCCGTCCATCAGGGGAACCGTGTCATCGAGAAACCGTTGCGTCGCGTTGAGCGAGCCGCGAAAATTGCGCTCTGCGACGATCTGATGCAGGAAAGGCGAGCCGTAGAGCGTTTGTACCCGGTTGAAGAGGATGTCGAATTCCAGCCGGACCCGTTCGAGATCCGGTGTGCCGGTGGTCGTGGCCAGAATCACCGCGTTGGTGAATTCCAGCATTTCAACTTCCATCTGCGACAAAGTCCACTGGACGTTTTCGGAACTGGCCGACGCAAGGCGGCGCAGATTGCTGCGCACCTCGATTGACAGCAGCACCGCCAGAACCAGCAGCACGGCGGCAAACCCGGCCAGCACGGCGCCAAAACGGCGGGGGCGGGTCAGGTCGCGTACGCGCGACATCAGACCGGCGCGCCGGAAACAGGGGAAGGGCAGGGCAATCGGCGTAGGGGCAGGGCGATCATGCGCCAGAGCCTATTCGAGCACGTCGAGCCTGTCGAGTTGCCAGACGCTGCGGGAATAAACCACCTCTGTGCGGTAGTGGTCAGAGGAATCGTAGGGATAGACAATCCACAACGGCCCCTTGTCGCGGCGCGGCATGGGCTGGCCGTCCATGGCGTAGGCGATGATGGGGACATTCGGTTCCAGTTCGGACACGTCGAATTCGGCCAGATAATCGTTGATCGCCCAGGCGTCGACAGTGCTGCCCGAGATCCCCAGTTCCTGGAGCAGCACTGCCAGCGGTACACCCGTGAACTCGTGGACCCCTTCGGTCCACAAGGTCGTTGTCGAGAAGCTTTGCGCCGGTAGGGCGCGCAGCATCTCCATGTCGAACCGGGCCGTGTCCCCCGAGTTTGTCACGCTTATCTTGCCTGACACGGTCAGTACGACGCGCCCGGTTGGTTCAACCAAGGCACCCTCCGCCAGAGCGGCGGTCGTGAGTGGTAGCATGAGGCCGACGATCAGGGCGGAAATTGCCCGTCTCAACTTGCGCATCTGCTCGGGTTCCTCATCTCTTACATCGCCAATCTTGCACATATGTAGCAGATCCGGGAACCGCGCAAAGGGATAATGCCCTAGCCGAAAGGATAGGTTTTTTGCATGACCCTACGGCAGCGACTGGTCTATACTGGGGCTGCGCCAGGATCCCGCCGGACCGGTTGTCCTGTATTTTGGGGTTGATCACGCGCTGCGTTGGTGGATTAGTGCCGCGTGTATTCGAGGTGAATCGATTTGAAAATTCTGATTGCCGACGACCATGATTTGTTGCGTGATACGCTGGTGGCCTTTGTCGAGGCAGCCGGAGGGATCGAGACTCATACCGCCCCCGATCTGGACAGCGCGCTTGCATTGATCGAGCGGGAGGCACCGTTTGACCTGGTGCTGCTGGATTACAACATGCCCGGAATGAACGGGCTGAACGGCCTGCGCCAGGCCCTGGCGCAGAAGGGCGCGCCGCATGTGGCGCTGATTTCAGGCGAGGCCAGCCGGGCGGTGGCAGAGGCGGCGCTGGATGCGGGGGCGTCGGGTTTCGTGCCCAAGACCCTGCCCGCGAAGTCGTTGGTCAACGCCATTCGGTTCATGGCCGCGGGCGAACAATACGTCCCGCCCGAGTTCATGGCGGGCGCGGATGAACCGGCAGACCATCCGCTGGCCAGGTCGTTGACGGCCCGCGAAATGCAGGTGTTGCAGGGTTTGACCGAGGGCAAGTCCAACAAGGAAATTGCCCGCGACCTGAACCTGTCGGAGCCGACGATCAAGCTGCATGTGCGCACGCTGTATCGCAAGATCGGGGTATCCAACCGCACGCAGGCTGCGCTGATCGCGCGCGAGCAGGGGCTGTTCTGAGAAACGCGCGCCAAAAGGCATCCGGTATTTGGATAGCGATTTCGGAGTTATGCCTTAAAGTGAGCCCATCTGATTGAGATTTTTCGGTTCGGGGGGATTTGATGAAGCGATTTGAAGTGATGGGCCTGTGTGCCGTTGTGGCCGGTTTGACGGGCCTGACACCGGCCCTGGCACAGGACGATTCGCGGTTGTCTGCGCGGGCGGTCGAGCTGGTCGAGGTGGCCACGGCAAATATCGCGCAGGCCGGGGAGATTTCGGTCAGCTGGTTCGTGTCCTTTGACCAGGTGGTGGACGGGCGCGAGATTGTCACCCACATCCGCAGCGGCGATGCGCTTCTGGCGCGGGGGCGGGGCTATTATGCCTATGCCGAGCAGGAGAGCGGCGCGCGCGAGTTCTTTTACGACGGCGCGACGCTGACGGTGAACCTTGTGGACCGGGACGCCTATGTCAGCGCGCCGTTTGTCGGTACATTCGAGCAATTGGCCGAGCGGGTGGCCGCGGAATATGACACGGCCTTGCCGATCTGGCAGGTGTTGGTTGATAACGCGGCGGATCAGTTTCTGGGAGATGTCACCGACGCCGCCTATCTGGGGCAAAAGCGCGTCGCGGGACAGAACGTGCATCACGTGGCGCTGTCCGGCTATGATCTGGATTTGCAGATGTGGATCAGCGTGAGCGAGCCGGCGGTGCCGGTGATGATCGTGGGCACCAACCCGTATGAACAGGGCTGGCCACAATTCCGCGCCTATTTCACGAACTGGGATTTCGCACCCGAGATCGAGGAGGGCACCTTCACTTATGTGCCCGGCGAAGAGACGTCGCGGCTGAGCTGGCCCAAGCGGGAGACCGAGGCGATCCCGCAGGCAGAGGGGGGGGAATGACATGAAACGGATATTTGTCTGGCTGTTGTCCTTTGCCATCGCCTTTACCCAGGGGCCGGTGGTGTTCATTGGCGGGGTTGGCGGGGTTGATATGGCCTTTGCACGGGGTGGCAATCCCGGTGCGCGGGGCGGGTTTTCCAACCGCCCGGCGGCCCGCCCAAGCGGCGCCCGCACGCGACCCACGGCGCGCCCCGCCCCAAGGCCCAGCACGCGACCGGCCACCCGGCCCGCGCCCAGGCCCAGCGCGCGCCCCAGTACCCGGCCGGCACCGAAACCGGTGACGCGGCCCAGCCCGCCCGCCGGAAATCGCCCGTCCACTCGGCCCGCGCGCCCGCCCGAGGCACAATTGCCCGGTTCGGGCAACCGGCCCACGACGCGGCCGGTCAATCCGCGTCCGCCGGGGGCAAGGCCTCCCGGGTCGCGCCCTCCCGGATCCCGGCCACCGGGGTCGCGCCCGCCGGGAATGCGTCCGCCCGGCTCGCGCCCGCCCGGCGCACGCCCACCGGGGAACCGTCCGCCCGGATGGCGCCCGCCGGGACATCGCCCGCCGGGATGGCGCCCGCCGCACAACCGACCGCCCTATCCGCGCCCGCCGCATCCGAGTTGGGGCCGGTATTATTGGTACCCGAGCTGGGGCTGGTATTTTACCGCCGTGGTGGTTGGATCAACGCTGGTTTACGTGACTTCGCTGCCCGAGGATGACAATTGCCAGAAGGTGCAGGAGGATGGCGAAACACTGTATCTGTGCGACGGCGTTCTTTACCGCGCGACCTATTATCAGGACGAGCAGGTTTACGAGATCGTGTCGGATGCCGAGGAAGAGGCCGCCGCCGAACCGACCAGCGTGATCGGGCTGGGGCTGACCTCGCCGATGACACGCGGCCAGGTGGTGCGCGACTTGCAGAACCAGCTGGTGGAGCTGGGGTATGACGTGGGCAGTGTGGATGGCGTGTTCGGGTTGGCCACCGAAGCGGCGATCCTGTGGGTCCAGTACGATAACGGGCTGGAGCAGACCGGGTTCGTGGATCGCGCCACGGCCGAGGTGCTGGGCTATGACGTGCCTCCGGCACCACCCCCGACGGAGGGGAGCGACGACGGCGCGACCGGGGCCACCACCGAAGAGGCCCCGCAGACCGAGGATGACCCCGCCGTCACAGGCGACGCGGCCACGGATGCGACGGCCGCGCCTGACGCCACGGCGGAGACCGCCGGGGAAGACAGCGGCGCAGAGACCGGCAGCGGATCGGACTGATCCCGCCGCCGCGTGACAAGCCTGACCGGCGCCCGCATCGGGCGCCGGTTTCTTTTGTGCAACGCCGCGTCGCAAATTCCGGGGTGACGGCAAAAAAGGCTGGCGCGCGGGCAGGAGAGCAGGCTAGGACGGTTGGGCCGTGGGGGCGCAGACCGAGGGTATTTGATGCTTGGCCGTATTGCCTCTTTTGTATTGGCGTTAGCCGTGACCGCCACCAGTTCCATCGCGCAGGAGCGCGAATTTCTGGGCTATGGCTGGCTGTTGACCAACGATCTTATCGGGGACGGGAAGGACCGTTGGCGCACCGGGTCCATCGCCACCAGCCGGGTGTGGGGGCGTGGCTGGGATGGTTCCTTGCCCGGGACGTTCGGTGACATCATCGAATTCCGCTTTGGCGGCGAGATCATCGCGCCGCGCGATCTGGATGACAGCGGTCCCGGCGACCGGCCCTATGCGGGGGCGATGTCCTGGGGCCTGCACACCCATGTCCAGAGGGGCGCGACCTCGATCAGCACCGGGGCGGATCTTGTGGCCATCGGCCCGATGACCGGGCTGGATGATTTCCAGAGCTGGCTACATGATCTGGTCGGCATTCCGGGGCCGTCGGCTTCGGTTCGGGCGGCGCAGATCGCCAATCAGTGGCAGCCGCGCGCGGTGATAGAAATCGGGCGCGATATCGACCTTGGGCCGGGCGGCCGTCTGCGTCCGTTTGTCGAGGGGCGGGCCGGGGACGAGACCCTGTTGCGCGCCGGGTTCGATTTCACATTCGGCGGTTTTGGCAGCGGCGATCTGCTGGTGCGGGACTGGGTCACGGGGCAGAGGTTCCGCGCGGTCGGCGGGCAAGAGCCCGGGGTAAGTTTCGTGGCCGGGGCGGATGTGGCCAAGGTGTTTGACAGCGTGTACCTGCCCTCCAACCGGGGGTTTCAGACCACAGACATGCGCAGCCGCGTGCGGGCCGGGCTGCACTGGCAGGGCGAAAAAAGTGCGATGTTTTACGGGCTTACCTGGCTGGGCGAGGAGTTTGCCGGCCAGTCCGAGGGCCAGTTGGTGGGGTCTGTGACGCTGAGCATCCGGTTCTGAGGCGAATTTGCACAGTCGTTAACTTTTTCAAATCGCCCTCTTTGCAGGGTGATTCGGCTTTGTTAGTGTGCCTGCAATAAAAAGACTAAGAGGCAGGTTATCGGGCAATGGAAACGGGCTTTCGTGGCACGTTTGTCATCTCCTGGTCGCAAACAGAAGTGGACGGTCTTGAGGCCGCACCGGAGCAAACGCTGGAAACAGGCGTGGTGTGGTCCTGGCATGGGGACGCCGTACAGGTGGACGGCCCCAGCGAGCTTTTGCGACTCGATCAGGGGGAAGAAGGGGCAAACATTCGCAAGCGGGCGGCGCGCATGGTGCGCCGTCTGGTCGGGGCGGCAGTGAACGGCACGACGCCGGTTGCCGAGGTCGACGTGAAAGAACCGCTGCTGGACGGCGGTTTCATCGTGACAGACGGGGCGGGCAGCTACACGGCAACGGTGATCGAGGTGCCGGGGACCGCGCCGCTTTTGATGTTTCTGGATGAACTTCCCCCTAAAAACAAGGATTTGTGGGTAGTCCACCACTCGATGGAGGTGTTGGAAAGCCGCAAGGTGACCACGGCTCGGGGCGGGGTGATCTGTTTCACGCCGGGCACCGTGATCGCCACGCCAGAGGGGCCGAAACGGATCGAGACCCTGCGCGAGGGTGACCGGGTGCAGACCAAGGACAACGGGGCACAGGAAGTCTGCTGGATCGGCAGCCGCCGCATGACCGGCGCGCGGCTGTTTGCCATGCCGCGCCTGCGCCCGATCCGCATCCGGCCCGGCGCGCTGGGCATCGAGCGCCCGGATCAGGAGCTGATCGTGTCGCCCGAACACCGGATGCTGGTCAAGGGGCCGGTGGCGCGTGCTTTGTTCAACAGTTCCGAGGTGCTGGTGCGGGCGGAAGACCTGGTGAACGGGCAGACCATCGCCGTGGATCACGCGCTGCGCGAAGTGACCTATGTGCACCTGTTGCTGCCGGGGCATGAAGTGATCTGGGCCAATGGTGTGGAAACCGAAAGCTTTCATCCCGCAAGTGCCGACCTGACGGCGTTGGAAGAGGGCGACCGGGCGCGGTTGCTGGATTTGGCGCCGGAGCTGGAATTTGACCCGCATGGTTACGGTCCCTATGCACGGCGCAATCTGACACGATCCGAGGCAGCGATCCTGCTGCATGATGCCGCCTGAGCCGGCCAAAGGTTAACACGCCGGGCGCCCCGATTCGCATGATCGGGGCGTTTTCGCGGTTAATGGCCTTGTTTTCTGCGCAAACCGGGGGTCGGCATTGCGTCGGTATCACGTCGGCATAGCGGCGGTGCGGCGCGCCCAGACAGGCATGGTTAACGCCTCGGGCGGTGCCGTGTCAGCGGTGCACCCGGCAAATCGGGCAGAGGCCTTGCCAATCCCGATGCCGCCGCAAGAAGACCGGATGAGGCATTTCACGCAACAACCTTGACTCCCCCGTCGGCTGCTGTATACGCGCGGCTTCATTGGTGTTGGTGGCCCTCGCAAGAGGTTGCCTGTCATGTCGGCAAAATCCGGCAAGAGGACAACGCCCTTTTAAACGGCACAAGGCATTCCGCCTGATCGCCCTACGGTCGAGCTGAGACGCGATTTCAGCCCGAAAAGTGGGAACCGGTTTTCGGAACCAGCTGAAATGCCACCCAAAAAGGAGATCAGCCGTGACCAAACGCACGTCTGCCAAGTACAAGATCGATCGCCGCATGGGCGAAAACATCTGGGGCCGCCCCAAATCCCCCGTCAACCGTCGTGACTATGGCCCCGGCCAGCACGGCCAGCGCCGCAAGGGCAAGCTGTCGGATTTCGGCACCCAGCTGCGCGCCAAGCAGAAGCTGAAGGGCCATTACGGCGACCTGACCGAGAAACAGTTCCGCCGCATCTATGCCGAGGCAGAACGTGTGAAGGGCGACACCGGTGAAAACCTGATCGGCCTGCTGGAGCGCCGTCTGGACGCGGTTGTGTATCGCGCCAAGTTCGTGCCGACCGTATTTGCCGCACGTCAGTTCGTGAACCACGGCCATGTGCTGGTGAACGGCAAGCGCGTGAACATCCCCTCTTACCGTGTGAAAGAGGGCGACGTGATCGAAGTGCGCGACAAGTCCAAGCAGATGGCGGCCATTCTGGAAGCCGTGCAATTGCCCGAGCGTGACGTGCCCGATTACATCGATGCCGACCATTCCAAGATGGTGGCGACATTTGTGCGCACCCCAGGCCTGTCGGACGTGCCCTATGCGGTTCAGATGGAACCGAACCTGGTTGTGGAATTCTACGCGAAGAACTGACTTCGCCGCCGATCCATTCGAGTATCCCGGGAAACCCGCTGCGGCTTGCAGCGGGTTTTTCCTTGTCGGCTCTTCAGCCCATGCGGGCTTCCTCGCGAGCGTTGCGCCGATCACGCAGTTCTTGCAAGGCGTCGTTCTGCGCTTTCAAATACGCGGGCGCAGGGCTAAACAGCTTGCGTAGCAGGAGTGTTTTTCAGGATGTCACGTATCAAGCCGCAGCCGGGTATTCTGGACATTGAATTGTATGTGGGCGGTACATCGACGGTGGCGGGTGTGTCCGATGTGGTCAAGCTGTCGTCGAACGAGAATCCGCTGGGCAGTTCGGACGAGATCAAGCGGGCCCATGCCAAGACATCGGTCGGCCTGAACCGATATCCCAACACGGATCATGCCGATCTGCGTGCGGCGATTGCCGAGGTGCACGGGCTGGACGCGGCGCGCGTCATTTGCGGGGTCGGTTCCGACGAGGTGTTGCAATTTGTCACCCAGGCCTATGCCGGGGTGGGCGACGAGATCATCTATACCGAGCACGGGTTTTCGATGTACCCGATCCTGGCCCGTATGGTGGGGGCAAAACCGGTGAAGGTGGCCGAGCGCGAGCGTACCGTGGATGTGGACGCGATTCTGGCGGCCTGCACCAAAAAGACAAGGATCGTGTTCATTGCCAACCCGGCCAACCCGACCGGCACGATGATCGGGGCCAGCGAAGTGGCGCGGCTGGCGGACGGTCTGCCGGAGGGTGCCATTCTGGTGCATGACGGGGCCTATACCGAGTATGTTGACGGGTTCGACGGCGGCGCGGCGCTGGTTGGGGCGCGCGACAACGTGGTGATGACGCGCACTTTTTCCAAGATTTACGGTCTTGGCGGGTTGCGTGTGGGCTGGGGCTATGCCCCGCAGGAGATCATCGACGTGCTGAACCGGCTGCGCCAGCCGTTCAACCTGTCAACCGTGCAACTGGCCCTGGCCGAGGCGGCGGTGCGGGATCAGGCCTGGGTGGACAGGTGCCGGGCCGAGAACGCCAAGCAGCGAGCCTGGCTGGCCGAGGCGCTGGCCGAACTGGGCGTGCCGTCAGACACGTCGACGGCGAATTTCATCCTGGCGCGGTTTGCCGACCGGGCCGAGGCCGAAGCCTGTGACGATTATCTGAAATCCCAGGGTGTGATCGTGCGCCGGGTTGCGGGATACGGGCTGCCCAATTGTCTGCGCATCACGGTGGGCGATGAATCCGGATGCCGCCGCGTGGCCCATGCGATCGGCCAGTTCAAGGACGGCGCGCGATGAGCCGGGTTTATGACCGGGTGGCGCTGATCGGGCTGGGGCTGATCGCGTCGTCGATTTTCTGGGCGATCCGGCGCGGTGATCTTGCGGGGGAGGTGACGGGCTATGCGCGCTCGGGCGCGACACGCGACACCGCGCGCAGGATCGGATTGTGCGACCGGGTCTGTGACAGCGCGGCCGAGGCCGTGGCGGGCGCTGATCTGGTGATCCTGTGTGTGCCGGTGGGGGCCATGGGGCAGGTGACGGCGGACATTGCCGGCGCGCTGAAGCCCGGCGCGACGGTTTCGGATGTGGGATCGGTCAAGCGCGCGGTGATTGACGCGGTGGGGCCGCATCTGCCCGAGGGGGTGCATTTCGTACCCGCGCATCCGCTGGCCGGGACCGAGCATTCCGGGCCGGAAAGCGGCTTTGCGGGGCTTTATGACAATCGCTGGTGCATCATCGTGCCATCGGACCAGAGTACCGACCCGGACGCCGTGGCGCGGCTGCGTGCGCTGTGGGAGGGGATGGGGGCGAATGTGGACGAGATGGACGCGGACCATCACGATCTGGTGCTGGCGGTGACAAGCCATGTGCCCCATGCCATTGCCTATACGATGGTGGGCGTGGCCGATCACCTGCGCCGTGTGACCGAAAGCGAGGTGGTGAAATATTCCGCCGCCGGTTTCCGGGATTTCACCCGGATCGCGGCCAGCGACCCGACCATGTGGCGCGACGTGTTTCTGAACAATCGCGAGGCGACGCTGGATATCCTGGGGCGGTTCACCGAGGAGTTGTTCGTGCTGCAACGCGCCATTCGCATGGGCGACGGCGATCATCTGTACGAGTATTTCACCAGGACGCGGGCCATTCGGCGCGGCATCATCGAGGCCGGTCAGGACACGGACGCCCCCGATTTCGGGCGCGCCGCAAAGCGGCCGTGAGGCGCCGGGCCGGAAATGCGGCCCAGTGTGTGGCCCTGTATGTGGCCCCGTATGTGGCGCTTTATGTGGCGCTGGCGGTTGCCGGGGCGGGCGGTGTGGCGGCGGCCAATGCGCCCGAGCGGTCGCTGCGTCCGGTCACGCGCGAACATGTCTTTCCCCCCGCGCTGCCCAGTTTCGCCCCGGATGAATCGTTGCGCCCGAGGGCCCGTCCGGGGCGCCCGATGCGCAAGGCCAATGCGGCGGCGGCACCGGTTGCTCCGGACCGGGCGCAGGTGTCCGCGCCCCCACCCGCCACCCCTGCCGCCAGCGATCCGGTGCCGCGCAAACGCGGGCTGTTCGGAACCAGCAAGGCGCGGATCTGCGGCGACAAGAACCTTGTCGGCGAGGAGATTGCGCCGGTTCCCGGCCGGCTGCCCGGGTGCGGTATCCCCAAGGATGCCATTCGCCTTTACGAGGTGCGTGGCATCAGGCTGAGCACACCGGCGGTGATCAACTGTTCGGCGGCGCGGTCGCTGAGTCTGTGGGTGGACAAGGGGCTGGAACCGGCGGTGAAACGCTATGGCGGCGGCGTGGTGGAAATGAAAGTGGCGGCAAGCTATGCCTGCCGCACACGCAACAACCGCAAGGGCGCCAAGATTTCGGAACATGGCAAGGGCAATGCCCTGGACCTGCCGGAATTCCGCCTGAAGAACGGCGACACGCTTTCGGTGGCCAGGGACTGGGGCAAGGGCCGCAAGGGGCGCATTCTCAAGTCGATGCACAACAGCGCCTGCGGTCCGTTCGGCACGGTGCTGGGGCCGAATGCGGACCGGTATCACCAGGATCATTTTCATTTTGACGTGGCGCGGTATCGCGGCGGGCCTTATTGCCGGTGAACCGCCGGGCGCCGCCGCAGTATGCCCGCGCGGGCGGCCGTCATCGCGGCGCGGCGCGGTCAGCGCAGGCGGATGACGGGGGCCGGCGCGAAGGGGACCGGCCCGATCCGGGTGCTGCCATTACGGAAGGTCAGGGGAATGTCAAGCTGACGGGCATTGCCCGCGAGCTGCGCCGCCAGGTCCAGGGCCCCTTCGATCGTGTCCAGCACGCCGGGTGACACGCGCCCGGTGGCGCGGGCGACGGCGATGATCTCGCGCCAGTTCACCGCGCGCAGGGTGATGGTGCCCGAAGGATAGCCGAAACTGTCAATCGTCACCCTGCCGGCGGCGTTGAGTTGCAGATCGCCCCAGCCGATTTCCGCCAGCGTGATGTCGATTTCGGTGGGCTGGGGGCGGGCCTGTTCGATGGCGCCGCGGTCCCAGGGTTTGTCGAAGGTCACTGTCATGTCGGCGGCCAGGGTGGCGAGGGTGCGGGGCAGTTGCATCCCCGAGGGCAGGCGATAGGCCACGGGCGGCGCCACATTGGTGGATTGCAGGGCCATGCGATAGGTGGCGGGCGCATCGCCCAGGCGGTGCATGGCCAGCCCAAGTGTTTGCGCCGACATGCGCCAATCCGCCGAAGAGCCGAGGATCATGCCCTCGATGGCCAGATTGGAGCGTTCCAGTGTCAGGGCCGTGTCGGGCCGCAGCACCACCGAGGCGCGCATGTCTTCGGTGCTGACAGTCAGCTTTTCGGTGGGGGTGGACAGAACCTGCTCGGGCGACCAGACGGCGATCACGTGGTTGGGCCGGTAGGACAGCGCGAACAGCTGAAGGAAGGGCATGTCCCAGGCGACACCGCTTGCGGGATCGGCCAGGGTGAGGTTGGTGAAGGTGGTGTCGAACCGGTTGGGAAAGCCCAGCACGCGGCGATCGTCATATTCGGCCACCCAGCCCTGGGCGCGGCGGTCTTCGAACCAGCGGTCAAAGCCGGTGGTCACGCCCCAGTAGCCGGCCAGCCAGTAGCCCGACCACCCGAACGCCAGAATGGCGATCAGCATTGCCAGAAGTTTCATCATGGGGCACCCCTTTCGCACCGCTTCGCAATGGTGTTTAACGGCGCGGCACAGGAAGGACCAGAGGCAGGATATGTGGGTTTTTGGCTACGGATCGCTGTTGTGGAATCCGGGTTTCGAATATCGGGAAAAGACGCTGGCCACGCTGGACGGCTGGCACCGGTCGTTCTGTATGCGCTCGATCCACCATCGGGGGACCGAAGAGCAACCGGGGCTGGTGCTGGCGCTGGACGCGATGGCACAGGCGCAATGCCAGGGGCTGGCGCTGTCTGTGGCGCCCGAGCGGCAGGCGCAGACGCTGGATTATCTGCGGGAACGCGAGCTGATCAGTTCGGCCTATCTGGAGCGGGTGTTGCCGCTGCGCCTGGCGGACGGGCGCGAGGTGGAGGCAGTGACCTATGTGATCGACCCGGATCACGTGCAGTATTGCCATCTGGAGATCGAAGAGCAGGCCCATATCATCGCGCGCGCCGTGGGCGGGCGCGGGCCGAACACGGAATACCTGTGGAACACGGCCAGCCACCTGGCGGAACTGGGCATCGAGGATGCCGAACTGGACTGGCTGTCGGCGCGGGTGCGCGAATTGACGACGAATTAGCCGGGCATGTGCCGCAAGACAGCATAAATCCTTGGCAGTCAAAGACGTTGCCAGTAGGGTGAGCGCAGAAAAAACAAGTGTCAGGAGCAGTCCACATGGACGAGCCGGACCGCAAAGTCGAGCCGCGTTTCTCACAACCCTTCCGTCAGATCGTTCTGATGCTGATCGTGCTGGGGCTGACCGGATTGCTGGTCTATGTCGCGCTGCCGCGCGTCCTGCCGGTATTCATTGCCAATCCCTATCTGAACGGGTTCATCGCCTTTGTGTTCCTGATCGGGGTGTTTGCCTGTTTCGGGCAGGTGTTTTCGCTGATCAGTTCGGTGCGCTGGATCGAGAGTTTCGCGGGGTTGCGCGAAGGGTACGAGGCGCATCAGCCGCCGCAGCTTCTGGCGCCGCTGGCAGCGTTGCTGCGCACGCGGGGCGCGCATAGTCAGATCAGTGCGACCAGCACACGGTCCATCCTGGATTCAGTGGCGACGCGGATCGACGAAGGGCGCGAGATCACGCGATATCTGGTCAACATGTTGATTTTCCTGGGGTTGCTGGGCACGTTTTACGGCCTGGCCACCACGGTCCCGGCGGTGGTGGACACGATCCGCAGCCTTGCGCCGCAGGAAGGCGAGGGCGGTGTCGAGGTGTTTTCGCGCCTGATGAGCGGGCTTGAGGCGCAGCTTGGGGGCATGGGCATTGCCTTTGCCTCTTCCTTGCTGGGGCTGGCGGGATCGTTGATCGTGGGCCTGCTGGAGCTGTTCGCGGGGCACGGGCAGAACCGGTTTTACCGCGAGCTGGAAGAGTGGCTGAGTTCGATCACGCGGGTCGGGTTTTCCTCGGGCGAGGGGGACGGGAGCGAACAGCATGCGGTCGGTTTTGCGTTTGACCACCTGGCCCAGCAGCTGGAGACAATGCAGGAGGCCATCGTCGGCGCGGTGGCGGTGCGCAGCGACACGGACGATCGCCTGTCGCAGCTGGCCGAGGCGATTCACCGCATGACCGACCGGATCGAAACCCAGGCCCCGGCCACGCAGGCGCTGTTGCGGGTGGCGGAGGGGCAGGAATTGTTGCTGCACGAGATGCAGACCCGTGAGGAAGAGGGCGGAATCGACGCCGAAAGCCGGATGCGGCTGCGCTCGATCGACGTGCAGATGCTGCGGATCCTTGAAGAGATTTCCGCCGGCCGGCAGGAGAGCATGAGCGAGTTGCGCAGCGAGCTGGCTGGTTTGCAACGCTCGTTGCGCCAGTTTGGCAGGACGCAGGGCGACGGGCCCAAACCGGTGGGCCGTCTGCGCCGCAAAGCAACGCCGCCAGACAGCGCCGACGGCGGGCAGGAGGGCTGATCCATGGCCCTGTCGCGGCGCACCGGTCAGCGTTTCCAGGCGTCGATCTGGCCCGGTTTCGTGGATGCGATGACCGGGCTTTTGCTGGTGTTGATGTTCGTGCTGACGATCTTCATGATCGTGCAGTTCGTGCTGCGCGAGACCATCACCGGGCAGGAGGACGAGCTGAACGCGCTGGAAACCGAGGTGCTGGCGCTGGCGGAGGCGCTGGGGCTGGAGCGGGACCGCAGCGCGACGCTGGAAAGCGAAGTGGGAGGATTGCGGGCGACGCTGGATGACAGCGAAACCCGGCTGCGCGAGCAGGCGGCGCTGATCGCGGCGCTGTCGGCCGAGCGCGAGGCGCAGGATGCCGCGCTGTCGGCGTCGCGCACGCGCATCACCAGCTATGAGGCGCAGGTCGCGGCCTTGCTGTCCCAGCGGGACGAGGCGCTGGGCACGATTGCCACGCTGGAGGACACGCGCGATGCGCTGAGCGCCGAGCGGGACACGCTGATCGGCGAACGCGAGGCGCTGAACCTGGCGCTGGCCCAGGCGCGCGACGAGATCGACACGCAGACAGAGCAGGCGCGGCTGGCGGCGGCGCAGCGCGAGGCGATGGAGGCACTGATCGAGAGCCTTCAGAGCGACGTGGCCGAAGAGCGCGGCAAGGTGGCCGTGCTGAACCGGGATGTCGCGGAACTCGCGGAAAAACTGACCGAGGAAGAGCAAAAGCGCCTGTTGGAGGCGGCCGCGGCCGAGGCGCTGCGGGCGCGGCTTGAGGATGCCGATGCGGAACTGACGGCGATGACGCTGGCGCTGGAGGCGCAGCGCAGGGAGGCCGAGGAAACGCTGACCCTGTTGGCGGCGGCGCGGGCGGCGCAGGACGATCTGGACCTGAAACTGGCGGCCGCGCTGGTGGAGGGGCAGGATGTTTCCGAAGACCTGACCGACGCGCTGGCAAGGCTGGTGGCCGCCGAGGCGGCGCTGTCGGCGCGGGACGGCGAGCTGGCCAATGCGCGCGCCGATCTGGAGCGCGCGCTGAGTGCCCGCGAGGAGATCGCCGCGCAGCTTGCCCGCGCGGTGCTGGCGCTGGAAGAGGCGGGTGCCGCGGCACAGGCGCGCGACGCGGAGCTGGCTTCGGTGCGGGCCGAGCTGACGGCGGCGTTGCTGGATCTGGACACGGGCAGCGAGACCATTGCCGATTTGCAGGCGCGGCTGGCCGGCGCCGAGGCGGCCAGGGTGGCAGCACAGGCCGCAACCGGAGAGACCGAGACCCGGCTGCAAAGCGATATCGCGGCGCTGGAGGCACAACTGGCCGAGGGGCTGGCGGCGAAACTGGCCGCCGAAACCCGCGCCGAGCGGGCCGAAACCACGGGCGACGGGCTTCAGGCGGCGCTGACAACGCTGGAGGAACGGCTGGCGGCGGCGGTGGCGGCGCAGCAACTGGCCGATGCAGAGCTGATCGCGGCGCGTGACAACGCGACCTCGCTGCGCGAGCGTCTGGGCGCGGCGCTGGCGGCCAAGCTGGCGGCGGAATCCAAGGTGCGCGATGCCGAGGCGGTCGAGCGCCAGCTGGCCGCGGCGCTGGCGGCGAAACAGGTGGCGGAGGGCAGTTCGCAAGAGGCCCTGAGCGCGGCGCAACAGCGCGAGGCATTGTTGCGCACGGCCAACGAAGCATTGGCCCAGGAAGAGGCGCGATCCGCCGAAAGCCTGCGCAAGGTCGAGGCGCTGAACCAGCAGATCGGCGCGTTGCGCGCGCAACTGTCAAGCCTGCGCGCGCTTCTGGACGATTACAAGGCGCGCGATTCGGCGGCACAGGTGCAGCTGGAGGCGCTGGGCAGCGATCTGAACGCGGCGCTGGCGCGGGCGGCGGCGGAAGAGCGCAAGCGGCGGCGGCTGGAAGAGGCCGAACGCAAGCGGCTGGAGGCGGAAAAGGCGGCGCTGGAGGCGCAGACCAAGGATCTGGCGCAATACCGGTCTGAATTCTTTGGCCGGTTGCGGCAGGTTCTGGGCAGCCAGGAAGGTGTGCGGATCGTGGGCGACCGGTTCGTGTTCGCCTCGGAAGTGTTGTTCCCCCCCGGCGGCGCGGAGCTGTCGCATGAAGGCGAGGAGGAGATCGCCAAGGTGGGCTTGATCCTGCAAGGCGTGGCGGATGAGATCCCGGAGGGCATCGACTGGATCATCCGGGTGGACGGGCATACCGATAATGTCCCGCTTTCGGGCGGCGGGCGGTTTGCCGACAACTGGGAGTTGAGCCAGGCGCGGGCGCTGTCGGTGGTGCGCTACATGATCGAAACCCAGGGCATCGCGCCCAACCGGCTTTCGGCCAACGGGTTTGGCGAATATCAACCGGTCGATACCGCCGACACGCCAGAGGCGCGGGCAAGGAACCGGCGGATCGAGATGAAGTTCACCGAAAGGTAGGGCGTTGGCGCGCCTATTGTATTGTTAATTCAATGGTTTGCCTGCCTATCGGGCGGCCTTGGCGGATCAGGGCGACGGTGCCGGTATAGCGCCCGGCTGGCCAGCCGCCCGGCGCGGCGCGCTTGCCGATGGCGCGAAAATACTGGGCCTGGGTTTTTTCAAGGCGGACCGTCCGGGCCATGACCCGTTTGGCGGGCCCCTGTATGGTGATGTCCAGCTGATCCCCGGCGCGGCTGCCGTAGCCATAGGCGAAAAGCACCAGAGCGGGCGCGTCCGGCGGAAGGGTTTCACGGGCGACGGTGCCGGATTTCACCGCGTCAAAGGCAGGAATCGCATCGGTAAATCCCAGCGCGATCAACCCACCGGGCGCATAGGCGATCGGGTTTTTCCAAAGCGGGGTGCCGGACCCGCCGCAGGTGGCGCCCGCGCCGGGCGCGAACGGATCGACCACCGCGCCATCGAGGCGTACGGAAAGCTCCAGATGGGGAAATTGTGTCTGGCCGGACAGACCGACCAGGCCAAGCAGATCGCCGGATTTCACGGACTGACCCTGCTGTACCGTCAGGCTGCCGCGCTGCATGTGGCAATATTGCGTGACCCAGCCATCGCCATGATCGATCACCAGCCCGTTGCCGCATTCACGGCCCTTGATCTGGTCGGCGTTTTCGGCGGTCATGATGCGGTCCGCCATGCCGTCGCGCATTCCGGTGACGATCCCGTCCGCCGCCGCGCGCACCGCCACCCCGCCCTGCATCGCCGCCAGCGATGTCAGGGCGATGTCGGTGCCCTTGTGGCCGTCATAGGTGAGCGGGCCGCAGGTGAAATCCAGCGCATCGGGCCCCGGATCGCGATCGACATAGTTCTGGACAAAACAGCTTTCGCCCGGCGTGCAATCCAGCGGCAGGGACAGTTCCGGCGCCCCGGTGGCGGTGCTGGCCGCCAGGGCGCCGACAAGGGCTGCGGCCCCAAGCCGCATTATTCCGCGGTCAGCAGGGGCGGCTTGTCGCCGGTAAGGCGGGGTTTGTCGGGGCCGGTAAGATCCAGCACCAGAGCGCCGTCTTTGACCTTGACCTTGACGACACCGCCCTTCGTCAGTTTGCCGAAGAGAAGTTCCTCTGCCAGTGGCTTCTTGATGTGTTCCTGGATGGTGCGGCCCAGAGGACGCGCGCCCATCTTTTCGTCATAGCCACGGTCCGCCAGCCATTCGGCGGCGGCGCGGGTCAGTTCGATGGTGACATTGCGGTCCAGAAGCTGGGCTTCGAGTTGAAGCACGAATTTCTCGACCACTTGCAGGATGACATCCTTGGGCAGGGGCGCAAAGGAGATCACCGCATCCAGACGGTTGCGGAATTCCGGGGTGAAGGTGCGTTCGATGGCGGCGGTATCCTCGCCCTCGCGCCGGTCGCGGCCAAAGCCGATGGCGGATTTGGCCTGTTCGGTGGCGCCGGCGTTGGAAGTCATGATCAGGACCACGTTGCGGAAGGATACGGTGCGCCCGTTATGATCGGTCAGTTCGCCGTGATCCATCACCTGCAACAGGATATTGTAGACATCCGGGTGCGCCTTTTCGATCTCGTCCAGCAAGAGCACGCAATGGGGATGCTGATCCACGCCATCGGTGAGCAGACCGCCCTGATCAAAGCCGACATAACCCGGCGGCGCGCCGATCAGGCGCGAGACCGCGTGTTTCTCCATGTATTCGGACATGTCAAAGCGCAGCAGCTCCACACCCAGCGTATCGGCCAGCTGTTTGGCGACCTCGGTCTTGCCGACACCGGTGGGGCCCGCAAAGAGGTAGTTGCCGATGGGTTTTTCCGGCTCGCGCAGCCCGGCGCGGGCCAGTTTTATGGCAGAGGACAGCGCCTCGATGGCGGCATCCTGCCCGAACACCACGCGCTTGAGCGATTTTTCGAGATCCTTGAGCACCTCGGCATCGTCCTTGGACACGCTTTTTGGCGGGATGCGGGCGATCTTGGCGATGACGCCCTCGATTTCCTTGACGCCGATGGTCTTGCGCCGCTTGGAGGCCACAACCAGATGCTGGGCGGCGCCGGCCTCGTCGATCACGTCGATCGCCTTGTCGGGCAGTTTGCGGTCATTGATATAGCGGGCCGACAATTCGACCGCCGTCTTGATCGCGTCGGCGGTGTATTTCACGGAATGATGCGCCTCGAAATACTCCTTGAGGCCCTTGAGGATCTTGATCGTGTCCTCGACCGTGGGTTCGTTCACGTCGATTTTCTGGAACCGGCGCGACAGGGCGCGGTCCTTTTCGAAATGCTGGCGGAACTCCTTGTAGGTGGTGGAGCCCATGGTGCGCAGCTTGCCGCCTTGCAGGGCCGGTTTGAGCAGGTTGGAGGCATCCATCGCGCCGCCCGAGGTGGCCCCCGCTCCGATCACGGTATGGATCTCGTCGATGAACAGCACTGCGTCGGGGTGTTCTTCCAGTTCGTTCACGACGGCCTTGAGCCGTTCCTCGAAATCGCCGCGATAGCGGGTGCCGGCCAGAAGCGCGCCCATGTCGAGCGAAAAGATGGTGGTGTTGGCCAGCACTTCGGGCGTGTCGCCCTTGACGATCTTGCGCGCCAGCCCCTCGGCGATGGCGGTCTTGCCGACGCCGGGATCGCCCACCAGGAGCGGGTTGTTCTTGCGGCGGCGGCACAGCACCTGGATGCAGCGCTCGACCTCGTGATCGCGCCCGATCAGCGGATCGACCTCGCCCTGCGTGGCCTTGGCGTTGAGATCGACGCAATATTTGGCCAGCGCGCTTTCCTTGGCCTCGCCCTCGACCTGGGCGCCGGCCTGTTCTTCCGGCTCGTCCTGGGCACCGGTGACGGGGCGCGCCTCGCCAAAGGCGGGATCCTTGGCGACGCCATGCGCGATATAGTTGACCGCGTCATAGCGGGTCATGTCCTGTTCCTGGAGAAAATAGGCGGCGTTGGATTCGCGTTCGGCAAAGATCGCGACCAGCACATTGGCGCCCGTCACCTCGGTGCGGCCCGACGATTGCACGTGGATCGCGGCGCGCTGGATCACGCGCTGGAAGGCGGCGGTGGGCACCGCCTCGGAGCCTTCGATATCGGTGACGAGATTGGACAGGTCGTCATCGATGAATTCGATCAGCGTGCCGCGCAATTCGTCAATATTGACGCCACAGGCCTGGAGCACCCGCAGCGCATCCGGTTCTTCCAGAAGCGAGAGCAGGAGATGTTCCAGCGTTGCAAATTCGTGGCGCCGCTGATTGGCCTGGGCCAGCGCGGCGTGGATGGCTTGTTCTAGCGTGTTCGAGAATGAAGGCACTGCTCTCGTGCTCCTTCCGGTTCTGGGTCGCGGCAGGGGGGTAAAGCCCCACCCACAACATTGGCCTCATAGTCTTAAAGTTTGGTCGATCTGTGCCGGTCTTCAAGGACTTTCTGCAACTTGACACTCACATTTATCGTGATCTGACGTGAACGCGCGTCAAAAAGCGGGCGGTTCGAGGGGGAAACCGGCGGAATTCGCAGGTGTCCATGGAATTTCGAGTTGCCGTGCCTCGCCGCCGCAAGGTTCAGAAACTGTCCTTGCGCCGGCGGATTTCGGCAAACACGTCCACCGGCTGTGCCCCTTGCATGCCCACGGCGCGTTGCACCGCCGGGTCGTGGCCGCGCAGGAACGGATTGGTGGCCAGTTCCTCGGCCAGGGTGGATGGCACGGTGGGGGTGCCCGTGGCATTGGCGGTGGCAACGGCGGCGACGCGGGCCTGAAGCGCGGCATTGTCGGGATCGACGGTCAGGGCAAACCGGCCATTGGCGGCGGTATATTCATGGCCCGAGCAGACGAGGGTATCAGCAGGCAGGGCCGCCAGTTTGGACAGGCTGTCAAACATCATGTCGGGCGTGCCTTCGAACAGGCGGCCGCATCCCAGCGCCATCAGGCTGTCGGCGGTGAACACGGCGCCGGTATCGGGGAAATAGAACGCAATGTGGCCGACGGTGTGACCGGAAACATCGATCACATGGGCCTCTTCGCCACCGATCGCGACGGTATCGCCTTCGGTGACGGCGGTATCGAGCGCAGGCAGGCGGGAGGCATCCGCCGCGGCGCCGACCACTCTGGCGGGGTGGGCGGCGAGGATGTCGGCCAGCCCATCGACGTGATCCCAGTGATGGTGGGTCAAAAGAACATGCGACAGGCGCCAGCCGCGCGACCGGAGCGCGCCCAGGATGGGGCCGGATTCGGGCGCGTCGAGCAGCGCGGTATCACCGCTTGCGGTGTCGTGGACAAGGAAGGCGTAATTGTCGGCAAGGCAGGGGATGGTGACGATCTCAAGGGGCATGGAAATTCGCCTGTTCGTTGTTATGTTGATCCCAGCTTTGCCGATCACGGGACCGGGCGCAATGCATCTTGATGTGCAGGACTTACGGAACTTTTACTACCGCAGCACGCTGGGGCGCGCGGCGCAGAAGGCCGTGCGCGATGAAATGCTGGAGCTGTGGCCCGAGGCGGCGGGCCAGACCGTTGCGGGGTTCGGCTTTGCGGTGCCGCTGTTGCGCCCTTACCTGGCCGATGCGCGCCGGGTGATCGGGCTGATGCCCGCGCCGCAGGGGGTGATGCCCTGGCCGGCGGGTATGAAGAATGTCTCGGTTCTGTGCGAGGAAACCTGGTGGCCGCTGGACACGGGGAGGGTGGACAAGCTGGTGCTGATGCACGGGCTGGAGACCAGCGAGCGCCCGTCGGATGTGCTGAACGAGGCGCATCGGGTGTTGGGGCCGGGGGGCAAGGTACTGTTCGTGGTGCCACACCGCGCCGGGCTGTGGTCGCGCAGCGATGCGACGCCGTTCGGATACGGGCGGCCCTATTCCGCGGGGCAACTGGAGACCCAGTTGCGCCGCCACGGGTTCATGCCCGAGCGCCACCGCGCGACCCTGTACCAGCCGCCGTCGCACAAACGGTTCTGGCGCAAATCCGGCGTGGTGCTGGAGAGTTTCGGCAAGACGATTTCGCCGGTTCTGGCAGGCGGCGTGTTGATCGTGGAGGCCAGCAAGCGGGTGCATGCCCCCAGCGGACCGGGGCTGCGCGAGGCGGTGAAAAAGCCGCTCAAAGCGCTGGCGCCCAAGCCGACGGCGGAGCCGGTGTGACCTGAAAGTGAATAGCGAAGATGGTTTTCTGGCGAAAAGAGTTTGGCAACGACGACATTGAGTTTGCGCTTGAGAAACTGAGGGCAGCCAGAAACTTCGACCGTGACGGAAAAGTTTCGCTTTCCGTCGGTTTTGCCGACTATTGGCAGAGTTACTTGGACTCTGCTGCAGCGTTTGATGCGCCAACCGATATTGTGCGACATAAGGCCTTGCAGAGAGCTTTGTTTTCCTCTGATTTGGTTGCCGATTTCACGCACAAGGATTTTCGCGCGCAGGTTCTGAAGGCACGAAACGCGCTGCTTTGCGACCAGAAGGATTTTCGGGTCGCCTTTCCAGTGTGGAACCTGCCGACATTTATTCCAAAGATGGTGAAGTTGGACGGCGCAAACATCAGCTTTTTCCCGTCGAAGAACACTGCGACTTACAAGCAGATAGCATCCGTTCGAAAAGAACAAAGACGAGACTACGATTCGTTTTTTGACGATGAGAAACGCCAAGAGATCGAAAGCTGCGATTTGGTTCTAGTCAGGGTGTCTGGCATCAATTCGGCCGACGCGTATGAACGAGCTTACTCAGCGCTGTCTGCGGTGCTGGGAACCGCAAATCTGGTTCTGAACTATGGGCAGGGCTGGAGGTTTTCGTCGCGAGAAAGGGGGAAGCTGCCAGTCAGCTCGGTTCTGATTGCTCCTCATTCGACGACTCATCATCTGGATGGATCAATAACGCATGATGGCCTTTGGCACGACGAATGGGTCGGAGGCCCGGAACCCAGATCACACTCAGTGGAGCAGCTGACTATTCTAAGCAAGAACTTCAACGTGTTTTGGAACGCGGCGAAATCGTCAAAGTGGCGCCGACGGTCGCTGGATGCATTGTCTCGTTATCATTCGGCATTTGCGCTGCCAAATCTCGAACAGTCGTTTTTTGAGGGCTGGAGGTTGTTTGAGGCGATTTCAGGTGGAAGGGACACACCCTACTTCAAGCGGATTCAAAGAGGCGCCAACGTTTTTGAGCAGGAACGGGAACTCCGACTGTTGGGCAATCACCTCGTCACGCGGCGCAACCTGATTTCGCATGGTCACGCAATCAGACGGGACGATAGCGAAGATCTGGCATTTCAGATGCACCGCTTCACCGCCCCCTTACTGGAAAAGTTTCTGCTCAATGGGTTCAAGTTTTGCTCAGTAGAAGAGTTTTGGGAGTTCTTGGATGTGCCAGGAGATCCAAGCGTTAGAAGGGCTGAGCTGGTCAAAATCGAACGCCGCCGACACCTGTTGGAATGCGCCGCGAGGTTTCGGGGGCAAGACACGTGAAATAGCCGTCGGATAACTGTTTCCGCTAACACAGCCACTCCAGTTGATGCGGGAATCGCAAAAAACGCGCCCCTGAGAGACATTTTTTTGACCCCCCGTCGCGCGCAAAGGGTCGCACCCGTGGCAACGCCTTAAAAACAAGGGGTTTTGCCGGAGCCGGGAATAACTCAAACAATGTTGCCCGCCGCGCAAGCCTCTGCTACACCCGCCTCGGATTTGACTGCCCTGTTTCAGACAGGGCCACGTAACGCCCCACGGTACTGCATACAATTGTATGCCGTCAGCGGGGCCAGAAAGCGGAAGGGTGGACGTGTCCGAACCAGCTTCGATCTCCTCTGGCATTGCCAAGCGCTATGCCGCCGCGGTCTTTGAGATCGCGCAAGAGAACAAGTCGCTTGCCAAACTGGAAAGCGGGCTTGATGACCTGAGTGCCGCGATTGCCGAAAGCGCGGATCTGCGCACCCTGATTACCTCGCCGCTGATCAGCCGCGAGGAGCAGGGCAAGGCAATCGCTGGCGTGGCCGACAAGATGGGCCTTCAGCCGGTGCTGAAGAACGCCCTGGGCCTGATGGCCGGGAAGCGGCGCCTGTTCGTGCTGCCCCAGCTGATTGACCAGCTGCGCGCCATGATTGCCGAAGACAAGGGCGAAGTGACCGCCGAGGTCGTGACCGCCAAGGCGCTGACCAAGACCCAGAGCGACAAGCTGGCCAAGACGCTGGCCGAGCGCGTGGGCAAAACCGTCAAGATCAATGCGACCGTCGACGATGCCCTCGTTGGCGGTCTCGTCGTTAAAGTGGGCTCGAAGATGATCGATACGTCGATCCGCTCCAAGCTCGCGTCCCTCCAGAATGCAATGAAAGAGGTCGGATAATGGGTATCCAAGCAGCCGAAATCTCTGCGATCCTTAAGGACCAGATCAAGAACTTTGGCCAGGAGGCCGAAGTGGCCGAAGTTGGCCGTGTGCTTTCCGTCGGCGACGGTATCGCGCGCGTCTACGGGCTGGACAATGTCCAGGCCGGCGAGATGGTGGAATTCCCCGGTGGCATCATGGGCATGGCCCTGAACCTGGAAAGCGACAACGTGGGTGTCGTGATCTTCGGGTCGGACCGTGACATCAAGGAAGGCGACACCGTCAAGCGCACCAACTCGATCGTGGACGTTCCGATCGGTGACGGCCTGCTGGGCCGCGTTGTCGACGGTCTGGGCAACCCGATCGACGGCAAGGGACCGATCGCATCCACCGAGCGCGGCGTTGCCGACGTGAAGGCGCCGGGCATCATCCCGCGTAAATCGGTGCACGAGCCGATGGCAACCGGCCTGAAATCGGTTGACGCCATGATCCCGATTGGCCGTGGCCAGCGGGAACTTATCATTGGCGACCGTCAGACCGGCAAGACCGCCGTGGCGCTGGACGCGATCCTGAACCAGAAATCCTATAACGACGCCGCCGGCGACGACGAGAGCAAGAAGCTGTATTGCGTTTATGTCGCAATCGGTCAGAAGCGTTCGACCGTGGCCCAGCTGGTCAAGAAACTGGAAGAATCCGGCGCCATCGACTATTCGATCGTTGTGGCCGCCACCGCGTCGGACCCCGCGCCGATGCAGTTCCTGGCGCCCTACGCCGCAACCGCAATGGCCGAGCATTTCCGTGACAATGGCCGCCACGCGCTGATCATCTATGATGACCTGTCCAAACAGGCCGTGTCCTATCGTCAGATGTCGCTGCTGCTGCGCCGCCCGCCCGGACGTGAAGCCTATCCGGGTGACGTTTTCTATCTTCACTCGCGTCTGCTGGAGCGTTCGGCCAAGCTGAACGAGGATTTCGGCGCCGGCTCGCTGACCGCGCTGCCCGTCATCGAAACCCAGGGTGGTGACGTTTCGGCCTTTATTCCGACCAACGTGATTTCGATCACCGACGGCCAGATCTTCCTTGAAACCGAACTGTTTTACCAGGGTATCCGCCCTGCCGTGAACACCGGTCTGTCGGTGTCGCGCGTTGGGTCGTCGGCGCAGACTTCGGCGATGTCGTCGGTTGCCGGTCCGGTGAAGCTGTCGCTGGCCCAGTACCGCGAGATGGCGGCCTTTGCCCAGTTCGGTTCCGACCTTGACGCCGCCACCCAGAAGCTGCTGAACCGGGGCGCCCGTCTGACCGAACTGATGAAGCAGGCGCAGTATTCGCCGCTGACCAACTCGGAAATCGTGTGCGTCATTTTTGCCGGTGTGAATGGCTACCTCGACAAGATCGAAGTGTCGGACGTGGGTCGTTTCGAGCAGGGTCTGTTGCAGCACTTGCGTGGCAAGCACGCTGACCTGCTTCAGTGGATCACCGACGAAGATCCCAAGATCAAGGGTGACGCAGCCGATAAAGTGAAAGCAGCACTCGACGAATACGCCGCTGATTTCGCGTAAGGGGCCTGACAGATGCCAAATCTCAAGGACCTGAAAAACAGGATCGAGAGTGTGAAGAACACTCGGAAGATCACTAAGGCCATGCAAATGGTTGCCGCGGCGAAACTTCGCCGCGCGCAGGAAAGTGCGGAGCAGTCACGCCCCTACACAGAACGGTTCAATGCCGTGCTGGCCGGTCTGGCTGCTTCGGTTGGTGGATCGGATTCCGCGCCCAGGTTGCTGAGCGGCACGGGCAAGGACAATGTTCATCTGCTGGTAATCATGACGGCCGAACGCGGCCTGTGTGGTGGTTTCAACTCGAACATTGCCAAACTTGGCCGTGCGCGGGCTCAGGAACTGTTGGCGCAGGGCAAGACGGTGAAAGTCTTTACCGTTGGCAAGAAAGGCCGTGACAGCATCAAACGTGAACTGGGCGAGCATCTTGTGGGTCATGTCGACCTGTCTGATGTGAAGCGTGTTGGCTATGACAACGCGCAGGACATCGCCCGTGATCTTCTGACCCGTTTCGACGGCGAAGAGTTCGATGTGTGCACGATCTTCTATTCGAAGTTCGTCAACGTTGTGACCCAGATCCCGACAGCACAGCAGATCATCCCGGCGTCGTTTGACGAGGCCGGGGATGCGGGTGAGAGCATGTTGTATGACTACGAGCCCAGCGAAGAGGCCATTCTGGCTGACCTTCTGCCGCGCGGCGTGGCAACACAGATCTTTGCGGCGTTGCTGGAAAACGGCGCATCCGAGCAAGGGTCGCGGATGTCCGCTATGGACAATGCGACGCGCAATGCTGGTGAAATGATCGACAAGCTGACCATTCAGTTCAACCGCTCGCGTCAGGCTGTGATCACCAACGAGCTTATTGAAATCATCTCGGGCGCGGAAGCGCTCTAAGTACCGGAGACGAAACATGGCAAACGCAAAAGGCAAAGTGACTGCTGTCATTGGCGCCGTTGTGGATGTGCAGTTCGAGGATGACCTGCCGGAAATCCTGAACGCGCTGAACACCGAAAACAATGGCAAGAAACTGGTTCTGGAAGTTGCCCAGCACCTGGGCGAAAACACTGTTCGTACCATCGCTATGGACGCCACCGAAGGTCTGGTGCGCGGACAAACCGTGGAAGATACCGGTGTTCCGATTTCGGTTCCGGTTGGAAACGGCACATTGGGCCGCATCCTGAACGTCACCGGAGATCCCGTTGATGAAAAAGGCCCGGTCGCCACGACTGAATCGCGCCCGATCCACGGCGAAGCCCCGGCGTTTTCCGAGCAGTCGACGGCGACGGAGATCCTGACCACAGGGATCAAGGTGATCGACCTTTTGGCGCCCTACACAAAGGGTGGCAAAATTGGTCTGTTCGGTGGCGCCGGTGTTGGCAAAACCGTTTTGATCATGGAACTGATCAACAACATCGCGAAGGTGCACTCTGGTGTGTCCGTGTTCGCCGGTGTTGGTGAGCGGACCCGTGAAGGCAACGACCTGTATCACGAGATGATCGAATCCGGCGTTATCGTTCCCGACAACCTGGAAGACTCCAAAATTGCACTGGTCTATGGCCAGATGAACGAGCCTCCGGGTGCGCGTATGCGTGTCGCCCTGTCGGGTCTGACACTTGCGGAGCAGTTCCGTGACGATACCGGTGCCGACGTTCTGTTCTTTGTGGATAACATCTTCCGCTTTACACAGGCCGGTTCCGAAGTTTCGGCTTTGCTGGGTCGTATCCCTTCCGCCGTTGGATACCAGCCAACACTCGCAACCGACATGGGCGCGATGCAGGAACGCATTACATCGACAAAATCGGGTTCGATTACCTCCGTGCAGGCCGTCTATGTGCCCGCGGATGACCTTACCGACCCTGCACCGGCGACTTCGTTCGCGCACCTAGACGCGACAACCGTTCTTGATCGCGCGATTTCGGAAAAGGGTATCTACCCTGCTGTGGATCCGCTTGGCTCGACTTCGCGTCTGCTTGATCCGCTGATCATCGGTGAGGAGCATTACAAGGTTGCTTCTGACGTTCAGCAGATCCTCCAGCGTTACAAGTCGCTTCAGGACATCATCGCCATCCTCGGCATGGACGAACTGTCGGAAGAAGACAAGCTGGCCGTGGCCCGCGCCCGTAAGATCGAGCGCTTCCTGTCGCAGCCGTTTGACGTGGCCAAGGTGTTCACCGGTTCGGACGGCGTTCAGGTTCCGCTGGAAGATACAATCGCGTCGTTCAAAGCCGTTGTGGCTGGCGAATACGATCATCTGCCCGAAGCGGCCTTCTACATGGTTGGCGGCATCGAGGAAGTGATCGCCAAAGCCGAAAAGATGGCTGCTGAAGCGGCCTAAGGAGGCCCGTAATGGCTAACACGATGCAATTTGATCTGGTCAGCCCGGAGCGGAGCCTTGCTTCGCTTCAGGTGACGGCCGTGCAGATCCCCGGTGCGGATGGCGACATGACCGCCATGCCGGGCCATGCGCCCACGCTGACCTCGCTGCGCCCCGGCGTGGTCAAGGCTCAGTCGGCGGATGGCGAGAAGACCTTTGTCGTGACCCGCGGATTCGCGGAAATCTCGGCCGAGTCGATCTCGGTGATCGCAGAGCACGCCCATATCGGGGCGGTTGTGACCAAGGCCGATCTTGAGGACGTGCTGACAAGCGCCCGCAAGACGGCCCAGGACGCCGCCGCAGAGGACAAGGACGCCGCCGAGAAATTCGTCGCCGATCTGGTTCACCTGATGGATAGCATGGACTGATCCGGCGATGGCCGGACAGACAGGGGCCTCGCCGGTATCGGCGGGGTCTTTTTGTTTGCGCCATGCAATTTATGCTTGTGTGCGTGAGTGCGTGTCCTAATTTGGCAGGGCGATGAAAAAACTACGTAATCACTTTATTGGTGTGGATAGCGGCGATGTGGCGCTGTTCTCGGACTTTGAGGATGATGGCGAGATGTGGACCGGTGACGGCCCGCGCGCCCGCGCCCGGCTGATCAAGTTCTCCCAGAAGTTCAGAATGCCGCCGACGGTGCAGGTGGGGTTGTCATTGTGGGACATGGACAGCGAAACCAATATCCGGGCCGAGGTGGTGGCCGAACAGGTGACGAACCTGGGGTTCCAGCTGGTGTTTCGCACCTGGGGTGACAGCCGGGTGGCGCGGGTGCGCATGAACTGGCTGGCCATAGGCGAGCTGGCCTTTGCCGATGATTGGGCGGTGGATGTCGAATGACAAAAGCCACGCCCGGAGGCGTGGCCATGGCGGAACGCGAGGCGTCCGGGGTCAGACCTTGAACTGGCCCTCGTAGGCGGTTTCCAGGGTTTCGGTATCGAAAAGCGACGACACGCTGGTACCGGCGGCAATGTTCATGATCGCCTGCGAAAACATTGGCGCGGTGGGCACGATGCGGATGTTCTCGGCGTCCTGTACCGCTGGGGTGGGTTCGATGGAATCGGTGATGACCAGCGATTTCATCACCGACTTGGTGATGCGGCCCACGGCGGGGCCGGACAGGACGCCGTGCGAGATATAGGCGTGCACCTCGGTCGCGCCATGTTCCATGATTACCTCGGCTGCCTTGCACAGGGTTCCGGCGGTATCGCAGATGTCATCCACGATGATGCATTTCTTGCCTTCGACATTGCCGATCACGGTCATTTCGGCCACTTCGCCGGGCTTTTCGCGGCGTTTGTCGACGATGGCGAGCGGCGCATTGATGCGCTTGGCCAGTTCGCGGGCGCGGGCCACGCCGCCCACGTCGGGCGAGATGATCAGCACATCCTTGAGATCGTCCTTGAACTGGCTCAGGATATCGAGCGCGAAGATCGGCGAGGCATAGAGGTTGTCCACGGGGATGTCGAAGAACCCCTGAATCTGGGCGGCGTGCAGATCCATCGTGAGAACCCGCTCGATCCCGGCCTCGACCATCATGTTGGCCACCAGCTTGGCGGTAATCGGCGTGCGCGCCTTGGTGCGGCGGTCCTGGCGGGCATAGCCGAAATAGGGGATCACGGCGGTGATGCGGCTGGCCGAGGAGCGGCGCAGGGCATCGGACATGATCAGCAGTTCCATCAGGTTGTCATTTGCCGGGCGCGAGGTGGACTGGATGATGAACATATCCTCGCCGCGCACGTTTTCGTAAACCTCGACAAAGATCTCGGCATCGTTGAAGCGTTCGACGCGGGCGTCGACCAGCCCGACCTGCTGACCGCGATACATGGACATGCGGCGCGCGATGGCGTTGGCCAGCGGTTTGTTGGAATTGCCGGTGATCAGTTTCGGCTGTTGGATATTTGGCATTGCGATGGTCCCCAGGTGTCGCGGATGACAGATTCGTGACGTTGCCAACCGCTTAGCATGTGCCTAGGGTCCCGCAAAGCGACGCGCGTACCGGGGAGGCCCAAATGGCACATATCGACTACTATTTTTCGACAATTTCACCTTATGCCTATCTGGCGGGCGGGCGGCTGGAGGAGATCGCGGCCCGACACGGGGCGGCGATCACCTACAAGCCGCTGGACATCATGGCGCTGTTTGCCCGCACCGGCGGCACCTCCCCCCGGGATCGCCACCCGTCGCGCCAGGAATACCGGGCGCAGGATCTGGTGCGGCAGGCCAGGATGCTGGACCTGGAATTCAACCTGGCCCCGGCCCATTGGCCGACCAACATGGCGCCGTCCTCTTATGCGGTGATTGCCGCGCAGAATGCCGGGGGCGGCGATGTGGGCGCGCTGGCGCGGGCGCTGATGCGCGCCTGCTGGGTCGAGGAAAGGGACATCGCGCAGGACGACGTGATCAGGGCGTGTCTGGCGGGGGCCGGGTTTGACCCGTCGCTGGCCGACAGCGGATTGCTGGCCGGGGCGGAGACCTATGGGCGCAACCTGGAAGAGGCCGTGGCCGCGGGGGCCTTTGGATCGCCGTTTTACGTGACGGATGATGATGCGCGTTTCTGGGGGCAGGATCGGCTGGATTATCTGGACAGGCATCTTTCCGGCACGCTGTAAACGCGCCGGATCATCGCCCGGCCATCGCCGGGGCATGTCGCCGCCGCACGGCGCCGGGTATCGGCGGTTCAGGCCGCGTTGCGGGCGATTTCCAGAAAGCGGTCGATCTCTTCGGCGGGGAGTGACCAGTCGCATACGAACCGCGCCGTCACGGGGGCGGACGGATCGCGGCCTTCCAGGCTTCCGGACCAGATATGGTAGACCGCGCCGGCGGCAATCAGCCCCTTGTGCATGGCGCGCGGCATGGTGGCGAACACCATATTGGCCTGGGGTTCATGCGCAAAGCTGACACCGGCGATCTGGCGCAGCCCGGCCACGAGCCGCGCGGCATTGGTATTGGCCTTGCGCGCGGATTCGCGCCACAGGTCTTCGTGCAGATAGGCCTGCATCTGGGCCGACAGGTAGCGGTGCTTGGAAAACAGATGCGCGCCACGTTTGCGGCGCAGTTCGAACTCCCAGGCGTGTTTCGGATCAAAGAAGATCACCGCCTCGACCCCGAGGCAGCCATTCTTCGTGCCGCCAAAGCTGACCGCGTGGATGCCGGCCTTCCAGGTCATGTCCGCCGGAGAACAGTCCAGCGCCACAAGCGCGTTGGCAAAGCGGGCGCCGTCCAGATGCACCGGCAGATCGTGGGTTTCGGCCACGGCACACAGCGCGTTCAGTTCGTCCAGCGAATAGAGCGTGCCGCGTTCGGTCACCTGGGTGATCGACACCGGGCCGCGCTGGGGGCCGTGCACGCCACGGGTTTCCTCGGTCTCGATGGCGGCGCGCAGGGCGGTTGGGGTCATCTTGTCGCTATCCCCCACAAGGGTCAACTTGGCGCCGCCCGAGAAGAATTCGGGCGCGTTGCACTCGTCTTCGTGGATATGGGCGACGGGGGCGCAGAACACGGTTTGCCAGGGCTGGCACAGGGTTGCCAGCGCCAGCGAATTGGCGGCCGTGCCCGTGGCCACGAGATAGACGGCGGCCTCGGGGGCCTCGAAGATGTCGCGGATGCGCGCACGGACCTCTGTCATGATCGGATCGGTACCATAACTCATGGCATAGCCGGTATTGGCATCGGCCAGCGCGGCCATCACCTGGGGCAGGGCCGGGCCGGAATTGTCGGAGGCAAAAAACATCAGACGGGCTCCTCGATGATATGGTCTTCCCACTCGTCCTCGGGGGTTTCGAACTCGGATACTGTCATCCGGTAGACCGAGACACCAGCCCGGTGCACCGATCCCGGATCGCCCGAAATCAGCGGGTGCCAGTCAAACAGCGGCTTGCCCTCCCACAACAGGCGATAGGCGCAGGTCCGCGGCATCCAGTAGGCGTGGGTGTCCAGGTTTCTGGGGCTGAGCACGATACATTCGGGCACGAACTGGTGGCGGATGTCGTATTGCGTGCAGCGGCAGGTTTCGTCATCCAGCAGGCGACAGGCCACGCGGGTCAGGGCGACATGGCCTGTATCGGCGTCTTCCAGTTTGTTCAGGCAGCATTTTCCGCAGCCGTCGCACAGCGCCTCCCACTCTTGTTTCGAGAGCTTTTTCAGCGGCTTGCGTTCCCAGAAGCGGGGGGGCAGCCCATCACGGACAATCGGATCGCGGCTCATGGCGCGGCCAGGATCTCGCGGCAGCGGGCGCAGTCCCTGTCGATCTGTGCAACCAGCGCCTCGACACTGTCGTATTTTTCTTCGGGGCGCAGAAATTCGACCAGCGCAATGGACAGGTTGGTGCCGTAAAGGTCGCCGGAGAAATCGAAGATGAAGGTTTCGATATTGGGTTTGTTAACGCCGAACATCGGGCGCACGCCGACCGAGGCCGCGCCGTGATAGCTGCCTTTGTGGGGGCCTTCGAGCACGTCGATCAGCACGGCGTAGACGCCGAATTTCGGCGGGTGCAGCCCATCCAGTGACATGTTGGCGGTGGGAAATCCCAGGCCGCGCCCGCGCTGGTCTCCACCGATCACCGGGCCGTCGATCCGGTGCCAATGGCCCAGCATGGCGGCGGCGTCGCGCGGGCGGCCGTCGCTGAGAGCGTTGCGGATCGAGGTCGAGGAGACCTGGGCATCATCGGTTTGCAGCAGCGGCGCGACGGTAACGCCAAAGCCCATTTCAGCGCCGAATCCCTGAAGATCCCGCGCGGTACCGGCGCGCGCCTTGCCGAAACAGAAATCCGCCCCCACGACAACGTGGCGCAGCCCCAGCCCGTCGGCCAGCACGTCCTGCGCGAACTGGCGCGGGGTGAGGCCCGAAAGCGTGGCGTTGAAGGGCAGTTCATAAAGCCGCTGAACCCCAAGTTTTTCCAGCCGGTGGGCGCGGGTGTCGGCATTGGTCAGACGAAAGGGCGCGGTGTCGGGGGCAAAGAATTCCCGCGGGTGCGGTTCGAATGTGACAATGCCCAGCGGTGCGTCGGGCGCGGCGCCGCGGGCCATGTCGATCACCGACTGGTGGCCCAGATGCACACCGTCGAAATTGCCGATCGCGGCGCTGGCGCCGCGATCTGTTTCATTGACGAACTGGTAGTCCCGAATGATCCGCATGGGCTTGGCCTAGCGGTTTGTTCGCGGCCATGCAAGTGGGGGAAGTGTCAGTCGAATTTGCGCGACGGGGCCAGGACCGTGGCCTCGCCGATCAGCACCTTCTTGCCGTCCACGGCACAGTGGCAATCCAGCCGCACCCGGCGTTTGGCAAAGTCGATGTCGATCACCTTGACCTCGGCATGGACGGTGTCGCCGGGGCGCACGGGGGCGAGGAATTTCAGGGTCTGGCCCATGTAGACGGTGCCGTGGCCGGGCAGTTGTTCACCGATCACCGCCGAGATCAGGCCCGCGGTGAGCATCCCGTGGGCGATGCGTCCCTCGAAGATCGTGTCGTTGGCGTAGTCGTCATCCAGATGCACCGGGTTGCGGTCGGTCGAGACCTGCGCGAACATCTCGATATCCTGATCGGTCACGACCTTGCGCAGATAGCGCGACATGCCCATCTCGATATCTTCGATGCAGATGGTTCCGCGCGGCAGATTGTCCAACATTCGATCCTCCGGCCCTTGGCGTGTGGGTAATAAACAGACCAAGCGGCCCGCCGTTGGGCAACTTTATTACTTTGCAAGCGCAGAAAATCAACCCCTAATCGGGTCAGCGAAGCTGACCTATTGTATAGTTTGGGGCGCTGTTTTCCTTTGCCAGATAGGCTTTTAGCGCCTCCGGGTCGGGCTGGTGCGTCGTTTTGGTCTCCTGCGCGGCCAGCCCGCCCGAGATGAACAGCGAATCGATGTTTTCGCCCATCGCTCCGGCGATGTCGGTATGGGCGCCGTCGCCAACGGCAAGGATGGCGCTGTCGGGCACGTCATGGCCCAGCGCCGAAAGGCGGCGGCGGGCGAGATCGTAGATTGGCGGGTGGGGCTTGCCGAAATAGAGGCTTTCGCCGCCCATTTCGGTATAGAGCCGGGCCAAAGCGCCGGCGCACCATTCGCGAGTCTCGCCGCGATCCACGACGATATCGGGATTGGCGCAGAGCAGTTTCAGCCCCTTCTGTTTGGCATAGAGAAAGGCGGGGCGGTTTTCGGCGGGATCGGCATAGGGATCGTTGGGGCCGCAGCAGACGATGCCTTCGGCCTCTTCCAGCGGGACGATCCCGATCTCGGCGGGGCTGTCGACCACGGCGAGCGGTTCAAAGAACCCGGCGTCGCGATCCCAGTCGCCCATGAACAGTACCTTGTTGCCCACGGCACCGCGGAACATGGCCGAGCGGGCGCTGTCGCCGGAGGTGGCAATCGTGTCGTAAGCCTCTGGCGGGACGCCGAATTCCGCCAGTTGGATGGCCACCCCGGCGCGGGGTTTGGGCGAGTTGGTCACGAGCACGACAATGCCGCCAGCGGCGCGGTATTGCGCGAGGGCGGCCACTGCCGCGGGATAGGCGGTGATGCCGTTATGAACGCAGCCCCACAAATCGACGAACAGCGCATCGTAGCGGCCGGAGATTTCGGAAAGGGCGGTGATGATCCGGGTCATGGGCTGTCCTGTGCTGGGTGGCGCGTTGGCCCTGTCTATCGCAAAGCCGTTGCCCGAGTGCCAGTGAAAAGGGGCTTTGGCGCGCGTCGGCATCACGTCGGTATTACGTTGGTGCCGGTTATCCGCCGCGCCCGGCCCGGTTGCGCAGGCGACGCAGGGCCGCGGCGATGCTGCGCAGCGGTTCGATCCGGTCATAGACTCGCAGGGCGTGAATGTCGGTGCGCGAGGCGCGCTGACCCGCAAGGCAGGGCGTGGCGATGCGGAAAGTGATGCCGGGCACCTGCGTGCGCACCATGTTGAAGGCCCCGTCAAAGAACATCGATCCGCCCTTGGGGTGGCCCGAAGGGCGTGCGCGCACCGCTTCAAGATAGTCGTGAAACCCGGCGATGGTCTCGGCGCCCTGAATGGCCCAGAACTGGGTGCCGCGCGTGCCGGCGTGCCAGTCGGACAAGCCGGAATGGCCGGCGGGAGGATCATAGGGTTCGAGATAGCCCAGCGCGGCGATGGACCAGTCGGTTTCGCGCAGGTCTCGCAGCACGTCGGCCACGGTGTTTGGCGGCAGGTCGTCATTGAGGTGCAGGTCGTCCTCGCAGATCAGCACCCGCGTGAGGCCCCGGTCGCGGGCATCGGCCAGGATGCGGGTCTGGGACAGGAAATTGCCCAGCGACCCGACCGAGGGAAATTCGCCCTTCTCGGTGGGGCGGGAGGCCTTGAAGAACCGGATCCTGTCATTCGGGATCGTCATCCCGACGCGGGCAAATTCCGCGATTGTTTCCGCCCGCCGGTCGTCGCGGTGGGGCAGGTTGACGATATAGACCTGGTCGAACCAGTTGAAGAGATCGGCAAAGCTCATGCGTTCGGGGCCTGCTGTTGTTCGCGGGTCAGGCTAGAGGGGATTGGCGGCGGGAACTTGTCAAGGGTGGGGTGGAAAGGGGGAAAGGCGCCGGTTCGGGAGGCGCCGGAGCGGACGTAACGGGCCGGATTTGGCGGGGGATGAAAAAAGGCGCCCGGTGGGGCGCCTTTTCGCTGTGGAGATGCGGGCCGGTCAGACCTTGAGATTCGGGATGATCTGCTTTTTGCGGCTCATGATGCCGGGCAGGACCACGCTGTTTCCGGTGACGGTGGCGCCAAAGCTTTTCTCGGCCACGCCCTTGACCAGATCGTTGGGGACCAGAAGCGTGGCTTCTTCCCTGAGGATGTCGACAACGAACAGCAGCACCTCGTCCACGCCGTCTTCGGCGGCGACGGTCTTGAAGGTTTCGATCAGGCTGGCCTTGCGGTTCAGCGGGATCTCGGGGGCGGTGGTTTCCAGGACCGACACGCGGAACCTGGTGCCGTCGACCTCGTATTCCTTGGAGTCCATGCGGATCAGTTCGGCGTCCGAGAATTCCGACACGTCGGATTTGGCGGCGAACATTTCGGCGGCGTATTCGGTGACGTTGACGCCCAGATCGGCGGCCAGCGCGGCCACCACTTCGCGGTCGCGGTCGGTGGTGGTGGGCGAGCGGAATTCCAGCGTGTCGCTGAGGATGCAGGTCAGGGCCGCGCCCTTGATGTTGTCGGGCATTCTGGCGGCGTCGTCGCCCATCAGGTCATACATGATGGTGGCGGTGCAGGCCAGCGGGCGGATGGTGATGTCGATCGGGCCCCTGGTTTCCAGGCCGCCGACCAGTTTGTGGTGGTCGATGATCGCCTGCACGTCAGCGTCGTTGATATTGGCGGGCAGTTCCGCGGGGTTGTTGGTGTCGACCACGACGCAGGGCTGGCCGTCTTCGACATCGGCGATGATGTCGAGCATGTCAAAGCCCCAGCGTTGCAGCATGAAGGCGGCCTCGGTGTTGGGCTGGCCCAGCAGGACCGGTTTGGCATCGACGCCTTTGACATCCTTCAGGTACCAGGCCCAGATCAGCGGCGAGCCGGTGGAATCGGTATCGGGGGATTTGTGGCCGAAAACGAGGGTGGTCATGTCACGCAACCTTCTGAAAATGAGGAAATGGGGTGAATTTGCGCGCCTTATAGAAGGGGGATCGGGGTTTGTCACGCCCCGCGCGCGGGATGCGACCTCTGGGCACGGGGCATGGTTGGCGCGCGACGCGCGGGCGGGTAGAAGGGGGGCCATGAGCCAGTTGCGCGAAACCGATCTGTATGGGCCCGTCAAGGGCTGGCTGGAGGCGCGTGGCTTTGAGGTGAAGGCCGAGGTGGGCGCGGCGGATGTGGTGGCCTGCCGGGCGGGCGAAGACCCGGTGATCGTGGAACTGAAGCTGGGGTTTTCATTGACGCTGTTGCAGCAGGCGGTGGCACGCCAGGCGGTGACGGAGGCGGTGTATGTCGCGGTGCCACGCTGGAAAGGGCGCGCGGGCTGGAAGGCGTTCAGGGGCAATCTGGGGCTGTGCCGCCGGTTGGGGCTGGGGGTGGTTACGGTGCGCCCGGCGGATGGCGCGGTGGAGGTTCATGCCGATCCCGGCCCGTTTCAGCCGCGCCGGTCGACGGCACGCAGGGGGCGGCTGCTGAGCGCGTTCGCGCGGCTGGAGGGCGATCCCAACACGGGCGGAATGCGGGGCGAGCGGGTGACGGTGTACCGTCAGGACGCGCTGCGCTGCGCGGCCTACCTGATGGAGAACGGCGCCAGCAAGGGCGCGGTGGTGGCGCGTGAGACCGGGGTCGCGGGGGCGACGGCGATGATGCGGGCAAACCATTACGGCTGGTTCGAGAAGGTGGAGACCGGCATTTACATGCTGAGCGATGCCGGGGTGGCGGCGCTGGCGGAGGGGTAAGGCGCGCGCTCGCCGGCCCGGGCGGGCCTTGTTCGCGGCCGGGCGCCGGTGTCAGGTGGTCTTGTCGCCTCGTCGGGTGATGAAATCATCCACCATTTCCACAATGGACGGCGCCAGGGACGGGGTGATGATGTGGCCCATGCCCTTGATGGCGTGATAGTCGCATCCGGGGATCAGCTGGGCGATTTCGGCGCCCAGTTCCACCGGGATCAGCGCGTCGTCGACGCCATGGATGACCTGGCAGGGTAGGGTGACACGGGTGAGATCGGCGCGCCGGTCGGCGGCGGACAGGACCGCGAGCACCTGCCGGTTGATCCCCTCGGCATCGACGCCGCGCGCCCAGGCGCGTTCGGCCTCGGCGCGGATATCGGCCTCGGGCATGGGAAAGCCGGGGCTGCCGTGATTGGCGTGCTCCTGCACCCAGCTTTCGATATAGGCGTCCCGTTCCATCGGGTATGAAAGCAGGCGGGCAAGGACATCGTGCCCGGACTCGCCAGAGGTGAGCGGGCGGGCCGCCGACATCACGATGGTTGCGGTGCGCAGCCGGTCGGGGTGGTTGATGCACAGGGTCTGGGCGATGCCCCCGCCCATGGAGATGCCGAAGATATGCGCCGTGGCGATGTTCAGTGCATCCATGAGCCCGACGACATCGTTGGCCATGTCGGCCAGCGTGTAGGCCGCCGGAACCGGGGCGCCGGAGGCAGCGAGCGCGAGGATCGCTTGGGCATCGCCCGGCGCGTGATCGGCGGGGCAGCGCGCGGACAGGCCCACATCGCGATTGTCGAAGATGATCGTGCGATACCCCTTCGCGGCCAGCCCCTGGTAAAGCTCGGCTGGCCAGTGGATGAGCTGTGAGCCCAGGCCGCGAATCAGAATCAGCGGAATGCCGTCGGCGGGGCCGTATTCCTCGGCTTCCAGCGTGATGCCGTTGGCGGTGATCTGCATGACGTTCCCTTTCCGGTCCGGGTTGAGCCAGAGTAGCGACGCGCAGCGGATTGTAAATCGCCGGAAACCGGCCGCGACCGGTGTTTTTCAAACATGCTGCGATGCGGCGAAAGTTTTGAGAGAATTTTGCGTTGGCGATGTTGACTTGGGGGGGCGACCTGCCTAGCTATGCCCCGTTATCACTCGCTTTCGAGGAGTGCTAACGACTCCGCTGAGGAGTCAGGGAGACAACTAGTTAGGGAAACCTAGACAATGGCATTTACACCTCTGCATGACCGTGTGTTGGTTCGTCGCGTCGAAAGCGACGAGAAAACCAAGGGCGGCCTGATCATCCCCGATAGCGCCAAGGAAAAACCCGCCGAGGGCGAAATCGTTGCCGTGGGCGCCGGCCTGCGTGACGATGATGGCGACCGTATCGCTCTGGATGTCAAGGCAGGCGACAAGATCCTGTTTGGCAAATGGTCGGGCACCGAAATCACCCTGGACGGTGAAGAGCTGCTGATCATGAAAGAATCCGACATCATGGGCATCATTGCCTGATCGTCGCTGACACGTAACACGAAATTTCAGGAGCAAGCACATGTCTGCAAAAGACGTCAAGTTTGACACCGATGCCCGCAATAAGATGCTCAGGGGCGTCAACATTCTCGCCGACGCGGTCAAAGTGACCCTCGGCCCCAAGGGCCGCAACGTGGTTCTGGACAAGTCGTTCGGCGCGCCGCGCATCACCAAGGACGGTGTGTCGGTTGCCAAGGAAATCGAACTGGAAGACAAGTTCGAGAACATGGGCGCGCAGATGGTGAAAGAAGTCGCCAGCCGCACCAATGACGAGGCCGGCGACGGCACCACCACCGCCACCGTTCTGGCGCAAGCCATCGTGAAGGAAGGCCTCAAGCAGGTTGCTGCCGGTCTGAACCCGATGGACCTGAAGCGCGGTATCGATCTGGCCACCGCAAAGGTTGTCGAAGGCATCAAGGCCGCTGCCCGCGACGTGACCGACAGCGCCGAAGTGGCGCAGGTTGGCACCATCTCGGCCAACGGCGAAGCCGAAATCGGCCGTCAGATCGCGGATGCGATGCAGAAGGTTGGCAACGAGGGTGTCATCACCGTCGAGGAAAACAAGGGTCTGGAAACCGAGACCGATGTTGTCGAAGGGATGCAGTTCGACCGCGGCTACCTGTCGCCGTATTTCGTGACCAACGCCGACAAGATGATCGCAGAGCTTGATGACTGCATGATCCTGCTGCACGAGAAGAAGCTCTCGTCGCTTCAGCCGATGGTTCCGCTGCTGGAATCGGTGATCCAGTCGCAAAAGCCGCTGCTGATCATCGCCGAGGACGTGGAAGGCGAAGCGCTGGCGACCCTCGTGGTCAACAAGCTGCGCGGTGGCCTGAAAATCGCTGCCGTCAAGGCACCGGGCTTTGGCGATCGCCGCAAGGCAATGCTTCAGGATATCGCGATCCTGACCGGCGGCCAGGTGATTTCGGAAGACCTGGGGATGAAGCTTGAGAACGTGACCATGGACATGCTTGGCACCGCCAAGAAAATCCAGATCACCAAGGACGAGACCACCATCGTCGACGGAGCTGGCGAGAAGGCGGAAATCGAAGCCCGCGTGGCCCAGATCCGCACCCAGATCGAAGAAACCTCGTCGGATTACGACCGTGAGAAGCTGCAAGAGCGCGTGGCCAAGCTGGCCGGTGGTGTTGCCGTGATCCGCGTCGGTGGCATGACCGAAGTGGAAGTGAAAGAGCGTAAGGACCGTGTGGACGATGCCCTGAACGCAACCCGCGCCGCCGTTCAGGAAGGCGTTGTTGTCGGGGGCGGTGTCGCTCTGGTTCAGGCTGGCAAGGCTCTGGCCGATCTGGAAGGCGCGAACTCGGACCAGACTGCCGGTATCGTGATCGTGCGCAAGGCCATCGAAGCGCCGCTGCGCCAGATTGCCGAGAACGCGGGCGTTGACGGTGCGGTTGTTGCCGGCAAGGTGCGCGAAAGCGACGACGTGACCTTTGGCTTCAACGCCCAGACCGAAGAATATGGCGACATGTTCAAATTCGGCGTGATCGACCCGGCCAAAGTGGTGCGTACCGCTCTGGAAGACGCGGCCTCGATCGCCGGTCTGCTGATCACCACCGAAGCCATGGTGGCCGACAAGCCCGCCAAGGAAGGCTCGGCCGCTGGCGGCGGCATGCCCGACATGGGCGGCATGGGCGGCATGATGTAAGGTTTTCGCAGTCGCGAAACCTTGCCTTGGCAAGACAGAGAGAGGGGTCGCCCACGGGCGGCCCCTTTTTTCGTGGCTGTGCGGATTGAATACGGCACCGGGCGCGTATAGTTTGAGCGCGAACCAAAGGAGATTTCATGGCCCGTTGAGGTGGGAAGGCACAGCGTCCTTCCAAGGCAAACCCGAACTGCAAGCCGTCCTGCCAGGGGGCGGGGTTGATTGGGGTGCCTGTTGTTCAACGATATTGTCCAGTCGGCGCCTGACGCCGCGCCAAGAAGGTAAGACGCCATGACACGGGATTTTTCCCAGTTTTTCTCGGATAGCACGCAGCCCCCTCGATCCTCCGGGGAAAAGACCGGGATCTCCGGTTTGGCCCGGTTGGGGTGGCAGCCGTTTTTTGCCCAACAGACGGACCCTGAAACGAGGCAGCGCACGCCGCCGGTACGGGTGAGCGAGGTGCATCGCAACGGGTTGCGCGTGCTGGGCGAAGGGATCGAGGGCATGATCCCGGCCGGGCCGGAGGCGACCGTGGGGGATTGGTTCCTGTATGACGGGGAAGCCCCGGGCAGGAGCGAATTGCTGGCGCGCAAGAGCCTGTTCAGGCGCCGTGCGCCGGGCCATGATCGCCGGGTGCAGCTGATCGCGGCAAATGTGGATACGGTATTCGCCGTGACCTCGTGCAACGCGGATTTCAATATCGCGCGCCTGGAGCGCTATGTGGCATTGGCGATGGAGGCCGGGGTAACGCCGGTGATCCTGTTGACCAAGGCCGATCTGTGCGAGGATCCGCAGAGCTATGTGCACGCGGCGATGGCGGTGTCGGACCGGGTGGTCGTTGTGGCGCTGAACGCGCTGAGCGACGAGCCGGTGGACAAGCTGGCCGATTGGTGCAGGCCGGGTCAGACAGTGGCGTTCATGGGCAGTTCGGGGGTGGGCAAGTCGACACTGGTGAACGCGGTGTTCCAGGAGGGGCGGGTGGCGACGGCCGGTATTCGCGAGGACGATGCAAAAGGGCGCCATACAACCACCGCGCGGCAGCTGCATTTCACGCCCGACGGGGTGGCGGTATTGGACACGCCGGGGATGCGGGAGTTGCAGATGACGGATGCCGGTGACGGCATTGCCGATCTGTTCGCGGATGTGACCGGGCTGGCGGCGGCATGCCGGTTTCGCGACTGTGCGCATGACAGCGAGCCGGGTTGCGCGGTGACAGAGGCGATCGCGCAGGGCGCGTTGGATCGGGCGCGTTTGGCGCGGTGGCGCAAGCTGGTGGCGGAGGACCGGTTCAATTCGGCCTCGCTGGCCGAGCGGCGATCTGCCGACAAGAGCTTTGGCAAGATGGTGCGCGCTGTCATGAAGGACAAGAAACCCCGGCGATAGACGGGGGCACGACGTTGTGGCGAACTGAGTGCAGGCTCCCTTGCCCTTGGGCATCCCGCGTGCCACTTGGGGTCATGCGCCTGTTCCTGCTCACCGCCCTCACGATGACCGCCTTTGCCGCCAATTCGGTGCTCAACCGCGCCGCAGTGGGCGGGACGGACATGGATCCGGTGACATTCGGCGCGGTGCGGCTGGCGGCGGGCGCGGTGATGCTGGCGGGGCTGGTGGCGGTGCAGGGGCGTGGTTTCGCGCCCGCTGGCCGTGGGCGGATTGTGGGGGTTGGCGCGCTGCTCGTCTATATATTCGGCTTTTCGCTGGCCTATCTGTCGCTGGATGCCGGGCTTGGCGCGCTGATCCTGTTTGGCGTGGTGCAGGTAACGATGTTTGCCGGCGCGCTGGCGCGGCGCGAGCCGGTGCCGGGTGCGCGATGGCTGGGCGCGGGGCTTGGGCTGACCGGGCTGGTGTGGCTGTTATGGCCGGGGGGCGCGGTAAGCGTGCCGATCGGGCATGGTGCGCTGATGGTGGCGGCGGGGATCGGGTGGGGCGTGTATTCATTGCAGGGCCAGCGCGAGCGCGACGCCACGCAGGCCACGGCGATGAATTTCCTGCTGGCGGCTCCGGTGGCGGTGGCGGGCGCGTGGGTGTTTGGTGCTGGCGCAATCAGCGGGGCGGGAGTGACGCTGGCGATCGTGTCCGGGGCACTGACCTCGGGATTGGGCTATGCGCTGTGGTACGCGCTGATCCCCGCGCTGGGCGCGGGCCGGGCGGCGGTGGCGCAGCTGAGCGTGCCGGTGCTCGCGCTGGGCGGCGGCATGGTGGTTCTGGGTGAACCGGTGACATGGCGGTTTGTGGCGGCGGCGGCGCTGGTGCTGGGCGGTGTGTTGGTGTCGATGCGGCGCTGAGCCGGGCGCGCGGCGTGCGTCAGGCTTTGACGATCGCTTCCAGGGGATCGTAGAGCAGCGCGTTTGACCAGGCGGCGCGGGCCAGGCTGTCGGGTTTGTGGGGCAGTTGGGCAAGTTCGGCGCGGCTGACGAAACGCCGCCGGGTGACGATGTTTTCCGGGTCGCGCCAGGCATCGGACAGAACGCCCGCCGTGACGCTGCACCGAAAGTAGATGTCGACCTGGTGAAACGTGCCGTCGGGATCGTGAAATTCATTGATCAGGCAGGGCGCACCCACGGCGATGGTCAGGCCGGTTTCCTCGTGAATTTCGCGTTTCAGGTTGTCGGGCAGGGACGCGCCGCGTTCGACCCCGCCGCCGGGCGCGCACCACAGGTTGCCCCGGCCCTTGGGGTAGGCGTTGACCATCAGCAGGCGATTGTCGTGCAGGATCAGGGCGCGGGCGGCAAGACGGGGCGGGGACATGTGCGGGTTCCGTTGCGTTTTGGCTTTTGTAGGCGGACCGAATTGCCTATCTCAAGGATATGTTGCGGTTCATTGTTCTTTTGCTGGGGCTGAATGTCGGGCTGCCCGGGGCGGCGCGGGCGGATTGTGTCGTGTTGCTGCATGGGCTGGCGCGCACGGAAAACTCTTTTGTGCTGATGGAAGCCGCGCTGGAACGCTATGGCTATGAGGTGGTGCGCCCGGGCTATCCGTCGACCCGCAAGGAAATCGAGACCCTTGCGCAGGAGACCTTGCCGCGCGCGGTTGCGAAATGCGAGGGGCGCAAGCTGAATTTCGTGACCCATTCGATGGGTGGGATTCTGTTGCGGCTGTGGCTGCTGGACAACCGCCCGCCCAATCTGGGCCGGGTGGTGATGCTGGCGCCGCCCAACCAGGGATCGGAACTGGTGGATGTGCTGGGCCAGCTGGAGCCGTTTGACTGGATCAACGGGCCGGCGGGCGCGCAGCTTGGCACGCACGGGCTGCCGACAGAGCTGCCGCCGGTGAATTTCGAGCTGGGGGTGATTGCCGGGGACCGGTCGCTGAACCCGTTCTATTCGGCGCTGATCGAGGGACCGGACGATGGCAAGGTTTCGGTTGCCAGTACGCGGGTGGCGGGGATGGCGGATCATCTGGTGTTGCCGGTAACGCATACGTTCATGATGAACAATCCGATGGTGATTGCCCAGGTGCGGCTGTTCCTGGAGAATGGCGCCTTTGATCACGACATGAAATGGGGCGACGCCGAGGCGACGCTGGAAGAGATCGAGCTGTGGCGGAAAGGCGGTTGTGATGGCGAACCCTGTGACGACGAGCCCCCTGGCTGATCTGGACCTGGTCGGCGCCGAGGTGCTGGGCCCCGACGGGCTGAACAAGGGTGCGATCTGTCTGCGCGATGGGTGGATCGCCGCGCCGGACCGGGCGGGGCGGCGGGTGGATCTGAGCGGGTATCGCATTCTGCCCGGCATCGTGGACATTCACGGCGACGGGTTCGAGCGTCACCTTGCGCCGCGCCGGGGGGTGATGACCAGCCTGGCGCCGGGGCTGGGGTCGACGGATGCCGAGCTGGCGGCGAACGGCATCACCACCGCCGTGCTGGCGCAGTTCTGGAGTTGGGAAGGCGGGATGCGGGGGCCGGATTTCGCCCGCCGCGTCCTGGAGGCGCTGGCACAGGAGCCGATGTTGACCGATTGCCGGGTGCAGTTGCGGTTCGAGACCCATTTGCTGGAGGATTACGCGGCGTTCGAAGAGGCCGTGGCGGCGTATGGTGTGGACTATGTGGTGTTCAACGATCACCTGCCGCATGACGCGCTGGCAAAGGGCAGGCGGCCGCCGCGCCTGACGGGGCAGGCGCTCAAGAGTGGGCGCAGCCCCGAGACCCATCTGGCGATGTTGCAGGCGTTGCACGCGGGCCGCGATGCGGTGCCCGGGGCGGTTGGCGCGCTGGCGGCGCGTTTGGCGGCGCGCGGCGTGCGGCTGGGCAGCCATGACGACCCGGATGCGGGCACGCGGCGGGACTGGCGCGCGCGCGGCGCGGCGATTTCGGAGTTTCCTGAGACCCGCGCGGCGGCGCTGGCGGCGCGGCAGGGGGGGGATGCGGTGATTCTGGGCGCGCCCAACGTGGTGCGGGGCGGATCGCATTCGGGCAAGGTGGCGGCGCGGGATCTGATCGGTGAAGGGCTGTGTGATGCGCTGGCATCGGATTATCACTATCCGGCGCCGCGGCTGGCGGTATTGCGGCTGGTGGCGGACGGCGTGGTGTCGCTTGAGGACGGCTGGGCGCTGATCTCGTCGCGGCCCGCCGCCCTGCTGGGGCTGGCGGATCGTGGCGTGCTGGCGGAGGGCCGACGCGCCGATCTGGTTGTGATGGACCCGGTCACGGGGCGGATCGGGGCCACGATCTGTGCCGGGCGGATCAGCCATATGGCGGGCGCGGTGGCGGCGCGGTTCCTGGGCTGAGGGCGGCGCGCGGCCGGAACCGGGCCACGCGCCGACGCAGCGTTGCTAATGCGCCGGTTTGATGAAGGTGCCGTTTCTGAGATCGGCAAAGGCCTGGCGCAGTTCCTCCTGGGTGTTCATCACGATCGGCCCGTGCCATGCCACCGGTTCCTGGATCGGCTGGCCCGAGACCAGCAGGAAACGCACGCCCTGTTCACCTGCCTGCACGGTGACTTCGTCGCCATTGCCAAAGCGGATCAGGGTACGGTCGCCGGACATGTCGCGGATATTGACCTCTTCTCCGGCCACGTCTTTTTCCAGCAGGATGCCGGTGGGGCGGGAGGCATCGGCAAAGGCGCCGGCCCCCTCGAACACATAGGCGAATGCGCGGCGGCGGGTGTCGATCGGGAAGGTTTTCTTTACCCCGGCAGGCACGGTGACATCCAGGAACATCGGATCGGCGGCGATCCCGTCCACCGGGCCGGTGCGGCCCCAGAAGCTGCCGATGATCACACGAACGCGGGTGCCGTCATCCTCGACGATCTCGGGAATTTCGCGGGCCGCGACATCCTGATAGCGCGGATCGGTCATCTTCAGGTCGCGCGGCAGGTTGGCCCAGAGCTGAAACCCGTGGTTGACGCCCTGGGCATCCGGGGAGGGCATTTCCTGATGCATGATCCCCGATCCGGCGGTCATCCACTGTACGTCGCCCGCGCCCAGATTGCCGGTGTTGCCCAGGCTGTCCTGATGTTCCACGGCGCCCGAGAGCACGTAGGTGATGGTTTCGATGCCGCGATGCGGGTGCCAGGGAAATCCCGCCTGATACTTGCCCGGATCATCGTTGCGGAAATGATCCATCAGCAGGAACGGGTCAAGCTCGCTGGGATCCCGGAACCCGAAGGCGCGGTGCAGGTGCACGCCGGCGCCTTCCATCGTGGATTGGGCCCGGCGCGTTTCAAGAACGGGTCTGATCGACATGATGACTCTCCTTTGCCAAAGATGTAGGCCGTGGCCGGTCCGCGTGCAATCGGCGGCTCTGTGCGGGAACGAGCGCGGTCTGTGCGAAAATCGCCACAGACTGCCGTAACGTCCCTTTCCAAATCCCCGCATTCTCGGACATTGTGTTTTGAAACGGGGCGAAACCCGTGTTGATGATACATCAATACAAATGGGGAGGAGACCATTTCATGCTTGGGTCGATGATGAACGTTCCGCTCAATATCGCGGATGTCCTGAAATATGCCGCCGATGTGCATCCCACCGGCGAGATCGTGTCGGTGCGCACCGAGGGCGACATTCACCGCACCACCTACAAGGACACGCTGGGGCGGGTCTCGCAACTGGCGCACGCGCTGACGGCGCAGGGTGTGCGGGTGGGCGACCGGATCGCGACGCTGGCCTGGAACGGGTATCGTCACTTTGAGCTGTATTACGCGATTTCGGGCATTGGCGCGGTGTGCCACACGATCAACCCGCGCCTGTCGGCCGAGCAGATGAGCTATATCATTTCCCATGCCGAAGACACGATGCTGTTTGTCGACACGACCTTTGTGCCCATCGTCGCGGCGTTGCGCGCGCAGTGGCCGGCCGGGCTGAAAATCGTGGTGATGACCGACAGGGCGCATATGCCCGGGGGCGATGACCTGTGTTACGAAGAGTTGCTGGACGGGCAGGCCACAACCTTTGACTGGCCGGTACTGGATGAAAACACCGCCTCGGGCCTGTGCTATACATCGGGCACGACCGGCAATCCCAAGGGCACGCTGTATTCCCACCGCTCGACCGTGCTGCATGCCTTCATGGAGGCGGTCAGCCTGCCCAACGTGTTGCAACCGGGGCGCCGGATCCTGCCGGTTGTGCCGCTGTTTCACGTCAATGCCTGGGGCCTGCCCTATGCCGCGCCGCTGACCGGTGCGTCGCTGGTCTTTCCCGGCGCGGCGCTGGATGGCGAAAACCTGTTCCGGCTGATGGATACCGAACAGGTTTATTCCGCCTGGGGCGTGCCCACGGTCTGGCTGGGCCTTCAGGGCGAGATCAAAAAGCAGGGGCGGCTGCCGCAGGGGCTGGCGGATGTGGTGATCGGTGGCTCGGCGGCGCCGGCCTCGATGATCCGGGGGTTCGAGGCGCAGGGGGTGAATGTCTGTCATGCCTGGGGCATGACCGAGATGTCGCCGATCGGCACCACCGGCAATCTGCCGCCGCATCTTGAGGGTCTGTCGCTGGACGACAAGCTGGCGCTCAAGTCCAAACAGGGGCGCCGCACCTGTCTTGTGGACCTGAAGATCGTTGACGAGGATGGCAAGCGCCTGCCACATGACGGCGTGGCGGCGGGCGAGCTTTACGTGCGCGGCCCGGCGATCACGGCGGGGTATTACAAGAATGACGACGCCAATGCAGGGGCCTTTGACCGCGAAGGCTGGTTTGGCACCGGCGACATTGCAACCATTGACGCGGATGGTTTCCTGGCGATCACCGACCGGGCGAAGGACCTGATCAAATCCGGCGGAGAGTGGATTTCATCCATCGATCTGGAAAACGTGGTCATGGCCCATCCCGGGGTGGCCAATTGCGCGGTTATCGCGCTGCCCCATCCGAAATGGGACGAGCGGCCGCTGATGATCGTGGTGCCCGCCGGCGAGTCCCGGCCCGAGGTAAGCGAATTGATGACGTTGTTGTCCGAACATTTCGCCAAGTGGCAATTGCCCGACGACGTGGTGTTTGTCGGGGAACTGCCGCTGACGGCGACCGGCAAGGTGTCCAAGCTGACATTGCGTACGCAGTTTGCGCACCATGTCCTGCCGGACATGGAACAGGACTGACAGGAACCGACCGGATGTCTGCCGCTGTCCGCGGTCCGGTCCGGCAGGGAATCAAAACGAGAGGAAAACAGATGAAACCGAACTATCCGATACTGGCGATTGCCACCGCCGCGCAAGCGGCGTTTGCGGTGGCGATGTGGCTGTGGCTGGTGGAAGCGCGCCCCCAGAATGTGGTCAATCAGTTCTGGGGGCATTTCGGGCCGGCATCTCTTTTGGTGTTGCTTGGAATGGTCGCCCTGATCGAGCGTGGCGGGCCGGTGGCGATGGGCACCAAGGAGGCGTGGCTGGCGATCGCGGGGGGCGGCATCTATATCCTTGCCGACACGTTCATCATGCATCCGCCCTGGGGTGTGTTCGACGGGGCGGGCAAGGCCGAGCAGGAACATGTGACGATCATGGCCATGGTCTTGATGCTGGGGGTGTCCGCGCTGGCCATGTTGCGCAAATTCGGGGACCGGGCGCATCTGTCGGTGCATTTCGCGGTGGCGGTCCTGGTGGTGTCGATGGTGTTCCTCAGCCACATGCAGCCCACCATGGCCGGAACCTCGGTGCACAGTGCGACCGTTGTGTTCCTGGTGTTGTGCGCCGCCCTGCGCGTTCTGCGGCGGACGTTCGAATATGGTATCGCGCTGATCGTGACCGGCTGGATATTTTACAGTTCGCAAATGGGTTTTGCGGGTTTCGTGCAGATGAAAGGCTACAGCCCCGGCGCCTGGATCGCGCTTTGGGCCATGTTCGGCTTTGCCTCGGCCACGATCTTCACGCTGCTGGCGCCGCCGCTGACAGACGAAGATGACTGACCCGCTGCGCCAGGAATGGCTGGATATCGACGGTCAGACCTTTGCCGCGATCTGCGCCGGAAATCCGGAGGCCCCCTTGCTGCTGTGCCTGCACGGGTTCCCCGAATATTCCGGCGCTTTCGAAGAGCTGATACCGCTGCTGGCAGACCGGTTCCATGTCGTGGCCCCGGATCAGCGCGGCTATGGCCGCTCCTGGAAACCGCAGGAGATTGCCGCCTACGCCATGCCAAACCTGGTGCGGGATGCGGGTGCGATGATCGCCCGTTTCGGGCAGGGCAATCCGGCGGCGGCGGTGATCGGGCATGACTGGGGCGCGGCGGTGGCCTATGCGCTGGCATTTCGCAATCCCGGCCTCGTATCCCGGCTGGTGGTGGTCAATGGCGTGCATCCCGCGCCGTTTCAGCGCGCGCTGGCCGCCGGGGGCGCGCAAAGCGTGGCCAGCCAGTATATCGACTGGCTGCGCGCCGACGGATCCGAACGGGCTCTGGTGGAAAACGACCACGCCCGCATGTTCCGGATCTTTTCCGAACATATGGACATGTCCTGGATGACCCCGGCGCGACGCGCCCGTTACCGAAATGCCTGGGGCGACATGAAAGGTGTACGCGGCATGGTCAACTGGTACCGGGCCTCGGCGCTGAAACTGGCCAGACCGGGCGCGCCGCTGCCGAAGGCAGCCTTGCCGCGGCTGGACCCGGAGGCGTTGCGCGTGCACATGCCCCACCTGGTGATCTGGGGCGAGAACGACACCGCGCTGCTGCCCGAGGCGCGCGACGGGTTGCACGAATATTGCGACGATTTTCGCGGCGTCGTCACGGTACCGGGCGCCGACCACTGGGTGCTGCACCAGAAACCACAGGACGTGGCCCGGCACCTTCTCGCCTTTCTGGAAACGTCCTGATCTTCATTTTGCCAAAAAATACTCGCGCCGCAGGCATCCCGACCCACCGCCGCAAAATGACGTTGTGTCGTTTGCCCCACGTTCCGTCTTGCTGTGCCGGACGAGCGCCTTATCGTGGCCCCGACAGGAGGAACACATATGCCCGGAGACAGTCATCTGCCCAAGGCACTGCGGGGATTGCGTATCCCGGCGGTTGCCTCGCCGCTTTTCATCATCTCGGTGCCCGAACTGGTTATTGCGCAATGCAAGGCCGGGATCGTGGGCAGCTTTCCGGCGCTGAACGCGCGCGAGGCGGAGGGCGAGCCGCCGCTGCTGGACGCCTGGCTGACACAGATCCGCGAAGAGCTGGACCGTCACAACCAGGCCAACCCCGACCATCCCGCCGCGCCCTATGCGGTCAACCAGATCGTACATCGCTCCAACACCCGGCTGGAGCGCGACATCGAGCTGTGCCACAAACACGAGGTGCCGATCTGGATCACCTCGTTGGGGGCGCGGGTCGAGGTGAACGAGGCGGCGCATGATTGCGGTGGCATCGCGCTGCATGACATCATCAACAACCGCTTTGCGAAAAAGGCCATCGAAAAAGGCGCCGACGGGCTGATCGCGGTGGCCGCCGGGGCCGGGGGCCATGCCGGGCCGCAATCGCCGCTGGCGCTGATATCGGAAATCCGCGAATGGTTTGACGGGCCGCTGTTGCTGTCCGGCTCCATTGGCACCGGTGACGCGCTTCTGGCCGCGCTGGCGATGGGGGCCGATCTGGGCTATATCGGCTCGCCCTTCATCGCCACGCAAGAGGCCAACGCCTTGCAGGGCTACAAGGACATGATCGTGAACAGCGGCGCGGATGATATTGTCTATTCCTCGCTCTTTACCGGTGTGTCGGGCAACTACCTGCGTGGCTCGATCCAGAATGCCGGGATGGACCCGGACAACCTGCCAGAGGGTGATCTCAAGACGATGAATTTTGGCGATACCCGGGAAAAACCCAAAGCCTGGAAGACGATCTGGGGGTCTGGGCAGGGGATCGGCGCGGTCAAGGACGTGCTGCCGGTGGCCGCCCTGGTGGACCGGTTCGAGCGGGAATTCGAAGGCGCATGGGCACGGTTGCGGGAACGCCTGGAATGAGCGCGATGTTTCACCTGGTGCGCCATGCGCAGGCCAGCTTTGGCGCGGCGGATTACGACAATCTGTCGGATCTGGGGCAGCGTCAATCCGAGGCGCTGGGCGCGGCGCTCAAGGCGCAGGGTGTGGTGCCGGATGCGGTGTTCATCGGCGCGCAGCGCCGCCACCGCCAGACCTGGGAGGGTATGGAGCGCGCGTTGCAGACCGGGCTGGACCCGGTTGTTCTGCCGGGGTGGAACGAGTTTGATTTCGGCGGATTGCTGGAGGCGCGATTTGCCGGGCGGGACGACCGGCCCGCCGACCTGCACACGGATCGAAAGACGCATTTCCGCATCCTGCGCGATACCGTTCTGGAATGGCAGCGGGACGAGATTGCCAACCCGCCGGAAAGCTTCGGGGCGTTCACCGCCCGTGTGCGCGCCGCGCGGGACGCGATTGCCGAAAGCGAGGCCAGGCAACCGATTGCGGTGAGTTCGGGGGGCGCGATCGGGCGCACCATGGCGGATGTGCTGGGCGCCCCGGCGCAGCAGATGATACTGTTGCAATTACAGGTCAAGAACTGCGCCGTGGCGCGGTTCGTGATGGCGCGGGGCCAGACCTGGCTGCACGGGTTCAACGAGACCCCGCATATCAATGGCGCCAACCAGCAGGACATGCTGACCTATAGCTGAGGGGAGACAGCGCATGGAGACCGGCACTTTGGACACCGGGGCCGTCGCGGGCTGGCTGAGCGCCAATCTGCCGGGGTTTCAGGGCCCGCTTGAGGCCACCAAGATCGCGGGCGGGCAATCCAACCCGACCTTTCTGCTTGCCACGCCGGCGCGCAACTACGTGCTGCGCCGCAAGCCGCCGGGGGTGCTTTTGAAATCCGCCCACGCGGTGGACCGCGAGTTCCGCGTGCAAAAGGCACTGGCCGCCAGCGCCGTGCCGGTGGCCGGGATGCATGTCCTGTGCGAGGATGATGACGTGATCGGATCGGCGTTTTACGTGATGGATCACGTGGACGGGCGCCAGTTCGACGACCCGCGCCTGCCGGATCTTGACCCTGCGGCGCGGGGGCGGGTGTTTGACGAGATGAACCGGGTGTTGGCGGCGGTGCATTCGGTGAATATCGCGGCGGTGGGCCTTTCGGACTATGGCCCTGAGGGCAATTATTACGCGCGCCAGATCTCGCGCTGGACCAAGCAATACCGCGCGTCGGAAACCGAAACCGTGGCGGACATGGATGCGCTGATCGACTGGCTTGCGGCCAACATGCCGCCCGACGATGGCTGGCGCACGCTGGTGCATGGCGATTTCCGCATCGACAACATGCTGTTTGCGAAGGACAGTGAAACGGTGCTGGCGATGCTGGATTGGGAATTGTCGACCATTGGCCACCCTTTTGCCGATCTGGCCTCGGTCATCATGCAGTGGCAGATGCCGCCGGGCAACGAGGGGCGCGGGCTGGCCGGGGTGGACCGGGAGAGCCTTGGCATTCCGTCGGATCAGGCGTTCATTGCGGCCTATTGCAGGCGCATGGGTCTGCCGGGGATTGACCGGTTCGGGTTTTACCTGGCTTTCTGTTTCTTCCGTATGGGCGCGATCATCCAGGGGGTGTTGAAACGCGCGCTGGACGGGAACGCCTCGGACCCGGACCGCGCGATGCGGCTGGGCGCGTTCGTGCCGCGTTTTGCACAGGCCGGGCTGGAGGCGGCGAAACATGGATAAACGCTATGGGGACAAGGTGGTGATGATCACCGGGGCGGCCAGCGGTTTTGGCGCGCTGGCGGCGCGGAAATTCGCGGACGAGGGCGCAAGGCTGGGCTTGTCGGATGTCAATGGCGACGGGTTGGCCGAGGTGGCCGGCGGGCTGCGGGCTGAAGGTGTGGAGGTGGTGTCGGACGTGGTGGATGTCTCTGACGAGGCGCAGGTTGCGGCCCATGTGGGGCGGATCGCCGAAACCTTTGGCACCGTGCATGTGGCGCTGAACAATGCGGGCATCGGCCATGACGTGGCGCCGTTGCAGTTTCTCACCACCGGCGATTTCGACCGGATGATGAATGTCAACGTCAAGGGCGTGTTTCTGGGCATGAAATACCAGATCCCGCTGATGCAGCAGCACGGACAGGGGGCGATTTTGAACGTGGCCTCGGCGGCGGGGCTTGTGGGGGCGGGGCATCTGTCGCTTTATGCGGCGGCCAAACATGCGGTGGTGGGCATCACCAGGGCCGCGGCGGATGAGAACGCGACACGCGGCATCCGCGTGAACGCGATCTGCCCGTCCTTTTCGGCCACGCCGATGGTGGAAGACATGGCCGATCAGGTGGGGGGGCGGGCCGGGTTGAGCCGCGCGCAGGCCTTTGCCCATATCGCCAGCCGCGTGCCGATGGCCCGGGTCAGCGCCCCGGAAGAGGTGGTGCAGGCAATGTTGTGGATCTGTGCGCCCGAAAATTCCTTTATGACCGGACAGGCGATTGCCATTGATGGCGGGTTGACGGCGGTGTGAGGAAGGCGCAGGCAAAGAGCATGACACGAGCCCCCCTGGATCCCGCGCTGGACGAGGATCCCTATGCGCTGCAAAAGCATCTCGGCTTTCGGCTGACCCATTGGGATGCGGATTACGCCCGGCTGGAATTGCCGATCGAGCATTTCCTGATGAACCGCGCCGGCATTCCCCATGGCGGCATCTACGCGACGCTGCTGGATACGGTGATGGGGTATGCCGGGTGTTACACCGGCGATCCCGGGCACAAGAAGCTGGCGCTGACGCTGTCGCTGACCACCAGTTTCCTGTCCCGCCCCAGGGGGCATGTGCTGATCGCCGAGGGGCAGCGCGTGGGCGGCGGGGCCAGCACCTTCTTTGCCGAAAGCACGGTGAGCGATGAAACGGGCGAAATCATCGCGCGCGGGTCCGGGGCGTTCAAGTACCGCAAGACGCGACTGTAAGCGCCGCGCGCCGGAACAGGGGCCGGGCGCCGGGATGGCGCGGATGGCCCGGCGGCGCGGTCAGGCCGCCCTGGCCACCCATCCCTTTGCCAGATCAGCAACCGCGTTCAGGATGGTATCAACGGTTTCGTCCTGCATCAGGACCGAGAGGTTGAGCCGCACGAATCCCGGCTTGCTGGCGCCCGGTCCGCTTAGGATGTCGGTGCGAATCTCGGCGGATCTGGCATCGTCGATCCCGAGAAGCGTATGGACATACGGCCCCGCGCAGGCGCAGCCGCCGCGCGCCTGGATGCCGTAACGATCCGAGAGGGCGCGGGTAAAGGCGTTGTGATCGATGCGTTGGCCGTTGTCGTCCAGCGGCACGAAGGACAGAATCGGGAGCCTGTCCGCGCGCTTTGGTGCCAGCAGGCGGATATTGGGATGATTCTGCCACGCCGCAAGGGCGCGCGCGGAAAGATCGGCATTGCGGGTGTCGAAATGTTCCTGCCCGATCACGTCCTTGGCGATCAGGGCAAGGGCGGCGCGGATATCGCCGATCACATTGGGGGTGCCGCCTTCTTCGCGCAGTTCGAGCTGGGGCAGGTAATCATGCTGGTGGGCATTGACGAAGGCGACGGTGCCGCCGCCGGGGCGGTAGGGCGTTGACGCCAGGGCCGTGTCGCGGCGCAGGATCAGCACGCCGCTGGCGCCGGGGCCACCGATGAATTTGTGCCCGGAAAACACCAGCGCGTCGATCTGGGCGTCCGCGGCCGGGGTCATGTGCATTTTCAGATAGGGGCCACCGCCCGCGTAATCCCAGATCATGCGGGCGCCGTGGTTCTTGACCAGGCGCGTCACCGCCGCCACGTCGGTGCAGACGCCGGTGACATTGGCGGCGGCGCTCATGGCGACAATCACCGGGCCGGTGGCGCCGTGGGTTTCCAGAGCCTGTGCCAGCGCGGCCATGTCCGGCCCCGGCCGCGTGCCCTCGGGGATCTCGATCACGCGGGCGCCGCTTTCGCGCCATGGCAACAGGTTGGAATGGTGTTCGTAGGGGCCGACAAGCACGGTGGTGCCGGGGCCGGCCTGCATCAGGTGCACCAGATGGTTCAGCCCCGCCGTGGCGCCCGATCCGGCAAAGATCACGGCGTGATCGTCCCTGCGGGCGCCACACAGACGCGCGATCACACCGCGCGCCTGTTCGCGCAGGGCGGTGGTGTGGGCGCCGCAGAAGGAATCTTCGGTGTGGCTGTTGGCGTAATAGGGGAGCACTTCGGACAGGACAAAATCCTCGACCTGGCGCAGGGCGCGGCCCGAGGCGACGTAATCGGCATAGATCAGGGGTTTTTCGCCATAAGGCGTGGTGATCGTGGTGTCGGCGCCGATGAGCCCGGCGTAAAGGGCGCCGCGCGGATCCGGTCCGGCGTTCAGTTTGGATGCGAAACGGTCGAATGCGGAAACGGTCTGAGACATGCGGCGCCCTTTTGGTTGCGTGAGTGGTGTGCGGGCAGGATAGAGGGGTGCGCCTGGGAAGAGTTCCCCTATTTGATATTGAAAATTGCCAAAAGTTAGTTCATATGATCGAGATGGGCATCAAAATTGACAATATTGATCGAAAGATACTGGATCTGTTGCAACGCGACGCCGCTTTGTCGCAGCGGGGAATCGCCGAGAAGGTGGGGTTGTCGCAGAACGCGTTGTGGCGGCGGCTGAAGCGGCTGGAAGAGGGCGGCGTGCTGCGGGGCGCCCGGATGGCGATCGATGGGCGCGCTCTGGGGCTGGATCTGACGGTCTTCGTGATGGTGCGCACGCGCAATCATTCGATGGAGTGGGCCGAGGGGTTTCGCACCCATGTGGCGCGTATTCCCCAGGTGGTGGAAATGCACCGGATCGGCGGGGATTGGGATTACATGCTGAAAATCGTCACCCGTGGCATGGGCGGGTATGACGCGGTTTACCGACGGCTGACCACCGGGTTCGAGCTGGACACGGTGACGGGTTTTTTCTCGATGGAGACAATGCTGGACGACCGGCCGCTGGACGTTTCCGGGTGAGATGGGGGCGCTGCCCCCGTCGCCTGGCGGCGACTCCCCCGGAGTATTTTTGGCAAAATGAAGGTGCGGGTCACGGGGGGGTGGTGTCGGCGACCCGGGTAATGAAGGCAACGCAGTCCCTGGGCGCGGTGAGCGGGATCATGTGGCCGTGGCCGGGCAGGAGCTGCATGGGCAGGCCGAATTGCGCCATGGGTGTGCCGTGGTGGGCGGGGGACAGGATTGCGTCCCCGGCGGCAAAAAGAACGCCGCCGGGGGTGTGCAGATCGGTTGCATAGCGTGCGGTCAGGGCGCCGACATCGGCGCGGGTTTCCATCAGGTCGGCAGAGGCTGAGATGAAGGTTTCGGGGCGAAAGGCGAGCAGGCCGCCGCCCTTTGTGTGGAAGTCCGGGGGCACCGGGTCGGGGGCGAATATTTCTCGCAGCATCCGTGTGCGGGTGAGCCGGGTTGCGGGGACCACCAGCGTATGCGCGAGACAGCGGCGCAGCAGTGGCAGGCGCAGTTGCAGCGGGCGGAAGACATCCGGTGTTGCGGATTGCGGCTGGGTTGCCGGGCTGAGCAGTGCCAGCGCGCGGGCGCCTTGCGGGCGGGCCAGTGCCATGGCCAGCGCAACCGCGCCGCCCAGCGAGTGACCCACGAGGATGGGGCGGGTGACGCCGCGTGCGTCCAGGAAGTCCCACAGCATGGCCGCCTGGGTTTCCAGATGCGCCGCGCGGTCAGTGTTGCGCGTGGAATAGCCGCTGCCCGGGCGATCGGGTGCGATGACGTGAAAGCGGTCCGCCAGCAGGGGCAGCATGGCGTAGGTGAAGTGATGCAGGTTGCCGGCCAGCCCGTGGATCAGCACCAAGGTGGGGGCGTCCGGGGGGCCGGATTCGACGAAGTGGATGTTGCCGCCGGGGACCGCCTGGAAGGCGCCGGGCGGGGGCAGCGCGGCCATGGCCTGGCGGGACAGGATGCGGGTCCACAGCGCACAGGCCGCGAGAAAGGCGAGGAGGGCGAGAAACAGGGTCATGCGGGCCTTTTTGATATCGCGGGTCATCACGCCGGGGCTGGGCGGCTTTGTCAAGCCGGGAGCATGGCGTCGGTGCCCTCATCATGGTGTTACAAAATCTTCACCATAAGGGGTGCGGGAATCGCTTGCTGGCGAAGATATAATTCAATAGTTCATGAAGTATGGATAAATCGGATGCCCTGACCGCCTTTGCCGCCCTGAGCCAGCCGACCCGGCTGGACGTGTTTCGCCTGTTGATCACGCGCGGCGACGCGGGCATGGCGGCGGGCGAGATCGCCCGGGCGCTGGAGGTGCGTCAGAACACGCTGTCGGCCAACCTGTCGGTGTTGTTGACCGCCGGGCTGGTGCGCAACCGGCGCGAGGGGCGCGCGATCCGCTATTTTGCCAATACCGACGGGGTGAAGGGGTTGCTGGGGTTCTTGTTGCAGGATTGCTGTGGCGGGCAACCGGAACTGTGTCAGCCGTTGATCCGCGATCTGACCGGTTCTTGCTGAGGGAGGTTTCTTGATGACGAACAGAAGCGAATGCGCCAGTTTCACGGGCGAATGCGAACCAGGTGGCGGGGCAGGGCGGCCCGGTGGCGCAGGGGGGCTGTCATGAGCGATCAGGCGGTATTGGCCGACGCGGGGCTGGGCAGGTTCGAGCGGCTGTTGTCGGTGTGGGTGGCGCTGGCGATCGGGGCCGGGTTGGTGTTGGGCAGCCTGTTTGAGGGGGTGTTTTCGACGCTGGCGGGGCTGGAAGTGGCCTCGGTCAACCTGCCGGTGGCGGTTCTGATCTGGGCGATGGTCTATCCGATGATGGTGGGGGTGGATTTTGCGTCGCTGGCGCGCATCGGAGAGAGGCCCAGGGGGCTGGTGATCACGCTGGCGGTAAACTGGCTGATCAAGCCCTTTACCATGGCGGCGCTGGGGGTGCTGTTTTTCGAGATCGTCTTTGCCGGGCTGATTGCGCCCGAGGACGCGCAATCCTATCTGGCGGGGGTCATCCTTTTGGGGGCGGCGCCCTGTACGGCGATGGTGTTGGTCTGGTCGAACCTGACACGGGGCGATCCGACCTATACTTTGGTGCAGGTCAGTCTGAATGACGTGATCATGGTGTTTGCCTTTGCGCCGATCGTGGCCTTCTTGTTGGGTGTGACAGATATCGTGGTGCCCTGGAAGACGCTGATCCTTTCGGTGGTTCTGTATGTGCTGTTGCCGTTGCTGGCGGGGCTTGTCACGCGCACCCGTCTGGTTCGGCAGGGTGGTCAGGGCGCCGTGGATGGTTTCAAGGCGCGGCTGGCGCCGTTTTCGATCACCGGCCTGTTGGTGACGGTGGTTCTGTTGTTCGGTTTTCAGGCGCAGGTGATTCTGGGCCAGCCGCTGGTGATCGGATTGATCGCGGTGCCGCTGTTGATCCAGTCCTACGGCATTTTCTTCATCGCCTACGGGTGGGCGCGGCTGTGGAAGGTGCCGTTCAACGTGGCGGCCCCCTGTGCGATGATCGGCACGTCGAATTTCTTTGAGCTGGCGGTGGCGGTGGCGATCTCTCTTTTCGGGCTGGGATCGGGCGCGGCGCTGGCCACGGTGGTGGGGGTGCTGGTGGAAGTGCCGGTGATGCTCTCGCTTGTTGCATTTGCCAACCGCACGCGCGGCTGGTTTCCGAACTGAAAAGGACACGGATATGACCAAAATCGCCATCAACGGGCTTGGCCGCATCGGCAAGCTGGCGCTTCGCAGTTTTTTCGATCTTGGGATCGATGCCGAGATCGTGTTGCTGAATGACGGTCAGGGCGATCCCGAGCTTCATGCGCATTTGTTGGAATTCGACACGGTGCATGGGCGCTGGCGTGCGGATTTCGCCTTTGATGACACCAGCATTTCGGTGGATGGGCAGAAGATGCGGTTCACCTCGACCCGCGATCTGGCGGCGTTGCCCTTGCGGGAACTGGGCGTGGATCTGGTGGTGGATTGCACCGGGGCGTTCAAGACCAATGCCCGGTTGCAGCCCTATTTCGACCAGGGGGTGAAGAAGGTGGTGGTGTCGGCCCCGGTCAAGGAGGCGGATGTGGCCAATATCGTTTATGGCGTGAACGACGATGTGTATGACCCGGAGGCGCACCGGGTGGTTACGGCGGCCTCCTGCACCACCAATTGCATCGCCCCGGTGGTCAAGGTGATCAACGAGGCGCTGGGCATCGAGCAGGCGTCCTTCACGACGATCCATGATGTGACCAACACCCAGGTGATTGCGGACCGGGTGCACAAGGATGCGCGCCGGGCACGTTCGGCGCTGAATTCGCTGATCCCGACAACCACCGGGTCGGCCAAGGCGATCATTCAGATATTCCCGGAACTGGAAGGACGGATCGACGGCCATGCGGTGCGGGTGCCGCTGTTGAATGCGTCGCTGACGGATATCGTGTTCGATGTGAGGCGCGATACCACGACGCAGGAGGTGAACGCGTTGTTCGAAGTGGCGGCGCAGGGGCCGCTGGAGGGAATTCTGGGCTATGAAACGCGCCCGCTGGTGAGTTGTGATTTCACCAATGACGACCGCTCGACCATCGTGGATGCGCTGTCGACGCGGGTGATCAACCGGCGCCATGTCAAGGTCTATGCCTGGTATGACAATGAATGGGGCTATGCTTGGCGGCTGGCCGATATCACCCGTATGGTTCTGGCCACTTTGTAGCCTATTGCGCGGCGACGGAATTTTCGAAGATTCCGCCCCGAATTCTTCAGGAAAAATTCGCACCCCATGACCGATACCGCCAAGCCCGAGGGCCTTGCCGCCTATGCCACAGTGACCGCCGCCTACTGGGCTTTCATGCTCACGGACGGGGCGTTGCGGATGTTGGTTTTGCTGCATTTCCATGCGTTGGGGTTTTCGCCGGTGCAGCTGGCCTATCTGTTCGTGCTTTACGAGGTGATGGGGGTCGTCACCAACCTGTCGGCGGGATGGGTGGCGGCGCGGTTCGGGCTGACCTTTACGCTTTATGCAGGGCTGGGGTTGCAGATCGTGGCGCTGGTGGCGCTGGCGCAGCTTGATCCGGCGTGGAGCCTGACCGGATCGGTGATTTTCGTGATGATCGTGCAGGGGCTGTCCGGCGTGGCCAAGGATCTGGCCAAGATGTCGGCCAAATCGGCGGTCAAGGTGCTGGCCCCGGAAGGCGCGGGCACATTGTTCAGGTGGGTCGCGGTGCTGACCGGGTCAAAGAACGCGGTCAAGGGGCTGGGCTTTTTGCTGGGGGCGGTGCTGTTGGCGGCCTGGGGGTTTGAGGCTTCGATCTGGGTGATGGCGGTGGTTCTGGCCGTCATCCTGGGGGGTGTTGTGATTTTCATGCCGGCCGGCCTGCCGCAGGGCAGGAAAACGGCCAGGTTCTCGCATGTCTTTTCCAAGGATCGCAACATCAACCGGCTGAGCCTTGCGCGCATGTTCCTGTTTGGCGCGCGCGACGTGTGGTTCGTGGTGGGCATCCCGATCTATTTCTACGCGGTCCTGTCGGATGGGAGCGAGGCGGGCAACCGGGCGGCGTTTTTCCTGATCGGCAGTTTCATGGCCCTCTGGATCATTCTTTACGGTTTTGTGCAGGGCATCGCGCCTCGGCTGTTGAACGGCGCCGCCAGCACAACGGCGCAGATCGTGCGCAAGGCGGTGGTCTGGTGTGCGGCGCTGACGCTGATCCCGTTGGCATTGGCGGGGGCGGTCTGGCTGGAGCTGCCCTATCTGACCGCCATTGTGATCGTGGGGCTGCTGGTTTTCGGGTTTGTCTTTGCGGTGAATTCGTCGGTGCATTCCTATCTGATTCTGGCCTTTACATCGGGCGAACGGGTGACGATGGATGTGGGGTTCTACTATATGTCCAACGCCGCCGGACGGTTGGCCGGGACAGTTTTGTCGGGGCTGAGTTATCAGGTTGGTGGCTTGCCGCTGTGTCTGTTCACCGCGGCGCTCATGGCTGGCGCGTCTACCCTGGCGGCGAACCGGTTGCGCGCGGGATGACCGGGCCGAACGTGGCACAGGTGACTGTCCCGGAAGATGCGGGGGCGCGGCGGAGCGCAGCAGATTTCTGAATCGCGGTGACATGGCGGCCCGCGCGGTTCATGTGGTTCGTCAGGGGACACAGGCCCTGGCCAAAATGGCCCGATCCGGTGTCATTGGCGCGCGGCTGGCGCGGCCGATGTGGCTTGAGGCGGTTGAGCGCAAACCGGAGACCGACCGTCAGGTGCCAATGCATCTGTTTGAAAAGATCAATCAGATGTCTCCGGTGCCGGATGCCCATTGACCAAACCCGCTTTTCACCGCATATGCGCTTGCATGACAGAGCTCTCGAAAATCCGCAATTTCTCTATCGTCGCCCATATCGACCACGGGAAATCCACCCTTGCCGACCGTCTTATTCAAGAGACCGGGACGGTGCAGGATCGTGACATGAAGGAACAGCTGCTTGACAGCATGGATATCGAGCGCGAGCGGGGCATCACGATCAAGGCCAACACGGTGCGCATCGACTACAGGGCGGACGATGGGGAAACCTATGTGCTGAACCTGATCGACACACCCGGCCATGTGGATTTTGCCTATGAAGTGTCGCGTTCGATGCGCGCGGTCGAAGGCTCGCTTCTGGTGGTGGACTCGACCCAGGGGGTTGAGGCGCAGACATTGGCCAATGTTTATCAGGCGATTGATGCGGATCACGACATCGTGCCCGTGCTGAACAAGATCGACCTGCCCGCATCCGATTGCGATCGTGTCGCTGAACAGATCGAGGATGTGATCGGCATCGACGCGTCCGGCGCGATTCAGGTTTCGGCCAAGACGGGGCAGGGTATCCACGAAACGCTGGAGGCGATCGTGCGCGAGTTGCCTGCGCCCAAGGGGGAGCGGGATGCGCCGCTCAAGGCGATGCTGGTGGATAGCTGGTACGATGCCTATCTGGGCGTGATCGTTTTGGTACGGATCATGGACGGCACGCTGAAAAAGGGGATGCGCGTCAAGTTCATGTCGAACGGCACGTTGCATCATGTGGACAGGATTGGCGTGTTCCGCCCGGCCATGCAGGTGATTGACGAACTGGGACCGGGCGAGATCGGGTTTCTCACCGCGTCGATCAAGCAAGTGCGCGATACCCGCGTCGGGGACACGATCACCAATGACCGCAATGGTTGTGACAAGGCGCTGCCGGGCTTCAAGCCAGCGCAGCCCGTAGTGTTCTGTGGTCTGTTTCCGGTGGATTCGGCCGAGTTTGAAGACCTGCGCGATGCTATCGACAAGCTGGCGCTGAACGACGCGTCCTTCAGTTTTGAAATGGAAACCTCGGCGGCGCTGGGTTTTGGCTTTCGCTGCGGGTTTCTGGGCCTGCTGCACCTGGAAGTGATCCGTGACCGGATCGAGCGCGAGTATGATATCGAGCTGATCACAACCGCGCCAAGCGTGATCTATCACGTCTACATGAAAGACGGCGAAAAGATCGAGCTGCACAACCCGGCCGACATGCCCGACATGTCCAAGGTGGATCACCTGGAAGAGCCGCGTATCAAGGCGACGATTCTGGTGCCGGATGATTATCTGGGCGACGTTCTGAAGCTGTGTCAGGACCGTCGTGGCATCCAATTGGACCTGACCTATGCCGGCAGCCGCGCGATGGTGGTCTATGACCTGCCGCTGAACGAAGTGGTGTTCGATTTCTATGACCGTCTGAAATCCGTGACCAAGGGCTATGCGTCGTTCGACTATCAGATGGAAGGCTATCGCGAAGATCATCTTGTGAAGATGTCGATCCTTGTGAATGACGAGCCAGTCGACGCGCTTTCGACCATGGTGCACCGCGACCGGGCCGAACAGCGCGGGCGGGCAATGTGCGAGAAGCTGAAAGACCTGATCCCGCGACATATGTTCAAGATACCGATCCAGGCGGCGATTGGCGGCAAGGTGATCGCGCGCGAGACACTGTCGGCGCTGCGCAAGGACGTGACGGCGAAGTGTTACGGCGGAGATGCCACGCGCAAACGCAAACTTCTGGACAAGCAGAAGGCCGGCAAGAAGAAGATGCGCCAGTTCGGCAAGGTGGATATCCCGCAGGAGGCGTTTATCTCTGCGCTGAAGATGGATTCCTGATTCGAAGGAAGGGTCGTGGCTTGCACTGCACCGCGCGGACCCGGCCTTGATCGCGTACCGGGGCAGGGATTTCGAGCGTTTGGCGGCTTTGGCAGGTTATCCTTGTGCAACCATCTTGCACCCTTATCGATTTTTGCCTTATCCACAAAAAATCCACACACTATTCCAATAACTTACCCCCAAGAAATATCATGGGGGCGCCAATTTTCCCTTGCCCGACTCACGCCGTTTCCCGCAGCCTTTCCCTAACGCAAGGGGTTCTTGTCGAACCTGGAGCGGGACGCGACGGTCTTTCGGGGTTGGAGCGGGGACGGGCGGAAACGTTTCGGAACCGCGATGAAGGCGCCGGGACGCTGGCCGAAATGCCCGGTATTTCTTGAGGCGTGTGCCGAAGGAGAGACCCGGAGGCGGGAAGGCGGCGAAAAAGCCATCGTGTGGGCCGGACGGTTCGGGGCAACCCGGAACGGACGGTAGGGGGGACCAGATGCATCGGCCCGGTGTCGGCGCGGACGGATCCCGCAAGCGACGGTCGCCGGACATGTGCCGGAGCACCGGAGCAAACCGAATGGGTGTTTCCGCAAGGAAGCTCGTTCATTGAAAGGTGTCAGGACAGTTGGCCGGAGATACGTCTGGTGGCCGGGTTCTGGCGCCTTTCTTTTCCATGCCCGGCGGGCGCTTGCGGGGCCACGCAGGTGGCGCGGCCAGCAAACCCGTGACAGGGATAAAGCAGGGGCTTTCCAAATCCATCTTTCCCGGCTTAACCTGCGCCCGAACGACGTACGCACAGGAGAAAGATACATGCCCCTTACCGCAGCCAAGATGCTGGAGGCGGCACATGCCGTCGTGCCGAAAATCGCAACCGAGGATGCCCGGACCAAGATGGCCGAAGGCGCCCTGCTTCTGGACATTCGGGACGCGCCCGAGCTTCAGTTGAACGGCCGCGCGGAGGGCAGCCACCATATTCCGCGCGGAATGCTGGAGTTTCGTGCCGATCCGAACACCCCGTTTCACGACCCGGAACTGCGTTTTGACCGCCCGGTGATCCTGCATTGCGCCAGCGGCGGGCGGGCCGCTCTGGCGGGCAAGCTGCTAAAGGACATGGGCTATGAGGAAGTGTACAACCTGGGTGGGCTCAAGGACTGGGCCGAGGCGGGCGGTCCGGTGTCCGAACCGGTGGACCAGGGCATGTAGCCGTGTCGGAGCGGCATGATTTGCGCGTGCCTGCAAGGTGCGCGCGGTCGCTGACCTGTGGCTCCGTGGCGTCAAGTTCCGGCTGGAAACTTGGTACGATGCCCAATAAACTTGTGCCCGAACCTTTTGCGACATAAGGGTTCGGGAAATTGATCGAATGTTGGAAGGACCGAAATGAGTACGGATCGCGGGACGCTGACCCAGGAGTTGCTGGACCTGGTTGCCGATGAAGGCATGGTGGAAGTGTCTGAAATAGCGCCGGAGAAGCGTCTGGAGGATCTGGATATTCAATCGGCCGATTTCGTCATGATTCTGATGGCGATTGAAGAGAAATACAATGTCTACATTTCTGTGGACAATGAATTGAGTGATGTGGAAACCGTTCAGGACCTGCTGAACCTTGTGATCGGCAAGATCGAACAAGAGCAGGCAGCCCAGGCGTGACCAAGGTTGTCATTACCGGCATGGGCGCCGTATCCGCCTGCGGGATCGGCGCCGAAGCGCTGATGCAAGCCACGCAGATCGGGCAGAGCGGCGTTCGCGGGGTGTTGTTCTCCGAGATCGAGAACCAGCGGGTAATGACGGCTGCGGCTTTGGAGCCCGGGATCAAGGAACAGATTAACACGGATCTGGGCCATCGCATGCGCGAACCGGTGGCGAACTATGCGCTTGTGGCTGCACGCGAGGCCGTGGCGCAGGCTGGCCTGGGACCGGAAGACTTTGGCGACCGATGCGCCGTGTCGATCGGATCGGGCTTTGGCGGGGCGCAGACGGTGAACACGAACTATATCAAGTTCGGCGCCGAGGGCAGCATGCGGCTTGATCCCATGGCGGTGCCCAAGATCATGAACAATGCGGCGGCCAGTTGGGTGTCGATGGAGTTTGGGGCGACCGGGCCGGCCTATTGCCTGGCAACCGCCTGCTCGTCGGCCAGTCAGTCGATCGGGTTGGGGTACCATCTGGTGCGCTCTGGCGCGGTGGACCGTTGTCTGGCAGGGGGCGCCGAAGCCTGTCTGGAAGGCGGTGTGTTCCGCGTTTGGGAATTGCTGCGGGTGATGACAGCGGACAAGAACCGCCCGTTTTCCAAGGATCGCAATGGCATGACGCTGGGCGAAGGCGCGGGTGTTTTCGTTCTGGAAAGCGAAGAGAGCGCAAGGGCGCGCGGAGCGGAGATTCTGTGCGAACTGACGGGCTACGGTACCAACTCGGACGCCGGCGATCTGTTGCGGCCCAACCCGATGCGCGCCGCCGCCTGCATGTCTCTGGCGCTGGAGGACGCGGGGCTTGAGCCCTCGGATATCGGCTATGTGAATGCGCATGGCACCGGAACGGTTGCCAATGACGTGAACGAGGTAATTGCGCTGCGCGAGGTCTTTGGCGAGACCCTGCAAGGTGTGGAAGTATCGTCGACCAAGCCGGTGCATGGTCATGCGCTGGGGGCGGCCGGTGCCTTGGAACTGGTGGTATGTATCGGCGCCTTGCGGGAGCAGTCGGCGCCGCCGACGATCAATTTCAACGAGATTGATCCCAAGATCGGTCTGGACCCGGTCAGCAATTGCGCCCGCCCGCTGACGACAAGAGCCGTAATGTCGAACTCGCTGGCCTTTGGCGGTATCAACGCAACGCTGATCCTGAAGTCGCATGGCTGACACCGACTTGGGTGTTGTGCTGCCTGGCGTCGCCCTGACCGATGCGGCGACCTGCGCCCGGCTTGGCGCTGTTCTGGCGCAGTTTGCGGGGGTGGCGGAAATGCCCGCCGAGCCGTTGATCGCGCCGGCCATGTTGCTGGGCCGACCCCAGATCGCCGCCGCGACACGGGCCATGACGCCGCCGGACGGCATGGGGGTGGTCCATGAATCGCAGATGTTTCGCCGTGCCGATCCATTGCAAATGGCGGGCGTGGCCGATGTGACGATCCGGGCCCGGATCCGCCCGCCCTCTGTGGTGTTTGATTTCGAATTGGGTGCCGGGGCGCAGGCGCAGATGCAGACCCGGCTGCGGTTTGTCACACCACAGGAGATGGCGGCGCTGCGCGGGACGCGTTTTTCGGACCGGTTCACGACCGGCGACACAGTATGGCGCGCGTCCATGCCCATCACGGCGCAGGCGGTCGCACAGTATCTGGCGCTGTCCCATGATCCCAATCCGATCCACACCAGTGATGGGGCGGCGCGCGCTGTCGGCCTGTCGGGTGCGGTGGTGCCGGGCATGATGCTTTGCGGTCTGGCCGAAGCGGTCTTGTGCGACGTTCATCCCGGGCGCTGGGTGCGTGAAATGAAAACCCGGTTCATGGCCGCGGTTCCGGTGGGGCAGGCGGTGCGGTTGGCCATTGTGCCAAGGCAGCGTGACGCGGATGGCGCCCTTGTCATGGCACGGATTTTCGCGGTGATGCCGGGCGACGTGATCGCCGCCATCATGGATGTCCGGACCGAGGGTGGCTGAGGCCGCTCAGGCGACCCAGACCCAGACCATGGCGATATATGTCAGCTGATGCAGCGCCTGATCCGTGCCCATCGCATACCAGTATAATGGCTGCTCGGGGGTAAGTTTCTTGTCCACGGAATAGCGGGCCTTGCCCCAATCGATGTGGAAGTGAACGATGAATTCCGCCACGACGATCCAGAAAATGAACAACAGTGATGTGCCGAACAGGGCAAAGCAGATCGCGGTCAGGAAGACATGAATACCCGCGTGCATGGCGCGCCCCATGTGCCAGTATTTTTCGCGCCCCTGGATCATCTTGGCGTTCTGTAGAAAGAAATCGGCCACCAGATGCTTGATCTGCAATGCCGCGAAAAGCAGCAAGATAGTGGTGTACTGGATCATGGGCCGCGGCCTTTTCCTACTCCTGTCGGAGTCAGCCTAGCGCCAGTCGGTGACAATCGCAAACCCGCGCTTGGGCCGCCGACAAGAAAGCGTTTGTGTTGGGCGGTGTTACCTTGCTAGCATCCGGAAACGACGGACAGGAAGCAGGCCGCGTGATGGCGGCTGGGGAGTTCAAGGCATAGAACCGACGCTCTTTTCCTTTATTTGGAAGTTCTCGAAACGGGACCAGATGGTGCTTCTGGTGCTGACGGCCTGTCTTTTCCCGCTGCAATATCTGACGCTGGAACTGCCCAAGCGGATCATCAACGACGCCATCGACGCCGAAGAGAACATCATCGATGTCTTCGGTTACGAGTTCAATCAGGAGACCTTCCTGATCGTGCTGAGTGTTCTGTTCCTGGTGTCCGTTCTGGGGCACGGGTTGATGAAGATGCGGATCAACACGATGAAAGGTGTCGTGTCCGAACGCATGTTGCGACGGTTCCGCTATACGCTCGTCGGCCAGATCACGCGCTTTCCCCAGCCCTATCTGCGGCGCACCTCTCAGGGCGAGCTGGTGGCGATGATCACCGCAGAATCCGAGCCGATGGGCGGCATGATGGGCGATGCGATCAGCCTTCCGGTGATGCAGGCCGGGCAGATGATCACGATCCTGTCGTTCCTGTTTTTGCAAAGCTTCTGGTTCGGGATGGCGGCGATCGCGTTGATCCCGGTGCAGGCCTGGCTGATCCCCAAGCTGCAACGTCAGATCAACCTGCACAACAAGGACCGTATCCAGGAAGTGCGTAAACTGGCGGCCGAGATCGGGGAAACGGCGACCGGCGCGCCGGACCTTCGCGTCAATGGCGGCTGGCGCTATCGTCAGTCGCGGATCACGCGGCGGCTGGGCACGTTGTTCCTGATCCGGCTGACAATCTATCGCAAGAAATTCTTCATGAAGTTTCTCAATAACTTCATCACCCAGTTGACGCCGTTCTTCTTTTACCTGGTTGGCGGTCTTCTGGTGATCCGCGGCCAGGTATCCCTTGGGGCGCTGGTGGCGGCACTGGCGGCCTACAAGGACTTGTCGAGCCCCTGGAAGGAGCTTTTGGATTACTACAACCGGGTGGCGGACCTGTCGCTGCGGTGGACGCTGATCAGCGACCGATTCACGCCGCCGGGGATGATCGACGAGAAGTTGTTCGGCGAAGAACCTGACGAGGTGCCGCATTTGAGCGGCGGCATCGTGATGCGGGATGTCTATGTGCGCGACCATGACGGGGACACGGTTCTGGAAAACATCTCGGTCAAGCTGCCGAAAGGGTCGGTTGTGGCCATCAAGTCGACCGATTCCGAAGAACGGCGCGCCGTTGCGGAACTGTTCACGCGCGAGATTCAGCCTGTGGGCGGGTATATCGAGATTGGCGATGTGCGGCTGTCGGACGTGCCGCAGCGGGTGATCGCGACACGGATTGGCTATGCCGATCCGGCGCCTTACGTGTTTGAAGGCACGTTCGGCCATAACGTGCTGATGCCTTTCAAGCGCCGCCCGATGGCCGATCTGCCCGACCCGGAGGGCGAAGCCGAGGAAGAGAAACGCGCCTATGAGAGCGAGCGTACCGGCAACAGCCTGGACCGTTTCTATTCCGATTGGGTGGATCCGGGCCTGGCGGGCATGTCCAGTGAGGAAGAAGTCTATGCCTGGTGGCTGGAACTGATGGATGCAACCGGTGCTGGAAACGTGCTGTTCCGCCGTGGGCTGGATCAGGCATTCCAGGAGGCCGATCATCCCGAACTGGCCGAGGTGCTGGTCGAGATACGCCCGCGGATCAGAAAGAAGCTGGCCGAGGCTGATCTGGACAAGGCCTATTACCGCTTTGATCCGGCGCAATACAATCCGGCGCTGCCGGTTGCCGCGAACCTGTTCTTTGCCACGCCGCGCAAGCCGATCGAGGAAACCAGCCCTGATGCGATCAGCGACTTTCTTGATCTGCTGCACGATCTGGGACTTGAGGACGGAATCCTGCGGATGTCGCAGGAAGTGATCGAGATGCTGAACCAGACTTTCGGGGTGGATGGTACAGATCACCCGTTGTTTCGGCAGTTGGGTCTGAACCCGGATGTGTTTACCAACAAGGTGGCGCTGGTGGAGAAAAGCCGCCAGGTTGGCCTGAAGGCGATGGCCCGCGAAGATCTGGTCCAGATGCTGGCACTGCCTTTCGAGGTTTCGGCCGAACGTATCGGGCCGGGCTTTGGCGACGAGCTGAAGGCCTCGATCCTGGATTTGCGGCACAAACAAACAGAGAAACTGGCCGAATGGCTGGTGGTGCATTTCGCACCGCTGGACGAGGGCAAGTTTGCCCCCGGTCTGAGCGTTCTGGAAAACGCCATTTACGGCAAGCTTTCGGCCTCGGCCGGGCCGCGTGGCGAGGCCATCCGCGATATCGTGGCCGAAACCCTGCGTGATGCGGGGGTAAAACAGCAGGTGGCGGAATTGCTTTATGCTGTGCCGTCGGGCATCGCGGGGGCCGGGCTGCCAGCGGCGTTCCTGGAACCCCTGGCAATCAGCCGGGCCGCGATCAAGAAACCGGATGTGTTGATCCTGAACCGTTGCCTGGCCAACTACGACGAGGATCAGCGGCAGGGCATCGTGGAAAACCTGCGCGCGCTTCTGCCGGAGACGACACATATATATCTGGAAGAAGTGTTCGAGGACACGGACGCCTTTGATATCGTCCTGGAACTGGAGCATGGCCGCCTGAAGGATGGCGAGGCCGCAGAATACGAAGAAACCGACAATGCCGCCAGCGCGGACCTGCGCCGAAAGATGCGGGCACTGGTTTCCACCGATATGTTCGCCGGCCTGTCGCGCCGCCAGTTGCGGCTTCTGGCATTCGGGGCGCAATGGCATCAGGCCCGGGCCGGGGAGTACCTGTTCCATATGGGGGACGATCCGTCGGACGGGGCCTATCTGATCCTTGAGGGAGAGGCCGGCCTGGGCTTTGCCGACGGGCAGGGGAACAGCCACCTGGTTGCGGTGGCCGGACCGGGCACGCTGGTTGGGGAGCTGGCGCTGATCCGCAAGGAAAAACGCGCGCTGGATATGTACGCCAAGACCGATCTCGACATGTTGCGCCTTGGCGAATCCGAATTCATGGCGGTGGTTGAAAACGACGCATCGACCGCATTCCGAATCCTTCAGGCAGTTGCAGGCTATGTCGGCGCCCCCAAACAGGCCGGATCAGACGCCGAAGAGACGTGACTCCTCCCGAATCCGATGGAATCGGCGGCTGTGACAGAGGGTTTTTCACCCGCACCCCCCGGTGAGTCGGAGAATATCGGCAGAAACCGACTATCCGGTCCTGCCACACGTCAATTTTTTCAGCACAGAAGTGCCGTTTTATTGAGAAAAAACGCGATCTGGCGATTTTTTTCCAGAAACTTCAAAAAACCCCTTGCGGGTTTATTGGAGTAACCGTAAATACCCCTTCACCGGCGGCGCTGAGGCGCGGTTGGGACGCCAGACGGAGCG
>NZ_JAECRZ010000058.1 GCF_016019955.1 Thiosulfatihalobacter marinus
CTAGGGTCAGGACCCATTAATCCTGCACCACTGGCGCCAAATCCACGAAATATCGGGGGTTTGGCGCGCGCCGGACATAGTGGCTCTATTTCCAAGCGTGCCAAGCCGCTGGGATGAAGTGGATTTGGCGTCCTACGGATTTGACGGATTTGCCGCCTGACGTCCTTTCAATGCCTTGAAATAGAACCACTATTCCTGCGGCATTGTACGTAGTCAGACAGCAAATCTGTTAAACCAGTGGCGCAGGATTAATGGGTCCTGACCCTAG
>NZ_JAECRZ010000059.1 GCF_016019955.1 Thiosulfatihalobacter marinus
CGACCGAGCGCATCTTGGTGCGCCGTGGATGGTTTCAAGGCGCGGCTGGCGCCGTTTTCGATCACCGGCCTGTTGGTGGCGGATCGTCTGGTGCAGGGCTTTGCCGAGGCCCTTGCCTGCCATCGGCATGGCCCCCGATATGGCGGCTTCCACTTCGGCCATGAGCGTGGGCGCGTAATGCCCCGCCGTGGCGAAACAGGCGACGCCGGGCAAAGGCGGTACCGCCTTTTCCGGCCCTTTTTCACAGATCGTTAATTG
>NZ_JAECRZ010000060.1 GCF_016019955.1 Thiosulfatihalobacter marinus
CGAGGCTCTGGCCGAGTGCACGGGCCGGCGATGCGACAGGCCTTGCTGTTGCAGAGGCCGATTTTACCGGAGCCTTGCGGATCGGCGCGGCCGGCGCAGGCTGGAAGGCAGGCTTGGCCGAAGACGGGCGCGGAGCGGAATATCCGCCGGCGCTCGCAACGGCGGTGCGTGCGCCGCCCATCCTGAACTGCCCAAGCAGGCTGTTCAGCGCTTCCGCTTCGCGGGCCAGCGAATGGCTGGCGGCGGTCTGCTGCTCCA
>NZ_JAECRZ010000061.1 GCF_016019955.1 Thiosulfatihalobacter marinus
ATGAAATCGCGGTCGATGGCGTGGGCCAGCGCGTGACGCACCTCCTTCTTCGCCAGAATTGGGTTCTCCAGATTGAACTCGAACACGGCCGCATTGTTGAGATAAGCGTCGGTATAGACCTCCACAGCCAGTTTCGGATTTTGCCGCAGGCGCTCAAGATCGCTGTAGGAGACGTCGGCGGTGTAATCCGCCTCACCCGTCTCCACGGAAATGGTGGTGGAAGCCGTGTCAGCGACGAACCGTGCCACGAAACCAT
>NZ_JAECRZ010000062.1 GCF_016019955.1 Thiosulfatihalobacter marinus
ATGCATGATATAATCAAAGTACAAAGCAAAACAATTAGAAATGAGAAACTCTCATGAAAAAAGGAGGATTTGTTTATGAAGAGAGCAGCAAAACAGGTTTTAATTGTACTTTTGGTTGTGATGGCGGTAATTGGTACGGGAAACATTTCAGCACAGGCAGATTATAACTGGAAACCGAAGAAGGTTTCTATAGCGCAGTCGGCAAAAAAGGTTTCTCAGGGAAAGGAGTTTGAAATCAGAGCGAAAGTAACT
>NZ_JAECRZ010000063.1 GCF_016019955.1 Thiosulfatihalobacter marinus
AGCGCCAAACGCCAAAGTACGCAAGGTGAGTGACGACGCCTCACTGATGGAACGGGTGCAGTACGTGATTGACAGCGAAATTAACCCGCAACTGGCTAATCACGGCGGCAGAGTCAGCGTAATGGAGCTGACCAAAGATGGCGTCGCTATTTTGCAATTCGGCGGTGGTTGTAATGGCTGTTCTCAAGTTGATTTAACACTGAAAGAAGGCATCGAGAAAGAGCTGCTAAACCGCTTTAGCGGTG
>NZ_JAECRZ010000006.1 GCF_016019955.1 Thiosulfatihalobacter marinus
CGTTTCGCCATCTCGTATCCCTCCAAAAAGTTCGGGATACACCTTAGCTAACTGTCCGGATTTCCGGGACCACTTCAGACAATCGGAGATTTTGCGGATCAGGAACTGGACTCGGGGCACCAGATGGACCCCGGCCTTGATTGGGTCATCGTCGGCGGCGAGAGCGGCAAGCGCGCGCGCCCTATGCATCCTGACTGGGCGCGCGGCCTGCGGGATCAGTGTGCCGCCGCTGGGGTGGCGTTTTTCTTCAAGCAATGGGGTCAATACGCGCCTTGGGACGACGACAACTGGTCTCTGCCTGATGGATACGACGATGTTGTTTGCCATGAACGCGCATACAGGATGGGCGGTGTGGATTTTCTCAATGTCGGCAAGAAAGTCGCCGGTCGCCTGCTGGATGGCCGGGAATGGAGCGAGGTGCCGGGATGACCGAAGCCTACGCTCCCGACCCATTTGAGGGACTGGACCGCAAGGAGCGCCGCCGATTGGAGGTCGGAATAGATCGCGTGGTCGAAAAGGTCACGTCAAACGTGATCGTCCGCAAGTCGCCAAAGCACCTTCTGCGCGAGGTCTACATGGCGGGGCTATATCATGGGAGCCAAGCGGGGGAGGGGTGGCCGGAATGACAGCCGCACCCCGCCCATACACGCCCGACCAGCTGGCCGACCGCTGGGGTTGCTCTGGCGAGACAATCCGCGCCATGATCCGACGTGGCGACCTGCATGCTTTTCGAGTCGGTGGCCGGTTGCTGCGCATTGCTCAGGAAACAGTGGAGGCATACGAATGCGGGACTATCGAATCGGACGCCTCAAGGGACGCTTCGTCGTCATGTGGAACGAGGACGACGGACGCCGCCGCCGTTACCGTCTTGCGGCACACTCGCCAAAGGAAGCTGAGCGAGAAGCCCGCGACCTGATCTTGCGCATCTCCGCGCCGCCTGCGGGAATGACCGTGGCGCAAATATGGGAAGCGTATCAGGAGGAAATGAGCGGACGCCGCCAAGCCGCCAAGCTGGCGCAGACCGGCAAGAACGTACTGCCGGAATTCGGCCACCTCGCTGCCGCGCAGATCACCAAGGACGATTGCCGCGCCTACGTCGACCAGCGCCGCAGTCAGGGGCGCAAGGACGCGACCATCCGCACCGAACTGGGGTGCCTGCGCGCAGCGCTACTGTGGGCGCACAAGGCCGACCTGATCCACAAGGCTCCGTACATAGAGCGCCCCCCAGCCCCGCCACCGCGCGACCGCCACCTATCCCGCTCCGAAGTGTCCGCGCTCCTGGCATCCGCAATCGACCCACACATTCGCCTTGCAATGCTGTTGATGCTGACCACGGCAGGCCGATCCGGCGCCATCCTCGAATTGACGTGGGACCGGGTGGACCTCGACCGGCGCATTATCAAACTGGCGACGAATGACATAGGCCCGAAGAAGGGCCGCGCTACAGGAGGCGCAGCGGGCCGCGCTGAGCCGCTATGTGGTGGAGTGGGGCGGGCGCCGGGTAAAGTCGATCAAGACAGGCTTCAATGCCGCCGTGAAGCGCGCTGGAATCGCTCACTGCACCCCGCATGATCTGCGTCGCACAGCAGGCCGGTTCATGGCCGAAGCCGGAGTGCCGATAGAGGAAATCGCCCAGTATCTCGGGCACACGAACCCCAGCGTGACCCGCTCGACCTATGGTCAATTCAGCCCAGATTATCTGCGCCATGCAGCAGGTTCGCTTGAGTTCAACGAGCCGGTTTCGGTTCAACGAACCAGAAAGAAAACCCCATGAAAAACGCAAGTAATTGTTTTTGTGTGGTTATTTGGCGACCCCGGCAGGATTCGAACCTGCAACCTGCCCCTTAGGAGGGGGCTGCTCTATCCAGTTGAGCCACGGGGCCGTGCGGGATCGGTTTTAGACAGCATCTGCGAGATTGTCATGCCCGATCCGAAAAAAAATCCGATCGCGTGGCGGCGTCTGCGCGCTTGAACCTGCATCCATGTTCGCGATAACATCGGGGCAGGGATTTTTTCGGGGACATTCTCTTGGCCAATGACAACCGCTCTTTGACGCTGCGCGATGTATCCGAGGCTTCCGGCGTGTCCGAAATGACCGTCAGCCGCGTGCTGCGCAACCGCGGCGACGTTTCCGATGCCACCCGCGCCCGCGTGCTCAAGGCCGCGAAGGATCTGGGATATGTGCCCAACAAGATCGCCGGCGCGCTGGCCAGCCAGCGGGTGAACCTTGTGGCGGTGATCATTCCATCCCTGTCCAACATGGTTTTCCCCGAAGTGCTTTCGGGTATCAGCCAGACCCTGGAGGACACCGATTTGCAACCGGTGGTGGGCGTCACGGACTACCTGCCGGAAAAGGAAGAAAAAGTTCTTTATGAGATGCTGTCGTGGCGCCCTTCTGGCGTGATCATCGCCGGGCTGGAACATACCGATGCCGCGCGGGCCATGCTGAACGCAAGCGGCATTCCCGTGGTCGAGATCATGGACACCGACGGAGAGCCGGTTGACGCCATGGTCGGGATCTCGCACCGCCGTGCCGGGCATGAAATGGCCTCGGCCATCCTCAGCGCCGGGTATCGGCGGATCGCGTTTCTGGGCACCAAGATGCCGCTGGACCACCGGGCGCGCAAACGGTTTGAAGGTTTTACCGAAACCCTGGCCAAGGGCGGAGTGGAAGTATGCGAACGCGAATTCTATTCCGGCGGCTCCGCGCTTGCGAAGGGGCGCGAGATGACCCGCGCGGTGCTGGACCGGTCGCCGGATATCGATTTTATCTATTACTCCAATGACATGATCGGCGCCGGCGGGCTGTTGTACCTGCTTGAACAGGGTGTCGATATTCCCGGCCAGATCGGGCTTGCCGGTTTCAACGGGGTCGAGCTGTTGCAGGGTCTTCCGCGCCAGCTGGCCACGATGGATGCCTGCCGCCGCGAGATCGGCTGCCGGGCAGCCGGGATCATTGCCGCCCGCGTTGCTGGCGAGACACCGGAGGCAACCGTGGCGTTGACCCCGACGATCAGCTTTGGAGATACGCTGCGGCGCGGCTAGGCCGGCTCAGCCCTTGCGATCATACTTGGCGATCCGGTCTTCGGCAGCCCGCAGCGCCTTGCGGAAATGCGGCCCGCGACGACGCGCAAGCACGGCCCTGCAATAACGTGCCAGCAGCCGAGGGCGATTCAGCTTTTCCAGCGTTTGCAGCATCTCTTTCTGATAGCGTGGCGTATCGCGCCGCCGCCGCAGCAACGTATAAAAGTCCGACGCCGTCATCGTGCCCGCCACACAGCCCTCGATCACCGGCTTCAACACCCCCATCTGCAACCACAAGGATGCGATCCGGTGCCCCATGAAACGGCAGCGGTACTTGTGCAGGTTGACCCCGCGAAACAGCGACGCATGCATGGCGTCCAGCGGCGCGCGCGGGTCATAAAACAGGTGCACCGCCCCGGCGCCCGCAACCATGTCGGGCGCATAGCCGTAGCGATCCGAATAATCGCGCCGCCACGCCTTGCGATAACGGGTTTCCCAGGGGGCCACCTCGCGATCCAGCGTGGCCTGCGGCGAGATGCAGATCACCGTGGCGCCCGGCGCCGCCGAAGAAAATACGGCGGCCGCATAGGCCCCCATCGACGCGCCATAAAAGATCACCTTGTCAAACCGCGCAAAGAACCCTTCTTCGCGCAAACGGTCAAAGAAATCATGCACATGACCATCGCGATACCAGGTCCAGTCATGTGCCATGAGGCCCAGCATCGACCAGCCGCGCGAGGTGACGAAATCGTAACCCCACGGCATCCGGTCTTGTGCATTCCCATATACGTGATCCAGATTTTCAAAGGTCACGATCAGGGTTTTGCCGCGCTCGACAAACAGCGCCGTATGCTGATCCCCCAAGGCTTCGTAAAATCCCTGTTCGGCGCCGATCTTTTGCAGATTGGCCTGCCACTCTGTCTGGGTCTGCCCTGCCGCGTCCTTCATGCTCATGCCGCCTCTGCCAGCTTCTGGCGCACGTCTTCATACATCTCGAAATCCGGACCGAAGGCGGCCTCGATATTGCGCCGGTCGGTGGCCGTCATGCCTTCGATCAGCTCGGCGCTTCTGGATTTGTGACCCAGCGAGGCGCGGGTGTCCTGCACCTCGGGATGCGCGACGTTGAAAACCCGCCGCACGATCCGGGACAACGCGCCACCAAGATCGGCCATGTCGCCGACAAAATCATAGCTGATGAAATCATAAGAGATCTCCAGCCGCTGGCTGCGCCAGTGCCGGTCCAGATCCCGTGCGGCCGGATCCTGTGCCATGATGTCCAGGAATTCCGACAAGGTCAGGTCACTGTCAGCGGGGCGTTTGAGATAACGCATCAGCCGGGTTTTCTGCTTTTCGCCCTTCACGATCTTGTCGGCAAAGGATGACACGGTGCGCGCCACCGGTTCGCGCACAATGGTAAAGCGGTACACCTGCTTGTCGGCCAGCGCCTCCATCACGCGGGGCATGGACAACCCCCGCGGCCCGGTCAGCAAAAGCGTATTGGGCGGCGTGTGGACCGATCCCATGTCGATACTGTCCGTGGTTTCCCCCTTTTGCTGCAACAGGTTGGCCATCAGCGTGGCCAGCACCGTGGTACATGCCGCCTTGTGGTTCTTCATGTACAAAAACGGCGTGCCAAAAACCGGGATGTTCACCAGTTGCAGAAAATGGCGCTGGTGCGGATAATTGTCCAGGATGCGGGGCCGATACTCCATCTCAGCCCTCGCGAAACAGGCGGGGGGCCGCCGCGATCAACTTGTCCCGACACTCTTTGATGAACCCTTTTTCCACAAGGTAATCGCGCGAAATCTTGGTGATCGACGCCTCCCCTTTCAGCGATTCAATGGCGATCTTTGCCTGAAACTCGGGGTCATCCACCGGCGCCTTGTTGTTGACCACGCGCGCCGGGATCGGCGCCGCGTCAGGATCGATGCCGTGCTTGAGCATCACCTCGTGCAGGAACGATCCGCGCCGGGGACGGTTGTTTTCCTTTTCCTGAAGCCGCGGTTTCATCCGGCGCGCCCAGAAATGCACGCCCCTGGTGTCTTCGGTGAACCAGTCATTCATGTCGAACTTGCTCTGGAACATCTTGTTCCTGTCCCTGAAGCTGACGGGGTAAAACGCCTCGACCGGCTCGGCATACTTGATCTCGCCCGATTGCCTGAGGAAATACGTCACCGCCGCCGGGCCGGTGAATCCCCAGTTCTGCGCCGTCATATGCACCGGGTTCCCGGCGTCTTTCTCGGCCTGCAACTCTTTCTGCTGCCAGGGGCGCAGCCATGGGCCGATGGCATATTCATCCTCGAAAAACGCCAGCATCGCGTTCAGCGCGCCCGAGGTTTTCGGCAAGCCAAGCACCGCATTGCAGACCAGATCGTCCTTTTCCCAGCCAAACACCGATTTTCGGGAAAAATTGAACGGGCGGTAACAGTAAATATCCGCGTCCACCCAGATCTTGTCAGTCTTCCTGAGCAGGTTCAGGCGCCACAGGTCGGCATGAATCGCCGGGCTGCCGGTGCGAACATGGCGGTACATCGGATCACCCGGAAATATCTCGGCCGCATCGGCGGTGTGCACGCCTTCGGGCACGTTGGGAATTTCCTCATAGCTGTACAGCGTCGTGTGATGGCCCGCGTCGGCAAAGCTTTTCAGGCAAAGCTGTTCCAGCCAGCTCAGCTGTCCGCCGATCCACAGCGATGCAATCTCGGGGAGTTTGGCCATGTTGCCTGCCCTTTGTTCTTGATTTGAAAACAGTTTACCGGTTTGCGGGGGGTTTGTCTCTGAATTTTGCAACCAAACGCGGGGGGGGGTCAGTGCGCCGTTTCCTGCTTGTCCACGGTGAAAAAGAAATCATCCGGCAGGTCGCGTTCCACCACCCAGTCGGGGATCACCTCGGGACCGGCCAGAAACACGTTGGCCCCGAAATGCGGGTGCAGGCGTGCCAGCTTTTCCATGCGCGGTCCGGTCAGTTCGGCGTAGAAATTCGCGTAGTTGTCGGTCTCTCTCAACGCGTCGATCTTGGCCCGGTGCCGGTCCACGCTGAAGGCATGCGCCTCGGCAATCTCGGGGTCGGCCAAAAGCCGGTCCATCTCGGCCTGCATCATGGGGATCATGCGCTGGATCGACGTATCCTCATCCACGTTGTTGTTCATGCGGAACCAATAGGCCAGCCCCTGATCCCGATCGACATGGTTCACCCGCCCCCGGTCACGTTTGACCAAAAAGCTTTCGGCCGAGCGCACGGCATAGTGGTTGAGCTGCACCAGATCATAGCCCACCGTTTCGGTGGTCGAGCGCCAGGCATTGCGGTACATGTCCTTGGGCAAAGGTTGTCCAGAGCCGTTCACCCAATTGATTTCGTTCCATAATTGCGGGTTCAGCCCCTTGGGGCGATGCACGCCCAGCTTCTTGAACAGGCCGATATTGCGATACAGTGTCTTGAACCCCCAGGCCTGATGCGGCTTGCGCGTTATTTCATGGGCACAGCGCGTGAATTGGGCGATCAGCGGTTCGTCGGCATAGCCGTGCACATCCGAATTGCCGAACAAACGCCATGTACAGGAAATCAGGTTGGCATCGGGAACCGCGCCAAACAGCGCCCTGAGCGTGCCGTCGCCCACCTTGATGTTGATGAACTCATCCACGTCCATCGAAATCACCCAGTCGGCATCCCTGACCACGGCTTCCTTTTCTCCGGCCTGCAAGGCCGCGTGCTGGGGTTTCAGGCCAGTGCCCTTGAACGGGTTCTCGCGATGCTGGACATAGCCCTTGTCCTGCAACAGGCGCAGGAACGAGTCGGTGCCGTCATTGCAATCATTGGTGTAGACCAGCACATCCTTGACCCCGATGGCCCGGTGATAGGCCAGCCATTCAAGGATGAACGGGCCCTCGTTCTTCATGCAGGTGATGATCGTCACGTCATTGCTGTCGGGATCCACCCTGGGTTTGGGGATCTCGGGCATCCGCACCGGCTTGTGATCAAACACGTTTTCGGCCAGCTCCAGCAGCGCAGGCTCTTCGATCAGCGCGGTCTTGGGGACGATTTTCGAAACCGTGTCGGTCGGGTGGCGCAGCCCCATGCAACGATAGACTTGAACCCAGTCCTGAGGCCCCGGCGGCGCGCCGACAATCCGCACCAGCCGCCAGACCGTATTCGGCCCGGCCTTTTGCGGCGCCACGCACCAGCGTCGGCGCATCTTGGTGGCGTCGAACTGTACGCAGATATGATCGCCAAAGCCGGTTTCGTCATCATTGCGCACCCGCCAGGGATAACAATGCCGGCCCACAAGCGAAACCGTGCCCGACGGCGCGTTGACCGCCGCGTCAAAGGCGGTCTGCCCGGTGACGGTTTCCCCCCTGCGCGTGGTCAGCAGGTCGCAAATATCCAGCAGCGCCACGGCGCGGGCGCGGTCCAGAAACCGCCGCCGCATCATCTCGAATATCTGCAACTCGCCCAGCGGCGAATCCCAGGGAGAGGCATCAGGTACGTCCATCCGGTCTTTGCCCGGCGCGTCGGGCGCGTTGAACGGGTGGTGTTCGGGCGGCAGATCATGCTGGCCCAGCGGCATGTCGCCATGCACCAGAACCACCTGTTCCAGCCCCTTGATCTTCTTCACCCCGGCCTTCAGCCCTTCGGCAAAAGCCAGGGCATCATCCGGCCGCGCCCGATCCAGGATCAGCGCCGCCTGCATCCCGTGATGCCCGGCGTGATAGCGCAGCCAGTCCAGCGTGACCGCCAGCGTTTCGCCGTTGCGAATGGCAAGGGCCGTGTTCAGCCCGGCAAACAGGCCGGTCTCTTCGCTGGTGACAGCCAGGCGCTCGGTCTGGCCGCCAAGGCTCAGCACCGGGGCGTCGCCCGCATGGCTCAGATCGGCAATCAGCCCGTTGCCGACACTGCGCAGATTGTTCAGCTCGGTTCCCGCCCCCGCCGTGATCGCGGCGGGTGGTGTGCCGGTGGCGAAATAGGCCACGGCCTGCCCCTGGCCCACACCCACCACATCCAGAACCCGCAGGCCACCGATATCGCGATGCTGAAAGGAACGGCTTTGAAACTTGGCCTGGCCCATGCCGGTGCGACCCCTGCTCGAAATGTGTTTGCCCGGTTCAGCCGGGGTTCTTGTTGGCCTCTTGATACCACCGAACCAGTTGGCGCTGCAAACGCTGTGGCAGCACCGCGCTGCCCCCGGCCACAAGAATCTGTGTCATCAGCGTTTGATACCCGGGTTGCCTGACCAGTTCGTTAAACCGTGACTGATGCCATGCCACCGCCTGCGCGTGCAGCGCGGCCACCCCCGGCAAGGCGCGCAGCCTGCGCTCCTGGGCTTGCGTCGCCGGGCGCATCCGCGCAATCGAGGTGTCGGCCACGGTGTTGAAATTGCGCTCAGTCCAATAGGCAAGATCCACCGGCTTGTGCGTTCGGTTGGGCAGGCCGCGATCGCATTTCAGCACGAACCCGGCCGCCGAGCGCACCGCGTAATGGTTCAGTTCCACCAGGTCCCGCGCCACGCCCAGATCATACAGCGCAAGCCGCTGCGGCGCGCGCGCCAGGATCGGGTGCATCGGGCGCCCCGATCCGTCGACGAATTGCGGCAGATCCGCTTTTTCGGGGTCTTTCTGCCGGGGCCGGTGCACGCCCAGCTGGTTGAACGGACCCTTGGCGCGGAACAATGTCTTGAACAGGCCGGCGGCGATGGGAAACTGCATGTCCGGCGGCGCGGCACGGGTGAATTGCTCTGTCACCGGGGCGTCGCGGATATCGACCACGCCGTTATGCCCGAACAACCGCCAGGGCAGCACGATGGCATCGGTGGTTTCGGGCACCCTCGCCAGCAGGGCGGGGATATCGTGGCCGTCGACGTGGATGTTCAGGAACTCGTCCACATCCGACACCAGAATCCAGTCCGCCGTCTTGCGCAGATCATGCCGCCAGGCCAGCCGCAGCGCCTGCCACTGGATCGACCTGTTGCGCCTGGGTTCATGCGGCACATGGGTGATGATCCCGGCCTGGTCCAGCGCCTGCAAAAGATCATGCGTACCGTCATCGCAATCGTTGGAACAGATCAGGAAATCCGTGACCCCGGCCGCCCGGTGATGGGCGATCCATTCCACAAGATAGGGGCCTTCATTGCGGACCGTTGTCACACTGAGAACGCGCAAGGGGGTGCCTCGTTGCTGGCTTCATGCGTCTTGCTAACACGGGAACCGGGGCGCGCGCACCCGTTTGCCCGCGCCCCGGACGCGATTGAGTCCTGCGGGTGACACCTGGGCGCGCGCTGGCCGCGCGGCTCAGGGTGCCGCCGCCCAAAGTTCGACTTCGACAACGAATTCCGGTCGGGTAAACCCCGATACGATCAGCAGGGTGGACCCCGGCAAAGCGGCATTCTCTGCCAGAAAGGCGTCACGGGCCGCCATATAGCCCGCCATGTGGTGGCGGGCGGTGACATAGGCGGTTACATGCACCACATGTTCCGGCCTCATCCCGGCCTCGGCCAGAATATGACGGATATTGGCGAAACAGATATCGGCCTGGGCGCGGGCGCCATCGGGCACGCGGCCATCCGGGGCCAGACCCAACTGGCCCGAAACCCGCACCAGCCGGTGCCCGGCGGGGATCTCCACACCATGGGAATACCGGGCGAAGGGCGGGGCAATGGCGGCAGGGGCAAGCGGGCGCATCGGGTCTCTTTCGTCAGGGGCGTTCCACCTCAGACTTGCATTCCGGCGCATGGCTTGTAAATTGAGGATCATCTCTGGCACAGACATAGGGCCACGCACATCCCAACCGGGTGACGCGTGGCTTTTGCGTTCCTGGCCATGCCCGCCCCGACATGAAAGGCTGGCCCATGCAGGGATATTGGTCCGACATCACGGCACCGCGGTTTCGCGACCTGCCCGCCGACATGATCGCGGTTCTGCCGCTGGGCGCCACCGAACAGCACGGGCCGCACCTGCCGGTGTCGGTGGACAGCGATCTTGTCGAGGCGGTGCTTGCACGCAGCCTGCCGCACTGGCATCGCGACACGAACGCGCTGATCCTGCCCACCCTGCGCGTGACCCGAAGTACCGAGCACGCCGCCCATCCCGGCACGCTCAGCCTGTCGGCAAACACGCTCCTGGCCATGCTGGGCGATATCGGCGACAGCGTGGCGCGTGCGGGCATCACCCGGCTGGCAATGCTGAACGGGCATGGCGGCAATACGGCGGTGCTGGACATCGCGGCCCGGGATATGCGGGTGCGGCACGGCATGATCACCGCCCATGGCAGCTGGTTCTCCTTTGCCGAATGGGACGGGGTGATGGGGGCCGACGCCCTGCGCCATGATCAGCATGGCGGCGACAGCGAAACCAGCCCTATGCTGGCCGTGCGGCCCGATCTGGTCGATATGGCCGCCGCCGCCGATTTCCGCTCCAAAAGCCGCAAATGGCAGGACGAACAGCACTGGATCGGCCTGAACGGTCAGGCCATGCGCCCCGGCTGGGTGATCGACGATCTGCACCCGGCGGGCGCCTGTGGCGATGCCTCGGTCGCGACCGCCGACAAGGGCCACGCCGCGCTGGACAGCGCCGCGCGCAATTTTGCCGCCTTCCTGCGTGAATTCGCGCGTTTCGATCCGGCAGAGTAAGGCGCGGCTGATGACCATGCTGATCCCCGACATTGCCCTGCCGCGCGCGCTGATCCGCGATGCGGCCCAGTTTCGCGGGCATGTCCACCGCGACTGTGTCACTGGCGATCTGGTGCTGCGCCGGGGGCGTGTGGTGGGGATGCGCTCCGGCCAAGCCGCGCCCGGCACCTGCCGGCTGATATTTCCCGCGCTGACGGAGCCGCATTGCCACCTGGACAAATGCCACAGCGTCGGGCGGCTGGAGCAGCGGGGCGGCGATCTGTCAGCTGCCATCCAGGCCCAGCACCGCGACAAGGCAAACTGGAGCGCCGACGACATCCGTGCCCGTGCCCTGCGTGGACTGGCCGAGGCAAACGCTGCCGGCGTGGCCACTCTGCGCAGCCATGTCGATTGGGGCAGGGACGCGGAACCGCCGCTGGCCTGGCATGTGTTGCTGGAACTGGCGCAGGCCGCGCCGCTGACCATGCAACTGTCGCCGCTGACCGGTATCGATCAGATGGCCGATCCCGATTTTTCCGAAACCGTCGCCCGTGCCGTGCCCGAAGGCCATGCGATTGGCGCGATGGTGCTGGGGCACCCCCATATGCGCGCCGGGCTACGCAGCCTGTTCGCCGCCGCCGCGCGGCATGATCTGGCGGTGGATTTCCATGTCGATGAATCGCTGGACCCGGACATGAACGGGCTGGAAGCCATCGCCGATCTGGCGCTGGAAACCGGGTTCGGGGGGCCGATCCTGTGTGGCCATGCCGTCAGCCTTGCCACCCGCCCGCCAAAGGATTTCACCCGAATCGCTGACAAGCTGGCCCGCGCCGGTATCGCCATTGCGGCCCTTCCGGCGACAAATCTTTACCTTCAGGGCCGTGCGCCCCACGTCCCGGCAGCGCGCGGCCTGACACCCCTGCGCGCGCTGTCGGCGGCCGGGGTGCGGGTTGTGGTGGGCACCGACAATGTGCGCGATGCCTTTTGCCCGGTGGGGCGACACGATCCGCTGCGCGCGCTGGAACTGGCGGTGCTGTCAGCGCAGCTTGATCCGCCGCTGGGCCGCTGGCTGTGCGCGATCACCACCGACGCCCGCGCCGCTCTGGGCATGAACCCCGGACCGATCGACGGCGCCCAGCTTCACGATCTTCGGGTCGCGCAGGGGCATGACCCTGCCGCCATGATCGGCGGTGCGCCCCACAAACCCGCCACGGACCTTTTGGAGGAACTTCCCCGATGACCAACAGCATTTCCGGCAAGACCGGTATCGACTGGGCCGCCTTTGCCGCCGAACTGGCCCCGGTGGACACGATTTCCGAACCGGTCCTCGTCAAGAAACGGTCGCGCGATTTCTTCTGGTATTCACCGATCCTGAACGCCCAGCTTCGGCGCAGCTTCGGCGATCTGGTCGCCCTGCCCAAATCCGCATCCGAAATGGCCCATTGCCTGAAGACAGCCCATGCCCATGACGCCCCGGTCGTGCTGCGCGGCGGCGGCACCGGCAATTATGGTCAGGCCGTGCCGCTGGAGGGCGGTCTGATCATCGAAACCACCGCGATGAACCGGATTCTGGAGATCGGGGACGGCCATGTCACCGCCCAGGCCGGCGCCAATATCCAGGCGGTCAACGCCGCGCTGCACGCACAGGGGCAGGAACTGGCGATCTTCCCTTCGACCCAGGACATTGCCACCATCGGCGGGTTTGTCGCGGGTGGCTCTTCGGGGATCGGCTCGGTCGCGCAGGGGATGTTGCGCGATCCCGGCAATATCCTGTCGCTCAGGGCCATGTCCGTCACCGATGACCCGCAGGAGCGGCTGTTCAAGGGCGACGATGTCAACCAGATCCACCATGCCTGGGGCATGAACGGGGTCATCACAGAGGTCACGTTGCGCACCGTGCCGCACCGCGACCGGATCGGTTGCATGGCTACGTTCGACACCTATCGCCAGGCCTATGCCGCCGGGTTCGCGCTGGCGCGCGCGCCCGATATCGCGCCCAGGCTGGTTTCGACGGTCGATGCCCGTATCTGCGAATATTTTCCACGGCTGACCGGCCATATCCGCCCCGAAAAGCACTTGCTTGTGTCGCTGGTTCCGGCCGAAGACATGGCCGCGTTCCGCAACCTGATCGCCAACCGGGGCGGCCATGTCGATCTGGCAATGTCGGGCGCCGAACTGAAGGCGGCAAACCTGCCGCATGTGTTCGCGTTTTCCTACAACCACACCACGTTGCAGGTGCTCAAGGCCGACCGCGGCGCCACCTATTTGCAGGTTGGCTGCCCGGTGCCGCCCGATCCCGACGCCATCGCCCGCCTCCGGCCCCAACTGGGCAGCGATGTCTGGCAGCACCACGAATATTCGCTGATCGATGGCCAGATCGTCACCTTCGACCTGCCGATCGTCTGGTTCAGCACCCGGGATCGTCTGCACGAGATCGAAGCCATATATGAAAGCAACGGGTTCACCGTGTACGATGCCCATACCTTCATGGTCGAAGGTGGCGGGCTCAAGAACGCGGATTACCGCCACCTTGCCTGGAAAAAGCGGATGGATCCGAAGGGGCTTCTCAATCCGGGAAAATCCCGCGAATGGGCCCGGGTCAAGGACATGTCTCCCGAGGAGATCGAGGCCATGATCGCCGATTAGGTCCATCGGGTGTCGGCAGGAAAAGCAGCGCCGCTGACCCGGTGCCCCGCGCGTTTTTGCCCAAATGCGACCCCGGGTGTCGAATATGGCCCTCGTAGGGTCGGATTCGGACCAGAGGAATCGCAGTGGGCTGAACCTATGATTACGCATGCAATTGCATCCGCACCCAGACCGGCCCCCTTTTGGGCAACACTCACGCCCAACCGGGCTATTGGCCGCCCGCGATTGGCCGCTCCTCACAAAAAAATGCTCAGTTTCCTGTTGCAACCGGACGGGTCGCTGTGGCTGGATGAGAGAGGTTGAAAGCGAGGATCGTGTTGAAATGCCGTGCAAGGCCCGAATACCGGGCGCTTTGGCGACCGGGACACACCGGCACACCACCGAACAGCGGCCATCGGGGCTGCCGAACAGATAAGCAGGTCAGCTGCAATACGGGGCTTGCCCCAAAGAACCAACAGAGAGGAAAATCATGACTTTTTTCAAACGTAACGGACAGCCGCTGCCGGACGTGATCGTCAATCAGGCCGACAAGGTCGGGGACGATGCCGTCAGCCGCCGCGAATTCCTGGCACTGGCCAGCACGTTCGGCGCTACCGCCGCCACGGCCTATGGCATGCTGGGCATGGCCGCGCCGGCCCGCGCCGCAAGCGACGGCATGATGGGCGGCACGGTGCGCATCCAGCAGGAAGTGCGCGCGCTCAAGGATCCGCGCACCTATGACTGGTCGCAGATTGCCAACTTCTCGCGCGGGTGGCTGGAATATCTTGTCACCTATGAAAACGACGGCACGTTCCAGCCCTCGCTTCTGGAAGGCTGGGACATCAATGACGACGCCACCGAATACACGCTGAATGTCCGCAAGGGCGTGAAATGGAACAATGGCGATGATTTCACCGCCGAGGACGTGGCCCGCAATATCGCGATGTGGTGCGAAAAGGATGTCGAGGGCAACTCGATGGCCGGCCGTTTCGCCACCCTGATCGACGCCGATACCGGCAAGGCGATCGAAGGCAGCATTCAGGTGGTCGACAGCCATACCGTCAAGCTGATGCTGCCCAAGCCGGACATTTCGCTGATTGCGGGTATGGCCGATTATCCCGGCGCGGTGGTGCACAGCTCGCATGATCCCAACAACATGCTGACCAACCCGATCGGCACCGGCCCGTATCTGCCGGAAAGCATGGAAGTGGGCGTCAAGGGTGTGCTGGTGCGCAACGAGAACCACACCTGGTGGAACGAAGGCAACGGCGCGTGGATGGACCGTATCGAATATGTCGATTACGGCACCGATCCGGCGGCCTGGGTTGCCGCGGCCGAGGCCGAAGAAGTGGACATGCTGTATTCGGTTGACGGTGAGTTCATCGACATCATCAGCTCGCTGGATGACTGGAACGAGAACGAAGTGGTGACAATGGCCACCATCGTGATCCGCCCCAACCAGCTTGCCGAGGTGGACGGCGTCAAGCCCTATGCCGACAAGCGCGTGCGTCAGGCCATTGCGATGGCGGTGGACAACAACGTTCTGCTGGAATTGGGCTATGACAACCGCGGGGTTGTGGCACAGAACCACCATGTCGGTCCGGCGCATCCGGAATTTGCCGATATCGGCCTGCCCAAGCACGATCCCGCGGGCGCCAAGGCGCTTCTGGACGAGGCGGGCATGGGCGATTTCGAGATGGAAATCATCTCGATCGACGACGCGTGGCGCAAGAACACCACCGACGCCGTTGCCGCCCAGCTGCGCGACGCCGGGTTCAACATCAAGCGCACCGTGCTGCCCGGCAACACGTTCTGGAACGACTGGGCGAAATACCCGTTCAGCTCGACCAACTGGAACCACCGTCCGCTGGGTGTCCAGATCTGGGCACTGGCCTACCGCACCGGTGAGGCCTGGAACGAATTCGGCTATTCCAACCCCGAGTTCGACGCCAACCTGGAAATGGCGCTGGCCACGGCGGATGTCGAAAAGCGCCGCGCTCTGATGATGAAGGGCGAGATGATGCTTCAGGAGGACGGCGTCACCATTCAGCCCTACTGGCGTTCGCTTTACAACCACACCAAGACAGGTCTGGAAGGGGGGGCGCACCATATCACCTTCGAGATCCGTCCGGCGCAGCTGCGCTGGACCTGATCCAGCAAAACAAGACCCTGCGGGCCGCCTTTGGGCGGCCCGTTTTCATGAAAGGTGCCGCCAATGGATATGATCCTGCTCGCGCAAACCGTTTCGCTGGCGCTTCCGGCCCTGTGGCTGGCGCTGGGGATGCGGGACAATATCCTTCACCCCAGCGTGAATGAGACCTTCACCGCACAGGTGATGACGCTGGATCGGATGAAGACGGATTTCCCCGAGCAATACGCACGCCTGGCCCATCGCGCGGTCCCGCAGCGGTCGTACCAGCGCACGGCCTTTCGGCTGGCGATACTGGGCGAAGGTCTGGCGCTGATCCTGCTTTGGACCGGCGTCGTTCTTATGGGGCTGGCGTTGTTTGGATCCGTCCCAGTGTCCAGCGCCAGATCCGTCGCCATTCTGGGCGCCCTGACTTTCACCTGTGTCTGGGCCGGCTTTCTGATCGTCGGAGAGCATTTTGCCTATTGGTTTTGCCATGACGGCGCACAGAACACCCATTTCCAGATGGTGCTCTGGGGGTTGGGGAACATGATCTTCCTGAGTCTGTGACCGGCACGGGCGCGCGACAGCCGCCTTGTATCCACCTTTCGGCGTACTAGCCGTTCCCGGCCAGACAGGTGGCAAACTGATCCGCCATCTGCTCTATCAGCCGCAGATACAGCTGCGGGCCGGGGCCCTGATCGATGCCGGTCGGGTCCAGCGTGGCGGTGGGGATCTCCGCGCCACCCGTGACCGCCTGTGATACCTTGTCGTTGACCTGCGCTTCGGTGAACAGACATTCCACCGGCGCACGCTCCAGTTCGGCGCGCAGCGCAGCCAGCCGGGCGGCGCTGGGTTGGGTGGCGTCGCTTTCCAGCAGGGCGCCTGTTGCCCGAAGGCCAAAGCGGGTCTCGAAATACTGATAGGCATCGTGAAACACCAGGAACCGCTTGTCTTTCAGCGGCGCCATGGTGGCCTGGGTCCGGGCCGTCAAATCGGACAGCGCCGCCTGAAGCAGCTGGGCATTCGTGTCATAGATCGTGGCATTGGCGGGATCCATCCGGGCCAGGCGGGTGGCGATGACCTGAACCCACACCTGGGCGTTTGCCGGGTCAAGCCAGGCGTGTGGATCAAGCCCTTCGTCATGGATGCCGCCATCATGCTCGCCTTGTTCATGACCACGATCCTCTGCGCTGAACACTGCCGCATCGTCATAGTTGTAACGGACCGTATCGGGCAGGCTCAGAAGAGCGATCTGCCCGGCGTCACGGGCCAGCCGGGCGATGGTGTCACCCAGTGTCGGGGTCAGTGCCGGCCCGACCCACACGACCAGATCGGCATCTTGCAACGCGCGCGCGTCGGACGGGCGCAAGGCATAGTCATGCGGCTCACTGCCCGGAGGGATCAGCAGGTCGGGCGTTCCGACCCCCTGCATGAGGTCGGCGACCAATGAATGCACCGGCGCAATGTCCGTTACAACCTTGGGCATTTCGGCCAGAACGGCGTTGGGCAAAAACAGCGCGATGGTCATCAATCGGGCGATCAGGGTCATGGCACGGTCCTGCGGGTGTGGCGGTGAATTTTCGCACTGGCTCTAGTCGAAATGTTATACTATATCAAGCCCCATTGACGAGGATATTGATGACCAGGATCGGCTTTGAAACCCATGATCATACCGCCTGCATCGCTGGCAGCATGGCAGCGACAGAGGCGGCCTGTATCGAACGTGGCCTGCGCCTGACCAGGGGGCGGCGGCGCGTTCTGGAAATCCTGCTGGAAGAACACCGGGCCATGGGCGCGTATGACATATTGGGGTTGATGGCCGATGAAGGTTTCGGCGCGCAGCCGCCGGTTGTCTATCGCGCGCTCGACTTTCTGGTAGGCAACGGGTTTGCCCACAGGATCGAGCGGCTGAACGCCTATGTCGCCTGTACCCACCCCACCGACGATCATGCGCCGGTGTTCCTGATCTGTCGCATCTGCGGCGCCGTGGCCGAAACCGGCCTGCCGACCAGGACCAGCCTGGGCACCGCCGCGCGGGCCGCGGGCTTTGCCATCGAAAGCACCGTGATCGAGGCCGAGGGCCTGTGCCCCGCCTGTCAGGAGACCGCCCCGGAATGAGCCTGATCACCGTCAGCAAACTTGGCAAGGCCCACGGGGCGCATCAGGCGCTGGCGGAAGTCGACATGACCATCGACAAGGGCGAGATCGTTACCATTGTCGGCCCGAACGGCTCTGGCAAGACCACGCTTTTACGCTGTATTATCGGGGCGTTACGCCCGGACAGCGGCAGCGTTTCCCGTGCCCCGGGCCTGCGGATCGGGTATGTGCCCCAAAGCCTGGCGATTGATCCCACGCTGCCTTTGACCGTGAACCGGTTCCTGTCTTTGCCACGCCGTCGCACCCGGCCCGCGATTGGCGCGGCTCTGGCGCGCGCCGGGGTGCCGGGGCTGGAAGAGCGGCAGATGTCGGCGCTGTCGGGTGGCCAGTTCCAGCGCGCCCTGCTGGCGCGGGCCCTGCTGGAAGAACCCGACCTGCTGATCCTGGACGAACCCACCACCGGGCTGGATCAGCCCGGCGCGGCGGACCTGTATCGCCAGATCGAGCAGGTCCGTACCCAGACCGGCGCGGCGGTTCTGATGGTCAGCCATGACCTGCATGTGGTGATGAGCGCCAGCGATCGGGTGGTGTGCCTGAACGGGCATGTCTGCTGTCACGGCACGCCGGAAACGGTTGCCTCTGCGCCGGAATACCGGGCGCTGTTCGGCACCGGCACCCATGGCGCGCTGGCGCTCTACCGACATGCGCATGACCATCACCACCACCATGATCACGGCGCGTTGGATGATCCCCATGCTTGACGATTTCCTGATCCGCGCCGGGCTGGCCGGGATCGGTGTGGCGCTGGCTGCCGCGCCACTGGGCTGTTTCGTGGTCTGGCGCCGGATGGCCTATTTCGGGGATGCCACGGCCCATGCCGCGATCCTGGGCGTGGCGCTGTCGCTGGCGCTGGGAACCTCTGTTTTCACAGGGGCGCTGGCGATTGCGCTGGTGATGGCGGTGGCCGTGTCCAACCTGAGCGGGCGCGGCTATGCGATGGACACGCTGCTGGGGGTGGCGGCGCATTCCGCGCTGGCCTTCGGGCTTGTGGCGGTCTCGTTTCTGCAAGGTGTGCGGGTTGATCTGATGGCCTATCTGTTCGGGGATATCCTGGCCGTTGGCAAGACCGATCTGGCGGTGATCTGGGGCGGGGCGGGGCTTGTTCTGGGCCTGATGGCCTGGCGTTGGCAGGGGCTGTTGACCGCCACGCTGAACCCCGATCTGGCCTATGCCAGCGGGATCGACCCAAGGCGCGAACAGATGGTGCTGGCGCTGTCGCTGGCGCTGGTGGTGGCGGTGGCGATCAAGGTGGTGGGGGCCTTGTTGATCGTGGCGCTGCTGATCATTCCGCCCGCCGCGGCGCGGGCGCTGGCGCGCGGCCCCGAGGCCATGGCGCTGGGTGCCGCCGGGGTCGGTGCGGCGGCGGCGATGGCGGGGCTGTGGGTGTCCTATATGTATGACACCCCGGCGGGACCATCGATCGTAAGCGCGGCGGCAGTGATCTTCGGGTTGACCAATATCGCGGCGCGAATCGGGTTAACGCGCTGATTTTCATGAATAACCCGTTTCGGCAACGCGTCGGTATCACGTCGGTTCCGCATCGGTCCCGATTGGCAAAATCCCGGCCTTGACGCAGCGCGCGGCGCATTAGGGTCAGGACCCATTGATCCTGCACCACTGGCGCCAAATCCACGAAATATCGGGGGTTTGGCGCGCGCCGGACATAGTGGCTCTATTTCCAAGCGTGCCAAGCCGCTGGGATGAGGTGGATTTGGCGTCCTGCGGATTTGACGGATTTGCCGCCTGACGTTCTTTCAATGCCTTGAAATAGACCCGCTATTCCTGCGGCATTGTACGTCGTCAGACAGCAAATCTGTTAAACCAGTGGTGCAGGATCAATGGGTCCTGACCCTAACCCCAGCCGGCAACCGGCGGCGCGTCGGCCAGCATCGGGCGGCGGGTTCGCAGCGCGCGGTGTGCCTCGTCCGTAAGGCCCAGCTTGAGCAGCAGGTTGGCCCAGGTCAGCTCCAGCAGGTCGCGCTGTGCCCGGCTGCCGCCCAGCCGCTCTGTCTGGGCCATCACCGGGGTCAGATCGGCCAGCGCCGCGCCCCAGTCCCCGCGCGCCATGGCGCCCCAGGCGCGCGCCACCGGACCCACCAGATCCCCGGCATAGCCGCGACCGGCTTCGGCCAGCACCGCCAGCCTGTCGCCCTGCCCGGCCATCGCATGCGACAGCGCCGCGTGAATATCGGCAAAGCTTTGGCCCGGTGTCGGGAAATATTGTGCGGCGTAATCGCTGAGCGCCGCCCAGCGCGCCGGATCCACCGCGATCCCGGCCAGTTCGGCGCGGTGATACATCGCCGCCGTGTCGGTGAGCACGTTGAGCGGCAGGCTGTGCCCGGCCCCCGGCACCGCGCCGCCGTCCAGCGCCCGCCACATGCCGGCCGCGTCCCCATCATGCAGCGCCCACAGCGCGGCGTGCCAGCTGAGATGCCCGTGCAGCAATCCGCGGCTGTCATAGCCTTGCATCCAGTCATCCAGAAAGGCCCGCCCGGTGTGGGTGCCGCCCGCCTCGTATTGCGCATGGGCCTTGAAATGCGCGCCGTTGGCATTTGCCGGGTTAAGCGCCAGCGCCCTGTCCATCAGCGTCAGCGCCGCGTCCGCCTGCCCGGTTTCGCACAGGGCAACCGAATGCATCGACATCATCCACCAGTCTTCGCCGTAATGCGGCAGCAGCGCGGTGGTATAGGCCAGCAGATCCGCCTCGCGCCCGATCTTGCCGGAAAAGCCGATCAGCCCGAACACGCTGGAGCAAAGCTGCGCGACCAGCGCGTCGCGCGGGAAATCCCGCACATGGGCAAGCACAAGGCGGCGCGTTTCGGCGGCGTTCCCCGCCAGAAGGGTGGCCATGGCCGCGATATGCTGTGCCTCGCGCCGGTCGTTGCTGCCGAGGCCGGTCGCCGTGGCAATCGCGGCCTGCGCACCGGGCATGTCACCACCCATCATCCGCGCCCGCGCCAGCGCGGCATGGCCCAGCGCAAAGCCGGGATCGGCCTGCACGCATTGCCCGAATGCCGCGACCGGCCCGAACTGTGCCGCAAGGAAAAGCTGTACGCCCCGGTCATAGGCATCGCGCGCCCGTGAGGATGTGGTGGTGATGTCGTTTGAGTAACCGTCCTGTAACGCCATCGGCTGCCCTCCTGTTTCCGGGATCAGCCTAGAGCAGAAAATTCACCCTGTCAGCGCGGCGTGCACCAGGGCTTTGAGCTGGGGCCGCGTGGGATAGGAACTGGAGGGGGACAGCTGGGTGAAGAACACCACCGACAGCGCCTCGGCCGGATCGATCCAGAAGAAGGTGGAGGCCATGCCGCCCCAGCTGAAATCGCCGATGCTGCCGGGACAGCGGGCGCGGCCCGGATCCAGCACCACGGCACCGCCCAGACCGAACCCCATGCCCTCCATCGGCTGTTCGGCAAAGCTTTCCGGCCCCATCGAGGCGATGTCGCCGGGCAGGTGATTGGCGGTCATGAACCGCACCGTGCGATCCGACAACAGCCGCGCATCGCCCAGCGCCCCGCCCCGGCGCAGCATCTCGGCAAAGCGCAGGTAGTCGTCGATCGTGCCCACCAGCCCGCCGCCGCCGGAATACAGGGACGCGTTCAGATAGGGCGCGCCCTGCGGCGCCTGGCTGAGGCGCAGCGTTTCACCGCCGCTGCGCGCCTCGTTCAACGCCATCGCGTCGCCTTCCAGCGGGGTATAAAGCGCGGCAAACCGGTCTTGTGTGCCTGGCATGACAGAAAACCCGGTTTCCGACATGCCCAGCGGATCCAGGATTTCGGCGCGGAAGAATTCGTCCAGCGGCCGGCCCGAGACCACCTCGATCACGCGGCCAAGGATGTCGATGCCAACCGAGTATTCCCAGCGCGTGCCGGGATGAAACCCAAGCGGCAGCGCGGCGGTGCGGCTGGCCATGTCGGCCAGAGTGCCCTGTGTGGGGCCAAAGATGATCTTTTCGGCGTCCATGGCGCGGGCCAGCACACCGGGATTGAACGGATAGCTCAGCCCGCTGGTATGGGTGGCCAGCTGGTGCAGCGTGGGCGTGGGGCAGGGTTCGGTCTGATCCAGCATCACGGCGCCGGGCACCAGCGCGTGACAGTCGGCAAAGGCGGGGATGAATTCCGAAACCGGCGCGTCCAGATGGAACAGGCCGCGTTCGGCCAGCATCATCAGGGCCACCGTGGTGACGGGTTTTGTCATCGAGTAAAGCCGCGCCACGGTATCGCGCGCGAACGGCAGACCGGCCTCGCGGTCGCGCAGACCGGTGGCGTGGTCGAACACGATATCGCCGCCCCGCGCGATCAGCAGCGAATTGCCGGCATATTTGCGATCGGCAACCAACCTGTCCATCCAGGCGCTTATCCACGCCAGCCGGCCGGGATCAAAGCCCCGCGCCTGTGCATCCGCCACGCCGATCATGATGCCCTCCCGGTCCTGTGACTTGTCCTTGCCCCCAGACTGCCCTTGGGAAACAAGGGCGGGCAAGGCGGTAAGAATACGTAGTTTCGCCATGTGCCGCGCGGGCGGGCAAATGTCACGGTCTTGTCGAGGTACAGGCGACGCCCCTTGGAACATGCAGCGGAATCGCCACATAGTTGGAAAGGCACAAGCGAGGGATCCCGGATGCGACTGATCGGAACGGCACTGACCATCTGTTTCTTCCTGACCGGCGTGGCGCGGGCCGAACCGCTCAAGCTGTATGTGTTCGGCAACAGCCTGATCCACCACCTGACCGACAGTGACGAAACCAGCGCGCCGCACTGGATTGCCTATCTGGCGCGCGCGGCGGGCGAAGAGTTTGCGCTGGACGGGCAATGGGGGTTCATGCGCGATTTCGCCGGTGCGGACCGGCCCTCGGCCAACTGGCGCTTTGGCGCGGTGAACCGGGGCTGGACGCGGCAGTATCGCAATTTCGGCGATGTCGGCTGGGACGCGGTGATGTTCAACCCGGCCAATTTCATTCAGTACCAGCCCGCCGACCGGCCCTATGACGGCAAGAATGACGACGGCAGTTCGCCCCTGTCGGCCACGCTGACGCTGATCGACCGGATGCAGCAGGAGGCCGCGCCAGAGCGGTTCATCCTGTACGAGGGCTGGGCCGACATGGCCGGGTATGCCCAGCCGTTTCCGCCCTCGGACCGCAAGTTGCGCGCCTATCTGCGCTACAATGCGGGCGCCTATCATGACTGGTATGTGGATTACCTGGGCAAGCTGCGCGCCGCGCGGCCAAAGCTGCGCATCGACATGATCCCGGTGGCCAGCGTGCTGAGCGAGTTGCTGGATGGCGGTGTTCTGGACGGGCTGGGCGCGCAGGACCTGTATTCCGACGACGCGCCGCATGGCACGGCGACGCTGTATTTCCTGGCCGGGGCAATCACCTATGCCGGGTTGTTTGACACGCCGCTTCCCGAAACGCTGGACCTGCCCGAGACCATCCATGCGGATGTGCGGCTGTATTGGGACGCGGTGCGCGACGAGATCATGCGGATCATGCAGTCCCGGGACAGCGCCGGCGCGCCGATGCCGGCCACCGTCACGACCGCCGGAACCGGTGGCGCGCAACCTTTCGCAACCCCGGCGCGCGACCCGGCGCAGCAGGGCGGCGGCGGGCTGGGGCTGGCCGATCCGGCGCTGGCGATGGGGCTGGCGGGGATCAACGACTGGACCACGCAGCACCCGTTCATCGACCGCATGAAAACCGCCCGCCGCTGGACCGGGCACCTGCCCGGCCAGTGGGGCGGGGTTGATCCCGACGAGATGGAAGCGCGCGGGCTGCTGGACGAAAACGGCTGGGTCTGGGGCATCCCCGGGGATATCGAGGCGGTCGAGGCGCTGTTGCTGACCGATCAGCCAGAGGCCGCCACCGGGCTGGCCGGGCGCTATCGCGTGACATGGGCCGGCGGCGGCACCCTGCGGGTGACGGGACGGGCGCGGGTGGTGCGGGACGATCCGGGCGAAATCTGGTTCGACTACACACCGGGCGACGGGCCGGTGGGGCTGCGCATCGAGGCCACCGACCCGGCGCGCACCGGCGATTATATCCGCGACATCGCGGTGGTCGCCCAGGATCAGATCCCGCTTTACGAGGCCGGCGCGGTGTTCAATCCCGACTGGATCGCGGTGGTCGACGATCTGCGCATGGTGCGGTTCATGAACTGGATGCAGACCAACGGGTCCACCATCCGCTCCTGGCAGGATCGCCCGCTGATCAGCGATTTTTCCTGGAGCTGGCGCGGCGTGCCGGTGGAAATCATGGTGCGGCTGGCCAACGAGATCGGCGCCGATCCGTGGTTCACCATGCCGCATCTGGCGGATGACGATTACATGCGCCGCTTTGCCACCTATGTGCGTGACACTCTGGACCCCGGCCTGATGGCCTATGTGGAATATTCCAACGAGCTGTGGAACTGGGGGTTTCAACAGGCGCAATGGGCGCTGGCCGAGGCGGAAAAACGCTGGGGCGCGGGCGCGGCGGATGACGCCTGGATGCAGTTCGCGGGCATGAAGGCCGCCGGGATGGGCCGTATCTGGGGCGACGTGTTCGGCGACGCCGCCCATCAGCGGCTGGTGCGCGTGGCGGCCACCCACACCGACTGGCCCGGCCTGGAAAAGGGGCTGCTGGAGGCGCCGCTCTGGCAGAAAGAGGGCAACCCGCCCCCCGTCGCACAGTTCGATGCCTATGCGGTTACCGGTTATTTCGGCGTGGAACTGGGCATGGACGACGGCGCGCCCGGCGTGCTGGAGCGGCTGAGACGGGCGGCGGACAAGGCGCGCGCGGAGGGCGCGGCGCAGGGGCTGCAACGCGCGGCGCTGGATGCCTATGTCGAGGCGCGCAAATATGACGGGATGCACGGCCCCACCGCCGAGGCGCTGCGCAGCGGCAGCCTGCGCCACATCCTGACCAAGGCCCTGCCCTATCAGGCAAAGGTGGCGCGCGCTTATGATCTGGCGCTGGTCATGTACGAAGGCGGCAGCCATGTGGCCGGGGTGGGCGAATGGACCAACGTGCCCGAACTGACGGACTATTTTTCGGCCTTCAGCACCAGCGACGAGCTGGGCGTGTTGTATGAAGAGCTTCTGAACGGATGGGCGGCGCTGGGCGGGCGCGGCTTCAACGCCTTTACCGATGTGGGCCAGCCGGGCAAATGGGGCAATTGGGGGCATCTGCGCCACCTGTGGGACAAGACCCCGCGCAACGACGCGCTGATCGCCTATAACCAACGCGGCGCGCATTGGGCCGAACCGCGCGCCGAGGGGGCATTTCTGCATGGTGGCATCTTTGCCGGAAGCGACGGCGGCGACCGGCTGACCGGCACCGCCAAACGCGACATCCTTCTGGGCGGCGCGGGCGATGACGTTCTGGTGGCGCGCGGACGCGGCGACCTGTTGCATGGCGGCCCCGGCACTGACCGGGCCGAACTGCCCGGCAACCGCGCCGATTACCGGTTTTCGCGCGACGGCGCGCGCGTGCGGGCTCAGGGCGCGCAGGGCGATTACCTGCTGACCGGCATCGAGGCCGTGTCCTTTGCCGACAACCCGGCGCTGATCCTGCCCATTGCCGGGCTTTTGTGACACAGGCCCGGCCTGCCCGGCAAAATCCCCCTGCCCGGCCCTGATCCCATCTGTTAGGCTCTGGCGCAAGACAAGCAGGGCGCAGCAGCAGTCGTGATCAGCATCATCATCCCGGCCAGTAACGAAGCCGCGCATATCGGCGCGTGCCTTGCGGCGTTGCTGAACTCGGACGGGCCTGAGGGCGCGCAGGTGGTGGTGGTGGCCAATGGCTGCACCGATGACACGGCGGACCGGGCGCGCGGCTTTGCCGGACAGGCGCGGGCGCGCGGCTGGCAGCTGCTGGTTCTGGAGTTGCCCGGGATCGGCAAGCCCGGCGCGCTGAACGCCGGTGACGGCGTTGCGCGCCACGACATGCGCGCCTATCTGGATGCCGATGTTGTGGTTGACGCGCCGCTGATGGCCGACATTGCCGGGGCGCTGTCCACCGATCAGCCGCGGTATGCCAGCGGCCGTATGCGGCTGGCCCGCGCGCAAAGCCGGGCCACGCGCGCCTATGCCCGCATCTATGCGCGTGTGCCCTTTGTCACCCAGGACGTGCCCGGCGCCGGACTATTTGCGGTAAATGGCGCGGGGCGGGCGCGGTGGGGCGATTTCCCCGACATCATATCTGACGACACCTTTGTGCGGCTCAGCTTTGCGCCGCGGGAACGGATCGGCGTGGCGTCGGGCTATGACTGGCCGCTGGTCGAAGGGTTCGGCGCGCTGGTGCGGGTGCGCCGCCGCCAGAATGCCGGGGTGGCCGAGATCGCCCGGCTTTACCCGGACCTGCCCGGCAACGACGACACGCCGGCGGTGTCGGTGTGGCAAAAGCTGGGGCTGGCGCTGTCGGATCCGCCTGGCTTTGCGGTTTATGGCGGCGTGGCGCTGATCGTGAAGCTGACGCCGCAACGGCACGCCGCATGGGAGCGGGGCCGGTGAGCCGCCTGCGGGGCCTGATGCGCGGCGACGGGCTGGGCGCGCGCGCCTTGCGTTCGTCGATGCTGACGGTGCTGGGCTATGGCGGGTCTCAGGCGTTGCGTCTGGCGTCGAACCTGATTCTGACGCGGCTGCTGTTTCCCGAGGCGTTTGGCGTGATGAGCCTGGTCTGGGTGTTCCTGCAAGGGCTGAGCAATTTTTCCGACATGGGCGTCGGCCAGTCGATCCTGCAATCCAAACGCGGCGAGGACCGGGATTTTCTGGATACCGCCTGGACGGTTCAGGTGTTGCGCGGGCTGATCCTTTGGATCGCGACATGGGTCATGGCCGCGCCGGTGGCCGATTTCTACAACGCGCCAGAGCTGCGCGAGTTGTTGCCGGTTGTGGGGCTGACGCTGTTCCTGATGGGGCTGCTGCCCACCAAGCGCGACCTGGCCAACCGCAAGCTGGTGCTGGGCCGGCTGACCGCGATCGATCTTGCAGCGCAAGCCCTTGGGCTGACTGTAGGGGTGCTGGTGGCCTGGATCACCGGCTCGGTCTGGGCGCTGGTGGCCAATGCGGTCGCGTCCAACCTGATCGCGCTGGTCCTGTACATGTTCCTGCTGCCCGGCGCGACCAACCGCCCGCGCTGGGAGCCACGGGCGGCGCATGAGCTGATCCATTTCGGCAAGTGGATCTTCCTGTCCACTGCCGCCGGTTTCCTGCTGAGCCAGGGTGACAAGATCGTGCTGGGCAAATACCTGAGCCTGGGCGCGCTGGGGGTGTATAATATCGGTTATTTCCTGGCGTCCTTTCCGCTTTTGCTGGGGGCGATGGTAGTGCGGCGGATCATGATCCCGGTCTACCGCGAAAGACCGCCCGCCGGGAACGCCGCAAATTTCGCCGCGTTGCACCGGATGCGGATGATGCTGTCGGCGGGGCTGTTTGCCATGCTCTTCGGCTTTGCCGTGCTGGGGGTGTGGCTGGTGCTGATCCTGTATGATCCGCGCTATGCGCTGGCCGGGGGCGTTGTGGTGTTGCTGGCGCTGATGCAGATCCCGCAGCTGATCGTGATCACCTATGACACGGCGGCGCTGGCGGCGGGGGATTCGCGCGGGTTCTTCGTGCTGGCCGCCACCCGCGCCGGGCTGATGATGGCCGGGCTGCTGATCGGCGCCAGCCGGATGGGGCTGATCGGCGCGCTGCTTGGACAGGGGGCGGCGATGGTGCTGGCCTACCCGGTGGTGGTGTGGCTGGCGCGGCGCCACGGGGCGTGGGACGCACGCCATGACGCGCTGTTCTGGGCCGTCGGATTGGGCATCGCGGCCCTTGCGCTTTGGCTCAACCAGGACGCGATCACCGGCCTGTCCGCCCTCAATTTGCCTTGATTCGACCTTTGTAACGGGCGGTTCCGGGCGTATCTTCGAAGACAAGAATACGTCCGGGCGCGAAAGTCCGGGCAAATTGTGGCGTCCATTTGGCAGCAGGTTGTGAGCGGTGAGTGACGAGGGTGACAACAGCATAAGCGAGACCGATATCGCGATTGTGGGCATGGCCGCCCACCTGCCCGGTGCGCCGGGGATCGATGCCTATTGGCAAAACCTGCGCGACGGCATCGAATCGATCACCCGGCTGAGCGCGGCCGAACTGGAGGCCAATGGCGAAAGCCCGGCCCGCATGAAACACCGCAATTACGTGCCCGCCGCCGCGATGCTGGACGGGTTTGCCGATTTCGACGCCGATTTCTTTGGCCTGTCGCCCAAGGAAGCCGCGATCATGGATCCGCAGCACCGCCAGTTTCTGGAGGTCAGCTGGGAGGCGCTGGAAAACGCCGGCCATATGCCCGAGAACTTTGACGGGCCCATCGGTGTGTTCGCGGGCTGCGGCATGGGCAGCTATTTCTATTTCAACATCTGTTCGAACCGCGATCTGGTGGATTCGACCGGCATGTTCCTGTTGCGCCATACCGGCAACGACAAGGATTTCCTGTCCACCCGGCTCAGCCATTTTCTGAACCTCAAGGGCCCCTCGCTGGGCCTGCAAACCGCCTGTTCCACCTCGCTGGTGGCGGTGCATTACGCGGCGCAGTCGATCCTGAACGGCGAATGCGACATGGCGCTGGCCGGCGGTGTGACGATCGAGCTGCCGCAGGGGCGCGGATATGTGTTCGAAGAGGGCGAGATCCTGTCGCCCGACGGGCATTGCCACGCGTTTGACCACCGCGCCCAGGGCACGGTATTCGGCTCGGGTGCCGGGGTGGTCGTGTTGCGCCGCCTCGCGGATGCGGTGGCCGATGGCGATCACATCTGGGCGGTGATCAAGGGCTCGGCGGTCAACAATGACGGCTCGGCCAAGGCCGGATATCTGGCGCCCTCGGTCGACGGACAGGCGGCGGCGGTGGCCGATGCGCTGGCAATCGCCGATGTGCCCGCCGATACGGTGGATTACGTGGAATGCCACGGCACCGGCACCTATCTGGGCGACCCGATCGAAGTGGCGGCGCTGACCGAGGCGTTCCGCGAAACCACGGAAGATACCGGGTTCTGCCGGATCGGATCGGTGAAAACCAATATCGGGCATCTTGACACGGCGGCGGGCGCGGCGAGCCTGATCAAGACCGCGCTCAGCCTGCATCACCGGCAAATGGCGCCATCGCTGGGCTATGAGGCGCCCAACCCCGCGATAGATTTCGACACCAGCCCGTTCCGGGTGAACGACAGGCTGACGGAATGGACAGCCCGAAACGGACCGCGCCGCGCCGGGGTGAACTCGCTTGGCGTGGGCGGTACCAATGCGCATGTGGTGGTTGAAGAGGCCCCCGCCCGCCCGCAATCGGAACCTTCGGACTGGCCGTTCCAACTGTTCGTGGTGTCGGGCCGGTCCACCAGGGCGCTGGACGCGAACGCGGCCCGCCTTGCGCACCACCTGCGCGCCCATCCCGAACAGCCGCTGGAAGATGTCGCCCATACGCTGCTGAATGGGCGCCGCGCATTCGAGAAACGCCGCGTGGTGGTGGCCGAAACCCACCAACAGGCCGCCGACCTGTTGGAAAGCGGCGATCCGCGCCGGGTGTTCACCCACGCCGCCGATACCGATACGCCCGAAATGGTGTTCATGTTCCCCGGTGGCGGGGCGCAATATGTCGGTATGGGACGGGATCTGTATGAAACCGAACCGGTGTTTCAGGACTGGATGGACCGTGGCTTTGACGTGCTGGCGGGCAAGGGCGGCGAAGAGCTGCGCGCGCTGTGGCTTGCGCAGGGCGAAGAGGCCGCGCAAGCGGCCGAAGAGCGGCTGAAACGCCCGTCATTGCAATTGCCGCTGATCATGATGGTGGAATATGCGCTGGCGCAGCTGTGGATCAGCTGGGGCGTGAAACCCGGCGCGCTTGTCGGGCATTCCATGGGCGAAAACACTGCCGCCTGCGTCGCGGGTGTGATGTCCTTCGAAGATTGCCTTGGCCTTGTGCAACTGCGCGGTCAGTTGTTTGACACCGTACCGCCGGGCGGGATGCTGTCGGTGCCGCTGCCATTGGCAGAGCTGCGGCCCTACCTGACAGACGATTGCGATATCGCCTCGGTGAACGCGCCCGCGCTGACGGTGATTTCCGGCCCCGATGCCGCGCTTGAAACGCTGGCCGGAACACTGGCGGCGGATGACATCGACACACAGCGCATTGCCATCGACATTGCCGCCCATTCGCGGATGCTGGAGCCGATCCTGAGCCGGTTCGGTGACTACCTGCGCGCCATCCCGCTGCACGCGCCGCGCCTGCCGATCATCTCGAACCGTACCGGCGCGGCCCTGCTGGACAGCGAAGCCACCGACCCCGATTACTGGGTGCAACACCTGCGCAATACGGTGCTGTTTGCCGATGGCATCACCACGCTGTCACAAGAGAGCGCGCGGGTCTATCTGGAGGTTGGTCCCGGCAAGGCGCTGTCTTCGCTGGTGAAAATGCACGGGCAGGTCAGGCCCGACAAGGTGCTGTCCTCGCTGCGTCACCCCGAGGATGACATTGCCGACGATGCCTGGTTCCTTACGGTTCTGGGCCAGCTGTGGGCCTGTGGCGTCGATGTCGATTTCGAACAATACCGGGGCGGCATTCCCCGGCAAAAGGTGGTGCTGCCGTCATATGCCTTTCAGCGGTCGCGCTATTTCATCGAGCCGGGGCAGGCCCGGATCGAGGCGCCCGACGATCCGCTGATGCGGCTGGAGGACAGCGCCGACTGGACCTGGGCGCCCGCGTGGCGGCCCGCACTTGCCGAGTGCGAGATTGACGTGGAAACCGAACTGGCAACCGCCCCGAAACACTCGTGGCTGATCTTTGCCGACGAGGGCGGCACGGGTGTCGCGCTGGCCGCGCGGTTGCGTGCGGCGGGCCATGATGTCGTGACCGTGGCGACGGGCGATGCCTTTGCCCAGACCGGGCCCGACGCCTATGCGCTGGCCCCCGAACGCGGGCGCGACGGCTATGACGCGCTGATACAGGACCTGATGGGCCGGGGCCGGGTGCCGGACCGCATCGTGCATATGTGGCTGCTGACCGAAGCGGAAACCCACCGTCCCGGATCCAGCTTTTTCCACCGCAACCAGGAACAGGGGCTGATGAGCCTGTTCTTCCTGGCGCAGGCGATATCGGATGAAAACCTGCCCCGCCCGCTGCATGTCACCGCCGTGAGTTCGGGCGCCATGCAGGTGCGGGGCGAGCCGCTGCTCTATCCCGAGAAATCCACCCTGCTGGGCGCGGTCCAGGTGATTCCGCGCGAACTGCCGGGCGTGACCTGCACGCTGCTGGATGTCGAACCGCCCGCGCGCAAGGGGCGGGACGCGCTTTCCCTGCGCCTGCTGGACGATCTGATGGCAAGCCCGCGCAACCTGATCGGTGCGCTGCGCGGCGAAAAGCGGTTTGAACGGCGCTATCGCAAGGTGGCTCTGGATGCGCCAGACGCACCCGTATGGAGGCCGGGTGGCACCTACCTGATCACCGGCGGCTTTGGCGGCATTGGCCTGACTCTGGCCGAGCGCGCCATTCGCACCGCCGGGGCCAATGTGGTGCTGGTCTCGCGTGACGGGCTGCCGGCGCGCGACACATGGGACAGCTATCTGCGTGGCCACGGCCCGATGGATCGCACCGCGCGCCGCATCCGGGCGGTAGAGCGGCTGGAATCGCTGGGGGGCACCGTGCTGTGCCTTGCGGCGGATGTGTGCAACCTGGACGAGATGCAAAAGGCCGTTGCGGCGGCGCGCGGCGCCTTTGGCGCGATCAACGGGGTGATCCATGCCGCCGGGGTAATTGATGACGGGCCGCTTCTGGCCAAGACATCCGCCGGGATCGACGATGTGCTGGCGCCCAAGCTGCATGGGGTGCAGGTGCTGGAAACACTGTTCCCGGATGGCGCGCTGGACTGGCTGGCGCTGTTCGCCTCTTCCTCGACCGCGACCGCCCCCGCCGGGCAGATCGATTATGTCGCCGCCAACGCCTATCTGAACGGCTATGCACAGGCCCGCGCCGGTGGCAAAACCCGTGTGCGGGCGATCAACTGGGGGCTTTGGGCCGAGGTCGGCATGGCCGCCGAGGCCGTCGCGGCACGCAGCGGCACCGCGCCGGAGATGCCATTGCAGCCGATCGACGCGCCGATGCTGGACACTGCCGGGTTCGATGCCACGGGCGCGCGGATCTTTCTGGCAAGCTATGACACAACCCGCTGGGTTCTGGATGAGCATCGCACCATTGACGGGCAGGCGGTGCTGCCGGGGACGGGCTATATCGAACTGGCGTTCGAGGCGCTGGCCGCGCATGGCGAAAATGATCCGTTTGAAATCCGCGACCTGCTGTTCCTGCGCCCGTTGATGGCGGCTGACGGCGATCGGGCCGATCTGCGCGTGCGCCTGATCCGCAGCGACGAAGGCTACCGGTTCGAGCTGCAAAGCGCCTGCCTTTTGGAGGGGCGAAAGGGCTGGCAGACCCATGCCGAAGCGCGGCTGCTCCCCGTGCGGGACGCCGCCGCGCCGCGGCTGGACAGCGCCGCCATCCGTGCGCGTTGTCCAAGGGTGGATGCCGGCAAGGGTGCCGCGCTGACCACCCCGCAAGAGGCGCATCTGCAATTCGGCCCGCGCTGGAAAGTGCTGCGCGACACCGCGCTGGGGCAGGGTGAGGGGATTGCCACGCTGTCGCTGGACCCCGGATATTCCGATGATGGCTGCCTTGCGCATCCCGGCCTTCTGGACATTGCCACCGGCTGGGCGATGGACCTGATCCCCGGTTACGGGCGCGGCCATTTGTGGGTGCCGGTCAGCTATGGCGCCCTGCGCCTGCTGTCGCCCCTGCCGCCCGGGATCGTCAGCCATGTGCGCCTGTCCTCTGGCAGCGGCGCCGAGGGCATGGCCAGCTTTGACGTGACCCTGGCCGCGCCGGACGGAACCGTATGTTGCGAGATTTCGGGCCTGTCGATCCGCCGTGTGGACACCGCCGCCGGCTTTGCCCGCGCCCAACCGCTGCGCAATGGCGAGGTGACATTCGACGACTCCGCCGACGCGCAGGCGCCGCTTTCGGCGGCCGAGGAACGACTGGCCCATAACCTGACACAGGGCATCCCGCCGCAACAGGGTGCGGACATGTTCGAGGCCGCCATGGGCGGGCCCTTGCAACAGGTGGTGATCTCCTCTCTCGACCTGCCCGCGCTGATCGCGCAGGCCGGGGCGGCAATGTCGCGCGACACGGGCGACGGGCAGGCATTCGAGCGGCCCGAGCTGGACACGGATTATGTAGAGCCTGCCAACGATATCGAACGCACGCTGGCCGGATTCTGGCAGGATCTGCTGGGCGTTGACAAAGTGGGCATCCGCGACAGCTTCTTTGATCTGGGCGGGCATTCGCTGATCGCGGTACGCCTGTTCGCCATGGTCAAAAAGGCCTATCGGATCGATTTCCCGATCTCGATCCTGTTCGAGGCCCCCACCATCGAGAAATGTGCGGCGATGATCGCCGAACGGCTGGGGCCGGACGCCCAAGGCGCCGCCGACGGCGCGCCCGCGCCCGAGGCGGCGCCTGCCCGCCGCTTTACCCATCTCGTGCCGATGCACCAGGGGGAGGGCGGCTCCAAAACGCCCTTCTTCCTGGTTGCGGGCATGTTCGGCAACGTGTTGAACCTGCGCCACCTGGCACATCTGATCGGCACGGACCGCCCCTTTTACGGCCTTCAGGCGCGCGGGCTGTTCGGCGACGCGGCCCCGCATGACGATCTGGTCCGTGCCGCGGCGGATTATATCGGCGAAATGCGCCAGGTGCAGCCGCACGGGCCGTACCTGTTGGGGGGCTTTTCGGGTGGCGGCATCACCGCCTATGAAATGGCCCGCCAGCTTGAGGCCGCCGGCGAAACCGTTTCGCTGGTTGCCATGCTGGATACGCCCCTGCCCGTGCGCCGCCCGCTGTCTCGTGCGGACCGCATGAAAATCCAGATACAGGAGTTCCGGGCCAGGGGCATCGCCTATCCGCTGGTCTGGGCCAGGAACCGGATCGCGTGGGAGATCGAAAAACGTCGCGCGCCCAAGGAGACCGGACAAGAGGCACACGGCCAGCAATTCCACGACGCCGAGATCGAGAGCGCCTTCCTGCAAGCGGTGGCGCGCTATCCGATACAGGGTTGGGGCGGCAACCTGGTCCTGTTCCGCCCGCCGCTGGCCGGCACGTGGGACATGGGTGGCGGACGGCTTGTGGATCGTGATCGCGCCTATGTGTTCCACGACAATGACTGGGGCCGGTTCGTGCCCGGCCTGCGCGTATTCGAAGTGCCGGGCGACCATGACAGCATGGTGCTGGAACCTAATGTGCGGGTGCTGGCGGCGCGCATGAAACAGGTGATTGCCGAGGCCGAAAAGGCCAGCCCCGCACCCCAAAGACGGGAGGCCGCCGAATGACCGCCCCGTCGCTGCTGACCGTGATCGTGAACTACAAGACACCCGACATGACGCTGCAATCGGCCGAGGCCGCGTTGCGCGAGATGCAGGGTATCGCCGGGCAGATCGTGATCGTCGACAATGACAGCGGCGATGGGTCGTTCGAGACAATCCGGGCGGAAATCATCCGGCGCGGCTGGCCCGAGGATCGGATCGAGGTGATCCAGTCCGGCCATAATGGTGGCTTTGGCGCCGGCAATAACGCGGGTATCCGCCATGGCTTTGCCCGGCGCGCGTATGACTATGTCTATATCCTGAATTCCGATGCCTTCCCCGATCCGGGCAGCATCCGGATCCTGCTGGATCATTTGCAGGCATCGCCGCAAACCGGGCTGGCCGGGAGCTATATCCACGGGCCGGACGGAGACCCGCACCTGACCGCGTTCCGCTTCCCCTCGATCTGGGGCGAACTGGAGGGCGCGGCGCGGGTTGGCGCGGTCAGCAGGATGCTGGAAAAACACATCGTCCCGCTGCCCATCCCCGCCGTGACCACGCGGGTGGACTGGCTGGCGGGCGCGTCAATGATGATCCGGCGCGAGGTGCTGGAGGCGATTGGCCTGTTTGACGAGGCTTTCTTTCTTTACTTTGAGGAAACCGATCTTTGCCTGCGCGCCGCGCGGGCCGGATGGGCCACCGATTATGTGCGCGCCAGCGAGGTGACGCATATCGGATCGGTCTCTACCGGCATGAAGATCTGGACCCGAATGCCCCGCTACTGGTTTGACAGCCGCCTTTATTATTTCCGGCGCAACCATGGTGGGCTGTATGCCGGGGCCGCGACGCTGGCGCATGTTGCCGGCGCGCTCATCTGGCGGCTGCGTCGCCTGATCGGCGGGAAATCCCGCCGCGATCCGGACTGGTTCCTTTGGGATCTGGTCTCACATAGCTGCAAGACCTCTCTCAAGACCAATGCGCGCGAACGTAGCCGAATACCCAAGTTTCCGTTGTCACCTGAACCCGCAAGCGGGGGAGAATTGCCATGAGCCTTGATACGATTTCCGCCAACAGCCCGATGTCCGCCGTTTTCATCGGCAACGAGAGCCTTTTGATCCAGTGCGCGACCCTGTGGCGCGACACCGGCGGCGGGATTGCCGCGATTGTCACCCGGTCGCCCGAGATCGCGCGCTGGGCAACCGAGGCGGGGCATTCGGTGATCGCGTCGGATGGCGACCTGGCAACGGAACTGAGCGCGCTGGAATTTGACTGGCTGCTCTCTGTGGCCAATCTTGACATGCTTGGCGACGCGGTGCTGCGCCTGCCCGCGCGGGGCGCCGTGAATTTTCACGATGGACCGCTGCCGCGCTATGCGGGGCTGAACGCGCCGGTCTGGGCGCGCATCGCGCAGGAACCGCGCCATGGCATCACCTGGCACATGATCGAAACCGGGGCCGATACCGGCGACATCCTTGTGCAACGCATGTTCGATATTTCCCGGACGGATACCGCGCTGACGCTGAACACCAAATGTTACGCCGCCGCGATCGACAGCTTCCCGGAAGTGGTGCAGGCGCTGGCCGACGGGCTGCCCGCCCGGCGCGCGCAGGACATGACCCTGCGCAGCTATTTCGGGCGCGCCCACATGCCCGCTGGCGCCGGACGGCTGGATTTCCGCCGGGACGCGCAAGAGGTGGTGGCGCTGGTGCGCGCGCTGGATCACGGCGACTATTTCAACCCGATCACCGCGCCCAAGATCGTGGCCGGGGGACGGGTGCTTGTGGTGGGCGGCGCGGAACTGGCCGAAAGCGCCGGGCACGGCGAACCGGGCGCCGTGCTGGCGGTGTCGGATGACAGCGTGACCGTCGCCTGTGGCCGTGGGGCGGTGATCCTGTCGCGGCTAAGCGATACGGACGGGACTGGCGAAATCCTCAGCCACATCCTGCGCACCGGAGAGCGCCTGCCGATGGCGGATCGCGCCGCGGCCGGGGCGCTGGCCACAACCATGCGCGCGGCGGCGAAATCCGAACCGTTCTGGCGCAAGCGGCTGGCCGGGTTTCTGCCCGCGACCCTGCCGCTGACCGGCGCGCCCGGCGACCTGCCCGACATGCGCCGCATGGCGGTGGATCTGGGCGGCGCGGATGCGCTGACGGCGCTGGCGCTTTGGGCGCTGCGCTCGGGCGCGCCCGAGGCGTGCGACATCGCCTATCGCGGGGCCGAAGCGCCCCATGCCGCCGGCTATCTGAACGACTGGGTGCCGCTGCGGCTGGACGCCGGACTGCTGAAGGGCACGGTGGGCGCGGCGCGCGGCGCAATAGGGGCTGAGGCCGCGCTGTGCGACGGAAACGGCAGCTTTGCCCGCGACCTGATCGCGCGCGACCCCAAACTCGCCCCGCCCGCCATGCCCGATCTGGCCCTGTGCCTTGATCCCGGCCATGGCCCGCTGGAAGGCGCGGCGTTGTCGTTTGTGCTGACGGAGGGCACCGCGACCCTGCATTACGATGCGGCCCGCGTGCCCGCCGACCATGCCGCGCGGCTGGTGGCCCGGCTGGAATTGCTGGCCGGTGCGATGACGGATGACAGCGCGGTCAGCGCCCTGCCGATCCTGCCCGATGCCGAACGCGCCGAGCTGCTGGAACGCTGGAATGCCACGGATACCGAATTCGACGCGGATTTCACCCTGCCCGCCCAGTTCGAGGCACAGGTGGCCAGGACTCCAGACGCCCCGGCGCTGGTGTTCGGCCACGAAATCCTCAGCTACGCCGAGGTGGACGCGCGCGCCAACCGCGCCGCGCATGTGCTGCGCGACATGGGTGTGACGCGCGGATCGCTGGTGGGGCTGTATACGCGGCGCACACCCGATCTGGTGGTCGGCGCACTGGCGATCCTCAAGGCCGGGGGCGCCTATGTACCGCTTGATCCCGCCTATCCGCGGGACCGGCTGGCGCATTACATCGCGGATTCGGGCTGTGGCGTGATCGTCACGCAGGCCGCGCTTGCCGCCGATTTGCCACCGCATCAGGCGCAGCTGCTGGAGATGGATACCGATGCGCGGCTGAACAGCGCGGCTGACAGCACCCCCGGCGCGATCACGGCGGGCGGCGATCTGGCCTATCTGATCTATACGTCCGGCTCTACCGGCACCCCAAAGGGCGTGATGGTGGAACACGGCAACGTCGCCAATTTCTTTGCCGGGATGGATGCGCGCATTCCCCATGCGCCGGGCGACACATGGCTGGCCGTAACCTCGCTCAGCTTCGACATTTCCGTGCTGGAACTGTTCTGGACGCTGGCGCGGGGCTTCAGGCTGGTGCTGTCGGGCGACGAGACCACCACCCAGATTTCCAACGGCCGCCTGCCCGCCGCCGCCGGGGGGATGGAATTCTCGATCTATTACTGGGGCAATGACGATGGCGTCGGATCGAAGAAATATGAAACCCTGCTGGAAGGCGCGAAATTTGCCGACGAGCACGGGTTCTGCGCGGTCTGGACGCCGGAACGGCATTTCCACGCCTTTGGCGGCCCCTATCCCAACCCCGCCGTGACCGGCGCCGCCGTGGCCGCCGTGACCAAACAGATCGGCGTGCGTGCCGGATCTTGTGTCACCCCGCTGCACCACACCGCCCGTGTGGCCGAAGACTGGGCCGTGATCGACAATCTGACCAACGGGCGCGCCGGGCTGGCGATTGCCGCCGGCTGGCAGCCGGACGATTTTGTGCTGCGCCCGGAAAACACGCCGCCGCGCAACCGCGACGTGATGTTCGAACAGCTTGAAGACCTGCGCAAACTGTGGCGCGGTGAAGCTGTGGAATTCCCGCGCAAGGACGGCAGCCTGCATGCCGTCGTCACCCAGCCGCGCCCCGTCTCCGGCGAATTGCCCGTCTGGGTCACAACCGCGGGCAACCCGGAAACGTGGAAGGATGCCGGACGGCGCGGGTGCAACGTGCTGACTCATCTGTTGGGCCAAAGCATTGACGAGGTGGGCGCGAAGATCGCGCTTTATCACGATGCGCTGCGCGAGGCGGGACACAACCCGGATGATTTCACCGTCACGCTGATGCTGCACAGCTTTTTGGCCGGGGATCGCGACACCGCGCGCGAGATCGCGCGCGAGCCGATGAAGGATTATCTGCGCAGCGCCGCCGGGCTGATCAAATCCTATGCCTGGGCCTTTCCGGCCTTCAAGCGGCCCGAGGGTGTGGACAATGCGTTTCAGCTGGACCTTGGCATCCTGTCGCCCGAGGAGCTGGAAGAAATCCTCGATTTCGCCTTTCTGCGCTATTTCGAGGACAGCGGGCTGTTTGGCACCGTTGAGGACGCGCTGGACCGGGTGGAGCAGGTCAAACGTATCGGCGTGACGGAAATCGCCTGTCTGATCGATTACGGTATCGCCCCGGCGACCGTGTTGCAGGGTCTGCGCCCGCTGGCCGAGGTGCTGCGCCGCGCCAATGAGGGTGGCGAACTGGACCCGTCCGATACGTCGATCGCGGCCCAGATGCTGCGCCACGAGGTCAGCCATATGCAATGCACCCCGTCCATGGCACGCATGATCGCGATGAATGACGAGGCGCGCTTTGCGCTTGGCGGCGTGAAGCACCTGATGATCGGGGGCGAGACGCTTTCGGGCGCGCTGGTCGCTGATCTGAACGCGGCAACCCGGGCCGACGTGCTGAACATGTACGGCCCCACCGAAACGACAATCTGGTCGTCGACCGGCCCGGCGGACCCGTCCGAAGGGGTGGCCAATATCGGCACGCCCATCGCCAATACCCGGCTTTATGTGCTTGACGAAGACGGCGCGCCCGCCCCGGTTGGCGTGCCGGGCGAGCTGTATATCGGCGGCGCGGGTGTGACGCGCGGCTATTGGCAGCGCGCGGCGCTGACGGCAGAGCGGTTTGTCGCCAACCCGTTTGGCAAAGGCCGCTTGTATCGCACCGGCGATCTTGTGCGCTGGCGCCAGGATGGCAGGCTGGATTTCCTGGGGCGCGCCGACCATCAGGTGAAACTGCGCGGCTATCGCATCGAACTGGGTGAGGTCGAAACCCGGCTGGAGGAGATCGCCGGGATCGACCAGGCCGTGGTGATCGCGCGCGAGGACAGCCCCGGCGACGTGCGGCTGGTGGCCTATCTGCGCGGGGCGTCCGTGCCCGCAGATGCCGAGATTCGCACCGCCCTGCGCGCCACGTTGCCAGATTTCATGCGCCCGCAGCACTATGTCACGCTGGCCGGGTTCCCGCTGACCCCGAACAAGAAGGTCGACCGCAAGGCGCTGCCCGCGCCCGAGGCGACACGCAAACTTTCAGCGACCGCGCCCGAGGCAGCGCCGGTCAGGGTGCTGGCCGGCGCGGACAACGCGCTGAGCCAGGTTGTCGCCGATGTCTGGGCCGAGGTTTTGGGCGTGAGCGGGATCTCTGCCACCGACAATTTCTTTGACCTTGGCGGGCATTCCCTTCTGGCGGTGCAGGCTCATCGCGAGATCAAGGCCCGCTGCGGCGCGGCGCAGTTGTCGATCACCGACATCTTCCGCTTTCCGGTGCTGAACGCGCTGGTCGGGCGGCTGGAAGAGCTGACCGGCGGCGCCAGGCCCGCCGACAGCCCCGCCGCGGCACCGGCCGAAGAGGTGGCCAGCCGGGCCGATGCCCGCGCCGAGGCGATCTCCAAGCGCCGTGCCATGCGTGCCCGCCGCCGCACAGGTGCCCAATGAGCGCCGCGCCCGATCATCTGAGCGCGCTGGCCGCGCGCGCCCGCGCCTGGGCCCCGGACGGGGTGGCCCTGGCCCTGGCCGACATTCGCCAGCCCGCGCCACCCGTCTGGCCCGAAGAGGCCCCCGCCATTGCCCGCGCCATTCCGGCACGGCGGCGCGAATTTGCCGCCGGGCGCCATGCCGCGCGCCAGGCCATGGCCGCTTTGGGCGCCCCGGTGCGCCCGCTGCCGGGCGGGCAGAACCGCGCGCCGCGCTGGCCTGCCGGGCTGACCGGCGCGATCAGCCACGATGCCACCTGCGCGATTGCCCTTGTGGCGCGCACGACCCGGTATCGCGGGCTTGGCGTGGATGTCGAACCCGACGCGCCGCTGCCCGAAGACCTGGTGCCGGAAATCTGCCTGCCAGAGGAGCGGGCATGGCTGGCGGATATGCCGGCGATGCAGCGCCACGCGCTGGCGCGCCGGATATTCTGTGCCAAGGAAGCGGTCTACAAGGCCCAGTTCGCGCTGACCGGCCTTTTGTTCGGGTTTGATGCGGTGCATGTCGCCCTGACCCCGGCCAGCGACGATTTTGCCGCCACGTTCCGCCGCACCATCGGCCCGATCCGGGCGGGCAGCACCCTGACGGGCCATGTCGGCCCGGTGGGCGGGCATGTTCTGGCCATGGTCGCGCTGGGCGCTCAGGGCGGATCCCGAAATGCCGATTTCCCCGTTTCGGCCATTGGATGACCACATTCCCGCGCCAGATTAGGGTAAACAGAGCGCATAGAACGACTCGCGCCACCGATTATTGAGGACCGGGCATGGACAAGATCCAGACACTTGGCGAAGTGCTGAGCATGTTGCGCAGGAGGTTTCTCCTGTGGGCCTGCGTCATTGCGCTTGGCGTTCTGGTGTCGCTGGCCTATGCGCTGTCGCTGCCGCGCGAATACGAAACCTCGGCCACGATCCAGATCGAACAACCCTCGATCCGGACCGGCGAAAGCTCGATCGGGTCGATCAATGTGGCCATGTTGCAAAAATTGCAGATCGTCGAACAGCGGGTGATGGCCCGCGACAACCTGCTGACCATCATCCACAAATTCAGCCTGTATCCCGGCCTGACCAACGCCCAGAAAGTGGAACTGCTGCGCCGCTCGTCTCGGGTCAATCACATCACCAACCCCGATTTCCGCTGGCGCCAGGATGTCAGCCCTTCGGCGCTTCTGGTCACGGTCCGCATGAGCGATCCGGTTCTGGCGGCCAATGTCGCCAACGAGCTGGTCAACAACGTTCTTCAGGAAGAAGAGGGGCGGCGCTCGGTCCGGGTGCGTGAAACGCTGGAATTCTTTGATGGAGAAGAGCGCCGGATCGGCGCGGCCATTGCGGACCTGGAACAACAGATCGCCGATTTCAAGCAAGGCAACGACGTGTTGCTGCCCGGCGGGCTGGATGCCCTGCAAACCCGGCTGGCCAGCCTGCAACAGTTGCAGCTGGAGGTCGAACGCCAGATCGTGACCCAGACCGATATCGGCAGCGGCTCGCAGAACTCGGTCCGCGCCCAGCGCGCCCGGCGCCTGGAAGAGGAACGCCGCGTCATCCAGTCCGAGATCGAACGCATCGCCGCCCGGATCCGCGCCCTTCCGGGGCTGGAACAGCAATTGTCGAAACTTGAGCGGCAGTTGGGCAAGCTGGAAGACCAGTACAAGGCGATCACCGTGGGCAAGGCCGAGGCCGAGATGAACCAGATGCTGGAGGCCAATCGCCAGGCCAACAGCTTTGCCGTGCTGGAAAAGGCGCTGCCGCCGGATTGGCCGATTGCCCCCTCGCGCAAGAAGATCCTGGCCATGGGCGGGTTGCTGAGCGGGATTGTCGCGCTGGCGCTGGTGTTTCTGGCCGAACTGCGCAACCCGGTGATCTGGACCCGGTCGCAATTCGAACGGCAGCTGGGAATGCGCGCCGTCGCCGCTATTCCGGTGATCGAAACCCCGCGCGCCCGGCGCCGGCGGTTTGTCAGGGCCGGGCTGAAGCTGGGCGCCTTTTCCGCCACCTTCGCGGCCTTTGCCGGACTCATTCTGAAGTTCGGCAGATAAACGCCACATTTGCGCCGCAATTGCCGAACGCAACGTCCTGTATCCCCGAATCAATTTCGCAATACGAGAAGCTTGCGCGCGCCACTCAACCACGAACCGGAAACAATCCCGAGCAATTTGCAGAAACTATTTCCAAAAACGGTGTTTCAAGACAGGCGAAATGGATCGAAATTGCCGAATATTTCCGCTGCCCAGAAATTGACACAATGAAAACCGATATATTTCAATATATTACGGAGTTTCACGCGAAAACTTGAGTAGATTTTTCGGAAATTGTGTCTAATCTTTGTCCTTGGGTGGGCGCTTCCAGAGAGGAGCACCGAAGGACTAAAGTCACGACTGCTCGTGTGTCAAAGCCGCTGCTGCCAGGGGTTCAATTTGATCCGTCCGAGTTGGTTCAGCCGCGCGCCATTCCAGGCGCGCGTATGGGTCGGTGCGGCCCGCGAAACGTGACCTCTCTTTCGGCCTTTCCTTTGGGGTTTAGGGGATGACGCCAATGGCGATCTATTCGCGTAAAGATTTTGAAGAGGCGATTGCGGTGATCCCCCTTCGCAACGGGTTTTACCGCACGTATGTCAAACGCCTGTTTGATATCCTCTTTGTACTTGCCATCGCCCTGCCGGTCACGCTGATCGTCGTGGTGCTGGCCCTTCTGATTTCCCGCGACGGGGCCTCGCCGTTTTACCGGCAGGAACGTGTCGGGCTGAATGGCCGCAGGTTCCAGATGCTGAAACTGCGGTCGATGGTCCCCGACGCCGACCGCAAGCTGGAGGCCTATCTGCGCGACAACCCGGCGGCCCGCCAGGAATGGGATGACAAGCAAAAGCTGATGAACGATCCCCGCATCACCCGGCTTGGGTGGTTTCTTCGCAAGACTTCGATGGACGAGCTGCCCCAGTTCTGGAACGTGCTGGTGGGCGACATGTCGGTCGTGGGGCCGCGCCCGATGATGACCGAACAGGTCCGGCTTTATCCCGGCACCGCCTATTATTCCATGCGCCCCGGCATTACCGGGTTCTGGCAGATCTCCGACCGCAACGAATGCAGCTTCGAAGAGCGCGCCTTTCACGACGCCAATTATGACCGGGCGCTGTCTTTTGGCACCGACGTTGCGGTCGTGGTGCGCACCCTGGGGGTGGTCGCGCTTGGCACCGGAGTCTGACGCCGCCCGGATGCCATGACCACGCACCGCTGACAGCAGGAACCGCGCGCGCTATACTGGGCGCGCGCGTTTTGGTTCACGAAAGGCCCGCCCCACATGCCCAACGCCTTTGCCAGTCTGATGCTGATGCTCTGGCCGGTCGTGGCGTGGCGCCTGTTCGTGGCCCTGCCACCGGGCCGGGCGCTGATCTGGACGTTTCTGGGGGCCTATCTGCTGTTGCCGCCCCCGCCCGCCGCGTTCGATTTCCCGCTGATGCCGGCGCTGGACAAGGAGACGTTGCCCAACCTGTCGGCCTTTGTGATCGTTGTGGTCGTGCTGGGGCTGAAGCCGCGCATCCTGCCTGAATCGCGCCCGGCCCGCTGGCTGGTTCTGGCGGTAATCCTGTCGCCGATTGCCACGGTGTTCACCAATTCCGAGCCGCTGATCTTTACCGAACGCGTCATTCGCGGCCTGTATCTGCAAGACGCCATCGCCCAGCCGATCAACCAGTTCATCACGCTGATGGGATTTCTGCTGGCGCGCAACTACCTGCGCACCCGCGAGGATCAGCGCGATCTGCTTCTGGCGCTGCTGATTGCCGGGCTGGCCTATTCCGTGCCGATCCTGCTGGAAGTGCGGCTCAGCCCGCAGCTCAACAACTGGATCTACGGCTATTACCAGCACCTGTTCTCGCAATCCATCCGCGGCGGGGGCTATCGGCCTGTGGTGTTCCTGTATCACGGTATCTGGGTTGCCTATTTCGTGCTGGCCTGCCTGTTGGCCACCCTGGCGCTGTGGCGCGGGGATACGCGGCCCTCGCGGATCAGGTTTCTGGTGGCGGCCTGTTACCTGGTGGTGGTGCTGGTGCTGAGCAAGACGCTGGCCATGCTGGTCTATGCCGGGGTGGCCGGGGTGATGATCATGACGCTTTCCACCGCCGCGCAGCTGCGCGTCGCGCTGGTCCTGGCGGCGATTGCCTTTTTCTACCCCGCGCTCAAGACGGCCGGCCTGGTCCCTGCCGATGCCATTCTGGCCCAGGCCGAGGCGATCTCTCCCGAACGGGCATCGTCCCTGGCCTTCCGGTTCGAAAACGAAGACATCCTGGCCGAACGGGCCATGCAAAAGCCGCTGTTCGGCTGGGGCATCTGGGGGCGCAACCACCTGCACGATCCCACCACCGGCCTGATCACCTCGGTATCGGATGGGTATTGGGTGATCGTTCTGGGCGTGTGGGGCTGGGTGGGGTATATCGCCCGGTTCGGGCTGATGGGCCTGCCGATCCTTCTTTTGTGGCGCCATCTGGGCCGGGCGCGCGCGGCGGCGCGCGATCGGTTCCTGCGCGAGGCCCGCTTTACCCTGCGCGGCGGCGCCCATGCCCATGTCGGGGAATCGCGGGTCGCGGTGTCCCCCTATGTCGGGCCGCTGGCGCTGATGCTGGGGGTCAACATGCTGGACCTGTTGCCGAACGCCACTTTGACACCGATAACATGGCTGATCGCCGGGATGCTGCTGGGCCATGCCGAGCTTCTGACGCGGGAAGCCCCGGAAACCCCGGCCAGTCCGGCCCCTGCTCCGGCGGCGGAACCCGAAAAGCGCCGCACCGTATTGTAGCCGCCTTGCCGCGTAACGCACCGACACCCGTGCCAACAGGGCGGCACCGCAGAAGGAGACCATGATGACCCAAACCGCATTGACCGGCTTTTTCGGATGGATGACCGTTATCCACTTTGCCATCCTGATCACCGCGGGTGTGTTCCTGTTGATCTTGCGCAACTGGGCCTCCGGGCTGCACGCCGCCCTGTTCGGGCTGGAACGCGCCGATGTGAACCGCACCTATTTCAACTGGCTCGCCGCTTACAAGCTGCTGATTTTCGTCACCGCCCTTGTCCCATGGCTGGCGCTGAGGCTGATGTGACGCGGTTGCCGGAACTTGCCCCGGCTGCTAGCCATGGTTCAACGCCAATTTCCAAGGACACACCCCATGGACACACAAACCCGGATCGAACTTGAAGCCGCTGCATTCCGCGCGCTGCGCGACCACTTGATGGAAAAACGCACTGATGTGCAGAATATCGACATGATGAACCTGGCCGGGTTCTGCCGCAACTGCCTGTCGCGCTGGTATCAGGAAGCCGCCAACGCGCGTGGCATCGAGATGACCAAGGAAGAGGCGCGCGAAATCTATTACGGAATGCCCTATTCCGTGTGGAAGGATACATACCAGACCGAGGCCAGCGCCCGGCAACAGGCCGATTTCAAGGTCGCCTTTGCCGAAAATGTGGGCGAGGACAAAGGTTAAGACCCCCGCCCCCGCATCGTCATACCGTCGCGGCGATGTCCCGCAAAATCCCGGCAAGGGCGCCGGGCTGGCTGATGAATGGCGAATGCGAACTGTGCAGCGTGTGCACCTGCGTGGCATTGCCCATCGCGCCATCGACCGCTTCGATCATGTGATCCTGCCCGGCAAGCGGGATCGCGCGGTCCTGGGTGCAGCGGATATAGTGGCGCGCCACAGTGCCATACCGGTCGGGCGTGATGGCGCTGGGCACGGCGGCCACCGCCACCGGTTCGTCGCAATGCAGACCGTTGCGCGCGGCGGCAAACTCGGCATCCGACAGATCTCCGTAGAACGCCGCCCTGATGCCGGCGAGGTAGTCCGCATCATCCGATCCCACGTCGATACGCAGGGCGCCCACCTGTTCCGGGTCAGCCTTGAACAGCGGCGGCACCAGCGCCTCGCTCATGATCTCGGACAGGATCATGGCAACGGCCGGCATTCCCGGCGGCAGCATGAAGGCGCACAGATAGACCGCCGCCGCCACCATGCCGGGGGCGGCCTCGGCCACGGGCGACACGGTGACGCCGCCCAGCGAATGGCCCACCAGAATCACCTTGCCATTGCCAAGCCCCGCCGCCGTGTCGACATCTGCCAGCACCGCATCGGTGCGTGCATTCTGTGTCACCCCGGCATTGGGCGATAGTTCGGTGCCAAAGGCGGCCGGGTCCAGCGGGCGCTGAAAGAAACTGGCCGGCATGGCCGCGTTCCGGCCGGCGCCAGGCAGATCCGACGCCACCACCGCGTGGCCCGCCGCCTCGAGTTCCTGTTTCAACCAGTCCCAGCAGGCCCCGCCATGCCAGGCCCCGTGCACCAGCACAAAGGCCGGTTTGTCTGCGCTTCCGGTCATGTGGTCCTCCCGTTATTCCCAGATCGGCATTCTGCGGTTAGTCTAGGGCGCAACACCGCCCCCGAATATTGCACCAGAGCGCAAATCCTTGATCCAGAGCGCAGAAACTCAGCCCCTGATCCGCGACACCACGTCGGTCGCGCCGCACCGGCGGTTCGCGTATTTCTGCGAGGCGATCTGTTCCACCTTCGTGGGCATCCAGCCCGAACGCAGCAATAACCGGCAGTTCGATGCCCGCTTTTCCGCGCATGATCTGGGGGTGGGTCAACTGGCCTCGATCCATGCGCCGGGGCACAGGGCCGCGCGCGACGGCGCCATGCTGCGGCGCACCCCGGATGACTCGGTCTTTCTGAATTTCCTGCCCGATGCCGCCTTTGACTGCCAGATCGGTGACGCCACACACCATGTGCCAGCGGGCACGCCGCGTGTGATCGACAACGCCGCGGCATTCGCGCTGCATTTTGCCCCCAATGACCGCCTGCGCCTTTATTCGCTGCGTCTGCCGCGCGACAGACTGCCGCCCAAGCGCAAGATCGACGCGCTTAACCGGCAGTTGGCCCATGGGCCCGGAGGACAGTTTCTTGCCGCCCAGTTCCGGTTGGCGGCTCTGGCCTGTGACAGCGGCGACAGCGCCGCGATCCGGGCCACCGGTCACGCTCTCGTGGCGCTGCTGGAGGCGCTGGAAACCGGCGCGGACGCCCCGGTGGCGGATGTGGCGTTGATGAAGCTTTGGGCCGCGCAACATCTGTCGGATCCCGCGCTGGGGGCGGTGATGATTGCCGGGCACTTCCGGGTCAGCCCGCGCACCGTGCAGGACAGGTTCCGTCGCGATGGCACCAGTGTGGGGCGCTGGGTACAGGATCGCCGATTGCGCGCCGCATGGGATGCGCTGCGCGATCCCGCGCAGCGATTCCGCCCGGTGGCCCGGATCGCGCTGGAGTGTGGTTTTGCCAGCGTGGCGCATTTCAACCGGGCCTTTCGGGCGCGGTTCGACATGGCGCCGTCGCAGGCCAGGCACCTGTTCTGATCCACTTCGATTTCGGGCCGGACATATGTCGCCAACCTGACCCGTGCTGATGGCGGTGCGTTTCTTGCGCTGGCTGAACAGGCCGGCGTGGTGACGCTGACCGTGCCTTGTCCGCCGGGGCGCGCCGGCATGGCGCTGGACGATCTGCGGGCGGGGCGGGCGCAGGGGGCGGCGGTGCTGGTGCCGTGATACGCACTTGCGCACAGGTTCTGTTCGAATGGGCGTCTTTTGTGCGTGAAATTATGGGGTATATCTGGGCCATCGACGCGAGAGGACCAACATGGGCGACATTCTTCCAACCTATTTCATTTCGCATGGCGGCGGGCCGTGGCCGTGGATTCCCGACATGGCGCGCGAGCTGGAGCCGCTGGCCCGATCGCTGGCCCGGATGCCGCAGGAGATCGGCACCCGCCCGCGCGCGGTGCTGATGATCTCGGGCCATTGGGAGGGCGAGGAATATGCGGTGATGTCGTCACCCAATCCGCCCATGGTGTATGACTATTACAATTTCCCGCCCCATACGTACGAGATCACCTATCCGGCGCCCGGCGCGCCCGCGCTGGCAGAAGAGATTGCCGCGCGGATTGCCGGGGCGGGATTGCCCACGGCGATGGCTCCCGATCAGGGCTATGATCACGGCACATTCGTGCCCATGGCGCTGATGTATCCCGAGGCGGACATGCCGCTTTTGCAGGTATCGATGCGGTCGCATTATGACCCGGCCGAGCATTTTGCGCTGGGCCGCGCGCTGGCGCCGCTGCGCGAACAGGGGGTTCTGATTGTCGGTTCGGGATTGAGCTATCACAATCTGCGCCTGTTCGGCCCCGGTGCCAAAGAGCCGTCGGACGTGTTTGATGCCTGGTTGGGCGAAACCCTGACGCTGGCGCCCGAGGCGCGGCACGCGGCGCTGATGGCCTGGGAGACCGCGCCACACGCGCGCACCTGCCATGCGCAGGAAGATCACCTTGTGCCGTTATTTGCCGCGCTGGGCGCGGCGGCGCAGGCGCCGGCGACGCGGGTCTATCATCAGACCGGCATTCGCGGCGGTGTCACCGCGTCAAGCTGGCGTTTCGGGTAAGGGGGGCCAGCCCCCCGCCGCCTTTGGCGACTCCCCCCGGAGTATTTTTGGCAAAATGAAGAGCCGGATCAGGCGCGGCGGGAGTCGAGCCGGGTAATGCCCAGCGTGTCGAGCACCCTGGCTTCGATATGTTCGGCATTCATGGCGGCCACGTCATACATGGCGCGCGGGCTGGCCTGATCGATGAAGGTATCGGGCAGCACCATGGAGCGGAATCTGAGGCCGGTGTCGAACACGGCGTTTTCGGCCAGAAGCTGGGCGACATGGCTGCCAAAACCGCCGATGGCGCCTTCCTCGATGGTGATCAGCGCCTCGTGATCGCCGGCGAGGGTCAGGATCAGGTCTTCGTCCAGCGGCTTGGCAAAGCGGGCGTCCACGATGGTGGGGGTGATCCCCCTGGCGCCCAGCGCCTCGGCCGCCTTGCGCACCTCTTCGAGCCGGGTGCCCAGAGAGAGAAGCGCCACGCGCTTGCCCTGTTGGATCAGGCGGCCCTTGCCGATTTCCAGCACCGTGCCACGTTCAGGCAGATCCACGCCCACACCCTCGCCGCGCGGATAACGGAAGGCGATGGGGCCGGTGTCATGTGCGGCGGCGGTGGCGATCATGTGTTTGAGTTCGGCCTCGTCGGCGGCGGCCATCACCACCATGCCGGGCAGATTGGCCAGATAGGCAATATCGAAACTGCCCGCGTGGGTGGCGCCATCCGCCCCCACCAGCCCGGCGCGGTCAATCGCGAACCGCACCGGCAGGCGCTGGATCGCGACATCATGCACCACCTGATCATAGCCGCGTTGCAGAAAGGTGGAATACATGGCGCAGAACGGTTTCATCCCGCCAGCCGCCAGCGCGGCGGCAAATGTCACGCCATGCTGTTCGGCAATCGCCACATCGAAACAGCGGCTGGGAAAGCGTTCGGCAAACAGGTTCAGCCCGGTCCCGTCCGGCATCGCCGCCGTGACCGCGCAGATGCGATCGTCGCGCGCCGCCTCTTCCACCAGCGTCTGGCCGAAGACCGAAGTATAGGAGGGCGCGTTTGACGGCGCCTTGTGCTGTTTGCCGGTCAGCACGTCGAATTTCGCGGTGGCATGGCCCCGGTCGCGCGCCTGTTCGGCGGGGCCATAGCCCTTGCCTTTCCTGGTGATGACATGCAGCAGCACCGGCCCCGTCGCGCGCTGGCGCAGGGTGCGCAGTACCGGCAAAAGCTGGCTCATGTCATGGCCGTCGATCGGGCCGACATAGGAAAAACCCAGTTCTTCGAACAGGGTGCCGCCCACCGCCATGCCCTTGAGCATCTCCTTGGCCCGCTTGGCACCCTCGCGGAAGGGTTCGGGCAAGAGCGACACCGCCCCCTTGGCGGCGGCGCGGAATTCCTGGAACGGCTCGCCGGCATATAGCCGGGACAGGTAGGATGACATCGCGCCCACCGGCGGAGCGATCGACATGTCGTTGTCGTTCAGGATCACGAACAGGCGTTTGTCCAGATGCCCGGCATTGTTCATCGCCTCATAGGCCATTCCGGCCGAGATCGAGCCATCCCCGATCACGGCAATCGCATCGCCCAGCCCGCCCGCGCATTGCCCGCCCAGGTCGCGCGCCACGGCAAAGCCCAGCGCGGCAGAGATCGACGTGGAACTATGCGCGGCACCAAACGGATCATAGACGCTTTCAGAGCGTTTGGTGAATCCGCTCAGGCCGCCTTCCTGGCGCAGCGTTCTGATGCGTTCGCGCCGCCCGGTCAGGATCTTGTGCGGATAGCACTGGTGGCCCACGTCCCAGATCAGTTTGTCGCGCGGCGTGTCGAAAATCGCATGCAGCGCCACGGTCAGTTCCACAACGCCCAAACCCGCGCCCAGGTGGCCGCCGGTCTCGGAAACCGCCGAGACGGTTTCCTGACGCAGCTCCTGCGCCACCTGCACCAGTTCGCCGTCGGAAAACTGTTTCAGGTCTGCCGGGATCGTCACCCGGTCAAGCAATGGGGTATCGGGTCTGGCTGACATGGGCCGCGCCTTTTCGCTTAGCTGTCCCGCGAGATAACGAAACGGGCGGCTTCCCGCAAGGGATCGGCGGCCACACCATAGGGAGACAGGGCGTCACAGGCATCCTCGACAAGCGCCACAGCGCGGGATTTCGCGCCCTCCAGCCCCAGATGCGATACAAACGTGGCCTTGCCCGCTTCGGCATCCTTGCCCACCGCCTTGCCCAGCTTGGCCGCGTCGCCCTCGATGTCCAGAATGTCATCGGCGATCTGAAAGGCCAGCCCCAGATCGTCGGCATAACGTTGCAGCGGCGCGGTATCGGCGCGCGCCATCACCGCCCCGGCCGTGGCCGACCATGCGATCAGGGCGCCGGTCTTGCCCGCTTGCAGCCGGGTGATTTCATCCAGGGTCAGCGGATCGGGCGCGGTTTCGGCGGCAATGTCCAACGCCTGACCCAGCACCATACCCTGCGCCCCGGCGGCCCGTGCCAGACGCAACGCCAGATCGGCGCGCACGGCGGGGTCCGGGTGACAGGAGGGATGGGTGACGCATTCGAACCCCAGCGTGTGCAGCGCATCCCCGGCCAGAACGGCGGTGCAATCATCCCATTTCACATGCACCGTGGGCAACCCCCGGCGCAGCGCGTCGTCATCCATGCAGGGCAGATCGTCATGCACCAGCGAATATGCGTGGATCGCCTCGATCGCCGTCGCCGGCCAGATCGCCTGCCCGGGCGCGACATCGTGCAGCCGGGCGCTCTCCAGCACCAGAAAGGCGCGCAGCCGCTTGCCCCCGGCGCTGGCATAACGCATCGCTTGCACCACGGGCAGATCGCCCAGCGGCGCCATCACCGCGCCTAGATGGGTCTCGACCGCGCGGGCGGCGTTTTGCAGATGGGTCTGGAACACGAAAACCGCCCTTGTCTGGTATGTGCCGGGCCTACAGCCCCTCCACCGGTTTCAGCCCGGTCGGATTGCCATCGCTGTCCAGCTGGATCGCCGCCACTTTTTCCTCGGCTTCCTTGAGCTTGTCCTCGCAGCGTTTCTTGAGCGCCGCGCCACGTTCGTACAGCTTGATGGAATCCTCCAGCGCCACGTCGCCGCGCTCCAACTGGCCCACCACCTGTTCCAGTTCGCCCATCGCCGCCTCGAAACTCATCTCGCTGACAGGGGTGTCATTCATCCGGCTCTCTCCATCAATGTCCCGACATGCGCGGCAACCGAGTCCGCCAGCGCGTTCAGATCATATCCGCCTTCCAAAGTCGAGACCACGCGCCCCCCGCAATGCGCCTCTGCCAGGTCACAGATATGCCGGGTCAGCCAGGCGAAATCCTCGGTGGTCCAGTTCAGCTGGGCCAGCGGATCGGCCCGGTGGGCATCGAACCCGGCGGAAACGATGATCAGCTCGGGCGCAAAGCGCGCCACCGCCGGGAACACTTCGGCCTCGTAGACCCCGCGCATGACGCGCCCGTCGGAATGCGGCGCCAGCGGGAAGTTCTGCACATTGTTGTGCCCGCCGGTTTCATGCGCCGCCCCCGAACCCGGCCATAACGGGCTTTGGTGAGAGGAAAGGAACAGCGCGCGCGGCTCGTCCCATAACAGGGCCTGCGTGCCATTGCCGTGATGCACGTCGAAATCGATCACCGCCACCCGGCTCAGCCCGCGCCGCTCCATCGCGTGGCGCGCGGCAATGGCGGCATTGCCAAACAGACAGAACCCCATCGGCACGTCCTGCTCCGCGTGATGCCCCGGCGGGCGGCAGGCGACAAAGGCGTTGTCCACCGCATCGTCCAGCACCGCGTCCACCGCCGCGATACAACCCCCAACCGCGCGCCGCGCCGCCTGGACAGATCCCGCAGACATCCACGTATCGCCATCCAGCGGCACCGCGCCGCGGCCGGGTTCGGCGGCAATGATCGCGTCGATATGGCGTTGCGGGTGACACAACAACAGATCGGCATCGTCGGCCAGCGGCGGCGCGCGCCGCTCCAGCGCGGCGAATCCGGGCGCGTCCAGCGCGGTGGCGATGCGATCCAGCCGGGCCACCTGTTCCGGATGACCGGACGGGGTGACATGCGCAAGGCAATCGGAATGCGAAAACAAGGCCGTTGTCATCGTCCCTCTTTCATTGTTCCAAAAATACTCAAACCCAACACCCGCCACACGCACCGCAGCCCGGGTTCAGTCGGGGGCCAGCATATAACCCGCGCCGCGCACTGTCTGTAAGTATCTGGGCTGCTTTGGGTCTTGCTCGATCTTGCGCCGCAGCCGGGTGATCTGCACATCCACGGCGCGCTCCTGCGCCTGCCCCTTGTCGCGCCCCAGTTCCTCGACCAGCCGCGCGCGCGTAATCGGCTCGCCCGGACTTGCCGAGAAGATCCGCATCAACTGTGCCTCGGTCGCGGTCAGCCGCACCGGATCCTTACCCTGCCACATCTCGCCCCGGTCGATGTCATACCGGATCGCGCCCAGATGCAGCACCCTGGGCACGCTGTCGCTGTCGTCCGGGGCAGGCATCCGGCGCAGAATCGCGTTGATCCGCAACAGCAATTCCTTGGGCTCGAACGGTTTGGCCAGGTAGTCATCCGCCCCCGCTTCCAGCCCGGCAATACGATCCCCGGTTTCGCCCCGAGCCGTCAGCAAAAGGACAGGCGTGACCGAGGTTTCGCGAATCGCGCGGGTCAGGCTCATGCCGTCCTCGCCCGGCATCATCACGTCCAGCACGATCAGATCGAAATCCAGCCCCGCCAGGATGCGCCGCGCATGCGCCGCATCGCGCGCCGCCGTCACCAGAAACCCGTTACGCATCAGGAATGTGCGCAAAAGGCCGCGGATGCGCTCGTCATCATCCACGATCAGCAGATGCGGGGCCACGTCGCTCATTGGTCTTCCCCTATTGCCCGGTCTCGCGCAACGACAGGTATTGCCGCCGCAACTCGCGATCCATCATCGCCTCCAGCACCCGGCGAAACCCGGCCACCGCCTCTGGCCCGGCCTCGCGGAACGCATCGCGCATCCGCGCGCGCTGCGCGTCCGACAGCCGGTTTTCCAGCGCCTCGCCCGCCTCGGTCAGGTACAGGTTACGCTCGCGCCGGTCCGTCGGACCGACCCGGCTTTCCACCAGCCCGTCCTCGATCAGCGTGCGCAGCACACGGTTCAGCGATTGCTTGGTCACGCCCAGGATTGCCAGCAGGTTCGTCACCGTCGTGCCCGGCGCGCGGTTGATGAAATGGACCGCCCGGTGATGCGCCCGACCATAAGCCATGGTGCCCAGGATCCGGTCGGGATCGGCGGTGAACCCGCGATAGGCAAAATACATCGCCTCGATTCCCTGGCGCAGCTGCTCATCCGTCAGATACAGCAGGCTCTCGCTGCTGGTGACCTCTCCCATATCGCCTCCGGGTATCACTTTTTGCCTGTTATTTGCTCATAATACGTCAGCTTTGTTGACACTCCAAGCGCGAACTGTTAGCGAATCACAGATTTTACGCAATATTATGTCCGTATCGGTCATTTGTTGCGCAACAAATGGAAAATGACGCAAGGAAAGGAAGCGACCATGGCGGGCGCAGCATATGATGATCGTGACGGCGTGATCTGGGTGGATGGCGAACTGGTCCCATGGCGGGATGCCAAGGTGCATATCCTGACACATGCCATGCACTATGCCTCTTCCGTGTTCGAGGGAGAGCGCGCCTATAACGGCAAGATCTTCAAAAGCCGCGAACATTCAGAGCGGCTGATCGCCAGCGCCAGGGCGCTGGACATGCCGATGTCCTACAGCGTGGACGATATCGAAGCCGCCAAGCAGGAAGCCCTCACCGCGTCAGGCTTGCAGGACGCCTATGTGCGCGCGGTGGTCTGGCGCGGTTCGGGCGAAGACATGGGCGTCGCATCGGCGAGGAACCCGGTGCATATGGCTGTCGCCGTGTGGGGCTGGGGCGCCTATTACGGCGATGCCAAGATGCAGGGCGCCAGGCTCGACATCGCGGAATTCAAACGCCCCTCGCCCGAAACCATCCCGGTCCATGCCAAGGCGGCGGGGCTTTACATGATCTGCACCATCTCCAAGCACAAGGCCGAGGCCAAGGGCTGTTCGGACGCGCTGTTCATGGATTATCGCGGCTATGTGGCCGAGGCGACCGGCGCCAATATCTTCTTCGTCAAGGACGGCGAAGTGCACACCCCCCTGCCCGATTGCTTCCTGAACGGCCTGACCCGCCAGACCGTGATCGGAATGCTCAAACAGCGCGGCGTCACGGTGCACGAACGCCACATCCTGCCCGAGGAAATGGCCGGGTTCGAACAATGCTGGCTGACCGGCACCGCCGCCGAAGTGACCCCGGTGGGCCAGATCGGCGACTATATGTTCGAGGTGGGCGCCCTGACGCGCGAGATCGCCGAGGCGTATGAGAAACTCGTACGCAGCTGATGTCCGGCTTGCGCGCCGCCATTGAACAGGCCGGTGTCAGGGACAGCGCCACGCTGTCCTTTCACCACCACCTGCGCAATGGCGACGACGCGATGCGGCAGGTGCTGGCCGCCTGCTCTGACATGGGGCTGCGCGATCTGCATATCGCGCCCTCCTCGCTGTTCCCGGTGCATGGCGCGCTGATCCCGTTTCTGGAAAACGGCACCGTCACGCGCATCACCACCTCCTATATGACCGGCCCGCTGGCGGACGCGGTCAAGGCGGGCGTTCTGGCCCATCCCGTGCGCCTGCAAAGCCATGGCAGGCGGGCGGCGGCCATCGCCTCGGGGCAATTGCCGATCGACGCCGCCTTTGTCGCCGCCCCCGCCGTGGACGCAGCGGGCAATCTCTCGGGCGCCACCGGCCCGTCCGCCTGCGGCCCGCTGGGCTATGCCATGGTGGATGCCGCCCACGCGGCACAGGTGGTCGCGCTGACCGATCACCGCTGCAAGACCGTGCCGCGCATCTGCATCCCGGCAGAACGGGTGGATCAGATCGTGGCGGTGGATCACATCGGCGACGCAGGTCAGATCGCCTCGGGCACAACCGGGCGCGCGCCTTCCGAAAACGGCCGCATCATCGCCGATCTGACCGCCCGCCTGATCGCCTGCTCAGGCCATCTGCGCAACGGTTTCTCGTTTCAGACAGGCGCCGGGGCGACATCGCTGGCCGTGGCCCGCGCACTGGCGCCGCATATGGCAGCCCGCGGCGTAACCGGCGAATTCGCCGCCGGGGGCATCACCGGCGCACTGGTCGACATGCTGCACGCCGGACTGTTCCGCCGCTTGTGGGACGTACAGGCGTTCGATCTGGCCGCCGTGCGCTCCTATGCCCGCGACGCCGCCCACCTTCCGATGTCCGCCGAGCGATACGCCAGCCCGGAGCGCCCCGACACCATCGCACGCCAACTGGACGTGATGATCCTGGGCGCCGCCGAAGTGGACTGCGATTTCAACGTCAACGTCACCTGCGCCAGCGACGGGCGCATCATTGGCGGCTCGGGTGGTCATTCCGACACGGCGACAGGAGCAAAACTGGCGATCGTCACCACCACTCTGCGCGCCGGCGGCCATGCCAAGCTGGTCGACCGCCTCACATGCCTGACAACTCCCGGAGCCGCCATCGCGGCGGTCGTGACCGAGGCCGGCATCGCCATCCACCCGTCCCGCAGCACCCTTGCGACCGCCGCTAAACGCGCCGGACTGCCCCTGAAATCGCTCCAGGACCTGCGCCAACTGGCCGGCCCCCCTTCGCAACCGGGACGAGGACAGGGCCGCATCATTGCTGAATGCGAAGCGCCCACCGGAGACATCATCGACACCATCCGCACGGCGTGATCCACCCCGGACATAAGGGGGCCAGCCCCCTCTTGAGCCTGAAGGCTCAATTCACCCCCGGGATATTTTTGGCCAAAAGAAGACACGGGATCGGCCTTTTTCTTTTGGCTCCAAATATCCCGGGGGAATCGCCGTTAGGCGATGGGGGCAGCGCCCCCGCCCGGCTCTATCCCTGGGGTGTCATTGTCTTGCGGGCATTGCGCTTGAGGCCCAACTGACGTTCGCGCCAGATGATCAGCACTCCGGCCAGAATGATCACCGAGGATCCGGCCAGCATCATACCCGTGGGCACCTCGTCAAACCAGACATAGCCGATCACAATGGCAAACAGCATCGCCGCATAATCGAACGGCGCCACAACCGATGCCGGCGCGAACCGATAGCTGGATGTCAGGAGTATCTGCGCCACCCCGCCCAGCAGACCGGCGCCAACCAGCAGCCACAACTCGCGTCCCGTTGGGATCACCCAGCCAAATGGCAGCGTCAACAGCGCCAGCCCGGTCGCCGTGATCGAGAAATAGAACACGATCGCCGAGGTTTCCTCGCTCTGCACCAGCTTGCGGATATGAATCTGTGCCAGGGCCCGGAACACCGCCGAACCCAACACCAATAGGATACCCAGCATCGCCGCATCATCCGGTGCGCCACCGACAATCGTCAGGCGCGGCCACAAAACGATCATCACGCCCAGAAGCCCGATGAACACCGCCGTCAGTCGAAAGGCGCGCACGCTTTCGCCCAGGAACATCGCTGCGAACACCACCGTCAACAGCGGCGCGGTAAAGCCGATCGCCGTCACTTCGGGCAGGGGCAGATAGCCCAGCGATGCAAAACCCAACCCCATCGCCGTAGTGCCGATCAGCCCGCGCCAGAAATGCCCGATCGGGCTTTTCACCTTCAGCCCGGTCGAGAGATCCCCGCGCCGCCACAGCCATATCAGGATCACCGGCAGCGCCAGCGCCGAACGAAAGAACACTGCCTGTCCGGTCGGCACATGTCCCGCCGTCGCCTTGATGAACGCCGCCATCACCGAAAACAGCGCCACGGCCAACACCATCAAAAGGATACCGCGCACCGGGTTCATCCTGGACCTTTCCGATTGAGACAGACAATCCCTACCAGCCCGCGTGCGTGACGGAAACCACCCTTGATCTTTGGGCCCGGCAGGGGGACACATTGGCACGAACCACCACGGGAACCGCCATGTCCGACCAGAACCACCTGATCACCCGCCTGCGCGCCGCCTCGTCCGGGCGCGAGGACGACATCTTTGCCCATACACCCGACGGTACAACCATGAGCTATGGCGCGCTGTTTGCCGGGGCCAAGACCATGGCCGCCGCGCTGACGGAACACGGCCTCCGGCCGGGAGACAGAGTGGCCGTGCAGGTAGAAAAAACGCTCCAGGCGATTCAGCTTTATCTTGGCACGGTCATGGCCGGCGGCGTCTTCCTGCCGCTGAACACAGCCTACACCACCTCCGAACTTGGGTATTTCCTGGCCGATGCCACACCGCGCGTGGTCGTCTGCGATCCGGCCCGCCGCGACGCCACCGCCGCGATTGCCGGCACCGCAACCGTCCTCACGCTGGATGCCAACGGCGCGGGCAGCCTGGCCATTGCCGCCGCCCGGCACACCAGTTTTACCCCTGTACCGCGCACGGCCGACGATCTTGCCGCGATCCTCTACACCTCCGGCACCACGGGCCGCTCCAAAGGCGCGATGCTCAGCCATGCCAACCTGGCCTCGAATTCCGAAACCCTGCGGGACCACTGGCGTTTCACCGCCGATGACGTGCTGATCCACGCCTTGCCGATATTCCACACCCACGGGCTTTTCGTGGCCACCAATGTCGCCCTTCTGGCAGGCGCATCCATCGTCTTTCTGCCGAAATTCGACGCCGATGCCATCCTGAACGCCATGCCCCGCGCCACCGCATTGATGGGGGTGCCCACCTTTTACACCCGCCTGCTGGACGATCCGCGCCTGAATCGCGCCCGCGCCGCCAACATGCGCCTCTTCATCTCCGGCTCCGCGCCGCTCCTGGTGGACACGCACGAGAAATGGCAGGCCCGCACCGGCCACCGCATCCTGGAACGCTATGGCATGACCGAAACCAACATGAGCACGTCCAACCCCTATGACGGCGAGCGCCGCGCCGGCACCGTCGGCTTTCCCCTGCCCGGGGTCGAGGCGCGCATCCGCCTGAAAGGCACCGAGGTCGCCCCCGGCGAGATCGGCGTGCTCGAAGTGCGCGGCCCCAACGTGTTCCAGGGCTATTGGCAGATGCCCGAAAAAACCGCCGAAGAGCTCCTGCCGGATGGCTGGTTCATCACCGGTGATCTGGCCCGCAGGGACAAGGACGGCTACGTCATCATCGTCGGGCGCGACAAGGACCTGATCATCACCGGGGGGTTCAACGTCTACCCCAAAGAGGTCGAAAGCCTGATCGATGATCTGCCCGGCGTTCTGGAAAGCGCGGTGATCGGCGTGCCTCACCCGGATTTCGGCGAGGCCGTGGTGGCCGTTGTCGTGCCCTCGGGCGCCCCCCTGAACGCCACCGACATCATCGCGCCACTGGCCGGCAGGCTGGCAAGGTTCAAACACCCCAAACAGGTGATCTTCCTGCCCGAACTGCCGCGCAACACCATGGGCAAGGTCCAGAAAAAGACGCTGCGCGAAACCTGCGCAACCCTGTTCACCTGATCCCGTTCTTCATTTTGCCGGAAATACTCCGGGGGGGGGCGCTCGCAGAGCGGCGGGGGGCTGGCCCCCCTTGCCCCACCCGGCCACCCGGTGGAACACTGCGGGCAGAAGGAGACCGCCATGTCGAACGCCCCGGTTTACGAAATTGACCTGCCCGCCTTTCGCGCCGATCCCTACCCCGATCTCAAACGGATGCGCGCACAGGCACCGATTGCCCATGTCCCCCAGCTTGGCGCCACGCTGATCACCCGGCGCAACGATATCTTCACCCATGAAAAGAACATCGCGGTGTTTTCCTCGGATCAGCCCGCCGGGCTGATGACCGTGCTGATGGGCCAGAACCTGATGCGCAAGGACGGCGCGGCGCATATGGCCGAACGCCGCGCGATCTTTCCCACCGTGTCGCCCAAAACCGTGCGCGATGTCTGGAAGGCACAGTTCCAATCCGCCATGGCCGCCATACTCGACCGCGTCGCGCCGCAACGCCACGCCGATCTGGTGGCCGATATCGCCCGCCCGGCCTCGGGCGAGGCGCTCAGGGCTCTGACCGGGCTGACCAATATGACCTGGGCCGAAATGGACCGGGTCAGCCAGGGCATGATCGACGGCTGCGCCAATTACACCGGCGATCCGGCGGTCACGGCCCGCTGCCACGATTGCACCGCCTCGATCGATGCCCACATCACCGCGCGCCTGCCGGAACTGGCCGCCACCCCCGATCTTTCGCTGCTGTCGGTGATGATGCAGGCCGGGCTGCCCGAACCCGCGATCCGCGCCAATGTGAAGCTGGCGATCTCGGGCGGACAGAACGAACCGCGCGACGCCATTGCCGGGGCGGCCTGGGCGCTGCTCACCCACCCCGACCAGCTGGCGCTGGTCCAGGGCGGCACCGCCACGTGGTCCCGGGTATTCGAGGAATACGCCCGCTGGATATCCCCCATCGGCATGTCGCCCCGCCGCGTCGCCCGGCGCTACGAAACCGGCGGCATCACGTTTCAGCCCGAAGATCGCGTGTTCCTGATGTTCGGCTCGGGCAACCGCGACGAAACGGTGTTTGCCCGCCCCGACGCATTCGACATCACCCAGGATTGCGGCCCCGCCATCAGCTTTGGCGCCGGACCGCATTTCTGCGCCGGGGCCTGGGCCGCGCGCTGCCTGATCGCCGAGGTGGCGCTGCCCATGCTGTTTGACCGCCTTCCCGGATTGCGCCTTGCCGGCGACGCGCCGTTCGAGGGCTGGGCCTTTCGTGGCCCGCTGCGGGTGCCGGTCGCCTGGTAGCCGGGCCACCCTGGTGCCGGGCCTGTCCCAGGCCGCGGTTCACGCGCCCCACGCCCCCGGCAGCGCAACGCCAATCTCCGCCGCCAGCGCCTCGGCAAAGCGGCGCATCACCGCCACGCGCTCTTGCGCCAGCCGCCGCCCCGTCGCCGTCAGCATCCCCTCCGGCAATCGCAAAAGCTTGACCGGCCAGTGATCCATCGCATACCGCCCATCGTCCCAGCCCCGCGCCCCGGCCCAGGGATCCCCCGGATCATACAGCGCCCGCCCCAACGCGCCCGACACCGCGAAACACCGCGCGATCCCCACCGCGCCCAGCGCATCCAGCCTGTCGGCATCCCGCAATACCCGCGCCTCGATGGTTTCGGGCGCAATTCCCGCCGAAAAGCTGTGCGCGGCGATTGCGTGACACACCGCGTCACAATCCCCGCCCAGCCCAAGATCGCGCAGAATCGGCACCGCGGCCTCCGCCGCCAGAACCGAGCCCCGCGCCCGCTGGGGATGATCCTTGGGCAGGTTCACCAGATCATGCAGATAGACCGCCGCCAGCAACACGGTACGGTTCACACCCGCCTCGCCCCCGGCAATGGCACAGGCATTGGCCCAGACCCGATCCAGATGCGCCAGATCATGCGTCGTGTCCAACACCATGCGCGCGGCCACGACGCGCCGCAGCCGGTCACGCAGATCGCCCGGCTCAGCCAATCCGGCCCCTGTTCCCGCCAACCTGTCCGCGATGCAACAGCAGATGGTCCAGCACCACACAGGCCATCATCGCCTCGCCCACCGGCACCGCACGGATGCCGACACAGGGATCGTGCCGCCCCTTGGTGATCACCTCGATCGGCGTGCCATCCTTGCGGATCGACTTGCGCGGGCTCAGGATCGAGCTGGTCGGCTTGACCGCGAACCGCACCACCAGATCCTGACCCGTCGATATTCCGCCCAGTATACCGCCCGCATGGTTCGAACTGTATTCCGGACCGGTCTCGCCCATGTAAATCTCGTCGGCGTTCTGCGTGCCGCGCAACCGCGCCGCCGCCATGCCTTCACCGATCTCCACCCCCTTGACGGCATTGATCGACATCATCGCCGCCGCCAGATCCGTGTCCAGCTTGCCATAGACCGGCGCGCCCAGCCCGGCGGGCACACCGCGCGCCACCACCTCGACAACCGCGCCCACGCTGTCATGCGCCTTGCGCAGATCCTGCAAATACTCTTCCCACTGGCGCGCCACCTCCGGCCCTTGCGGAATCCAGAAATCGTTCCGCTCAATGGCATCCCGGTCAAACCGGCTGCGGTCGATCTCCAGATCGCCCATCGCCACCATATAGCCCTGGATCTCGACCCCGGGCACCAGCGCCCGGATCGCCTCGCGCGCCACTCCGCCCGCCGCCACCCGCGCCGCCGTTTCCCGCGCCGAAGACCGCCCGCCACCGCGATAATCGCGAATGCCGTATTTCTGCCAATAGGTGATGTCGGCATGACCGGGACGGAAGGTTTCGGAAATATCCCCGTAGTCCTTGCTGCGCTGATCGGTGTTCTCGATCATCAACTGGATCGGCGTGCCGGTCGATTGCCCCTCGAACACGCCCGACAGGATCTTTACCGCGTCCGGCTCGTTGCGCTGGGTGGTGTTCCTGTTCTGGCCCGGGCGGCGCCTGTCCAGCCAGACCTGCAACATCTCCGCATCCAGCGGCACCCCCGGCGGACAGCCATCCACGGTGGCGCCCAGCGCCGGTCCGTGGCTTTCGCCCCAGGTGGTGACACGGAATAGATGTCCAAAACTGTTCATCGACATATCGGGCGCTCTCCTGACAGGTTGCGCCCCAATTAGCCGCCCTGCGCTTCCTCGTCCAGCATCGCCTTCAGCGCGGTACGATAATCGGGGTATTTCAGAACCACCCCCAGCTCATGCTTGATCCGGTCGTTGCGCACCCGCTTGCTGTCGCTGTAGAAACTGCGCGCCATCGGCGTCATGTCCGCCGCTTCAAACGGCACTTCGGGCGGCGGCTCCATACCCAGCAACCCGGCCGCATAAGCCAGAATATCCTGCGGCGGCGCGGGCGTGTCGTCACATACGTTATACACCCGCCCCGGATCGGGCCGCGCCATCGACGCGTCCAGCACCTGCGCAATATCGTCCACATGGGCGCGCGAAAACACCTGGTTCTTCTTGATGATCCGCCGCGCGGTGCCATTGCGCAGCTTGGCAAACGGCCCGCGCCCCGGCCCGTAAATTCCCGCCAGCCGGAAAACATGCAGCGGCAGCCCCGGCACATCGCGCCATTCCGCCTCGGCAGCCACCCGCATCTGCCCGCGCCGGCCACCCGGATGCAACGGCGTGTCCTCGTCCACCCAGCCGCCATCCATATCGCCATAAACACCCGTGGTGGACAGATAACCCACCCATGTCAGCCCCGGCGCCGCCCTCTTCAGCGCATCGCGCCCGGCGCGCAACACCGGATCACCTTCCGCATCCGGCCGGATCGAGGTCAACACGTGGCTCACCCCCTCCAGCGCGGCTTCAAAATCAATCGGCCATTGCAACGCGCGCACGCCTTCGGCCTCGACATCCGGGATCTGGGCGGCGTCGCGCACCGTGCCGATCACACGCCAGCCTTGCGGCACCAGCCGCCGGGCCAGCGCCCGCGCACTGTAACCATGCCCAAGGGATAACAGGGTCTTGCTCATGCCCGCACCCTGCCCCCGGCGCTGGCGGGAAACAAGCCCATCCGCCCCGATTTTGTCACTACACAAGGCAACCGCGACCAACTGTCCGAAAATTTCGCCCGCTCCCCCCGCGCCATCACCGGGCCCAAAACCACCCGGCCCGCCAGCGGCCCCGTCACCGCCACCCTTTCATTGTTCCGAAAATACTCACTTCCCACAGCCCGGCCCGGATGCCCCGCTCCCGCCTATCGCCCCTTCCAGACCGGATCGCGCTTCTCGGCAAAGGCGCGCGCACCCTCCATCTGATCCTCACTGCCATACAACACGTCAACCGAGCGCAACTGCCGCCCGGTGATCCGGTTCATCGCATCCTGAAACTTCGAATCCTCGGCATCCCGCACGATCTCCTTGATCGCCGCATAAACCAGCGGCGGCCCGCTCGCCAGCAATGCCGCCAGCTCCCGGGCCCGCGCCATCAACCGGTCCGCCGGAACGATCTCGTTCACCAGCCCCCAGCGATGCGCCTCCCCGGCGTCAAACCAGCGCCCGGTCAACAGCAATTCCATCGCAATGTGATAGGGAATGCGCTTGGGCAGCTTCACACTCGCCGCATCCGCCACCGTGCCGGAGCGGATTTCCGGCAGGGCAAAACTGGCATGTTCGGCGGCCAGCACGATATCGCCCGATATAGCCAGCTCCAGCCCGCCACCACAGGCAATCCCGTTCACCGCCGAGATCACCGGCTTGTTCATATCGCGCAACTCCTGCAAGCCGCCAAAGCCGCCAACACCATAATCGCCATCCACCGCGTCGCCATCGGCCGCCGCCTTCAGGTCCCAGCCCGGGCAAAAGAACTTGCCCCCGCCGCCGGTCAGGATCGCCACCCGCAATTCGGGATCGTCACGAAACCCACGGAACACTTCGCCCATCACCCGGCTGGTTTGCAGGTCGATGGCATTGGCCCCGGGCCGGTCCAGCACCACTTCCAGAATGGCCCCGTCGCGCCGCGTCTTCACAGGTCCGTCACTCATGGCTCTCCCTTTCGTATCAACGCATCCACCGCAACCGCCCGTGACGGCGTGCAGATCAGCGGGTTGATTTCAACCTCGTCCAGCGTGTCCGCATTGGCAAGCACATAGGCCTGCACCGCCGCCACCGCGTCCAACAGCGCGCCCATATCCACGCCGGGCCCGCCGCGATACCCCGCCAACAGGGGCGCGATACGCAATCCCTCCAACGCCGCGCGCACAGCCCCGCGCGAGGCCGGCACCAACACCGACACGCTGTCCCGCATCAGCTCGGTCAGAACCCCGCCCGCCGCGATCGTCAGAACAAACCCATGCGCCGGATCACGCACGACGCCCACAAGCAGCTCGGCCACCCCGTCGCGCACCATTTCCTCGATCAGGAACCGCGCGCCGGGCATGTCCCGCGCCGCCTGCGCCAACGCATCATGCGCCAGCCCCAGCCTGACCGCCCCGGCCTCGCTCTTGTGCGCCAGTCCCACCCCCTTGAGCACCAGCGGCACGCTCAGCCCCGCCGCCGCCGCCTCCAGCCCCGCGGGATCTTCCACAACCGCGCGCCGGGGCACATCAAGCCCATAGGCCACCAGCGCCTGCTTCGCCGCACTCTCGTCCAGAACCGAATCCCCGCCCGCCCCCGGCAACACCAGCGGCCCGTCCTGCGGCGCCGCCACCCGCGCCGCCGCCGCCGCGGCCTGCACCGCCGCGCGCAACCCGAACATCGGCACCACCCCGCCCTCGATCAGCCTGTCGGCCACATCCATCGGCATCAACTCCGGCAGGCTCGCCACCACGGCCACCGGCCGCCCTGTTTGCGCGCGCACACCCAGCGCCGCCTGCGTGGCGCAATCCCAGTCCTGCCGGTCTGCATGCGGGTAATCGACAATCGAAAATGTCAGCGCGATGTCGTGCCGCGTCATCGCCCCCCAGGCCGCCGCCATCGCAGCGGCATCGCGCCAGATATAGGTGTGGTAATCCAGCGGATTGGCCAGCGCCACCATCGGGCCCAGCACATCGCCCAACACCCGCCGCTGCGCCTCGCTCAGAGGCGGAAACTCCAGCCCGCTGCCCAAAGCCGTATCCGCCATCAGGCTGGCTTCGCCCCCCGAACAACTGATCGAAGCCACCCGGTTGCTCTCCAGCGGCCCAACCATGTGCAACAGCTTCAGCGCCTCAAGGAACACATCCAGATCGTCCACCTGCGCAAAGCCCAGTCGCGCGATCAGCGCCCGCGCGCCCGTATCGCTCCCCGCCAGCGAGGCCGTATGCGATATCGTCGCCGCCCGCGCCTGCTCGGACGCCCCGACCTTGAGCACCACGACCGGCACACCCCGCGCATGGGCCGCGCGCGCCAGCGCCTCCCAGTTACGCAGATCACGGAACCCCTCCACATGCACGCCAATGGCCGTGACCCGGCCATCCGCCAGCAATGACAGCGCGATCTCCGCCTGGCTCAACTGCGCCATGTTCCCGCAGGTCGCCACATAGGCCACCGGCAAACCGCGCCGCTGGTTGGTCAGATTGATCGCGATGTTGGAACTTTGCGTCAGGATCGCCACACCGCGCGCCACCCGGGTGCACCCATGCTGATCGGGCCAGATCGCCACCCCGTCCAGCGCGTTGATCAACCCGTAACAATTCGGCCCCAATACCGGCATGTCCTGCGCCGCCGCCACCAGCCGGGCCTGCAAATCCGCCGCACCGCCATCTTCGGCCAGCGCTTCGGAAAACCCCGACGCAAAACAGACCGCCCCCCCGGCCCCCATGGCCGCCAACACCCGGACCGCGGCAACGCTGCCATGCCGGTTGATCCCCACAAATGCGGCATCCGGGGCGCCGGGCAAATCCTCCAGCCGCGCAAAGGCACGCCGCCCGGCCACCGCGTTTGCCCTGGGGTGCACCGGCCAGATCTCGCCGTCAAAACCCAGCCGCTGCAATTGGCGCACAACCGCTCCGCACCACGCGCCGCCCCCGATCACCGCCACGCTCGAAGGATGCAGCAAGCGATCAAGGTCACGTGGCATAGTCAGCGCCCGTTATTGATTTAAAGCCTCCGGCGGGGATATTTTCGGCCAAAAGAAGACCGGGGTCCGCAACTTCTTTTGGCCCCAAATATCCCGGGGGAATCGCCATAGGCGATGGGGGCAGCGCCCCCGTCATGCGCCCCGCTCCCGCAGTAATTCACGGCTGATGATATGGCGCTGGATCTCGCTGGTGCCTTCCCAGATTCGCTCCACCCGCGCATCCCGCCAGATCCGCTCCAGCGGCAGTTCGTCCATCAACCCCATTCCGCCGTGGATCTGGATTGCTTCATCCGCCACCATCGCCAGCATCTCCGTCGCCTTCAGCTTGGCCATGGCCATATCCGAATCATGCACGGTTCCCTGATCGAATTTCCACCCTGCTTCCCATGTCAGCAGATTGGCCGCCTTCAATTCCAGCGCCATATCCGCCAGCTTGAACGACACGCCCTGAAACTTGCCGATCTGCTGGCCAAACTGGCGCCGCTCGGCGGCATAGGTCAGCGCGTGATCCATAGCCCGTTCGGCCCGGCCCAGGCACGTGGCTGCCACCTGCAACCGGGTCGCGCCCAGCCAGGTGTTGGCCACCTCGAATCCTTTGTCGACCTCGCCCAGCACCGCCGCATCGGGCACGCGGCAATCGTCAAATTCCAGCACCGCGTTGCTGTAACCGCGATGGCTGACATTGCGGTATCCGTCCCGGACCGTGAACCCGGGCGTGCCCTTGTCCACGAAAAACGCCGTGATTTTCTTTTTTGGCCCGCGCGGCGTGTCCTCGATCCCGGTCGCCATGAATACGATGACAAATCCCGCAATATCCGCATGGCTTATAAAGTGCTTGGTGCCATTCAACACCCAGTCACCACCCTGGCGCCGCGCGCTGGCTGTCATGCCGCGCAGGTCCGATCCCGCATCCGGCTCGGTCATGGCAAGGCAGTCCCAGGTTTCGCCCTTGATGCAGGGGACGAGATATTTTTCCTTTTGTGCGTCGGTACCGGCAAGAAGGATGTTGGACGGCCGCGCCACCGCCGTCCAGTGTAGCGCGTAATTCGCGCGGCCCAGCTCTTTTTCATACAGCAGCCAGCTCAGCGTATCGAGCCCGGCGCCGCCCATTTCTTCGGGCATGTTGGCCGCATACAGCCCAACCGCCTTGGCCTTTTGCTGAATCTCCCTGACAACGTCCATGTCCAGATGTCCGCTGCGTTCGATCTCGGCCTCATGCGGATACAGCTCGGCCTCGACAAAGGCGCGCGTGGTGTCCACGATCATCGCCTGCTCTTCGCTCAACCCAAAATGCATCGCGCCCTCCCTGCGGAAACGCCGCCAGTACATCCGGGATTGACGCGGAACTTCATGCAAGAATAGCCTATGATCATGCAGATTTGGTCAAAATCCATGCCTACCCAGCAGATCGGCGTGCTTCTGTTCAATGGTTTTTCCAACCATTGTCTGGCCAATACGGTCGAACCGCTGCGCGCGGCGAACACATTGTCAGGGCGCGATCTCTATGCCTGGGAATTCCTTGGCCTGGAGGACGGCACCGTAACCAGCTCCAGCGGCTTGCCAGTGACACCACACAGGCGGGTCAACGCGGCCACCGGGGATCTTTTGGCGGTGATGCCGTCTTATGGCTTCCGAGATCTGGGCGGCTGGCGGACACAGTTCGCCCTGCGCGCGGCCTCACACCGGTTTGCCGCGCTGGCCGGACTGGATACCGGCAGCTGGCTGTTGGCCGAGGCCGGATTGCTGGACGGGCACGCCGCCACGATCCACTGGCAGGAGCTTACACCTTTTGCAGAACGCTTCCCCGAGATTGACGCTCGTCGGGAACGGTTCGTGATCGACGGCCCGCGCATCACCTGTTCCGGGGCCATGGCGGCCTTTGATCTTGTCCTGCACCTGATCGGGCGGGACCACGGGCAAGCGCTGGCCCTGGATGTGGCTCACCTCTTCATGACTCGCAACAGCGCCCGCAGCCACGAGGGCGGCGCCGGACCCTCCGCCAAGGCCGTCAACCGTGCGCTGGCCTTGATGCAGGAACATATCGAAACCCCACTGCCGATATCCGCTTTGGCGCGGCGGGCGGGGTGCACACAGAAGGCTCTCGAAACCCGGATGCGCGCGGAACTGGGGGCCACCCCGGCCACCGTCTATCGACGCCTGCGCCTGACCCATGCGCGCAAACTGGTGGCAGAAACCGATCTCGGCATTGCCGAGATTGCCCTGCGCTGCGGCTATGGCGACCCGGCCGCCATGACCCGCGCCTTTCGAGCCGAGTTCGAAACCACCCCGCGCGCCCTGCGCAGTCAGGTCGCGTAATCCGATCCGTCACTGTCCAGAATTGCCTTCAGCTCTTCCAGGTGACGCTCGCTCAGATCCGGGTACATCTCGATCTCCCGCGCCGTCTTCTCGGCGACCTCGTCGGACAACACGCGCAAGGCCCGCCCAGTCTGCAAGGCCCGGATGTAGGTCTCGGCAGCGCGTTCGAAATAGTAGAGCCGGTTGAATGTCTCGGCCACGGTTTTTCCCAGGATCATGACGCCATGATTGCCCATGATCATGACCGTCTTCCGAGGGTCGCTCAGCATTGCCGCACAGCGTTCGCCTTCACGCTCAAAGGCCAGCCCACCGAACTGGTTGTCCACCACCGTGCGGTTGAAAAACATCGCCGTATTCTGATCGATCGGCGGTAGTGTGCTGTCTGCCAGAGACGCCAGAACCGTGGCAAAGATCGAATGCACATGCATGGCACAGCGCGCATGCGCACAGTGGCGATGCAGCGCACCATGCAGGCCCCAGGCGGTCGGATCAGGCGCGTTCGCCCCTCCGAGGCAAGCGCGATCATTGGCATCCAATAGCAGCAAATCGCTGGCCCGGATTCGACTGAAATGCACCAGGTTCGGATTCATCAGAAACCGCGTTCCATCCTCGCTCACTGACAGGCTGAAATGATTGGCCACCGCCTCGTGCAGGTTCAGGCGCGCCGCCCACCGAAACGCCGCAGCAAGGTCAATCCGGTCCTGCCAATGCTCCATGTTCGGCTTGGCTTCTGTCCTTTGCATCGATCGCTCTCCTTTCGAACATTCGCGCCGCGCCACCGCCCACGTCACTCTACAGACCCGTTCGCGAAAAGTCGCGGTCAAGTGCTCCCGCCATCTTCGGCGCCTTGCGGCGCCTGCCAGATGTTGGGCGTGGCTCAGCAAGCTGAGCCTATCTCGAGTATTTTTGGAACAATGAAAACGCGAAGGGCCCAGGCTTTCATTGTTCCCAAAATACTCCGGGGGAGGCGCAGCTCGCTGCGGCGGGGGCAGCGCCCCCATTCAGAGCGGGCGGCTGGGCACCCAGGCATACCCGTTTTCGCATAGCAGGTAGCATTCGCGCAGCCCGTGCGGCTTGTCCGTCGGTGCCTGCAACAGATGCATTCCCGCGGCCTTGCCGAGGCTGGCTGCCTCATCAGGGTCGGTATCAAATAACCGGATCTCGATCCCCGCCCCGCGCGCGCCTGTTTCGGGCAACAGGCCATGCAACGGGTTGGAATGGTAGGTGCTGTCATTGTGCAACTGAAACACCTGTGCGCCATAGGTGACAATCGCGAAATCCGCGGTCACCTGATGGGCTTGCATTCCGAAAACAGTCTCTAACTTGGCGCAAAGTGCGTGCACGTCGCGCACCAGCAGGTTCAGCCCGATGCCGCGGAGAGACCTGCCACAATCCCCGGCGCCGACGGTTTCAAAATCCACCTGAAACACCTTTCGCAAAAGCTTCATTATCGACGAGCTTGAACACCGCCCACACCCATGTCAACGTGAACCATGGAGCGAACACCTTTCAGAACATGGGCCGAAACGGCCCCCCGCCTTGTCGCCGTTGCCGCAGGTCGCGACGCTGCCGACTCCGTTATTCGCAATGGCCAATGGGTCAACGTGCATACGCGCGAGATTCTGCACGATCACGACATCGCCATGGCCGAGGGCCGCATCGCCTATGTCGGCCCCGATGCCGCGCATTGCATTGGCCCCGACACCGAGATCATCGAGGCAAACGGCCGGTTCATGATCCCCGGCCTGTGCGATGCACATATGCATATCGAATCCGGGATGCTCACCCCGGCGGAATTTGCCCGCGCGGTGATCCCGCATGGCACCACCACCATGTTCACCGACCCGCACGAGATTGCCAATGTCCTGGGGCTTGAAGGCGTGCGCATGATGCATGACGAGGCGCTGATGCAGCCCGTCAATATCTTCACCCAGATGCCGTCCTGTGCGCCCTCCGCGCCCGGGCTGGAGACCACCGGTTATGAAATCGGGCCCGATGACGTGGCCGCGGCGATGGGCTGGCCGGGCATTGTCGGGCTGGGCGAGATGATGAATTTTCCCGGCGTGGTGAATGGCTCGCAACAGATGCTGGCCGAAATCGCCGCCACCCAGAACGCCGGCAAGACCGTGGGCGGCCATTATGCCAGCCCCGATCTTGGCCCCGCCTTCCACGCCTATGCCGCCGGCGGTCCGGCCGACGATCACGAAGGCACCAGCGAAGCCGACGCCATTGCCCGTGTGCGCCAGGGAATGCGCGCGATGATGCGGCTGGGCAGCGCGTGGTACGACGTCGAAAGCCAGATCACCGCCGTCACCGAAAAGGGCCTTGATCCGCGAGGCTTCATCCTGTGCACCGATGATTGCCATTCCGGCACCCTGGTCAATGACGGGCACATGAACCGCGTGGTGCGCCACGCGATTGCCTGCGGCTGCGATCCGGTCGTGGCACTGCAAATGGCCACGCTCAACACCGCCACCCATTTCGGGCTGGAACGGGAACTTGGCTCAATCACACCCGGTCGGCGCGCCGACGTGATCCTGACCTCCGATCTGACAACGCTGCCCATCGAACATGTCATCGCCCGTGGCCAGACCGTGGCGCGGAATGGCAAGATCACCGTGGACTGTCCGCATTACGCCTGGCCCGATCATGCACGCCAAACCGTGCGGCTTGGCCCTGACCGCACAGCCACCGATTTCGACATCCCCGCCCCCGAAGGCGCAACCGGGGTGATTGCCAACATCATCGGCGTGGTCGAAAACCAGGCCCCGACCAAGGCCCTGACCGCCACGGTGCCCGTGCGAGGAGGGCGCGTCGCGCCCGAGGAGTTGCCCGCCGGAGCCGACATTTGCCAGATCGCGCTGGTCGAACGCCACCGCGCCACGGGCGCCACGGTCAACGCGCTGGTTTCGGGCTTTGGCTATTGCGGCAACATGGCGATGGCCAGCACCGTCGCCCATGACAGCCACCACATGATCGTGGTTGGCACCTGCCGCGAGAACATGGCCCTGGCCGCCAACCGGCTGGGCGCGGTGGGCGGCGGCGTGACCGTGTTCCGCGACGGGCAGGAGAATGCGCTGGTCGAACTGCCCATTGCCGGCCTGATGTCCGACAGCCCGGCACAGGACGTGGCGGCCAAGGCAGACAGGTTGGGAGAGGCGATGGCGGCCTGCGGCTGTGGCCTCAACAACGCCTATATGCAACATTCCCTGCTGGCGCTTGTCGTCATCCCCGACCTGCGCATCTCTGATCTCGGCCTGGTCGATGTCACCAAATTCGAACTCACCCCCGTCATCAAGGCTGTCCAATGACCCCCCAGCATATCCCCGTGCTTTCCCCCGACGTGCCGGCCCCGCGCAGCTATACCGACGCGGCCGAGGCCGTCACCCGGCTGATCGAACTATACGATACCGCCATCGCCTTTCTGTGCGATCAATTCCGCGCCACGCTGCAAAGCGGCCCCGAAGGCCACCGCGTGCGCGCCTTCTACCCGGAAATCCGCATCACCACGACCAGCTTTGCCCAGGTCGATTCCCGCCTGTCCTACGGCCATGTGGCGGAACCGGGCGTGCACGCGGCCACCATCACCCGGCCCGATCTGTTCCGCAACTACCTGACCCAGCAGATCAGGCTGCTGCTGGACAATCACAATGTCCCGGTCACGATCCGCGCCTCGGAAACCCCGATTCCGGTGCATTTCGCCGTGTCTTCGGAAACCGATCTGACCGTTCCCCAGGAAGGCGCCACCGCCTTTACCCTGCGCGACATCTTCGACGTGCCGGACCTGTCGACAACCAATGACGACATTGTCAACGGCATGTACACCCATGACGAAAACGGCATTGGCCCGCTGGCGCCATTCACCGCCCAGCGCATCGACTATTCGCTGGCCCGCCTGTCCCATTACACCGCCACCGACCCGCGGCATTTCCAGAACCACGTGCTGTTCACCAACTACCAGTTCTACGTGACCGAATTCGAATCCTACGCCCGCCAGGTGCTGGCCGATCCCAAGTCGGGCTATTCCAGCTTTGTCAGTACCGGCAACGTGGAAATCACCGATCCCGAGGCGCCGATCGCCCCGGTCGACAAGCAGCCTCAGATGCCCACCTATCACCTCAAACGCCCCGACGGGTCGGGCATCACGCTGGTCAATATCGGCGTCGGACCGTCCAATGCCAAAACCGCAACCGATCATATCGCGGTGCTGCGCCCCCATGCCTGGGTCATGGTGGGCCATTGCGCGGGCTTGCGCAATTCACAGTCCCTGGGGGATTTTGTCCTTGCCCATGCCTATCTGCGCGAGGATCACGTGCTGGACGATGACCTGCCTGTCTGGGTGCCGATCCCGGCCCTGGCCGAGGTGCAGATCGCGCTGGAACAGGCGGTGGCCGACGTGACCGACCTCAAGGGCTACGATCTCAAGCGCGTCATGCGCACCGGCACCGTCGCCACCATCGATAACCGCAACTGGGAACTGCGGGAACATACCGGCCCGGTGCAGCGCCTGTCGCAATCGCGCGCCATCGCCCTTGACATGGAAAGCGCGACCATCGCCGCCAATGGCTATCGCTTCCGCGTGCCCTATGGCACGCTGCTTTGCGTCAGCGACAAACCGCTGCACGGCGAATTGAAGCTTCCCGGCATGGCCTCGGACTTTTACAAAACCCAGGTCGCGCGCCACTTGATGATCGGCATTCGCGCCATGGAAACCCTGCGCGAGATGCCGCTGGAACGCCTTCACAGCCGGAAATTGCGCAGCTTTGACGAGACCGCGTTCCTTTGACCCGGCGGAAACCCGGTAAAAACTGGCCAAAAACCCCTTAAAAGGACTGTTTTTTGGTACACTATTGATTGTGTTTACATACCATATCCCGTTAAATGCCCGCCACGAGGCCCAAGAAATCGGGCAGACCAAGGAGACCTGAAAATGGCAAAACCGATGACCAAGACCCAACTCGTTGCCGCTCTGGCCGAGGAAATGGGCTCTGACAAGAAATCCGCAGGCGCCGCCCTCGAAGCCGTGTGCGCGCTGATCACCCGCGAAGTATCCGCCGGCGGCGCTGTGACTCTGCCCGGTGTCGGCAAGATCTACTGCCGCGAACGCCCCGAGCGTATGGTGCGCAACCCCGCCACCGGCGAACAGATCAAGAAAGAGGCCGACAAGGTGGTCAAGATGACCATCGCCAAGGCGCTGAAAGACAGCGTCAACGGCTAAGCCTTGCCTTGACGGGAAACAAAAGGGTCGCCCTCGGGCGGCCCTTTTTTGTTTGCGCCTTGCGTGCGCCCGCCTCCTATCGCCCTCCCTGGGCGCCGGTCCAGTCCCGCAGCGCGGCAATGTCGTCGATCTCGATCTCGCGCATCGCGCTGCGCACCCCGGCCCGCTTCAGCCGCGCAAAGGCGCGCGACAGGCTCTCGGGCTTCATGCCCAGCATCCCGGCCAGAACCACCTTGCCGAACGGCAGCGCAACATTATGCGCGTCGCCGGTCTCGTCGGACAGTTTCAGAAGAAATTCGCCCAACCGTTGAGTCGCGGTCTTGACCTTCAGCGCCTCGATCTGCGCCGTCATGGCGTCCATATGTAGCTGTGCCGCCGACAGAACCGCCGCCGAAATCTCGGCACGCGCATTGGCACAGAAACAGATGTCGGTCAGGTTCAGCAACAACAGTTCGGCATCCGTCACCGCCTCGGCGGAACTGGCGCTGACACCGCCCAGCAAAGCCGAAACCTCGTCAAAGCTTTCCCCATTGCCAAGGGTGTTGACGACGGCCTCATGCCCGTCTTCGCTCACCCGGAACAGCTTGACCCAGCCGGATGCCACGATCTTGAGTGTCCCCGCCGGTTCACCTTGCAGGCCCAGCAGTTCGCCGCGCGCCATGTTGCGCCGGCGCGCCCGGCTCAGCAGACAGTCGCGCACTTCGGGCGTCAGGGCGCCAAGAAGCCGACATTTCGCAACAATTTCCGAATCAATTGATGTCATGCCGTGCGTGCTCTCCGTTCAACTTACGGCAGTAATAAGGTGTGCGCGAGATGTTGAAATTGAGCCAGATCAATGTGACGAAAATTCGCACCAGCCCCGAATCGGCAGAAAATGGCCGATCATGTCGTGGGCAACGTCCGACCGTCCAGAAAGGTCTGGACCTCTATCGCATAGCCGTTCGGATCCATACAGAAGAATGAATAGATCGCGAACCGGTCCAGCCGCTCTGGCGCGCCCCTGGTGGGTGCCCCGGCGGCCACAATGCGCGCATACCACGCGTCCACCGCGCCGATACCGTCCACAAGGATCGTGATCATGCCGCCCTCGGGCTGCACCACGCGGTCCGCAAACGCCCGGCACACCCCGATGAACGCGCCCGGCGCGGTCTCAAGGATCACCGCCGCCCCGGCATCGCGCGCCACGCTCAGCCCCAAAACGTCGCGGTAAAAGGCAACCGTGTCCGCAAGCTCCCCGGTATAGACCCAGGCGATTTGCCCGATCGGGGCGCTCATGCCAGCCGGCTCACGCTGCGCCCGATAAAGATCGCCACGAACATCGTGCCCGCCACGGCCTGAAGCCCGGTCAACATGCGCGGCAGGTCGGCCGCCGGGCTGATCTCGCCATAGCCCACCGTCGTCATGGTGATCATGCTGAAATACATGAACACCCCACGTGTGTTGTCGCCCACAGTGTCGGGCAGGTTGAACGACCCGGGCGAGACCGCCTCGATCCGCCAATAGATCAGCCCCCAGATCACCGCCATCAGCAGATAGCTGAACACGCCGCTGGCCAGCCGCTCGTATTCCGCGTGAACCGGTGCGAACAGCTGGCGAAACCCGATGATCATACAGCCAAACAGCAGCACCGCGCCGGTCGTCACCATCAGCACATTCACCTGCGGGCCGGGCCGGACTTCGCTCAGTACCACCAGCACGAACCACACCGCCACGGGCACGGCCATCACCGTGCGCAACCACGTGCGCCGGTCGGTCGCGCCAACCACGCCCAGAAACAGCAGGCTGTTGGCCACAAGGGTCAGCTGACCCAGCCGCGGCAGCCGGTTTTCAAATCCGCTCATCCCGATCAGGAACACCAGGATCGTCAGCAATATGGTCCATCGATTATTTGCCAGCAGCATGCCGATTGTCCGATCCCGCATTTTTTCGGTTCCCCCTCAACAAGTTGTCATGCCAAACTGGCCCGGAATGGCCCGCGCCGAGGAGCACCCTAGACGCAAGCGGCCAGACAAGGGAAGGTTATTTGAGCATGAATGAACTTAACGAAAGACGCATTATCGATCTCGGGATACGCCTGCTGTTTCTGGCACTGTTCCTGTATGCCGCAATCGCCATTGTCGCGCCGCTGGCCGGGATCGTGCTTTGGGCCGTGATTCTGGCGGTCGCGGTCTATCCGGTCTTTGACTGGCTGGCCCGTGTGCTGGGCGGGCGGCGCGTCTGGGCCGCCACCCTTCTGGTGCTGATCGGCCTGGCCTTTACCATCGGCCCGCTGGCCGCCTCTGCGGTGGCGCTGGCCGAATATGTCACCCGCCTTACCCAACACGTCGCCGACGGCACCTTTCGCCTGCCGCCCCTGCCCGACAGGTTGGACAACTGGGAGGTCATGGGCCCCAAAATCAAGGAGATCTGGGCCCTGTTCGACACCAATATCGGCGTCGCCATGGACAAGTACGGATCGGTCCTGATCAATCTTGGAACGGCCGTTCTGACCCGCCTGGCCGGGCTTGGCATCGGGCTGCTGGCCATGGCGCTGTCCGTGATCGTCATGGGGCTGTTGCTGTTGCCCGGGCCGGTTCTGGGCAGGATGGCGCGCAACTTCGGCAATCGCGTGTTTGCCCCCAAAGGCAGCGAATTTGTCGATCTGGCCGCCGCCACCGTTCGCAACGTGTCGCGCGGCGTGCTGGGCGTGGCCGCGATCCAGGCGTTTCTGGCCGGGGTGGTGATGTTCCTTTTCGGTGTCGAAATGGCCGGCCCGCTGGCGCTGATCTGCCTGATCCTGGGCATTGTCCAGATCGGCCCCGCGCCGGTCATCCTGCCCGTGATCCTCTGGGCGTTCTCGTCCATGCCGACCGGCCTGGCGATCCTGTTCGCCGCCATCATGATCCCGGTCATGATCATGGACAATTTCCTGCGCCCGATCTTTATCGCGCGCGGCCTGCAAACCCCGATTGTCGTGATCCTTGTCGGGGTGATCGGCGGCGTGCTGTCGGCAGGCATCGTCGGGATCTTCATAGGCCCCGTGATCCTGTCGGTATTTTATGAACTGGTCATGGCCTGGATGAACACCGATCTTGCCTCAGCTCCGACAGACCCCAAGACAAAAGACGCAACCGGAACAACCCCATGAAAAACGCCTTCTGGACAACCCTTGCCATCCTGGGCGTGATCCTCGGCTGGTACCTGGCTGCCGACCGGATCACACCCTTTACCAGCAACGCCCGCGTCAAGGCGATCATCACCCCGATCACGCCACAGGTTTCCGGGTCTGTCACCGAAATCCGCGTCAGCAACGGACAGATCGTCGAGGCCGGCGCCGTTTTGGCGGTGATCGATCCGCGTCCCTATGAAAACCGCCGCGACAAGGCGCGGGCCGATCTGGCCAGCGCCATTCAGGATGTGGGCGCCGGGTCCGCCGGCGTGGAAAGCGCCCAGGCCATGTTGTCTCGGGCGCAGGCCGATCTGGAGACCGAGAAACTCCAGGCAAGCCGCGTCTTCGAACTCGAGGCAAAGGGGCTGATCGCCGTGGCCAAGGCCGACGAATCCCGCCGCCGCCTGTCCGAACGCGAGGCCGATGTCGAACGGGCCCAGGCCGATCTTGAAAGCGCCAAGGCATCCTTGGGCAGCGTCGATCAGAACAACCCGCGCATTCAAAGGGCGCTGGCAGATCTGGCCGATGCGGAACTGAAACTGGGCTGGACGACCCTGACCGCCCCGGCGCGCGGCGGCATTTCCGATCTTGATATCGCCGCGGGCAGCTATGCCAGCGCGGGCAGGAACCTGATGACATTCATCGATGCCAATAATGTCTGGGTCGAGGCCTACATGACGGAAAACAATCTGGGCAATGTCGATATCGGCGATCCCGCTGACGTGGTGCTGGACATGCATCCGGGGCGCGTCTTCAAAGGCAAGGTTGCCAGCTTCAGCGGCGGCAGTTCGGACGGCACCTCCACCAAACCCGGAGAACTGGCCTCGGTGCCGCGTGCCGCCGGGTGGCTGCGCACACCCCAGCGCCTGCCGGTGCGCATCGTGCTGCCCGGCTATACGTCAGGGGACGAGACCGATGATGTGCGTTTCAACGTCAACGGGCAGGCGGATGTGATCGTCTACACGAACGACAACGTGCTTCTGAACACGCTCGCGCGCGCCTATATCCGCGTGGTATCGTGGTTCTCCTATGCCTATTGACGCCGACCTGACGGCCGCCACCGGGCCGATGCCGGATATGCCCCCGCCGGAAACCGTAGCGCGCGCGGCGCTCTCGCCGGCCGCCAACCGGCACGGGCTGCGGCTGGCGCTGGGAACCAGCGCAGCCTTTGCGCTGGCTCTGGTGCTGGGCTGGCCGCTGGCCACCTTCTCGGCGGTGTTCGTGGCGTTGTTCCTGCAAGGCCCCGCCGCCATGCCGCCACCCGCCTTCTGGCGCCTGTTCCAACAGGCGGTGGTGTTTCTCGCCGCGTCGTGGCTGGTGTCTTCGGTGCTGGCGGCCTACGCGGTGCCACTGCTGATCGCCATTGCCCTGGCCGTCGCGATCAGCTTTCGCTGGTCCACCACCGGGGCGGGAATGTTGTCTGTCGTGCTGGCGCTGATGGCATCGCTGATGATCCCCAACCTGGTGATCACCTCCAAGGATCTCACGCTGATCCTGGTGATCTGGATCCCGGCGAACCTGGCGGTGGCCTGGCTGTGGACCGTGTTCCTGTTCTGGCTGTTGCCCGCAAGCACCGGGCCCGCCGCGCGGGCCGCCGCCGCGGCAGCGGCGGGGCCCCGCCCGGATCCGGGCCGGCTGGTTTTGCGCATGTCGCTGGTCACGATCCCCTTTGCCATGCTGTTTTTCCTGTCGGGTAGCGGGATGCTGATCACCCTGTTCTTCGTCGCCATCCTCTCGATGCAACTTGCCGCCGCGCGTGGTGCCGGGCCCGCGGTGGCCAAGGGAATGCTCAAGGCCAATCTGATCGGCGGGATCGCCGCCATCATCGCCTACGAGATCACCGTGATCGCGCCGCTTATGCTGGTGGCGATGCTGGCGGTCACGCTCGCCGCCCTGACGCTGGCCCGCTGGTTCGTGTCCGAGCACGCCGATTCCGCGCTGGCCGGCAGTGCGCTGACCACGCTGATCATCGTGTATGGCGGCGCCATTTCCCCGTTTACCGGTGACGCCGATGTCAAGATGCTCGATCGGCTCTGGCAGGTGGGTTTCGCTCTGGGCTTCGTGCTGCTGGCCTATCTCGTGGTCGACGCCCTTGTGCCCCTGGACAAGGGCACAAACGCCCCGCCGCGCGGGTTGCGGGCGCTGGTCCGCCGCCGCCGGGCACAACGCGCGCGGCCTTAACTGACGCGATTTCGCCGTTTCGCCGCGAACCGTACCGTTGCGATACCGACGTAATACCGACGCGATGCCGAAACCGGTTTCCCCGCCAATTCAACACATTAACCGTGATTCGGGCGCGGATCAGACGCCACCCCATTGCAGCCGCGCGGCCGTTGCTGTTACATCGCGGCAATTACTTGTCATGTGAAAGGTCTGCGCGATGGATGTTCGGGCAATCGCCATGGGGCTGCTCTTTGCCTTCATCTGGTCCTCGGCCTTCACCTCGGCCCGCATCATCGTGGCCGACGCGCCGCCCTTTGCCATCTCGGCGATCCGGTTTGCCATTGCCGGGCTGATCGGTGTCGCCATCGCCCGCGCGCTGGGGCAAAGCTGGCATCTGACCCGCGCGCAATGGCGCGCCACGCTGATTTTCGGCCTGTGCCAGAACGCGCTGTATCTGGGCCTGAATTTCAAGGCGATGACCACGGTGCAGGCGTCGCTGGCCTCGATCATCGCCTCGACCATGCCGCTGATCGTGGCCTTTCTCGGCTGGGCCGTGCTGCGCGAACGCCTGCGCCCGATGGCGGCTTTTGGGCTGATCCTGGGGTTTGCCGGGGTGATCGTGATCATGAGCGGGCGGATCGAACAAGGTGTTGATATTACTGGCGTTCTGCTTGGGGTGATCGCCGCGCTGGCACTGGCTGTGGCCACGTTGATGGTGCGCAGCGCCTCGTCAGGCGGCAACCTGATGATGATCGTCGGCTTGCAGATGTTCGTTGGCGCGGCGGTGCTGTTCGTCGCCTCGTTGTTGCTTGAAACCTGGACCTTCAACTGGAACTGGCGCATGGGCACGGCGCTGATTTATACCATCCTCGCGCCCGGCCTTCTGGCCACCTGGGTCTGGTTTACGCTGGTCGCCCGCATCGGCGCGGTCAAGGCGGCCACCTTTCATTTCCTGAACCCGTTCTTCGGCGTCGCCGTGGCTGCCGTTGTACTGGGCGAAAGCCTTGGAATGATGGACATAATCGGGGTCGCCGTGATCGCCGCCGGCATCCTTGCCGTGCAATTGTCCAAACAGACCGGTTCGCGCACACCCGGCCCCGCCCGCTAAGGCAGCCCGGCCTTGCAAGCCCGGATATTGCCGATTTCACCCCCGGCGCGGTGTTGGCATCGCGTCCGGCTCGGTGAACGCCACGCCCGGCAACAGCGCGTGCAGCCCCGCCGCGTGGGCGCGCTGACCCTGCGCCATGACCCCCAACAGGATAAGCGCAACCAGAAGCAAAGCCTTGAGATTGTGGAAATTCGCCATCGTGACACTCCCTGTGTTCAGGCTGCACGCCGCCATCGCCCGGCGCAACGCCCTGTCATCAGGTTTCACGCCATGGTGAACGGGATTTACCACACGGCCCTGCCGCGCTAGCGTCGCGCCAGATGCACAAGGTTTCAGCCCATGAAAATCGCCATGTGGAGCGGCCCCCGCAACCTGTCGACCGCGATGATGTACAGCTTTGGCAACCGGCCCGATTGCGCCGTCGTGGACGAACCGTTCTACGCCGCCTACCTGCACCGTACCGGCATAGATCACCCGATGCGTGATGACATTCTTGCCAGCCAGCCCACCAGCGCGCATCAGGTCGCCGCAGGGCTTGTCGGCCCCAATCCGGCGGGCAAGGATCACGTCTATCAGAAACACATGACCCAGCACATGGTGCCCGGCGTGCCGCGCGGCTGGATGCGCGACGTGGTCAACGTGTTCCTGATCCGCCATCCGGCCCGCGTGATCGCCAGCTATGCCGCCAGGCGAGAGAACCCGGTTCTGTCCGATATCGGCTTTGCCCAACAAGCCGATCTGTTCGATCTGGTGCGGGGCTGGGGGCAGTCACCCATCGTGATCGACAGCCATGATATCCTCGAGAACCCGGAAGCGATGCTGCGCGCGCTCTGCGTCGGGATCGGCCTTGATTTCCACCCCGCAATGCTTGACTGGCCCAGGGGTGGCCATGCCGATGATGGGGTGTGGGCATCACATTGGTATGGGGCTGTCCGGGATTCGACAGGGTTTGCCGGCGCCGAGGGGCCGTTGCCCGAGGTGCCGGACCATCTGCGCGCCGTTCTGGACGCGGCGCTGCCGTTCTATGAAACCCTCAAGGCGCATAAACGCGTGCCGTGGGCCTGACCAGAGCCGGTTCCGTTACCCCAATAGCTTGCCCAGTTTCATCGCCACCCCCATGTCGCCGGATACTTTCAACTTGCCCATCATCACGCCGGTCATCGGATTCAGCTTGCCGGTCAACAGCTTGACAAGATTCTCTTCGCTGATGCGGATCGTGCAATCCGTGTCCTGATCACAGGTGGTGGCGGTGCCATCGGCCAGCACCACAACCCCGGCATCGCCACAATCGAATTTCAGCGATCCGTCGAAACGTTTCGTTTCCAGCGCCTCGCGCATCCGCGCCACAATCTGTTCCAGCATGTCACCCCCTCAAAACGAACCTGCCCGCCATTTGCTAGGCGGGCAGGTCCAAACTCACAATGATGACGTGGCTTCCGCTATTTGCTGACGCGTTTGTTGCGCATTGCGATCAGCTTGAGCCGCAGCGCCTGCAACTGGATGAACCCGGCGGCGTCCTTTTGATCATAGGCGCCGGCATCGTCTTCAAAGGTCACATGCTCTTCGGAATACAGCGAATGATCCGACCAGCGGCCAACGGTGCTGGCCAGCCCCTTGTACAGTTTCACCCGGACCGTCCCGGTCACGTGTTTCTGGCTCAGGTCGATCGCCGCCTGCAACATCTCGCGTTCGGGGCTGTACCAGAAGCCATTATAGATCAGCTCGGCATATTGCGGCATCAGCTGATCCTTCAGGTGCATGGCGCCGCGATCCATGGTGATCGATTCGATGCCGCGATGCGCCTCCAGCAGGATCGTGCCGCCCGGCGTTTCATAGATACCGCGCGATTTCATGCCCACAAAGCGCCCCTCGACCAGATCAAGCCGGCCGATGCCGTGTTTGCGGCCATAGTCGTTCAGTTCGGTCAGGAGCGTTGCCGGGCTCATCGCCGCACCGTTGATGCTGACCGGATCGCCCTTTTCAAAGCCGATCTCGATATATTCTGGCGTATCCGGCGCGTCCTCGGGATGCACTGTGCGCTGGAACACATAGTCGGGCGCCTGCACCGCCGGGTCTTCCAGCACCTTGCCTTCGGATGACGTGTGCAGCAGGTTCGCGTCCACCGAAAACGGTGCTTCGCCGCGTTTGTCCTTGGCAACCGGGATCTGGTTCTGCTCGGCAAATTCCAACAGCCGCGTGCGGCTGGTCAGATCCCATTCCCGCCAGGGCGCGATCACCTTGATATCCGGGTTCAGCGCATAGGCCGCCAGTTCGAAACGCACCTGATCGTTGCCCTTGCCGGTGGCGCCATGGGCCACCGCGTCGGCACCGGTTTCCTCGGCAATCTCGATCAGGCGTTTGGAAATCAGCGGGCGCGCGATCGATGTGCCCAGCAGGTAAAGCCCTTCATACTGGGCATTGGCGCGGAACATCGGAAAGACGAAATCGCGCACGAATTCCTCGCGGATGTCCTCGATATAGATGTTCTCGGGTTTGATCCCCAGCAATTCGGCCTTCTTGCGAGCCGGGTCCAGTTCTTCTCCCTGGCCAAGATCGGCGGTAAAGGTCACAACCTCGCAGCCATATTCGGTCTGCAACCATTTCAGGATGATCGAGGTATCAAGCCCCCCGGAATAGGCCAGCACAACTTTCTTGGGCGCAGACATGTCGTTATCCCTTTTTTGTATCGCTGCGGCGATACCGGGTTTTGGGACGCAGGGCAAGGCATCGTCAGGCGGCAGCCAGGTGTTTCTGGAAATCGGCCTTGGAGTCAAAGAATGACTGGATCACGCGCGCCAGATCCACGGTATCTGCCTTGCCGCTGGCGGCGGCCACCTCGCCGGCCTGACACAGCATCGAAAACGCATGAAACCCCAGGTTCAGCGCGCTGCCCTTCAGGAAATGCAGATCAGCCTCCAGCATGGCCAGATCCGGCGCTGTCTGCAACCGCGCGATCACTTCCTCGACCTCGTCCAGGAACAGTTCGACAACCTCGCCGAAATCCTCTGGTCCGATTTCGTCGCGCAGCTCTTCCACACGGTCCCAATTGATCATGTCTCTCTCCTCGCCTGGGCGGATCATGACACGATGATGCTTAACAAAACCTCGCTATGGCACATTTGAATGAACTCAATTTTAGGTTTGAGGGGCTGTTAACGGCCACGCCCGTAGCACTTTGTGACTTACTTCAATGACGCGAAAGGTACGTCTTGCATTTCCCGACGCCACCGGGCCTTCGCCCGGACCAGGATGAGGATGCCGAACAGGGCGCGATCCGGCGGGTTCTGCTGGTCGACGATTCCCGCGTGCAGCGCCGTATCCTCAGCGTCTCGCTGAAACGCGACGGGTATGACGTGATCGAGGCCTGCTCGGGCCAGGAAGCGCTGGAGCTGTGCCGCGAAAAGCGCCCTGATCTGATCCTTTCGGACTGGGTGATGCCGGGCATGGACGGGCTGGAATTCTGCCGTGAATTCCGGGCCTTGCCGGGGGATGAATACGGCTACTTCATCCTGCTCACGTCCAAGAGCGAAAAGGCCGAGGTGGCGCAGGGCTTTGATTCCGGGGCCGATGATTTCCTGACCAAGCCGGTGAATGCCTATGAACTGCGCGCCCGGATCAGCGCCGGAGAGCGCATTCTGCGCATGCAGCGCGAACTGACCGAAAAGAACCGGGTGATCTCGGACACGCTGGACGAATTGCAGCGGGTCTATGATTCGCTGGACATGGACCTGATCGAGGCCAAGAAGCTGCAACAATCGCTGGTGCCGGACCGGTTCCGCGATTTCGGTTCCGGGGCGGTATCGCTGCTGCTGCAATCCTCGGGCCATGTGGGGGGCGATCTGGTGGGCCATTACCGGATCAGCGACACGCGCGTCGGCCTGTATTCCATCGACGTGTCGGGCCACGGCATCAGCTCGGCCCTGATCACCGCGCGGCTGGCCGGCTATCTCTCCTCGTCCTCGCCCGAACAGAACGTCGCCATGCAGGTGCTGCCGGACGGGTCGCATATCCATCTGGAACCGCGCGAAGTGGTGGCGCGCCTGAACGAGATCACGCTGGGCGAGATGGAAACCGAACATTACTTCACCATGCTTCTGGCCGATGTCGATCTGACAAGCGGGCGCGTGGTGATGGCACAGGCCGGGCACCCCCATCCCCTGATCCAGCGCGCCGACGGCACGATCGAACAGGAAGGCCCCGGCGGCCTGCCCGTGGGTCTGATCCCCGACGCGGAATTCTCTCAGTTCGAGGTGGTGCTGACACCGGGCGACCGGCTGATGATGCTGTCGGACGGTGTCACCGAATGCCCGGACACACAGGGCGGCATGTTGGGCGAAGAGGGGCTGGAACGGCTGGTGGCCGATTTTGTCGGCCACGATCTGGAATCCACGCTTCAGGCGATGGTCTGGCAGCTGGATGAATTCTCGGGCGGGCAGGGGTTCCCCGACGATATCTCGGGTATCCTTTACGAATACCGGGGCTAGCGCAGGAACCGTGCGGCAAAGTGGCGATCCCCGGCATTGCCCAGCATCTGCACTGCCGCCTGCACGGATACCCAATGCGCACTGTGCCCCGGCTCGCTTGGCGGGCCGATCCGGCGGGCTGGCCGCGCCAGATAGATCGTGCACAGCTTTTCCGCCCACATGTCGTATTCCGGCATGAACACAAACCGGCGAAACGCGCCCAGCCGCCGCGGTGCGCCAATGGTCCAGCCGGTTTCCTCGAACACTTCGCGATGCAGCGCCACGACCGGCGATTCGCCCGGATCGATGCCGCCGCCGGGCAGCTGGAACTCGTCATCGGGGGCGGCCTGATAGGTGATCAGCATGTCGGTGCCGCGCAGCAAGACGGCATAGGCGCCGGGCCGCATCCGGTACTTTACCCCTGCCTTGGGTGGCGCTCCAAATCTCGCGATCACTGACCAGCCCCTTTTTGTTGCCCTTGTTCGCCTTATATTGTCGCGGTATGGCAAGGGAAGGCCGATAAGGAAACCCCATGACTTTTGGAACCAAGATCGCCTGGGACGACACCGTGTTGCCGTTCCAGCTGGATAAATCCGACATGCGCGGGCGCGTCGCGCGCCTGGATGGCGTGCTGTCGGGCGTGCTCAGGCAACATGCCTATCCCGAAAAGGTCGAGGCGCTGGTGGCCGAAATGGCCCTGCTGACCGCGCTGATCGGACAAACCATCAAGCTGCGCTGGAAGCTGTCGTTGCAGGTGCAGACCAACGGCCCGGTGCGCATGATCGCTACCGATTATTATGGCCCGACGGACGCGGGTGAACCGGCCCGCATCCGCGCCTATGCCAGCTTTGACGCCGACCGCCTGACCGATGGCGCGCCGTTCGACCAGCTTGGCCAGGGCTATTTCGCGGTGCTGATCGATCAGGGCAACGGCACGAAACCCTATCAGGGGATTTCCGGCCTGACCGGCGGTTCGCTCAAGGCGTCGGCCGAAGCGTATTTTGCCCAGTCCGAACAGCTGGCCACCCGGTTTTCGCTGCGCTTTGGCAAGTCCAGCGCGCCCGGCGTGCCCGAACACTGGCGCGCGGGCGGCATCATGCTGCAACACATGCCCAAAGCGTCGCCCCATGTCACCGGCGAGGGCGGCAGCGGCGAGGGTGGCATCCTGCTGGCGCAGGACGTGCTGGACGGGGACGACGCCGAGAACTGGAACCGCGTCAATATCCTGCTCGATTCCGTCGAGGATCTGGAAATGATCGGCCCGTCGGTGGCGCCAACAGACCTGTTGATCCGCCTCTTCCACGAGGAACAACCGCGCGTCTATGACACACAGCCGGTGCGCTTTGGCTGCACCTGTTCCGAAGACCGCGTGCGCCAAAGCCTGTCGATCTACTCGGCCAAGGACATCTCAAGGATGACAACGCCCGAGGGCCGCGTGACGGCCGATTGCCAGTTCTGCGGGGCGCATTACGATCTTGATCCCGGCACCGTTGGCAAGGACGCCCAAGAGGTCAGGGGTGACTGATCCGCTGGCCCCTCTGTTGCACGCGCTGACGCTGGACAGCGCCGCCTCGTCGGATTTCGATCTGAACCCCGACGTGGTGCTGCCCCAGGGGCGCAGGCTGCGCCCGGCCGGCGTGCTGGTGCCGGTGGAGCTGCGGGCCGGCGTTCCCCACCTGATCCTGACCAAGCGCGCCTCGCACCTCAAACACCACCCTGGACAGATCGCGTTCCCCGGCGGCAAACAGGACGAAGGCGACGCGGACGTGACCGCCGCCGCCCTGCGCGAGGCGCATGAGGAGATCGGCCTGCCGCCCGCGAATGTCCGGGTGCTGGGCACCCTGCCCACGCATGAAACCGTCACCAGCTTCACCGTCACCCCGGTTCTGGGCCACATTCATGCGCCCTTTGACGTGATCCCCGAACCCGGCGAAGTGGACGAAGTGTTTTCGGTTCCTCTGGCGCATGTCACCGACCCGGCGCGCTTTTCCGTACAATCGCGGCGCTGGCAGGGCGCGCGGCGCCACTATTTCACCGTCCCTTTCGGCCCGTATTATATCTGGGGCGCCACCGCCCGCATCCTGCGGGGTCTGGCCGAAAGGATGGCCCGGATATGAAGATCACCGGCGACTGGATAAACGCGCCCGCCACGCAATCCGTGTGCCGGATGCTGACCGGGGCCGGGCACCAGGCGCTGTTCGTGGGTGGCTGTGTGCGCAACGCGCTGTTCGACGTGCCGGTCAACGATATCGACCTGGCCACCGATGCCGTGCCCGCCCGCGTTCTGGAACTGGCTCAGGCCGCCGGGCTTAACGCGGTGCCCACGGGCATCGATCATGGCACCGTCACCGTGATCGCGGATCATGTCCCGCACGAGATCACCACCTTCCGCAAGGATGTGGAAACCGATGGCCGGCGCGCCGTTGTCGCCTTTTCCACCGATGTTTCCGACGATGCGCACCGGCGCGATTTCACCATGAACGCGCTTTATGCGCGCCCGGATGGCGAAGTTGTCGATCCGCTGGGCGGCATGGTCGATCTGATCAATCGCCGGGTGCGTTTCATCGACGATGCCGATCTGCGCATCCGCGAAGACTACCTGCGCATCCTGCGGTATTTCCGTTTTCACGCGTGGTATGGCGATGCCGAGGCCGGGATGGATGCCCAGGCACTGGCCGCGATTGCCGCCAATATCGACGGTCTTGGCGGCCTGTCGCGCGAACGGATCGGCCACGAAATGCGCCGCTTGCTGGGTGCGCCCGATCCCGCCCCCGCCGTCGCCGCCATGCGCAGCACCGGCGCGCTGGGCGCGGTGCTGCCGGGCACCGATGACCGCGCGCTTGCCCTGCTGGTACATCTCGAACCGGAGTTGTGCCTTGACCCGGATCCGATCCGCCGCCTTGCCACGCTGGGCGGCGACGGGTTGACCGCCCGCCTGCGCCTGTCCCGCAAGGAAGCCCGGCACCTGGCCGAACTGCGCGCCGCCGCCGCCAACACCGACAGCGCCGCCGCGCTGGGCTATCGATTGGGTGTCCATCCGGCGCTTTCGGCACTGGCTCTGCGCAGCGCGCTGCTGGAAACGCCCCTGCCGCCCGATGCCGCCGCCCAGGTTCACATTGGGGCGCGTGCCGTCTTTCCCCTCACACCTGCGGATCTGATGCCGGATCATACCGGGCCAGCCCTTGGCGTCGCCCTGAAACGGCTCGAATCCGATTGGGTTGCGTCCGGCTTTACGCTGTCACGCGACGATCTTCTGTCCCGTCGCCGTTAATCCGCGAACAGGAATTCCGTCGACGCGATCCTGGCCGCTGCATCTTCGGGTACCATCAGGAAATCCATCAGCGCCGGCACATGCGCGGCCAGCCCGTCACCTTCGCGCATCCGGCTGACATTGGCAAAACCCGCGTCAAGAATGCGGTCACTTTCATTCAGGATGTCGCGCCGGATGGTCGGCAACAGCCGCTCCAGCGTTTCACGCGGCGTCTGTTCGCCCGCCAGACCGATCCGCGTGGCGTGCCCGATCAGGTAGTCATCCGAGAACTGGCACTGAATCTCCAGCATCCGCGTGATCGACCGATCGCCAAAGAAATCCTGCATCAGGTCCATCGCGGACGGATCCAGGCAGATCACCAGCCGGTTGGTGTCGTAATAATCAAACAGCATCTGCATCAGCGCCCGGCGGTGGCGCGTGCGTTTTTCCAGTGTCGCCTGAATGCCGCCCAGATCGGGCAGGGGCGTGCCTTCTTCGTTGAACAGATACGCAATCGCCGGAAATTCGGTTTCCTGCCGGATCTTGTCCAGCAGGCGCTTGGCCACGTGCCACTTCTTGCAGACCAGGATCATCAGTTCGCGATCCCGCCCCAGGGTTGATTCCGTTTCCCAGAACCGGCTGGCAAAGCGTTTGCCCTCGCGCCCGCGGCTGGTGAGAAACCTGAACAGGCTTGGTCCCTCGGCAGAAATCTGAAAATCCACACCGGTCTCGGCATAAAGCTTACCCAGACGTTCCTTCAGCTTCACCGCCCCGGGGCTGATCTTGCGCGCGAACAGATAGTCCTGGCTCAGCAACATGTCATAGTGATCGTTGTAAAACGTCAGCGGCATCCCGTAATCGGTGAACATCAGGAAGGTCAGCGTGCGGGTGCGGATCTGCTCTGCCGGGACCAGATGGCGGACAATTGTCTGGAAAAATGTTTCATCAGGAATCCAGGTGGTGCGAAAGAACCGCATCACGTCGCGCCGGGTATGCGTGAAATGCAGCACCGCCTCGATGGTCTGACGGCGCAGACACCACCACTGGCTGCCGATCATGATCTGAAGATCGCCGGGAATCCGGCGCGTCATCCCCAGCCACCGCTGCATGTTGAACGCCGCATAAAACCGCCGTTTCTGAGTGCGTTCGTTGAAGTAATGGCGATAAATCAGCCGCTCGCCCTTCATGCCGGTCTTGATCCAGTCGCTTTCGAAGAAATCGAAGCTCTCGATGAAATCGCCATCGTTGTCATCCAGGAAATCATGGATGTACTCGGACGATTTGATCACCATGCAATCGCCCGACACCATGTAGAAATGCGTCGCGCGCGGGAACTTCTCTACCGCGGAGTCAACCGCATACAGCGTCGCCTGCACCAGCGACCATTCCCCCCAGCCGCATTTGATCCGCTTTCGCGCAAACGCGACATTGGGATTATCGGCCAGCGCCTCCTGGATCATGCGGAAATGCTCTGCCTTGGCGCTGGCGTCGAAATGAATCGAGATGTAATCGCCGGTGGCTGTCAGGCGCTCGGCCTGCATGATGATCGCCTCGGGATCCTTGTGGCACAGCAGAATATACGCAATTCTTGCCATTCCAGAAACTCAGACCCCGTTTATCCGTTGATTGTTTACCCATTTAATGGTGAACACGCGTTGAATAAACAGACATTATTTGCTTTTTTCACAGAACACGGCAGGACCGGCACCCGCCGGCCACATGCCAACGGAGGCAAAATATGGGCTTTCCCGGAACCTGGATGACCGAAAGCGAAAGCGTCGTCTATCGCGTCGTCCCCAAATGCGCCTGTTCGACCATCGGACAGATCATGTATTATTCCGATCATGGCGAATTTTTCGATGGCGACATTCATGATGCCACCGGGGGTATGCATAAATGGGCCATCGAGGACAGCCAGCAGCTGATCACCGACAACGTGCGCGGGCACAAATCCTATGCGTTCACCTGCGTGCGCAACCCCTATACCCGCATCCTGTCGTCCTTTTTTGACAAGATCTGCGGCATCCAGCGCAACGGCAAACGCTATCGCGGCAATCTGGTGCCGATGCTGATCCAGAAATACGGGATCGAAGTGGGCGGCGAGGACGGCAAGCAGGAATTCGATCAGGTCGCCAGCTTTCGCCGGTTCCTCTTGTTCACACGCGACACGATCCGCTGGCGCCGCCCGATGGACCCGGATATCCACTGGTCTGCCATGTCCGGACATATCTCCACCTTCATCGTGAACGGCGGCCAATACGACAAGATTTTCTGGACCGAGGCGTTCAACGACGGGATGCAGCAGGTGCTGGATGCCGTTCAAACCCCGCATCCTGTCGATCTGGCGGCGATCCCGCGATTCAACGAATCCGAAGGCCACGGCCCCAAGCGCGCGCATCCGGTCGAAGATTATTTCGACGACCTGTCGATGCACCTTGTCTATGAGATCTACAAAAAGGATTTCCAGCTGTTCAAATACGATTTCGAAAATCCGGGAAACAAGATGCCCATCGGCGAAATCGACCTGGACGAGGTGCACGCCAAGCTGGGCGATTAAGGCGGCCGGGCTTTCGTCAAAGCCCGCCCAGCGCGGTTTTCAAACTGTTTGTCACCAAACAAAAAAGGGCGGGGATATTCCCCGCCCTTTCGCGTTTCTCTGCCCGGCTTACTGGCGTGCGATGGTTTTCCAACCGCCGCCTTCGACAACCGAAATCACCACGTCATCCACGCCCTGGTGATCTTCGGGGCCGTAGGTCACGTTGGAACCGGTCAACTCGTCCTCGAAATTCAGGCTTTCCATGGCCGCGATAAAGTTTTCCTGCGTCAGGTCGGGGCCCGCCGCTTCCAGCGCACGCACCAGCGTGTCGGCCGCCGAATAGCCCAGCATGGCAAAGCCGCTGGCGGGCTGGTCATACTTGGCCTTGTAGTCGGCGATGAACTTGCCCGGTACCGGCTCTGCGGCCCGCGCATACAGGTCTTCCCAGCCCGACGAGGCATAAAGCCCGTCCGTCACGCCGCCCGGCACCATGGCCACCGGCTCCAGGAAACCCGCCGAGGTGTTCATGAACTTGACATCGGTCCAGCCCAGCTTCTTGGCGGTACCGACCACGGTGATGCCCTGACGCACGCCCAGCGCCATGGTAACAATGTCACATCCGCCCGCTTTCAGCTTGGTCAGCGAGCCGACAAAATCAAGCTCGTCCGGCTTGTGCGTGGTTTCCCCACCCAGCGTCAGGCCCAAAGCGGCGGTCACGTCCTTGGTTGATTCGGCGATTTCCTTGCCGAAATCGGACGGGATATACATCGTGCAGATTTCCTTGGCGTCAAACTCTGCCGCCAGGTATTTCACACCCACCTGCACCTGATCCCAATAGCTGGAGAACCCGACAAACTTGTTGTCGATCGGCTCTTGCAGCATTTGCTGCGCCGCCGATAGCGGGCCGATATTCGGAATGCCCTTGGGATCCAGCAACTTGAAGCCCGCGATATTCATCGGCGTGCCCAGCGACAGGAGCATGGCGAACACCTTGTCCTTGTTCAGCAGCTTGTTATAGCCCTGCATCGCGCGCGGGATCTGATAGCCGTTATCCTCGACCACGAACCGGATCTTGCGGCCATGCACCCCCCCGGCGGCGTTGACCTCGTCAAATTTCATGTTGGCGCCGTTCACCGCCGGCACGCCCACGGCGGCAAAGATGCCGCTCAGGTCATTGACCGAGCCGATAATCACTTCGTCATCGCTTACGCCCTGTGTCTGGGCCAGGCCCTGCGACGCCAGCGCAACCGCGCCCGCCGCAAATGCGGTCATCAGTTTTTTCATGTTTTCCTCCCGTTGGTTACGTGGTCCATCGCCACTTGATTTTCAGTCTAGTACATTTCCTCGATCAGCGCCGCGTGTTTCTTTTCGACAAAGCTGCGCTTCAGCTTCATCGTTGCGGTCAGTTCCTCGTCTTCCGCCGTCAACAGCACGTTGATCAGCCGGAAATCCTTGATCTGCTCGACGCGGGCAAAATCGTTGTTGACCGCCTCCACCTCCTTGCGGATCAGGTCCACCACCTCCTGTGCCGCGCAAAGCGAGGCAAAATCGGAAAACGGCACCTTGCGGTCCTGCGCGAATTTCTCGACATTTTCCTGATCGATCATGATCAGACAGGTCAGGTATTTGCGCGCGTCGCCGATCACCACCGCATCCGAAACATAGTGGCTGAATTTCAACCGGCTCTCGATTTCGGCCGGGGTGATGTTCTTGCCCCCGGCGGTGATGATGATGTCCTTCAGCCGCCCGGTGATGGTCAGGAACCCGTCCTCGTCCAGCTTGCCCACATCCCCCGTACGCAGCCAGCCATCTTCGGTGAATGTCTCGGCGGTCTTTTCGTTGTTGCGCCAGTAGCCCTGGAAATTGTTCAGCCCATGGGTCTGGATTTCCCCGTCCCCGGCAATCCGCACCCGGAACCCCGGCACCGCCTTGCCCACCGTGCCCAGCTTGTTGTCGTCAGGCAGGTTGATCGAGGCGATCCCGGTATTCTCGGTCATGCCGTAGCCTTCCAGCAACTGCACGCCAATGGCCCAGTACCAGCGGATCAGCTCGGGCGAGATCGGCGCCGCGCCTGTGCCGCCCCGGCGCATCCGGTCCATGCCCAGCATCCGGCGCAGATTGCGCAGCACCAGGAAATCCCAGACCATGTAATGCAGCGCCACCAGGGGCGGCACGGGTTTTCGCGCCAGCTGGTAATCGGCGCGTTTCAGGCCCGCGCTGACGGCCATCCTGAACGCCAGCCGCCCGATCGGCGTGGCCTCCTGCGCCAGCACCAGAACGCGGGAATAGATTTTCTCCCACACGCGCGGCACGGCGGTGAAATGGCTGGGCGACACCTCTTGCAGGTTGTCAAAAACCGTTTCCGGACTTTCGGCGAAATTCACCACCGATTTGCCCGCCAGCGGATAATAGACCGACACATCCCGCTCCAGGATATGGCACAGCGGCAGAAAGCACAGCTGTTCGTCGCCCGGCAATGTCGGCAGCGCATGGGCCCCCGATACCATGGCCGCGATCACGTTTTCCTGGCTCAGCATCGCGCCCTTGGGCATTCCCGTGGTGCCCGACGTATAGATCAGCAACCCCGTGTCACCGGGTTGCGATTTCTCGATCTCGGCCTCGAAAAACCCGTGGTTTTCCGCCTCGAACGCGCGCCCCGTGTCGTACAGGTCGTCGATGAACACGCATTTCTCGTGGCGCAGATCGTGCAGCCCCTCTTTCTCGAAGATGATGACCTTGAGCACCTGCGGCGCCCGGTCCTCGATCTCCAGAAACTTGTCAAGCTGCTCGTCGTTTTCCACGAACAGGAACCGGCTGTCGCTGTCGCGCAGCAGGTATTCCAGCTGGCTGGCCGAGTCGGTCGTGTAAACCCCCGACGCGATCCCGCCCACGGCCTGAATGCCCATATCGGCATACAGCCATTCCTTGCGGTCCTCGCTGAGGATCGAAACCACCTCGCCGCGTTCCAGCCCCAGCGCCCGCAGGCCCAGCCCGATCCACTTGGCGTGGGTCCAGTAATCCTTCCACGAATAGGCCCGCCAGATGCCCAGATCCTTTTCGCGATGCGCGGTCTCATCGCCCATCTGCACACAGCGTTTTGCAAACAGCTTGGGCACGGTATCGCAGCCGTCCACCAGCGCCGGGCGCTGGCTGGGGTCGGCGGTGACGATCACGCCGTTGATCTCGATCTGGTCGGTATTGTGAATATTCATGCCAATCCCTCCCTCAGCGCCACGTCTTCTTGCGTTTCCAGCGGCGTTCCCCGCGCGCGCCCACTTCCTGGTGGCCCAGGTAGAACGCCTTGATGTCCTCGCTCTCCATCAGCCGGTCGGCGGTGCCGTCCATCACGATGCGCCCGATCTCCATCACATAGCCCATATCGGCCAGGTCCAATGCCACCTTGGCGTTCTGTTCGACCAGCATCATGGTCACGCCCTCGTCGGTGTTCAGGCGTTTGAGGATCGCGAATATCTCCTGCACCAGCAGCGGCGACAGGCCAAGCGACGGCTCGTCCAGAAGCATGATCTTGGGCCGCAGCATCAACCCGCGCCCAATGGCCAGCATCTGTTGCTGCCCGCCCGAAAGCGTGCCCGCCTCCTGGCCGCGCCGTTCCGCCAGGATCGGGAAATACTCGAACACCATCTCCCGGTCCTTCTCGATCTCGGCCTTGTCGCCGCGCGTATAGGCGCCCAGCGACAGGTTCTCGTCCACGGTCAAAAGCGGGAACACCTCGCGCCCCTCGGGCACATGCACGATGCCACGCCGCACAATGGAATGCGGCTCTTTTCCCTGTATCTCCTCGCCCTCGAAAATCACCTGACCCTTTTCCGGATCCATGATCCCCGAGATGGTCTTGAGCAATGTCGACTTGCCCGCGCCATTGGCGCCCAGCACGGTCACGACCTGCCCTTTCTCCACCTTCAGGCTGGCGCCCCGGATCGCCATGATCGGCCCGTAAAAACTTTCAAGGTTCTTCACTTCCAGCACGGTCTTGCTCATCACGCGGCCCCCGCACCCAGATAGGCTTCGATCACCGCCGGGTCGCTTTGCACCTCGGCCGGTGTGCCCTCGGCCAGCTTGGCCCCGTCCGCCAGCGCCAGCACCCGGTCCGATACGCCCGACACCAGCCCCATGTCATGTTCCACCATCAGCACGGTGATCCCCATCTGCTTGCGGATATCGTCAATCCACCAGCGCATGTCCTGGGTCTCCTCGACCGACAGGCCCGAGGCCGGTTCGTCCAGCAGCAACAGGCGCGGCCCGGTGGCCAGCGCCCGGCCCACCTCGACCACCTTGCGCACCCCATAGGGCAGCCCGGCAATCATCTTGTTGCGATAGGGTTGCAGGTCCAGGAAATCGATCACCTCTTCCACCGCCTCGCGATGGCGCTTTTCCTCGCGCCGCACGCGCGGGGTGAACAGCATCTCCTCCACCAGCGTGGTGCGCCGGTGGCGATGCCGCCCGACCAGCAGATTCTGCAACACGGTCGCGTGTTCGAACAGCTCGATATTCTGGAACGTGCGGGCAATGCCCAGATCGGCCACCTCGTCGGCCTTGCGGTCCAACAGGTTGTTGCCGTCAAAGGTGATCGCCCCGGAAAACGGATCGTAAAACCGCGAGATCAGGTTGAACACGGTCGATTTGCCCGCCCCGTTCGGCCCGACAATCGCATACACCTCGCCTTCCTCGACGGTAAAGCTCAGATCGTTCACCGCCACGACACCACCGAATTTCAGCGTTGCGTTCCTGATGTCCAACAAGGCGCTCATCTCAACCGCTCCGTCTTCAGATAGCTCTTCTGCCGCTTGAACATGTCCTTGCGGGCAAACGGGAACAGCTCGAACCAGATGCGGATCTTCATCCAGCGGCCATAGATGCCCATCGGTTCGAACATGATGAACAGGATCAGGATCAGCCCGAACACCCCGGTTTCCAGCCCCGGAATGGCCACGCTGCCGCCGCCGATCGAATCCTTTGCAATCGACAGCGCCTGCGGCAGGAACGCCACCACCACCGCGCCAAAGAACGCGCCATGGATCGAGCCAAGCCCGCCGATCACGATCATCATCAACAAGGTGATCGAGATGACGATGGAAAAGGTCTCGTTGTTGAACGCGCCGGCATAAAATCCCATCAGCGCCCCGGCCAGCCCGGTGATGGCGCAGGAAATTCCGAAACTTGCCGCCTTGGTGCGGGCGATATGCACCCCCATCGCCGTGGCGGAAACCTCGCTGTCACGCACCGCCGCCATGGCGCGCCCCAACGGCGCGCGCAGCAGGTTGCGATAGGCCAGCGTACACAGGACCGTCACCGCCAACACCAGCCAGTAGAACCGGTCCGGTGTTGTCCAGCGTTCGATCTCGATGCCGAAAATGGTGATCGTCGGAGCAAACTTGCCCGACACGCCATTGGTGATCGGCTCCAGCAGCACGATCAGGTCATCGGTCAGGATCGACAGGGCAATCGTAGCAATCGCCAGATAGATGCCGTGCATCCGGATCGCCGGTATCGCGATGATCGTGCCCACGATCCCGGTCACGATCCCGGCCAGCGGAAAGGCGATCAGAAAGGGCAGCCCCAGTTCCATAAAGATCACATTGGCATAACAGCCCACCGCCAGGAACGCGGCATGGCCAAGGCTGGCCTGTCCGGTCTGCCCGGTCAACAGCATCAGCCCAAGCCCCGCAATCGCCCAGATCAGCACGTTGGTGACTTCGCCAAGATAGAACTCGTCCATGATCCACGGCAGCGCCACCGCCACCACGATCAGCGCGGCATATACGAAAAAGCTCCACCAATCGGCAAACAGGCGAATGTCATGTTCATAAGAGGTCTTGAAATGAATGCGCATGGGATCAGACCTTCTTGGTGCGGACCTGGCTGAACAGGCCGTGGGGCCGGAACACCAGCACGAACAACAGCAGCGCATAGGGCGCGATCTGGCTGTAGCCCGCGGCCAGATAACGCGCCGCGAACGGCTCGATCACACCCACGATCAGCCCCCCGGCCAGCGCGCCGGGCAGGCTGCCGAAACCACCGATCACCGCCGCCGCGAATGCCTTGATGCCCAGCAATCCCGCGTTCGGATCAATCGCGCCCTTGGACGCGAACAGGATCCCCGCCACCGCCGCCACCGCGCCGGACAGGCCCCAGATCATGCCCTGTACCCGCCGGACCGGAATGCCCATGAAATAGGCCGCCATCTGGTTCTGGCTGGCCGCCTGCATGGCCAGGCCCAGCTTGGTACGCTGGAAAAACTGGTACAGGAACAGGGTCAGCAACACGGTCACGATGATCACCGCCACATCGGCCATGCCCAGCACCACACCGCCAACCCGCAAATCCCCTACGGCCAGCGGACTTTCCAATGTCTGCGGCTCATGCCCCCAGATCGCTCCGGCGATGAAACGGATCACGAAACCCAGCGCGATGGTCAGGATCACAACCGCTGTCTGGCTTTGACCGAACAGGTGCCGCAATACGAAGAAATCCAGCAGATAGCCCAGCACCGCCATGATCGCGATCGCCATCGGTGCCGCCACCCAAAAGGGCAGGTCCATGTATTGGGCGTTGGTCAGGCCCAGCGTGACAAAGGCGCCCAGCATCATGAAATCGCCCTGGGCGAAATTCACCGCTTCGGTCGCCTTGTAGATCAGCACAAAGCCAAGCGCGATCAGGCCGTATACACAGCCATTCGCAAGCCCGCTGACGAGCAGTTGCAAAACTTCCAATCTATCCTCCCCGTGCCGGTTTTTCCGGCCTCCTGCGGTTCAGTCTCTGCGCTGGCCCTGTCTCGCGTCAAGCTTGCAGGCAGGTTTGCGGGCCAACCGCCGTTACGTCACCTGCCCGGTGCCTTACAAACCCCGCTGCCGCAAAAGCCAATCCGTATGATGCCCCGCGTCGCCCAGGAATTCGCTCAATGCCCGGTCACGCTTCATGAACAGGCCCAGGTCCATCTCGTCGGTCATGCCGATGCCGCCATGCATCTGCACCCCCTCCTCGGTCGCCTGCCGCCCCACCAGCGCCGCCCTGGCCTTGGCCGCGCGGCTCAGTGCCTCGCCTTCGTCCGCGCCCTGATCCAGCGCGTTCAGCGCCGCCGCCGCCAGCGAATCCGTCTGTTCAATCGCACAGTACAGATCCGCCGCCCGGTGTTGCAGCGCCTGAAAGCTGCCGATCAGCATACCGAACTGCTTGCGCGTGCGCAGATAATCGAACGTCGCTTCCGCGGCCGCCCGGGCCACCCCAAGCTGCTCGGCCGCCGTCACCGCCCTGCCAGCCGCCAGCGCGGCCGCCAGCACGGCCCTGGCGTTCTCGCGACCGGCGATCAGCGCCGCCCCGTCCAGCCCTACGCCTTCGAATGTCACCAGCGCGGCATTGCGATGATCCAACAGCACCTGCGGCACCACCGTCACCCCCGCCGCCGTGGGATCGACCCAGAACAGCGCCGGTGCGTCGTCCAGCGTCGCCACGACGATCAGCCGGTCCGCACCAACCCCATCCACGACAAAACTCTTGCGCCCGTTCAGCACGAAACCGTCGCCCTCCCGGCGCGCCTCGGTCGCGATCCTGTCGGGGCGATGCTTGGCACCTTCTTCCATCGCCAGCGCCACAACGGCCTCACCCGCCGCCAGTTTCGGCCCCCAGCTTTCCGCCACCGGCCCCCCGGCATGTTTCAGCACACTTGCCCCGATCACCGCCGTGGACAGGAACGGCGCCGCGGTCAGGTTGCGCCCCATCGCCCCGGCGATCAGCCCTGCCGCACGGTGCCCGAAATTCACGCCGCCCAGGTCTTCGGGCAACACGACACCCATCCAGCCCATCCCGGCCATCTGGCCCACAATCGCCCTGTCATAGCCCAGCGGCGCGCCCGAATCCCGCAACGCGCGAAAAGCCGCCACCGGATGATTCTGCGCCAGAAACCCGGCCGCCGCCTCGGCCACCATGGCGTGATCTTCGCTCAGCTTCTCCATGCCTGCCCCCTTATCCCGGCAGTTTCAGAACGGCCTTGGCCAGAATGCCCAGCATCACCTCGGACGTGCCGCCCTCGATGCTGTTGCCCTTCGAGCGCAGCCAGTCCCGTGCCGCCTGTCCGGCATCATTCGCAGGCCCGTCCCACACCAGATCATCGGCCCCGCCCGCCGCCATACGCAGGCTCTGGCGCCGCTTGTTCAGCTCGGTCCCGAGATATTTCAGCTCGGCCGAGCGCGCGCCAAGCTCGTCGCCCCGGCGCAGCAGATCGCGTGCCATGCCCATATGCGCGTCAAACGCCATCTCATCGACGATGAACCGCCCCAGATCGGCGCGCAGCACCGGATCATCCAGCCGCCCCGCGTCGTCCAGCCCGATCGCCGCCACCGCATCGCCCAGAAGGTCGGATTTCGCAAACAGCGCCACATCCGACCCGCCGATCATCTCGCGCTCATGGGTCAGCAGGTATTTGGCGATGGTCCAGCCCTGCCCGCGCTCTCCCACGATCTGGTCCCTGGGCACCTTCACGTTGTCAAAAAAGGTCTCGCAAAACGGCGACGCGCCGGAAATGAGCCTGATCGGCCTGGTCGAAACGCCTTCGCTTTCCATATCGAACAGCAGAAAGGAAATGCCGGTATGTTTGCTTGCCTCGGGTTCCGTGCGCACCAGGCAGAAAATCCAGTCGGCCTTGTCGGCATAAGAGGTCCAGATCTTCTGACCCGACACCTCGAAATGGTCGCCCCTGTCCACGCCTTTGGTTTGCAGGCTGGCCAGGTCCGAACCCGCGCCCGGCTCGGAATATCCCTGACACCAGCGGATTTCGCCGCGCGCGATCTGCGGCAGGTAATGACGTTTTTGTTCCTCGGTTCCAAAGGCCAGCAACGCCGGGCCCAGCATCCAGATGCCAAAGCTCTGCAAGGGCGGGCGGGCGTTGATGCGGCGCATCTCCTCGGCCAGCACTTTCTGCTCCGGCCCCGACAACCCTGCGCCGCCGTAGGGCTCGGGCCAGCCCGGAACCGTCCAGCCACGCGCCGCCATCACCTCCAGCCAGTGTTTTTGCGCGGGCGAGGTGAACGTGAACCTGCGTCCACCCCAACAGATGTCATCCTCGCCCATCGGCGCGCGCATCTCGGCCGGACAGTTCGCCTCCAGCCAATCCCGCGTCGCCGCCCGGAATGTCTCCAGGTCCGACATGATCGTACCCTCCCTGCCGCCCGCATCGCGACAGGCGCGGGCATTGCAGGATCAAGCAAGACATACTACTCAGTATGTTGTCAATCAAACCCCGCACCGCTGACGCTGCGTCAGCGCCACTCAGGGAACCCGTATGCAAGATCTGGTCCATACCCTGCCAAGCACGTCAAAGACCCAGATACTGGACGCCGCAGCGCGGGTGTTCATGCAGCATGGGGTGGATGTGGCCTCGATCGATGACGTGGCGCGCGATCTGGGCGCCACCAAGGGGCGCATCTATCATCACTTCCCGTCCAAGGGCGTGCTGGTGGCCGAAGTCTGTCTGCGCGCCGCCGATTTCACCTATCGCAAGGTCGCCCCGGTGATCGACCCGGCCGCGCCCGCCGATGAAAACCTGCGCGTCATGATCCGCACCCATGTGCCCGAAGTGCTGCGCACGCTGCCCTATCACAAGGTCATCCGGCAGGCCTATACCGGGCTGTATCAGAAATCCACCACCGCCACCGAACGCGCCCTGCACCAGCGCATCCATGACGAACGCGACCGGTACGAAGGGCTGTTCCGCCACCAGATACGGCGCGGTATGGATGGCGGCGCCTTCCGCAACCAGAACCTGACAGTGGCGCTGCATTCGATCCTGCTCTTGGTGAACGCGCCGGTGGTCTGGTACACGCCGCGCGCCGATGAACCTGCCGATTTCGTGGATCGGGTGGCGCATCAGCTGGCCGACATGGCCCTGCGCGCGCTGACGTGATCAGCGCCCCACCTCGGCCCGCAACGCAGCCATCAGCACCGTCACCGAATTCCGGTAGCGGTCGCCGGTCAACTGCCCGTCGGCGTCAAACGCGTTTCGGCCATCCGCCAGCGCCAGCTCGGGCGCCAGCGCCAGGCGCGGACGAAACGGCACCAGACAGGTGCGCAGCATGGTTTGCCCGCGCACACCACCCGCCCGGCCCGACGCCGCGCTCATCACCGCCACCGGCTTGCCTGCCAGCGGCTTGTCGGAATGCCGGCTGATCCAGTCCAGCGCGTTCTTCAATACGCCGCTGATGCCGCCATTGTATTCCGGTGTCGAAATCAGAACCGCATCGGCCCCGGCAATCTGCGCCACAAGTGCGTCCACCGCCTCGGGAAGGCCGTCGCGCTCTTCGTCATCGCCATCATACAGCGGCAGCTTCAGATCGGCTTCGGCATAGTGCGCGGCGCCGTATATCTGCGCCGCCGCACGCAGAAGTTTACGGTTCGAAGATCCGGCACGCAGCGCGCCGGACAGGCCAAGCAGGGAATGGGGCATCGGGGAACCTCGTGTTGCACGTCCCCCAAATCTAATGCGTCAGGCGCGGCACACAAGCCGTCGCGCACCGTCCCTGGCGGATCATCAGGCCGCGTTGGGCAGGATCACGATTTCCACCCGGCGGTTCTGACGGCGGCCATCCTCGTTCAGGTTCGGGGCGATGGGCTGATCCTCGCCCCGCCCGATCGACTGAATCCGCGCAAAGGGTACGCCACCCTCCATCAGCACATCCGCCACCGCATTGGCGCGGCGCTCCGAAAGCTGCTGGTTATATCCGGCAGAGCCGGTATTGTCGGTATGGCCCAGCACCTGCACGGTGGTATCGGGGTACTTGTTCAGGCTGGTCGCCACCTTCAGCAGGTCGTCGCGCAAACCGGCGTTGACGGTTGCACTGTCGATGTTGAACAAAATGTCCTGCGGCATTGTCAGGATCAGCCGGTCGCCGGTGTTTTCGATGCGCACATCGTCATCCAACTGCGCCCGCAACTCCTGTTCCTGCTTGTCCAGGTCGCGCCCGATCAGCGCGCCCACTCCGGCCCCGATCGCCGCCCCGGCCAGCGGGTTGTTATCCGTCGCCGCGGCCAGGCCGGCCCCCAGCAACCCGCCAAGAACGGCGCCGGACTTGGTGTTGCGGTAATCCTGCCGGTCTTCGTAATCGCCGGACACATATCCGGGATCGGTACAGGCGGTCAGGGCCAGGGCGGACAGCGCAGCCAGCGCGACGGGAAGTTTGCTCATGATGTGGCCTCGGGTCTTGGTGCCGGTCCTCCGGCTTTTGCACGAACTATACCCAACCCCGCCATCACCCCCAAGCGCCAAAACAACTCGGGTCGGCGGTTCTGCGCCGATTCCGGGGCCTACCCGGCCTCGGCACGCGCCGATTCCCAGGCCAGAAGCGCCCGCTTTACCGGCAGCCCCCAGTGATAGCCGCCCAGCCCGCCCGATTTGCGCATCGCCCTGTGGCACGGGATCAGCCAGCTGACCGGATTGCGCCCTACGGCCGTGCCCACGGCGCGCACCGCGCCGGGCCGCCCGATGCTTTGCGCAATCTCGGAATAGGTTGTCACCTGCCCGGACGGAATGCGCATCAGCGCCTCCCACACCTTGATCTGCAAGGCCGACCCGATCATGTAGACCGGCACCTTGTCGGCCTGCCCCGATTGCGCGTTGAACGCTGCCAGAACCCAGGGGCGCAGGAATGCCGGATCTTCGACAAATTCGGCCCGCGGCCAGCGCGACACCAAATCCTGCATCGTGGCCGCTTCGCCGGTTTCGGCAGCGAACCCGATGCCGCAAATGCCCTTGTGCGTTCCCGTCACAAGAACCGGGCCGAACGGGCTGTCAAACCAGCCCCAACGGATCGTCAGCCCGTCGCCCCTGCGCGCGAACTCGCCGGGGCTCATGGCCTCCCACCGCAGGAACAGGTCATGCAGCCGCCCCGATCCCGACAACCCCACCGCGCTGGATGTGTCCAGCGTGGTAAACCGCTCGTGCAGCAACGCCTTGGCGTGGCCCAGCGTCAGGTATTGCTGGAACCGCTTGGGCGACACCCCGGCCCAGCGGGTGAACAGGCGCTGGAAATGGGCCGGGCTCATGCCCATCCGCCTTGCCAGTTCCTCCAGCGTCATGTTTTCGCCGCCCTGATCGATCATCTCGATGGCGCGGCGCATCACGTTGTAATGGTATCCCTGGGTCATGTCGTTCATCGCACCGGCTCCCTTGTCTGCCCCAAGGATAGAACCGCCCCCGCCCCGGCGCGACCCGTTTCTTGATCATTCGCCGCATTGCCCGGCACGGGTTGTCATGGCCCGCGCATCGCCCATATGACCCCTCATGACACCCATGACCCATTCCCGCGAGACCTCCTCCGCCATGACCCTGCGCCAACGCCTTGCCGCCCTGATCGACAGCGCCGCCTTCCGCAACACGATTCTGGGCGTGATCCTGTTCAATGCCGTGATCCTGGGGCTGGAAACCTCGGACCGGGCGATGGCCCTTGCCGGGCCGCTGCTGATCACGCTTGACCGGATCTGCCTGGGCGTATTCGTCGCCGAAATCGCCACCAAACTTTATGTGCGCGGTACGCGGTTTTTCCGCAACGGCTGGAACCTGTTCGATTTCACCATCGTCGCCATCGCCCTGGTGCCCGCCGCACAGGGGCTGTCGGTGCTGCGCGCGCTGCGCATCCTGCGCCTGTTGCGCGTCGTGTCGGTGGCGCCCTCGCTGCGCCGCGTGATCGAAGGCCTGCTCAACGCGCTGCCCGGCATGGGCTCGGTCTTTCTGCTGATGACGCTGATCTTCTATATCGGCGCGGTCATGGCCACCAAACTGTTCGGTGCCACCTTCCCCGACTGGTTCGGCACGCTGGGCAAATCCGCTTATTCCCTGTTTCAGATCATGACCCTGGAAAGCTGGTCCATGGGCATCGTGCGCCCGGTGATGGAAGCCTTCCCCTATGCCTGGCTGTTCTTCGTGCCCTTCATCCTGCTGACCACCTTCATCGTGTTGAACCTGGTTGTCGGTCTGGTGGTGAACTCGATGCAGGATGCCCACCATGCCGAGGCCGACCAGCGCACCGATGATTATCGCGATCAGGTTCTGGCGCGGCTGAATGACATCGAGGCGCTGTTGAAAGAGCGCAGTTCAGGAAAATAGCCCGTCCGCGGCCTTGCCCCGGCGCCCCCACCCGTGCAATGGAGCCGCGCATGGCAAAGCAACTCGATTATCACACGATCCGCGAGATCTTTACCCGGTTTCAGGCCGCCGAACCCGCCCCCAGGGGCGAGCTGGACCACGTCAACGCCTATACGCTGGTGGTGGCCGTGGCCCTGTCCGCGCAGGCCACGGACGCCGGTGTGAACCGGGCCACCGCCGCGCTGTTCAAAATCGCCGATACGCCGCAAAAGATGCTGGATCTGGGTGAACAGGCCCTGATCGACCACATCAAGACGATCGGCCTTTTCCGCAACAAGGCCAGCAACGTCATCAAGCTGTCGCGCATCCTTGTGGAACACTATGGCGGCGAGGTGCCCAATTCCCGCGCCGCGCTGGAAAGCCTGCCGGGGGTGGGCCGCAAGACGGCCAATGTGGTGCTGAACATGTGGTGGCGCCACCCGGCACAGGCTGTCGACACCCATATCTTCCGCTTTGGCAACCGCTCGGGCGTGTGCCCGGGCAAGGACGTGGTCGCGGTGGAACGCGCCATCGAAGACAATATCCCCGTGGATTTCCAACTCCACGCCCATCACTGGATGATCCTGCACGGACGGTATGTCTGCAAGGCGCGCAAACCCATGTGCTCCAATTGCCTGATCCGGGATCTCTGCATGTTTGAGGACAAGAACCTGTGACCAAGACCTACCAGATCGTCGGCATCGGCAATGCCATCGTTGACGTGATTTCCCAATCCGACGACAGCTTTCTTGACCTGATGGGGATCGAGAAGGGCATCATGCAACTGGTTGAACGCGAGCGCGGCGAGATGCTGTATGCCGCGATGACCAACCGCACACAGGCGCCGGGCGGCTCGGTTGCCAATACCGTGGCCGGGCTTGGCGCGCTGGGCCTGTCCACCGCCTTTATCGGGCGCGTGCATGACGATGCGCTGGGCCGGTTCTATGCCACATCGATGCAGGCCGAAGGCACCGCCTTTGTAAACCCGCCGGTGCCGGGGGGCGAATTGCCCACCTCGCGCTCGATGATCTTTGTCTCGCCCGATGGTGAGCGGTCGATGAACACCTATCTGGGGATATCCTCGGAACTGGGGCCGGATGACGTATCCGACGATGTCGCCGGCCAAGCGCAATTGCTGTTCCTGGAGGGCTATCTTTACGACAAGCCCAAAGGCAAAGAGGCGTTCGAACGCGCCGCGAAACTGTGCCGGGAAAGCGGCGGCATGGCCGGAATCGCGCTGTCCGATCCGTTCTGCGTGGATCGCCACCGCGACGATTTCCGCCGCCTTGTGCGCGATCTGGATTTTGTGATCGGCAACGAACATGAATGGGAATCGCTCTATCAGACCGATCTGTCCACCGCGCTGGAACAGGCCGCCGCCGATAGCGGGCTGATTGTCTGCACCCGCTCGGGCCATGACGTGGTGCTGGTACAGGGCGACGAAGAGGCCATCGTTCCGGTCAACGAGATTGTCCCCGTGGATGCCACCGGCGCGGGCGATCAGTTCGCCGCCGGTTTCCTTTATGGCGTGGCCACGGGGCAAAGCCTTGAGGTGTCGGGCCGTATGGGCTGTATCGCCGCCGCCGAAGTCATAAGCCACTACGGCGCCCGCCCCGAAGCCAACGTCAAGGAACTGTTCCGCAAGGCGGGATTGCTCGGGTAGATCGCAGAACGATTTCCCCGGATCGCCCGCGATCCGGTTCGCGCCCCCCTCGGGTTCGGGCGCGAACCTACTGTCGCCTCACCCCGCCACCGATATCTCCAGCAGATTCCCGTCCGGGTCGCGCACATAGATCGACGTGATCGGCCCGGTCGCGCCGGTCCTTGCCACCGGCCCGTCCAGCACCTCTACGCCCTCGCGCGCCAGATGCGCCTGCCACTCGGCCAGTGGCACCTGCGTCAGGAAGCACACATCCGCCGTCCCCGGCAGCGCCCGCGCCGCCCTGGGGTCAAACTCGGCCCCGGCAACATGCAGGTTGATCTTGTGACACCCGAATTTCAGCGCCCAGCGCGTGCTGCCATCGGCGGGGTGAAACGGTTCCGCCACCATGCCCAGCGCATCGCGGTAAAAGGCGATCGTGGCGTCGATATCGGCCACGGTCAAAACCAGATGATCCAGCGCGTTTACCTGTGGCATGATCGCTCTTGTCCTCGCTTTTTGGCGCGCCTAGCCTGACGCCCATGCACAATGACGCCCCCACATCCCATCGTCAAAACGATATGCTTGATCCGGCCCGCGCCAATGCCTTTCTCGCGGCGCTGGGAGAACCCGCCACCATCACCCGGGGCGACGCTTTGCCGCCATTCTTTCATCAGCTCCATTTCTGGGACGCCCGGCCGCCCACGGCACTGGGCCGCGATGGCCACCCGCGTGTGGGCGGGCTGATCCCCGACATGGGCCTGCCCCGCCGCATGTGGGCGGGCGGGCAGCTGGAATTCCCCGCTCCGCTGCGCGCCGGTATCCCCGCCACCAAAACCAGCACCGTGGCGCGCGCCGAACGCAAGACCGGGCGCAGCGGCGCGCTGGGCTTTGTCACGCTCTGCCACGAGATCACCCAGGAGGGCACGCTCTGCATCCGCGAACACCAAGACCTCGTCTACCGCGAAGACCCCGATCCATCCGCCCCCGCGCCCGAACCACCCGTCGCGCGCACCGACGAAACCCGCAGCGAAACCCACAGCTTTGACAGCACGCTCCTGTTCCGCTACTCCGCGCTCACCTTCAACGGCCACCGCATCCACTATGATCCGGGCTATGCCCGCGACATCGAAGGCTATGCCGGTCTGGTGGTGCACGGTCCCCTTCTGGCGCAGTTGCTCATGCTGCTGGCCCGGCGTCAGCTTGGCCATCTCACCCGCTTTTCCTTCCGCGCCACGTCGCCGCTGATGCATTTCGAAACCGCCGATCTCTGCTGGGGCGGTGACGGCACGCTCTGGGTGCGCGGCCCCGACGGGCGACAATGCATGACGGCCAAGGCAGACTAGCCGGGCAAGCCCAACCCCACCAACACACCGCTCAAGTCAACCCGTAAGCCGGGGTTCACCCCTGCCCCCTCACAACGACGCCGCCACCCGGAACCCCTCGGGAATTTCGTCTTTCCCGTCCAGCACCAGGTCCGCCATCACCTCGCCCACCCCCGGCGCCATGCCAAAGCCGATCTTGAACCCGCCATTGGCGATGAACTGCCCCTCGCGCAGCGGATGCGCCCCCAGCATCGGTGCCCGGCTTTTCGCCCGTGGCCGCACCCCGGCCCAACGCTCGATCACCGGCGCACCGGCCAAAAGAGGGAACACCCGGCACGCCTGCGCAATCAGCTCCTCCAGCAAGCCGTCCGTGGCATCGCCCGAGTCATACACCCGCTCGCTTGTCGATCCCACCGCCAGCGTGCCATCGTCATGCGGCACCACCAGCACCCCGTCCGCCGAGGCCAGGGGCGCGCCGCGCGCATCCAGCCCGAACAGCGCCGCCTGTCCCTTGACCCCGTTGCCCACCTGCCGCCCAAGGGCGCTGGTCAACTCCTGCAACCCGGCCACCCCCGTGGCCCAGATCACCTTGCCCGGCGTTTCACCGGCATCGCCAGCCTCCACCACGCCGCCCCGCGCGCGGATCGCCCCGGCCAGCGCATGACAGGCGCGGCGCGGATGCACCCGCGCGCTCAGCGTTTCCCGGATCACCTGGCCCGAGGCGCTGGCCGGGCACCAATCCCCCGCCGCTCCGGCGTCGATCACTTCCCACACCGCCTTGCCTCGCCAGAATTCGGCGGCATTCACCGCCCGCTCCCGGGCCAGCGCCAGCGCGCGCCCGGTGTTGATCGGCTGCAACCGCCCCACACGGCCATAGCCCGTGGGCAGGCCGGAAACAGTCTCGATCTCCCGCCAATACGCTTCCGCCCCGATCAGGCTCTGGAACTGGAATTCCTTGATCGTGTTCCACCGCTCCGGCGCGTGCGGCGACAACATTCCCACGATCCCGCCGGAACAGCCCGCCGCGATCCCGGTCCGGTCAATCACCCGCACCCGTGCCCCGCGCCGCGCACAGGCCCAGCCCGTGGCAAGGCCATAGATCCCGGCCCCCACAACCGTGACATCCACCATTGCCAAATCACCCCCGCTGGTCCAATCCTGATATCCTGCATTTCCTTAAGGCATCCCGCGATGAGCGACCAGCACGCAGATCTTGAATGGCGCGACGGCGCTGTCCCGGTCTCGACCCGGTTTGACGACCCGTATTTCAGCCTGGAAAACGGGCTCGCGGAAACGCGCCATGTCTTTCTGACGGGCAACGATCTGCCCGCCCGTTTCGCGCCCGGCTTTCACATTGCCGAACTGGGCTTCGGCACCGGGCTGAACCTGCTGGCCACCTGGGCCGCGTGGGAGGCCAGCGGCCAGACCACCCCGCTCGCCTTCACCAGCTTCGAAGCCTTCCCCATCAGCGCGTCCGAAATGGCCCGTGCGCTGGCCGCCTTTCCGTCCCTGTCTCCTTACGCCGACAAACTGATCGCCGCCTGGGCCGAAACCCCCACTCTGGAAACCCTGCCCGGCCTCGACGCCCGCGTGATCCTGGGCGATGCGCGCGAAACCATCGCCCGGTCAGGCATTCGCGCCGATGCCTGGTTCCTTGACGGATTCTCCCCGGCCAAGAACCCGGAACTGTGGGGCGCCGCCCTGCTGGCACAGGTTGCCCGCCACACCAGGCCGGGCGGAACGGCGGCCACCTATACCGCCGCCGGGTTCGTGCGCCGCGCCCTGTCCGACGCCGGCTTTTCTGTCACCCGCATTCCCGGCTTTGGCCGCAAACGCCACATGACAACCGCCCGCATGGCCGCGCCATGAACCAGGACAACACCCGCCTCGGCATCCTGCTGATGTGCCTGACAACCTTTGTCTTTGCCATGCAGGACGGCATCTCGCGCCTGCTGGCCGAGGAATACAACACCTTCCTCGTGGTGATGATCCGCTACTGGTTCTTCGCCCTGTTCGTGATCGCCGTTTCGGCGCGGCGCGCGGGCGGGCTGAAACGCGCCATCGCCACGCGCCACCCGTGGATCCAGGTGTTTCGCGGCGTGCTCCTGGCGCTGGAAATCTGCGTCACCGTGGTGTCCTTTACCCTGCTTGGCCTGACCGAGACCCACGCCATCTTCATCTCCTACCCGCTGATGATCGCCGCCCTTTCAGGCCCGCTGCTGGGCGAACGGGTTGGCTGGCGGCGCTGGGCCGCCATTGGCGCCGGGGCGGTTGGGGTGATGATCATCCTGCAACCGGGCACCGGAGTCTTCTCGCCGGTGGCCGCCATTCCCCTGCTGGGCGCGGTGATGTTCGCCGTCTACGGGCTGGTCACGCGCTATGTCTCGCGCAACGATCCCGGCCATGTCAGCTTTTTCTATACCGGCACGGTCGGTGCCGTGGTGATGACGGCGATCGGCCTGTTCTACTGGCAGCCGCTTGCCCCCTCCGATTGGCTCTGGATGGGCGCGCTCTGCATAAGCGGCGCCTTCGGGCACTGGCTGCTGATCAAGACCTACGAACTGGCCGAGGCCAGCGCGGTTCAGCCCTTTGCCTATCTGCAACTGCCCTTTGCCTCGGCCCTGGGCATGGTGGCCTTTGGCGAAACCCTGCGCAGCAATGTGGCGATCGGCGCGGCCATCGTTGTCGGCGCCGGGCTGTTCACGCTCTGGCGGGAACAGCAACGGGCCTGATCGCCGGCCACCCCCCGCCGCGCCACTCCGCCCCGCCCCGCAGGGATTTCGCTGTCAGGCCAATTCGTAGTGATGGATCATCCGCGACTCGACCAGATCATCCTCTGCCGGGTCGATATGGGGCGCGCGATAATCGTCGCCCACGAAATCCGACAGCGCCGCAAGATCGCGCCAAACCATGACCACGCTGAAATTGCGCGGGTCGTCATGTGGCGCTCCGGCCAGAACCTGCACGATGCCTTCGGTACCCTTCATCAGCGGAATGGCCGTGTTGTGAAAGAATTCGGCGAATTCCGTCTCCTTGCCGGGCCGGGTGCGAACCTGGAATATGCGCATGATCATGCAAAGCCTTCCTTTCTGGAATGCCTGCGTGTTCCCGCCTCGCGACCACCCTAGCAGATAAACCGCGCGATTACTGCAACCGCCTGATCGTGGCGCCTGCGATCTCCTGCCCGAACGGCACCGGATGCGGCGCCTTGCCCAGCCGCGCGCGATACACCGGCAGGCTTTCCGCCACCCGCATCACGTAATTGCGGGTCTCGTTGAACGGGATCATCTCGATCCAGTCCACCATATCCTCGGCCGATCCGCCGCGCGGGTCGCCAAATTCCTCCATCCAGCGCAGCGGGCGTCGCGGGCCGGCATTGTACCCGGCGGCGATCATGATGATATTGCCGTCGAACTGATCCGCCAGACCCGCCAGATAGGCGCTGCCCAGGCGGGCATTGTAATCCGGGTCACTGGTCAGCCACGCCTCCGAATACTCCTCGCCGGTGGCTGCCGCGACCTGACGCGCTGTGCCCGGCATCACCTGCAACAACCCCCGCGCCCCCGCGCCGCTGACCACCACCGGGTTGAATTCGCTCTCGCGCCGCGCGATCGCCAGCGCCAGTTCGGGCGGCACCGGCAGGTCCATGCCGCGCAGCGGGTGCAGCGCATAATACGGCCCCGGCAGCGTGATCCCGCGCCGCACCATGTTCTTGCCCAGCATCACCGCGACATGCGGCGCGCCCAGTTCCTGCGCCATCGCGCCCATCTGGCCCAGCGCCACGCGATCCTGCCGCTCGCTCAGATCCACCCAGAACAACCGCGCCAGCTCCAACTCGCCCGCATCCAGAAGCACCCGCGCCGCCCGGTGCAGGCTCGACCCGGTCCAGCCGGCCTGACGCCAATCCGGAAAAACCTCGTCCCCCGCCAACGACCGGTCCCAATCCATCCCGGCCTTTTCAGCCGCCAGAAGCCCGTAAAAACTGGTCTGATGCACACCCGCGGCCGCATAGGCCTGCCGGGCGATATCCTGATTGCCCATCGCCTCATAGGCCCGCCCCATCCAATAGCCCGCGCGGCCAAGCGAAATCGGCGTTTGCACCGTCTGCGCGAACCGCACGAAATGCACCGCCGCCTTTTCCGGCTGATTCAGAAAGCGCAGCGCGATATACCCGGCAATCCACTCGGAATCGGAAAACCCATAGCCCGAATCCGGCGCCAGCCCATGCGTGGCGGCAATGTCATAGGCCGTCTGATAATTCCCCGCGCGCATCTCGCTGCGCGCCAGCGACCGGCGCCGCGCCGCCCATTCATTCGGCTCGCCCAGCGTGCCGGCGCGGCTGCGCTCCAGAAGCAACGCAACCGCGTCCGCGTCCCGGCCCTTGCGGTGGCGCCAGACAAACCGCTCATAGGCCAGCCCCGGATCATCCTGCAATTCGCCCGGCACCTCGGCGATCAGCGCATCCACACCGTCCACCATCTCGCGCAGACCCAAACGGGCCTTGGCAAGCCTGACCCAGCCCTCGGGCACCAGCCCGAACATGCGTTCGGCATTGTCACGCAGCCCCGCCCACAACATCGCATCCAGCCGCGCCACGTCATGCGGCTTTAACAGCGCCCCGTAACGTTCCAGGAATTGGGTCTGCGTACCGCGATCCATCGGCATGGTGCGCCAGGCCAGCACAAGCCCCGCCTCGGCGGTGCCCTGCTCGCCCTCTTCCATCAGCATCGCCGCCTGGCTCAGCGCGCCCACGGCGGTCTGAGGCGGGCCGTACACAAAGAACGAAAGCTGCTGACGGTGCGACGCATCCTCAAAGGCCTCCTCGGACTGTTTGCGCAGATAGGCCAGGCCGGGCCAGTCGCCGCGCCGGTCAAGAAAGGCCAATACCTCGTCCGGGCTGCCGCGCCCGGCGCGCAATCGCTGCCATTCCACGATGTCGCGCAGAATCGGATCGCCGCCCGCGACCACTGCCGCCGTGTCCCAATCTCCGGACCGCAACGCCGCCATCGCCTCCTTCAACGCCGCTGCCTCTTGCGCCACAAGCGGCAGGCCGGTCAACATCAGCATAACGAATGCCTGGAGAAGTCGCTTCATGGCTTGCAATTTCCAATGCAAATAAGGATAGAGCCGGAACAATAAATCGCGCGCCAGCCTGCCTTCAATTCACATTCTTGGCAAGGCGGCGACTTCCCGCTAGTGTCCGCGCGATTTTCCACCGGGCTTTCCGCCCAGCGACGCAAAAAAGGAGCGTGCCATGTTCAAAGGGTCCTTCCCCGCACTCGTCACGCCGTTCACGAACGGCGAGCTGGATCTGGAAACGCTCAAGAAACTGGTGGAATGGCATATCGGCGAAGGCACCAACGGCCTTGTGCCGGTCGGCACCACCGGCGAAAGCCCCACGCTCAGCCATGCAGAACACGAGGCCGTGGTCGAAGAGGTCGTGCGCGCCACCGCCGGGCGCGTGCCGGTGATCGCCGGGGCCGGGTCCAACAACACGCTCGAAGCGATCCGCCTGGCCCAGCACGCCGAAAAGGTCGGCGCGAATGCGCTGCTGGTCGTGACGCCCTATTACAACAAGCCCACCCAGCGCGGGCTGATCGCGCATTTTACCGCCGTGCATGATTGCTGCGCCTTGCCGATCATCATCTACAACATTCCCGGCCGCTCGGTGATCGACATGACCCCGGCCACCATGGGCGAACTGTCCCGACTGCCCCGCATTGTCGGCGTCAAGGACGCCACCGGCGATCTGGCCCGCGTCAGCCAGCAGCGCGCGGCCTGTGGCCCTGATTTCATCCAGCTGTCCGGCGAAGACGCCACCGCGCTGGGCTTCAACGCCCATGGCGGCGTCGGCTGCATCTCTGTCACGGCCAATGTGGCGCCGAAACTCTGCGCCGAGTTCCAGGCCGCCACCCTCGCCGGCGACTATGCCAGGGCGCTGGACTATCAGGACCGGCTGATGCCCCTGCACGAGGCGATTTTTGTCGAACCCGGCCTTGTAGGTGTGAAATACGCCATGTCCCGCCTTGGGCTTTGCAGCGACGAAGTGCGCCTGCCCCTGACCGGCCTGGCCGACGACACCAAGGCCCGGATTGATGCCGCCATGCGCCACGCCGCGCTGCTCTAGGGTCAGGACTCATTAATCCTGCACCACTGGCACAGGATTAATGAGTCCTGACCCTAGATCAACCCGACCCCAAAAACAAAGCCCCGGTCGCGGACCGGGGCTTTTCCTTTGCGGGTCTATCGGCCTTCCTTGTCTTCGATCCGCCCGGCCCGGCGCGCCAGCTTGGCGGCCAGGTTCGGCCCCACGCCGGGGCGCGACCAGGGGCAGACCGCGATGCAGATCGCACAGCCATGGGTCTGGTTGAAAAACGGCAGGCACCTGTCGAAATCCACATACCACTTGGTGTCGCCCCGCACCCTCCGCTTTTCGGGAGAAAGCGCCTCGGGCGGGCAGGCATCCTCGCACACCCGGCAATTGGCGCAAAACCCGTCGATCCCGGCCTCAACACGCGGCGTCGTCGCAAATGGCGCATCGGTCAGCACCGCCGACAGGCGGAAAGACGCGCCCACCTCGGGGTTGATGATCGACCCGTGCTTGCCCAACTCGCCAAACCCGCATTCCAGCGCCGGCGGAATCATCAACAGCGCCCCGGTCATCGGCCCCGTCACCGGCTCGGCCTCCCAGCCGTCCTGCCGCAACCAGCCCGCCACCGTCTTTGCCGCCAGCGCCGCGCGCCCGTACTGCGCCATCACCTCCATCCCGGCGCTGGGCCCGGGCGCGGTGGCGATCGCGTCATAATCGTGCTGCACCCCCAACATGATCACCCGGCGTTGCGCAATCTCGTGCCCCTCGATCACCCAGTCCTGCCGCATTTCGGCCACGCCGGTCAGCTCGCAAATACCGGCCCCGACAAACCCGTCCAGCGCCGCCGTCCAGTCCTTGGGCGCACGTTGCACGCGCGTCTGCGCCAGCGGCGGCAATGGCGCGTCCAGTATCTCCTGGCGCGCGGCGCGGGCCTTGGCAAAACGCGGGTCGCGCGCGGATTGCGCATAGAAATACATCTGGAGCGGCCCATGCGGGATGTCGCCCGGATCGGGCGCCCAATACACCATGCGGGCGCGGCGCAATATGTCCTCGCCCAATCCGTTCACCGCGTTGCCCGACAGATCGGGCCAGCGGGCCATCTGTTCGGGATCGGGCGTGAAGGGACGCAAAGGGGATACTCTTGGCATGGGGCTCAGCCTAGCGCGAAATCGCGCGCTTCGCTACTCTGCCGGAACCGGCCTGCCCACGAGGTATTCTTATGTCAGGACCGGCAAAAGGAGATCAGGCAATGACCCCCGACTACGTATCGATCAACCGGGATATCTGGAATGCCGATGCCGAAAACTGGACCGCGTTCGCAAGCGAGCGGTGGGCTCTCGCCACCCCGGAATGGGGTTGTTGGGGAAATCCCGAAGAACAGCTGAACATGCTGCCCGCCGACATGTCGGGCCTGAACGCCATCGAACTTGGCTGTGGCACGGGGTATGTCTCGGCCTGGATGGCCCGGCGCGGCGCGCGGGTCACTGGCGTGGACATCTCTGCCGGGCAACTGGCCACCGCCCGCCACCTTGCGGCCAAGCACCGCGCCGACATTACCTTTATCGAGTGCAACGCCGAACAGACCGGCCTGCCCAATGCCGCCTTTGACTTTGCAATCTCGGAATACGGCGCGTCGATCTGGTGCTCTCCCGACACGTGGCTGCGCGAAGCCTGGCGGCTGTTGCGCCCGGGTGGCAGGCTCGTGTTTCTTGGCAACCACCCGCTGTCGCTGATCTGCTCGCCGCTGGACGGGGCGCCCGCCGATCGTACCCTGCACCGCCCCTATCGCGGCATGTGGGGCGCGGATTGGCGCAAGGTCGCCTTCGAACCGACCGGCGTGTGCTTCAACCTGACGGTTTCCGGCTGGATGGACCTGTTCTCGCAAATCGGGTTCCACGTCACCCGGTATCAGGAGCTTTATGCATCCGATCAGGCCGAAGGCACGCGCGCCGCGATCCCCGCCGACTGGGCCAAAAACTATCCTGTCGAACAGGTCTGGCATCTGGCCAGGCCCGCGTGACGGCCGTGACCACACCGAACCCCGCGGCGCGCGGGCTGGCGCATTGCGGTTACTTTTGCATGACCCCACCGCACCGTGCCTTCATCCCGCGAATCCGGGCGTTCATGCCGACGCGATACCGACGCGATACCGACGTGACGCCGATCGCGCTTTTGCCTGTTAACCAAGGGATTTCAAGGTGAGTCGCGCCGCGCCGCGCGCCAGGCGGTGACAAAGCGTAACCCGCGCGACATTGACACCCCCCGCCCCCTGCGTCAGCATGGCCCGGCACGAACATGTGGAGGGGTGCAGGATGTTTCGCGGGATCCGGCTGATCTAAGGGCCCATGACACCGCCCATTGCACATCACAGGTGTGCCCATGCAGAGTGCCCTTACCCGCCGGTCTTTTTCATGTTCAAGTTTTTCGAAACCCTTGTTGATCCCTATGGCGACCATCCCGAAACGGACCGCCCCCCAACCCGGCTCTGGCCCTTCATGGCCCAGTATATGCAGCCGTTTCGCCGTGTGTTTGCCCTTGCCGCCCTGATGTCCGTGGTGGTTGCCACGGTCGAGATCGGTCTGATCGGTTATATGGGCCGGATCGTCGATCTGCTGTCCCGGGACCCCGCCACATTCTGGGACACCCACGGCACCGAACTGATCCTGGTTGCCCTTTTCGTGCTCCTGCTGCGCCCGGTCCTACAGGCGTTGGACGTGCTGCTGCTGAACAACGCGATCCTGCCGAATTTTGGCACGCTGATCCGCTGGCGGGCACATAAACATGTTTTACGTCAATCGGTTGGATGGTTCGAGAATGATTTCGCAGGCCGCATCGCCAACCGCATCATGCAAACCCCGCCCGCCGCCGGAGAGGCGGTGTTCCAGGTGTTCGACGCCATCACCTTTTCCATCGCCTACCTTGTCGGCGCGGCCATCCTGCTGACGGATGCCGACCCCCGTCTGTTGATCCCGTTGCTGATCTGGATCGGGCTTTACGCCGTGCTTGTCGGCTGGACAATCGCCCGCGTTGGCCCCGCTTCCAAGGCGGCCTCCGACGCCCGCTCCCAGGTCACGGGCCGGGTGGTGGATGCCTATACCAACATCCACTCGGTCAAGCTTTTCGCCCATAACAGGCGTGAACTGGAACACGCTCGGGACGCCATCGAACATTCCCGCAAGACCTTTCAGGTGGAAATGCGCATCTACACCATCATGGATGTTTCGCTGGTGCTGTTGAACGGCCTTCTTATCGTGGCTGTGGTGGGCTGGGCCGTGTGGCTTTGGACACAGGGCCAGGCCAGCGTCGGCGTTGTCGCCGCCGCCACCGCGCTCACCCTGCGGCTCAACGCCATGACGGGCTGGATCATGTGGGCGCTGACCTCGTTCTTTCGCCAGTTGGGTGTCGTGGCCGAGGGTATGGAGACCATCGCCCAGCCGATCGATCTTGTCGATGCCCCAGACGCCCCGCCGCTGCAACTGACTGAAGGCAAAGTGGAAATTCAGGCCCTGTCTCACCACTATGGGCGCGGCGCCGGGGGGCTGGACAAGATTTCCCTGACCATCCGGCCCGGCGAAAAGATCGGGCTCGTCGGCCGTTCCGGCGCTGGGAAATCCACTCTGGTCAAGCTGCTCTTGCGGTTCTACGACGCCGAGGAAGGCCGCATCCTGATTGACGGTCAGGACATTGCGCAGGTGACACAAGACAGCCTGCGCGACATGATCGGCATGGTGCAGCAGGACAGTTCGCTGCTGCACCGCTCTGTGCGCGACAACATCCTTTATGGGCTGCCCGACGCCACCGAGGCTCAGGTCATCGCCGCCGCCCGCAAGGCCGAGGCGCATGACTTTATTCTCGGTCTCCGGGATCCGCAGGGCCGGACCGGCTATGACGCCCATGTAGGTGAACGCGGGGTGCAGCTGTCCGGCGGTCAGCGACAGCGCATCACCCTGGCCCGCGTGATCCTCAAGGACGCGCCAATCCTGTTGCTGGACGAGGCCACCAGCGCGCTTGACAGCGAGGTCGAGTCCGCCATTCAGGAAACCCTGTACGGCATGATGCGGGGCAAGACCGTGATTGCCATTGCCCACCGCCTGTCCACGATTGCCCGGATGGACAGAATTCTGGTTCTGGATCAAGGGCATATCGTGGAACAGGGCAGCCATGCCGACCTGTTGGCCAGGGGCGGGCTTTATGCCGGGTTCTGGCAAAGACAGTCGGGGGGCTTTCTGAATGCGGATGAAGCGGCCGAGTAACCGTTTGCATGGCCCGGTCCCGACGATATAGGTGCGCCCATGACAGAGTTTGTGATCGAACGTTTGGGGCATCAGGGCGACGGCATCGCGCCGGGGCCGGTTTATGTGCCTATGGCCCTGCCGGGCGAAACTGTAACCGGCACGCCAGAAGGCACGCGGCTGCGCGACATGAAAGTGCTGCACCCTTGCGCGGACCGGGTGAAGCCGCCCTGCCGCCACTACCGCGCCTGTGGCGGCTGCCAGCTGCAACACGCCTCTGACGCGTTTGTTGCCGGTTGGAAGCAAACTGTTGTAAAACAGGCGCTTTCGGCACATGGGCTTGAGGCGGAGCTGCGCCCGATCATCACCTCGCCGCCACGCTCGCGCCGCCGCGCAGTGCTTTCGGCCCGCCGCACCAAAAAGGGCGCCACCGCCGGGTTTCATGGCCGCGCCTCGGGCGTGATCACTGAAATTCCCGAATGTCAGCTGCTTGACCCCGCCCTGTTGCCCGCTCTGAACGTCGCCGAGGCGCTGGCCCAGTCTGGCGCGTCCCGCAAAGCGGAGCTGAGCGTCACCGCCACCCTGTCCGGGGCCGGGCTGGACATTGCCGTGACCGGCGGCAAGCCTCTGGACGGCCCGCTGCTGTCACAGCTCGCGCAGGAGGCCGAGCGGCACGGCCTGGCCCGGCTGGCATGGGACGGCGATGTGGTCGCGACACGCAGCCCCCCCTATCAACGTTTCGGCATGGCCCGTGTTGTGCCCCCGCCTGGCGCTTTCCTTCAGGCCACACCGCATGGCCAGGCCAGCCTGCTGGCAGCCGTGCAGGACGCCGTGACCCGGGACGGGACGGGCATTGATCTGTTCGCCGGATGCGGCACCTTCACGCTGCCATTGGCCCAACGCGCGCAGATGCACGGCGTGGAAAGCGACGCCGCCATGCTGAGCGCGCTGGATACCGGCTGGCGCCAGGCCGAGGGGCTGAAGCGGGTCACAACCGAGGCGCGCGACCTGTTTCGCAATCCGATCATCGCCGCCGACCTGCGCTATGATTTCGCAGTGATCGACCCGCCCCGCGCCGGGGCCGAGGCGCAGGTCGCGGAACTGGCCAGGGCCGACATTGCCGAAATCGCCTTTGTGTCCTGTAATCCCGTCACTTTTGCCCGCGATGCCGCGACGCTGGTCAAGGCGGGATATGCCCTGGACTGGGTACAGGTTGTGGATCAGTTCCGCTGGTCAAGTCACATCGAGCTGGCCGCCCGATTTACAAGGCCATAGCGCCCGACGGCGGCATTCTTCTCTATTGAATTTTGCGTGATTGCTGTACAACGGAGTGGAAAAGAGCCGGAACACGGACAAGGGGCCCTGTCGATGCGTTGGTTAACAATTTTTCTGGTTGCGGTCGTGGCGACAGGCCTGGCCGGCTGTACCAAGTTCAAGACCTATGATGGTCCCGAGGTAACACGGGTCGTGATCTACAAGGGCGAACGCAAACTGTACCTGATGAATCAGGACACACCGCTCAAGACATATGATGTCGGGCTGGGATTCGCGCCAGTGGGTCATAAACAGGTGGAAGGTGACGGGCGTACGCCGGAAGGTGAATACACCGTTGACCGCCGCAACCCGAACAGCGAATTCTACCTGTCCGTTGGAATCTCCTATCCAAACGAGGCCGATCGCGCCTATGCCCGTTCTATCGGCGAGTCACCGGGTGGCGACATTTTCATTCACGGACGGCCCCTGAAATACCAGAACGGCAAAAACGACTGGACCGCGGGCTGCATCTCGGTAAGCAACAGTGAGATACGCGACATCTATGCCATGGTGCGCAACGGCACACCGATTTCCATTTATCCCTGACCGGGGGCCTGCGGCATTCCGCTCCGCCCCATCACCAGCGTCCACCAGATCTTGCCGCTCTTTTCCTGGAACCAGGCAAATCCCAGATCATTCGCAGCCGGATCCAGGATCACGGCCCGCGTGTCGTCCTGCTCCATCCATGCGGCCAGCGTTTCCATCTCGGTTTCGTAGGTCTCCGAGATATTCTCGCCGACCAGATTGCCCTGATACCCGACACGCTGCACCCGATCCAGCGGGCTGGACCCATCCGACCCGAAATGCCAGGGACGGTTCTGAAGCGACATGTCGCGCGAATGCGTCGCGGCGGCGGCGTTCAGCGGCGCGTTCAATTCAACCGGCCCGGCGCCAGATGCCTGCCGCAGGATATTTATCGAATCCAGAACGCGATACTGGATCTTCGACGTTGCCCCCGAAGAAATCCGGTATTGCTTGCCCCCGCTGGTGCCTGTCGTCCCGCAAGCCGCCAAGCCAAGCATGGCGACCAGAAGTATGGCAATAGAACGCATGATGCCCCCGCGTGTCCGAATTCGCTGTCCGATTGGTCTACCCTTGCGGCGTTGCCTTGAAAACCCACTTCAACGCAACCTTGCCACCTGTCCCCGGATTGATTTGCGACTGCGGCTTTCCCGCAATATCATCGACTCCTCAGAAAAATCCGCTTTGCAGGAGGTTCGTCATGACGAATGGACAGACGCCAGGCCTTGGCCGGCGCGCGTTCCTGGCCTCGGGTGCCGCGTTTTTGGGCGCCCCGGCTCTGGCGCAGACGGAATCCTCGACAACCGAGATTGAGAGCGACCTGAACGAAGCAGTCGTTCGCAATATTTCCAGCTTTCGGGCGATGGATTGGCGCCCTTATTTCTCCAATCTCAGAAACGGCGCGGTTCTTGCCGACATCACATCCCGCGCAGTGCATTACTGGTCCGAAGACGGGTCGGTTTACAAGCTGTACCCGTCCTCGGTTCCGCTGACCGAAGACCTGACCCGGCGAGGACGGACCTCGATTGTGCGCAAGGTGGAAGGCCCCAGTTGGCGCCCGACCCCGGCAATGAAAAAGCGCAACCCGGAATGGCCCGATTACGTAGGGCCGGGGCCGGACAACCCGCTGGGCACACATGCGCTTTACCTGAGCTGGACGTATTACCGCATCCACGGAACCCAGGACACACGCAAGATCGGCCGCCGTTCCTCAAATGGTTGCATCGGTCTTTATAACGAACATATCTCGCAATTGTTCGAACTGACCAAGGTGGGCACGCAGGTGTTGCTAATATGACGACATCTGGACAGCAAGACTCCGATTTCCCTAAAGTTGGGTTTGCAAATACGGTTTTTTTGCTGTTTAGACATGACTACGAGGTAAGTCTTGGGTGCTTGGCGTCGTCCTCTTTTGTGACGCCGGGCGAAATCTGGAGGATACTATGAAGAAACTCGTTCTCGCTGCCGCGCTGACTGCTGCTGCTTCGACCGCGTTCGCCGGTTCGGTCGCTGATCCGGTTATTGAACCCCCGGTCATTGAAGAAGCCGCTTCCAGCTCGAACGCCGCCATCTGGGTCCCGCTGATCCTGCTGGCCGTTGTTGTGGCTGCAGCTGCATCGTAATTTACGATCGGCTCATGCTAAAAGAGAAAGGCGGAACATTGCGTTCCGCCTTTTTCACTTTTCAGGGCCTGTGAACAGGCGCCTCAGACAACCCAGCCCCCCAGGTTTTCCGCGATGATCTCTGAAAGCGCCGCAATATGTGCGTCGTCGTCGTTCAGGCATGGAATATAGGTGAAGTGTTCGCCGCCGGCGTGCTCAAAACTTTCCCTTATCTCTTCGTTGATCTCTTCCAGCGTTTCAATGCAGTCCGATGAAAAAGCAGGTGCCACGACGGCGATGCTTTTCTTGCCCTCTTCTCTGGCAAGCCGCGCGACTTCTTCAACAGTGTAGGGGCGCAGCCAGTCTTCGGGACCGAATTGCGACTGGAACGTTGTTGTCAGTTCGGTGCTTTTCCAACCCAGACGCTCTTGCAGCAGGCGCGTGGTTTTCTGGCATTGGCAGTGATATGGATCACCTTCCATCAGGTAGCGCTTGGGCATCCCGTGATAGGATACGACCAACAGTTCGGGCCGCTTTTGCGCGCCGGCATAGGCACGCTCGATCGATGCCGCCAGCGCCTCGATATACGCCGGATGCTCGAAATAGGCGGGGACTGTGCGGGCGGCGGGCTGCCATTTTTCGTCCATCAGGGCGCGAAAGAACTGATCATTCGCGGTTGCTGTCGTCGCGCCCGCATATTGTGGGTAAAGCGGGAAAAACAGGACGCGCTCGCACCCCGCGGCCACCATTTCGCGCAGCTTGGCGCGGGTCGCCGGATTACCATAGCGCATACAGAAATCCACCATGACCTGATCGCCAAAACGGTCTTTCATTTCCGCTTCGATTTTCCGGGTCTGATTTCGCGTGATGGTCATCAGCGGGCTTTCATTCCGCTGCTTGTCCCAGATCGATTCATAGGCCTTGCCGCTTGAAAACGGGCGTTTTGTCAGGATGATCAGTTGTAGAATGGGCTGCCATTTCCACCAAGGGTAATCGATAACCCGTTTGTCCGACAGGAATTCGTTCAGATACCGGCGCATGGGCCAGTAGCTATGGTCATCCGGGGTGCCAAGGTTGGCGATCAGGATGCCTGTTTTTCCGCGGGCCACGTTCGGGTGATCTGCGGGTGCGTGAGGGGGGCGGGTGGCTGATGTCATGTGGTCCTGTTGATCCATTGTCGCTGTCGCGAGTGGCAATTAATCCTTGGGCAGCTTGATTTCCGACGCGCCCAGCGCATCCGCCAGGCGCGTGACAGCAGATCCGGGGCGCAAAGGTTGCGGCTGGCTGCTGTCGGGCGCCCAGCCCGTCAGATGTATCATTTCAAAAGTCGCGGGTATTCTGCCGTCGGTCATGAATTCACTTACGTAGATTTCGGCGGCGCGGATCATCACCGCGCGGCGCGTCGGGTGTTTGACACGCCCGGTCAGGGCGTTGCCTTCACCCATGGCGCGCAGGTCATGCATCAGATTCCAGGGTGTTTCATAGGTAGCCGTCAAAGGCATCGCATCGGCCACCGGCAAGGCCAGCCCGGCGCGCTGCATCAGGCCACCCATATCCCGGATCTCGGCCATGGGGGCAACGCGCGGCGAAAGCCCGCCAGTGATCTCGACCTCGGCCTGTCCCAATGCGCTGCGCAATTCGTGCAGGGTGCGGCCCCCAAAAGCAACCGCCAGGAAAAGCCCGTCGGGCTTCAGCGCGCGTCGGCACTGAATGATCTGCCCTACCGGATCGTTGGCCCAGTGCAGCGACATGGCGTGAATCACCAGATCATGCGCGCCGGGGGTCAGGCCCAGCACCTCGTCATCCGGCACAATGCGGGCATTTGGCACGCAGCGCGCCCAGATATCGGCAAAACCTGTCACGATGGCGGGCGCTGTAAACGCCTTGTTAACCATGCTCAGGCGATCCTGCACATCCGCGATGGCCGTGTCGTGCAGGAACATGCCCGTTTCCCGATTCGCGCGGGCGCGGTTTCGGTGCAAGGCGGCCTGGTCGGTGATCTGGGGGGCATTCTGCATGGCGCGGACAATAGTGCGATGATTTCCAAGATTCAAACTGCGTTGAAGGTTGTTTATCCACCGCGTTGCGTAAATTGCGGCGACATGGTGGACAGCGATTTCGGGCTGTGCGGGAAATGCTGGGTCGACACGCCGTTCATCGGTGGCCTGGTGTGCGACGCCTGCGGCACGCCCCTGCCTGGGTCGGGGGACGGGCACAGGGATTTATGCGACGATTGCCTCGCGCATCCCCGCGCCTGGCAAAGCGGCCGCGCAGCGGTGATATATGAAGGTGTTGCGCGCAAGCTGGTGCTGGCGCTGAAACATGGCGACCGGCATGATATCGCCCGGCCCGCTGCCAAGTGGATGGCCGCCGCCGCCCGCCCGATCCTGGTGGACACCATGATCATTGCCCCGGTGCCGCTGCATTGGCGCCGCATGGTCGCGCGGCGCTTCAACCAGGCCGCCGTGCTGGCGCGCGCGCTGAGCGAGGAACTGGGCCTGCCCTGGTGCCCCGATCTGTTGCAACGTCACCGCCATACCGCCAGCACTCAGGGTCTGGGGCAGGTCCAGCGCCACGAATCGCTTTGTGGGGCGATTCGCGCGCATCCCCGGCGCCTGCACCGAATTGCGGGCCGCCCGGTCTTGTTGATTGATGATGTCATGACCACCGGCGCCACATTTTCCGCCGCCACGGCCGCCTGCCGGGCGGCGCGGGCCGCCGAAGTTCATGTGCTGGCACTGGCGCGCGTTGCAAATGATGCCTAAATCCCTCACAACCGCGCAAAGTCAGGGGAGACACGGATGCAGCCTGTCGAAATCTACACCAGCCCGCTTTGCGGGTTTTGCCATGCGGCCAAGCGGCTTCTGACACAGAAAGGTATCGCGTTTTCCGAGATCGATGTGTTCCAGAACCCCAGCCGCAAGCCCGAGATGATTCAACGCGCCAATGGCGGGCGCACGGTGCCGCAGATCTTTGTCGGGGAGACCCATGTCGGCGGCTGTGACGACCTTTTTGCACTGGAGCGCGCCGGCAAGCTGGACGCGCTTTTGGCACGCTGATGTCCGTGCGCGCCGCCCTGTTGCAGATGACATCGTCGGATGATCCGGCGGACAACTTGCGTACCGTGTCGGACATGTTGCGCGACGCCCGAGCCAACGGCGCCCGTTTTGCGCTGACGCCCGAAGTGACAAATTGCGTTTCGACCAGCCGCAGCCACCAGAACGCCGTGCTGCATTTCGAGACGGACGACCCGACGCTGGCCGGCCTGCGCGCGCTGTGCGCGGAACTGGGCATCTGGCTGTTGATCGGAAGCCTTGGGCTGAAGACGGGCGATGCGGATGGACGATTTGCCAACCGATCCTTTCTGATCGACGACACCGGGGCAATCGTGGCCCGGTATGACAAGATTCACATGTTCGATGTCGGTGTGACGCCGGAAGAGACCTATCGCGAATCCGACGGGTTCCGCCCCGGCACGCAAGCGGTTGTCGCGGATACGCCGTTTGGCAAGGTCGGGATGACGGTGTGCTATGACGTGCGCTTTGCGCATCTGCACCGCGCGCTGGCCAAGGCAGGTGCGCGGATCCTGACGGTTCCGGCGGCGTTTTCACATGTGACCGGCGCGGCCCATTGGGAAGTTTTGCTGCGCGCGCGGGCGATCGAAACCGGATGTTTCGTCCTGGCCCCCGCGCAAACCGGGCAGCATGAGGCCTCGCGCGGGCAATCACGCCGCACACACGGCCATTCTCTGGCCGTCGCGCCGTGGGGCGAAGTGTTGCTGGACGCGGGAACAGCGCCGGGGGTTGCATATGTTGATCTTGACCTCGATTTGGTGGACAAGGCCCGCAGAAAGGTTCCCGCACTGACGCATGACCGGGAATTCACGGCCCCTGGATGAGCGACAAGAACGGCCTGGCCATTACCCTGTTCGGCGAGATCCTGATGGCGGATCAACTCGCCCGGTCGCGCCTGTCCAAGGCGCTGCCCAAGGGGATGGAACTCTCGCATTTCTCTGTTCTGAACCATCTGGACCGCGCCAATAGCGAACGCAGCCCGGCGCAGCTTGCCAAGACGTTCCACGTCACCCGAGGCGCGATGACCAACACGCTGGGCAAACTTGAGCTGGCCGGGTACGTGCATATTCGCCCCGATTGGGACGACGCGCGGCGCAAGATGGTGGCGATCAGCCCGGCAGGACGGCGCGCACGGGACGCGGCGCTGGCCGGTATCGCGCCGATGATCGGGGAAATCGTTGACCGGCTGGGCGAAGAGCGGGTGCGGGCGGCGCTTCCGATTCTGCGCGAATTGCGGCTGCGGCTGGACGAGGACAGCTGAGCCGTCAGGCCGGTTTCAGGCTGCTTGTCACGTAGTTCACGCTGAGGTCGCGGGGCGAGATCGACCAGCTCCAGCTGACCGGATTGAACACAAACCCCTTGCGATCCACCGGCGTGACCCCGGATTGTTCGAGCAAGGCAAACAGCTCGTCCGGCGTGATGAACTTGTGCCATTCATGCGTGCCCCTTGGCAGCCAGCGCATCACGAACTCGGCACCGACAATGGCGACGGCAAAGCTTTTGGGGTTGCGGTTGATTGTCGAGCAAAGATGTAACCCGCCCGGTTTCAGCAATTGCTGACAGGCGGTGAGATATGACAGCGGATCGGCGACATGTTCGACGACCTCCATGTTCAGCACGATGTCGAACTGTTCGCCCGCCTCCGCCAGCGCCTCGGCTGTGGTGTGGCGATAATCGATGTTCAGACCGGATTGCTCGGCATGAACCTGTGCCACCGGAATATTACGTTCAGCGGCATCCGCGCCAACAACGGTGGCCCCAAGCCGCGCCATGGGCTCTGACAGAAGGCCGCCGCCACAACCGATATCCAGCAGCCGCAGCCCGGTGAACGGCATGGGTTGGCCAAGGTCGCGATTGAACTCGGCCGCAATCTGGGACGTAATGTAATCAAGACGGCACGGATTCAGCATGTGCAGCGGCTTGAACTTGCCCTTTGGATCCCACCATTCGGCAGCCATGGCTTCGAACTTGGCAACTTCGGCGGGATCAACTGTGGTCTGAGAGGCTTGCATTTTCACTCATCCGTGGTCATTTGGGCTGTCCCAACCAATATAGGAAGGACATGGACAGAAACTCGGGCCAAAAGCGCGCAGTGCACTACCTTTATCCTCCGGTCGAGCCCTTTGACCAGAGGCAGATGGACGTGGGCGATGGCCATATTGTCTATTACGAACAATCCGGCAATCCGGATGGTTTACCGGTGATTGTCGTGCATGGCGGCCCCGGCGGCGGCTGTAGCCCGGCCATGCGGCGCTACTTTGATCCCAAGGTTTATCGAATCATCCTGTTCGACCAGCGCGGCTGTGGCCGGTCGCGCCCCCATGCCAGTGTCACCGCCAATACAACCTGGCATCTGGTGGCCGACATGGAGCGCATTCGCGCGGCGCTTGGGATCGATACATGGATCGTGTTCGGTGGCAGCTGGGGCGCGACGCTGTCGTTGCTGTACGCCCAGGCACACCCCGAATCAACCGTTTGCCTGATCCTGCGCGGCGTCTTCCTGATGCGGCAAAGCGAACTGGACTGGTTCTATGGCGGCGGGGCGGGCCATTTCTGGCCAGAGCCGTGGAAACGCTTTGTCGGGCTGATCCCCGAAGAGGAACGCGGCGACCTGATCGAAGCCTATCACCGCCGCCTGTTTTGCGGCGACCGCGCCACCGAGGTGAAATTCGCGCGATCCTGGGCCAGTTGGGAAAACGCGCTGGCATCAGTGTACTCGACCGGGTCAGGCGGCGAGCCGCCCGCGGATTATGCCCATGCCTTTTCGCGGCTGGAAAACCACTATTTCCGCAACAAGGGGTTTCTGGAAACGGACGGGCAGATCCTGGCCAATATGGACCGAATCCAGCACATACCCGGATATATCGTGCAGGGCCGGTATGACATGATCTGCCCGCCGCGCTCGGCCTTTGAACTGGCCGAACGGTGGGAGCGCGCGACGTTGCGCATCATCCGCAATGCGGGCCACGCGCTAAGCGAGCCGGGGATAAGCGCCGAGCTGGTCCGAATCATGGACGAATTGGCGCGACGCTAGGAAAACGACTGGACAAGCGCGCGACAAGCGCGTCTGAATTGGGTCCGGAATTGGAAATGGAGCATCCAAATGGCGCGCATAAGCCGACGTAGCCTTCTGACCAGCGGTGCCGCCGCCGGTGTGCTGGCGGCCTCGGGCATGGCGCTGACGGCTGCGCCGCGTCAGGGCGGGATATTGCGTGCCGCCGTGGGTGGCGCCTTTACCGATGACTCGTGGGATAGCCGTGGACATTCCGGGCTGTTCATGATGGTGGCGGCCCATGGCATGGTGTTCGATTGCCTGACCGAGGTCGGCCCGGACGGGGCGCTGCGCGGTGAACTGGCGGAAAGCTGGCAGGCCAGCGCGGATGCGCGGGTCTGGACATTTGATTTGCGCAAGGATGTGACTTTTCACAACGGCAAATCCTTTGGCGCCGATGACGTGCTTGAAACCATGGCGCTGCATATGGGCAGGCAGTCGGCCTCGCCCGCCGCACCGCTGTTGTCGGCGGTGCAAGACCTGCGCAAGCTGTCCGACACACAGGTTCAGTTTCACCTGTCCGCGCCGAATGCCGATTTTCCGTATTTGATGGCGGATTATCACCTGATCATCTATCCCGCCGGCTATGTCGAACTGGCGATGATGAACGGGATCGGAACCGGGCTTTACCGCGTTGAAAACTTCGAGCCGGGCCACCGGCTGCGCGCGCGGCGCGTATCGTCGCATTACAAGGGGGCCTCGGCCGGTTTCTTTGACGAGGTTGAACTTCTCGCGCACAACAATGCGGACGCACGAACAGGCGCACTGGCCCAGCGCGACGTGGACGTGGCCGCGCAACTGCCCCCGCAAACCGGGCGCGACTCGCTGGCCGGCGGGGTGCACCTGCACAGGGTTTCCGGGAACCGGCATATCGGATTTGCGCTCGACAGTTCGACCGCCCCGTTCGACAAGGCCGATCTGCGCAGGGCGCTGAAGATCGGGATCGACCGGACCGCGTTTCTGACGGATGTGCTGGGCGGGCACGGACGGATCGCACAAGACAGCCCGATCGGCCCTGCCAATCACTATTTCGCCGCCGATCTGGCACCGGTTCCCCATGACCCGGATCATGCGCGGTACCTGTTGCGAAGGGCCGGTATCGACGGGGCGGTTCTGCACATGACGGGGTCTGCCGCAGAGGGCACGGCACGCGCAGGGGCGGCGTTTCAGTCGCAAATGCAGCGGCTTGGCCTGACAACCGATCTGGCCGCGCAACCCGCGCACGGAACCGTTCGGGCGGCGCAGTCCTCTGGCCGGGCAACCGAGGATTGGGTTTTGTCGACCTATCTGGCACCCGGCGCGGCGTGGAATTTCGGCCAGTGGGAAGATCCGCGTTTCAAATCGCTTCTCCTGTCCGCCCGTTCCGAACTGGATGGCAATCGCCGCCGGGCGCTGTATCGCGACCTGCAACATTTGTTGCGCGACGAAGGCCCGATCATCGTGCCGGCCTTTGCCGATCACGTTTTTGCCACCCGCGATACGCTGGGCAAACCCGCAACTCTGGGCAACCTTTGGGCGCTGGACAATGCCCGGCTGGCAGAGCGTTGGTGGCGCGTTTGACGCGCTGAACAGAACGGGGTTGCAGACTCGCACATGGAAGCGTATATCCCCCTCAACAGCGGCGCGTTCGGGTCCTGACCTGACGCTCCACCGGGAAAGTTCGACGGGCCGCACGCCCGTTTTTTTGTGCTTGGACCACGCGATATGAGTGACCTGATTGCCAAGTCGGCGATAGACCGCAAATTGGCCGAGATCGTTTCCCCCGTCATCGAGGACATGGGATTCGAGCTGGTGCGCCTGCGCCTGATGGGCGGCAATACGCACACGCTTCAGATAATGGCCGAACGGCCCGAGGGCGGTATCGAAGTGGACGACTGCGCCCAGATTTCGAATGCCGTCAGCGCAATTCTGGATGTCGAGGATCCGCTGTCGGATTCTTATGTGCTGGAAGTTGGCAGCCCCGGAATCGACCGCCCCCTGACCCGGATCAAGGATTTCGAGACCTACGAAGGCTACGAAGCCAAGGTCGAAACAAGCGATCTGATCGATGGGCGCAAGCGGTTCAGGGGTGTGTTGGCCGGGGTCGAAGGCGACGAGGTGCTGATCAACATTCAGGACAAGGGCGAGCCCATCACCGTTGGTCTTCAGTTCGACTGGCTGGCCGATGCCAAGCTGATGATGACCGACGACCTGATCAAGGAAATGCTGAAGGCCCGCAAGGCGGCCGGAACGCTGAACGAAGACGACTTTGACGAGATCGAGACCGAAGAGTCCGAGGAGGAATAAGAATGGCAATTACCTCTGCAAACCAGCTGGAACTGCTCCAGACAGCCGAGGCCGTGGCCCGCGAAAAGATGATCGACCCCGGTCTGGTGGTCGAGGCGATGGAAGAGAGCCTCGCCCGCGCGGCCAAATCGCGTTACGGCGCCGAAATGGACATACGCGTGTCGATAGACCGCAAGACCGGCAAGGCAACGTTTACCCGCGTGCGTACAGTGGTCGAAGACGACGCGCTTGAGAATTATCAGGCCGAGTTCACAGTGGATCAGGCCAAGCAGTACATGGAAGATCCCAAGGTGGGAGACACCTTTGTGGAAGAGGTTCCGCCGGTGGAAATGGGCCGGATCGCGGCACAATCGGCCAAGCAGGTCATCTTGCAGAAGGTGCGCGAAGCCGAACGGGACCGCCAGTACGAGGAATTCAAGGATCGCGCCGGCACCATCATCAACGGTGTGGTCAAGCGCGAGGAATACGGCAACGTCATCGTCGATGTCGGCCGGGGCGAAGGCATCCTGCGCCGCAACGAGAAAATCGGCCGCGAATCGTATCGTCCGAATGACCGTATCCGCTGTTACATCAAGGACGTGCGCCGCGAGACCCGTGGCCCGCAGATTTTCCTGAGCCGCACCGCGCCGGAATTCATGGCCGAACTGTTCAAGATGGAAGTGCCGGAAATCTATGACGGCATCATCGAAATCAAGGCCGTGGCCCGCGATCCCGGTTCGCGCGCCAAGATCGCCGTGATTTCCTATGATGGCTCGATCGATCCCGTGGGGGCCTGTGTGGGTATGCGCGGCAGCCGTGTTCAGGCCGTCGTGAACGAACTTCAGGGCGAAAAGATCGACATCATCCCGTGGAACGAGGATCAGCCAACCTTCCTGGTGAACGCGCTGCAACCGGCGGAAGTGTCAAAGGTGGTTCTGGACGAGGAAGCCGGCAAGATCGAAGTGGTTGTCCCGGACGAGCAACTGTCGCTGGCGATTGGCCGCCGCGGCCAGAACGTGCGTCTGGCCTCGCAGCTGACAAATCTTGATATCGATATCATGACCGAGGCCGAGGAATCCGAGCGTCGCCAGAAGGAATTCGAAGAGCGCACCGCGCTGTTCATGGAAACCCTGGATCTGGACGAGTTCTTTGCCCAGTTGCTGGTGTCCGAAGGCTTTACCAACCTCGAAGAGGTGGCTTATGTCGAGGTGGACGAACTTCTGGTGATCGACGGTGTGGACGAAGACACGGCAAACGAGCTTCAGGCCCGTGCGCGCGACTTCCTGGAGGCACAGGCCAAGGCGGCGCTTGACACTGCCCGTGCTTTGGGCGTCGAAGACAGCCTTGTGAATTTTGAGGGCCTGACGCCACAGATGATCGAGGCGCTGGCCAAGGACGGTGTTCTGACCCTTGAAGATTTCGCAACCTGTGCCGATTGGGAACTGGCCGGAGGCTGGACCACGGTAGACGGCGAGCGCGTCAAGGATGACGGCCTGCTAGAGCCTTTCGGAACATCGCTGGAAGAGGCGCAGGATATGGTGATGACCGCGCGCATCGTGCTCGGCTGGGTGGACCCCGAGGATCTGATCGCTCAGGAGCAGTCCGAAGAAGGTGACGCCGCGGACGGCGAAGCAAAAGAGGAGACCGGGGCCTGATCTCAGGCCCCGGGGGCACGACATGGGACGCGGTGGGCGACCCAACGACCGGAGCGGCGAACCGGAACGCAAGTGCATCGTGACCGGAGAGGTTGCGCCGCGCGTCGAACTGGTGCGGTTCGTGGTCGGACCCGATGACCAGATCGTGCCGGATATTTTCGGCAAGCTGCCCGGACGCGGCATCTGGATCCGGGCGGATCGCGATGCCATCGCCAAGGCGGCGCACAAGGGGCTGTTTTCCCGCGCCGCCAAGACTCGGGTGGCGGCGCCCGAAGGGCTGGTTGATGAGGTCGAAAGACAACTGGTACGCCGCGTTGTCGAGCTGATCAGTCTTTCCAGAAAATCGGGAAGCGCCATCGCCGGTTACGAAAAGGTAAAGGACTGGCTGATCAAGGATCAGGCGGAAGTTCTGCTTCAGGCATCGGATGGTTCCGAGAGAGGCAAAAGCAAGTTGCGACCGCCAGATGACGGCGCACATATCGACTGGATGACCGCCTTTGAATTGGGTTTGGCATTTGGGCGACAAACTGTGATACATGGGGCGCTTGCGTCTGGTGGACTCACTCTACGTGTTGTAGAGGAGGCCCAAAGATTAAAAGGCGTTCGCGGAATTACGGTGGCAGGGGCCATCGGAAAGGAAAAGACGGCCAGATGAGCGATAACGACGGTAAAAAAACCCTGGGTCTGCGTGGCGGCAACCGGTCGGGCAATGTGAAGCAAAGCTTCAGCCATGGCCGGACCAAGAATGTCGTGGTGGAAACCAAGCGCAAACGTGTTGTGGTTCCCAAACCCGGCGCCGGGAAACCGGGTGCATCTTCTGCGAAGACGCCCGGAGGCGATCCGGCGCGACGCCCAGCCGGAATATCGGATGCGGAGATGGAGCGCCGCCTGAAGGCATTGCACGCTGCCAAGGCGCGTGAAGCCGACGAGGCAGCGGCACGCGAAGCCGAGGAAAAGGCACGCGCCGAAGAGCGCGAACGCCGTCGGCAAGAAGCCGAGGAAAAAGAACGCGAGCAGCGCGAGGCCGAGGAAAAGGCCCGCAAGAAAGCCGAAGAAGAAGACCGCAAGCGCGCCGAGGAAGAGGCCGCGGCCAAACGTGCCGAAGCCGAAGCCGCCGCTGCCGTCTCACAGCCAACGACAGAACCTGCCGCGCGCAACCCCGGTGCGGGCAAACCCGCTCCGGCGGCGACCCCGCGCAAGCAGGATCGTGAACGCGATCAACGCTCGAACCGGGGCAAGGGACGCGACGATGGCCGCCGTTCCGGCAAGTTGACGCTGAACCAGGCGCTTTCGGGCGAAGGTGGGCGGCAGAAATCGCTGGCTGCCATGAAGCGTAAGCAGGAACGCGCGCGTCAGAAGGCGATGGGCGGCCCTGTGGAGCGCGAAAAGGTGATCCGCGAAGTACAGCTGCCCGAAGCGATTGTCGTGTCGGAACTGGCCAACCGGATGGCAGAGCGCGTGGCTGACGTGGTCAAGGCGCTCATGAACATGGGCATGATGGTCACGCAGAACCAGACGATAGACGCTGACACCGCGGAACTGATCATCGAGGAATTTGGCCACAAGGTTGTGCGCGTTTCGGATGCCGATGTCGAAGATGTCATTTCCGATGGCGACGACACGGAAGAGGATCTTCAGCCGCGACCGCCGGTGATTACCATTATGGGTCACGTCGACCATGGCAAGACCTCGCTTCTGGACGCGATCCGCGATGCCAAGGTGGTTGCCGGCGAAGCGGGCGGGATCACTCAGCATATCGGCGCCTATCAGGTGACAACCGACAGCGGCGCGGTTCTGAGCTTTCTTGACACACCGGGCCACGCGGCATTTACGTCGATGCGATCGCGTGGTGCTCAGGTTACAGACATTGTTGTTCTGGTTGTGGCGGCCGACGATTCGGTGATGCCGCAGACGATCGAAGCGATCAACCACGCCAAGGCCGCGCAAGTGCCGATGATCGTGGCGATCAACAAGATCGACAAACCTGCGGCCGACCCGGACAAGGTGCGGGCCGAATTGCTGCAATACGAAGTCATCGTCGAGAAGATGTCGGGCGAAGTGCAGGATGTCGAAGTATCCGCAATCACCGGACAGGGGCTGGACGAACTTCTGGAAGCCATTGCGCTCCAGTCGGAAATCCTTGAACTCAAGGCCAACCCGGATCGCGCCGCGCAAGGTGCCGTGATCGAGGCACAGTTGGACGTGGGTCGCGGCCCGGTTGCAACCGTTCTGGTTCAAAAGGGCACGCTACGCCAAGGCGATATCTTTGTCGTGGGCGAGCAATACGGCAAGGTCCGCGCGCTGATCAACGACAAGGGGGAACGCGTGGAAGAGGCCGGGCCTTCGGTTCCTGTCGAGGTGTTGGGCCTGAATGGCACACCCGAAGCGGGCGATGTTCTGAACGTTACCGAGACCGAGGCGCAGGCCCGTGAGATTGCCGAATATCGCGCCCAGGTCGCCAAGGACAAGCGCGCCGCTGCTGGTGCCGCCACGACGTTGGAACAACTGATGGCCAAAGCCAAGGAAGACGAGAGTGTCTCGGAACTTCCTATTCTTGTGAAGGCGGATGTTCAGGGCTCGGCCGAAGCTATCGTTCAGGCGATGGAAAAGATCGGCAACGACGAAGTGCGAGTCCGCGTGCTGCACTCGGGTGTTGGCGCAATCACCGAGACCGATGTTGGCCTTGCCGAGGCATCCGGCGCCCCGATCATGGGTTTCAACGTCCGGGCCAACGCCTCGGCGCGAAATACAGCCAACCAGAAAGGTGTGGAGATTCGCTACTATTCGGTGATCTATGACCTCGTGGATGACGTGAAAGCCGCCGCATCTGGCCTTCTGAGCGCGGAAATCAAGGAAAACTTCATCGGGTATGCCGAGATCAAGGACGTGTTCAAAGTCTCGAATGTCGGCAAGGTTGCCGGCTGTCTTGTGACCGAGGGCATTGCGCGTCGCTCGGCCGGCGTGCGCCTGTTGCGTGACAACGTAGTGATTCACGAAGGTACGTTGAAGACACTCAAGCGCTTCAAGGATGAAGTTGCCGAGGTGCAATCCGGCCAGGAATGCGGCATGGCGTTCGAGAACTACGACGATATTCGCCAAGGCGATGTCATCGAAATCTTCGAGCGCGAAGAAGTCAACCGTACGCTTGACTAGAAAAAAAGAGGGGCGCTTGCGGCGCCCCTCATTTTCGTTTTGTCCCGTGAGATCGGTGAATGATTATCTATTGGCAGACGTGATTGGCTTGCCGGAGTAGATCGCGTTACCCACGCGAACGGATATCCGACCACCAGGCAAAGCCTTCACAAAGGTTCCTTGAATGGAAACCCTGCTGCTCACTGTTATTGTCCTAAGCATGTCAAATATCCCCAGTAGTTTGACAGTTCGGATTTGGTCCTTGTGCTAAAGCGCGGCATCCGCAAAGATGTCACACTAACGTAAAAGTAACGTAACTTTTTGTTCGTGAGAAGAACAAGTTCCCCACAAACACGCACAATATATCGCGTTTACGCACAAAATGTAGGCGTTTTCACTAGATCCAATCTCTAATTATGGGGATTAGCGGAATATCCGCCGGCGGCATCTTGAATTCCCGCAGGTTTTCAGGCCGAGCCCAACGCAACGCCTGCCCCTCTTGAGAGGTTGGTATGCCCGCCCATTTCCGACAGACAAACAGCGGCATCAGAAGGTGAAAATCATCATAGCTGTGCGACGCGAAAGTCAGCGGCGCAAGGCAACTTGCCCATGTGTTGATCCCCAACTCTTCCTGCAATTCCCTGATCAGCGCCGCTTCCGGCGTTTCACCGGGCTCCACCTTGCCGCCCGGGAACTCCCATAGGCCGGCCATCGATTTGCCGGCCGGACGCTGCGCCAACAGCACTCGGCCGTCTACGTCAACAAGCGCTACGGCAGAAACCAGAACTGTCTTCATGAACGATAGTCAGCGTTGATCGTTATATATCCGTGCGTCAGATCGCAGGTCCAGACGGTTGCCTCCCCTGAACCAATCCCAAGATCGACGGAAATCACCAGGTCCTGGTTCTTCATATACGCCGCGCCAAGATCTTCCCTGTAACCGGGCGAAACCCAGCCTTGTTCGGCCACCAGAACATCGCCAAAGCTGATCGCCAGCAAATCACGATCTGCTGCGGCGCCACTCTTGCCGATTGCCATGACCACACGGCCCCAATTCGGGTCTTCACCGGCCACCGCCGTTTTTACCAATGGCGAATTTGCAATCGCCAACGCGTGCGTGCGGGCATCGGTGTTGGACGCGGCGCCCGTTACTCGAATTTCCAGAAACTTCGTCGCCCCTTCGCCGTCGCGCACGACCTGATGCGCAAGGTCAAGCATAACGTCGTGCAGCGCAGCGCGAAACGGCCCGTCATTGGATGTGACTTGAACGCCCGACGCCCCTGTCGCGGCAAGCAAAAGCGTGTCGGATGTCGATGTGTCGCTGTCAACGGTGATGTTGTTGAACGTCAAGTCCGTCAGTTCGGACAACATCTTCTGTAGCAACGCTTGCTCGACCCCGGCATCGGTAAAGATGTAAACCAGCATGGTTGCCATATCCGGCGCGATCATGCCCGATCCTTTGGCAATCCCGGCTATGTTTACAGTCTTGCCGTCGATCTCTATCGACGCTCCGGCCCCTTTGGCAAAGGTGTCGGTTGTGCGTATGGCCTCGGCCGCCTCGCGGATCGCGGTTTCAGACAGGGCCGCCGCCAGTTCGTCAAGCTTTGCCGTGATCCGACCATGCGGCAGCGGCTCGCCGATCACACCGGTCGACGAGGAAAACACCCGTGCCTGGGGCAGCTTCAGGCATTCGGCCACGGCCCCGGTCACTGCATCCGTGGCCTCGGCACCGTTGCGGCCGGTAAACGCGTTTGCGTTGCCCGCGTTCACAATGATTGCCGCGCCCTCTTCACTGTGTGCTCCGATCTTGACCTGGCAGTCCAGAACCGGGGCCGACCGTGTCGAGGATTTGGTGAAAACCCCCGCCACGGCGCTGCCCGGCGCCAACCGGGCCAGCATGACATCTTTGCGCCCCTGATACCTGATCCCGGCGGCAGCCGCGGCATATTCCGCCCCCTTGACACGCGGCAGATTGGGAAATTCAGCGGGCGCCAGCGGCGAAACATGCGTTATCTTGGCCATGGTCAGTTTCCGGGTTCGTCCGCTTCAAGCAAATCGCTGCGCTGGATCAGTGTCGGGTCGATCCCCTCGGCGCCGGACAGATCTATATCTGCTTGCGTGGACAACTGGGTGACAAATGCATCCACGGCATTGGTCTGAACTTCGTTCATAAGCTCGTCGCGGACATCTTCCAACGATGGGGCCTGTGTCTGGCGCATATCGTTGAGAGAGATGACGTGCCAGCCGAACTGGGTTTCCACAGGTTGAGAAATCTCGCCCACGTTCAAGGCCGCCACTGCAACTTCGAATGGCTCAACCATCTGGCCCTTGCCAAACCATCCAAGTTCTCCGCCCGAAGGACCGGAAGGCCCGGTGGATTTCATCTTGGCCATTTCGGCGAAATCCGCACCATTTTCCAGCTCGGCCCGGATTGCAACGGCCTCTTCCCGGGTTTCGACCAGAATATGCGATGCATTGAATTCCGCCGCGCCCTGGTAGTCGGCATATTTCGCGTCGTAAGCGGCCTGGATATCGTCTTCGCCAAAGGCTTGGTCAGCCAGGAACGCTTGCAGCACCTCGGCCGCCAGAAGCGCGCGCCGTTCATTGGTCAGCGCGATCTCAACGTGGCGTGGAACGTCACCCTGCAACGCCTGCGCAAGCGTTGTCTGTTGCACCAGTTGATCCAGAATACCCCTGAACAGAACCTCCGGCGGCAACGTCTGATACTGCTGAGGCAAAGCACCACGGACGGCGATCATCTCGCCCAATGTGATCTCTTGGCCGTTCACTTGCGCCATGACCGTGTCAATGCCCGGTGCATCTTGCGCCATCGCGGGCGCGGCCAGAGCAACGGCCAATACGGTGGGGCGTAGCAATTCGAGGAGTTTCGACATCGTTTAGTCCTTGGTTGGAGCCGCGCGGGAAGGCGACGTTGACACTGTTACTAACGCCGCTTACATCGCTTTGAGGCCGAGGCAAACAGGTAGTTTGCCCGTTTTTATGGGTGGCGGGCCGGGTCGGCAAGCAAATGCCTAGCGATAAGTGTCAACGAAGGACAAATCATATGCTCGGAATGGGAAAACTTGCCAAAAAGGTATTCGGGACACCGAACGACCGCAAGGTCAAGGCAACAAGCCCTCTCGTAGCGAAGATCAACGCTCTGGAGCCGGATTTCGAGAAGCTGTCGGATGACGAAATCAAGGCCAAGACGGTTGAGCTGGCCGAGCGCGCCAAGGGCGGGGAAGATCTTGACGAAATCCTGCCCGAGGCGTTCGCCAACTGCCGCGAGGCGGCGCGGCGCGCGCTTGGCCTTCGGGCCTTCGATGTGCAGTTGATGGGTGGCATCTTTCTGCATCAGGGCAATATTTCCGAGATGAAAACGGGCGAAGGCAAAACCCTGGTGGCCACGTTTCCGGCCTATCTGAACGCGCTCACCGGCAAGGGTGTGCATATCGTGACCGTCAACGATTACCTCGCCCGTAGGGATGCCGATTGGATGGGCAATGTTTTCGCCGCGCTTGGCATGACAACCGGCGTGGTTTACCCACAACAGCCGGATGACGAAAAGCGTCAGGCCTATGCCTGCGACGTGACCTATGCCACCAACAACGAGCTGGGCTTTGACTATTTGCGCGACAACATGAAAGGCGAGCTGCGCGAGATGTCGCAGCGCGATCACTACTTTGCCATTGTGGACGAGGTGGACAGCATCCTTATCGATGAAGCGCGTACGCCGCTGATCATATCGGGGCCGGCCCAGGACCGCAGCGATCTTTATGTCGCCATCGACAAAATTATCCCCGAGCTTCAGGACGAACATTTTACCTTGGACGAAAAGACCCGCAACGTCACGTTTACTGACGACGGCAACGAGTTCCTGGAAGCGCAGCTTCAGGCTCGGGGATTGTTGCAGGAGGACCAGAGCCTGTATGACCCCGAAAGCACCACCATCGTGCATCACATCAATCAGGGTCTGCGCGCGCACAAGCTGTTCACCAAGGACAAGGACTATATCGTACGCGACCGCCAGGTGGTGCTGATTGACGAATTCACCGGGCGCATGATGGCCGGACGCCGCCTGTCCGACGGCTTGCATCAAGCCATCGAGGCCAAGGAAGGCTGCGATATTCAACCCGAGAACGTGACGCTCGCCCAGGTGACGTTCCAGAACTATTTCCGCCTTTATGACAAGCTGGCAGGCATGACGGGCACCGCTGCGACAGAGGCAGACGAATTTTCCGAGATCTATGGTCTTGGAGTGGTCGAAGTGCCCACCAACCGCCCCGTGGCCCGCCAGGACGACGATGACGCGGTTTATCGGACTGCGCGCGAGAAATACGATGCCATCGTCGAGACAATCAAGGAAAGCAACGCCAAGGGCCAGCCGATGCTGGTTGGCACTACCTCGATCGAGAAATCCGAATTCCTGTCGGAGTTGCTGACCAAGGCCAACATCAAACACAACGTTCTGAACGCGCGCCAACACGAACAAGAAGCCCAGATCGTGGCCGACGCAGGCAAACTGGGCGCGGTGACCATCGCCACCAACATGGCCGGGCGCGGAACCGACATCAAACTTGGCGGGAACGTCGAATTCAAGGTTCTCGAAGCCATCACGGCAAACCCGGAAGGCGACCACGAGGCAATTCGCGCGCAGATCGAACAGGGCCACAAGGCCGACGAGGAAGCGGTCAAGGCCGCTGGCGGCCTGTTCGTGCTCGCCACGGAGCGGCATGAAAGCCGGCGGATTGACAACCAGCTGAGGGGGCGTTCGGGGCGGCAGGGCGATCCGGGTCGCTCGGCATTCTTCCTAAGCCTGGAAGACGACCTGATGCGCATCTTCGGTTCCGAAAGGCTCGACAAGGTGCTGTCGACCCTGGGCATGAAGGACGGAGAAGCCATAGTGCACCCTTGGGTGAACAAGTCGCTCGAACGTGCACAGGCCAAGGTTGAAGGCCGCAACTTTGATATCCGAAAACAGCTTCTGAAGTTTGATGACGTGATGAACGATCAGCGCAAGGTGATCTTCAGCCAGCGTCGCGAAATCATGGAAGCCAAGGATCTGTCTGAAATCGCTCAGGATATGCGCCATGACGTGATTGCCGACCTCATCGAACAGTATATGCCGCCCAAGTCCTATGCCGATCAGTGGGATACCGAGGGCCTGTACGCCGCATGCATCGAAAAACTGAGCCTTGATGTGCCAGTGATCGAATGGGCCAATGAAGAAGGTGTGGACGACGAGACCATCCGGGAACGGCTGGAAAATGCCGCCGACGAGATGATGGCCAAGAAAGCGTCAAGTTTCGGTCTTGAAGCCATGCGCATGGTGGAAAAGCAGGTTTTGCTTCAAACCATTGACAGCAAATGGCGCGAACATCTTCTGATGCTGGAACATCTGCGCTCGGTGGTCGGATTCCGGGGTTATGCGCAGCGGGATCCGCTGAACGAGTACAAGAACGAGGCCTTCCAGCTGTTCGAACACATGCTGGACAGTCTGCGCGAAGATGTGACGGCAACCTTGTCACGCATTCGCCCGATGACAGAAGAAGAGCAGCAGCAGCTTGCCCTGGAAATGAGTCAGCAACGGCAGGTCGTGGAAGATGCGGCCGCCCAGTCTGTTGCGGCCCAGACCGCGGCCCCCGCTTTGGCGGATGCCGCGCCGGGATTTGACGAAAATGATCAGTCAACCTGGGGTAATCCGGGCCGGAACGAGCCCTGCCCCTGTGGCTCGGGCAAGAAGTTCAAGCATTGCCATGGCCGGCTGATCTAGCCACAACAGGCCAGACAAAGATCAAAAGGGCGCCATATGTGCGCCCTTTTTTGTTGGGATGGTCATGTCGCGGGGCAGTAAATGGTTGGAGCGCGAAATGGCGATAATGAAGAACGTATACCGTAGATATGCCCTTGCAGGCGCAACATTTTCTGTTGCGATCTCAATCGGATTTTTCATGCAAAGCACCGAGGCCAGCCAGGCTGTAATCGCCCCCGCAGCGTCCCAGGCAGCACGTGTTACGCTGCCAGAGAAAGCAGGACTGCCCGGCGCACTCAGCGCGCCCAGAACATCCTCTGCCCGTCTTTTGCCGACTCTACCTCAGGATCGCTCGCCCGATGCATCGCTGCCGGAACAACCCGTTGTGCTTGTCGTTGCCAAGGACCCGCCGGTAGGATTGCTGCCGCAGGAAGAAGCCGCGCCCGCTCCGGGCTGCGAATCCGCATTGCAGGCGAATCCCCTGGCTGCCGCCATGGTCGAGTTGCGCCTGGACGCCCCGTGCCAGGCAGGGGAGCGCGTGACATTTCATCATGCCGGCCTTCGGTTCACCGAAACGGTCGGATCTGACGGTAGCCTGATTGTATCGGCCCCGGCGCTTGCCCAGAACGCCATGTTTGCAGCCGTGTTTCCCAACGGCGATGGCGCGGTGGCAACGGCTCGTGTAGACGCGTTGGCATTCTACGACCGGGTCGCAATCCAGTGGCAAGGGCAAGGCGGGCTTGAGCTGCACGCGCTTGAATTCGGGGCCGGGTACGGTGAGTCCGGACATGTCTGGAGCGGCGCCCCACGCGACAGCCTGGCCGTGATCGACGGCTCGGGCGGGTTTCTTGTTCGTCTGGGCGATACAAACCTTGCCGAACCGCAATTGGCGCAGGTATATACTTTCCCTTCAGGCTCGGTACAGTCGCCGGGGACCGTGCAAATGAGCATCGAGGCCGAGATTTCAAAGGCAAACTGCGGTCAAAGCGTCAAGGCTCAGTCCATAGAATTGCAGGTTGGCCGCGTGGCCGCGATTCATGACTTGATGCTGGAAATTCCCGGTTGTGAGGCCTCGGGTGAGTATCTTGTGTTGAAAAACCTGCTACAAGACCTGAAGATCGCGCAGAACTGAGATTTCGGATCAGGACGGAACATGTTGAACCTTCGTGCGGCGACTCTCGCCGCACTTTTCCTATTTGTGTACGCTTTTCCGGCTATCTCGCAGGATGTCACGCTGACATCCCAGGACGGGCGGGTTGAAATCACCGGCACCTTGCGGGGATTTGACGGTGAATTCTATCGTGTGGACACCGTCTATGGTGAACTCACCGTGGATAGTACGGGCGTTCAATGCGAAGGGCCGGGCTGTCCGAATCTGGTAAACTTTGTCGCCGACGTGACCATCTCCGGCTCTTCCACCATGGCGGAAATTCTGATGCCGGCTCTGCTCGAAGCCTTTGCACAGCGCGAGGGCTTCAACGTGGAGCGGATCAGCCAAAGCGTGACCCAGTTTGAGTACACCCTGACCGACAGGGGCACAGGCCAAAAGGTGGCCCGGTTCCGGTTTCATGCCAGCAATTCTGACGAGGGTTTTGCAGATCTTCTTGCCGATGAGGCGGACATCGCCATGTCGCTTCGCGAAATTCGGCCGCGCGAAGCTCAACTGGGCTACGAGGCCGGTCTGGGCGACATGACAGAGCCCAATCGAAGCCGCGTTCTTGCGCTGGACGGCATGGTGCCGATTGTCGCCACAAGCAACCCGGTCACTGCAATGTCGTTGAACCAATTGGCACGCGTTTTCGCCGGAAAGATCACCAACTGGAAGGATTTGGGGGGGCCGGATGCACCGATCGGTCTGCACTTGATGCAACCGCAATCCGGGCTGGCCCAGGCGGCGGAAGACCAGTTGATGGCCCGCGCCAAGTTAACCTTTGCTGACGGTATCATCCGCCATTCCCGAAATGTTTCCCTTGTTTCCGCTGTAAGCCGCGATCCCTTTGCGATCGGCATTGCCAGCTTTGCCGATTCAGGCAATGCAAAAAAGCTGACCTTGACGGGCAGCTGCGGCTTTTCGCTGGCGGCATCAAGGCGGTCGATCAAAACCGAGGATTATCCGCTTAACGCTCCGATGTTTCTGTATTTTCCTGCCCGCCGACAGCCCAAGCTGACCCGCGATTTCCTGTCTTACACGCGCAGCCCGTCGGCACAGATCGTGATCCGGCGGGCGGGTTTCGTGGACCAGACCGCCGAGGAAATACCGATCAATCTACAAGGCGATCGATTTGCAAACGCCATCGCCGCAGCCGGAGAAGAGGTGCCACTTTCTGAGTTGCAGCGCCTGATCCAGACCTTGGGCCCCCTGCAACGGCTGACGACCTCTTTCCGGTTTCAAACCGGGTCTTCAAGGCTGGACGCCCAGTCCCGTTCGAATGTGCAACAGCTGGCGCGGGCGGTCGAGGCGGGGCATTTTGATGCGCGACGCCTTGTTTTTGCTGGATTTTCCGATGGCGAAGGGCCAGCAGCCGGCAATCGGGAAATCGCCCGCAAGCGCGCCATGGCCGTGCGGGATGCGGTGCTGGCCGCAGCCGAGACTGCCAACCCGGATCGCCTGAACCTGGAGGTTGTTGCCTTTGGCGAGGCGATGCCCATGGCCTGCGACGACAGCGCCTGGGGGCGGCAGGTGAATCGGCGCGTCGAAGTGTGGGTGCGTTAAAGAAATCCCTCGGATCGAAAGCTGAGTTCGCGCGATTTTCCGATGATAAGGTGATCGTGCAGCGCTATCCCCAAGGCTTGCGCGGCGGCGTTGATCTTGTCGGTCATGTCGATATCGGCATCCGAGGGCGTGGGATCGCCGGAAGGGTGATTATGCACTAGAATCAAGGCACTGGCGTTCAGTTCCAGTGCCCGTTTTGCCACCTCCCGAGGATAGACCGGGACATGGTTGACGGTGCCCCTGGCCTGCTCTTCGTCGGCGATCAGAGTGTTTTTCGTATCAAGGAACAACACCCGGAACTGTTCCGTGACGCGATGCGCCATGGTGGTGCGGCAATAGTCCAAAAGCGCGTCCCAGCCCGACAGGACATGGCGCTGCATCACCCGCGCGCGCGCCAGACGATGGGCGGCCGCCTCGACGATCTTCAACTCGGTCACAACGGCCTCGCCAACGCCCTTGACCTGGGTCAGGCGCAGAAAGGGGGCGGACAGGACACCATTGAAATCCCCGAATGTTTCCAGAAGGTTATGAGCCAATGGCTTGACATCCTGGCGCGGTATGGCGCGGAACAGGACCAGTTCAAGCAATTCGTAATCCGGCATCGCCTGTGCGCCACCGGACAGGAACCGCGCCCGCAGCCGCTTGCGATGATCGGCAATATAGGAGGGTGTCCGCCCGTTGGGCAGTTGAGTGGCCGGCGCCTCGTCGCTTGAAAACAGCGACAGCGGCTTTTCGGCAAAGGCGGGCGGATCGGACATGCGGGAACCCTGCCAAAACTCGGTAAACGAAACCTTAAAAACCAAATTCGTTAACGCCGGAACCAACGTCGGTATTACGTCGGTATCGCGCCGGTATTGCGTCGGTATCATCCGCATCGCGCCAGAGGATTAACCTTTGGCAGGGTTGTGGTGATCGCGAATTGATGGGAAGATTTGCACAGCTTTTTCCGGGCCTCGCCCATATTCATGACAGGACATTTCATGCGTATCTTGATTCTGGCAACCCTCGCCACGGTTGCTCTTGCTTTTCCGGCCACGGCCCAAACCCTGGAGCGGATCAAAGAAACCGGGGAACTGAACCTGGGATACCGCCTGGATGCGGCGCCCATGTCATATCAGTTGGAATCGGGCGAGCCGGCGGGCTTTACCCCGCTGGTCTGTGTTCAGGTGGCCCAGGCCATTGCCAACCACTTGAAGCTGGCGAATTTGAACGTGCAGTTCGTCCCGGTTGACGCGCAAAACCGGTTCGAGAAAGTCGCCAGCGGCGAGATCGATCTTCATTGTGGCGCCGCGACGATCACTCTGGAGCGGCGGGCGTTGGTTGATTTTTCCATCCCAACCTATGTAGACGGAACCGCGCTTATTCTTCCGGCGAGCGCTTCCGAAAATTTCCTGGATCTGGCGGGCAAGCGGCTGGGCGTGCGACGCGACACCACGACCGAAATGGCGCTGAACAACTCGCTGAAATCAGCCAACGTCAACGCGACGGTAGAGCGGTTCGTATCCCACGACGATGGCATGAAGGCGATGGAACAGGGCACAATTGATGCCTATTTCGCGGATCAGGCCATTTTGTCGGGCCTGTATGCAAAAAGTGCCATGCGCGACAAATTCAAGCTGTCGGGCGATATCCTGACGATCGAAAAACAGGGGTTGGCCATGACGCGGGGCGACAGCGATTTTCGCGTGCTTGTGGATCGCGCCCTGTCAGAGATGTACGCAACGGGCGCGATGGAACAGATACTGGCCCAGGCCATTCCGAATCTGAGCCCTGGTTTGGCCCTTCAGGCCCTGTACATGATCGCGCCGATCGTGAAGTGATTGCCGCAAACGGCACGTAAGGCGGGCAAGGCCCGCCTTACGGCAAGATCAGCCCTTCATCGAATCCCAGAACCCTTTGACCGATTTGAAAAAGCTGCTGCTTTCAGGATTGTTCTCTTCCGAGAGATCCTCGAATTCGCGCAGAAGCTCTTTTTGGCGGCCGGTCAGGTTGACCGGGGTTTCCACCGCCAGTTCGATCATCATGTCTCCGGCACCGCCGCCGCGCAGCGCGGGCATGCCCTTGCCCCGCAGGCGCATCTGACGGCCCGATTGAGACCCGGCAGGGATTTTTACCCGGCTGCGGCCACCGTCGATCGTGGGCACCTCTATGTCACCCCCCAGCGCCGCCTTGGTCATGCTGACCGGAACACGGCAATAGAGATTGGGGCCTTCGCGTTCAAAGATTTTGTGCGCGGCCACCTCGATAAAGATGTAGAGATCGCCTGACGGACCGCCACGCATCCCGGCCTCACCCTCACCGGCAAGGCGAATGCGGGTACCGGTTTCAACGCCCGCCGGGATATTCACGCTAAGCGCGCGGTCTTTCTCGGTTCGACCCTGACCGCCGCAGCTTTTGCAGGGATTCTTGATGATCTGACCAAGTCCCGAACAGGTGGGACAAGTGCGTTCAACAGTGAAGAAACCCTGTTGTGCACGCACCTTGCCCATGCCCGAGCATGTGGGGCAGGTGGTGGGTTCCGCCCCGCCTTCGGCGCCCGAACCGGAACAGTTTTCACATTGCACCGTGCCGGGGACATTGATGGTTTTCTGGATGCCGGCATAGGCGTCTTCCAGCGTGACCCGCAAATTGTACCGCAGATCCGCCCCGCGCGCCGCCCGCTGACGCCCACCGCCGCCGCGACCGCCCATGAAATCGCCAAACAGATCGTCAAACACGTCCGAGAAGGCGCTGGCGAAGTCGCCCTGGCCTTGGGGGCCACCGCGAGGGCCGCCACCGCCCATACCACCTTCGAATGCGGCGTGACCGAAGCGATCATAGGCCGCCTTTTTCTCGGCGTCCTTGAGAATTTCGTAGGCTTCGTTGGCTTCCTTGAACTGCGCCTCGGCTTCCGGGTTGTCGGCGTTGCGGTCCGGGTGCAAGTCCTTGGCCTTGCGACGGTAAGCCTTTTTGATCTCGTCCGCGGAAGCCCCCTTGCTGACGCCAAGCACCTCGTAGAAGTCACGTTTTGCCATGGGTTACTCCTTTGGCCCGGAATGAAAAGGGCCGATCCGGCAACCGGACCGGCCCGCTTTTCAGTTCCGCCCGCGCATTACGCGCGCTTGTCGTCGTCCAGATCCTCGAAATCGGCATCGACAATATCGTCGTCGCCCGGACCGGCATCTGCCGCGTTCGGTTCGCCGCCGTCCTCGTCCTGAGCAGCCTTGTAGATGGCCTCGCCCAGCTTCATTGCGGCCTCGGTCACATTCTGGATGCCCGCGCGGATCTTGTCGGCGTCGATATCGTCTTTTTCAAGATCATCCTTGAGCGCGGCGATGGCCAGCTCGATCGCCTCGACGGTTGTCGGGTCGACCTTGTCGGAATGCTCTTCCAGCGACTTCTCGGTCGAGTGAATGAGGCTTTCGGCCTGGTTGCGGGCCTCGACCATACCTTTGCGGGCCTTGTCCGCCTCGGCATTCTCCTCGGCATCCTTGACCATCTTTTCGATGTCCTCGTCCGAGAGCCCCCCCGACGCCTGGATCGTGATCTTCTGCTCCTTGCCGGTGCCTTTGTCCATGGCTCCAACCGACACGATGCCGTTGGCATCAATGTCAAAGGTCACTTCGATCTGCGGCATGCCGCGCGGGGCGGGCGGGATGTTTTCCAGGTTGAACTGACCCAGGATCTTGTTATCGGCCGCCATTTCACGCTCGCCCTGGAAAACGCGGATCGTCACGGCGTTCTGGTTGTCTTCGGCGGTCGAGAAAATCTGGCTCTTCTTGGTCGGGATCGTGGTGTTGCGGTCGATCAGGCGGGTGAACACGCCGCCCAGCGTTTCGATGCCCAGCGACAGCGGGGTCACGTCAAGCAGGACCACGTCTTTCACGTCGCCTTGCAGGACACCGGCCTGAATGGCGGCACCCATGGCCACCACTTCGTCCGGGTTAACGCCCTTGTGGGGCTCCTTGCCGAAGAATTTGGTCACTTCTTCGATCACTTTGGGCATACGGGTCATGCCGCCGACCAGAACGATCTCATCGATCTCGTTGGCCGACAGGCCCGCATCCTTCAGCGCGGCCTGGCAGGGCTTGAGCGACGCCTTGATCAGATCGCCCACCAGCGATTCCAGCTTCGCGCGGGTCAGCTTGATAACCATGTGCAGCGGCGTGCCCGAGGACGGGTCCATCGAGATGAAGGGCTGGTTGATCTCGGTCTGGGCGCTGCTGGACAGTTCGATCTTGGCTTTCTCGGCGGCCTCTTTCAGACGCTGGAGGGCCATCTTGTCCTTGGTCAGGTCGACATTGTGCTCTTTCTTGAACTGGTCGGCCAGGTAATTGACGATGCGCATGTCAAAGTCTTCGCCACCCAGGAACGTGTCGCCGTTGGTGGATTTCACTTCGAACAGGCCGTCGTCGATTTCCAGAATGGTCACGTCGAACGTTCCGCCGCCAAGGTCATACACCGCGATGGTGTGGGTGTTTTCCTTGTCCAGACCATAGGCCAGAGCGGCGGCTGTCGGTTCGTTGATGATGCGCAGCACTTCAAGGCCGGCGATCTTGCCAGCGTCCTTGGTGGCCTGACGCTGAGCGTCATTGAAATAGGCCGGGACGGTGATGACGGCCTGCGTCACTTCTTCGCCAAGGTAGGATTCGGCGGTTTCTTTCATCTTGCCGAGAATGAAGGCCGAGATCTGAGAGGGGCTGTATTTGTCGCCGCGCGCTTCGACCCAGGCATCGCCGTTGCCGCCATTGATGACGTTGAACGGCATGTTCTTCTTGTCCTTGGCCAGATCGGCATCGTCGAACCGGCGGCCAATCAGACGCTTGACGCCAAAGATGGTGTTTTCGGGGTTGGTGACGGCCTGGCGTTTCGCCGGCTGGCCGACAAGGCGCTCGTCATCCGTGAAAGCCACGATCGAGGGTGTGGTGCGTGCACCTTCCGAGTTCTCGATCACCTTGGGCTGCGAACCATCCATGATGGCCACACAAGAGTTCGTTGTACCGAGGTCGATACCGATCACTTTGCTCATTTTCGATCCCTTCTCAATTAAGGCGATTTCTTCGGGTCCGGACCCGTTATGGCATCCGTGCCCCGAACCGGTTTGCAAACACCCTGCCGGGTGCCTGCGCTTCGGAGGGTATATAGGGAGGTCAAAAACTCCGTGCAAGCGCCACGAGGGTACGATTACATGCAATTACAGGCATTTTTTGACTCATTTCACCAGGGAGCCTGAAACGCCATGCAAACGCCGATCATGATCCGGGGATTCGCGGTTTTCAAAGGCTTTCTGGATGCGGCCGCGCAGGCCGCCCTGGTGGAGGATTTGCGGACCGTGGCGCGGGCCGCACCGATGCGGGCCCCTGTGACGCGCGGCGGCAAGCGGATGAGCGTGCGTATGACCAGTGCCGGGCGTGTGGGCTGGGTTTCCGACCGGCGCGGCTATCGCTACGAGCTGTTGCAGCCCGGTGGCGAGGCCTGGCCCGCGATCCCCGACCGCATCCTGCGCCTGTGGCGGGACGTAACCGGGCTGGCGCGACCACCGGATTGCTGTCTGGTGAATTATTATGGCGAAGGCGCCCGGATGGGGCTGCACCAGGACCGGGACGAGGGCGATTTCAGCTGGCCGGTGGTGTCTGTTTCGTTGGGGGATGACGGGCTGTTTCGTATGGGCGGGCCCGCGCGGGGCGGCAAGACGGAATCGCTTTGGCTGAACTCGGGGGATGTCGTGGTCATGCAGGGCGATGCCCGGCTGGCCTTTCACGGTGTGGATCGTATTCGATTTGGCGCATCCCGCCTGTTGCCGGATGGCGGACGGATCAATGTCACGTTGCGCGTGGTCAGCCCGGACTGATCGCGCAACAGCCTCTCAGGCGGGCAGGCAAAGGGCCGGAACGGCCCGGATCATCGTTTGGCGCCCCAGCTGAGTGAGGCGTGCTTGCGGGTATAAAAATCCCCCATCAGGCCCAGCATGAGAAAGATCAGGCCAAGCACCAGAGGATAGGTGATGGAACTGTTGCGCGGATAATAGTTGATGAAAATGAAACCCCGTGACTGATCAATCGTGTGAAACAGCGGGTTCCAGTCGAACATCTTCAGCATGAAGGTGGGCAGGGTATTGGCGACGAACATCTTGCCCGAGGCAATCATGTTGGCCCGCGCATAAACCGTGCTGGCAATGCTGACAAACGTGGGAAACCACGGCTTGAGCGCCAGGAAAACCATGCCAATCGCCGCCCCGGCGAACCAGGCCAGCAACAGCATCCCGAAGGCGCCGATCGGATCTTCGATCGTGATCGGAGTGAATGCCGCATGATAGATGAAAAGTATCGTAAACAGGGAAAGCACCTGAATATACAGTGTGCCCAGCGCCGCCGACAGGATCGAGATGACCGTGTTCATCGGCGCGTGTTTCATCATCGGCGACGCTGGCCCCTCTGCCCCGACAACCGCGCCCATGGTCTTGGTGTGGGTCATGAAAAGGAAGATTCCGGACATCAGGTACAGCAGGAAATCGCCCCGCAACGCGGCACTGCGCAGACCAAGAACAGAGAACATGACGTAAAAGGCAATCACGAAAATGAACGACTGAAGCATGTTCACAAGGATCGACATCACGGCATTGCCGTGGGTTTTTCGGACGTTTCGGACGATGGCATGATAGACAAGTTCGGCAATGTTGATTGCCGATTCCAGGTTTGTTCTGGGGACCGATTGTTGAAACATTGCCTCTGCCGTCCGCGGATTGTCGCAGTTATGTCAGGGAATTCTTGCCGTTCCCTTACCATGTCATCATAAGGGGCGCATAGGCTCAATTCAACTAAAGCCCGACCAGGAGACGACATTTGAACTATGACACATTGATTCCCGTCATTCGCAAGCTGGCGATCGAAGCCGGTGACAAGATCATGGAAATTTACAATGCCGACGATTTTGACGTAAAGGTCAAATCCGATGACAGCCCGGTGACGGCTGCGGACGAAGCCGCGGATGCGATCATTTCCGCCGGCCTGCGCGCCGCGTTCCCCGATGTGATGCTGGTGACGGAAGAGCAGGCCGAGAGCCATACCGCCAGGGGCGAGACATTTCTGATCGTCGATCCGCTGGACGGCACCAAGGAATTCATCCACCGGCGCGGCGATTTCACGGTGAACATCGCCTATGTGGAAAACGGTGTTCCACAGCGCGGCGTGGTATATGCGCCCGCCAAGAACCGCATGTTCTTTACCCAGGCGGATGGGCAATCGGTCGAGGAAACCGGTTCCTTTGCGCTGGATACCATCGGCGATGTCACCCCGATGAATGTGGCGAAATCGGATAATGGCGCGCTTTTGGTGGTGGCCTCCAAGTCGCACCTGACCGACGAGACCAAGGACTATATCGCGAAATACGCGGTTGCCGATTTCAAGAGCGCGGGATCGTCCCTGAAATTCTGCCTGGTGGCGACGGGCGAGGCGGATCTGTATCCGCGTGTCGGCCGCACGATGGAGTGGGACACGGCGGCGGGCCACGCGGTTTTGCTGGGCGCGGGCGGTCAGGTGGTGCGGTTTGACGACCATTCTCCGCTGACCTATGGCAAGGAAGATTTCGCCAACCCCTATTTCATCGCCTATGCGCCGGGCGTGAACCTGAAAACCGCCTGATGCCGGTTCTGATCGTCATCCCCGCGCGCTATGAATCGACGCGCTATCCCGGCAAACCGCTTGCGGAATTGAAGGGCGCGACCGGCCTGTCCAAGAGCCTGGTTCAGCGAAGCTGGGAAGCGGCCCGTGCCGTGCAGGGTGTGGATCGGGTGGTTGTGGCGACGGATGACGATCGGATCCGGGACGCGGCGCAGGCGTTCGGGGCCGAGGTGGTGATGACCTCTTCGGCCTGCCGGAACGGCACCGAACGCTGCGCGGAGGCCTTTGACGTTCTGGGCGGCGGGTATGACATCGTGGTCAATTTGCAGGGCGACGCGCCGCTGACGCCGGCATGGTTTGTCGAGGATCTGGTGACAGGGTTGCAGGGAGATCCGATGGCCGAGGTGGCCACGCCGGTATTGCGCTGCGACGGGCGGGCGCTGAACGGATTTCTGGAAGACCGCAGGGCGGGGCGCGTGGGCGGCACCACCGCTGTTTTCACCAAGGATCGCCATGCGCTGTATTTCTCCAAGGAGGTGGTGCCGTTCACCTCCAAAACCTATGCGGACGGTGACGACACGCCGGTGTTTCATCATGTCGGCGTTTATGCCTACCGCCCGTCGGCGCTGGGCGCCTATCCGCGTTGGGAGAGCGGGCCGCTGGAACAGCTGGAGGGGCTGGAACAGCTGCGGTTCATGGAACATGGACGGCAGGTTCTGTGTGTCGAGGTCCAGGCAAAAGGGCGGCAGTTCTGGGAGTTGAACAACCCCGAAGACGTGCCCCGGATCGAGGCGATGATGGCCGAGATGGGCACGCCATGAGCGCCACCCCGGTCAGCGTGGTGGTGGTAAGCCGGGGTCGCCCGGAGGCCCTGAAACGCTGTCTGACCGGGGTGGCGCAGCTTGCCTATGCTCAGTTCGAGGTGGTTGTGGTTGCCGACCCCGGCGGCGTGGCGGCAATTGGCGATCTGCCCTTTGACGACCAGATCAAGATCGTGCCGTTTGATCAGGCCAATATCTCGGCGGCGCGCAACCTTGGGATTGCAAACTCTGCCGGCGAAGTGGTGGCCTTTGTCGATGATGATGCGGTGCCCGAACCCGGCTGGCTGTTTCATCTGATGGCCGCGTTCGATGACCCCGAAGTTGCGGCGGCAGGGGGATATGTGCGGGGCCGCAACGGAATTTCGCTTCAATGGGGCGCGCAAAGCGTCGACCATAGGGCGCAGACCACGCCCCTGGCTCTGGACGGGCGCACCCCGGTTGTGCTGCACCCCGGCCCACGGCGTGCGATCAAGACGGAAGGCACCAACATGGCGGTGCGGCGGGATCTGTTGGCGGATATGGGCGGGTTCGATCCGGCCTTCCGGTATTTTCTGGACGAAACCGATCTGAACCTGCGTCTGGCCAGCGCGGACCGGGCAACGGCGATCGTGCCGCTTGCCGAGGTACATCACGGGTATCTGGCAAATGCCCAGCGCACCACCGCCCGTGTGCCGCGCGACCTGAGTGAAATCGGGGCCAGCATGGCCGTGTTCCTGCGCAAACATTGCCCGGAACCCGAGCACGCCGCGGTTTGGCGGGCCTTTCGAAAGGATCAGCGCCAGCGCCTTTTGCGCCATATGATACGCGGGGACGCGATGCCCGGCGATGTGGCGCGCCTGATGCGCGGGCTGGAGCGGGGCTATGCCAAAGGGCAGGCCCGCGAATATGGAACTCTGCCGACCATTGCGCGCGCGGCAGATGGTTTTCACCGGTTTGACGCGGGGCGAAACGGGCCGGGGGTGATCCTGTCAGGCCGGTCCTGGCAACGGCGCGCAAAGCGCAGGCAGGCCGCGCAACTGGCCGCGAACGGAAAGGTGCCTTCGCTGTTCCTGTTCAGCCCCTCGGCGCTTTATCACCGCATACGCTATGATCCGGCCGGGTACTGGGAGCAATCTGGCGGGCTGTTTGGCCGGTCCGAGCGCAGCCAGCCGCTTTTGTCATGGCATCGCTTTGCAAAACGACTGGATTCGGAGATTCGGCGGGTTGCGGATCAGCGCTTGCTGGGGGATCAATAGCGCGCCAGTTCGCACGAGGATATCGACATGCCACAGCGCACCGCGCTTGTTACCGGGTCTGCCGGATTTATCGGATTTCACACCGCGAAACGTCTGTTGGCGGATGGCTGGCGTGTCATTGGGCTGGATGCCATGACCGATTACTACGACGTGGCGCTGAAAGAACGGCGCCATGCGATCCTGTTACAGAATGCGGGGTTCCAAGCGGTGATCGGGCGTCTGGAGGCGCCGGACCTGCTGATGCAGCTATTCGAAGAACATCGCCCGGATGTGGTGATCCATCTGGCCGCGCAGGCCGGGGTGCGCCACTCCATCGACGCGCCGCGCTCTTATGTCGATTCAAATCTGATCGGCACCTTCGATTTGCTGGAGGCCGCGCGCGCCTTTCCGCCGGATCATATGCTGCTGGCCTCGACCAGTTCGGTCTATGGCGCGAATACCGCGATGCCCTATGGCGAGACCGACAAGGCCGACACGCAGATGTCATTCTATGCGGCGACCAAGAAGGCCAACGAGGCGATGGCACATTCCTATGCGCATCTGTATGACCTGCCGATCACCATGTTCCGGTTCTTTACCGTCTATGGCCCGTGGGGGCGGCCAGACATGGCGCTCTTCAAATTCACCAAGGCCATTCTGGAAGGCCAGCCGATCGACATCTACAACCATGGCGACATGCGCCGGGATTTCACCTTTATCGACGATCTTGTGTCGGGGATCGCGGACCTGATCGGGGCGGTGCCGCCGAAACCGGAGAACGCCTGCGACATTTCCGAACATGACAGCCTGAGCACGGTCGCGCCGTGGCGGGTGGTGAATATCGGCAATGGCCAGGCAGTGCAGTTGATGGATTTTGTGAAAGCCATCGAGCACGCTATCGGTACAGAGGCGAAAAAGAACTATATGCCGATGCAGCCGGGCGACGTGCCCGCGACCTGGGCGGCGGCGGAGTTGCTGCATGAACTGACGGGTGCGCGCCCGTCCACGTCTGTTGATACGGGTGTCCGGGCGTTTGTCAGCTGGTACCGGGAGTATTACGGCGCCTGAAAACCAAGGTGAGAGGTTTCAGCCCTCTCCGACCACCGTGAGGGTTTGCGGATCGCTTTCCGGCGCTTCCACCCACCTGCGCATCGTTGCGCGCAACAGATCGGAATCGCGCGTGTCAATGGACCGGCGCAGATCCTGAACCGCGTTCGCCATCTCAAGTTCGGACCAATAATGTTCCTGGGCGCGCAAGATCTTGGGATGGGGTGTGGTCAGCATGTCGGTGCCGATCAAAAGCTCCTCGTGCATTTTCTCGCCGGGCTTCAGCCCGGTAAACAGGATCGCGACATCGCCATTCGGATTGTTTTCGTCGCGCAGCGAGTACCCGGCGGCCATGATCATCTTCTGCGCCACGGACAGAATGGAAACGGGCTTGCCCATATCCAGCACAAACACATCCCCGCCGCGCGAAAAACTTCCCGCCAGAAGCACAAGGCGCACCGCCTCGGACACCGTCATGAAAAAACGGGTCACTTCCGGGTCGGTCACTGTTACCGGACCACCATTGCGGATCTGCTCTTCGAACAGGGGGATCACAGAACCGGACGAGCCCAGAACATTGCCAAAGCGTACCATCGACAATTTGGTGGTCTGGCTGCGCGTTGCCAAGTCCTGAACCACCAGTTCCGCCATACGCTTTGTGCAACCCATCATGGATGTCGGGCGCACCGCCTTGTCCGTGGATACAAGGATAAACCGGTTCACACCGGCGCGGATCGATTCTTCGGCCACGATCCGTGTGCCAAAGACGTTGTTACGGGCGCCCTCGAAACAGTTGGATTCGACAATATTGACGTGTTTGTAGGCCGCCGCGTGAAACACGACATCAATGTTGTTGGCATTGAGCGTGGCGCGCACCACGTCTGGCTGCGTAACAGACCCAAGGACCGGAACCAGCCGCGTGTTGCCCGGCACCCCCTCCAGCTCGCGCATGGTCTTGTAAAGCGCGAATTCGCAATGCTCCAGCAGGACCAGCTCGGACGGATGGCATTCCAGAAGCTGGCGGCACAGTTCAGATCCGATTGACCCGCCAGCGCCCGTCACCAGGATACGCTGATCCTGGTAGGCATGGCTTGCGGCGGGCAGATCCGCCTCAAGCGCATCCCGCCCCAGCAAACTGGTGAGTTCGACCGGGGCGATTCGTGTGGCTTCCTCTCCGCGCAGAACCATATCGGCAAATGACGGCAGGGCCAGCACCTCGCACCCGAGATTTGCCAACTTCTTGGCCAGCTTGACGCGCACGGCCTGATCCGCGGACGGCATGGCCAGAACGATCCGGTCGATCCCGATGCGACGCACAAGCATGCCAATGTCCTTGGGATCATGCACCCGTTGCCCGGAAACCGTCAGCTTGTGCAATGCAATATTGTCATCGACAAAACAGGCCACTTCAAACTCGTCATCCGTCTGCAACGCGGCGGCAAGCTGCTGCCCGGTCTGACCGGCCCCATAGATCAGAACCCGCTTGCGTTCGCGGCCACCGGAATAGATTCGCAGCACGATCCTGCGTAGCAAGATGCGCCCGCAAATAGACAGGACAGAGAACAACAGGCTGAAGGATACGAGCGTGGCGTTCGGAATTTGCGGCGTGAATCCAAACGTCAGATTCACCAGAACACCCACAGCACAAAGCAGCGCCGCCAGTGTCATCGTGTTGACGATATCACCCATTCCGTAAGCATTCAGCTTGATCCGGTGCAGCCCGAGGAAATGAATCACGCCGGCACTGAGGGGCAGAAACATCACCAGATACCAGGAGGTTGCCCACAGTTCGCCAATCGAAACAGACCCGTTTCGGGCAAGGGCCTGCGCCCCCGCAAGAGCGACAACCACCCAGAGCAAATCCATTCCAAGAAGGATATTGCCTTTCCGGGCTCGACTCATCGAGGTGACAAGTTTGTAAAGCATCTTCATTATTCCCGGCCGATCTTTTGCCAGAGCGCTGAAAAATTCTTTGCCTGTATCAATCGTCGATCAATAGATTATCGGTTGCCCGCCCCGAAAAGGTATATCACCGTTTCGCGACTAAATACAGACGATCATTAAGGATTCGTGAACCTCACCAAGAATCGAGCATATTCTCGCCACGCCAGGGACCGGGCGGCGCCTGAGATAAGGGTATTTCCGCCGACAAAACCGGCGCAAACTCTCGGGAGGATCGGTGTCAGCCGGTATTGTGGGGAAATACGCAACGCATCGGACAAACTGTCCAATAACATTGAACAATGGGTTGTCCGGCGACTCGTCTTGGCGATAGAAGTGTCCCGACGAACAAGAAGGCAAGAAAATGCGCGGCAGATCCTGGTCGATCCTAGCTTTGGGGATGTTGATTTTCGTTGCCGCGTGTTCGCTGCCGCGCGGCGCGCCCACGAAATCGGAAATCACCGGGAAAAACAATGTTCCCGATGATGTAACGGTGGAGCAGGTGACGCAATCTTCCGTTGCCAAGATTCAGGCGTGGCCGTCGTCGGGGTGGCACGGGCATTATCAATGGTTCAATCGCGTTCCTGGCCCTGAATCGCGGTTGATCCGGCCCGGCGATATGATCACCCTGACCGTTTGGGACAATCAGGAAAACTCTCTGCTTTTGCCACCTCAAGATCGCAAGGTGCAGGTTCGGCCTGTCGAAGTGACAACATCCGGAACGATTTTCGTACCCTATGTAGATGAGGTGTCTGTCGGCGGGCTTACGCCGGAACAGGCCCGCGCGACAATCCAAAGTAAACTGGCCCCTATCGCGCCTTCGGCGCAGGCGCAGGTCGAAGTCTCGTCTGGCGCCCGCAATTCGGTTGATCTGGTCTCTGGCGTCGCCAGTCCCGGCCCCATCGCGCTGGTCAATCGGAATACGTCCATTCTTTCCATACTCGCGGCCGGGGGCGGGATATCTCCGTCGATCGAGAATCCGGTCGTCCGCCTGATGCGTGACGGGCAAAGCTACGAAATTCCCGCGCGGACTCTTCTCAAGGATCCCGGGAAAAACGTGATTGTCAGGGGCGGCGACCAGATCATCGTCGATGAAGACGACAGGTATTTCGTCGCCTTGGGGGCTACTGAAACCGAAAAACAGGTCTATTTCCACCAAGACACGATCACCGCTCTTGAGGCGGTTTCTATCTTGGGCGGTCTTCAGGACGCCCGCGCGAACCCCCAGGGGCTTTTGTTGCTGCGCCAGTATCCGAACTCGGCCATCCGAAGCGACGGATCGGGGCCACCCACCCAATACGTGGTCTTTTCGTTCGACCTGTCTTCGCCCGAAGGTTTGTTCGGCGCGCGCAATTTCTATGTGAACCCGAGTGATGTCGTGATGGCCACGGAATCCGCCGTGAAGCCCGCGCAGGCGCTGATCGCCCTGCTTGGCTCGCTGTTCGCGATCAACAATGTATTCTGACCGGGTGCTGCGCCGTTTCAATCTGCGTCGCCGGGACGAATGACAGGCCGTTTTGGAGCACCATCGCGGTTGAGACGTTCGCAGTGCTCGGGAAGTCGAGCATGATGGCGAGTGCGTCGATTCTGGGCGGCTATCCCGGGGATTGGTCATGACGCGAAAGCAGGGATTCTATGCGGACACAGGTTACTAAGGCGATTTTTCCCGTGGCCGGGCTTGGGACACGGTTTCTGCCAGCGACAAAATCCGTACCCAAGGAAATCATGACGTTGGTGGATCGCCCCTTGATCCAGTACGCCATCGACGAGGCCAGAGAGGCCGGGATCAAGGAATTCATCTTTGTGACATCCCGAGGGAAGAGTGCGCTGGAGAATTACTTTGACCATGCGCCCGAACTGGAACGCGAGTTGCGCAAGAAAGGCAAGGATGATCTCCTTCACACCCTGAGGCAAACCAACATGGACAGTGGCGCCATTGCCTATATCCGTCAGCACAAGGCGCTGGGCCTGGGCCATGCTGTCTGGTGTGCGCACCGGCTGATCGCGAACGAACCATTTGCGGTTATCCTGCCCGATGACGTGATCGCGGGTGAACCGGGATGTCTCAGGCAGATGGTCGATGCATATGCGGACACTGGCGGAAGCATGGTGGCCACCATGGAAGTTGCGCCTGATCAGGCAGCCTCTTATGGGATACTTGACGTAGAGGACACCATTGGGCCACTGGTCTCGGTGAATGGAATGGTGGAAAAACCCTCTCCGGGAAGCGCACCATCCAGGTTGGCTGTCATCGGGCGCTACATTTTGGCGCCGTCGGTTCTGCGAAACCTGCGCAATCAGAAATCCGGCGCAAGCGGCGAGATTCAACTGACAGACGCGATCGCCGCAGAAATCCATCAAGGCCGAAATGTGTTTGGCTATCGCTTTGCCGGTGAACGCTATGACTGTGGTTCAAAGGCTGGTTTCCTTCAGGCAACCGTGGCCTTCGGGCTGGGGCGCGATGACTTGCGCAAAGAACTGACCGCCTACCTCAATGAAGTGATCGCGATCCGTGGGGTTGCGCAATAGGTCAGGACAAAAAGGGCACGTTCTCGACGCGATCCTGCGCAGGGGAACCGGACGTATCGGGGCACGCGGCCAGGGAATCGCACCAGGCTGGTTTCAGGCTCGACACGTGCCGAGAAAGAATTAGGCTGGGTGCCGAAACGCTCTACCCTGGACCTTATGATTGCAGATGCCTGGCGATGGCACCAAAACGGCCATTACGACACGTAATCCCCCCGCGCGCCTGTTCGAGCTGACGCGGGCGTTGAGTGTCTACGGCAGGCGCCCGTCCGGGGTGGACCGGGTTTGCCTGGCCTATCTCAAGGCGTTGTGCGATGCGCCCGAGCCATGTTTTGGGCTGGCGCGCACAAGGTTGGGCTATGTGCTTCTGGATCAGGACGGGGTCGCGGGTATTCTGGCGCGCCTGGAGGGACGTATCCGTTGGGGCGCACCTGATCTTGTGTCGCGGCTGTTGCGGCAAAGGGGGGACACACGGCGCGTGACCGAGGCGGAATTGCGCCGGCACAGCATTGCGCGGGCAATTCCATCGCGGCTGGGGCAGATGCTGGCACGGCGCCTGCCGCCGGGCATCGTGTATATCAATGTGGATCAGGCCAATTTTTCCGCAACCAAACTGCACGCCATCAAGCAGGTCCGAAACGCCAGGGTCACGCTGTTCCTGCATGATGCAATTCCGCTGGACCACCCCGAATTCCAGACACCGCAATCGGTACAGAGATTTGCCGGATACATGCAGGCAGCAGCGGACCACGGCGATCTGATCCTGACGAATTCCAACGCATCCCGGGACTCTTTGATCCGGCACTTCGCCGGCATCGGGGCGCATTTGCCAATCCGGGTGGCGCATCTGGGCGTGGACGTGGATTTTTTCCAAAACGGCAACAATCAGGCCGCGCCAGTCGTGCCGGATCCCTACTTTCTGTGTCTCGGAACGATCGAACCGCGCAAGAATATCGGGCTCTTGCTGGATGTTTGGGAACAACTGGCGGCCCGACAAGATCCGACGGACATGCCGCATCTGGTGATCTGCGGGCGGCGCGGCTGGATGGTGGAAGACCTGTTGGCGCGGCTGGACAGGTCGCCGCTGAAGGGGCGCGTGATCCACGAGTTCAACGATCTTGGGGACGGCGCGTTGTTTGGCCTTTTGCGCGGCGCGCGTGCTCTTCTGTTCCCCAGCCTCGCGGAAGGTTTTGGTCTGCCGCCGGCAGAGGCGGCGGTGCTTGGGGTGCCGGTGATCGCCAACGATTTGCCCGTCTTGCGCGAAATTCTGGAGGATTATCCCATTTACGCAGACGTGACAGATAGTTATTCATGGGAAAAGGCCGTTCTGTCTTTGGTTTGGAACCACCCGCCACCAGAAGGCCGGGGCGGACAGACCGACAAGGAATACAGCGCGCCAAGCTGGCGGGCGCATTTCAACGCGGTCTTAAGGGTGACGTGATAGCCCGCAAGCCGGCTTGTCGCACGGCAGAGTGTAGGTGAAGGAAACAGGTTGGGCGTCTGGCAATCATATCGGCTCCGTATTAGGCGACGGGCGCGGCTGGTCCGCGCCATTCGCAAGCGCCGCGAATTGCGCAGCATTGTCGACCGCACCCACCAGATCAAACCCAACGATCTTCTGGTGTTTTCCACCCAACGCAACGAACAGATCCGCCTGCCCTATTTCCTGGAATACTATCGGGACAAAGGTGTGAATCATTTCCTGATGGTGGACAATGACAGCACCGATGGCGCGATGGAGTACCTGGCCGAGCAGCCGGATGTATCATTGTGGCACACACGGCATTCCTACAAGAAATCGCGGTTCGGGGTGGATTGGCTGAACTGGCTGCAATTGCGCTATGGGCACGAGCATTGGTGCCTTGTGGTCGATCCCGACGAATTCTTCATCTACCCCTTTTGCGATACACGGCCGATCACGGCGCTGACCGACTGGCTGGATGCCAGCTCGATCAAGTCCTTCAGCGCGATGCTTCTGGACATGTACCCGCGCGGACCGATCACGGAACAGCCCTACCGCGCCGGTCAGGACCCGCTGGACATTGCCTGTTGGTTTGACGCCGGCAATTACAGCATGTCCAAGAACCCGGATTACGGAAATCTGTGGATACAGGGTGGCCCGCGGTCGCGGGTGTTTTTCCCGGAGAACCCGGAACTGGCCCCGGCGCTGAACAAGGTGCCGCTGGTGAAATGGAACCGGCGTTATGCCTATGTCAGCTCGACCCACATGCTTTTGCCGCGCGGACTGAACCAGGTGTATGACGAATGGGGCGGCGAGAAGGCGTCCGGGCTGCTGTTGCACACCAAGTTTCTGGACACGTTCACCGCCAAGGCGGAAGAGGAGCTGGAGCGCAAACAGCATTATGCCGCCAGCGTCGAATACCTGGCCTATGCCAAAAGGCTGCGCGACAATCCCGAACTGTGGTGCAAATGGTCGGAGAAATACATCAACTGGCGCCAGCTTGAGATTCTGGGCCTGATGTCCAAGGGGAACTGGGCATGAGCGTGGGGATTCTCATGCTGGTGCACACCGCCTTTGACCGGGCCGAGCAGGTGGCGCGTCATTGGACGAAATATGGCTGCCCTGTGGTGATCCATGTGGATGCGGGTGTGAAACCGCGGATCTACAAGCGGTTCGTCAAGGCGTTGGGGGACGAGCCGGATGTGCGGTTCTGCAAGCGGCACCGATGTGAATGGGGAAACTGGGGGCTGGTGGCGGCGGCGCAATCGGCCGCCGAGCTGATGCTGACCGAATTTCCGAAAGTGCGGCATGTCTACCTGTCATCAGGATCCTGCCTGCCGCTGCGCCCGGTGCAGGAGTTGAAGGATTACCTGGCCGCGCGGCCGCGCACCGATTTCATCGAAAGCGCCACCACGGCGGATGTGCCCTGGACAGTGGGCGGGCTGGATCACGAAAGGTTCACGCTGCATTTTCCGTTTTCCTGGCGCAAACAGCGCTATCTGTTCGACAAATGGGTGGATATTCAGCGGTTTCTGCGGATCAAGCGCAAGATTCCCTATGGGATCGTTCCGCATATGGGCAGCCAATGGTGGTGCCTGACGCGCCAAACCCTGTCCGCCATTCTTGAAGACCCGGAACGCAATACGTTCGACACATATTTCAAGCGGGTCTGGATCCCGGATGAAAGCTATTTCCAGACACTGGCACGGCTGTATTCCACCAATATCGAGAGCCGGTCCCTGACCCTGTCAAAGTTCGATTTCCAGGGCAAGCCGCATATCTTCTACGACGATCACCTGCAATTGTTGCGGCGATCCGATTGCTTTGTCGCGCGCAAGATATGGCCCAGGGCCAACCGCCTTTACGAAGGATTCCTGCGGGATCCCGAAGGCGCCATCAAGATGAGCGAGCCGAGCCCGTCCAAGATCGACCGTATTTTTGCCAAGGCGGTCGAGCGGCGGACCAAGGGGCGAACCGGGCTTTACATGCAAAGCCGCTTTCCCAACGAGGGGTGGGAAAACGGCATGACCTTTGGCCGCTATTCGGTGTTTCACGGATTCGCCGAACTTTTCGAGGATTTCGAATCCTGGCTTGGCAGGACCACAGGCGCGCAGGTGCATGGCCATGTTTTTGCGCCCGAGCGCGCCGAGTTTGCCGATGGGCAAAAGGTGATCAACGGCGCGCTCAGCGATTCCCCCAAACTGCGCGATTACAATTCCATCGCGTTTCTGACGAACCTGATCTGGAACACACGCGGTGAACGGCAATGTTTCCAGGTGGGCCCACGCGACATTGGCACGCCGATCTGGTTCATTGCCAAGGACCCAAATGCGCAAATTTCCATGATCAGCGGCGCCTGGGCAATTCCCCTGTTCAAATCGAACCGGAATTTCGCCGATATCCGTAAAGAGGCGGCGCGGCTGCAAAAGCTGGAAAACGAACAGTTATGGGCGCTGCGCTCGCCCTACGCCAAGGCACGGGTGCGCATCTGGACAATGGCCGAGTTCATCGAGGCGCCAATGGAGCCGTTGCAGGCCATCATTGACGAGATCGGGCCGGGCGCGCCGCGGCGGCTGGCCGAGGCGCCCCGCATGACCGATCTGGCCGGTTTCGGCCAGTTTCTGCAAAACCTCAAGAACCAGGGGATGCACCCCTATCTGATGGGCGATTTTCCCGTGGACCCGCCCGAAGCAGAACCCAAGAAGCCGCCACGCAAACCGTATCTGGTGCAGTAGGGATCAATGTCGAGCAAGTTTGACTATTTCATCGTGTTTGCCGAAATGCGAACCGGTTCGAATTTTCTTGAAACCAATCTGAACGCGTTTGCGGGCCTGTCCTGCCATGGCGAGGCGTTCAACCCGCATTTCATCGGCTACCCGAATCGCGACGAGATCCTGGGCGTTACGCTGGAACAGCGCAGCGCGGATCCGCTACGTTTGTTGCAGGCCATCCGGGACGAGCCCGGTGTCCTGTCCGGGTTCCGGTTTTTCCATGACCATGATCCGCGCGTGCTGGATGCGTGTCTGAACGATCCGCGCTGTGCCAAGATCGTGCTGACGCGCAACCCGCTGGACAGTTATGTTTCCTGGAAGATTGCGCAGGCCACCGGACAGTGGAAATTGACCGACGTGCGCCGCCGCAAGGACAGCAAGGTTCGGTTCGACGGTGTGGAATTCAAACGCCATGTCGAAGAGTTGCAGGATTTCCAGGTCACGTTGATGAAGGCGCTGCAACGTGGCGGGCAAACGGCGTTTTACGTGGCCTATGAGGATTTGCAGGACGTTCAGGTGATGAACGGGCTGGCCAGCTATCTGGGTGTCGAGGACCGTCTGGAGGCGCTGGACACGTCACTGAAACGGCAGAACCCCAGCCCGCTATCTGAAAAGGTGTCCAACTTTGGGGAAATATCGGGGGCGTTGGCCGAACTTGACCGGTTCAACCTGTCCCGTACCCCGAATTTTGAGCCGCGGCGCGGGGCGGTGGTGCCCAGCTATGTCGCCGCCGCCGTTGCGCCGCTGATGTATTTGCCGGTCCGGTCCGGGCCGGAACAGGAGGTCATGACGTGGCTGGCGGCATTGGATGACGTGCCCGAGGACGCCCTGCTGACCAGGTTCAATCAAAAGGCGCTGCGGCAGTGGAAACGTGGCCACGGGGGCCATCGCAGCTTTACCGTGATCCGCCATCCCGCGCTTCGGGCCCATCATGCGTTTTGCGAGCGGATCTTGTCTTCGGGCGAGGGCAGCTATCGTCAGATCCGAAACACTTTGCGCAAAGTCTACAAGGTGCCACTGCCCAAGGATGGCCCCGGTCTCGATTACGACAGGGCGGCACATCGCGCCGCATTTGTCGGGTTTCTGGAGTTCGTGAAGGCGAATCTGGCCGGGCAGACCAGCTTGCGGCAAGACGCACACTGGGCCAGCCAATCGGGGGCCATCCGGGGTTTCGGAGAACTGGCCTTGCCCGACATGATCATCCGCGAGGACGAGATGCAAAGCTATCTCCCCGCATTGGCCATGCAGATCGGCCGCTTGGACGCGCCTGATCCGGCGCCAATCCAGGCCGGGCACCCCTTTGCGCTGGAGGATATTTACGATGACGATATCGAGTCGCTGATAAGTGACATCTATCAGCGCGACTACTGGGTCTTTGGTTTCGACCGCTGGAAACAACCATGACGATCGGAATTGTTATGCCGCCTGAACCTTGTCGGATTCGGTAAGGATTGTGAACAGAGTGGCGGAATCCGGATTTGCGCGCAGCTTGGTGCAGATTGACGGTTCACGCAGGCGGCGCGACACTTGCGCCAGGGCCTTGAGATGTTCGACACCAGCCTCTTCAGGTGCGAAGAGCGCGAATGCGATATCCACGGGCTGACGATCTACAGCATTGAAATCTACAGGCTTTTCCAAAAGAACAAAGGCGCCCAGGACACTGTCGATCTTGGCCAGGCGGGCGTGGGGGAGGGCCACACCGTGGCCCACTCCCGTCGGACCCAGATTCTCGCGCTCTTGCAGAGCTTCGACAACCCGCGACGCTTCCAGCCCATAGGCCGACGCGGCAAGATCGCCGAATTCCTGAAGCAAACGCTTCTTGCTGGAAGCGGAGGTCACAACCCTGACCGCCTCTGACTTGAGGATCGTTGAAAGGTCCATTTCGCCTGTTTCTCCGGATGGGGTGCAGGCACCCCACCTTTTACATCTGCGGGTCGATCCAGCCGATATTGCCGTCATCCCGGCGATACACGACATTCAGCCCGTCTTTTCCCTCGTTCTTGAAAACCAGGATCGGTGCCCCCGCCAGCTCCATCTGCATGACCGCTTCGCCAACGCTGAGAGACTGGATCTTGGTTTCCATCTCGGCGACGATCACAGGTTGGAGTGTGTCGGGCTCCGCCTCTGCGGCTTCCACTTCTGGCGCGAGGATATAAGAGGACGCGCCGAAGAGTTCAACCGGTTCTGTTCGATCCCGGTGATGGTCCTTCAGGCGGCGCTTGTAGCGGCGCAGCTGCTTTTCCATCTTGGCGCTGCAATCGTCGAACGCCGCATAGATTTCGGTGGCGTGGGCCTTGGCCTGAGCGGTCAGCCCGGTCGACAGGTGGACCGTGGCCTCGCAAACGAATTCATGTGCGCTTTTGGAGAAAATGATGTTCGCATCGGTCGGGCGCTCGGCATATTTGCTGACCACGGCGCCCAGTTCGTCTTTGACATGGGTTTGAAGGGCTGCTCCGATGTCGATGTGTTTTCCAGTGATTTGATAGCGCATCCTGTCTCCTTTTCGATGACATGTCGGACCGGGCGGGCGTGAAAGCACCCCGTTTTTTATCAGGTCCGAATGCTGGATTTCGACATTCCCGAACCTTGCGTCCGACCGGGCCTTTTCAACAAGGCCGCCCGGAAAAGCGCAGGGATTGGCAGAAATGTCATAGCTGTTATTTGAGGATCAGAGGGGCAAAGTGTCAATGATCTGAGTCCAATTTTCGGCGAAAAACCTCTGACGCCGGAATCACGAAATTCGGAAATTGTCACCCAGGTAGACGCGGCGCACATTCTCGTTTTCCACCACATCGTCCGGGGTGCCGGACATCAACACCTTGCCGTCATGCAGGATGTAGGCGCGATCCACGATTTCCAGCGTTTCCCGCACGTTATGGTCCGTGATCAACACCCCGATGCCGCGCTTCCTGAGGTCGGCCACCAGATGGCGGATATCGCCCACCGAAATCGGATCAACCCCGGCAAACGGTTCGTCCAACAGCAGGTATTTGGGATTGGCCGCCAGACAGCGGGCAATTTCGACCCGGCGGCGCTCCCCGCCCGAAAGGGCCAGCGCGGGCGCGCGCCGCAGATGCTCGATGGAAAACTCTGAAAGCAGCTCTTCCAGCCGCTCACGCCGCTTGTGGCGGTCCTTCTGGGTGATATCCAGAATCGCGATGATGTTGTCTTCGACGGAAAGCCCGCGAAAGATCGACATTTCCTGAGGCAGATAGCCGATTCCCAGCTTGGCGCGGCGATACATCGGCAGCGTCGTGGCATCGCGCCCGTCGATGTACACATGCCCGCCTTCCGGAAAGACCAGCCCCGCAATCGCATAGAAAGCGGTGGTTTTGCCCGCGCCGTTCGGGCCCAGCAACGCCACAACCTCGCCCCGGCTCAGCTCCATCGAAAAGTCGCGGATCACCACACGTTTGCGATAGGCCTTGCGCAGGTTGTCCACCCGCAACCCGGATTGGCCGTCCGTGATGGCAAGGTCAGGCTTGGCCATGCTCATTCGCTCCTCAGAACCGTTTTCACACGGCCTTGCATTTCGGCGGTATTCTTGGCGAGATTCAGAAACATCTCATCTGCGGTAATGGTGCTGGATTCCTGCACGACCATCACGTTACCGGACAGTTTCACCGTGGATTCGGCGATGCTGTAGTCGGCCATGTCGGCCTCGGCCACATCCTTGCCCTGGGCCACCAGTACATCGCCCGTCGCCAGAAGGCGGGCCACCGTCCGGTTTTCGGAATTGTAGAACACGTTCACCTTGTCGGCGGTCATGCGCATCTCGCCCTGCGAAATATCGACATTGCCCGAAAACACCGCGCTGCCGTCGTTCTGATTGACCGAAAGGTTGTCGGCCGTCACCTCGACGGGCAGGCTGCTGTCCTGCTGCATTTCGCCAAAGGCAACCTTGAAGCCCTGAGCCATGGAAATGGTCGGGCCGACCGCCAGAGCGGCAATCAACAGAAGACGCAAAAACTGCACGAATATCACCTCGTCGCGTGTGTGGGTGTGTATATCAATTTCACACCTTTCGTGAAAAACAAATATATATCATCCGAATTGTCCGCCGGACGCAGCGCCATGCGGCCGGCCGTCAGTGTGCCCATCGGTGTGTCGGCGGCAATGTCGCCGCCGCTTTCGGCGCGCACCTCCTCGAGCCCGAAAATCATGGTTTCGGTCCGTACCGTGATGTCGGTTGACGATGTCATGACCACCTTGCCCTCCAGCGTGACTTCCTGAAACTCTCCGTCCGCTTCGCCCTGATCGGCGCGCACGGTGAAGACGCCGCCATCCGTCGTCTCGATCCGGGCTGCGACGTTCACCGCGATGGTGCTGTCTGGCGCGTCCGGGTCGGGGCGCGCGGTTTCGGCGGACAACGAGATGATGTGGCCCCCGTCCGTTTGTCCAGCGAAATAGGGGGCGGTGATCTGTTGGTCGCGCAGGCGTTTCTCCAGCTCGACCTTGGCAAAGGGTATGGCGCCTTCCAGATCGAAGCTGCGCGGCACCAGGAACAACGTGCTGAGCAATGCCAGGGCGGCCAATGGCAGCAGCACTTTCAGCCAGGCCACGATGCGCGAATATGTAAAGGCGCGGCGCATGGGCCTAGCCCAGCCCGGCGCGCAGGCAGTCGTGAATATGCAGCAGGCCAATCGCATTGCCCGGCCCGTCGGGATCCACCACGAACAGACAGGTGATCTTGCGGCGGTTCATGATCGCGACAGCCTCTTCCGCCAGGGCGCCCGGCGCGATGGTTTGCGGGGCTGCCGTCATGACGGCAGCGGCGTCGTGATCCAGCAACCCGGCCATGTGGCGCCGCAGGTCGCCATCGGTGATGATCCCGGCAAGCGCACCGTTCCCATCCGTCACACCTGCCACGCCAAATCCCTTCTGGCTGATTTCGATCAACACGTCGGCCATCGGGGACTCCGCGGAAATCAATGGCAGCGCGGCACCGTCATGCATCAGGTCACGCACGCGCGACAGCTGTGCGCCCAGCTTTCCGCCGGGGTGGAATTCGCGGAAATGTTCGGGGGTAAAGCGGCGATGCTCCATCAGCGCAACGGCCAATGCATCGCCCAGCGCCAGCGTCATCGTCGTAGAGCTGGTGGGAACAACGCCCGTGCCACAAGCCTCGGCGGCGCGGGGCAGGATCAGGCCGATATCGCTTTGCTTGATCAATGTCGAATCGGCACGGCTGGCGACGCCGATCAGCGGGATACCAAAGCGGCGGGTATAGGCCACCAGATCGGCCAGTTCCGGGGTTTCCCCGGAATTGGACAGCACCAGCGCCACGTCGCCCTGTGCCATCATGCCCAGATCGCCATGGCTGGCCTCGGCCGGGTGCACAAAATGCGCCGGCGTGCCGGTCGAGGCAAAGGTCGCGGCAATCTTGCGCGCGATATGGCCGGATTTGCCCATACCCGATACGATCACCCGCCCCCGGACCGACAAAAGCAGCCCGACCGCATCCGCGAACTCTCCTCCCAGACCATTGGCAAGCTGCGAAAGCGCGTCCGCCTCGGTGGCGATCACGCGGCGGGCGGTGTCAAGAAAGGTTTGTTTGTCGGTGTCGGTCATCAATGTGAAAAAATATCCTGTTCGGGCCAGCCCGCCAGATCCAGCCGGGCGCGCATCGGCAGAAACTCGAAACAGGCCCGGGCCATGTCGGTCCGGCCTTCGCGATCCAGGCGATTGTCCAGTTCTTCGCGCAGGCGGTGCAGGTACAGTACGTCTGACGCGGCATAAGACAATTGTGCCTCGCTCAGGCTTTCGGCACCCCAATCGCTTTGCTGCTGCATCTTGGAGATGTCCACGTTCAAAAGCTCTTGCAGCAAATTCTTCAGCCCGTGCCGGTCGGTATAGGTGCGCACCAGTTTCGAGGCGATTTTGGTGCAATAAACCGGCGCGGTCAGCGCGCCGAATGCGTTATACATCGCGGCAATGTCAAAGCGGCCGAAATGGAACAGCTTCAAAACATCGGGATTTTCCAGCATCCGGCACAGGTTGGGCGCGGCGCGTTGCCCCACGGCCACCTGGACAAGATGCGCGTTACCGTCCCCGCCCGACATCTGGATCACGCACAGGCGGTCACGATGCGGGTTCAGGCCCATGGTTTCACAATCAATCGCCACAACAGGGCCAAGATCAAGACCGTCGGGCAGATCGTTCTGATAGAGGTAATTCGCCATTTCATCCTCGACTACACAATTGCCAAGGACTTACGGGTTCCGGTAGCGCGATTCAATCTTTCTCCGTGGAATAGACGACAAGAGCGAAGTGTCGCGAAGTGACGATGTAACAACTTTACGACGCCAACCCAGATACATACATTCCCCGGAATGGATTACAGAGCGCCCCCGAGTGTCGAAGAAGAGTTGCGGATGCTGGCCGAGTCGCACGGGCGCGGCCCTGCACCGCGCATCGAGCGGATAGAGATTGGCAGCCGCGCGTTCTGGATCAAGCGGCCAGAGCGGCTGAACTGGCGTTTCCGTCTGCAAAAGGGCAATCCGCGGGCCGCGTTCGAGCGTGAACGTATCGCGCTTCGCGAAATGAATGCCGCCCGCGCCCCCGTGCCGGACCTGTGTGCCGAGGGCGCCGATTACATCGTTTTGCCGGATTGCGGCACGGATCTGCGTCATTTGTTGCATTTCGAGGATGATACCATGCGTCGGCGGGCGCTTCTGCTGGATGCGGCCGGCACGCTGGGACGGTTTCACGCACTGGGGTTCAGCCACGGGCGCCCCAGCCCCAAGGACATGTGCCTGTCCGAAAACGGCTTTGTGCTTCTGGATTTCGAACGCTACCGCCACCGCAACAACACGCTTAGGGGACATGCCCGCGATCTGGTTGTGTTTGCCTTCAACGTTCTGGCCCATTCACCCAACGCAACCGAGGCGCTGCCAGATGCCCTGGCGGCCTATCGGGAACGCGCACCTGCCGGCACCTGGGAACTGGCGCAGCAATGGTGCGGCCGGATGCGATGGGCCGAGTGGGTGACAAAGCCGGTGCAGTGGCGGCGGGGCAAACACGGGCGCGAGTTCAAGGCGATTCCGCATCTGTTCGATCTGTTCCTGGCACGCGCCCAGAGCCGGGACATCTGAACTCGCGGCGCAAGGCGATCTGGTCAGAACCGGGTCTCCTGGCCGCATTCCCGGTTCAGGGCCTCGGGATCGGGGCGCGGGTATCGTTTCAGCGCGGCCTGGACACTGTCACGGGCCAGAGTGCCCGGCCAGTCAGCCGGCAATACCAGATCCGCAAGTCCCGATTGGCGCAGAACCAGCCGCCGCCAATGGTGCAAAATGACAAGCCGAAGCGCGGTTCGATCTGTCAGCGATGCAGGATCCGGCCGATCCAGAACCAGGGCAACCGCATCCCGAAGATCCGAGAATTCACGTTGCAACTCCTCCGGGGCCACCGCCAGGGCGGCCCATTGCGGCAGGGTGTGAGGCGCGAAAGGCAAGATCAGATAATCTTCGGACGGGTCCGGCTTTTCCGCGATCAGCGCGACGCGCGGCGACAGGGCCACGGACTCGTCAGGCAGGTTCTCCGAAAAATCATTGGCGGGCATCGTCTGTGGTGCCATGACAAGCCAGACCGTCGTGTCGGTTGGCGGGGCGGGGTGATAGATCTGATCCCGCACCGCCAATGTCAGCTCGCGCCCACGATCGGACAGGAAATAATTCGAGGTACGGCCTTCGCGCACTGTCTGAATCCAGCCATCGCGCCGCAGGCGGTGCAATGCCACGCGCAGGGCCTGATTGGTGATGCCCAACCGCCCGACAAGATCGCCCAGCGTTTTGCCCGGAATGCACGTGTCCGGCGACTGGCACAGATCCCCCATGATCGTCACCACAAGCGACCAGACCCGGATCGGGCCGCATTCAGCGATGCGCTGAATATCCGTTTGCAATTCAGTGTCTTGCATGGGGTGACAGTATCGGCGTGGCCCGGTGCACTCAAGCCCCGCTGAAGCAGGGATCCACGGGGTTCTGCCGTCACGTCATGAAACTGCCCGGTTGATGCACCGCCTCCCGCGCCGCATTCTGGCGGATGACCCATGGGCGGCAAGGGAGGCGCCAACCAATGTGGCAAGGATCACGGATCACGCCGGGCGCGCCCGGTTACACGTCCAATCGCGCGGCCATGCTGCGCGCTGTCGAGACGTTGCGGGCGTTGGAAGCCCGGACCGCCACCAAATCCGAACAGCGCCGCGACCGGTTTCGCCAGCGCGGACAGATCACACCGCGCGAACGCCTGGCGCGCCTGCTTGATCCCGGATTGCCGTTCCTGCGGCTGCACAGCCTGGCCGGATACATGGCCGATACCGACGATGCCGAAAAGTCGCTGCCCGGATCGACATTCCTGATCGGGATCGGCTTTGTCTCGGGAGTGCGGGCGATGATCGTGGTGGATGACAGCGGCATCAATGCCGGTGCGCTCAGCCCGATGGCGCTTCAGGCCATGCTGTCGGCCCAGGAGATTGCTCTGCGCCAGAAGCTGCCCTTTCTGCATCTGGTGGAAAGCGCCGGGGCCAATCTGATGAACTATCGCGTCGAAGACTGGGCACAGGGCGGGGCGGTGTTCCGCAATCTGGCCCGCCTGTCCGCCGCCGGTCTGCCAACGGTTGCGGTGTTGCATGGGCCGTCTACGGCGGGGGGGGCTTATATGCCGGGCCTGTCGGATTACGTGATCGGTGTGCGGCGCAATGGAATGGCCGCGCTGGCCGGGGCAGCGCTGGTCCATGCGGCGACGGGTGAAACCGCCAGCGATGCCGAACTGGGCGGCGCCGAGATGCACGCCAGCGTGTCCGGGCTGGTGGAATACATGGCCCAGGACGATATTCACGCCATCGACATGGCGCGCCGTGTCATGGCGCGGCTGGACTGGAACCGCGACATGCCGGCCCCCCAGGCGCGGTCCGTTGCCGAGCCGGTCCACGACCCTGATGAGATCGCCGGAGTGGTGCCGGCCGACTGGGCCACGCCCTATGACATGCGCGAACTGGTCGCGCGGCTGGTGGACGGATCGGATTTCGACGAATTCAAACCGGATTTCGGCCCGGCAACCCTGTGCCTGCAAGCGCGGGTGCATGGCGTCACCGTGGGCATTCTGGCCAATAACGGCCCGATTGATCCGGCAGGCGCCAACAAGGCCACGCATTTCATTCAGGCCTGCGATCAGGCCGGAACGCCGCTGGTGTTCCTGAACAATACCACCGGCTATATGGTGGGCGTGGAATATGAACGCGCCGGGATGATCAAGCATGGCTCCAAGATGATCCAGGCCGTGGCCAATGCGCGTGTTCCCAAGATCACGCTTTACACGGGGGCCAGTTTCGGGGCCGGGAATTATGGCATGTGCGGCATCGCCTATCAGCCTGACTTTCTGTTTGCCTGGCCCACGTCCCGTTCGGGCGTGATGGGCGGCGCACAGGCTGCGCGTACCATGTCGCTGGTGGCGCGGGCCGGGGCGGAGCGCAGGGGCGTGGACATGGACGAAGACCGGCTGGCCACGCAGGAAGCCGCAATCGAGGCGCTGTTCGATCGCCAGAGTTCGCCGTTCTACACCTCCGGCAAAGTGCTTGACCATGGCGTGATCGACCCGCGCGACAGCCGCAAGGTGATCGCCTTTTGTCTGCAAACCTGCCTTGAGGCGCAAAAGCGGAGGCTGAACCCCAATGCGTTTGGGGTGGCCCGGGCATGAGCGGCGCCCGGTTCAGCTCGGTTCTGGTGGCCAATCGTGGTGAAATCGCCGTGCGGGTGATGCGCACGGCGCGCGAAATGGGGCTGCGCACCGTGGCGGTATATTCCAGCGCCGACGCCGATGCGCCCCATGTGGCGATGGCGGATCAGGCGATCTGTATCGGCCCGGCGACGGCGGCGCAAAGCTATCTGAATATCGCGGCGCTTCTGAAGGCGGCAGAGGCAAGCGGGGCCGGCGCTATTCATCCCGGCTATGGGTTCCTGTCGGAGAATGCGGATTTTGCAAGGGCGGTCGAGGCGGCCGGTCTGGTATTTGTCGGGCCGTCCCCGGATGCCATCGAAGCCATGGGCGACAAGGCCAAGGCAAAGCGGCGGATGCAGGCGGCCGGGGTGCCTTGTGTTCCGGGTTATGAGGGCGCCGCGCAGGATGACGCCACCCTGATCGCAGAGGCCGCGCGTATCGGGTTTCCGGTGATGGTCAAGGCCGCCGCCGGTGGCGGGGGCAAGGGGATGCGGTTGGTCACGAACGCGCCCGACCTGCCCGAAGCCCTGTTGCGTGCGCGGGCAGAGGCCCGGGCAGCCTTTGGCAATGACCACCTGATCCTTGAACAAGCCATTCAGCGCCCGCGCCATGTCGAGATTCAGGTCATGGCCGATGCCCATGGCGCCATCATTCACCTGGGAGAGCGCGATTGCTCGGTGCAACGCCGCCACCAGAAAGTGATCGAAGAGGCGCCCGGCCCCGCGGTTGACGCCCCATTGCGCGCGCGGATGGGCGCGGCGGCGGTGGCTGCCGCAAAGGCGGTTGGGTATCGCGGGGCGGGAACCGTAGAGTTCCTGTTGGATGAAACCGGTGCCTTTTATTTTCTGGAGATGAACACCCGGCTTCAGGTGGAACACCCCGTGACCGAACTGATCACCGGGCTTGATCTGGTGGCGCTGCAATTCTCTGTCGCGCAGGGCGCGCCATTGCCCGTGGCGCAAGATGATATTTGCCTGAACGGCCATGCCATTGAGGCACGTCTGTATGCCGAGGATCCTGCCAATGATTTCCTGCCCGCGACGGGCACCGTTGCCCTGTGGCAACCGGGGCCAGACGTGCGGGTGGACAGCGGAATTGCCACGGGAAGCACCGTGTCGCCCCATTACGACCCGATGCTGGCAAAAATCATCGCGCACGGGCCAACCCGCGACGCCGCAAGACGCGCCCTGATCGCCGGGCTGGAAGGCACCGCGGCCCTGGGTCTGACGACCAACGGCTCCTTTCTTCAGGATATCCTGCGCGCGCCCGGCTTTGCGCAGGGCGCGGCAACTACCAGCTTTCTGGACGAGGCTTTTCCCGAAGGCTGGGCGCCGGAAGCCCTCCCACAGACAGCGATCGCCTGTGCCGCCGGTTTGCTGCTTTGCTCCGAGATGCACACCGCCCTGGACGCGACATGTGGCTCTGATCCCGCGCTAATCGGGTTTTCCTCGGATGGCGGAACACCCGTTCAGATGGAACTGGAGATTGACGGCACCGTTCATCACCTGACGGTCATCGGGTTTGGCAAACCGACATTCCGGGTTGATGGCGATGCCGGAACCAGCCACATGTCCTTGGGCGATATCAGCGCCACCAACATTCGGGCCAAGGTGGATGGAACCACGCACAACATCGTCCACGCGCCCGCCCCCGGGGGGGGCGTGTTTGCCCGGATCGGTGGCCGGCACCTGTTTATCCGCCGGCATCGCCCCTGGTTGGCGGCGACCGACGCACAAACCGGCGGCCAGATTGTGGCGCCGATGCCGGGGCTGATTGCCGGGATCTGCGTATCCAGCGGCGACAGGGTCCAGGCCGGGCAGACCATCGCCATTCTGGAAGCCATGAAAATGCAGCACCGCCTGTCCGCACCAACCAGCGGCGTGGTGGCGAACATTCTCACAACCGCCGGCCAGCAGGTAACATCGGGCACGGTGATCGCCATTCTGGAGGAAGACACATGACCTTGTCACAGGCACAGGATTTTCTGGCCGAAAGCGAGGCGCTGCACGCCGCCATCGCCGATCTGGACGATGCCGGGTTACGGCAGACGACCCAGTTCAAGGGCTGGACGATCGAGGACGTGCTGGTGCACCTGCATTTCTGGAACAGGGGCGCCGATCTGGCGGCCCGGGACGCGGCGGCCTTTCAGGAGGTGATCGGTGGTGCAATGACCTCGTTAAAGGAAACCGGCAGCCTGCGCGGCACCGAGAACGCCACAATTGGCGCGCGGGGCACCACCCTGCGTGATGCGTGGATTGATCTGGTACGCGACATGGCCCCGCGCTGGGCGGAAATGGATCCCAAGACACGGCTGATCTGGGTTGGCCCCTCGATGTCTGCGCGCAGCTTCATGACAGCCCGCCAGATGGAAACCTGGGCGCACGGGATGGAGATCTTTGACACGCTGGGTCTGTCGCGGCGCGACCGCGACCGCATCCGCAATATCGTGATTCTTGGGGTGAACACCTTTGGCTGGTCGCATCAGGTACATGGGCTGCCCGTGCCAGACACAATGCCCAAACTGGACCTGACCGCCCCGTCCGGGGCCCTATGGGAATTCGGGGATGCTGCGGGTGGGCGCATCACGGGATCCGCCACGGACTTTGCCGCTGTCGTCACTCAAACCCGCGCGCTGGCCGATACCGGGTTGCAGGTGCAGGGCGCGGTGGCGGAAACATGGATGGCCAATGCCCAATGCTTTGCCGGACCGCCCGAAACCCCACCCGCACCCGGCACGCGCGGGTAATTGTCATGGACAAGGCAATCCTGACCTGCGCCCTGAACGGCGTCCTGACCGATCCGCGCCAACACCCGGTTCCGGTCACACCCGAAGAGTGCGCTCAATCGGCCCGCCAGGCCCATGACGCCGGTGCCTCCGTCATCCATGTGCATTTTCGCCGCCAAGAGCCGGGCCAGGGCCATTTGCCCAGCTGGGATCCCGCCGTGGCCACCGATATCGTCGCCGCCATTCGCGCCGCCTGCCCCGACATCCTGATCAACGCCACCACCGGCACCGCATCACCCGATTACAGCGGTCCGCTGTCCGTATTGCGGGCGGTGCGCCCCGAAATCGCTGCCTGCAATGCCGGATCGCTGAATTACCTGAAATTGCGCGCGAACGGCGATTGGGCCTGGCCACCGATGCTGTTCGAAAACACACCGGACAAAATTCAGGATCATCTGGACGTAATGTCCGAAATCGGGGCACGACCCGAGTTCGAGTGTTTCGACACCGGTATCGTGCGGTCGGTGGAGATGTATGTGAAACACGGCATGACCGATGCCGCGCAATACAACCTTGTGATGGGTGTTGCGTCCGGGATGCCGGTCAGCCCTGATCTGCTGGCCTTTCTGCAAGCGTACATCCTGCCCGGCTCCCACTGGCAGGCCACGCTGATTGGCCGCTTGGAAATATGGCCCACGCACCAAAAGGCCGCCGAACTTGGCGGGATGCTGCGCACCGGGGTCGAGGACACGTTCTACCTGCCTGACGGGGGCAAAACCCGGTCCAACGGCGAACTGATCGAGGCATTGGCGATCTGCGCGCGGAACGCGGGCCGCGCCGTCGCCAGCCCGGCCGAGTCCCGCCGGATCCTGGGCCTGCCCGGCGCCTAACCTGTTTCACCCAGCTCGCGCAGCACGGATAAAAGCCGCGCCACCTCCGCCAGGCTGTTATAGTGGCACAGGGATATGCGGATGCAATCGCTCAGCCCCAGAGGTTCAAGCACATTGCCGCTATAATGATCCGCCTTGCGCGTATGGGTACGAATACCCTGCTCATTCAGGATCGTCACCACCTCGGACGAAGGCCGCCCCGCAACCACCACCGATACCAGCCCTTCGCGCGCCGGATTGTCCGCGCCACCCAGAATCGTAACGTGATCCATATCCCGCAACCCCGGCAGATTGCCGGTGCCGTTGATCATTGCATCGGTCAAATGGGTCTCATAGGCGTGAATGGCACGCCCGGCGGCCTCGATCCGTTTGCGCCGGTCGGTCTCCCCGGAGACTTCTCCGCCAAGCCAGTCGAAATAGGCCACAACATCCGACATCGTGGCATAGGCGCCCGTATCGCGGGTGCCGAATTCCCAGCTGGATTCAGGCGCGCCGATCAGCATGTCGTGCGGCAGCGCCGTCATCCGGTCTGATATCCAGGCAATGCCATAGCCGTGCCGCGAAAACACCTTGTAGGGCGAAATCGCATAGCCGTCGATGTCATAACTGTCGATATCCATCTGCCCATGCGCCGCGTGCTGAATACCATCGACGATAATCATGCAATCCGGCGACACCGCACGGATGGCGCGGGCAATTGCCGCCACATCCATACCCATCCCGGTCACGGGCGACGCATGCAGGATCGTCGCAACCGCCACATCCGGCGTCATCAGCGCGGCATAGTCCTGGGCTGTCACACACCCGCTGGCATCGTCATGCGGGACATTCACATACTCCAAACCCGCCACACCGGCCCAGCGCCGCGCCGCACTGCGCGAGGCGGGATGCTCGATCGACGAACCGATTACCTTGGCGCCCGCGGGCGCGGCCACACAGGCGGTGCGGATCATGCGAAACAACAACTCGGTACCGCTCTCCCCGGCAAAAAACTGTCCCGAAGACGCGTTCATGAACACGCCCAGATCCGCCCTGGCCCTGTTGATCACGTCAACCAGTCCCCTGGAGGCGACGTTGTCACGCCCCTGATTGTCCGGAATCGCAGCGAACCTGGCCGACGTTTCGGCCACGGTTCTCAAGGTCAGCGCGCCGCCGGCATTCTCGAAAAACACGCGCGGGCCCTGAAACGGGCAGTTGTCCACATGGGCAAACCGGTCCCGAATGACGGCCTGCAAAGCGGCATTCTCTTGTATCATGTCAAAACCTGTCTAGTGGATCACAGCCTTGGTTGCCGATTGCCACGGCACCCGCTCTTCTTTTGGCCAAAAATATCCCGGGGGAGTCGCCCTCGGCGACGGGGGCAGCGCCCCCTCTTTCATCAATCAGCGCGGGCTGCGCTTGGCCAGAATTCGCTGAAGCGTGCGCCGGTGCATATTCAGACGCCGCGCGGTTTCACTCACATTACGATCGCATAGCTCATAGACCCGCTGAATATGTTCCCACCGGACGCGATCGGCGCTCATCGGGTTGTCGGGCGGCGGCGGCAACGCGTCTTCCGGGCTGAGCAGGGCGTTCATGATATCCGCGGCATCGGCCGGTTTGGAAAGATAGTCGGTCGCGCCGATCTTCACAGCGGCCACTGCTGTTGCTATCGCACCGTATCCGGTCAACACAACAACACGGGAATCAGGGCGTTTCTCGCGCAACGCCTCGACCACATCAAGCCCGTTTCCGTCCTCCAGCCGCAGATCGACAACCGCGTATGCCGGCGGGCGGGCAGTAGCAATGGCGCGCCCGGCGGCAACAGATGACGCCGTTTCCACCTTGAACCCGCGTTTTTCCATGGCCTTGGCAAGTCGCCTCAGAAACGGCTCGTCATCGTCCACCAGAAGCAGTGTCGTGTCGGGACCGATGTCCAGCAGCTCGTTCTCGGCCATGCGCCTCTCCCAACTCAATTTTCCAAGTTGTAGCTTGGCGCCGCGCCGGGGTCAAACGCGGTCGCGCAATTACATGTTGTCCAGAAAGCAGCCCACCCGGGCGGCCATGTCCTCGGGCGTTGTATCACGCCGGAAATAGTCGACGAACCCGTATCCGGGCAGCGTCAGATAGGTGAATGTCGAATGATCCATGAGGTAGTATTCCCCGTCACCATCCTCTGGCTCCTGTTTCCTGTAATAGGTGCGGTATGCCTGGCTTGCCGCCTTGATCTGCGCGGCCGAGCCCGTCAGGCCCAGCATTCTCGGATGCAGGTAATCGGTGAATTCGGCCAAAACTTCGGGCGTATCGCGCGCCGGATCGATCGAGATGAACACCGGCTGCACGATCCTGCCCTGACCTTCAAGCAGATCCACCGCCTCGGCATTGCGCGACGCATCCATCGGACAGACATCTGGGCAGAACGTGTAACCGAAGTAAATCAGCGAAGGCTCGGTCAGCACATCCTCGTCCGTTACGGTCTTGCCGGTTTCACTGACCAGCTCGAACGGGCCCCCGATCGCGGCAGTACCGCCCGCGACCTGGCCTTGCCGGCATTGCGCAAATTGATCCTCGTTGCCGCCTCGCGACACGATCCAAAGCCCGGTCAATGCGGCGATGACGAGGGATACGGCGATTATGGCAACAGTGCGGACCATGGCGACACCTTCACGAATGGCAATTGAATGATCTATGGCAGAGACCTAACAATTGACCGGCCAGAGACAAGCGGAAAGGCGCGCCATGACGGATTTTTCGTCCGAACTTCTGTCCGGGGAACGGCGCAGCAACTGGATTCGCCTGCGTACCATCATCCTGGTGCGCTGGGTTGCCATCTTCGGCCAGATCATCGCCCTGCTGATCGCGCAATTCGCCTTTGACCTGGAACTGGAATACGGGCTTTGCTATCTGCTGGTCGGCGTGTCGGTGATCGGCAATCTGATCGCGATGTTCGTGTTCCCGGAAAACAAGCTTCTGTCGGAATCCGAAAACGCCTTCATGATCATGTTCGATCTGCTTCAGCTCAGCTTTCTGCTGTTCCTGACGGGCGGTCTGAACAACCCGTTTTCGGTGCTGGTTGTGGGCCCTGTCACGATTTCGGCCTCGGTTCTTTCGGTGCGTTCAACCCTGCTGATCGCGGCGATTGCCATTGTTCTGGTCACGGCCATGCTGGAATTCTACCTGCCGCTGCGCACGCAACAGTATTTCATCCTGCGCATCCCGGATGTGTTTCTGTACGGCAACTGGGTGGCGATCGTGATCGCGATCCTGTTCAGCTCTGTCTACTCGCGGCGGGTGGTGTCGGAAATGGCATCCATGTCCGGGGCGCTTGCGGCCACGCAAATGGCCTTGTCGCGGGAACAGAAACTGACTGATCTGGGGGGCGTGGTTGCCGCTGCGGCACATGAGCTTGGCACGCCACTGGCCACGATCAAGCTGACCAGCGCCGAGTTGATCGAAGAGCTTGACGACCGCCCCGATCTTCAGGAAGACGCGGCCCTGATCCGCGAACAGGCCAACCGCTGCCGCGACATCCTGCAATCGATGGGCCGGGCCGGAAAGGACGATCTTCACCTGCGCATGGCGCCGCTGTCCACCGTGATCGAAGACGCCGCCGAACCGCATCTTGAGCGGGGCAAGCAGGTGTTTTTCGATCATCACGACATCGAGGAAGGCCCCACGATCCTGCGCCGCCCCGAGATCATTCACGGGCTGCGTAATCTGATTCAAAATGCGGTGGATTTTTCTGCCAGCACGGTCTGGGTGGATTCGGAATGGACGGATGAGAGGATCACCGTGCGGATCATGGATGACGGGCGCGGCTATCCCTCGCATCTCATCGGGCGCATCGGAGACCCGTTTGTGCGCCGCCGCCGCACCGAGCGCGACCGCAAGCAGCGCCCGGGGTACGAAGGCATGGGTCTGGGCCTGTTCATCGCCAAGACTTTGCTGGAGCGATCGGGGGCGGAACTCAGCTTTGCCAATGGATCGGACAGCTTTGCCCCGCGCACGGACGAACCGTCGCGCACGGGCGCCATTGTCGAGGTTGTCTGGCCGCGCGCCGCGATCGACGCGATCCGGGGCGAACATGCGGTTCAGATGGGACAGAACCCGGTGATCGGAAAATGACGGGATCTGCCGCAAGGCACCCAACAGTTAACCCGGTATTAACCACTGGCGCGCAAGGATCCGTCCCGAGGGAATGCGCCTGAAAAGGGTCCAAATGGCAGAGCTTGGAGCGATCTACTACATCAGCGCCTCTTTGGTGGGCGCGGCTCTTGTGATTGTGGCAGTTCTTGTCCTGGACCGGGCTCGTGGCCGCAATGCGCGGCAAGAACCGGATGCCACCGGAAATCACGGGCAAGCAGCGATTTTCCTGTTCCGGGGCGGGGTTTTGAGCGATGCCAATCCCGCCGCGTTGAACGCGATCTCTCCCAACGTGCCAGCCGAATATTGCTGGAGTGACCTTCATGCCGCCTTTGCCCCCCTTTTCCCCGGACTTCCGAACGCGCAGGTCGGTTGCGCCACGACCGAAACGCTTGTTCTGCAAAGCCGCGATCCGCTGGAACCGGCCGTTGCCGTCATCGATCAGTGGGGCGACACGGCCCGCGTCGCCCTGACGCGCAAGCCCGACATGACGCACCAGGCGCAGGATGTTTCCTGGAGGGCCATATTCGATGCGCCGAACCCGATTTGGCAAACCGGCCCGGATGATACCCTGACATGGTGCAACGCGGCATATGATGACCTTGCCACCCGGCTTGGGCGCAGCTGCGAACCCGGCAGTTCGCCCATTTTCGATCTGGACCCGGCAACGCCGGAAAAACAGGCCGCGCGTAGCGGGGTTGTCGATCCCGAACACGGGCGCACTTACTGGTTTGATGTGATCAAGGTGCAGTCAGAAGGGCGCAGGATGCACTATGCTTCGGACGCAAACGCCATCGTGAATGCCGAGATTGCACAGCGGAATTTCGTCCAGACCCTCACCAAGACCTTTGCGCAGCTGTCGATCGGACTGGCGATCTTTGACCGCAACCGCCAACTGGCGCTGTTCAACCCCGCCCTGATCGATCTGACCGCGCTGCCGGCTGATTTCCTCTCGGCAAGGCCCAGTCTTGATTCCTTCTTTGACCGGATGCGGGAAAACCGGGTGATGCCAGAACCCAAGGATTACGCAAACTGGCGCGAACAGATTGCCGAGTTGGTTGTCGCCGCTACGGACGGGCGCTATTCGGAAACATGGACCTTGCCGTCAGGGCTGACTTATCGGGTTTCCGGGCGTCCGCACCCGGACGGCGCAATCGCCTTTCTGTTCGAGGATATCAGCGCGGAAATTTCCCTGACCCGCCGCTTTCGGGCGGATCTGGAGCTTGGCCAGGCCACGCTCGACGGTCTGGACACTGCCGTTGTGGTATTTTCATCGACCGGCGAACTGACCCTCTGCAACAAGGCCTATCGTAGCTTGTGGCGCTGCGACCCGGATCAGAGCCTTGCTGAGTACACTTTGCGTGATGCGCTGCCATTATGGAAATCCGCCACACAGCAAACCGATGTGTGGAACAGGGTGTCTGGCACAATCATGTCCTCGTCCTCCCGCACATCCTGGGAGGCGCAGGTCACACTGAGAACGGGCGAGGCCCTTACCGTCAAACTGCGGCCGGTCGGGCGCGGAGCGACGCTGATCAGTTTCGGTGCCCCGACGCTGTCTGGCACCACGCCAGACGCGGTACTTCTTCCTCAAAACTGACCCGATCCGGCTTGCGGGCGGCGTCACGCGCTGTAGTCTTGCGCCATGACGCCTGCTTTGCCGACAATGACTCTGAATTCACCCGAAGAAACCACCGCGCTGGCCCGGCAAATCGCCGCCATCCTGGCGCCAGGCGATGTCGTTCTGCTTGAAGGCGATATCGGGGCCGGCAAGACCCATTTCGCACGGTCCCTGATCCAGAGCCTGTTGCAGGTGCCCGAGGATGTGCCTTCGCCCACATTCACGCTGGTTCAGACCTACGAAACCCCGATCGGAGAAATCTGGCACGCGGATCTTTACCGGCTGACCTCACCCGACGAGATTGTCGAACTGGGGTTGGTCGACGCCTTTGACCAGGCGATTTGCCTGATCGAATGGCCCGATCGGCTTGCCGATCTGGCGCCGGCGTCTGCCTTGCACCTTTCATTTGAACTGGGCGCCGGGACGGGGCAGCGCAGGCTGGCAATGACCGGCACACCGCTTTGGGCGGACCGCCTTGCGGGGCTGGCCTGATGACGGATCGCACGGCGCGGATAGACAGTTTCCTTGCACATTCCGGCTGGGCCGCGGCCCAGCGGTCCCCTCTGGCCGGCGATGCCTCGAACCGCCGATACGAGCGTTTGGCCCGCGCTGACGGGTCGCGCGCCGTGCTGATGGACGCGCCACCCGACACCAATCCCCCGGTCAGCGCATTCCGCGATATTGCGCTGTATCTTGGCCATCTGGGCCTGTCGCCGCCCGATGTTCTGGCCTGCGACGAGGCGCTTGGCCTGATGGTGCTGGAGGATCTGGGAGACGCCCTGTTTGCCAATCTGATGCGCGCCCGGCCCACCCAGGACCACACGCTATACACCGCCGCCACCGATGTGTTGGTACACTTGCATCAGGCGTTGGCGCCCACCGATCTGCCCGCACCCAAAGCGCGTGAGCTGGCCGAAATGACGACACCGGTTTTTGACTGGTACGCGGCGGGCGCGGGCCACCCGGACAGCGCCGCCCGTAACGAGCTTGTGTCGGCGTTACATACCCTACTGGAGCGGTATGCAGTTGGTCACACGGTTTTAGCCTTGCGTGACTATCACGCCGAAAACCTGTTGTGGCTCCCGAACCGGGCCGGGCTTGCGCGGGTTGGGTTGCTGGATTTTCAGGACGCGTTTCAGGCACATCCCGCCTATGATCTGGTATCGCTTTTGCAAGACGCCCGCCGGGACGTGCCAGAGCGGATCGAGACCGCCATGATCGCCCGCTATGTGGACGCGACCGGCGTGGACAGCGCCGCATTCCAGGCGGCCTATGCCGTCCTTGGTGCTCAGCGTAACCTGAGAATACTGGGTGTATTCGCGCGCCTGTCGCTTCAGGCCGGCAGGCCACATTACGTGGATTTCATCCCCCGCGTCTGGGGGTATGTCCTGCGCGATCTGCAACATCCCGCGCTGAAACCGGTGGCTGCCATCGTGCGCAGTGCCCTGCCCGAACCCACCCCGTCGCTGCTGCGGAAACTCAAGGACGAACGCACCACATGCCCCAATCCGTGATGATGTTTGCCGCCGGGTTCGGCACCCGCATGGGGGTGTTGACCGAAAGCCGGCCAAAGCCGTTGATTCCGGTCGCCGGAACCGCGTTGATCGACCATACGCTGCGCCTTGTACGCGAAATCGAGCCCGCCCGGATCGTGGCCAACCTGCACTATCTGGCCGACCAGATGGTCACGCATCTGGACGGTTCGGGCGTTGTCGTATCCATCGAGCAGCCGGAAATCCTTGAAACCGGGGGCGGCTTGCGCCACGCGTTGCCCCTTTTGGGTGAAGGGCCGGTTTTCACCACCAACACCGATGCGATCTGGGCCGGGCCAAATCCGTTCAGGCTGGCACAGGCGCATTGGGATCCCTCCCGAATGGATGCCCTGGCCGTATGTGTCCGGCGCGAGAACACCATGGGCCATGCCGGACGGGGCGATTTTCGCTTGGCGCAAACCGGCCAGATCACGCGCGGCCCCGGCCTGGTCTATGGCGGTGTGCAAATCCTGAAAACCGATCACCTGCGCGACATGCCCGACAAGGCGTTTTCGCTGAACCGGGTGTGGGACCGCATGATCGCGCAAGGGCGCATGTTTGGCGTGTCCTATCCGGGCCGCTGGTGCGATGTCGGCACAGCCGAAGGCATCGTACAGGCCGAAAAACTGTTGGAGCATGGCAATGTTTGACGCAAATGACGGCGCGCGGGTATTTGCCCTGCCGCCCGGCGCGGATTTCCCCGGCGCGCTGGTCGATGGGCTGATGACGCGCATGGCCGGACGGCCTGGGCAGGACATGGCGCGGGTGCGTCTGGTCGTGAATACCGCCCGCATGGCCCGGCGCATCAAGGACCGGTTTGACGCCGGTCCGCCGATGCTGTTGCCGCGTATCGAGCTGTTGTCGGATGTCGGGCGCGATATCGGTGCCGCCCGGCTGCCCGCCCCGGTGCCGGACCTGCGCCGCCGGTTCGAACTGATCCAGCTTGTTTCGGAATTGCTGCGCGCCGAGCCGGATCTGGCCGCGCGCGCCTCGATCTATGACCTGGCCGACAGCCTGGCCGGCCTGATGGACGAAATGCAGGGCGAAGGCGTGCCGTTCGATGCCATCGAGGCGCTGGATGTGGCCGACCAATCCGGCCACTGGGCACGCGCCAAGACGTTTCTGGGCATTGTGCGCCATTTCCTGGACGATACGGAGCAAGCCCCCGATGCCCAAAGCCGCCAGCGGCGCATCGTCGAGCATCTGGTTCACAGCTGGGCACAATCACCGCCCAAAGACCCTGTGATCCTGGCCGGTTCCACCGGGTCGCGCGGCACGACGATGCTGTTGATGCAGGCCGTCGCCCGGCTGCCACAGGGCGCGATCGTGCTTCCGGGATTCGATTTCGACATGCCCGCCCCTGTCTGGGACCATCTGGGTGATGCCTTGACCGCAGAGGATCACCCGCAATACCGGTTTTACAAGCTCATGCAGCAGTTGGGGTTGGCGCCGGCCGAGATCGCCCCCTGGCACGTGACCGCGCCGCCCTGCCCGCCGCGCAACCGGCTGATTTCGCTGGCGCTGCGCCCTGCTCCCGTCACCGATCAATGGCTGAGCGAAGGCCCGTCCCTGACCGGACTTGACCACGCTACGGCCAAGGTCACGCTGATCGAGGCCGCGTCGGTTCGTGAAGAGGCGCTGGTCATCGCCGCGCGCCTGCGTCAGGCCGCCGAAGACGGACAGACGGCGGCGCTGATCACGCCCGACAGGATGCTGACCCGGCAGGTTGCCACCGCACTGGACCGGTGGGACATCGAACCGGATGACAGCGCCGGCACCCCGCTTCATCTTGCGCCGCCAGGCCGTTTTCTGCGCCATGTGTCGGGGCTGTTTCAGCACAAACTGACCACCGAGACGCTGCTCACCCTTCTCAAACACCCGCTCACCCATGGCGGACAGGATCGCGGCCCGCATTTACGTTTCACCCGCGAGCTGGAGCTGTGGCTGCGCCGCAAGGGGATCACCTATCCCACCGCCACGCAGTTCTCCGCCTGGGCGGTGGCGCAGAAACAGGATGCCTCGGAATGGGCGGCGTGGCTGACCCTGGCCTTTTGCGGGCACGAGGCACCAGGCGCGATTGCGTTGCCAGACCGGCTGAGCGCGCATCTGTCCCTTGCCGAACGCATCGCGCAGGGGCCGGGGGCCGGGTCGGGCGGATTGTGGGAGAAAAACGCCGGGCAGGAAGCGCGCAAGGTCATGACCGAGATGACTGACCATGCGGATTTGGCAGGCGAAATTTCTGCGGCCGACTACAACGATCTGCTTGGCGCGATTCTGTCCCGCCGCGAAGTGCGCGACCGCGACAGCGGCCATCCGGGCATATTGATCTGGGGCACATTGGAATCCCGCGTTCAGGGCGCCGATCTTGTCATTCTGGGCGGGCTGAACGAAGGGATCTGGCCTCAGTCCCCCGCGCCCGACCCGTGGCTGAACCGCCAGATGCGCCACCAGGCCGGGTTGTTGCTGCCGGAACGGCGCATCGGCCTGTCGGCGCATGATTTTCAACAGGCCGTCTGTGCCCCCGATGTCTGGATAACCCGCGCCATCCGCACGGACGAGGCCGAAACCGTTCCCTCGCGCTGGATCAACCGCCTGACCAACCTGTTGCGCGGATTGCCCGAACAGGGCGGAGATGCGGCCCTGGAGGACATGCTGGAGCGCGGTCAAACCTGGTTGTCGCTGGTACGCGCGATGGAGGCGCCCGGCAAGGCCACCCCGGCGCCGCGCCCTTCGCCGGTGCCGCCACGCGGGTCGCGCCCCGATCGGCTGTCCGTGACGGAAGTGAAGCGCCTGATCCGCGACCCTTATGCGATCTATGCCAGGCATGTCCTGCGACTGCGCCCGCTTAACCCGTTGATGCGCACGCCCGATGCGCTTTTGCGCGGTATCATCGTGCATGATGTGCTGGAACAACTGATCGCGAACACTCCGCCGGACAGCCCCGTCACCAAGGAAGAGTTGCTGGAAATATCAGAGACTGTTCTTGCCCAAAACGTGCCCTGGCCCACCGCGCGCGTGCTTTGGAAAGCACGGCTGGAGCGGGTTGCCGATCATATCGTGCAGGGCGAGGCACGACGCCGGGAACGCGCGCGCCCTGTCGCCTTTGAATGCAGGGCCAAGGGACGAATAGACCCGCTGGACTTTACCCTGACCGCCAAGGCCGACCGGATTGACATGACCCCGCAAGGCCAGTGGATCCTGTATGATTACAAAACCGGTGCGCCCCCGTCGAAGGACGAACAAACCTATTTCGACAAGCAGCTTCTGCTTGAGGCGGCGCTGGCCGAACAGGGCGGGTTCGAGGGCCTCTCACCGGCAACAGTGGCCGACGCGATCTATATTGGCCTGGGAACCACCCCCAGGGATCAACCCGCACCGCTGGAGGAAACCGGGGCGTCACAGGTCTGGGCCGAATTCGTCACGCTGATGACCTGCTATCTGGCCGATGGCAAAGGTTTCACCGCCCGGCGCGCCATGCAGTCGGAAAGCGATGCGGGCGACTATGATCAACTGGCGCGGTTCGGGGAATGGGACGCCACCGATACACCCGTTCCCGAGGAGATGTCGTGATGCAGCGCGATGATGCCACCGAACGCCAGGTTCAGGCCGCCAGCCCGCGTGACAGCACCTGGCTGTCAGCCAATGCCGGATCCGGCAAGACGCGGGTGTTGACAGACCGCGTCGCCCGGTTGTTGCTGGAAGGCGTGCTTCCGCAACATATCCTTTGCCTGACCTATACCAAGGCCGCCGCCAGTGAAATGCAGAACCGTCTGTTCAAGCGGCTGGGCGCCTGGGCGATGAAGGGCGATGATGACCTGCGCAAGGAGCTGCGCGAGCTTGGCGTTGATACATCACCGAACGCGCAGGATCTGAAGACGGCGCGCACCCTGTTTGCGCGCGCGATCGAGGCGCCCGGCGGGCTCAAGATCCAGACCATTCACTCGTTCTGTGCCGCCCTGCTGCGCCGGTTTCCTTTGGAAGCGGGGGTATCGCCGCTGTTCCGGGAAATGGAAGAACGCGCGGCGGAACTGCTGCGCGAGGACATTACCGACCAGATGGCAGACGGCCCGGACGCGCCGCTGATCGAAACCCTTGCCCGACATTTCACCGGTGAAAGCCTGACAGACCTGACGGCTGCAATCATCCGCAAGGCATCGGCCTTTCGTCAGCCGATCACGCGCACCGATCTTACCGCCGCCTTTGGCGCGCCGGCAACGTTGTCGACCGAAACCCTGACGCAGAACGTGTTCCTTGGGGGGGAGGCCGAGTTGCTGTCGCGCCTGTTGGAGGCCCTGCGCACCGGCGGCACGATGGACAACAAGGCGGCTGAAAAATTACAGGGAATTGCCTCGCTTGACCTGAGTGCCCTGCCGGTACTGGAAAGCGTTTTCCTGAACGGAAAAGGCGCGAAAGAGCCGTTTTCAGCCAAGTCAGGCTCTTTTCCAACCAAATCCGTAAGGGCAGATCACCCCGATCTGATCGCGGAGATCGGCCGCTGGATGCTGCGGGTCGAGGCCGCGCGGGAAAGCCGGCTGGCGCTTGCGGCGATCGAGCGGTCTCTGGCGTTGCACGGCTTTGGACACCGCTTTCTGGTTCACTATGAACGAGCCAAGCAATCCCGTGGCTGGCTGGATTTCGACGATCTGATCCTTCGTGCCCGCGCCTTGCTGAACGACCCCGATGTGGCCGCATGGGTGCTGTACCGCCTGGATGGCGGCATCGACCACATTCTTGTGGATGAGGCCCAAGACACCAGCCCGGCGCAATGGCAGGTGGTTGAAAGGCTGGCTCAGGAATTCACCAGCGGCAGCGGCGCGCGCGCCGACGTGCTACGCACCATTTTCGTGGTGGGTGACAAGAAACAGTCGATCTATAGTTTCCAGGGCGCTGATCCGGCAGAGTTCGACCGGATGCAGGCCGAATTCGCGGCCCGGTTGGATCCCACCGGCCATCCTCTGCAATCCCTGTCGCTGGAATACTCCTTCCGCAGTTCCCGCGCGATTCTGGAACTTGTCGATACCTGCTTTGGCACCCGCGCGCAGGCCGGGTTTCCAAAGGAAAATCTGCACCGCGCCTTTCACCACGAATTGCCGGGGCGGGTGGATCTTTGGCCGGTGGTGGAAAAAGGGCCGAGGCCGGAGAAATCCGATTGGTTCGATCCGGTCGACCGGTTGGGCGAAACCCATCATATCGTTGTTCTTGCCGAGCGGATCGCGGATGAAATCAAGCGCCTGATTGACACGAAAAAGCCGATCGCGGGCAAGGTGCACACCGATGGCACCATAGCGCTGCGCCCGGTTCAGGCAGGCGATTTCCTGATCCTGGTCCAGCGCCGGTCAGATCTGTTCCAGGAAATCATCCGGGCCTGCAAATCGCGCAATCTTCCCATTGCCGGGGCTGACCGGCTCAAGGTCGGGGCGGAAATGGCCGTTCGCGATCTGGCCGCGCTGTTGTCTTTTCTCAGCACGCCCGAAGACGATCTGTCCCTGGCCACGGCGCTACGCTCGCCGTTGTTTGGCATAAGCGAACAGGCCTTGTTTGATCTGGCCCACCGCCGCAAAGGCGCGTTCCTGTGGGAAGAGCTGCGCAATCGTCGTGATGAATTCGCCGATGCGCTCGTCATGATTGACGATCTGCTGCGCCAGACGGATTTCCTGCGCCCTTATGACCTGATCGACCGGATCCTGACCCGGCATGACGGGCGCCGCAAGCTGTTGGCGCGCTTGGGGGCCGAGGCAGAGGACGGCATCAATGCCCTGCTCAGCCAGGCGCTTGCCTATGAATCCGGCAATGTGCCCAGCCTGACCGGGTTTCTGTTGTGGATGGAAACCGACGACCTGGAAATCAAGCGCCAGATGGACAGCGCGGGCAACCGTATTCGGGTGATGACGGTTCACGGATCGAAAGGCCTGGAAGCCCCGATCGTGATATTGCCCGACACTGGCAAACGGCTGGTAAAAACCGATGCGCCAATCGTGGATCTGGGGAACATAGCCGCCTGGAACACCAGCGCAGACGCGGCGCCAAAGTCCATTTCCGCCGCCCGCGATGCGATGGCCGAAGCGCAACGCGCCGAACGGCTGCGCCTTTTGTACGTCGCAATGACCCGGGCGGAAAAATGGCTGATCGTGACAGCCGCCGGGGATCTGGGGAAGGACGGCGAAAGCTGGTATGACATCATACGTCAGGGCATGATCGATGTCGGCGCCGAACCCTGCATCTATACCGGAGGTTCGGGTCTGCGGTATGAAGTTGGTGACTGGACTGGTCCGGTGAACAACGCCGCGAAGGAAGCGATCTCGGACTATCCGAACGTTCCCGCGCTTTACAACCGCTCCGCAATCGCGCCCGTCCCGCGCCCTGTACCGGTTGGGCCGTCGCAACTGGGCGGTGCCAAGGCTTTGGCGGGTGATGCGGGCCGCGACGAAGAGGCCGCCAAACGGCGCGGCACCTGTATTCACCTTCTGCTGGAGCACCTGCCGAAGTTCGAAAGGGCTGATTGGCGACGCATTACGGAAAACCTGCTTCGAACCGAAGACCCCCAGGCAGCCCCGAACGACATGGATGACATGTTGGCCGAAGCCGCCCGGGTTCTCGATTCCGCGGAATTAGGCTCTGTTTTCGCGTCAGAGACACTGGCCGAGGTGCCGTTTACCGCAAACCTGGGACAGGCCCGATTGTCGGGGGTCATCGACCGTCTGATCGTGACACCCGGTGCCGTCACCGCTGTGGATTTCAAGACCAACATGACCGTTCCGGAACATCCGCAGCTTGTGCCGGATGGCCTGTTGCGCCAGATGGGCGCCTATGCCCACGCCTTGGCGCAAATCTACCCGGACAAGCGGATCGACACGGCGATCCTGTGGACACGAACGGCGCAGCTCATGCCACTTCCACACGATCTTGTAACAAATGCGCTTGCCGCGTCGGGGCACCTTGACGCTTCTGCGCACGGTCCCTAGGTTCAGCCAACCCAATTCCATTCAGGAGATCCCAAATGGCAACCGTTGCTGTCACCGATGCCACCTTTGACGAAGAAGTAAAGAATTCCGCCGTGCCTGTTGTCGTGGATTTCTGGGCCGAATGGTGCGGCCCCTGCAAACAGATCGGCCCGGCATTGGAAGAGCTGTCGGCAGAGATGGAAGGCAAGGTAAAGATTGCCAAGGTGGACGTGGATTCCAACCCGAACGCCGCCGCCGCGATGGGTGTGCGGGGCATTCCGGCCCTGTTCATCTTCAAGGATGGCCAGGTGATTTCGAACCGCGCGGGCGCCGCCCCCAAGGCCGCGCTGCAAAGCTGGATCGAAGACTCGATCTAAGTCTCTGCTCACAGAGGTTGATTCAGGGCGCCCCGGTTCCGGGCGCCCTTTTTCCTGTCGATCACACCGGCCAGCCCAGCGCCGCAAAACGCGCCCGGATTTTTTCTTCGGCGTCCGGGCGGCCGGCATTGATCGACATTTTTTGCAGGAACCACCACACATAGCCCGCGAAATCCGGTACCGGCCCGCGTACGGCCTCAAACGCCCCGCCGATGCCCAGCCGGGCGACATCGGCAGCGATATGATGGAAATCTATCCGGGCGAATGTCACGCAGGGTTTGCCAAGCAAAAATCCGGCAAAGGCCACGCTGGAATTCTCGGTCACGACATAGGCGCATCTGGGCAAAAGCGCCTCCATTTCTCCCATACGCAGCTCCAGCCGGTCATGGTCCGCATCCAGCCGCTCCAACGCTGCATAATCCGCCTCGTCATAGTGTTCCCTGGGGTGCAGGGCCGCGATCACCCGTTGGCCGGGCGCGTGGGTCAGAGCGTGGTGGATCATCTCTGTCGGGCTGCATGTCTGAAAAGAGCGCTGTTGCGTCAGACGGCCCTGAAGCGGCACATAGACGAACCCGTCTTGTCCCACTCGTTTCGCGGCCTCGCCATAAAGCCGTTTTTGCCAGAACCGGTAAAACTTGTCTGCCGCTTCGCGGTCAACCGCGTCGGCATCGAACCGGGCCCGCGCGACATCCCAGTTCCAGCGTTCATTGGTGCGCTCGATCTGCCAGAACGGATAATAATAGGCCCGCCGTATCGTCACCGAATTGCGCGCAAACGGCTCTTGCATGTGAAACAGCGAAAAGCCCGGCGCCCGGGGGTCTGCCTGGGACGGATCCACATACGCTGCCCTGAACCCGGCATCCGCCAGCACCGCGCCGATCTTGTTCAGGAAGTTGTGCTCGCCCGCCGCCGCGCTTTGCCGCAATCCATCGGGCAGATAGAATCTGATTTGCCTTTCACCGCTCATACGCCCGACGCTAGGACGGCACGCCCCGCGCGACAAGGCCCGCCCTTGTGCCTGCGCTTCGGGACGCTCATATAGGGCGACAGACAGACAGGAGAACACAGATGGCCGACGACCAGTTTCCCGGATGGCACGGCACCACGATCATTGGTGTCAAGAAGGGCGGCGAGGTAGTTATCGCCGGCGACGGGCAGGTGTCTTTGGGCCAGACCGTGATCAAGGGCACGGCGCGCAAGGTGCGCCGCCTGAAACCGGGCGGGCACGAGGTGGTTGCCGGGTTTGCCGGATCGACGGCGGACGCCTTTGCACTGCTGGAGCGGCTTGAGACCAAGCTGGAATCCACCCCCGGTCAACTGGCCCGCGCCAGCGTGGAACTGGCCAAGGACTGGCGCACCGACAAGTACCTGCAAAAACTGGAAGCAATGCTGATCGTGTCGGATGGCAGCGACATTTTCGTGATCACCGGCGCCGGTGACGTGCTGGAACCCGAACATGATGTCACCGCGATCGGCTCGGGCGGGAATTACGCGCTGGCGGCGGCCCGGGCGCTGATGGACAGCGATCTGAGTGCCGAAGAGGTGGCGCGCAAATCCATGGCGATCGCCTCGGACATCTGCGTTTACACCAACGGCAACCTGACCGTCGAAAAGATCACCGCATAAGAGCATCGCAACGCTTTTACCAGAAGTCTTCAGGGATTTTTGGCCCCACAAGGATACCACATGACCAACCTGACCCCCCGCGAAATCGTCTCGGAACTGGACCGGTTCATCATTGGCCAGAAAGATGCCAAGCGCGCCGTGGCTGTGGCCCTGCGCAATCGCTGGCGCCGCAAGCAGCTGTCGGATGACCTGCGTGACGAGGTCTATCCCAAGAACATCCTGATGATTGGCCCCACCGGTGTGGGCAAGACCGAGATCAGCCGCCGACTGGCCAGGCTGGCCAAGGCGCCTTTCATCAAGGTCGAGGCGACGAAATTCACCGAGGTCGGCTATGTCGGGCGCGATGTTGAACAGATCATTCGCGATCTGGTCGATGCGGCGATCATCCAGACCCGCGAAACCATGCGCGAGGATGTCAGGGCCAACGCCTACAAGGCCGCCGAAGAGCGCGTGATCGAGGCCATCGCGGGCGAAGACGCGCGCGACGCAACGCGCGAAATGTTCCGCAAAAAGCTCAAGACCGGTGAACTGAACAACACGGTCATCGAACTCGACATTGCCGACACGTCAAATCCGATGGGTGGCATGTTCGACATACCCGGCCAGCCCGGCGGGCAGATGGGCATGATGAATCTGGGCGATCTGTTCGGAAAGGCGCTGGGTGGCCGCACCGTCAAACGCAAGCTGACCGTGGCGGAAAGCTATGACATTCTGATCTCGGAAGAGGCCGACAAGCTGCTGGATGACGAAACCGTAACCCGCGCCGCGCTGGAAGCAGTAGAGCAGAACGGCATCGTCTTTCTGGACGAGATCGACAAGGTATGCGCCCGTCAGGAAGCACGCGGCGGCGATGTCAGCCGCGAAGGCGTGCAGCGTGACCTGCTGCCCCTGATCGAGGGCACCACAGTGTCCACCAAACACGGCCCGGTGAAAACCGACCACATCCTGTTCATCGCCTCGGGGGCGTTCCACATTGCCAAGCCTTCCGATTTGCTGCCCGAATTGCAGGGCCGTCTGCCGATCCGCGTGGAACTTCGGGCGCTGACCGAAGCGGATTTTGTCCGCATCCTGACGGAAACCGACAACGCGCTGACCCTGCAATACACCGCGCTCATGGGCACCGAGGAAGTCACCGTCACCTTCACCGAGGATGGGATCAAGGCATTGGCCAGGATCGCGGCGGACGTGAACCAATCCGTCGAAAACATCGGCGCCAGGCGGCTTTACACCGTGATGGAACGGGTCTTTGAGGAACTGAGTTTCACCGCACCCGACCGGTCAGGAGACGTGGTGACGGTAGATGCCGGATTTGTCGAGACAAACCTGGGCGAACTGGCCAAATCCGTGGATGTCAGCCGCTACGTGCTTTGATTTCGCGGGCCGGACTGGCGGTATCGGTTTCTTCACGGCATAGTCGCCCGGATTTCCAATGGAACCGGGCGGCTTTTGTGTCTATTCACGATCCTTTCACCGGCGGCGGCCCATGACCGCAACGCGCGCCTTTCTGCGACAGAATTTCCGGTGGCTGTTGCCCGGCATGTTGCTGACCTTTCTGTCCGGTTTCGGGCAAACCTATTTTATCTCGCTGTTTGCCGGAGAGATCCGCGCCCAGTTCGGCCTTAGCCACGGCGAATGGGGCGGGCTTTATTCGCTGGGCACGGGGGCATCGGCGGTGGTGATGATCTGGGCCGGGGTGCTGACCGATCATTTCCGTGTCCGGGCACTTGGGGCGGTGATCCTGGCACTGCTCGCCGCCGCCAGCATCCTCATGGCCGAGCTGTCCGCCGCTTGGGCGCTCCCCTTCGTGATCTTTGCGTTGCGCTTTGCGGGGCAAGGGATGCTGAGCCATATCGCGGTGGTGGCCATGGCGCGCTGGTTCGTTGCCACCCGGGGCCGGGCGCTGTCCATCGCGGCGCTTGGGTTTTCCCTTGGAGAGGCGTTTCTGCCCATGGTGGTGGTGTCGGCGATGTCGGCGGCCAACTGGCAATCGCTGTGGTGGATCGCGGCAAGCGTGTCGCTGGCGGGTATTCCCGCACTTTGGGCGCTCCTGGCACAGGAACGCACCCCGCAAAGTCATGCGCGGGGATCACAGTCGCTTGGCATGAGAGGGCAGCACTGGACGCGCGCGCAATGTCTGCGCCACCGTCTGTTCTGGCTGATGGTGCCCGCGCTTCTTGGTCCGTCGGCCTTCAACACAGCGTTCTTTTTTCAGCAGGTGCATTACGCCGAGATCAAAGGCTGGGCGCATCTGGAGCTGGTGGCGCTCTACCCGTTCTTCACCCTGACAAGCATAGCGGCGATGCTTCTGTCCGGCTGGGCGCTGGACAGATGGGGCACCGCGCGGCTGATCCCGTGGTCACAGGTGCCCATGGTGCTGGCATTTGTCCTGTTCTCGCAGGCGCAAGTGCCCGTCATGGCGTTGGCGGGGTTGTTTTTCATGGGCCTGACCGCCGGGGCGAATGCCACATTGGTGGCGGCGTTCTGGGCCGAGTTCTATGGCACCCGCCATATCGGCGCGATCAAATCGGCGGCGGCTGCGGTGATGGTTCTGGGGTCGGCGATCGGTCCGGCAATCACCGGTGGCCTGATCGACCTTGGGATCGGACTGCCTCGGCAGTATCTGGGCGTCGCGGTCTATTTCCTGGTCACGACAACGCTGATGGTGATTGGCGTGGCACGGGCGCGGCACGATCTGCCGCGCCGCGTTGATCCTGACTGACACCCATTCCGCCTGTCGTGTCAAAGCCGGTCATCCCCGGCAATCGCCGTCAGGGCGCCAGCCGCGCCCCGACAGATTTCTTCATCAGATCACTTCGACCCAAGATAGGTTTTCAGATCCCCGTACGAACTGGCCGTGGCATAGCCCTTGGGAGGCGGCAGGAAGCCATCCGCCGTCAGATCGGCCACGACATCTTCATAGGCTTCCAGATATCCCGCAGGCAGCTTGTGCGCGATGCCCTGGTGACAATCGATACAGGTCTTGCCCTGATCCAGCGCAACCTGGTGGTTGTCAGCCGCCCGGTTTTCCTGCTGGGTAAAGTCCATATATTCAAAGCTGTGACAGTTGCGGCACTCTTTGGAATCCGACTTTTTCATCCGCTTCCACTCGCGTGACGCGAGGATTATTCGTCGCTCCTCGAACTTTTCCGGGGTCGAGATCGACCTGGTGATGAACTTGCCGTAAAGCTCTTTGGACGCCTGGATCTTGCGGATCATCTTTGGCCCCCAGTCCTTGGGCACGTGGCAATCAGAGCAAACCGCACGCACGCCAGAGCTGTTGTTCTGGTGAACAGTGCCCTGATATTCGGCGTACACGTTGTCCTCCATTTCGTGGCACGAAATGCAGAAGGACTCGGTGTTGGTGGCTTCCACCGCCCAGTTGAAACCACCCCAGAACAGAACGCCGGTTACAAAGCCGACAATCAGCAGGAAACCCAGCGAAAACACGCCCGAGGGAGAGTTCACAAAACGCCACACGCGCCCGATGAAGCCCTTATTTGCGTCTTGGTCTGACATTTTTCTTGTCCTTTCCGAACGGCTTACTGCGAAGGCACAAAGACATTGTCCACCAACGCCGGCGCGTCGGCCTGCGGAACGTGACATTGATTACAGAACCAACGTGTCCCGGACACTGCATCCAGCTGATTGCCGTCGCGATCCAGATAATGCGTCATCGACAGGGTTGGTGCGTCGCGATCACCTGCGTTCGACCAGTCATGGCACGCCAGGCATTGATTGGCGCTCAGATCGATCTGGTACCGGTCGATCGCATGCGGGATCAGCGGGGGCTGTTGGCGATAGTTGCGCACAAAGCGCTTTTCATCCTGCTTGTAGATCTTGTCCACCGGCACGAATTCATCGACCGGCGCACCACGCAGGCTTTTGACCGATCCGGCTTGCTGGGCGGCCGCCAGGCCACCGGCGATGACGAGAACCGCTATTGTCAGGGCGCTGATGAGGCGTTGTTTAATCATCTTGCTATCTCCATTGCTAGCTCAGGCGGCCTTACCGACCTTTGGCGCAGGGTTGGATCGCACTCGGGCACGTCCCGGCGCAGGCGTCGTGGAAGTTGCCTTCGCCCCGCGCGCCGCTTCCTGCTGAAAACGGCGGCGGTCGCGATTGGTGCGGGTTGTCTTTCGGGCGGACATGGGTTGCTCTTTTGCTCAAAGACGGGCGCCTAGGCGCGCTCGACCTTGCAGGCACATTTCTTGAAGTCGGTCTCTTTCGAGAGCGGGCAGGTTGCATCCAGCGTCAGCTTGTTGGTCAACTGATGCTCGTCGAACCAGGGCATGAACACGACACCGCGCGGCATCTTGTTGCGCCCTCGGGTCTCGACCCGGCTATTGACCTCGCCGCGCCGGGTGGCCAGCACGATCTCCTGGCCGCGCCGCAGCCCCCTGTCCTTGGCGTCTTCGGGGTGCATGAACACCACCGCCGACGGGTACGACCGGTGCAGTTCGGGCACCCGGCGCGTCATGGAACCGGAATGCCAGTGTTCCAGCACACGACCCGTCACAAGCCACAGCGGATAGTCTTCGTCCGGGCTTTCGGCAGGTGGCTCATAGGGAGCAAAGATGATGTTGGCGCGCCCGTCCGGCTTGGCATAAAACTTTACGCCCTCGCCTTCCTTGACATAGGGGTCATACCCTTCGCGGAAGCGGTACAGGGTTTCCTTGCCGTCCACCACGGGCCAGCGCAGGCCACGGGCCTGATGGTAGACATCAAAATCCGCCAGATCATGCGCCTTGCCGCGCCCAAAACTGGCGTATTCCTCGAACAGACCCTTCTGCACGTAGTGACCGTAATATTTGGCCTCGTCGTTGTTGAACCCTTCGGCCGTTTCCGACAGCGGATATTTGTTGACCTTGCCGTTTTCGAACAACACTTCGTAGACCGACTTGCCGCGATACTCCGGTTTCTGGGCGATCAGCTCTTCGGGCCACACCTCTTCGATCTGGAAACGTTTTGAGAATTCCATGACCTGCCACAGGTCCGATTTGGCCTCGCCCGGCGCGTCCACCTGCTGGCGCCAGAACTGGGTCCGGCGCTCGGCGTTGCCATAGGCACCTTCCTTTTCCACCCACATGGCGGTGGGCAGGATTAGGTCGGCGGCCATTGCGGTAACGGTGGGATAAGGCTCGGATACGGTGATGAAGTTATCAGGGTTGCGGTATCCCGGCAGACCCTCTTCATTCAGGTTCGGGGCGGCTTGCAGGTTGTTGTTGCACTGCACCCAATGGCAGTTCAGATCACCATCCTTCAGCTTGCGATGCTGCAAGACCGCGTGGAAACCGGGCTTGGGCGGTATGGTGCCCTCGGGCAGCATCCATTTTTCCTCGGCAAACTTGCGGTGCTCTTCATTCATCACCACCATGTCAGCGGGCAGGCGGTGGGCAAAGGTGCCAACCTCGCGGGCTGTCCCACAGGCCGATGGCTGACCGGTCAGCGAGAAAGGCGAATTGCCCGGCTCGGAAATCTTGCCGGTCAGCAGATGCACGTTGTACATCAGCCCGTTCACCCAGGATCCGCGCGTGTGCTGATTGAAACCCATGGTCCACAGGCTCATGACCTTGCGGTCCGGGTCGGCATATTGCTGTGCCAGACGCAGCAGGTTGCTTTCGGGAACACCCGACAGCTTGGAAACCTTTTCCAGCGTGTAGTCGGATACATACTCCTTGTACTGCTCGAAATCGATCTTTTCGAGCTTGCCTGAATTCGGGTTTGCCGCCGCCTGTTGCAGCGGATTGTTGTCACGCAGGCCGTAACCGATATCCGTGGCCGTCTTGGTAAAATTCACGCTGGAATTCACAAAGTCCCAGTTCACCGCATCATTGTCGATGATGTATTTCGCGATGAAGTTCAGGATCGCCAGATCGGTTTGCGGCGTAAAGATCATGCCGTTATCGGCCAGTTCGAACGAACGGTGTTCGAATGTCGACAGAACATGCACCTCGCTGCCCGGCTTGGTCAGGCGCGTGTTGGTCAGGCGCGACCACAGGATCGGGTGCATCTCGGCCATGTTCGAGCCCCAAAGCACAAACGTATCGGCATGTTCGAGATCGTCATAACACCCCATCGGTTCATCGATGCCGAAGGCGCGGATAAAGCCAACAACCGCGGACGCCATGCAATGGCGCGCGTTCGGGTCGATATTGTTGCTGCGCAGCCCGGCCTTCATGAACTTTGAGGCGGCATAACCTTCCCACACGGTCCACTGGCCGGATCCGAACATCGATACAGCCGTGGGGCCCTTTTCCTTGAGGGTCTGCTTCCATTTTTCGGCCATCACGTCAAACGCCTCGTCCCAGGATACCGGGGTGAATTCACCGTTCTTGTCGTATTCCCCGTTGGTCTTGCGCAGCAGCGGCGTGGTCAGGCGGTCCTTGCCATACATGATCTTGGACAGGAAATAGCCCTTGATACAGTTCAGCCCCCGGTTTACCGGCGCCTTGGGATCCCCCTGCGTGGCAACGACGCGGCCATCCTTGGTGCCCACCAGAACGGAACAGCCCGTACCACAGAACCGGCACGGCGCCTTGTCCCAGCGGATGTCAGGGGTGCCGACCTGCGCGCCTGCGGCATTCGGCAGGGTAATGCCCGCTGCGGATGCCGTCGCGGCGGCAGCCGAGGCTTTCAGAAAGGAACGTCGGGAAGTTGGCAATGTCATGGCTGGGCCTCCTCAAAGCGTATGCGCGGCGGTCAGTTCTGGGCCGACCGGTTCGAAATGGTGATAAGTGATTGTGACGGTCAGCACGCCGGGGATCTGATGCATCTCCATGATCAGTTCCGAGGCGCGCTTGTCTTCGGTGTCTTCGGCGGTCACGACAATACGGCCATCGTCATGCGCATGAACGTCGCATCCGTCCATCGAATCTATCGCCTCCATGACGCTTCCGGCCATCTCTGGCATCGTGTGAACCAGGCATCCGCAGATGTTCAGCATCGTGTTTCCTCGCTGGGTATCGGGGCGGTTTGGACAAAGTCGATTGCACCTGCCGGACAGGCGGCGGAACAAGCGCCACAGCCGATACAAAGATCGTTGTCGAAAAGCGGCTCTGACCGGCCGCCGGTTTGCAGACGGAAACGGATCGCCTGTTGTTCGCACTGATCCTCGCAGGTGCGGCAAGTGATGCCCTGGATCGACAGGCACGTGGCCTTGGGCGTTGCCCGCCAGGCCCAGGCTTTGGTGGGCAGAATGGCCTCCGGGGTGCAGACCTGGGCGCAGATTCCGCAAAACGTGCAGGCCCCTTTCGTCAGATCGACACGCGGGAATCCCTCGTCATCGCGAAAAACGATCGCCTCTGGACACGCCGTGATACAGTTATCACACTTGGTGCAGGTATCCGCAAATTCGCCTTCAGTCACCGCGCCGGGGGGGCGCATGACCACTGGCCGGGAAAACCGGCCTTTCAGGAAGGAACGTCTTGCAGGTTGGTGGGACATACCGGTGCTCACGAATTCGTTATCCCATGTGATAATTCGAAATCATTTCCGGCAACTTGATCTGCATCATTTACAGGGCAATTCGGATTATCTAAGTGCCTAAAATATATTCAGAAAACAGAATTGGATTGGTTGCGGACTGCGCCGGGCCACTGGCCGCTGGGCCTGTGCGAAAGCGGGTTTTGCCCTTGCGCTGTCTACTGCGCCGCGAGCGGCATCCTTGCCATCTGGCACCGGTTCCACAAGTCGGAAAGAGCGTCCAGAAGCTGCGAAACATCCGCGTCCGAATGCACCGGCGACGGCGTGATTCGCAGCCGTTCCGTGCCCTTGGGCACAGTTGGATAATTGATCGGCTGGATGTAGATCCCGAACTCTTCCAAAAGGCTGTCCGAAATGAACTTGCATTTGACAGGGTCGCCCACCATCACCGGGATGATGTGGCTTGGATTGGGTTGATGCGGGATGCCCAGCCGATCCAGCCCGGCGCGCACCCCGGCAACGCGGTCGCGCTGCCCCTGCCGTTCCGTGCCGGACTGTTTCAGGTAGCGCACAGACGCAGCAGCACCCGCTGCCACCGCCGGCGGCAACGCGGTTGTGAAGATAAATCCGCTGGCGAAACTGCGGACAAAATCACACAGCGCGGCAGAGGCCGCAATATAGCCTCCGACAACGCCAAATGCCTTGCCCAAAGTGCCCTCAATCACGGTCAGCCTGTGCATCAGGCCCTCGCGCTCTGCAATTCCGCCTCCGCGCGGGCCATACATCCCGACCGCGTGCACCTCGTCCAGATAGGTCATCGCGCCATACCTGTCGGCAAGATCACAGATCTCCTTGATCGGAGCGATATCGCCATCCATCGAATAGACGGATTCAAAGGCGATCATCTTGGGTGCGTCGGGATCGGCAGCGGCCAGCCGCGTCTCTAGGTCGTTCAGATCGTTGTGTTTCCAGATAACTTTTTGCGCCCGTGAGTGGCGGATGCCTTCGATCATCGAGGCATGGTTCAGCGCGTCGGAAAACACGATCAGGCCCGGTATCTCGCTGGCCAGCGTCCCCAACGCGGCCCAGTTCGACACATAACCCGAGGTAAAGAGCAGCGCGGCTTCCTTTCCGTGCAGATCCGCCAGTTCCTGCTCCAGAACAACGTGATCATGTGTGGTACCTGATATATTGCGCGTGCCACCGGCCCCCGCGCCTGTGCGGTCCAGCGCGTCATGCATTGCGCCAATCACGTCCGGATGCTGGCCCATTCCCAGATAGTCGTTCGAGCACCAGATCGTGACGTCCTGCCGATCCCCCGATTGCCCTGTATGTTCGGCGCGGGGAAAGGCGCCACGATACCGGGACAAGTCGGCGAAGACGCGGTAATTGCCTTCGTCCTGAAGTGCGCTCAGGCGGTTCTGGAAATATCTCTGAAAGTTCATGGCATGCCTTTCGCGAAAGTCCTTCCAGTGTAAAATCACATTGCAGACACCGATATCTTGACTTTCATCAAGGGGTTTGCGCCGCTGCGTCATGGACCTGTGCCAAATCATTTGATAGCAATTGGCGGCGGGCATGGTTGGGGACCGGCCCAGGGGAACAAGGGAAAACATCTGTGCCACACGAAATTCACAAGGCCATCGCGCGCAATGCGATGCTGATGAAGGCTTTGCCGGAACAGCACAGAGACACCCTTTTGTCGCGCGCGATCTGGAAGCATTATGACCGTGGTGAAACCCTGTTCCTCCAGGACGAAGAGGCCACGGCCATTCACATTGTTCTGGATGGCTGGATCAAGCTTTATCGTGTCACGCCAAGCGGAAACGAGGCGGTTGTAAGTGTATTTGCCCGCGGCGAAAGTTTTGGCGAAGCCGTCGCGCTGCGCAATGCGCCCTATCCGGTTTCCGCCGAAGCGGCGACGCCCTGCGATGTGATGCATATTCCCAGCAACGCTTTGGTTGATCTGATCCGGCATGACAGCGAAGTGGGTCTGACCATCCTGTCGTCCACATTCAATCACCTGCATTCGCTGGTCAGTCAGCTGGAACAGCTCAAGGCGCAAACCGGGGCCCAGCGGGTTGGTTTCTTTCTACTGGCGCTGGCCGATTGCGAAACCGGGCAGTGCACGGTCAAACTGCCATATGACAAGGTGCTGATCGCGGGCAGGTTGGGCATGAAGCCCGAAAGCCTGTCGCGCAGCTTTGCCCGGCTCAAGGATGCCGGGGTAAAGATCGAAAAAGACATGGCCCGGATTTCGGATATCCAGGCGCTGCGGGATTACGTCGAAGAAGAACAGTGATGCGGCGCGCGGTCTGGCCCTGCGATGGCTTCACCCCGTGAAATACAGCGCCAGCACCAAAGCGCAGAACAGGACCAGAACCATGGTAAAGCCGCGCCGCCAGGCGGGGGCCGAACGCAGGTCAAGGTAATCCGACAGGATCAGCCGCGCCTTGAGCAACGCCAGCAACACGATCGCCGGCGCCGCCATACGTGTGGGCAGACCTGCGGAAAAAGCGGCCGCCAGCAGCGACAGTCCAACAAGAGCGCCCCAGGCGCGGGTCAGGGCAAAATGGGTCATGACATCTATCCCAACAGGTAGATCACGGGAAACAGCAGGACCCAGATCAGATCGACCATATGCCAGAACTGGGCGCCCGCCTCTATGTTACGTGGCGCGTCCTGCCAGGCGACCAGCAGCAACAGAACCACTCCGGCGGCGACATGGGCGGCGTGAAACCCCGTAAGCAGGTAATAGAAGGTAAAGAACGGATGCGTGTCCCAGGCGATCCCGTCAGCGGCCTTGTCGGCGTATTCCGCCCCCTTGATGATCAGGAACACCACGCCCAGCGCCGCCGCGCCCACCAGCGCGATCCGCGCCCTTGCGCGCTGTCGGTCCATCCGCCACAGCAAGGCGCGCGCCGCGAGATAGCCGCTTGTGACCAGCACGCCGGTATTCAGCGCGGCGCTGGTGCTGTTGAGATGCGACTGCGCCTCGGCGAATCCCGCCGGGTCCGTCAGACGGACCGCCATGAACGCAATCAGCCCCGCCCCGAATACCAGCAGTTCCGAGATGATGAGTACCCACATCATCAACTCCCCCGGCAACGTGCCGGCGGGATGATCCGTTTGCGCCTGGGTCATCCAATAACCAGTTGGCGATAGATCTGAGGCAGCGCGTAGATCAGCTTGTCGGGATCCTGGATGATCGAAAACCCGCCCTGCCCGAACATGCGTGCAAACCAGCTTTTCCCGTCACGGTCCACCGTCACCCCATACACGGAATGCCCGGCGCGGCGGGCCTCGCGCACCGCCATGGCGGTGTCCTCGATCCCGTGGCGGCCTTCATAATGATCCAGATCGTTGGGCTTGCCATCTGTGATCACCAAAAGCAGGCGCCGCCGCCGCGTCTGTTCGGCCAGGTCGGCCGAGGCATGACGGATCGCGGCGCCCAGCCGCGTGTAGAACCCGGGGCGAAGCGATCCGATCCGCTGCTCCACAAGCGCGCCCATCGGTTCGCCAAAGCTCTTGCATTTCTGAATGTAAACCCGGTCGCGTTTCAAAGAGCTGAACGCGTGAATGGCAAAATCGTCGCCCACGGCATTCAGCCCCCAGGCCAGCGCATCCAGCGCCTCGCGCTCGATGTCGATCACGGCGCGCCCGCTAACGGCGCTTTCGGTTGACCGGCTGACATCCAGCAGGATCGATACCGCCAGGTCGCGTGCCTCGGGGCGGGATTGCAGCCAGATCCGATCCGATCCTTCTCCATCGGCAATCCGGTCCACCTGCGCGCGCACGGCGGCATCCATGTCCAGCGCATCGCCATCCAGATGCCCGCGCGTCGTCACCCGTCCGGGGCGGAGCGCCTCGAACTGGCGCTTGACCGCGCGGATCCGGCGGGCGGCGGCAGGATCGCGCGCATAGGCCTGATTTTCCTCGTTGGCATCCGCATCCGATGTCAGCACACAGACGTGATCGGCCAGATACCGGCCCGAGCGCACATCCCATTCGGGATACATGATCTTGCCCGAAAGCCTTTCGCGGTCCACGTCCTCGGGCGCCAGATCAAGGTGAAGCTTCAGTTTTGTCGGAGGCGCCTTGGAAATCTGGCCCAGCCCGATCTCGTCCTGATCATCGGCAGCCTTCTTGGCATTGTCGGGATCATCATCATCCACACGGCGGTTCAGGTTCAGGAACTCGGCCCAGCTCAGGATGGCTTCGAATTTGTGCAATATGAAACTGTCCTGACGATTCGCCAGATCGGATTTTCGACGACGCGCGCGATGGGTTTTCTCGTTGGTATCGCCCTCTTCCGGCGGGCCTTCGGTTTCGCGGTTTTCAACCTCGTGACCCTCGGAAAACTGCACCGGGCGCAGCTCGGGCCACATGGGCACCGGACGGAATGCCTGATATCCGCGCGGGGCGGAGAACCCATCGAAATCGCCAAGCTCCATCGCTTGCCAGAACGGCCGGGCGCTGTCCGCAAGCGTTTCGCCCAGCATGTGGCGCACAATGTCATCCACCGCGGCCTCGTCCCTTGGCAGATCGGATTTGGGACGGTAATGCAGGATGCCCTGGCTCAGGGCCTCGTAAAGTGCACGCAGCCCCGGCGCATCTTCCAGCGTATCCGCCACCATCCTGCGCGATGCCGCCAGTGCGCGCAGATCGGCGCGCAAGGGATCGTCATCTTCGACCCGGTCCGGCGCATGGGCCGCAACAGCGGCCAGCCAGACATAAAGCGCGCCATTGGCCTCTCGCGTCGGCAACACTGCCAGGCGCGACGGCAGACGCAGGATTTCCCCGTCGAAACTGGTCCGCGGCAGCGCCTCGGCCTCGGTGGCCAGGCGGCGCTTCCAGCTGAGCCGGTGATGGGAAACCTCGTCGGAGACGGGGCGCAGTTCCACACTTGGGCTGCCCCCCAATCCCCTGAAAAGAACTGCCAGCCGTCCGCCAACCTCGGTAAGGTTGACTGCGGCCTCGTCATGCGCTTTTGGCGCATCAAGACGACTGGCAAAATTGTGCCATAGTTTCCCGACAGTTTCTTCGGGCTCCCATGGCTCAAAATCGATCCTAGCCATTACCGGCCTCACCCAAAGACAGCAGTGACAAGATCGAAGAGGCCGCGTTTGATATCCTCGTCATCGGTCAGCGGTTCGATCATGGCCGCGCGCACGGCGCGATCCACGCTCATTCCCTGCGCGATCAGGGTGGCGGCATAGACCACAAGACGTGTCGACACGCCTTCTTCCAGATCCTGCCCCTTGAGGCCGCGCAGCTTGTTCGCCAGCCGGACCAGCGGTTTGACCCGCTCAAGTTCCAGCCCGCTTTCCTCGGCCACAACCTTTTCTTCGAGTTTGGGCGCGGGGAAGTCGAATTCAACCGAGATGAAACGCTGCCGCGTTGACGGCTTCAGCGTCTTGAGGATGTTCTGATAGCCCGGGTTATAGGACGCCACGAGCATGAAGCCAGGAGCGGCCTCGAGTTCTTCGCCGGTGCGGTCGATCGGCAGGATGCGCCGGTCATCAGTGAGCGGGTGCAGCACCACGGTCACGTCCTTGCGCGCTTCGACCACTTCGTCAAGATAGCAGATCGCCCCTTCGCGTACAGCGCGGGTCAGCGGGCCATCCACCCAGACGGTTTCACCGCCCTTGAGAAGATAGCGGCCGATCAGATCTGCGGCGGCCAGGTCATCGTGACAGGCCACGGTATAAAGCGGGCGCCCCAGTTTCGCGGCCATATGGGCCACAAAACGGGTTTTGCCGCACCCGGTCGGACCTTTCAGCAGGACCGGCAATTCATTGGCATGGGCAGCTTCGAACACATCGCATTCGTCGCTTTGGGCGAGGTAGAAGGGGGCGTTTGCCGCCCCCAACTGTGGGTTCAGTGAACCATCCATGTTCATCACTCCGCAGGTGTTTCAGAAGCGCCGCGCTCGACGATTTCCTTGCGCGGGAAAGCGATCGAGTAGATGAACAGCAGCGCGCCAAGCACAACCGCGACACCGGCACCGAAGCGCATCCAGTAGAACAGCGCAACGGCGTCCTGAACATCCATGAAATATTCGCCCAGAACACGCTGCAAGTGGGTCTGGATCGTACCGGCAAACGTCAGCACGAATGTCATGAACACCATACCCGAGGACATAAGCCAGAACGAGGCCATGTTCAGCACCTGGTTATAGGGATCACGGTTGAGCAGGATCGGCATCGCATAACTGATGATCGCCAGGTTGAGGGCAACATAGGCTCCGTAGAAAGCCAGGTGGCCGTGTGCGGCAGTGATCTGCGTACCATGGGTGTAAAAGTTCACGCCATGCAGCGTATGCAGGAAGCCCCAGACACCCGCGCCAAAGAAGGCCAGCGTACCACAGCCAAGCGCCCAAAGCAGAGCGGCCTTGTTGGGGTGATCGCGACGCCCTTTCCAGACCATGATAAAGGCGAATGCCATCATGGCGAAGAAGGGAATGACCTCGAGCGACGAGAAGATTGATCCAACCCACTGCCAATAGGCGGGCCCACCGATCCAGTAGTAGTGGTGGCCGGTACCCAGAATGCCCGAGAACAGGGCGGCGGCAACGATGACATAAAGCCATTTCTCGACGATCTCGCGGTCAACACCCGTCAACTTCAGCATCAGGTAGGCCAGGATCGACGCCATGATCAGTTCCCAGACGCCTTCCACCCAAAGGTGAACGATGTACCACCAGTATTGCTTGTCCAGCGAGAGGTTGTCCGGATTGTAGAAGGCAAACAGGAACAACAATGCCAGGCCCCAAAGACCCAGGAGCAGGATGTTGGTGATTGCGGTTTTCTTGCCCTTCAGAACCGTCATGCTGACGTTGTAAAGGAAGATAAGCGCAGCCACGACGATACCCATCTTGACCCATTTGGGCTGTTCGATGAACTCACGCCCTTCCTTGCCCAGCAGCCAGTGACCTTCAAACAGGTTGAACACATAGGTCACAACCACACCCAACGTTCCGATCACCAGAATGGCAAGCTGAATGTAGGCGAGTTTCTCGCTGTGGATTTCCCGTTCCGATTCCTCGGGGATCAGGAAATAGGCCGCCCCGAAGAAGCCCAGCAAAAGCCAGACGATCAGCGCGTTGGTGTGAAGCATCCGAACAATGTTGAAGGGCAGAAGCTCTGACAATGTGTTCGGAGAGACATAGATCCATCCGGCCAGAAGGCCGCTCAGAACCTGGATCGCGAACAGGCCCATTGCACATGCAAAATAGGCCAGCGCGATTTTTTGAGATTTGTATTTCATTGGTTCGGACCTCCTTAACCCGCATCATTCGGTGGCCAGCCCTGCGTGTTGATCGTGTTGATCCACAGGAAGAACTCGCTCAAGTAACGGATCTCGTCGTCACTCAGATTGAAGTTGGGCATTTGGCGGCGGCCCTCGATTCCGGAGGGCTGCGAATTCATCCAGCCTTTCAGAGTCTCGAAAGCGGCCTCCGGGTCGTCTTCGACGCCCCAGCGGGTCATGACGTTCACGAGTTCAGGCGCAAAGTATGCCCCTTCGCCGATGAGCGTATGACAGTTGATACACGCGTTGTTCTCCCACACCTTTTTGCCCTTGGCGACCTCTTCGGTCAGGGTTTCCTTGTTGGTGGAAGTGTTGACGATATAGCCGTGTGATTGGAACGACAGTCCCAGGAAGATGATGATGAAAAACAGTGACCCGCCGTAGAAGATGTTTCGGGCCATGCTCTTGGTCATGACTTCGCGCATTGGGCTCTCCTTTGCGCCAGGTTAATAGTAGGCCAGTTATCGGCGGGGTTCCGCCGATCTGCCTTAACAAAAGTCAAGCAAAGGTGATCAGGCGTGAGGAAGTTTGAAAAGCCGCCAGTTCTCAGAGGCTTGAGGCGTCCACTCTGGGTTGCGTCAGCGCTGGCCACAAACACAGGGTGTACAGCCCGAAAACCACTGCCCAGGTCAGGCTGAGCGCCGCCATCAGAGGTGTGTAGCTTTCCGGAACCAACAGGCCGACAGCCCAACGGGCAAACGCGACAAAGGCCAGAACGCCGTAGGAAATCGCCACCGCACGCGGCGCGACAAGGGGACGGCCCGAGTGACCAAGGGCCGCCCGGCTCATCACCGCCAATGTCATCCCGCCAACACCGCCGATCCCGATCACATGCAATGCCGCCAGTTCCTGTCCTGCGCCGAACAGCGCCGCGCCCCATAGAATCAGCCCGGCCCCCAGTACTCCCAGGGCCAGATGCAGCGCGAACAGGATTGGCTGACCCAAGGCCCACAAGCCACGCCATCGCGCCAGCCGCGCCAATTGGGCCAACCCCAACACAGCAGCGATCAGCCCGATCGCGATGTCCGGCAGCCGCACCAGAACAGAAACCGGCAACAGCAGACCCAACACCACCGAGCCCCGCTCTGCCACCTTGCTGGCAACTGGCCACGCGGCCTCGGGCAGCCCGGCGCGCTTCATGGCATTCCGGGTAAAGGCAGGCGTGATGCGCCCCCCCAGCACGACAATCATCGAAACCAGCGCGAAAACACCGCCCCGCAACCCAATATCGGCGGTATCCGCCGTAATGCCGACCCACTCCAGATGCACCATCAGATTGGACACCCAAAGCAGGGCCAATATCGCCAGGAACATCATGTTCTGCGGCTTTGGCCGCTTGATCAGCTGGCCGGCAATTTTCAGGGCCAGGACCGGTACAAACGCCAGATCCACCACCATTACCCACTCGGCGGGAAGCCCTCCGGACAGCCACACTCCAACGCGCCCGGCCAGCCACAGCCCGGCCGCGACACCCAGAAATACGGGTCGCGCTGCCGGCGTGTTGGTCCAGTTCGGTACTGCCGTCAGGAAAAACCCGCCCAGCGCCGCCCCGGCATAGCCAAATATCATCTCATGCGCATGCCATTGCCGGGGATTGCCCGTCCAATCCAGCCCGGCGCCGATATCCAGCAGCCACGCTGCCCAGACAAGCCCGGTGAAAATTCCGTAAAGACCGGCAAACAGGAAAAAAACCCGAAACCCTTCGCTGAGAATTCGCTTGAGCACTGCCACCTGATTCTCTCCATCAACGCGACGCACGGGGGGAATACCGCGCGCGATTGTTCCTGGCCCGCCGCCCTGTCCAGGCCGGGTTCGGCGCGCCGACTGCTCACTGTTGTCAGGATATGAGCAAATCCGCGAGCGAACTTAACATCGGTCAATCCCGTCCAGCTTTTTGGCGTGCAGATCACGAAATCCCGCGACAAATCACAAAATCGAGAGCGCAATTAACGAAAGTCAAGGATAGCCGCCTGTGACTCCCGACATACCCGTTGTGCCTCACCAGCAAACCGGAGAGTGATCATGTCGCTTGGAATCACCTACAGGAAAACACGTCGGGCACTGGGAGTCGGCTTTGCGCTTTCGCTTGGCCTGACCGCATTGCCCGCAGTTGCCCAAAGTCCCACTTTGAGCGAGGAGGCGTTCGAAGCCTCCAAACAGCTATATTTTGAACGGTGCGCAGGGTGCCACGGCGTGCTCCGCAAGGGCGCGACCGGCAAAAGCCTTGAGCCCGTCGTCAAGAAGAAGAACGCCGACGGAACCGTGACCGAAACCGGCACGCTCAAACTCGGCCAGGAACGTCTTGAAAAAATCATCGCCTGGGGAACCGAAGGCGGGATGAACAACTTCTCGGACATTCTGACCGAGCAGGAAATCAAGGATATGGCGACCTACATCCAGATGGACCCGCCGAAACCGCCGGAAATGTCGCTGGCGCAGATGAAAGAGACCCGCAAGGTCTATGTTGAAGAAGCGGATTACCCGACGGAGCCGCTGCATGGCCGTAACTGGCAGAACTTCTTTGTCGTCATCGAACGTGACGTGGGTAAAGTCGCCATCATCGACGGTGACACCAAGGAGGTGCTGACGCACATCCCGACAGGCTACGCGGTGCACGTGATCAAGGGTTCTGAAAAGAGCGATATCGCGGAAGTCGAAAATCCCGGCCGCTTCTGGTACACGATGGGCCGCGACGGCAAGATGACCAAGATCGACCTCTGGCAGACGCCGGACAAGATGCTGGTTTCCGAAGTCAAGATCGCCTATGACGCGCGCGACGTTGCCGTGTCCGGCGACGGCAAATACGTGATCGGTGGAGGCTACTGGCCGCCGCACTTTGTGATCGCCGACGCGGTTACTCTGGAGCCGCTGAAAGTTGTTTCGACCCGTGGCGTCAGCATCGACGGCGAATATGTCGAAGAAGCCCGCGTGGCCGCCATTTACAACACGCCGAACGACCCCACCTGGCTCGTCGCCGTGAAAGAGCTGGGCCAGATGTGGCAGGTCGACTATTCCGATCTGGACAATCTGCGGATCGACAAGATCGACTCGTCCAAGTTCCTGCACGATGGTTTCTTTGACCCGACAGGCCGTTACTTCCAGATCGCCGCAAACGCGTCGAACCAGATGGTTGTCGTGGATGCCAAAGAACGCAAGCTCGAAGCCATCATCGATACGGGCACTCTGCCGCACCCCGGCCCCGGCGCCAACTGGGTCGATCCGACCTGTGGCCCTGTCGCCGCAACGCCTCACCTGGGTGAAGGCACCGTGACCGTCTGGGGCAACGATCCCGAAGGTCGCCCGGATGAAGCCTGGAAAACCTGCTATAAGGTGGAAACCGATGGCGCGGGCCTGTTCATCCGGACACACCCGAATTCGGATTACGTCTGGGTTGACCAGACCAAGCACCCCGAAGCCGACGTTCAGCAATCGGTGCAGGTCATCTCGAAAGAGACCGGCGAAATCGTGAAAACGATCCGTGTCACCGAGGAAGAAGGCAACGTTGCCGTACACTTCGAGTTCAACAAGGACGGCACCGAGGTTTGGGTCTCCAAGTGGAACCGCGCGACTTCGAAAGAACCGAATGGCGAAATAGTGATCTACGACGCCAAGACGCTGGAAGAGATCGGTCGCGTCAAAGGGCTGTATGCTCCGACCGGCAAGTTCAACGTCTACAACCGGTCGAACCACGTGTCCTGATCCGTGGATCAGTCACTCTTCTTGGAAGGGCGGGCCCAGCGCCCGCCCTTCTATTCTTTTACCAGCGGTGCCGGATTGCAAAGATCGCGGGGTAAGCCCCGGGCCAGCAGACAAGACCCGGATGATGCCCCCCGCTCCTTGCAATCCAAGACCCAAGATCCCGGCCAGACGGGGCCTTTATCAGAGACATACGGAGCCTGGAAATGACCCAGACAAACGAAAACGAACCCAAAAAGCCCCTCTGGCGGCGATATGTCCTGTGGGGCGTACCGATCGGCGGGATATTGGCGGCCTTTATCGCCGGTATCGTCTTCTGGGGCGGTTTCAACACCGCCATGGAAGCGTCCAACTCCTTGCCTTTCTGTGTCTCGTGCCACGAGATGAAAGACTACGTGTACAAGGAATACCAGGGCACGATTCACGACGTGAACCGGTCGGGCGTGGGCGCGGTCTGCTCTGACTGTCACGTGCCCAAGGACTGGACCCACAAGATCATTCGCAAGATCAAGGCGTCCAAGGAGCTGTATGGTAAAGCCGTGGGTTCCATCAACACACCCGAAAAGTTTGACGCCAAGCGATTACAATTGGCAAAGAACGAATGGGAGAGGATGAAAAAAACCGACTCACGAGAATGCAGGAATTGTCACGATTTCACATCGATGATGCCGGAATTCCAGAAACCGCGCGCCCGACAACAACACCTCAACGCCATGAATACCGGCCAGACGTGTATCGACTGTCACAAGGGTATCGCCCATAGCGATGTCCGTGACCGGGCCGATGACGACTACCTTGCCACTCTTGAGGCGCCGAACCCCGATTTTATCCGGGAGATTCCGCAAGCCTACATCGAAAGCCTCGCCCGAATAGAGGCAAAGGAGGCCGCCGAGGCCGAGGCGGCAGCAGAGGTCAAGAAGGCTGAAAAAGAGGCTGTGGCCGCGCGTATCGCTGCCGCCGTAGAAGCCGCCCGCGAGGAAGAACGCGCCCTTGCCGCCGGCACACAGCAGGAGGCGGCAGCCGGGTCCGATGTTGGCGGCAACATCAACTGGGATGCGGTGGACGTTACCGATCTGACCTTGTTCTATCCGGGTCAGGCCAGCTTTGAGTTTGTGCAGAACGGCAAACAGCACGGCGGCGCCCGTCCGCTGACCAAGGGCGGCGACGCCTGCTCGACCTGTCACGCCAAGGAGCTGGAAACCATCGGCAACAAGATCGTTGCGGGCACTGAAAATACCGAGCCCACGCCAATCCCGGGCAAACCCGGCATCATCGGCGCCACGCTTCAGGCGGCCCATGACAGTGAAAATGTCTATTTCCGCATTCAGTTTGATGGCGCCAGCCACGCGCCGGTGCCGTTTGTCGAAGGTGGCAAAATGGATCCGGACAACGAGATCAAGGTGGCCATGATGATCACCGGAACCGGGATCGAACTGGGTGATCAGGTTGGCTGCTGGGCAACATGTCATGCCGACAATACCTATATGCCGTTCGATCCGGGGGCCGATGCCATCGCCGCCGCGACCGATGTTGCTGCTCAGCTCCAGGCCGAAGGGACAATCACCAAGTACCTGAGCGAAAGCCGAACAGAGGTCGAGATCAAGGGCCGGCGCGGCGCGGCTCAGGGCGGCTGGGACAAGCTGAAGCCAGCCGACGAGATCGAGCAGTATCTCAACGACGGCACTTACATGGACCTGATGCGCGTTTATGCCGACGGGTCGGCGACCAACGGCTATCTCCTTGATCGCCGGGTCGAAAACGGCGGCGAAATCAGCGCCTCGGCCAGCAAGGATGCCGCCGGCACCTGGACGGTTGTCTTCTCTCGCCCGCTTAACACCGGCGCTCAGGGGGATATCCCGCTGGAACCGGGCAAGACCTATACCGTCGGCTTCGCCATCCACGATGACTTTGCTGCGGCGCGGTTCCACCATGTCACGCTCAACACGACGCTGGCGCTGGACAATGCCGAGGCTCAGATCAACGTGATCGGCCAGTAAACCAAACAGAACGGCCGGGACATGTCCTGGCCGTTCCTTCTTTTGGCAAGGAGTGGACCCATGCGAGTGACAAAAACTCTTCCAATCGCCCTTCTGTCCCTGGCGGCAACCTTTCCCGCGTTCGCGGATGAAGACGACAAGACCGCGCTGTGCGCCGAGGCCGAAGAGCGGTATGTGGACATCTTCGGCGCGCCGTCCTCCGAGGCCGATGGCGTGGTTGTCGTGACCATGTACAAATACAGTTTCTGCCCCCCCGAGATTACGGTAAAGCCGGGTACAACCGTGCGCTGGGTCAATGTCGACAAACGGACCAGCCACAGCGTGCTTTCACCCGATGCCGAAATGCCGGAATCCGACCGCGCCTTCCCGGAAGAGAGCGTCGAATTCACCTTTCTCGAACCGGTCGATGCCCAAACCCTGTGTGGCCCGCATTGGGAAACCCGGAACATGATCGGAATGGTTCGCGTTCAGGATTAAACCTCTATTTGTAATAGATATTTTTCAGGCGCATCTATTTGGGTGCGCCTTAACTTTTGTCAAGGAAGCAATGGCCGCAAAGCGCGAGTCTCCACCCCATGAAACGCCAGGATTTCCACGTCTTTTGCTTTCCTTTTGCCGTGTCAGCGGTGCGTGGGCGCATCCTATCGAACGAGGGAGACCCCTATGACCGGTAAAGTTACCCTGATCGGCGCCGGACCAGGTGATGCAGAGTTGATGACCGTGCGTGCGCAACGCATGTTGCGCGAGGCGGATGTGGTTGTTTACGACCGGCTGGTTTCGGACGAGATCATGGCGCTGTGTCCCGAAGGGGCCACATTGATCCCGGTTGGAAAATGCCCGAAAAACCATCCCGTCCCCCAGGATCGTATCAACGAAATCCTGTGGGAGCAGGCCACCGCCGGGCATGTGGTGGCGCGCCTCAAGGGCGGTGACCCGATGATCTTTGGCCGCGGTTCCGAAGAGGCCGCCTATCTGATCGAGCGCGGTATCACCGTGGAGTATGCCCCCGGCATCACTGCGGCGCAGGGGGCCAGCTGTTCAACCGGCGTACCGCTGACCCATCGCGGACTCGCAACCGGCGTGCAATATGTCACCGGCCACCGGCAGGCAGACAAGACCCTTGATCTGGATTGGAAACGGCTGGCGGATCCCGACACAACCCTTGTGGTCTACATGGGTGTGTCGAATATCGGCCAGATCGCCGTCGGCCTGATGACCGAAGGCCTTTCCCCCGCGACTCCGGTCATGGCCATCTCGCGCGCCACTTCCGCACAAGAGGAACGCATGGTCTCGACCCTTGGAACCGTCGCACAGGATACCCGCGATGCCGGGCTAAAGCCGCCAACCCTGTTCATTATCGGCAAGGTCGTGTCGCTTTACGCCCAAAAACCCCAAGACCTGCCTATCGAGGCGGTGCGGGCCAATGGCTAGATGCCACCAGACATATCGCACCCCGGCCCCGCCCCGGCCCCGACGCCGCAACACGCTGACAAAAATCGCTGTTTTCGCGGGCATGGTGTCGATGGCCACAACGGCGCTTGCGTCGGAAACGCTGGATACAGACGCGCTGAAACGCCTGGTGTTGCAGGATTGCGGATCTTGCCACGGACTGACGCTCAAGGGCGGGCTTGGCCCCGATCTGCGGCCTGAATCCCTCGCGCATTACGATGTCGATGTTCTCATGAGCGTCATTCTTGACGGCATCCCCGATACCCCAATGCCACCCTGGCGCCCGCTGATGAGCGAGGAAGAAGCCGAATGGGTGGCGCGCTATCTCTTGCAACCGGAGTCCATGCAATGAAACGGCTTGCCCTGACGATTGCGGCGGCGCTTATGGCGTCATCCGTGCTTGGTGAACCCACCGCCACAGGCGATCTTGGCCTGGTGATCGAACGCGCCAAGGGCTCGGTCCTGCTGGTCGATCAATCCGACCGTGCCGCGCTGGCGCGGATTGATGGCCTGGGTGATCTCAGCCATGCCTCGCTGGTTTATTCGCCAGACGAGCGTTTTGCCTATGTCTTTGGCCGCGATGGCGGCCTGACCAAGGTTGACATCGTCAAACGCGAAATCGCCAACCGCGTGGTACAGGCCGGCAACGCCATTGGCGGCGCGATCTCGGATGATGGACAATTGGTTGCCGTGTCCAATTATGAACCGGGCGGCGTGCGGATTTTTGATGCCGACACGCTTGAAATGGTTGCCGATATTCCCACCGGCAGCAAGACCATCGGTCTTGTCGATGCGCCGGGCCGCCGGTTTGTCTTTACCATGTGGGACACGGGCGAAACCTGGATTGCCGACCTGTCCAAAGAGCTGGACATCACCCGGATCCCCGATATGGGCGATCGCCCCTATGATGCCCTGATCACCGCAAACGGGCGCACTTACATCACCGGCCTGTTCGGCGAAGACGGCCTGACCGCGCTGGATCTCTGGGATGAATCCCCGGCACCGATACGGGTGCTGCCCAATTACGGACGCGGACAAGAAGATCTGCCGGTCTACAAGATGCCTCACCTCGAGGGCTGGGCCCTTGCCGGCAACGAATTCGTTCTCCCCGCCGTGGGCCACAACGAAGTTCTCTGGATCGACGCGAATACACTACAGGAAACCGGACGAACCCAAACCTATAGCCAGCCGGTATTTGCCATGGCGCGTCCCGACGGGCGTCAGGTGTGGGTGAATTTTGCGCACCCGAAAAACGATACGATCCAAGTGATCGACACGGTCACAAAGAAAGTGATCCACGAATTCAAGCCCGGCCCCGCAGTGCTGCACATGGAATTCACGCCGCGTGGAAATGAGGTCTGGATCAGCGTGCGCGATGCTGGAAAAGTCATGATCTACAACACCCAAACATTTGAAAAAATTGGCGAAATTGATGCCGATAGCCCTTCTGGAATATTCTTTACGGCGCGTGCGCACAGGACAGGATTGTAGGCCATGAAAATCGTCGCAGACCCCATAGACCGCCTGCTGCTTGACGAATTTCAGCGCGATTTTCCGATTGCGCCACGGCCTTTTGCGGCACTGGCCGACAGGTTGCAGATTGACGAGGCCGATGTGCTGGCCCGGTTGGAGCGGATGCGCGGAAACGGCCGGATTTCGCGGGTCGGCGCCACCTGTGCGCCCAACACGGTGTCGGCCAGCACATTGGCTGCCGTTGCCGCGCCGGATGAACGGATCGAGGAAGTGGCCGCGATCATCGGGCAGGAACCCGGTGTCAATCATTCCTACGAACGCGAAGACCGCTGGAATCTATGGTTCGTCGCCACCGGCCCGGACCGCGCCCATGTCAATGCCGCGCTGAAACGTATCGAACAGCGCACCGGACTGGAAGTGCTGGACCTGCGCCTGGTGCGCCCGTTCAATGTCGATCTGGGGTTTCGGCTGACCGGTGGCGAAGGCACCAAAGGCGCGCCGCCTCGGGCACGCCCGGTGGATTGCAGCGTCATTCAGAAGGATGACCGGAATATCATTCAGGCACTGATGCGCGGATTGACAATCACCGCACGTCCCTACGAGGCCCTGGCCCGCAAACTGAACCTTGGCGATGCGGATCTTCTGGAGCGCGTTCAGGTGCTGCATGACGCCGGCATTATCTCGCGCCTTGGCGTGATCGTGCGCCACCGCGCGCTTGGCTGGCGCGCCAATGCCATGGTTGTGTGGGACTTGCCGCATGACGCAATCACAGCCGCAGGGCCCAGACTGGCCGCGCAGCCGGGGGTGACACTGTGCTACGAGCGCCGCCCGATTGCGGGCAAATGGCCCTATCGCCTGTACTCCATGATCCACGCCCGCAGCCGTGGTGAGGCCCTGGGCGCGCTGGAAAACGCCGCCCGCCTGCCGGAACTGGCGGGTGTGGCGCACAGGACCCTGTTCTCGACCCGTTGCTTCAAGCAGACCGGTGCGCTGATCACCGCGCCCAAGGAGAGCGCCGCATGAGCCCCCTCACCCAGACCGACCGCACGCTGATCAATCGTCTTCAGGACGATCTGCCCCTTGCCAGACGCCCATTTGCCGACCTGGCCAAAGAGCTTGGCCTGAGCGAGGACGATCTTTTGACCCGCATCGCGCGCCTGAAATCCGACGGTATCCTGACCCGTTTTGGCCCGTTCTTTGATGCTGCCGAGATGGGCGGCGATTTCTGCCTTTGTGCCATGGCCGTGCCCGAGCACGCATTCGATGCGGTGCTAACCAAAGTCAATGCGCATCCCGAGGTGGCGCATAATTATGAGCGCACACACCGGCTGAACATGTGGTTCGTGCTGGCCTGCGAAACCCCCGAGGGGATCACCCAGACCGCCGATGCCATCGAGGCCGAAACCGGGATCACCGTCTTTCGGTTTCCCAAACTGCAAGAGTTTTTCATCGGGTTTCGGGTGGCCGCATGACCATGGACGCAACAGACCGCCGTATTGTCGAGGCGCTTCAGGGCGGCTTGCCGCTTGTGGCCGAGCCCTATGCAAGGGTCGCCGCCGAACTGGCGCTGCCCGAAGGCGAATTGATCGACCGGTTGCAAGCCATGAAAGACAGCGGCGTCATTCGCCGGATCGCCGCCGCGCCCAATCATTACAAACTGGGCATGACGGCGAACGGCATGACGGTCTGGGACGTGGCGGATGACCGTCTTGCCGAGCTGGGTGCAAAGATCGGCGCCCTGCCCTTTGTGACCCATTGCTACGAACGCCCGCGCGCCCTGCCCGACTGGCCCTATAACCTGTTTGCCATGGTGCACGGTTCTTCACGCGAAGAAGTGGCCGAAAAACGGGCGGCGATCACTGACATCCTGGGGGACGCGCTGAACGGCTGCGATATCCTCTATTCCACCCGGATTCTGAAAAAGACCGGGTTGCGGCTTAGAAAGCGGGGATAAACCCATGTTCCGACTGACCGAATATATGCAGCAACTGGCCAACCCGACCCCGGTGCGCCTGCGCAATCCCGACCGCGCCGTCAAACCGGTTGTGATCTGGAACCTGACCCGCCGCTGCAATCTGAAATGCCGCCATTGTTATACCGTGTCCGCGGACGTGGATTTTCCCGGCGAGCTGTCGCAGGAACAGGCGTTTGACACGCTTGAGGACCTGGGCCGGTTCAGGGTTCCGGCGATCATCCTGTCCGGTGGCGAACCGCTGGACAGCCCCTACCTGTTCCCTCTTGCCGAACGCGCCCGCAAACTGACACGCGTGCTGGCCCTGTCCACCAATGGCACGCGGATTCACGGCGAAACCGCCGATCGCGTCGCTGATATCGGGTTCAACTATGTCGGGATTTCCATCGACGGCATTGGCGAGACCAACGATTGGTTCCGTGGCGTGGACGGCGCTTTTGATGACGCGCTGCGCGGTGTTCGCGCGCTCAAGAAGCGGGGCGTCAAGGTGGGTTTGCGCTTTTGCCTGACCGAGGGCACTCACCACCACCTGCCCGACCTCTTGAAGCTGTGTGACGACGAAGGTGTGGACAAATTCTATCTTTCCCACCTGGTCTATTCGGGCCGCGGCGACAAGAACCGGGGCGAGGACGCGCATCACCAGCGCACCCGCAACGCGCTTGACCTGCTTCTGGATCGCGCCTGGCTTGCGGCTGCCGACGACATGCCGCTGGATATTGTCACCGGCAACAACGATGCCGATGCCGGCTATCTGCTGCGCTGGGTGCGGCGCAATTTCGATGATGACAAGGTCGCGCATCTGCGCGAACACCTGGCCGCCTGGGGCGGCAACTCGTCGGGTCTGGGGGTCGCCAATATTGATTTTCTGGGCCGCGTTCATCCCGATACCTACTGGTCGGATTACACGGTCGGAAACGTGAAAACGACCCCGTTTTCCGATCTGTGGACCGGGAATGATCCGATGCTGGCCACGCTGCGCACCCGTCCGCGCCCGCTCAAGGGCCGCTGCGGAGAGTGCCGGCTCAAGGATGTCTGCGGTGGCAACACCCGCATTCGCGCGCTTCAGTTGACCGGTGATCCCTGGGCCGAGGATCCGGCCTGTTATCTGACAAATTCCGAGATTGGTGTCGCACAGTCAGAGAGGCTGCAAGTCACCCCGTTCCGAGGCAAGAGCCATGATCCGCAGCACCAGTTTTTCTGACATTTCCGACGGCGCGCGCGCTGTTCCCGAGGGGGCCTCCGGCGGGAGTATTTTTGGCAAAATGAAGATCGGACGGGTGCTGGCAACCTTGGTCGCGATCAGCGCCTCAGGGTTTGCGCTGGCCGGGCCGCAGGAGGATTACGGCCAGTATTGCGCCTCGTGCCATGGTGCGGATCGGCTTGGGGGTACTGGCCCGGCGCTGATCCCGGAAACGCTGCGCCGGTTTCGCGATGCGGGGCTGAGCCAGGTTGTTCTGAACGGGCGTCCGGCCACGCAAATGCCTGCATTCGGCGAATTTCTCGACCAGCCTGGCGCCGACGCCATCGTGGCGTGGTTGAAAACGCCATTGGATTCGGTGCCACCCTGGGGCGAGGCCGAAATCATGGCCAGCCGCCAGATGAATCCGGATTACGTGGCGGTTGATGCGCCTGTTTGGGACAGCGATCCGATGAATATCACCCTGGTGGTCGAAACCGGCGATCACCATGTCAGTGTTCTGGATGGAGACACTTTTGATGTACTGGACCGTTTTCCCACGCCATTCGCCGTGCATGGTGGCCCGAAATACGATCCCACCGGGCGATATGTCTTCATCATGTCCCGCGATGGCTGGGTTCAGAAATACGACATTTACGGGCTCAGGGAAGTGGGCCGGGTGCGCGCCGGATTGAACAGCCGCAATATTGCCATGTCGGCGGACGGCAAGTGGCTGGCTGTGGCCAATTACCTGCCCAACACGCTGACCATCCTGTCTACCGAGGATCTGAGTGTTGCCAAGGTGCAGGAAATCAAGGGCAAGGATGGCACGCCCAGCCGGGTATCCGCCGTATATCAGGCGCCACCGCGGGAAAGTTTTGTGCTTGCCCTCAAGGACGTTCCCGAGATCTGGGAAATCTTCTATGGGGCAAACCCCCCGCAATTCGGGTTCGGCCATGATTGGCGTATCGAGGGGCCTGTGCCTCAGGATACCCCTTTCCCGGTGCGCAGGATTTCGACCAAGGGCTATCTGGACGATTTCTTTTTCGACCAGAGCTACGAGTACATCATGGGCGCGTCGCGCAGCGATACCGGCGAGGGCACCGGCGGACAGGTGATCGACCTGGTGATCGGCCAGAAGATCGCCGATCTCGACCTGCCCGGCATGCCGCATCTCAGCTCTGGCATCACGTGGGAGCGCAATGGCACCACGATCATGGCAACGCCGCATATTCGCGATGGCGTGGTTTCGGTGATCGACATGTCGACCTGGGAAACAATCAAGCTGATCGAGACCGAGGGCCCGGGATTCTTTGCCCGCAGCCACGAGACCTCTCCTTATATCTGGGTGGATGTTTTTTTTGGCCCGAACAAGGACAAGATGCATGTCATCGACAAGCAAAGCCTTGAGATTGTCGCCACCTTGCAGCCCGAGCCGGGCAAGACGGTGGCGCATGTCGAATTCACACGGGACGGGCGGTATGCGCTGGTGTCGATCTGGGAAGATGATGGCGCCGTGATCGTCTATGATGCCAAAACACTGGAAGAGGTGCGTCGCCTGCCGATGCGCAAACCCTCGGGGAAATACAATGTCTGGAACAAGATCACCTTCTCGGAAGGCACCAGCCACTGAGGCCGGTGGCGCGGACGCGCCCGTTTATTGGACGATCTGGCGCTTGTCGGCCTGGTTTTTCGTCTTTGTCTGGGGGGCTGTTGCGATCAACCTCTATTTTGTCGGGTTGATGTGGCAGGCGATTGGATGGACCGCGATTGATCCTGTCACGACCATCCTGGTGTCTTTCCCGCTTGCCTTTCCGGCCACCTGGGCGACGGCCCGGTGGATTCGTGGGCTGATGGACGAAGCGGAGGCCTGAAAGCCCGCTGCCGTCAGGTGCTGATTTCGATTTTTGCACCCGGATATCGCGCAACCAGCGCGTCCCCCTCGGCGGGGGGCAGCAGGCAAAGCGCGGTTGACAGGCCGTCGGCCAAAACGGCGCGTGGGGCGGAAACCGCAACAAGGTTGCGGGTTGGCGGTGTCCCGTTCGGGTTCATGATGTGGCCCGCCTTGCCCACCATCGTGCCGGTTGGCGCGGATGTAGCCAGCGCGCGGTCGCGCAGTGTCAGCCTGTGAACGACTTCGCCTTCGGGGGTGGCCACCCCGGCGCGCCAGACCGAACCGTCCGCGCGTGTACCCATGGCGGCAACCTCGCCCATATCCATCAGTACATCGCGCAGCCCTTCGCTTTGCAGCAAGGCCGCGATCCTGTCGGTGATGTAGCCTTGCGCAATGCCGTTCAGGGTCAGCGCCATGCCCGGCTTCATCTCGATCTTGCGCGCGTCAAAGCGCAGGTTGCCCCATCCCAGAGGGCCGGTCCTGTCGGACAGGCCCGCCCTGGCCAGCCACAAGGGCTGAACGCTTGGGTCAAACACGCCGCCGCTGGCCCGCCAAAGCCCGTCCGACAGGCTTAGCACCTCAAGCAATTCCGCTGACGGCGCCGCCAGCCGCGCGTCACTGTTCAGGCGCACAAGTTCACTTTCCCGGTACAGGGAGAATATGCCTTCCAGCCGAAGCAGTTCCTGCTCGACTCGGACAAAGATGGGCGCGGCCTGTGTCGCGCTGATCCCGGCCAGCGTCATCACGGTTGGCGCACCCATCGCCTGTCCGCGCCAGGTGGCGGATTCAGCCGCCAACGCGCCTTTGGGCAAGGCCAGGCTTGCGGCTGCGATGCTCAGGAAACGGCGGCGGTTCATCCTGGTCATGACGGGGTCTCCAGCGTCATATTGATATCGACGGCACCCAATGCCGCGTCATCCGGGATCGCGTTCAGCGATACGGCCTTGCCGCCCCAGCGTGCAACAAATCCCTCCGCGGCCCCGGCGCTTGCAAACGGCACGATTTCCGGCGCGCCCATGCCCCCACGGACAGGCGCGCCCACCACAAAGACAGCGTCCTCTGCGGCGATCCAGTTGTCTATTCCCGGCGCGTCCCAGCTTTCGGCGGTCCCCATGTCGCTGACGTAGACGGCCACGATCTCGGCGTCCCTTTCGGGACTTTTGAGATAGGCCACCATATCCCGGACCTGCGCAAAAAACAGCGGCGCCGGCAGGTTCGCCAGATGGATCTGCCCCTTGGGGCCACCATGTTCCAGCACGTTCATCTGGCAAAAATAGCTGAGCGCCTCTTCGGTCAGATCCACGGGTGGTGGTGGCGCCTTGGCCACATCGTCCTTGCAGGCGCCCAGCGCCAGGGCCGCCGCCAGAACCAGCGCCAGCCTCATGGCTCCAGCCTCCGGAACGCGCCGCGCGCCGCGAGAAACCCCAATAGCGGCCACAGAATCAATGACAGGGGCGCGGCCCATTTTGGCAGGGCCTGCGCCGCGCCAACCATCCCCGAAGACAGCGCCACGCCCTCGGATCCGGCAATGTTCCAGACCCGGAACGCATCCGCCGGGTTGGCGACCATCACCCATGGGAACAAAGACTGCGTGAACCAACCCCCCGAATCCATCACCACCGCGCCCAGCAGGCCAAGATCGTACAGCACCACGAAAACCAGCCACAGCCCGGCCGACATGCCCGCCGCCGCTGTCGAGGATTTTGCCAGCGACGACACCAGATAGCCCAGCGTCAGGAACACCCCGCCAAGCAACACGCTGGTGGCCACAAGCCGACCAAGCGCGACCAGGCTTTCCGGCCCGGCACCTCCCAAAAAGGCGGCAACAGCCCCGGCCGATCCGAACCCGACAATCATCGCAATGGTCAGCGCGGCAAGATGCGCCACGAATTTCCCGATCAAAATCTCTCCGCGACCGGCCGGATAAGTCAGCAACAGGCCCAGCGATCCGCGCTCGGCCTCTCCCGCCACGGCGTCAAAGGAAATCATCAGCGCCAGTAGCGGCGCCAGATACACCGACAGCGTGGTCATCGACGCCACCGAAACGGTCAGCATGTCCACACCCAGCGATCCGGTCGGCGCACTGCCCGCAAATGTCAGCGCCAATGCAAACAGCACCATGATCAACGTCGCCATGAACAGCCAGCGATTGCGGCGCAGAATGCGCATTTCGCACTGTGCGATAGCCAGAAAACGGATCATTGCAGCGCCCCCTTCGCATAATGGCGATACAGGTCTTCCAGCCGCGGCGGCGTGATCTCCAGATCCGCGACAGCCTCGCCCATCGCCGCGATTTCGCGCAGCGTTGCCATCTTGTCGGCGGCCTCGATCTCGATCTCGACAGACGCGCCATTCACCCGCTGCCCGCCAGTCCGCACCGCCAAAGCCCCGGCATCCTGGCTGGCAAGTATACGTACGCGGGTCGGCAACCCGGCCTTGGCGCTCAACCCTGCCAGAGTGTCATTGGCCACCAGATGGCCCTTGCGCATGATCGCGATCCGATCGGTGCGCGCCTCAACCTCGGTCAGCGCGTGGCTGGCGATCAGAACGGCGGTGCCCTGTGCGGCCAGCTCGTCGATAATGGCATACAGATCCTGCCGCGAAATCGGATCAAGCCCGCTTGTCGGTTCGTCCAGCAATGCCAGTTTGGGCTTGCCCAACAAAACTTGTGCCAGACCCAGGCGCTGCCGCATCCCTTTTGAATAGGTGCCGATCCGGCGGTCCAGCGCATCGCCAAGACCTACCCTTTCCAGCAATCCGGCGACATCGGCCCGGACTCCTGCCAGCCGGGCAAACAGCGTCAACTGTTCGCGCCCCGTGACAGCAGGATGAAAGCTCACGGCTTCGGGCAGAAACGCGGTTGCCGCCCGCGCCCTGGCACTGCCCGGCTTGTGCGAACAGATCGTTATGTCGCCGCTCTCGGCCTTGATCAGGCCCAAAACCGCCTTGATCAGGGTCGATTTTCCGGCGCCGTTATGGCCCAAAAGCGCCACCCGCTCTCCGGCAAACAGTTCCAGGTCGATATCATGCAGCACCTGAATACTGCTGCGAAATTTGTTCAGGCCCTGAATCGTCAGGACGGGCGCGTTTCCCTTATCCATCACTCATCACCTTTCTGCCCGCTTCGGGCATCTGCGGCGTCATCAACGGGTTGCTGTCAATCACGCCACCGGGCCGCAGGGCCGGGAAAGCGGCCTGTGACCAGCGTACCAGCTGGACCGCAGGAGACCCCATCAGCAACTTGGCCGCCGGTTGCGTCCAAAGCACATGATCCATGCTGTCATTCGGGCGAAACGGCTGATCCGCGATCCCGTCGCCATCCACGTCAAAGCCTGAATTGTCGCTCCAATAATTGCCCCGGCCGTTCTCGGACCACTCATACCATTTGGTCGTCACCAGCTTGACCTGCGTTCGGTTGGCGACAAAGGAATTTCTGACGATCCGGTTCTTGTCGGACCCGGTAAAGTGAATGCCGATATCGCAGCTTTCAAACCAGTTCCCCGAAAAGTCGTTCTTGTGGGAATTATACAGGAACGCGCATTTCTGCTGAGCGCCGCGCACATAATTGTCGCGGATTTCGCTGCTGTTCGTGTAGTTGAACGCAATGCCGTGTTCCCTGTCATTCATCGACGCGTTTCCGATGACGCGCACACCTGTGGTAAACATGATCGCGTACCCCAGATCATTGCCTTCCGACACGTTTCCGCTAACTTCGCTGCCGTCTGCATACATGAAATGCACCGCAAAACGCAGATCTCGAAGCTTGTTGTTACGTAAAACATTGTCACGGCTGGAATTGACAAAGATACCATCCCGGCCCCAGCGAATATCGTTGTTTTCCACTATGGCGCCGGGCGCGTTCCAGATGTAAACGCCATTGCCCCGATCATTCATGCGCTGGTCCAGCCGTCCTTCGATGACGTTGTCGCTGGCGATTGCGTTTTTCGCGCCGTGAATATCTATGCCGTAAAGGTTGCCTTTCACCACATTGCCGCGCGCAATCGCGCGATCCGCGGTCTCGGTCAGCTTGATGCCGCTGTCGATCTCTTCATGATCCGAGCCCGACCCGATCACCGTCACTCCGGTTACAACCGCGTCTTTTGCGGTCACGGTTATCACCGTTCCGCTGCCCTGCCCGTCAATCGTGGCCTGACCTTGCCCGTCCAGCGTGATCGGCCGGTCAACCACCACGTTTTCAGTATACGTGCCAGGACCAAGCCGAAGAACGTCGCCGTCCGCCGCCTTGGCCATTGTCTCGGAAATGGCCCCTGCCCGCACCGGCACGTCCCATTCCGCCGCACCAAGGGGGGCGGCGATCAGGATTACAAGTACAGGCAGGAACCGTTTCATTGCGTTTACATCTCGCGAGGCTCGACCAGCATCCGGCCGCGCATTTCCATGTGAAGCGCGTGGCAGAACCACTGGCAATAGAACCAGTGAACACCAGGACGCTCGGCGATAAAGGTCACAGACGATGTTGCCTGCGGCCCGATCTCCATGGCAATGCCAAAGTTCGCCATACAGAAGCCGTGGGTCAGGTCATCGATGTCATCCAGATTGGTCACAAAGACAGTAACCTCGTCACCCTGCTTGACGGTGAACTTCTCCAGGCTGAAGTTCGGCGCCTGGCTCGACATATAGACGCGAACCTTGTTGCCGTCACGAATGATCGTGTCCTGATAGTCGTCCAGATCCACACCGTCGGCTTCGGCCTGGGCGCGGGCATCGTCCCACATCGGGTCATTGCGCTGCCAGGTTTCGGCCGGGCTTACCTTGGAACGGTGAACGATGATCGAATCGTGCGGCTCGGCAAAGGTCGGACCATCGTGGACCACCTTCATCTTGTCGCCCGAAATATCGATCAGCTGTTCGTTCTCCGGCTTGAGCGGACCCACGTTCAGGAAGCGGTCTTTCGAGAACTTGTTCATCGAAACCAGCCACTTGCCGTCTGCGTCAAGGGTTTCACCCATCGAGGTCGAGTTGTGGCCCGGCTGATACTGCACGTCCACCTTGTCAAGGATCGGATCAACATCCTTGCCGGCATAGGCGTCGATCGCCTTCTGGATGTCCCACTTCACCACCTGGCTGTCCAGGAACAGCGTGGTATAGGCGTTGCCCTTGTTGTCGAACGCGGTGTGAAGCGGACCAAGGCCCAGCTGCGGCTCTGCAACAACGGCGGACCGGGGATCGGCGTTTTCCGAGAACAGCGCGTCAACCTTGTCCACATCGATCACGGAAACGGTCGGCGACAGCTTGCCGTTGATCATGATGTGTTTCTTGTCCGGCGCGGCGTTCACGCCATGCGGCGAGTTCGGGATCGGGATATAGCGGGTCAGGTTGCCCTTGGCCCCTTTGCGCCCGTCCACGATCTTGGCGCCGTTCAGCTCCTGGTATTCGCCGGCTTCGATGGCCGCTTCGATCGCCTTGATGTTGAACACCACCACGTGGTCCATCTCGCTCGCGGTCATCTCGGCCAGGTTCATGCCCATTTCCGAGTTGTAGGAGGACGAGAACGCGTATTTGCCCAGATAGTCACAATCGGTGTTGTCCAGGTTCCCGGACACAGTCACCTGCCATGCAACCTCCATCGTGTCACCGTCAATGGCGGTGAACACGTTCACGTACTTGTCGGGCTCATCCAGGATCTTGCCGTCGTTGATCAGCGGCGCTTCGTGCTCGCCATTGGCAAAAACATAACCTGTGCGCGGGAATTTCTGCGGACGCAGGCCGTGAATGTCCTTGGCGTTCGGGATCTCGATGATCTTGTCGCACTTCATCACGTCGCAACGCACGCGCGCCACACGGGTGTTGGCCTTGTCGTTCATGAACAGATAGCGGCCGTCATAGGTGCCTTCCGTAAACGACATATGCGGGTGGTGCAGGTCGCCGTTTTCGTAGGTGACTTTACCATTCGCGGCCAGAAACTCCTTGGTTTCGGGCAGCAGGCCTTCGGTCAGAATCTTCAGCGATTCATTGGTCTGGCCCCAGCCGGTGGCCGAGCAGCGGTTGAACACCGGCACGCGCATCAGTTCGCGCATGGACGGCACGCCCAGAATGCGAAGCTCGCCCGTCTGGCCCGAGGACCAGAAGCCGTAATACTCATCCAGCTCGCCTGGTTCGAGAGCATACTTGCCGGCCGCTTTCGCCGGGGTTGCTGTCAACATCGAGCCGCCCACGCCCGCGGTGGCCAGAACGGCCCCCGTGGCGGTCGCGCCAAGCATTCCCCGACGGGTCATGCTCAGGCCTTTTTTTACCTCTTCAGTCATGGTTTTCCTCCTTCAAGAAGCGGTGGGTTTTGCGTTAGGGTGGTTGGCCGGCGGAGCCTTTGTAGGGATCTTGATCTCCGCCGAGCCGGTCTTCTCGCGCCGTTTCAGCTGGCGGATAACGACCGGGCATTTCTCGTTGGACTGGTACAGGACCTGGCAATGCAGGCAGTCCACGCATTCATTCGGATTGATTTCCCCGGTGGGGTGGATCGCCTGAACCGGACATTCGTTGGCACAGGTCTGACAGGGGCTGCCGCACTCCTTGTACCGGCGCAGCCAGTCAAACATCCGTATCCGCGCCGGAATCGCCAGCGCCCCGCCCAGCGGGCACAGATAGCGGCAATAAAACCGTTCGATGAACAGCCCCGCCAGCAAAAGCAGCAAGGCATAAACGACAAACGGCCAGTCCCGCACAAATTTCAGGATGATCGCCGTCTTGAACGGCTCAACCTCGGCATATTGCTCGGCCAGCGGGATCGACACCATCGACAAGCCAAACAACCCCAGGAAAATCATGTATTTCAGCGGCCACAGACGCTCATGCAATCCCCATGGCAGCGTCCATTGCGGCACCCGAAATGCGCGCGCAATCTTGTTCAGCAATTCCTGAAGCGCGCCGAACGGGCACAGCCAGCCGCAATAAGCGCCCCGTCCCCAGAACAAAAGCGCCGCGGCAATCGCGAACCACTGGATAAATACCAGCGGGTCCATCAGGAACGCGTCCCAAGTAAAGCCCGACCGCAGCGATCCGGCCAGCGCCATCAGGTTGACAACACTCAGTTGCGCGTTGGCGTACCAGCCAAGGAACACAAGCGTGACGGTCAGGTATCCGATGCGGAACCAATAGAACACGCGGGCATTCGCCGTCGCCTGAAACTGGAAAAAGAAAACACCGGTCAGCACCAAAAGCATCAGGCCCAGAACGCCGATCTCGACGGTTTTATCCTTCCAGATCCGTTTCCAAAGGGCCGATTTGGCCGCCGCCTCGGCACTGGCATCTTCCACCACCTTCGGTGCCTTCGCGGGCTTCAGATAGTGCTCGGGCAGCTTGTAGCCCAAATCATACGTAATGAAGGTCTTTTCGATTGCCCCAACCGCGCGCTGCACCAAAAGCTGCAACCGGAACGGCTGGGCCGGATCAAACTCGCTGTCCGCCGGAATCTTGAAAATATCCAGCTCGGTAAAACTTGGTGCGCCTGTTGCCGCCACCTCGCCCAGCCGGCGCTGCTGCTTGTCAAAGAACCGGACCGAGTTGTCGCCCTGAATCAGCTGAATACGGTCAAAAATGCCACCACGCACATAGCCTGACCCCTTGTAGCTGTAGGCCCCGCGCCCGAGCACCAGAATTGCATTCTCGCCCTCCTCGAGCCAGCGCGTCAGGTTCTGGTATTCCGCCTCGCCCAACAGGCTGAGACCAATCGCCGGCACGCTGACCAAAGCCATTTGCATGTCAATGAAAGTGTCGCCGGGATCACCCGCTTCCGGCCGCGCTATGGCCCGCGCGTCGCCGGTTTCTGCGAAGGCCCGATTCACCTGCCCCACATCAACCGACATGCGCCGGACAGAACCGTCACCCGACAGGGTGTCCCAATCTTCAACCGTGGTCTTGGTCAGATCCAGTTCGCGCTTCGGGCCCAACTCGACCGGGGACAATCCGCCCAATCCCAACGCCCGCGCCACTTTGATGCCACCGCGCACAAGGCTGTCATCGATCACCATGATCGTCACCGTCGCGCCCGAAATGATGTCAAGATCGTGCCCTTCGCCGCCGGTTGCAGCCTCTCGCTTGAGGTCCAGCCCGGCATAGCTTTCGGTCAGCTTGACCATCTTGCTGTTGGGAATCCCTATCAGCACAATCGGTTCGCTATGTTTTACCAGCTTCACGCCGGTCAACACGGCATCGGCATCCATTGCCGCCACCACGTAAATCGGCTTGCCGGAATATCCGGTCGTCCCGACAAAGTCGGATGTCAGAAAAGCCCAGGCAACCGTTTCGCCATTCTTCAATACAGGCGCAACCTTGACATCGTCGCGCACCGGACCAAACGCATCGGCGCCGGGCGCAAGTTCGCTTGGCTCGATTTCCTGAAGAAAACTGTCCAGACTGTCGGCACGTACCTCGGCGGCAACGATCGCACTCAGGATCAGGATAACAGCACTCAACCAGGAAAAAATGTAGCGGCTCGCCTTCACAGCGCAATTCCTCTGTCGGCAATGTGCGCGCGGATCGGGGCGCGCGTCTGGAACACGGCCAGTTTGGTCAACTCGCCGGAACCCGGGCCCGACGAGGGCTGATGCACCGCTGGCTTTGGCATCCGGCGACCTGCACCCACAACAAGGACGCAGAATGTGGGCGCAGGGCCGGACACTGTCGCAGCCACTGGCTGGGCTGCGGCTATCGCCACCGCGCATGGTGCGCGGTCGCGGAATTCTCCTTTTGTCGGATCGGCCGATTTCGGCCTCTCCTTATCGTCCGCGCCGCTCCAGGCCGCGCCTTCGGCACGTTTCGAATCGCCCCGGATCGCGCCTGTGGCCGGCACGACTTTGGCTGCCATGGGCACCGTTGACCGCGCCTTCCAGGCGACCGACGCCACAACCGGAAAGGCGGTTTGCGCCAAGCCGGAGTTGCACCGGATCTGGCGAAAGTCACTTGCCGGGCGGCGATACATCTGGACCTCTTCCGATTCAGGTTGGCCCTTGTCTAGAATCGCTCGGCTGCGCGTGACTTGACTTTCGTTAATTGCCCCGGCCATTTTTCGCACCCACGCGAAACCGACGTAATACCGACGTAATGCCGACGCGGGTTTTTACCGTTGCATCAAATGGTTAATAGAGAAATCCGAACAGCGTTCAGCGACGGCGCAAATAGACGTAATACGCCCCGCTGCCACCGTGGCGGACATGCGCCTCGGCGACCTGCAAAACGGCGGATCGCAGCGGTGGCAATGACAGCCATTGAGGAACCTGGTGTTTCAGAACGCCACGTCGCGTTGGGATCGGACCGTCATCCGAGCGGGTCTTGCCCTTGCCGGTTATGACCAGAACCAGCCGTTTCCCTTCGGCCTGCGCGCGCAGGATGAAGCCGGTCAAAGCGGGGTGTGCCTGATCCGTTGTCATCCCGTGCAGATCGATCCGGCCTTCGGGTAAAACCTTGCCCCGCTTCATTTTTCCGAACTTCTTACGGTCCATCTGAACGGGTTGCCTGGCCATTCTGTCTGATATGCCCGGCATCAGATCATGGCCTGGCATCCGCACCGCCGACCGCGCGCCTATCTGGAAATCAGGCCGGTGAGGGTGGGGCGCCTTGGTGGGCTTGGGTTTGGGGTGCGGCAGCTCGTGTCGCGTGCGTTCCGGATGCAATCGCTGGGTCGCATCCGCCACCTTGCGCCACAACGCAACCTCGTCCTGTGTCAGCTTGCGGCGACTCACATCACCGACTCCGGTAACATCGCATAGGCCCGCTGGATCGGCAGCAAAACAATCATCCGCCCCCCGTCCTTCAACTTCCCAGCCGCCCGCCCAGCCTCATCTCCGGTACCAAAAAAGATATCCGCCCGCTGCGCCCCCTTGATGGCCGAGCCGGTATCCTGAGCAATCATCAATCGTCGTAGCGGGGTCTCGCCATCCTTTTCGATCCAGACGGGAGCACCAAGCGGTACAAAGCCTGGGTCAACCGCTACGGTCCGCATCGCGGTAATCGAACGGTTCATTGCTCCCAAAGGTCCGCTTTCTGGCGCGACACCGCTGATAGTCCGGAAAAACACATAGCTGCCATTGTGGCGCAGCAGCTCAACGCCGTCTTCCGGGTTTCGCCGCACCCAATTCTTGATAACCTGTGCGCTAACCTGGTGCGCGCCGTATATACCGCGCCGAACAAGCTCGACACCGATAGAGCGGTACGGGCGTCCATTTGCGCCACCATACCCCAAACGGATGTACGAGCCATCAGGCAGACGAATTCGTCCAGATCCCTGAATTTGCAGGAAAAACAGCTCGACCGGATCATCGACCCACGCAATTTCCAGCCCGCGCCCCTCCATGATCCCCGTTGTCTCAATCTCGCGTCGGGTCAACCAGGTTGTAACTTTGCGCGCTTCTGGCGGCATTTTGTACAGCGGGAAGCGGAATCGCGCATCCGGAACCAAGGACCCGTCCAGTTCCGGCTCAAAATATCCGGTAAACAGCCCGGCGGTACCGTCTTGTATCAACACCGGGCGAAACAGAAGCTCGAAAAAGGCGCGGGCGTCAGGGATGCCGCTGGCGGCGGCACACAGGGACTGCCAATCCGGCCCGTCCAGATCCGAGCACGTATTCAGAAATACCTGCCTTGCGGCCTCGTGGTCATCTTGTTCCCACCCCTCCAGATCCTGGAACGAAAGAATTCTAAGGTTCGTTTCGGACAAGGCGCTGCTCCCGGCCACAAGGAAAGCGGCCGTCAGCACCGTCCGAAACGCGCGAATCATTCGCCAGTGGCAACAAGCTGCCAGTTGGGATCGTTTGACCCCAGTTTCCGCGCAAAGGTCCAGATGTCCTTCTGGCGCTTGATCTGGCTTTCGCTGCCCTCCACGATATCGCCCGCTCGGTCGCGAACAACATGCGTCAGCTCTCCGACAAACCTGACGGCGATTTCGCCATCGGAAGTGTCGGGATCAAAGTTCGCGCGATGCAATCCCATTTCGCGGATGCCGACAAACTCGCTCTCGATCGAAAGGCCCTGCTTTTCTCGCGCCTCGACAACTTCCGCAAAGGTTTCATACACTTCATCGCCCAGGAAAGGTTTGATTGAAGCCAAGTCTCCTTTCTCGAAGGCCATAAGAATCATCTCATATGCGCCGCGCGCACCCTGCAAGAAATCCGTTACGCCGAATCCCGGTTCGGCCGACTTCATCGACGCCAGCGCCAGAGCCGATTCACTACCTTCTTCAACGTGGTCCAGAATATCACGATCCGGGCCACCTTCGATCACTTCAAGATCAGGACCCCGCTTTGCGACCGGTTTTGCGTCGATCTCGCGGGGTGGTTCAAAGCCGTCCCGCGTCCCCAGCACGTTTTTCAGCCGCAGGATCAAAAACACGGCGATTCCGGCAAGAACCAGCAACTGGAGTATGGGAGAATTCATCAGGACCTCGGTTGAGCATGGAAACAGGTGTGTACGGCACTTATGTAAGTCACCGGCAGGGTCAAGTCCACCTTGCCAAAAGTCGAATGGAGTATTGAAATTATGTGGCTGTTATTGGCATTTGTCGCGGTTCCCCTTATCGAGATCGCGCTTTTCATTCAGGTGGGAGGCGCAATTGGGCTTTGGCCGACGCTGGTGATCGTGCTGTTGACGGCTCTGGCCGGGACCTGGCTCGTTCGAACGCAGGGCGCAATGGCCATCGGAAAGTTGCAGCGATCGTTCTCGGAACTGGACGACCCGACCGAACCGTTGGCGCATGGCGCCATGATCATTGTCGCCGGTGCGTTGCTTTTGACCCCCGGGTTCTTTACCGACGCAATCGGTTTTGCGCTGCTGATGCCGCCTGTTAGAGTTGCCGTGTTCAGGTACCTCCAGCGAAATATACGTGTTCAACGGTTTTCGATGGGAGAAACGCAAGCCCCGCGACACTCTCGCGCCGGGCGTGCAGATATCATTGACGGCGAGTTTTCCGAGGTCGAACCCCCAAAGACACCAACACATAGGCCTTCGGGCTGGACAAAGCATTGAGGCTCTGATCCTGAACTGGTAAAGCGGCCGAAGCACATTTTTTAGGAGAATTCGCATGTCGGAAAACGACACAGAGAACGGCGCTGGCCAAAAGGCGACAGAACAACCGCAGATCAGGATGAATGTTCTGGCTCAGTTCGTTCGCGACCTTTCGTTCGAAAACATCCTGGCGCAGAAAGGTGCCTCGGGCAACGCGCAGCCCGACGTGCAGGTGCAGGTCAATCTTGACGCCAAGAAGCGGACGACCGAGCACCAGTACGAGGTTGTTATCAAGCTGAAGATCACGTCGAAGAACAAGGAAGACGGCGCTGAGATGTTCATTCTTGAAATCGACTACGGCGGAGTCTTCCACATCGAGGGGGTGCCGGACGATCAAATGCATCCGTTCTTGCTGATCGAATGTCCGCGCATGTTGTTCCCGTTCCTGCGCCGCATTGTCAGCGATATCACGCGGGATGGTGGCTTCCCGCCGCTGAATCTGGAAAACATCGATTTCATGGCGCTTTATCGCAATGAACTGGCGCGTCGTGCAGCCGAACAGGGCGCTGTAAACTAATTCAGGTTGGGTGCGGCTTGGATCGCTGCACCTAACCCCCCCGGCTCCACAAGGCGCCATCTCCGAGTTTTTCGACAAAGGTGCGATGCGCTGCTTCATCTTGCGGGGTGAGCCGTGGGGGCAGGGGCTTTTGCCGTCGTTTCGGCCGCCATTCTTCGGACATTAGGGTGTCGGTTCTGGTTGGCGCGCCCGATGCCAGAACAAGATCTGGCTGGCGCCCACCGATCAGCTCCAGATAGACTTCGGCAAGGATCTCCGAGTCCAGAAGCGCCCCGTGCAAGGTACGATTGGCATTGTCGATTCCGAATCGCCGGCACAATGCGTCCAGAGAGGCGGGGGATCCGGGAAATTTCTGACGGGCGATTGCAAGCGTGTCGATCGCCTGCTCCCAGGGAATCTGTGGCAGATTTATCCAACGCAGTTCGGCATTGAGGAACTTTATGTCAAATGCGGCGTTGTGGATCACAAGTTTTGCCGAACCGATGAATTCAAGAAATTTCTGCCCGACATCGCGAAACAGTGGTTTGTCCTTGAGCGTAACCGACTTTGGCTCTGGTGTTTGGGGAGGGTCAAGCAGATCCGGCCCGATGCCATGCACCTGAAATGCATCCATTGGCATTGTGCGCTCCGGGTTCATGTATTCATGAAATGTGTTTCCCGTGGGCAGGTGATTGTACAGTTCCACCGCCCCGATTTCGACGATCCGATCGCCGGATTCGGGGTCAAACCCAGTTGTTTCCGTGTCCAGGACCACTTCACGCATCGTCGAGTTGCTCCCTGATGGTGTTCAGAATGTTCAACACTTGCGCGCGAGTTTGGTCAAGTGTGTCGGTTTCGATCACAAAGTCAGACTTGGCGCATTTTTCATGGTTAGGCATCTGTTTTGCTCGTAATTGTTCGAACTGTGCCGCGCTCATCGTACCACGCGCCAGCACTCGCTCCTTTTGAAGTTCGGGTGAAACAGTGACACATGCAATCGCATCCATTTCCCGGTGCCCGTTGCCTTCGAACAGAAGTGGGATGTCGAAAACCAGAATTTCGGTAGTGGCGGCATCTTCAAAACCAGCGCGGTCAAGCGCTACCAGCGGGTGCACAATCTGCTCAAGTTGTTTCAGCACACTCGAATCCTGCGATATCAATTTCCTGAGTTCCGTGCGGGAAACGGCCTCGTCAATGATCGCTGCGGGCAAAATGGCGCGGATCGGCTCAACCGCACCGCCGCCCCTGGCATAAAGCCGGTGCACGGCAGCATCTGCATCCCACACAGCGCAGCCCGCATCGGCAAACATCTTTGCGGTGGTCGACTTTCCCATGCCGATCGAGCCGGTTAGCCCAAGTTTGAAACTCATGCCAGGACCGCCTGGCGTGTCGCGTCATCGACCTCCGGGCGCCGGCCGAACCAACGCTCGAACCCCGGCACGGCTTGGTGCAGCAGCATGCCCAGCCCATCAACTGTTACACACCCTTTGTCAGACGCTATTTTCAACAGCTGGGTTTGCAGCGGCGCATATACCAGGTCAGTTACCACCGTTCCTGCCGACAGTCCGTCTAGAGGCACTCGAAGCTCTGGTTTGCCCTGCATTCCCAGCGAAGTGGTATTCACCACCGTCTTTGCCTTTTCGAGGATGTTACCCGCCTGTACCCAATCGATTACCTTAACTCGCGCGCCAAAATCGTCGCGCAACTGTTCGGCACGCACGCGCGTGCGATTGGACAGTAGGATTTCTGGAACTCCCGCGTCCAACAGCGATGCCACCACGGCCCGCGCGGCCCCACCGGCCCCAAGGACAACAGCCGGGCCGGAGCCAGCGTCCCAGTCGGGGGCGCCTTGACGCAGGTTTTCGATAAACCCGTAGCCGTCGGTATTGTCGCCGAGAATTGAGCCGTCCGCACGAAACACCAGCGTATTCACCGCGCCGATCAGGGTTGCGCGATCTGTGATATGGTCGACATGTTCCAACACGCGTTCCTTGTGTGGAATTGTCACGTTCGCACCAACAAATCCCATGCGCGGCATGGCCTTCAAAACCTCGCCGAGATCGTTTGCCGCAACGTTTAGCGGAACGAAATGGCCTGCCAACCCGTGCTTTTTCAACCAGTATCCGTGCAAAATTGGCGATTTGGAATGCGCGACCGGGGATCCGATCACCCCGGCAAGCGGTATCGGCGAATTTGTCATTGTGGCAACTCTCCGTTCAGCGTCAGGTATGACAGTATTTCAACAAGTGGCATCCCTAGAACCGAAAAATAGTCTCCGTCGATCTTTTCGAACAACCGCACACCTTCTGCTTCCAGCATGTACCCACCGACGCAGTGCCGTACATTATCCCAATTGCGCATGATGTAGTCGTCCATGTAGGCATCACTGAAGTCGCGCATATTGAGGCGGACCTGACCAATGAAACGCCAAACTGAAACACCATCGCGGCAGATCACGGCACCTGAAAGCAATCTGTGTTGGTGCCCCCGTAGCTCTTGCATCTGCGTCCGCAATTCCGCTTGGCTGTCCGGTTTGGAATAAATCTTTCCGTTGAATTCCAGTACCTGGTCGCAACCTAACACCAGGGCGCCTTCATGCTTGTTGCTGATCTTGCGGGCTTTGGATTCTGCAAGAGCATCAACAATATCGCGGGCTGTGGCGCCATCGGCTTCCAGGCTTCGCCGGATCATGTCTTCGTCCAGTTTTGCCGTTTCGATACTGAAAGGAACGCCGGCATTTTCCAGCAGCCTCGCCCGCACGGACGAGCCAGAGGCCAATATCAATCGAGACGCCATGTGAATAACCTCGTGGAGAAGCGTAAGTGTTTCTTAAGCATTTCTGCCGGAAAGTTAAGGTTTCTTCCCAACAGCAGGGACAATCTGGGTGCCTCGGGCTGAGATCCCGCACTCTCTCAACAGGGGATTAGAACAACTTTGGCGCTGGGGGTAGCGCCAGGAATACCTGGTTGCTGACAGACTTATCCACAGCGTCCGGACATGCATTTCTTTCGTATGTCTCTGAAACTATTTGATTTATTGTCAATACTCGATCTAAGCACTTAGCACAGGCACAAGTCTGTCCCACGGTGGATAAGGCTTGGGGAAAGGCATTAATCCCAAGATGACGAGTTCCCTACAAAATCATCATCCTTTTCTAAATATATATATTAATTTAGGAGGGTCGGAGGGATATTCGCGGGGCTATAAGGCATGAGTAACTTTCTGGTGGACGCATATCCGTACGTCCTGACCTTTCATATTGTTGCGGTGATGTCCTGGATGGCCGGTTTGTTTTATTTGCCTCGTTTGTTTGTCTATCATGTCGAGCGCGCTCTACCCGGCGATCAGCTTGATGAAACGCTGAAGGTCATGGAGTTCAAGCTTCAGCGCTATATCATGTCGCCTGCCAGTATCGCCACCTGGGTGGCGGGGCTGCTTCTTGTCTTTACTCCTGGAATTGTCGATTGGAGTTCTGTATGGCCGTACACCAAGGCAACCGGGGTGATCGGCATGACCGTTTTTGATCATTGGTTGATGATCAAACGCAAGAAATTCGCTAGGGGTGAGAACACGTTGACCGGTCGAACTTACCGGATCATGAACGAAGTCCCGACGGTTTTGATGTTGGTGATCGTGGCATCTGTCGTGATCAAGTTCTGAAAGAATTGACTCTTTCTCATACAGGTCTTAGATAGCGGCTTAACAGGCCCGTCCGGGCTTTGTGGCTTCCACATACAGACTGCACGACCTGCCTGAACTGGCAGGCACAGGATATTTTCATGACTCAAGAAAAACTTGCGCTGGCCGAACTCAAGGCCAATAGCCCCAAAGACCTTCTGGCGATGGCCGAAGAACTGGAGATCGAAAACGCTTCGACGATGCGCAAGGGCGAAATGATGTTCCAGATCCTGCGCGAACGCGCGGACGAGGGCTGGGAGATTTCGGGTGAAGGTGTTCTTGAAGTGCTCCAGGACGGATTTGGCTTTCTGCGAGCGCCTGAAGCGAACTATCTGCCGGGCCCCGACGATATCTATGTTTCGCCGGAAATGATCCGCAAACACTCTTTGCGTACTGGTGATACGATCGACGGTGTAATCAAGGCGCCCGAGGATAACGAACGCTATTTTGCTTTGACCAACGTGGCTCAGATCAACTTTGAGCCGCCGGAAAAAGCCAAACACAAGATTGCCTTCGATAACCTGACACCGCTTTACCCGGATGAGCGTTTGAAGATGGAGATCGAAGATCCGACCATCAGGGACCGTTCCGCCCGAATCATCGATCTGGTTGCACCGATTGGGAAGGGTCAGCGTTCCTTGATCGTTGCGCCGCCGCGGACGGGTAAAACGGTATTGTTGCAGAATATCGCTCACAGTATCGAGGCCAACCACCCTGAATGCTATTTGATCGTCCTGTTGATTGACGAACGGCCCGAGGAAGTTACGGACATGCAGCGTTCGGTGAAAGGCGAGGTAATTTCTTCCACTTTCGATGAACCCGCCACCCGGCACGTTGCCGTTTCGGAGATGGTCATCGAAAAAGCCAAGCGTCTGGTTGAACACAAGCGAGATGTAGTGATCCTTTTGGATTCGATCACCAGACTTGGTAGGGCGTTCAATACCGTGGTTCCATCGTCGGGCAAAGTTTTGACTGGTGGTGTAGATGCAAATGCACTGCAACGCCCCAAGCGGTTCTTTGGTGCAGCTCGAAATATCGAAGAGGGCGGGTCGCTTACAATCATTTCGACCGCTTTGATCGATACCGGATCGCGGATGGATGAGGTTATCTTTGAAGAATTCAAGGGAACCGGCAACTCGGAAATCGTTCTGGATCGTAAGGTTGCGGACAAGCGTGTGTTCCCCGCGATAGACATCCTGAAATCCGGTACCCGGAAAGAAGAACTTTTGGTGGACAAGGTTGACCTTGCCAAGACCTTTGTACTGCGCAGGATTCTGAACCCAATGGGAACGACAGATGCGGTTGAATTCCTGATTTCCAAGCTGAAGCAAACCAAGACCAATTCCGAGTTCTTTGACTCGATGAACACGTAAAGAGGCTTCATGGCTTACGAGCCAGACACAATTTTCGCACTGGCAACGGCCCCCGGTAAAGCGGGGGTCGCTGTCGTTCGTGTGTCCGGTTCTTTGGCCGGTCAGGCGGGGCAGAGACTGATTGGGGATTTACCTCTGCCCAGGGTGGCGGCGATACGGGCATTGAAGGATAGCAGCGGACGTCGATTGGATCAGGCTTTGGTGATCCATTTCCCTGAGAAAAACAGCTTCACAGGCGAGGAGGTTCTGGAACTGCATCTGCACGGATCGGTTGCGGTGGTGAAATCTGTGCTTCGCGAACTGGGTAACATGGCTGGATTGCGATTGGCGGAGGCGGGGGAATTTACCCGCCGTGCCCTGGAGAACGGATGTTTGGATCTGGCGCAGGTGGAGGGTCTCGCCGATCTGATAGACGCCGAGACAGAAGCGCAGCATCTCCAGGCCTTGCGAGTTCTTTCGGGTGATTTGGGGAAGCTGGCCGATGGATGGCGCACCAAGCTTATTCGTGCGGCGGCTTTGCTGGAAGCGACGATAGATTTTGCGGACGAAGACGTTCCAGTTGATGTTACCCCCGAGGTTCAAGACCTTCTGGGGCAGGTGCGCTTGGAACTGTCTGCGGAAATTGCCGGTGTTCCTATTGCCGAACGTATCCGCTCTGGATTCGAGGTCGCCATTCTTGGTGCTCCCAATGTTGGTAAATCGACACTTTTGAATGCTTTGGCAGGCCGAGAGGCGGCGATTACATCAGAGTATGCGGGAACAACCCGCGATGTCATTGAAGTGCGAATGGATCTGGCGGGTCTGCCGGTGACGATGCTTGACACGGCTGGCCTGCGTGAGACCCGGGATCATGTAGAAGGGATTGGAATCGCCAAGGCGCGTGAACGGGCTTACGCCGCCGACCTGCGCATTATTTTGGTCAATCCAGGAGAATTTCCCGACTTTGAGCCGCGAGAAGGTGATCTAATAAGGATCGCCAAAGCCGACATTCATGTAGAAGACGAAAAAGCCGTTTCCGGAAAGACCGGCCAGGGTATATCAGAACTGGTCAAGGACATCGCGGACAGCCTCTCGGAAAGAGCGAGTCAATCGGGCGTTGCGACGCGGGAGCGGCACGGCAAGGCGATGGTAAATGCCAGTGCGTCACTAGAGGACGCGAAGTCTGTTTTGGAACTGGGGTCGGACCATTATGAACTGGCCGCTGAGGAGCTTCGTAGTGCAATTAGGGCTTTGGACTCGATCGTTGGTCGCGTAGATGTCGAAAACCTTCTGGACGAAATCTTTTCGAGCTTCTGCATCGGCAAGTAAGGAGAGTTTCACGTGAAACATTTTGATGTCATCGTTGTCGGGGGAGGCCATGCCGGGGTAGAAGCCGCGCACGCGGCCGCGAGGATTGGCGTGCATACGGCATTGATCACGCTCAAGACCTCGAACATTGGTGTCATGTCCTGCAATCCGGCGATTGGCGGGCTTGGAAAAGGCCATCTGGTGCGCGAGGTAGACGCATTGGATGGGTTGATGGGCCGTGTAGCTGACAAAGCAGGCATCCAATTCCGGCTGTTGAATCGGCGCAAGGGGCCGGCTGTTCAAGGACCCCGCGCTCAGACCGACCGTAGGCTCTATCGAGACACGATGCTGTCCGAAATTCAGGCCACACGCAATTTGATTGTGATCGAGGGGGAAGTCACAGACTTGCGCATGGAGAACAATCAGGTTCGCGGGGTTGTTCTTGGTTGTGGATCGGAAGTTTCCGCCGGGTCGGTTGTTTTGACGACGGGCACGTTCCTTCGTGGGGTAATCCACATTGGAGAGGAAACGCGTCCGGGCGGCCGAATCGGCGATAAGCCCTCTATTCGCCTGGCAGAGCGTATCGACAGTTTTGGGTTGCCTTTGGGGCGGCTGAAAACCGGTACGCCCCCTCGGCTGGACGGAAAGACGATCCACTGGGATATGCTGGAAAAACAGCCGGGCGATGACGAGCCTGTGATGTTTTCCTTCCTGAACTCGAAACCGTTTGTACAGCAGGTCGCGTGCGGCATTACCTACACGAATGAGAGAACGCACAGAATTATTCGCGAAAACCTTGCTAGATCTGCCATGTATGGGGGCCGGATAGACGGCGTCGGTCCAAGATATTGCCCTTCTATCGAGGACAAAATTGTACGATTCGCCGATAAGTCGTCCCATCAGGTGTTTTTGGAACCTGAAGGATTGAACGATGATACGGTCTACCCCAACGGTATTTCGACATCCTTGCCAGTGGAGGTTCAGGAATCTTATGTTCGTTCGATTGCCGGTCTTGAAGACTGCGAAATAACTCAGCCCGGATATGCGATTGAGTATGACTATGTTGATCCGCGCGCTCTGGATTCAGCGCTTGGAGTCAAGACTGTGCCCGGTCTTTATCTGGCGGGACAGATCAACGGGACGACTGGTTACGAGGAAGCGGCGGCGCAAGGGCTTGTTGCCGGGCTGAACGCTGCGTTATCTGCAAAGGGCCAGCCCCCGCACACGTTTCAGCGAACAGATAGCTACATCGGAGTGATGGTAGATGATCTAATTATGCGCGGGGTAACAGAGCCCTACCGCATGTTCACGTCGCGGGCTGAATTTCGGCTGTCCTTGCGAGCGGATAATGCTGACCAACGCCTTACTCCTATCGGGCGGGCCATTGGCCTTGTTGGCGAAGAGCGAGGAGAGGTTTTCGACAAAAAGTCTGAACGACTTGAGCGCGGCAAGGTCCTTCTGAAGGCAGAGCACTATACTCCCAAACAAATCAATTCCGCCGGAATATCCGTAAACCAAGACGGCAAGCGCCGCACCCTTTATCAGGTCCTTTCCTTTCCCAACGTAGCGTTTGAAGATCTTTTGGGTTTGGATTCCGGCTTGGAGTCCGTGGACACTGAAACCCGAAACCAGCTGGAGCGCGACGCACTTTACGAGAACTACATTCAGCGTCAAAAGCGCGATGTAGAAGCCATGCAGCGCGACGAGATGCATGGCATACCAAGGGGCTTTGATTATAGCGCGATTAACGGGCTTTCCAACGAGCTCAAGTCCAAGCTTGAACAGGTTCGACCGGAAAACCTATCGCAGGCAAGCCGAATTGACGGTATGACGCCGGCCGCCCTGACCTTGTTGTTGGCTAAGCTGCGCCAGTCTTTGAGGGAGAAGTCTGCGTGATCTCTGGCGCCAACGCTCACTCCGAAAGACTTGATGTTTCACGTGAAACAATGGAGCGCCTGGAGATACTGGCGGCGCTTCTGGAGAAGTGGAACAAGCGAATCAACCTGGTATCCAAATCCACGATCACCAACCTATGGGCGCGCCACATTCTTGATTCCGCTCAGGTCGTCCGAACAGCGCCGTATAATATACCCCATTGGGTGGACATTGGAAGCGGGGGCGGGTTTCCGGGGCTGGTGATTGCAATTCTTGCCGCCGAAACTGGAAGCCCGCAGCGACTGACGATGATCGAAGCAGATCAGCGTAAATGCGCCTTCTTGCGCACTGTTCTGCGGGAGACGGATGTGAATGCGAAAGTAATTTCGCAACGCATTGAAGAAGCGCCCAGGCAGCAAGCCCAGGTGTTGTCGGCGCGCGCCCTGGCTGATTTGACGACTCTTCTGTCCTATTCGGACAGACATCTGTGCGACGGGGGCCACGCCATCCTGCTCAAGGGCGCAACTTGGAAAAAAGAGATCGCAGAGGCGCGGAAATCGTGGTCATTCACCCAAGAGGTGATACAAAGCATCACAGAACCCAATGCTGTTGTTTTGAAGCTCGGAGAAATTGGACGTGTCTGATCCAACGCGCCCCAGGGGCCCGAAAATAATCGCTGTGGCCAATCAAAAGGGCGGAGTAGGGAAAACCACAACCGCCATCAACCTGGCAGCGGCACTGGCAGAGCAAAAATGCAGAGTTCTGGTTGTCGATCTAGACCCACAGGGCAACGCCTCGACCGGCTTGGGTATTGATAACGACGACCGGGAATTCACAACTTATGACCTGTTGTTAGATGATGCCTCGCTTGCCGAGGTGATCCGCCCAACGCAAACAGACGGGATGTCGATTATCCCTGCGACGGTGGATCTCAGTTCGGCAGATATCGAGCTGATCTCTAATGAAAAACGCAGTTTTCTGCTGCACGACGCTTTGCGCCAACCGGCCATGGATAGCTTTGCCTGGGACTATATTCTAATCGATTGCCCGCCATCGCTTAACTTGCTGACAGTCAATGCGATGATTGCCGCACATTCAGTGCTGATACCCTTGCAAAGCGAGTTCTTTGCGCTTGAGGGGCTTTCGCAGCTCATGCTGACTATTCGCGAAGTGCGCCAATCGGCGAATCCGGGTCTGCGCGTCGAGGGGGTGGTTCTGACAATGTTCGATGCGCGCAACAACCTGTCTCAGCAAGTGGAAAAGGATGCGCGCGACAATTTGGGCGCCCTGGTTTTTGAAACGAAAATTCCACGAAATGTGCGTGTTTCAGAGGCGCCGTCTTTTGCGCAGCCGGTACTGGATTATGATCCCCTGTCAAAAGGGGCCGAAGCGTATCGCGATCTGGCAAAGGAATTGTTGGTCAAGCATCTGAAAATCGCGGCATAAAAAGGGGCAACCACAGTATGGCAGACAAAAAGAAAACCCGCGGCCTTGGACGCGGCCTTAGTGCACTGATGGCCGATGTAAATGAAGACCGCATCAATCAGTCAGGCGAATCGCCACGCCGCGCCGACATGCTTGTTCCGATTGAGAGAATTCACCCAAACCCGGACCAGCCGCGTCGCGACTTTACGCAGGATCAGCTTGATGATCTGGCCAACTCCATTCGGGAAAAGGGCGTCATTCAACCGCTTATCGTTCGAGAGCAGGCCGGCGGAACCTTTGAAATCGTTGCAGGCGAGCGTCGCTGGAGAGCGTCGCAAATGGCGCAGCTGCACGAAGTGCCTGTTATTGTACGGGAATACGACGATTCAGAAGTACTTGAAATAGCGATAATAGAGAACATTCAGCGCGCGGATTTAAACCCGGTCGAAGAGGCCATGGGATATCGCCAACTGATGGAAAAATTTGGGCACACTCAGGAAAGGCTATCTGAAGCTCTTGGAAAAAGTCGCAGCCACATAGCCAACCTGATGCGGTTGTTGCAACTGCCCGATGACGTTCAGGAAATGCTGAAGAAAGGAGATCTGTCGGCTGGACACGCGCGCGCTTTGATCACCAGCGACAAAGCATCGGACTTGGCTCGGAAGATCATAAAGGGCGGGCTTTCGGTGCGTCAGACCGAAGCTCTGGTTAAAAAGAGCCACGAGCCAACGACACGGAAAACTTCGAAAAGCAGACCGTCGGGCAAAGATGCTGATACTGTGGCTCTAGAGGGCGACTTGTCGGCAAACCTTGGCATGAAAGTGTCTGTAGAGCACAAATCCGGAGGCGAAAGCGGACAGGTGACAATCCGGTACGAATCGCTTGATCAGCTGGATGAAATCTGTCGCATTCTGTCGGCTAGCTAGTTGGCCGCGTCCAGATAAAGGCCAAGACACAGCCCAGGACCAAACCCTGGATGATGATGACGACCAGGTTGATTTTGAGAGCGAGCGATACAGCCAAGACCAAGATGATGGAAAGTGTCGCGATGCGCTTTGCCTTTGGGCGGATCGCACCTCGAGCCTGCCAGTCTTCGATCAAGGGGCCAAAAGTGGAATGGGACAACAACCAATAATGCAGCCGCTCTGACGATCGGGCAAAGAAGAAGGCCGCCAACAACAGAAATGGAACAGTCGGCAGCAAAGGCAGAACCATTCCAACCAGGGCCAGCCCAACACAGATCAAGCCCAGAAATGCCCAAAGGTAACGCATCTACTCCACCAGTAGTTCTGTCAAAACGGAGTTCAGCAGGATGCGACCCGCAGGATTGACGACAAGCCTTTGATTTTCAATACAAATCAACCCATGTTCAAGTAGTTTATCGACCCTGGGACCAGCCAGCTTGTGCCCGGACAGAGACTGGTACCGTCGCAAATCAACCCCCTCGCCAAGGCGTAGACCCATCAAGAGTAACTCGGTGGCCTGAGAGTTGAAATCAATCGGTTCGCGTAGGGATTCCGCATTGCCACGCTCCGCCTGGTTTAACCATTTTGCCGGGGCCCTCCAGTTTTCAATGGCATATCGCTGGCCAGCAAGGGTAAGGCGGGCGTGGGCTCCGGGGCCGATACCGGCGTAATCGCCGTAGCGCCAATAGATCAGATTGTGGCGTGACTCCGACCCGGGAGTAGCGAAATTCGATATTTCGTAGGGCAACTTCCCCCGTGAGCTACAGAAATTCTGGGTTCTTTCGTACATGTCGGCCGCAAGATCTTCCCCGGGAAGGCCCCGAAGTTTGCCGCGAGCATAACGATCACCGAATGCGGTGCCATTCTCGACTGTCAGTTGGTAAAGCGACAGATGATCTACCGCCATCGACAACGCTTCGTTCAGCTCTGAGGTCCAGGCATCCAGCGACTGATCCTGGCGGGCATAAATGAGATCAAAGCTAACGCGGTCAAACGTATGGCGCGCGATATCAAAGGCTGTTCTGGCTTCCTGAACCGTGTGAGTTCTGCCAAGCCGCTGTAGATCACGATCATTCAGGGCCTGAATCCCCATGGATACCCTGTTGATACCACCTTGGCCAAACGCCATGAACTTCCCCGCGTCGACAGACCCGGGATTGGCTTCCAGGGTGATTTCCATGTCATTGGATGTCGGCCAAAGCCTTCGACAACGCGCCATAATCTCGGCGACGGTCTCTGGCTTCATCAAGCTTGGCGTTCCGCCCCCGAAAAACACAGTGTTCAGCACGCGACCTTGTGTTTCGGCAGCGACTCTGTCCAGTTCACTCAGATACGCAGACAGCCACCGCGCGTGATCTATCTCGCGGGCGACATGGCTGTTGAAATCGCAATACGGACATTTCGCCTGGCAAAAAGGCCAGTGAATGTAGAGCCCAAAGCCTCCGTTCTGCCAATCCTCAGCCAAAGCAGCCTGCAACGAATTGCTGCACCGCACGCCCGCGATGGCTGATCTTGTTCTTTTCCCAACGATCCATCTCGGCAAATGTTACGTTGTGGCCCTCGGGAACAAACATTGGATCGTACCCGAAACCGTCTTTGCCCCGGATTGGCCACACCAGATGTCCGGGCGCTATGCCTTCAAAAATCTCATCATGGCCATCGGGCCAGGCCAGAACAAGGGTGCATCGAAACTGTGCCGTCCACGGCTTTGGCGCGCCCAAGGCGACCAATTCATCATGGGCTCGGGTCATCGCCATCAGGAAGTCCCGTCCATTGCCGGTTTCTGCCCAATCGGCAGTGTATACTCCGGGCGCCCCACCAAGGGCATCTATCGTGATACCGCTATCATCAGACAAAGCGGGAAGCCCCGTAGCGCGGGCGGCCGCACGCGCCTTTATCCGGGCGTTGCCAACAAACGTGTCCTCTGTTTCGTCCGGCTCAGGAAGTTCCAGAGATGCAGCGCCAACGACCTTGACGCCAAATGGCTTCAGAAGATGCGCCACTTCCTCCAGCTTGCCGGCATTGTGGGTGGCAACCAAAAGGGTATTGTCCGAAAATTTCCGCGTCATGAAACGGCAGCCAACTGAACCGAGACGAGCTCATCCACACCTTTCTCGGCCAGATCCAACAGCAGGCTCATCTGGTCGCGCGAATAGGTTGCGCCTTCTGCGCTCATCTGAACCTCGATCATTTGCTTGTTGCCCAGCATTATGAAGTTGCCGTCAACACCCGCCTCGGAATCCTCAGGATAGTCTAGATCCAGCACCGGCTGACCCGCATAAATCCCACATGACACGGCCGCGACAGGAGATATCAATGGATCGGTGACGACGTCCCCAACCTTCATCAGCTTGTTCACGGCCAGCTTCAATGCCACCCAGCCACCAGTGATCGAGGCGCAGCGTGTTCCGCCATCCGCCTGAATCACATCGCAGTCCACGGTAATCTGACGTTCACCCAGCGCCACCCTGTCTACGCCCGCGCGCAGTGAACGCCCGATAAGGCGCTGAATTTCGACGGTGCGCCCGCCTTGCTTCCCGGCGGCTGCTTCACGCCGCATCCGGCTTGTCGTGGACCGCGGCAGCATACCATACTCGGCCGTAACCCACCCCAATCCAGAACCCTTGATAAAGGGTGGTACACGATCTTCTATCGTGGCGGTGCACAAAACATGGGTGTCACCCACGCGGATCAGGCAAGAGCCTTCGGCATGTTTGGTCACGCCGGTCTCGATCGACACGGGCCGCATTTCATTCAACTGTCTTCCGGACGGGCGCATGGCAGTATTTCCTCTTGTTTTCTGAACATCCGCATATCCGTCGGGGAGGGGGCTGTGCAACCCCGATTGACCTTTGCGCCGACGGGGCCTTTATTGATTGGTGGAAGACAGGCAACCATGACAGACAGCTCAAAATTACTTGAAGAACTCAATGACCGCTCGCGAGAGGTATTCCGCCGGGTTGTCGAAGGTTATCTGGAAAGCGGAGATCCGGTTGGTTCGCGCACTTTGACTCGCACGCTTAGCGAGAAAGTAAGCGCGGCTACTGTTCGCAACGTCATGCAGGACCTCGAGTTTCTGGGGCTTCTGGATAGCCCCCATGTATCGGCCGGACGTGTCCCCACGCAATTGGGGCTGCGGATGTTTGTCGATGGACTTCTGGAAGTTGGCGATCTGGACAACGATGACCGGGAAAAAATCGATGCAACCATGGGCGCAAATTCTGGCGATGTCGGCACGATGCTGGATCGCATCAGCACCGCGCTGTCCGGCGTAACCCACGGCGCGTCTTTGGTTCTGGCTCCTAAACATGAAGCGCCGATCAAGCATATCGAGTTTGTAAGTCTGGGCCAAAACAGGGCTTTGGTAGTATTGGTGTTTGCGGATGGCCATGTCGAAAACCGTTTGTTTGCTCCGCCGCCCGGACAAACGCCCAGTTCAATGCGGGAGGCAGCCAATTTTCTGAATGCCGTCGCAGAGGGACGAACGCTGTCCGAACTCCAAAAAGCCGTCAGAACGGAAATCAGTAACCGCCGTCAGGAAATCGACAAACTCGCGCGAGAGCTTGTGGAGAATGGGCTCGCCCTGTGGGCTGGCGAGGGGGATCACAACGAGCGATTGATCGTTCGTGGCAGGTCGAATCTTCTTGGCGCCGATGCGGAAGAACAGGACCTGGAACGTATTCGCACGCTGTTCGATGATCTGGAGCGCAAGCGGGATATCGCCGAATTCCTGGAGCTTGCCGAGCAAGGTGATGGGGTGCGCATTTTTATTGGCTCCGAGAACAAACTTTTTTCACTTTCGGGTTCCTCTTTGGTGGTCTCTCCATATATGAACGCTGATCGTAAGATCGTGGGCGCTGTCGGGGTTATCGGACCCAAGCGTCTGAACTATGGACGTATCGTGCCGATCGTGAATTACACGGCACAGTTGGTCGGCAAGATGATTTCCGACCGCGGTTAGAGGTGAAAGATGGCGGAGCCCAAAGAAGAAGAGTTTCTGGATGATATCGCAGAAGCCGAGGCCGAAGAATATGCGCAAAGCCTGGACGAGCTGGAAGACGAGGCCGTCGAGCTGGACGAGCTTCGCGCCGAACGGGACGAGATGAAAGACCGCTGGATGCGCGCTCTGGCCGACGCCGAAAATGTTCGCAAGCGCGGAGAGCGCGCGCGCCGCGAGGCTGAACAGTATGGCGGATCAAAGCTGGCACGGGACATGCTTCCGGTGTTCGACAATATGAAGCGTGCGATAGAATCGATCACCGAAGAGCAGAAAGAGGCGTCCGCGGCTTTGATTGAAGGTATCGAGCTTACAATGCGTGAATTGCTGAACACGTTTTCAAAGCACGGGATCGAAGTTGTATCGCCCGATGTTGGCGACAAGTTCGATCCAAAACTGCACGAGGCGATGTTCGAAGCACCTGTGCCGGGCACCAAATCTGGAGAAATCATTCAGGTGTCGGCAGAAGGGTTCATGCTGCATGACCGCCTTCTGCGCCCCGCAAAAGTTGGCGTTTCTTCGAATCCCGGCTAAATGGTATTGGGCAACCTCAAAGCATTGGCGGTGGGCATCTATCCCACCGACTCTTCATTCAGCGCCTTCAGTTCATAGAGGAGATCAAGCGCTTCACGCGGGCTAAGGCTGTCGGGATGTACGTCCGCCAGTCTCTGTTCCAGCGGATTTGGCCCGGTTTTCACGATTTCAGTCGGTGATGGGCTGGCAGCAAATAGCGGCAAATCGTCAATCAAAGCTTTCTGCGCCGGCCCTTCGCGCTCACCTTTCTCCAACGCCTCCAATACGACACGGGCCCGATCAACAACAGCTTTTGGTAGCCCGGCCAATTGTGCAACTTGCACCCCATATGACCGATCCGCCGCACCCTGCTTGACCTCGTGAAGGAAAATTACCTCGCCCTCCCATTCACGAACCGACACAGTCGCATTTGCCACGCCGTCCATCTTTCCGGCAAGCTGCGTCATCTCGTGGTAATGGGTGGCAAAAAGCGCGCGTGACTTGTTCACGTCATGCAGGTGCTCCAGCGTCGCCCAGGCAATCGAAAGCCCGTCATACGTTGCCGTTCCGCGCCCGATTTCGTCAAGAATGACCAGCGCCCGATCATCTGCCTGATTGAGGATCGCGGCGGTTTCAACCATTTCAACCATGAATGTCGATCGACCCCTGGCCAGATCGTCTGATGCGCCGACACGGCTGAAAAGCTGGCTTACCAGCCCGATGCGGGCCTTGCGCGCGGGCACGAAGCTGCCCATCTGCGCCAAGAGGGCAATCAGGGCGTTTTGGCGCAGAAAGGTTGACTTGCCCGCCATGTTGGGGCCGGTCAACAGCCAAATGCGCGCGGCATCACCACCCGAAAGATCGCAATCATTGGCGACAAACGGCTCGCCCGTCCTGCGCAAAGCTGACTCCACAACCGGGTGTCGGCCGCCCTGTATCTCGAAATCCCGGCTGTCGTCGATATCGGGACAGCACCAGTTCTCCGACACGGCAATTTCCGCCAAAGCGCAAGCGAGGTCAAACTCCGCAAGGGCTTTGGCGGCCGCCGAAACCTGCACGCAAGCCTCCAAAACCGCTTGCTTCAGCCTTTCATAGAGCCGTTTCTCAATTTCAAGCGCCCGATTGCCGGCGTTCAGGATCCTGGTCTCCATTTCGCTTAGCTCAACGGTTGTGAACCGCACTTGATTGGCCGTTGTCTGCCGGTGGATGAACGTTTCCGAAAGAGGCGCTGACATCATTGATTCAGCATGTTTTGCCGTCGTTTCGATGAAGTAACCCAGGACATTATTGTGCTTGATCTTGAGTGAGGAGATGCGCGTCGTTGCGGCATACTTTGCCTGCATTTTCGCGATGAGCGACCGCCCCTCATCACGCAGTTCACGGGCTTCATCCAGATCGGAGTCAAAGCCAGGCGCAATGAAGCCGCCATCCCTGGCCAACAGGGGCGGAGCGGCAATCAGGGCTTTGTCCAGCAACTCCAGCAGGGCGTCGTGGCCGCGTAGCGCGTTTAGCGCGTCTTGCAAGTCACCGGGCAGCTGTTGGCTTGAGCACAGAGTCGCCAACAGGTGCTCCGCTTGCGCCAAGCCACTGGCGATGGCAACCAGGTCCCGCGGGCCGCCCCGGTCCAGCGAAAGCCGCGAAAGAGCGCGATCAAGATCAGGGACTTTACGCAAGGCGCCGCTCACCTGTGTGGCTTCGGATCGGTTTGATACCATGAAGCTGACTGACTCCAGGCGCCGATGAATGATGTCCAGCCGCATGGAGGGGGAAGACAAGCGCCTTTCCAGCAAACGAGCGCCACCTGCGGTGACGGTTCTGTCAACTGCCGCAAGCAAAGAGCCGGTACGCCCACCGCCCAGACCGTGAGTCAATTCCAGGTTCCGCCGGGTTGCTGCATCAATCTGCATGATCCCGCGAATGGCCTCGCGCTCTGGCGGCTGCAACAACGGCAACCGTCCTTTTTGTGTCAATTCAAGGTAATCGACAATGGCGCCCAGCGCGCCAACCTCGGCGCGAGAAAACGTGCCAAATGCCTCTAGTGATGCAGTCTTGAACAACGCGGACACGCGCTTTTCGGCAGAAACCGAGTCAAATCCGCCTCGCGCGACTGTCGTCAGAGGTATCCCCAGATCGTCCGCAATTGCGCTGACGCCAGGCTCGCTTCCCTCCGCCACCAAAAGTTCCGACGGCGCCAGCCGCGCCAGCTCGGGTGCCAGCAATACGGGCGCAAGCGGCATCACGTGAAGCGCACCTGTCGAAATGTCTGTCCAGGCCAGCGCGGCGTCTCCGCGCACCACATTAAGGGCCGCCAGAAAATTGTGACGCCGCGCGTCCAGAAGAGATTCTTCTGTCAATGTGCCGGGCGTGACAAGACGCACCACGTCACGTTTCACAACCGACTTGTGGCCGCGCTTCTTGGCTTCGGTTGGGCTTTCCAGCTGTTCGCATACAGCGACACGAAACCCCTTTCGGATCAAGGTCAGGAAATAGCCTTCGGCGGCGTGATGCGGCACGCCGCACATTGGAATTTCTGCGCCGTCGTGCTTGCCGCGCTTTGTAAGCGCGATATCCAGCGCTTCGGCGGCGGCTACGGCGTCATCAAAGAACATTTCGTAGAAATCGCCCATCCGGTAGAACAACAGGGCATCTTGATGCCGCGCCTTGATCTCCAGATATTGCGCCATCATCGGCGTGGCGCCGGATTTGCCTGCACTCAACGGAAGAACCCCCACCTTCATAGGCTTCAAGGTCTAGCAAACTTGCGACCGCGTCGAAAAGCCGAAATGGCGCAGGGCATGGACAATCCCGCAGGCATTTGTTCGACTGGAGTTGCCAAAAGGGGTGCATCATGACGGTTTTCAATCTGGGTTCGATCAATATCGACAATGTGTATCGGGTCCCGCATCTTCCATCCCCCGGTGAGACACTGGCGGCAACAGGCTATGAGCGCGGATTGGGGGGGAAGGGCGCGAACATGTCGGTAGCAGCAGCCCGCGCCGGAGCGCGCACCATACACATAGGCGCGGTGGGCGCAGACGGTGGCTGGGCCTGCGAACAGATGCGGGACGCCGGCGTTGATATTCGCCATATCGCGAGGCTGACGCACACACTCACAGGTCACGCCATAATCAATGTGGATCGGAAGGGTGAAAATGCCATCGTCCTGGTGCCTGGTGCCAACCGCGAAATCCCAGAAAATGCGCTGGTTGCCGCGCTTGCCGAAGCAAAACCAGGGGACACATTGCTGCTTCAGAACGAAACCATCCTTCAGACGCGTGCCGTTGAAATTGCGCGCGACCATGGGCTGTTTACGGCATTCGCAGCTGCACCGTTTGAAATTGAGGCGACAAACGTTTTGTTGCCCTGGCTTGATTTTCTGATCCTGAACGAGATCGAGGCGCATCAACTGACCAGATCCACGGGAAAGACCCTTGCCGAGTTGGATGTGGATCATGTGATCGTCACGTTGGGCGCTAAAGGCGCGCGCTGGTTTCACGGCGGGCAGGTACAGGAGTTCCCGGCATTGCCCGTTACACCTGTGGACACGACGGGGGCAGGGGATACGTTCACCGGATATGTGCTCGCGGCGCGGGACCAGGGCCTGCCCATGGGAAAGGCTATTGATTTGGCCGGGCGCGCCGCAGCATTGGCGGTTACGCGGCATGGAGCAGTCAACGCAATCCCCGCGTTAAAGGAAGTGCGCGAGGCCCAGTTTTGACCCTTCAAAAAGGAAAAGCTGCCAAAGATCTTCGTTCGGATGTGTTTCACGGACAAACGAATCTGGCACTGCAAAGCCCGGACTCTGACGCAAACCAAAGCTAATAGGCTTCGGGACAAAAAGTGTGAAATTTTCGATGATCAAATGGTGCCCAGAAGAGGACTCGAACCTCCACGTCCATACGGACACTAGCACCTGAAGCTAGCGCGTCTACCAATTCCGCCATCTGGGCACGGGTTGGTGAGGCAGGCGTTTAGACCCGGGGCGGTACAGTGTCAACGGAGATTCTGTAGAAACGCGCAAAAATATTGTGCCGCGCTGCATGCAGGATTGGGCTTATGGGGAACGCGGCCTGACGTGGACCGGGGATTCTTGTCGCGGTTTGGCCATTGTCCCTTGTTCGCTTGGCTTGGCGGCGTTATTCCGGGCAAGGAATATCTTATTCGGAGGCCACGATGTCGAAACTTGTCACGATCTATGGCGGGTCGGGTTTTGTAGGACGCCACATTGCGCGGCGCATGGCGGGCGAGGGTTGGCGCGTGCGCGTTGCTGTGCGCCGCCCCAACGAAGCGATGTTTGTCAGACCCTATGGCAGTGTTGGACAGGTGGAGCCGGTTTTCTGCAATATCCGCGACGATGCGTCTGTTGCGGCTGTCATGGAGGGTGCCGATGCGGTGGTGAACTGTGTGGGGCTCCTGGACAACAGTGGCAAGAATACGTTCGATGCAGTACAGGCAGAAGCGCCCGGACGCATTGCGAGGATCGCGGCGGACAAGGGTATCGCGCGGATGGTACACGTTTCTGCCATCGGGGCTGATCCGGACTCTGACAGCGACTATGCCCGCAGCAAGGCAGCAGGTGAGGCGGGCGTTCTGGAGCATATGCCGGGCGCCATGATCCTGCGCCCGTCCGTCATTTTTGGCGCGGATGATCAGTTCTTCAACAGATTTGCATCCATGGCGCGCTTTGGGCCTTTCCTTCCGCTGGTCGGCGGCAGTACGAAGTTTCAGCCTGTTTTCGTGGATGACGTGGCGAAGGCCGCCGTTTTGGGTGTCAATGGGGTGGCCGAGGGCCTGTTCGAACTGGGCGGACCCGAGGTAAAGGCCTTGCGCGCATGGGTCGAGGATATCCTGACAGAGATTCACCGCACCAAGGTGATCCTGAACCTTCCGTTTGGTATTGGCCGGCTTGTCGCTTTCGGTGCAGACATCACATGCAAGATCATGTTCGGCCTCTTTGACAACAAGATCCTGACCCGTGATCAGGTCAAGTTGTTGCGGCATGACAATGTAGTTCATGAGGGCGCACAAGGCTTTGCGACGCTGGGCATCAAGCCTGTCGCGCCTGAGGCCGTTATCGGAGACTACCTGTGGCGATTCCGTCCGTCCGGGCAGTACGACGCAATCAAGGATTCGGCCAAGAATCTGCAGGTCTGAGCCGTTTGAATTTAAGGTTTGGGGGCGGGTCGGAGACGGCCCGCCCTAAGTGTATGCAATCAGCAAAAGAACGAGCCCAAGGGCCACGCGATAAACCACGTAGGGCAGGAAGCTGACAGTTCGCAACAGCCGCATCATTAGTCCCAGCGCGACCAGAGCGGCGATGAAAGAAAACACCGCGGCGATAACCCCATCGCGTGCGGTTGCCATGTCAGCCTGACCGACGACCTCTATACCAAGCAGAGTTCCGCTGGCCAGTATGGTCGGGATCGACATGAGCATGGCCAGCTTGGCGGCATCGTGTCGGTTGTACCCCAGGTATCTGGCACTGGTGATGGTGATCCCCGATCTGGACGTGCCCGGGATCAGGGCAACCGCCTGCCAAAGTCCCATGATCACAGCATCACGCAGGGTCCAGTCGGAATCCGATTTTGTGGTCTTGCCGGTTTTATCTGCCCACCACAGAACAAGGCCAAAGCCCAGCATTGTCCATCCGATCACCGCAATTGATCGCATCGCGTCATCCAGGCCAGTGATCTTGAGGAGCAGTCCTGCCAGGATCACAGGGATCGTGGCGATGATCAGAAGAAACGCAAGCCGCGCCCCGGGGGTATCTATCCTTCCGGTGAGCAATCGCGGAAGTCCAACGACAGCCGCGCGAACATCAGACCAAAAGAACAGAACCACGGCGCCCAGCGTACCGACATGTACGGCGACATCAATCGCCTGGCCCTGGTCTTGCAGACCAGTGAGATTCGGCAAGAGAATCAGATGTCCGGAGGAGCTGATCGGGAGAAACTCGGTAATGCCCTGAATAACGGCAACCAAGATAATATGAAGGAGCGACATGGGGCCTCGCGAGGGGGCGGATTTGTCGACATGGTATAAGTGGCGGGAAATAAAAGAAAAGTCTTTTATTAAGTCCGGTTCGGCCACAAAATAGGGCCGCTATGAGCATACCTTCGGCAGCGGGGTGCAAAAATACTCGATTTAGGTCAGCATGTATGACTTTTATCCCGTCGCGAGATTGCTTAAACACGCGTCACTGGAATTAATCTGGAGGCAGCCGCCGTGGCCAAGCAACCTATGCTGAAATTCGTGACCGTTGAACGTGACATGCCAGAAAAGCGTGACGCGACTGTACGGAAGCAGGATTTCGATGAAATCTACGCAGAGTTCGCCAAGGCCAAGGCCGAAGAGCAGGCCAGCCGGTGCAGCCAGTGCGGTGTGCCATATTGCCAGAGCCATTGCCCGCTGCACAACAACATTCCCGATTGGCTGCGCCTTACGGCGACCGGGCGGCTGCAAGAGGCGTATGAAATCAGCCAGGCGACGAACACCTTCCCCGAAATCTGCGGCCGCATCTGTCCGCAAGACCGCCTGTGCGAAGGCAATTGCGTGATCGAGCAATCCGGCCACGAAACCGTGACCATCGGTGCCGTGGAAAAATACATCACCGACACCGCGTGGGACGAAGGCTGGGTCAAGCCCGTGGTCCCGGCGCGGGAGCGCCCCGAAAGCGTGGGTATCATCGGCGCCGGTCCCGGCGGCCTGGCGGCTGCCGATCGGTTGCGCCGCGCCGGTGTACAGGTGACGGTGTATGACCGGCATGATCGCGCCGGCGGATTGATGACCTATGGCATTCCCGGTTTCAAGCTGGAGAAAGACGTAGTGATGCGCCGCAACGATCAGCTGGAGCAGGGCGGCGTTGCGTTCAGGTTGAATTGCGAAGTGGGCAAGGACATCTCGTTTGCCGAACTGCGCGAGGCGCATGACGCCATCATAATTGCAACGGGTGTGTACAAAAGCCGTGATTTGCAAGGGCCTGGCGCCGGTGCCGAGGGGATCGTGAAGGCGATCGATTATCTGACATGCTCTAACCGACTGAGCTTTGGCGACACGGTTGCCGAATATGACAGTGGCGAATTGAATGCCGGGGGCAAGAAGGTTGTGGTGATCGGTGGTGGCGACACCGCGATGGATTGCGTGCGCACCGCGATCCGTCAGGGCGCCGAAAGCGTGAAATGCCTGTATCGCCGCGACCGCGCCAACATGCCCGGCTCGCAGCGCGAGACCAAGAATGCCGAAGAGGAAGGCGTGGAGTTTGTCTGGCTGTCGGCGCCCAAAGGATTTTCCGGCGATCCCGTTTCCGGCGTGATGGTCCAGAAAATGCGGTTGGGCCAGCCCGATGCCAGCGGCCGTCAATCGCCCGAGGTGATCGAGGGCGCGGACTATGTGGAAGAGGCCGATCTGGTCATCAAGGCGCTGGGCTTTGAACCGGAAGACCTGCCGACATTGTGGGAACAGCCCGACCTGGAAGTGACCCGCTGGGGCACGATCAAGGCGCAGTTCACCACAGGCGCGACGGACATGGACGGGGTCTATGCCGTGGGCGACATCGTGCGCGGTGCCTCGCTGGTGGTTTGGGCGATCCGGGACGGGCGCGACTGTGCCGATGCGATCCTGGAACGCTTTGGCGCGGGCGCCGCAGTGGCCGCAGAATGACCATCGGCAGCGCGTCGGTATAACGTCGGTATTACGTCGGTGGTGTTGGGAGATCCGGAGGCCGGACCCACCACCGTAGGGCAGCAAGGCTGACCCATGAGATTAAGAAAGGGTGAACACGATGACCAAGTATGATGACAACTGGGTTCGTCAGGAAGAAGCCAAGCGCAAGTGGATGACCGAGCATGGCTTGTATTCCGAAGAGGAAGAGCATTCGTCCTGTGGCGTTGGCCTGGTCGTGTCAATCGACGGCAAACCCAGCCGCAAGGTGGTGGAGGCGGGGATCACCGCGCTCAAGGCGATCTGGCACCGGGGTGCGGTGGATGCCGATGGTAAAACCGGCGATGGCGCAGGGATTCACGTGCAGATCCCGGTACAGTTCTTTTACGACCAGATCCGGCGCACCGGGCACGAGCCGCGCATGGACGAGTTGATGGCAGTGGGCCAGGTGTTTCTGCCGCGCACCGATCACGGCGCACAGGAAGCCTGCCGAACCATCGTGGAAACCGAAGTTCTGAAGATGGGCTATGCCATTTACGGCTGGCGCCACGTGCCGGTGGATATCACCTGTCTTGGCGAAAAGGCCAATGCGACACGCCCCGAGATCGAACAGATCCTGATTTCCAACAGCAAGGGTGTGGACGAAGAGACATTCGAGCGGGAATTGTACGTGATCCGTCGCCGGATCGAGAAGGCCGCCGCCGCCGCAAACATCCGCGAATTGTACATCGCGTCGCTGTCGTGCCGGTCGATCATCTACAAGGGCATGATGCTGGCCGAGCAGGTCGCCGTGTTCTATCCCGATCTTCAGGATGAGCGGTTCGAAAGCGCGTTCGCGATCTATCACCAGCGGTATTCGACGAACACGTTCCCGCAATGGTGGCTGGCGCAGCCGTTCCGCATGTTGGCCCATAACGGCGAGATCAACACGCTGAAAGGCAACCTGAACTGGATGAAAAGCCACGAAATCCGGCTGGCCAGCGCCACGTTTGGTGATCTGGCCGAGGATATCAAACCCATCGTGCCGGGCGGCAGCTCGGATTCGGCGGCGCTGGATGCGGTGTTTGAAATGATGGTGCGCGCGGGCCGGTCGGCGCCGATGGCCAAGACCATGCTGGTGCCGGAAAGCTGGTCCAAACAGGCGGTGGAACTGCCGCAGGCCTGGCGTGACATGTACAGCTATTGCAACTCGGTGATGGAACCGTGGGACGGCCCCGCCGCGCTGGCGATGACCGACGGGCGCTGGGTTTGTGCCGGGCTGGACCGCAACGGCCTGCGCCCGATGCGCTATGTTGTAACGGGTGACGGTTTGTTGATTTCGGGTTCCGAGGCCGGGATGGTGCCGATTGACGAGTTCACCGTGGTGGAAAAGGGCGCGCTTGGCCCAGGGCAGCTTTTGGCCGTGGATATGGAAGAGGGCAAGCTGTACCACGACACCGAGATCAAGGACAAACTGGCCAACGCGCGCCCCTATGGCGAATGGGTGGGCAAGATCCGCGATCTGGGCGTGGAGCTGGGCGCGATCGAAGAGCAACCTGTCTATTCGGGCACGGAACTGCGCAAGCGGCAGATTGCGGCCGGGTTCAGCATGGAAGAGGTGGAGCAGATCCTTGCGCCCATGGCCGAGGACGGCAAAGAGGCGCTGGCCTCGATGGGCGATGACACACCCAGCGCGGTGCTGTCCAAGATGTATCGCCCGCTGAGCCACTTTTTCCGCCAGAACTTCAGCCAGGTGACAAACCCGCCGATCGACAGCTTGCGTGAATATCGGGTGATGAGCCTGAAAACCCGGTTCGGCAACCTCAAGAACGTTCTGGATGAAGATGGCAGCCAGACCGAGATCGTGATGCTGGAAAGCCCGTTTGTTGGCAACACGCAGTTCGCGCGCCTGCTGGAGGCGTTTGACGACACGGTGGTGCGGATTGACTGCACATTCGAGGCGGGGGCCGGAGAGGGCGCGCTGCGCATCGGGCTGGAGCGCATCCGCGCCGAGGCCGAGGACGCGGTGCGCAGTGGCGCGGGCCATATCGTGCTGAGCGACGCCGGGCAGGGCAGGGACAGGATCGCGATGCCGATGATCCTGGCGACCAGCGCGGTCCACAGCCATCTGACCCGCAAGGGGCTGCGCACATTCTGTTCGCTGAACGTGCAATCGGCGGAATGTATCGACCCGCATTATTTTGCGGTTCTGATCGGCGCGGGTGCGACGGTGGTGAACGCCTATCTGGCCGAAGACACGCTGGCCGACCGGATCGCGCGCGGGCTGGCCGAAGGCACGCTGACCGAAAATATTGCGCGATATCGCGAGGCGATTGACCAGGGCCTGCTCAAGATCATGGCGAAGATGGGGATCTCGGTGATCTCGTCCTATCGCGGGGGCCTGAATTTCGAGGCCGTGGGGCTGAGCCGGGCGATGTGCGCGGAATACTTCCCCGGCATGATCAGCCGGATTTCGGGGATCGGTGTGATCGGTATCCAGAAAAAAGCCGAGGAAGTTCACGCCAAAGGCTGGCTGAGTGGGCAGGACGTGTTGCCGATCGGCGGCTTTTACAAGGCGCGCAAATCGGGCGAAACCCATGCCTGGGGCGCACAGACCATGCACATGATGCAATCGGCCTGCAACCGCGCGTCTTACCAGCTGTGGAAGCAATATAGCGAGAAAATGCGGGCCAACCCGCCGATTCATCTGCGCGATCTGCTGGACATCAAGCCGCTGGCCAAGCCGATTCCGATCGAAGAGGTGGAATCGATCACCGCGATCCGCAAGCGGTTCGTGACACCGGGTATGAGCCTGGGCGCGCTGAGCCCCGAGGCACATAAAACCCTGAACGTCGCCATGAACCGGATCGGCGCCAAGTCGGATTCGGGTGAAGGCGGGGAAGATCCGGCGCATTTCGTACCCGAGCCGAATGGCGACAACCCCAGTGCCAAGATCAAGCAGGTGGCCTCGGGCCGGTTCGGCGTGACGGCCGAATACCTGAACCAGTGCGAGGAACTGGAAATCAAGGTCGCTCAGGGCGCCAAGCCCGGTGAGGGCGGGCAATTGCCCGGCATGAAGGTGACAGACCTGATCGCGCGTTTGCGCCATTCGACCAAGGGCGTGACGCTGATTTCGCCGCCGCCGCACCACGATATCTATTCGATCGAGGATCTGGCGCAGCTGATCTATGATCTGAAACAGATCAACCCGCGCTGCAAGGTGACGGTCAAGCTGGTGGCCTCGTCCGGTGTTGGCACAATCGCCGCCGGGGTGGCCAAGGCCAAGGCGGACATCATCCTGATTTCGGGCCATAATGGCGGCACGGGCGCCAGCCCGGCGACCAGCATCAAATATGCCGGTCTGCCCTGGGAAATGGGCCTGACCGAGGCGCATCAGGTTCTGGCAATGAACAAGTTGCGTGATCGCGTGACGCTGCGCACCGATGGCGGATTGCGCACGGGCCGCGACATCGTGATGGCGGCGATGATGGGGGCCGAGGAATACGGCATCGGCACGGCCGCGCTGATCGCGATGGGCTGTATCATGGTGCGTCAGTGCCAGAGCAACACCTGTCCTGTTGGGGTCTGTACCCAGGACGAGGACCTGCGCAAGAAATACACCGGCAGCGCGGACAAGGTGGTGAACCTGATCACGTTCTATGCCCAGGAGGTACGCGAGATTCTGGCCAGCATCGGCGCGCGGTCGCTGGACGATGTGATTGGGCGGGCGGATCTGTTGACCCAGGTCAGCCGCGGCGCGGCGCATCTGGACGATCTGGACCTGAACCCGCTGTTGATCACTGTCGATGGGGCGTCTGAAATCGTGTATGACCGCAACAAGCCGCGCAATGCCGTGCCCGACACGCTGGATGCCGAGATCGTGCGCGACGCACACCGGTTCCTGGAGGATGGCGAAAAGATGCAGCTGTCTTATGCGGTGCAGAACACGCACCGCACGGTGGGCACACGCACGTCCAGCCATATCGTGCGGAATTTCGGAATGCGCAACGCGTTGCAGGAAGACCACCTGACGGTGAAGCTGACCGGGTCTGCGGGGCAGTCGTTGGGTGCCTTTGCCGCGCCGGGCCTGAAGATCGAAGTGTCTGGCGACGCCAATGATTACGTGGGCAAGGGACTGTCGGGCGGGACCGTCGTGGTGCGCCCGCCGATGGCCAGCCCGTTGAAAGCGGATCAGAACACGATCATCGGAAACACAGTGCTGTATGGCGCAACCGATGGCCATCTGTTTGCCGCCGGGCGCGCCGGCGAGCGGTTTGCGGTGCGCAATTCGGGCGCCAAGGTGGTTGTCGAGGGCTGTGGCTCGAACGGGTGTGAATACATGACCGGCGGCGTGGCAGTGATCCTGGGTGAAGTGGGTGCGAATTTTGGCGCCGGAATGACAGGCGGCATGGCCTATCTTTACGATCCTGAAGGGACTGTCGAGAATGTCATGAACATGGAGACCCTGGTGACATGTCCGGTGACAGTTGCGCATTGGGAGGCCCAGCTGAAAGGGCTGATCGAGCGTCATGCGGCGGAAACCGGAAGCCGGAAGGCGGCCGATATCCTGCAACATTGGGATGTGGAAAGAGCAAATTTCCTGCAAGTTTGCCCGAAGGAAATGCTGATCCATTTGCCGCATCCGCTGAGCCTGCAAGAGGCGGCGGTTCCGGCGGAATAGGCCGGTCCGGCAATGTGAACGCCCCCGTGCACCAAAGGGTGCATGGGGGTTTTCTTTGGGAATTCTGCCCTGGCGGCGCATAATGGCGCAGTATTTGGGAGAATCACCATGAAATTCAGTGTTTTCAAGGCCGCTATTTTGGCCGCTTTTCTGCCCGGCGTCGCCTTTGCCGGGGATTGTGGATACGAATATTGCTGGGGCGCGGTCGGGATCGGACCAAGGGGCGCGTGGGGCTATTCCTATGGCCAGTATTCCGAGCAGGATGCGATCAACACGCTTCAGAGTGAATGTGGATGGGATTGCGACACGGTACGCACCTTCTATAACACGTGCGGCGCCATGGCGCAGGGAAGCTCGGGCAATTGGGGTTTTGGCTGGGGCGGAAGCCGGGCAATCGCCGAGGACAACGCGCTTGGGTATTGCGACCAGTATGGCGGCGGGTGCCAGGTGAAGGTCTGGGCCTGTTCCCCCTGATCCCGGGCACTGGCTTGCGCGCCCGGAACGGACATAATACTCGGGGCGCGGGTAGCCGGGTGAGTGGGTGATGGCGAAAAAGAAGGCGCAGAAAAAGCGCGGCTGGATTGGCAGGCAGTGGCTGCGGCTGCGGTATTGGCTGCGCCGCAGCGTGATCTGGCTGATGTCGCTGGTGATCCTTGCCGTGCTTTTGTTTTCCGTCGTCAATCCGCCTTTTACCTTTACCATGTTGAGCGAGAAACGGGCGCTGGGGCGGATTGATCGGCAGTGGGTTCCGATGAAAGAGATCGCGCCGGTGATGCGCCGGTCCGCGGTGGCGGCGGAAGACGCGAATTTCTGTCTGCACTGGGGGTTTGACATCAAGGCAATCCGCGAGTCGCTGGATGATGGTGGCGGGCGCGGTGCGTCGACGATCAGCCAGCAGATGGTCAAGAATGTCTATCTGTGGCAGGGGCGCAGCTGGGTCCGCAAGGCAATCGAAACGCTGCTCACGCCGCTGGTGGAGCTGACCTGGTCCAAGCGGCGCATTCTGGAAGTTTATCTGAATGTTGCCGAGTTTGACGAGGGAGTGTTTGGGGTTGAAGCGGCTGCACGGCACTATTTCGGCGTTGGGCCGGAGGCGCTGAGCGCGGAGCAGGCGGCACGGTTGGCGGCTGTATTGCCCAGCCCCAAGACCCGGTCGGCCAGCGAACCGACCGCCTTTTTGCGCAGACGGGCGGTGGCGATCATGGATGGGGCAGAAACCATTCGCGGAGAGCCGCGCGCCCGGTGTTTCGAGGATTGAAAATCACCGCGCGGCAAGGCATTGAGGGAGGGATTTTCGAAACCCTGGTGTTGACCTGATGAACCGTCTTTTCCATGTGCCCCTGTCCCCGTTCTGCCGCAAGGTGCGGCTGAGCCTTGCCGAGAAACGGATCGAGGTGGAGCTGGTGGAGGAGCGGTATTGGGAGCAGGATCCGGATTTCCTGCGCCGCAATCCGGCGGCCAAGGTGCCGGTGCTGAAGATGGACGGCAAGGTGATGGCCGAAAGCAGCGCAATTTGCGAATACCTGGAAGAGAAATATCCCGAACCCTCGCTGATGCCGCGAGATCCGGACGGGCGTTATGAGGTGCGCCGGCTGGTGGCGTGGTTCGATGACAAGTTTCATAACGAGGTGACGTCGAAGCTGTTGTATGAGCGGGTCAACAAGAAGGTGATGGGCGCCGGGTACCCGGACAGCACCAACGTGAAAGCCGGGGCCAAGGCGATCAAGTATCACCTGGATTACATGCATTGGCTGTTGGATCATCGGCGCTGGCTTGCCGGGGATGTGATGACGCTGGCGGATTTCGCGGCAGCGGCGCATTTGAGTGCGCTGGATTATATTTCGGACGTGGATTGGCGCCGTTCCGCCGTGGTCAAGGACTGGTATGCGACGATCAAGTCGCGCCCGGCATTCCGGTCGATTCTGGCCGATCAGATCGCCGGCTTTCCGCCGCCGGCGCATTATGCGGATCTGGATTTCTAGGGTGGGGGCTTTGCCCCCTCTTGGCCGCGGGGCGGCCAATTCACCCCCAGGATATTTCTGGCCAAAAGAAGGAATGGGGTGGTGTCTGACGATCTGAAGGCGCGGCTGGTGAGGGAGGCGCGGGACATCGGGTTTGATATGGCCCGGGTTTGCCGGCCGGATGCTGTTGGCCAGGTGCCGGAGGGTTTGGCCGGGTTTCTGGCCCGGGGGTATCATGGGCAAATGGGCTGGTTGGCGGAGCGCGCGCTTTGGCGGGGTAATCCGGCGGCGCTTTGGCCGGAGGCGCGATCGGTGATCGTATTGGCCGAGAGCTATACCCCGGAGCATGATCCGACTGTCGTGCATGGGCAGGCGGACCGGGGGGCCATTTCGGTATATGCGCAGAATCGGGACTACCACGATATTGTCAAGAAGCGGCTGAAGCGGCTGGCGCGGTGGTTAATTGGTGAGGCGGGTGGCGAAGTGAAGGTGTTTGTGGATACCGCGCCGGTGCCGGAAAAGCCGCTGGGCCAGGCGGCGGGGCTGGGGTGGCAGGGCAGGCACACCAATCTGGTAAGTCGCGAACTTGGGTCATGGTTCTTTATCGGGTCGGTGTTCACGACGCTGGAAATAGAGACTGATCCTGCGGAAATCGACCATTGCGGATCTTGTCGCGCCTGTCTTGACGCCTGTCCGACGGATGCTTTTCCCGCGCCCAACCAGATTGATGCGCGGCGTTGCATTTCCTATTTGACGATCGAGCATCACGGGCCTGTCGATGAGGCGCTGCGCCCCTTGATGGGCAACCGGATTTATGGCTGCGACGATTGTCTGGCGGCCTGTCCGTGGAACAAGTTTGCGGTGAGTGCGCGCGAGATGCGCTATGCCGCGCGCGACGATCTTGTGGCGCCGAAGCTGGCCGAGTTGGCGGGTCTCGATGATACGGGGTTTCGCGCGATGTTCTCCGGTTCGCCCATCAAGCGGATCAAGCGGGACCGGTTCGTGCGCAATGTGCTGTATGCCATCGGCAATTCGGCTGATGCGATATTGCTGTCCGTGGCGCAGGGTTTGTGCGACGACCCCGACCCGGCGGTGGCGGACGCGGCGCGCTGGGCGGTTAGCCGGTTACGGGATGTCGCAAACCGGCGGGACCGGTGACGCGCGGCGTGGCGAGGATCGGTGAGCGAACAGAGGAGGGGCGCGCATGACCTTGTCGTTGGGCGTGGATACGGGTGGCACCTATACCGACGCGGTACTGATCCGGGATGAAAGCCATGTGATCGCATCCGCCAAGGCGCTGACAACGCGTCACGATCTGGCCGAGGGCATTGGGGCCGCGATCGCGGCGGTGATGGCGCAGGCGGGTGCGGCGCCGCAGGACGTGACCCTGGCCTCGTTGTCCACGACTTTGGCGACCAATGCGCTTGTCGAGGGGCAGGGCGGGCGGGCTGCGCTTGTGTTGATCGGATTTGGCGAAGCGGATCTGGACCGGCATGGGCTGAGAGAGGCGCTGGACGGTGATCCGGTGCTGGTTCTGGCGGGCGGGCATGACCATGCCGGTGCCGAGGCCGCCGCGCTGGATGAGGCCGCTCTTGCCGGTTGGCTGGAGGCACATCTTGCCGGGGTGTCGGGCTTTGCGGTTGCGGGAAAGTTCGCCACCCGCAATCCGGCGCATGAGCAACGTGTGGCCGAGATCATCCGCGCCGGTTCCGGGCGACCGGTGAGCGCGTCGCACCATCTTTCGTCGCGTCTGAACGGGCCGAAGCGGGCCCTGACCGCCTTGCTGAACGCCCGTCTGATCGGCATGATCGATTCCCTGATCGGGCGGGCAGAGCAGAAGCTGACGGAGTTGGGGATCACGGCGCCGTTGATGGTGGTGCGGGGCGACGGCGCGCTGATTTCATCCGGCCTGGCAAGGGCGCGGCCGATCGAGACCATCCTGAGCGGGCCGGCGGCGTCGATTGTTGGGGCGCGCTGGTTGACCGGGGCAAAAGATGCGCTGGTGAGCGATATCGGCGGAACCACCACCGACGTGGCGCTGTTGCGCGACGGGCGTCCGGCGATTGACCCGGATGGTGCGCGGGTTGGTCCCTATCGAACCATGGTCGAAGCCGTGGCCATGCGCACATTTGGCCTTGGCGGGGATAGCGAAGTTCATGCCCGGACAGAAGGGTTGCAGGGAGGTGTCGGCCTTGGCCCGCGCCGGGTAGTGCCGGTGTCGCTGATCGCGCGCGATGCGCCCGATGTCGTGCACAAGGCGCTGGATGAACAGCTGCGCCGGGTGGTGCCGGGCGAATATGATGGCCGGTTTGTGCGGGCCTTGCGAAGTGTGAATCGGGACGGGCTGGGGCCACGGGAGGCGGCAATTCTGGCGCGGCTTGGCGATGGGGTTCTGCCGTTGGGCGATGTTCTGCGGGCGCGCATTGATGCCGGGCCATTGCGGCGGCTGATAGAACGCGGGCTGGTCCAGATGTCGGGTGTGACCCCTTCGGACGCAAGCCATGTTCTTGGAACATTGCAAAGCTGGGACGGGATGGCGGCCGACAAGGCGCTGCGGCTGTTTGCGCGCAAACGCACGGGGGCGGGGACACCGCTGGCACCCGATGCGCCGGGATTGGCCGGGATGATCGTTGCCGAGCTGACGCGCCAGACCGGGCTGGCCTTGTTGGAATCCGCCCTTGCCGGGGAAGAGACCGATTTTGGCCAGAACCCCGCCGATCTTGCGCGGCATGTCCTGATGGAAAAGGGGCTTGGCGGGCATCGCGGCCTGATCCGGCTGGAAACCGGTCTGGCAATCCCGGTGATCGGGTTGGGGGCCTCGGCGCCGGTATATTATCCCGCGGTGGCGACGCGGTTGGGCTGTGAAATGGAGCTGCCACGACATGCCGGGGTTGCCAATGCGATTGGCGCGGTTGTGGGCCGGATCACCATCCGCAAGAGCGGCATCGTCACGTCGCCCTCGGAGGGGGTGTATCGCGTGCATCTGGAGGGCGGGCCGGAGGATTTCAGGGATGAAGCCGGCGCGCTGGGCCGGATGGAGGCCATGCTGACCGGTCAGGCGCGCGACGAGGCTCTGGCCGCGGGCGCGCAGGACCTGCGTGTGATCGCGACGCATGATATCAAGCGCGCCCAGGCCGAAGCGCGGACCGTTTTCATCGAGGGTAACGTGACTGTCGAGGCATCGGGCCGCCCGCGTATTGCCGGGTGACAGTGCAGGCACGGACAGGTGCAGGCGGGATCAGGCCTGTTTGCGGCGCGCCAGCACCCAATCGGCCCGAGGAAAGTGGCAGGTATAGCCGTTGGGGTGTTTTTCCAGATAATCCTGATGGTCATCCTCGGCTTCCCAGAAATCCCCGACCGGTTCCAGTTCGGTCACGACCGTGCCGGGCCACAGGCCGGACGCATTGACATCGTCAATCGTGTCCAGCGCGATGGCCTTTTGCGTATCGTCGGCATAGTAAATAGCCGATCTGTAGGACATGCCGATGTCATTGCCCTGCCGGTTGGGCGTGGTTGGATCGTGAATCTGAAAGAAGAACTCCAGCAGGCGCCGATAGCTGAGCCGCGCTGGATCAAAGACAATCTCGATCCCTTCGGCATGTGTCCCGTGATCGCGATAGGTGGCATTGGGCACATCGCCGCCGGTGTAGCCGACGCGGGTGGACAGCACGCCGTCCATCTTGCGGATCAGATCCTGCATTCCCCAGAAACAGCCGCCCGCCAATACAGCGCGTTCGCTCATGTCACATCCTCCACCTGGTCCAGATAGGCACCATAGCCTTCGGCCTCCATGTCGTCACGGTGCACAAAGCGCAAGGATGCGGAATTGATACAATAGCGCAGGCCGCCCCGGTCGGGTGGGCCATCGGGAAAGACGTGCCCCAGGTGGCTGTCGCCATGTTTGCTGCGCACTTCGGTCCGGACCATGCCAAGCGTGGCGTCACGATGTTCGGTGACATGCGCCGGTTCGATCGGTTTTGTAAAGCTGGGCCAGCCGCAGCCCGATTCATACTTGTCGGAACTGGCAAACAGGGGTTCGCCAGAGACCACGTCGACATAGATGCCGGACGCCTTGTTGTAGAGCAGTTTGCCCGAACCGGGCCGTTCGGTGCCGTTTTCCTGAGTGACCCAGAACTGTTCGTCGGAGAGCGTCGAAATCACGCTGGGATCGCGTCGGTATTCTGTCATGGCGCTGATTCCTGTTGTTGTTCGCTATGCGCATTAGATGGGGCTTGGGACGGAAATTCAAACCTTTGAAATATGGCGCTTACGCTGAGTGAACCTGTCGCGGCCTGATGCCAGTCCTTTGATGGCATTTACTGCAACAAGGAAGACTGACTATGGGGCTGAAACGGACGGACGAATTCCGTCAGGATGCGGCTTCTCATGGAGGAGAGGAAAATCCTATAGTGAGGAAGAAAAGAAAAGGCCCCGGTGCGGCGTTTCCCCGACGAAGGCCATCCAGTTCCTTGCGGGCAAAAAAAGCAACGAGATTTGGGTTCATCGAAGAACACAGGGACAGCTGACCTGCCACGGGATTTTTCCTCCACCGTTGATTAGAGTCCGACCTAACTTGAGGACGGACAATGAAGCGAACAAGATTCACGGACGAACAGATCATCGGCATCCTGGCTGAGCACGAGGCGGGCGC
>NZ_JAECRZ010000064.1 GCF_016019955.1 Thiosulfatihalobacter marinus
CTCCCGGTCCCTCGGCGCCCCTGCATCGCCGCCTCTTGGATCTTTACGTCGCCTCCGCTGTTCCGTTAGGCTGATCGGGGGGGCCCAGGAATTTGCCGCGGACGCCGCGCGGGGCGGTGTCGGCGGGGCGGGTGATCCTGGCGGTCAACGAGATCTGAAGTGCGTCGGGGGTGGAGAGGACGGGGAGGTTGAGGGGTGGGGGGGGGGGGGGGGGGGGGCGCTGGGGGGGGGTTGGG
>NZ_JAECRZ010000065.1 GCF_016019955.1 Thiosulfatihalobacter marinus
AAATAACTTACCAGTACACGAAGTTTGGCGGTTGAGCCCAACTCCAGTTTGCTCGAGTCATTCATATCAAAAGGTTGATCGGTGTTGTCGGTTTGCACCCGCACTTTATTGCCATTGTCAGTGCTTTGGTACAGCGTAAAGCTGTAACGCACTTTGCTTTGCTGGCCGGGTGATAATAAGCGATCTGCAAACAACCCTGCCTGTTCGGCACCGCTGTAGTTATTCAGCTTATGCAG
>NZ_JAECRZ010000066.1 GCF_016019955.1 Thiosulfatihalobacter marinus
GGCCGACATCGTATCCGACGACTGATGGCGAAGATGGGCCTGGAGGCGATCTACAAGCGGCCCCGAACCAGCCAGCCTGACCTGCCACGGGATTTTTCCTCCACCGTTGATTAGAGTCCGACCTAACTTGAGGACGGACAATGAAGCGAACAAGATTCACGGACGAACAGATCATCGGCATCCTGGCTGAGCACGAGGCGGGCGC
>NZ_JAECRZ010000007.1 GCF_016019955.1 Thiosulfatihalobacter marinus
ATCGCGGCCTGGGCGGCTGACTACAACACCGAACGACCCCATTCAGCCTTGGACTACCAAACCCCGGCTGACTATGCGCGGACCCCGACCACCGCAATCGCCCGCCCCGCTACGCGAGATGAAAGCTCCACGCGTCGGGCGATTGCTCAACCTGCGCCAATCGGCGTAAACACAAACCGGGCTCCGGTCGCGGCTGGATGAAAGTTCAGTGGCAGGTCAAGGCCATTCAAAATAGCCCAACGCGCAACGATATAGTCTTCAATAGCTGCTAGACCAAGTGTTCCGCAAACAATCTGAACTCTTGCTTTAGATTCTATCTGGCTTTCAAGAGAATAAACCCTCAAACATCCAACTCCTCCACGAACCTCGCGTTCTCCTGGATGTACTCGAACCGCTTCTCGGGTTTCTTGCCCATCAGCCGTTCCACCAGATCGCCGGTTTCGCCCGGTTCGTCCTCGTCGATCGTCACCCGGATCAGCTTGCGTGAGGTCGGGTCCATCGTGGTTTCCTTCAGATCCTTCGCGTCCATTTCGCCCAGGCCCTTGAAGCGGCTCACGTCGATCTTGCCCTTGCCGCCCAGCCCCTTTTCCAGCCACACGTCGCGTTCGGCTTCGTCCAGGCAATACACCCGTTTCGCCCCCTGCGTCAGGCGGAACAGCGGCGGGCAGGCGAGGTAAAGGTGCCCGGAATCGATCATCGGGCGCATCTGGGTAAAGAAAAAGGTCATCAGAAGCGCTGCGATATGGGCTCCGTCCACATCGGCATCCGTCATGATGATAACCTTGTCATAGCGCAGATCGTCGACGTTGAATTTTGTGCCCAGCCCAACCCCCAGCGCCTGGGTCAGGTCATTGATTTCCTGGTTCGAGCCCAGCTTTGACGAGGCCGCGCCCAGCACGTTCAGGATCTTGCCACGCAGCGGCAGCAGGGCCTGGGTCTTGCGGTCGCGCGCCATCTTGGCCGAGCCACCGGCCGAGTCGCCCTCGACGATGAACAATTCCGTGCCCGCGCGATTGGTGGCCGAACAATCCACCAGCTTGCCGGGCAGGCGCAGCTTCTTGGTGGCGCTCTTGCGCTGGGTTTCCTTTTCCTGGCGCCGGCGCAGCCGTTCTTCGGACCGCAGGATCAGGAAATCCAGAATGGCGCCGGCCGATTTCGTGTCTGCCGCCAGCCAGTTGTCGAAATGGTCGCGCACCGCGCCCTCGACCAGCTTTTGCGCCTCGACCGTGGCCAGCCTGTCCTTGGTCTGGCCCACGAATTCCGGCTCGCTGATGAAACAGGACACCAGCGCGCAGCCCCCGGTGATCAGGTCGTCCCGCGTGATCTGCGCCGCCTTGCGGTTGTTGACCAACTCGCCATAGGCGCGGATGCCCTTCAGGATCGCGGCCCAGAACCCGGCCACATGGGTGCCGCCCTCCGGTGTGGGCACGGTGTTACAGTAAGACTGGATGAACCCGTCCCGCGACGGGGTCCAGTTGATCGCCCATTCCACCTTGCCCGGCGCGTTGAACCGTTCGCGGAAATCCACCGTCCCGGCAAAGGGCTGATCGGCATAGGTGGACGAGCCGTTCATGGACTCCCTGAGATAATCGCTTAGCCCGCCGGGAAAATGAAACACCGCCTCTGTGGGGGTTTCGCCGTCGTCGATTGCCGATTTCCAGCGGATTTCTACGCCCGAGAACAGATAGGCCTTGGACCGGATCGATTTGAACAGGCGCGCGGGCTTGAACCGGTGATGGCCGAAAATCTCGGGGTCGGCATGGAATGTCACCATGGTGCCGCGCCGGTTCTGCGTCGGGCCCAGCTTTTCCAGCGGCCCCTGCGGCAGCCCGCGCGAAAACCGCTGTTCGAACAGTTCCTTGTTGCGCGCCACCTGTACCACCATGGAATCCGACAGCGCGTTGACCACCGAGGCCCCCACGCCATGCAATCCGCCCGAGGTCTGATAGGCCTTGCCGGAAAACTTGCCCCCCGCGTGCAGCGTGCACAGGATCACTTCCAGCGCGGATTTGCCGGGAAACTTGGGATGCGGGTCCACCGGGATGCCGCGCCCGTTGTCGCGCACGCTCAGCGCGTAATCGGCGTGCAGTTCCACCTCGATCCGGTTGGCATGGCCCGCCACCGCCTCGTCCATCGAGTTGTCCAGGATCTCGGCCACCATATGATGCAGCGCCCGCTCATCCGTGCCCCCGATATACATGCCGGGGCGTTTGCGGACCGGCTCCAGCCCCTCCAGCACCTCGATCGAGGATGCGTCATAGCTGGTCTGGGACTGGCTCTCTGTCAGGAGATCATTGGGCATTCGCGCTGCTCTTTTTTTGGTGTTGATTGGGGCGCATTATGGCAGGGCGGATCACAAGGGAAAAGAGGCGAGTTGTACCTGCCGTGCCCGGCGGGGTGTGGGGGGCGTGTTGACGTGTATCAATGCAAGGTCTCGCCCGTTCCGCTAGGATGCGGCCTTGCTTTCAACCCAAGGAGACCTCATGGCCGCATCCCCCGCGAAAACCCCGGAAACCCCCATAACTGCACAGGAAACAGACGCAAAGGCAAAGCCGAACGGGGCATCTGCGCCTGTCGGTGATCAGGCCGAGGTCGCCGCTGCGCCGCGTGCGCGCAAACAGGGGCCAACCGCCGATGACGTGCGCCGTGCCTTTGAAAGCGGCCAATACCCGTATGAAACCCGCCTGTCGCGCCGCACTTACGAGCGGCAGAAGGCGCAGATTCAGGCCGAGCTGCTCAAGGTGCAGATCTGGGCACAGGAAACCGGGCAGAAATTCGTGATGCTGTTCGAGGGGCGCGATGCCGCGGGCAAGGGCGGCACGATCAAGCGCTTTACCGAACATCTCAACCCGCGGTCCGCGCGCGTGGTGGCCCTGAACAAACCCACCGACGAAGAGCGCGGCCAGTGGTATTTCCAGCGTTATATCGACCATTTGCCAACTGCGGGCGAGATCGTTTTCTATGACCGTTCGTGGTACAACCGCGCCGGGGTCGAACGGGTGATGGGGTTCTGCGAGCCCAATGAATATCTGGAATTCATGCGTCAGACCCCGGATCTGGAACGGATGCTGGTGCGGTCGGGGATCCGGCTTTACAAGTTCTGGTTTTCGGTCACGCAAGAGGAACAAAGAAGCCGTTTCGCCAGCCGCGAGACCGACCCGCTGAAACAGTGGAAGCTGTCGCCGATCGACAAGGCCAGCCTGAGCAAGTGGGACGATTATACCGAAGCCAAGGAGGCGATGTTCTTTTACACCGACACGGCGGATGCGCCCTGGACGGTGATCAAGTCGGACGACAAGAAACGCGCGCGGCTGAACTGTATGCTGCATTTCCTGAACTCGCTCGACTATCCGGGCAAGGATCCCAGGATCGCCCATGCGCCCGATCCGCTGATCGTGAACACGGCCAGCCATGTGATTCACCGCTCCGATCACATCCTGGGCGCGTCGCTGCATCCCGAAACGCGGCGCAGCTGAGTAACGGAACAAGGGCTTCGCCGCCGCGGGCGCGTTCCATACGGGTCCGCAGGTGCTGTGTCAGAGGAGGGGACGCAGAACCCTGGCCAAAGGTTGAAGCTCTGAAAAGGCGGTCTCGATCCCCGCGATCAGACCGCCTTTTTTGATGTCCGCCTCGGTCAGGTCATGCCATGCGGTCAGGCTTTTGCGGCGCAGAAGGCCGGCGTGGGGGTGGTCCTTGTCAAAGGGCGCGGGCACGCGTTTCAACTCGGGATCACTGATGCGGGCGCCGCTGGCCGACAGGGCCGTGACGCAGGCGGCGATCCTGTCGCCCCCGGGGCCGTCCACCGCCGCGCGCCAGCGTTGCAGGCCGTCCTTGTCAAACCCCATCGCCCCGGCGCCGGCGGTGACATACCCGGTTGAAATTCCAAGGAACCAGCCTACGCGCCCGGTGGTCCAGAGCATGTGCAGATGGGTGTGATAAGGTGTCTTGTCCTTTGAAAACCGCACATCGCGCTGTGGCCGGAACAGCTTGGTCGCGGGCACCACGCCGGTTTGTTTTTCCAAACTGGCGGCGATCTTGTCCAGCAGGGCCAGCGCCGGGGTTTTCAGCGTGTCTTCATATTGCGCCTTGTGGTCATTGAACCAGCCGCGCGTATTGTTCTGTTCCAGTTCGCCCAGAAAGGCGCGCGCGCGGGGCACCAGCTTGTCGAAATCCATGCTCATTCCGGTGCCCGTTCGTGGCTCTTGGCCCAGTCGATGGCGTCTTCCAGCCGGTCATCGCCCCAGAACAGCTCATTCCCCACCAAAAAAGACGGCGCGCCGAAAATGCCCTTGGCGCGCGCCGCATCGGTGGCCGCCACATAGGCCGCCTCGCAATCCGGCGTATCCGCCGCCGCCAGCACGCGCGCCGGGTCCTGGTCAATGGCGCGCAGGCTGTCGCTCAGGTTCGGCGCGCTCCCGGCGGGCTGGCCCTGTTCGAACCAGCGCCGGTAGGTGGCGATCGTATAGGCCTCGACCCAGCCTTCCTGACGCGCCAGGATGGCCACCCTGTTGGCCAGGTCGAACCCGTCCAGCGGATAGGGCGCCGGCAGGCGCGGCGCCAGCCCGTATCGGGGCGCGCGGCGTTCGATGTCACGCCACATATGCGCCGCCCGCGCGGGCTTGGTGGCAAAAGGGATATTGTCCTGTTCGATCATGATGGCGCGCACGTTGAACGGGCGCCAGTCAAAGGCGATGCCGGTTTCCTCGGCCAGCGCGGTCAGGCGCATGACACTCAGATAGCTGTAGGTGCTGCCGATGGCATACCAGAATTCGATACGGGGCATGGGGCCGGTCCTGATCTGCGGATACGCCGGCGCAGCGTGCCAGAGGCTTTGCCTTCGATCAACCGCTTGATCAACCGTGCAACATCTCTTGCCCCGGCCCTCCATCGGCCCTAAGCCTTGGGGATGACTCATCCCATCATGCCTTATCGCGATCATATGCGCGCGCTTCTCGGCCTTGGCGTGCCCCTGATCGGCGGGCATGTGGCCCAGTTTGCCATCGGGCTGACCGACACGATCATGCTGGGCTGGTACAGCGTGGAGTCGCTGGCCGCGGTGGTGCTGGGCAGCACGTTCTTCTTCGTGATTTTCATCCTTGGGTCGGGCTTTGCCATAGCCGTCATGCCACTTGTGGCCGAGGCCGAGGCGGCGGGCGACGAAACCGCGCTGCGGCGCGTCACGCGCATGGGGCTGTGGCTGTCGGCCCTGTTCGGGCTGCTCGGGCTGCCGTTGTTCCTGTATTCCGGGCCGATCCTTCTGGCGCTGGGACAGACACCTGTGGTTTCCGCGCTGGCGCGGGATTATCTGGTGATTGCCGGGTTCGGCCTGTTTCCCGCGTTGCTGGTCATGGTGCTGAAAAGCTATCTGGCCGCGCTTGAACGCACGCGGGTGGTGTTCTGGGTCACGGTTGCCGCCGTCCCGGCCAATGCGCTGGTGAATTACCTGCTGATATTCGGCAACTGGGGCTTTCCCGAACTGGGCGTGGCCGGGGCGGCGATCGCCTCGATCGTGGTTCAGGCGATCTCTTTGGCGGGCGTGGTGGCCTATGCCCGGCTGGCCATGTCGCATCACACATTGTTCGCCCGGCTCTGGCGCCCGGACTGGGAGGCGTTTTTTCACGTATTCCGCCTGGGCGTGCCGATCGGTCTGACCAACCTGGCAGAGGTCGGGCTGTTTGCCGCCTCGTCGCTGATGATGGGCTGGCTGGGTACGGTGCAGCTTGCCGCCCATGGCATCGCGCTGCAACTTGCCAGTCTGGCCTTCATGGCGCATCTTGGTCTGTCCAACGCGGCCACGGTGCGGGCGGGCAACGCCATGGGGCGGCGGGACGCGGATCATCTGGCGCGCGGCGCGCGGGTGGCGCTGGCGGCGTCGCTGGTCACGGCGCTGGTCGCGGTCAGCCTGTTCCTGCTGTTTCCCGAATTCCTGCTGGGCCTGTTCATCGATCCGGCCGAACCCGAGCGTGACGTGATCCTGGCCGCCGGGGTGTCGCTTTTGTATGTGGCGGCGCTGTTCCAGGTGATGGACGGGATGCAGGTGATGGCGCTGGGGCTGTTGCGCGGGGTTCAGGACACGCGCGGCCCGATGGTGATCGCCGCCTTCAGTTACTGGCTCATCGGCGTGCCGTCGGGCTATGCGCTTGGCTTCTCGCTGGGGCTTGGCGGGGTTGGTGTGTGGCTGGGTCTGGTGATCGGCCTGACCCTGGCCGCGATCCTGCTGCTCTGGCGCTTCTGGGGGCCGGACCTGCGCCGCCTGCGCACGCGCTTTGCCACCTGACATTCAGCCGACTGGAGGAGACATGACAGAATTTTTGGACTGGAGCGCTCAGGCGCAATGCGACGCCCTGCGCAGCGGCGCATTGTCTGCGCAAACCCTGATGAGCGCCACGCTGGACCGGATTGACGCGCGCAACGGCGCTGTCAACGCCATTGTCGATCTGCATGGCGCCGAGACACTTATGGCACAGGCGCGCGCCGCCGATGCCGCGCCTCCTGATCGGCGCGCTCCATTGCACGGGCTGCCCATCGCCGTCAAGGCGCTGGCCCATGTCAGCGGCACCCGTAACACCGAAGGTTCCCCCCTTTTTTCAGAGCGTATCTCACAAAGCGACAGCGCCTTTGTCGCCCGGTTGCGGGCCGCCGGGGCGATCTTTATCGGCAAGACGAACGTGCCCGAATTCGGACTGGGCAGCCACAGCTACAACCCGGTGCACGGCGTTACCCGCAACCCCTATGCCGCTGACCGGACGGCGGGCGGCTCGTCGGGCGGGGCTGGGGCGGCGCTGGCCTGTGGCATGGTGGCGCTGGCCGATGGCAGCGACATGATGGGCAGCCTGCGCAATCCGGCCGGCTGGAACAATGTCTATGGTTTCCGGCCCAGCTGGGGCGTGGTTCCGCGCGAAGCAGGCGGGGAAACCTTCTGGCAGCAGCTTTCGACCATCGGCCCGATGGCGCGCAGCCCGGGTGACATCGCGCTGATGATGCAGGTTCTGGCGGCACCCGATTCGCGCGTACCCTTCAACATGCCGCCACAAGACTGGGCGCTGCCGGGCACCGGAGACCTGAACGGGCTTCGTATCGGCTGGCTGGGCGATTGGGAGGGGGCGATGCCGACAGAGCCTGGCATACTGGATCTTTGCCGGGGCGCGTTGGACAAATGTAGCGATCTGGGCGCAAAAGTGACCCCGGTGGCGGCGCCGTTCGATGCCGAGGCGCTGTTCTGGTCCTGGACCGATCTGCGCGCCTTTGCGTTGTCCGCAGAGCTTGCGCCGCTGTTCAACGATCCCGCGCGCCGTGCCCGCCTCAAGCCCGAAGCCCAATGGGAGGTGGCGCGCGGCCTGTCTCTGTCCACCAGTGCGCTGCACGCGGCCTGTGCCACCCGTTCGGCGTGGTTCACCTGCGCCGCCGATCTGTTCGGGAGCGTGGATGTGCTGGCTCTGCCGGTTGCGCAATGCTGGCCGTTCCCGGCCAGCTGGGACTGGCCCGACAAGATCAACGGCAATGCGATGGATACCTATCACCGCTGGATGCAGGTGATGGTCCCTGTCAGCCTGATCGGCCTGCCCGCCATCAGCGTGCCGGTGGGGTTTGGCGCCAACGGGCTGCCGATGGGGGTGCAGCTGTTTGCCGCCAAGGGACAGGATGCCAGGCTGCTGCAAGTGGCCGATGCTTATCACCGCGTGACCCGCTGGCCGCAAAATCACCCGCCTCACATGCGAAAAGCTTGAATCGTCTGCGGAATCCCTGTCTCTTGGCGTTTACGCAATGCCATGCAGAGGGAGGAATGCATGACGCAGACACCAGAGCAGGGTGTGCCCGATCTGGGCGCCGTTGACATCGCGATGTTGCGCGCGGCCCTGCGCAATGGCTGGCGGGATTTCAGGGCCAAGCCCGGTTACGGCCTGGTCTTTGCCGCGTTTTACGTGCTGGCGGGCTGGCTTATGGCGTGGATCACCATTGCTACCGGGCAAAGCTATTGGCTGGTCTTTGCGGCCATCGGCTTTCCGCTGATCGGCCCTTTCGCCGCTGTCGGTGTATACGAGGTGTCACGCCGGCTGGAACGGGGCGAGGCGATGGACTGGTACGCGATCTTTGGCGTGATCGGGCGGCAAAGCAAACGCCAGCTGCCGTCGATCTGTGCGGTGATCATCGTCGTGTTCCTGTTCTGGTTTTTCCTGGCGCATATGATCTTCGCCCTGTTTCTGGGCCTGTCGACCATGACCAACGTGTCCAGCTCTTACGAGATTTACCTGACCGGAAAAGGGATACAGATGCTTGTCATGGGCACGGCGGTTGGGGCGGCGTTCGCGCTGTTGCTTTATATGATCACGGTGATTTCCCTGCCGCTGCTGCTGGATCGCGAGGTCGATTTCGTGACCGCCATGATCACCAGCTTTCAGGCCGTGCAGAATAATTTCGTGGTCATGCTGATCTGGGCGGCGCTGATTTCGGGACTGACCTTTCTGGCGATGATCCCCGGCTTTCTGGGCCTGCTGATCGTTTTGCCGCTGCTGGGCCATGCAACATGGCATCTTTACTCGCTGATGCAGCACGCGGCAGAAGGCTGATACCGGCCCGGCGTGGCCCGGCGGCGCTATTCCTCGCGCCCCATCTCTTTCAGACGGTTACGCAGCGCGCCGATTTCGGGATGCCCGATCTCCAGCGCATAGACATAGGCATGGGTCAGGTAAAAGCCGCGCGCGTCCGCCTGCCTGGCCGCATCCGCCGCCTGCCGGTACAGGGCGACCAGCGCCTGCCGGTCGCCCGCCGCATGCGCATCCAGCAGGCGCGCGTCCAGATCGCTCATTGCGCCGCGTGCGCCCGCAAGGCTTGCAGGCGCCCGGCCACCCAATCGTGAAAACAATGGGTTGGCCCGTCCATCGCAGGGGAAAACCGGCCCCCGTCAAAGCCCGGCGCGTGGCGTCCGCGCTGCATCCCCTCAACAACGAACACGTCCTCTTCGAAGACCAGCTTCCACTGGGCCGCGTTTCGCGCGCGCAGCGCGTCGTCGGTTTCGGGCGTGGCATAATACAGGTGGATATGCTCCAGCGTGCGGTCAATTGCCACCGGCTCCAGCACGATGGCAAAGGCATGATCGCGCTGCGCGCCCAGCAGGACATTGGGATAGACGGCAATATATTCCGCGCCTTCGTCCCACTGCGCCGACAGGCCCGCGAAATCCGGGAACATCACGCCGTTTTCACCCTTGATCCGGCGATACACCAGCGTGCCCTGGCCGGAATACTGTCCCGGCGCGGCAATGTGATAGTGATCCTCCAGCCGCGAATAGCTGTTCAGGCCGGGATGCACCCAGGGCAGATGATAGCTTTCACAGTAATTCTCGACCGCCAGCTTCCAGTTACAGCGCACATCCAGTTCAAACCGGCTGTCCTTGCCGCCATGAAAAAGCGGCTGTTCCAGCCCGCCCCAGCGGGCCAGCAGATCGCGGTGCACCTCTTCAAAGGGCGGCGCATCGCCCGAGATGTTGATGAACACCACGTCGCGCCAGATATGGCTGCGGATTTCCACCAGCCCAAGCTCGCTTCGGTTGACGGCCTCGTGCGTGTTCTGTCCCGGCCCGCCCACATGCGGCGTGGTCACAAGCCGCCCGTCGGTGGCATAACACCAGGAATGATAAGGACAGCGGATCGCGCCCTCGATCTTGCGCGGTTCGTCCACAAGGATCATGCCCCGGTGGCGGCAGGTATTGTTGAACACCCTCACCGCGCCGTCCCGGTCACGGATCAGCAATAGCGGCATCCCCAGAAAGGTCAGCGGCACCGCGTCGCCCGGTTCGGGCACATCCGCGGCCACCGCCAGCCCGGCCCAGGTGCCGCAAAGCAGGGCGCGGTTTTCCTCCTGGAACAGGGTCGGATCCGTATAATGCGGGTTGGGCAGGCCACGGGCCGTTTCCACCGGGCGGCGGACCGCGTCAAGATCGTCCGAACGGGTCGACATGGGCGAATCTCCTCTTGCTCGAAGAAGTTTCGCCCATTAACGCGCCGGTCAATTGCCGATCTGCGACCTGTCCTGACCGCTTCCGACACGGCTTGGCGTCAGGCGGGGCAGGGCGGCGTCAGCTGAACGGGCGGTCCAGTTGCAACAGCTTGCGGTGATAGGGCATCAGCTCGTCCGGGCTGCAAAAGCCAACCGACCGCGCCGCCTGCAAGACCGCGCCGGTATCCTTGCCCAGATGCTCATAGGCCAGCCGCGCCGCACGGCAGCCGGTCACGGTTTCGCGCACCGTGCGGGTGGCATAGCCAACCCAGTAATGATTCTGGAACGACGCCACGCGGCTGAGATAGTTGAATGAGGTTGCCATGGTGCGCGCATGACTGACCAGCGCCGCAACACCGTCTTCCTGTGGCAGGATCACGCCGCGAAACTCGCGCGTGGCTGTATCGGTAGGCAGGCCCTGCTGGCGCATCGCCTCCTTGGCCTCGTAGCCGCGAATGAACGTGTGCTCATCCCGTCGAAACACGTAGACAAGGCCAATGATGATAAGGTCCTGCTCGATGAAGGAGCGGCGCGAGAACCGGTAGAACCCGTCCGGAAACACGTCCTGGGGAATATCGGTCATCCCCGTGCCGACATAATCGGCGATCAACGGATGGTTGAGAACGCCCCGGTCGGTCTGCAAGGCGCCAAGAGGCTCCAGCAGGATGCGCGCGTCGACGTTAAAAAAGCTGCATATGCGGTGCAGAACGTCCGGGCGGGGAAAACTCTCGCCGGACAGGTAGCGATTGAATTGCGTGCGATTGATGCCAAGGTCGCGACATAATCGGGACACGGATGGGTAGTTGCGGGCCAGAATTCGCAGATTCTGCCCGAACATCTGCCGCAGTTCGGCTGGTGACTTCTGCGGTCGTAAAGAGGTGGGGCCTTCGTTCAAAACACTCTCCGGTTGGGGTTGGTGCCATCCATTCTACCATGTGGCGCGCGTTTTCATCTTTCCTGTTTTTCGGTGACGCTTATTAGCATCATCATGACGCATAATGGCATCAGAAGAATGCCAAGTCGACACAATTTCGAAGCGACCGACGCTCAAATTTCCATGTCGTTGCAAAGGCACATTTGTGACACTCGACAATGAGGCAAAAAGGAGTTAGAACTCAGATGCTTGGAGTGGTTCTTTGGAGTGATGCAGGTGACAACAAGGCAGTGATCTGGTGTGAGGATCACGGCGACCTGGCCTATTTCAATGGCGGCGTAGACGATCCCGCCAGCCTGATGGATTTCGATGCCGGCGATCTTGTCCATTTCGATCTGCGCGAAGAACGCCACCAGCGATATGCACGAAATCCGCGCCGGGTGGGGCAGGGCGCCTATGCCGGGCTCCCCGATAGATTGTGCGATGCGGCCGCCGCTCCCAGCGCCCGTCATGACGCTGTTGTGCCCTCGGCCCAGGTGATCCCGTTTACACCACCCCGCGCCCGCAAAAAGATTGCTGCCCTGGAACTTGCCTGAAACACACTCACGGACGACCACAAGGAAAAAGGGGGCCGGCGGGCCCCCTTTGTCATTCTGCCGTGTCTCGTGCGTCTATGCCGGGCCGCGTGACAGCGCCGCCACACCGGTGCGCGCGACCTCGACCAGCCCCAACGGGCGCATCAGATCCGCAAAGGCGTCGATCTTTTCCGGCGCGCCGGTGATCTCGAACACAAAGCTTTCCAGCGTGCTGTCCACCACATTGGCGCGAAAGATATCCGCCAGCCGCAGCGCCTCGACCCGCTTGTCGCCCCCGCCCGTCACCTTGAACAGCCCCAGTTCACGCTCCACCGACGGGCCTTCCACCGTCAGGTCATGCACCTCGTGCACCGGCACGATTCGGCCCAGCTGGGTCTTGATCTGTTCGATCACCTGCGGCGTGCCCGTGGTGACAACCGTGATCCGGGAATGATGCCCGGTATGGTCGATCTCGGCCACGGTCAGGCTTTCGATGTTGTAACCCCGGCCCGAAAACAGCCCGATCACGCGGGCCAGCACACCGGGTTCGTTGTCAACCACCACCGCCAGCGTATGGGTTTCCTGCACATCCGAAAAATTCGGGCGCAGATTATAGGCGGAATGCTTCGTCGAGCCTTTTTTGATTTTCAGAGCAGCCATCCGTCTTTCTCCTTACACCAGCACCGCGCCACCGGCTTCGATCGCGCCCTGCGTCGAAGCCTCGCCCAGCAGCATTTCATTATGCGGCTTGCCCGACGGGATCATCGGGAAACAGTTCTCGTGCTTCTCGACAAGGCAATCAAAGATCACCGGTCCGTCATGATTGATCATTTCCAGGATCGCATCGTCCAGATCATCCGGGTTGTCGCAATAGATTCCCTTGGCGCCAAAGGCCTCGGCCAGTTTCACAAAGTCGGGCAGCGCCTCGGACCAGCTGTGCGAATAGCGCTCGCCATGCAGCAATTCCTGCCACTGGCGCACCATGCCCAACCGTTCGTTGTTCAGGATGAACTGTTTCACCGGCAGGCGGAACTGGACCGCCGTACCCATTTCCTGCATGTTCATCAGCCAGCTCGCCTCGCCCGCCACGTTGATCACAAGGCTTTCGGGGTGCGCCATCTGCGCCCCGATGGACGCCGGAAAACCATAACCCATCGTGCCCAGGCCGCCGGATGTCATCCAGCGGTTGGGGTCTTCGAATCCCAGGAACTGGGCCGCCCACATCTGGTGCTGGCCCACCTCGGTACAGATATAGCGGTCGTGATCCTTGGTCAGCGCCTCAAGCCGTTGCAGCGCGTATTGCGGCTTGATGATCCTGCCTTCCTGCTTGAACTTCAGGCAATCCACCTTGCGCCATTCGCTGATCTTGTCCTGCCATTTCGCGATTCCCGCGCGGTTCAGCGTGCGCCCGCGCGCCTTCCAGACCTTCAGGATATCTTCCAGCACATGCGCCACGTCGCCCACGATCGGGATATCGGTCTTGATCACCTTGTTGATCGAGGACGGGTCGATGTCGATATGCGCCTTTCTGGAGCGGGGCGAAAACGCCTCGATCAGCCCGGTGATCCGGTCGTCGAACCGCGCCCCGATATTGATCATCAGGTCACAGTCATGCATGGCCATGTTCGCCTCGTATAGCCCGTGCATCCCCAGCATTCCCAGCCAGTTTTTGCCCGAGGCCGGGTAGGCGCCCAGCCCCATCAGGGTCGAGGTGATCGGAATATCGGTGGCGTCCACCAGCTCGCGCAGCAGCGCGCTGGCCTTGTCGCCCGAATTGATCACGCCGCCACCGGTATAGAAAACCGGGCGTTCGGCGGTCTCCAGCGCCTCGACCAGTTCGTTGATCATCTCGATATCGCCGCGCAGCTGCGGCTGATAGTTGGAGGTGTTGGCCTTTTCCGGCTTGGTATACGCCGCGCTGGCAAATTGTACGTCCTTGGGAATATCCACCAGAACCGGCCCCGGGCGGCCCGACCGGGCCACGTGAAACGCCTGGTGAATGGTTTCCGACAGCTTTGCCGTGTCCTTGGCCAGCCAGTTATGCTTGGTACAGGGGCGGGTGATGCCCACGGTGTCGGCCTCCTGAAACGCATCCGAACCGATCATGAAGGTCGGCACCTGGCCCGACAGGACAACAATCGGGATCGAATCCAGCAGCGCATCGGTCAGCCCCGTCACCGCGTTGGTCGCGCCGGGGCCGGATGTCACCAGCGCCACGCCCACCTTGCCGGTCGACCGCGCATAGCCCTCGGCGGCATGCACCGCGCCCTGTTCATGGCGCACCAGGATGTGCCGAATGTCATTCTGCTGAAAAATCTCGTCATAAATCGGTAGGACAGCCCCGCCAGGATATCCGAATACCGTGTCCACACCCTGATCCTTGAGGGCCTGAACCACCATTCTCGCTCCGGTCATCTGACGTGTCATCTGTCTCTCCGTCTTCAACGTCACAATTTGTCGTCCGCACAAAAAAGCCCCCGATCATCCGACGGGGGCGCATGGGTACCAATATGGTGTCCGTTACCGGCCCATGCGCCATGTTCCTACAATTACGACTAGCTCTTGCATTGTCGGCTCCTGAATGCGGCTCGACGCGGACCATATTTCCGCCGCGTCGCGGCGTCAACCGTCAATCAGGTGGAAAAACTGTCTCTGACCCATGTTTTTCTTTGCGAAAGTTGCGCAAACCGGGCGTTGGGCGGCAACAAGCGTAAATCAAGCCGGATTTTCACCGGTGCTTGCCCCGGCTTTCATGACGCGCGTTCCCCTGTCGCCGCCACCGTCGCTATGCTACTTTTTCTCGGCCCGCCGCGCCGCCCCGACGATATCTTCCGCCCGGCGCCAGCCGCCGGATCCGCGCGGCAACAGGCCGCTGGCGCGCTTGGCGTGGACCTCGGCATCCTTCAGGCGCCCTTGCAGCGCATAGCGTTCGGCGGTGGCCAGCGCCGCCATGCCATCCTGCCCGGTCTGGGCATAGGCCGACCCCAGATCGCGCAGCACCAGCGGATCGCTGAAATCCAGCGACCGGGCCTTTTCCAGATAGGTCAGCGCCTCCCTGGGCCGGTTGGTCGCCAGCAGTGCCCGGCCCAGACCCCCAAGGATCAGGGCATTGGACGGCGCCAGTTCGACGGCGCGTGCATAGGCCGTCACGGCGGGCTGGAACTGGCGGCTCTCCAGCAGGATCTGCCCCTTGAGATCATGGTAGAATGCGTCCTGCGGGCGCAGCGCAATGGCCCGGTCGATCCGGTTCAGCGCGGTGGCGCGATCCTGAAGCCTGTGATAGGCCACAGCCTCGCGCATCAGGCGAATGTCTTCGGTCAGGCTTTCATCGGCACGCGCCAACGTCCATTTCGGCGTGTTGACAAAGGCGGTCAACTTGCCGCGCGCCCGGTCATACCAATAATCCAGGTCCGGCTGCGGCTCGAACGTGCCGGCATAGGCCGCGACAAACCGTTCCATGGCGCGCATCCGGTCGCGGGTCAGCGGGTGCGACCGCATATAAGGATCCTGGCGCGTTACATTCAGCAATTCCTGCCCCTCGAAAATCCGGTGCACCTCGACCGCGCCCTGCGGGTCGATCCCCGCCAGCGCCATATAACGTACGCCGGACTGGTCGGCCGAGGCCTCTTCGGCGCGGCTATGGGCCAGAAACTGACGCTGGGCCGTCGCCTGAGAGCCAATCGCGATCCCCGCCGCCAGGTCTGACCGCCCCGTGGCCGCCGCCGCCGCCAGGGCCAGGGCCAGGCCCAGCCCGGCAAGGGTACGCGACGAATCCAGGTTGGTCATGCGCCGGGTGATATGCCCGTTGGCGATATGCGCCGCCTCATGGGCGATCACCGCCTGAAGCATTTCGGGCGTGTCCATCCGCGCCACCATGCCAGAGTGAAGGAAGATATTGTTGCTATCGATCACAAAGGCATTCAGCGAACGATCGTTGATCATCAGGATCCGCACCGTCCCGCCCAGCCCGGCGGCGCTCAGGATCGGGGCTGACATGCGTGTCAGCGCGTTTTCTATGTCCGCATCGCGGATCAGTGTCGCGGCGCGGGCGGGCAGGGTGGCCCATACCAACACCAGCGCCGCCGCCAGAAAGACGGCGAAGGCCCGCAAGCCAGTCATTGACGGCGCCGTCATTTCACGGTGAAACCTCATGGGCGGCAATAGGAACGAAAATCATGCGGAACTCAAGGCGCGGGGCGGTTGATCCCTTCATTGTGATGGATGTCATGGAGGCGGCCCGTCAGGCCGAGGCCGACGGGCGCCACATCATCCATATGGAAGTGGGGCAACCGGGCACCGCCGCCCCGGCGGCGGCCCGCGCCGCGTTGGCACAAGCCATGCAGACAGATGCGCTTGGCTATACCGTCGCGCTTGGCCTGCCGGCCCTGCGCGCCCGCATCGCGCGCCTTTACGGCGACTGGTACGATGTCGATCTGGATCCGTCCCGCGTGATCGTCACGCCCGGGTCGTCCGGGGCATTCCTGCTGGCCTTTACCGCGCTGTTCGAGGCCGGCGACCGGGTCGCCATCGGCGCGCCCGGCTATCCCAGCTATCGCCAGATCCTGCGTGCCCTGTCCCTTGAACCGATCGACATCCAAACAGCGGATGAAAACCGCCTGCAACCGGTGCCCGCCGATCTGGCGGGGCTGGATTTCGCCGGGCTGATGGTGGCGTCACCGGCCAATCCCACCGGCACCATGCTGGATCGCGCGGCGATGTCCGCCCTGATCGACCTGTGCGCCGACAGGGGCGCGGCCTTTATCAGCGACGAGATTTACCACGGCATCGAATACGAGGCCAGGGCCGTCACCGCGCTGGAACTCACCGACGAGACCTATGTCATCAATTCCTTTTCCAAATATTTCTCGATGACGGGCTGGCGCGTGGGCTGGATGGTGGTGCCGCCGGATCATGTGCGTCTGGTCGAGCGTCTGGCGCAGAACATGTTCATCTGCCCGCCCCATGCCAGCCAGGTCGCCGCGCTGGCAGCGATGGATTGCGTGGACGAGCTTGAGTCGAACATGGATGTCTACCGCGCCAACCGGCAGATGATGATCGAGGGTCTGCCGCGCGCCGGGTTCACCCGGTTTGCTCCGCCCGATGGCGCCTTTTACGTCTATGTCGATGTCAGCGCCTTCACCAGCGACAGCCGCGCCCTTGCGCGCGAGGCTCTGGACGAGGCCGGGGTGGCCGTTACGCCGGGGCTGGATTTCGATCCACAGCGCGGGCACCAGACGCTGCGCTTTTCCTATGCCCGCGCCAGCGCCGATATTGCCGAGGGGCTGGCGCGTCTGCGCCGCTTCATGGCGGCGCGGGGATTCGTCTGACGCCACGCCAATTCCTGCAATTTGGTGACTGTCGCGCGCTTTGGGGTACTCCGTCATCCGCCCGATCCCGCACCGACGCAATACCGACGTGATACCGACGCCGCGCCGATCACTGGTTTTCCTGCCGGATCAGTGCGTTAACCCCTGATTCGCCCTGCCGGGCCGCGCCGCGCGCGCGCCTTGACCATTTCGCTTTTGTCCGCTGTGCATTTCGGGTAATCGGGTGCCATGAGTTTGAGCGTGCACGACCTGACCATCACCCGTGGCGGAATTCCCGTTCTTGAAGGGTTGAATTTCTCGCTGGAGCCGGGCCGGGCGCTGATCCTGCGCGGTCCCAACGGCGTGGGCAAGACCACGCTTTTGCGCACTGTTGCCGGGTTGCAGCCGCCTCTTTCCGGTCGTGTGGACTGCCCGCCCGAAAGCATCGCCTATGCGGCGCACAGCGATGGTCTGAAGGCCATGCTCAGCGTGACCGAGAACCTGAACTTCTGGTCGGATGTATTTGGCCGGAAAGATATTTCCGCCGCGATCCAGGCATTTGACCTGGCCGCGCTGACGGACCGGATGGCTGGGACATTGTCCGCCGGGCAGAAGCGCCGGCTTGGTCTGGCGCGCCTGCTGGTGACGGGCCGTCCGATCTGGGTGCTGGACGAACCCACCGTGTCGCTGGACACCGCCTCGGTGCGGATGTTCGCCGACGCGGTGCGCGCCCATTTGCAGGCGGGGGGCAGCGCGCTTCTGGCGACCCATATCGATCTGGGTCTGAGCGAGGCCGAGGTGCTGGATGTCGGTCCGTTCCGCGCCGGGCCGAACAGCACCGTACCGGGCGGGTTCGACGAGGGTTTCTTATGATCTCGCTGTTGATCCGCGATCTGAAACTGGCCTTTCGCGCTGGGGGCGGCTTTGGTCTTGGCCTGGCTTTTTTCCTTATTGTAACGGTACTTGTGCCCTTTGGCGTTGGCCCGGAATCGTCGCTCTTGTCCAAGATCGCGCCGGGCATTTTGTGGCTTGGCGCGCTGCTGGCCTGCCTGTTGTCGCTGGATCGCATCCTGGCGCTGGACTGGGAGGACGGTTCGCTTGATCTTCTGGCCACGTCACCCTTGCCGCTGGAGGGCGTTGTCACCATCAAGGCGCTGGCGCATTGGCTGACCACCGGCCTGCCGCTGACCCTGGCGGCGCCGTTTTTCGGCCTGTTGCTCAGCCTGCCGGAACCGGGCTATCCATGGCTGGTTCTGTCGCTGTTGCTGGGCACCCCCGCGCTCAGCGTGATCGGCACGTTCGGGGCGGCGCTGACGGTCGGAATCAAGCGCGGCGGTTTGCTGCTTTCTCTCTTGGTTCTGCCCTTTTACGTGCCAACGCTCATCTTTGGCGCCGAACTCGCGCGGCGCGGCGCCGAGGGGCTGGCCACCACCACGCCGCTGCTGATGCTGGCCGGGATCACATTTGGCGTGATTGCGCTTTTGCCGTTTGCTTCGGCCTTGGTCTTGAGGGTCAATCTGCGCTAGGAACACCGGGATTGAGGGAAATCAAGGACGCCCGCACCGCTCTCGGCGATGTGAAGTGCAAGCCACCCAACCGGGCAGTAAGGAAGACAACATGGGTTCGATCTGGGAATATGCCAATCCGGTCAAGTTCAGCCGCACCGCCGGCCTTGTCCTGCCGTGGGTGTCCATCGGGGCGACGGTCACGCTGGTTGTGGGCCTTGTCTGGGGGTTCTTCTTTACCCCCGACGATTACCGGCAGGGATCGACCGTCAAGATCATCTACCTGCACGTGCCGTCGGCGCTGATGGCGATCAATGTGTGGTTCATGATGCTGGTCACGTCGCTTGTCTGGCTGATCCGCCGCCACCATGTCAGCGCGCTGGCCGCCAAGGCCGCCGCGCCTGTGGGCATCGTGATGACGGTGATCGCGCTGCTGACCGGCGCCATCTGGGGGCAGCCGATGTGGGGCACGTGGTGGGCCTGGGATCCGCGCCTGACCTCGTTCCTGATCCTTTTCCTGTTCTATCTGGGATATCTGGCCCTGTGGGGCGCGATCGACGATCCCGACACCGCCGCCGATCTGACATCGGTTCTGTGCATCGTTGGATCGGTCTTTGCCGTCCTCAGCCGTTATGCGGTGAATTTCTGGAACCAGGGCCTGCATCAGGGCGCGACACTCAGCCTGGACAAGGAAGAGAACATTGCCGACGTGTTCTCGACGCCGCTCTACATATCCATAGCAGGGTTCGTCCTGCTGTTCATCGCGCTGGTGTTCCTGCGGACCCGCACGGAAATCCAGAAACGCCGCACCAAGGCGCTTCTGGCACGGGAGAGACTGGGATGATGCCCGAACTTGGAAAATATGCCAGCACGGTCCTTAGCGCCTATGGCGTGTCGATTGTTCTGTTGATTGCTCTGGTCTGGTGGAGCCTGCTCGCGGCGCGCAGGGCAAGGGCCGATCTGGACAAGGTGGAGACCCGCCGCAATGGCTAGGGTCTCGCCGGTGATGCTGGTACCGTCGATCCTTTTCATCGCCCTGGCGGGGCTATTCTTTGCCGGCATGAATCGCCAGAATCCCGACGAATTGCCCTCGGTTCTGGTTGGCGCACCGGCCCCCGCCGTCGCGCTTGCACCTTTGGGTGACAAGCCGCTCTGGACCAACGAGACCTTGCGCGACGGGCAGGTGAAACTGGTGAATTTCTGGGCAAGCTGGTGCGCGCCCTGCCGGGTCGAGCACCCCAACCTGACCATCTTGCAGAAAGAGGGCATGGCGATCTACGGGATCAACTACAAGGACACGGTTGAAAACGGATTGGGATTCCTGGAAGAGCTTGGGGATCCCTATGTCGCCATAGGCGCCGATCCCGAGGGCAGAACGGGGTTGGAATGGGGGGTCTATGGACTGCCGGAAACCTTTCTGATCGACGGCGACGGTACGGTTCTGCTGCGCCTGGCCGGCGCCCTGACCGAGCGTGAACTGACCGAGCGTCTGCGGCCGGCTCTGGCGAAGCTGAACTGAGCGCCCGCCCGGCACAAGGTGGTTTTGTTAACGTACAGGCTCTAATCTTGTCTCTTTGCGCGGCAGCGTCTGTGGGTTTGCGTGGCAATGGCGGGCGCCAGCCCTGGCGCGGCCCACGAAAAAAGCCCCGGCAGCGCGCCGGGGCTTTGGATTTTCTTAACCCGTCGGGTTTACGTTTTGGCGAGGTTGCGCAGCACGTAATGCAGCACGCCGCCATGTTCGACATACTCGATCTCGGGCGCGGTATCGATCCGGCACTTCAGGGTGATCGTCCTGGTGGTGCCATCGGCATAGGTGATGTCGCAAGGCACTTCCTGCAACGGTTCGATCGTGTCCAGCCCGCGGATAGACACCGTCTCGTCACCGGTCAGGTCCAGCGATTTGCGGGTGTCGCCACCAGTGAATTCGAACGGGATCACACCCATGCCCACCAGATTCGAGCGGTGGATACGCTCGAAGCTCTCGGCAATCACGGCCTTGACGCCCAGAAGCGCGGTGCCCTTGGCTGCCCAGTCGCGCGACGAGCCCGCGCCGTACTGTTCGCCGCCAAACACCACCAGCGGGGTACCTTGTTCCTGATAGGCCATCGAGGCATCGTAAACGCTGGTCTGAGCGCCGTCGGGCCCCTTGGTATAGCCGCCTTCGACACCATCCAGCATCTCGTTCTTAATGCGGATATTGGCGAATGTGCCGCGCATCATGATCTGGTGATTGCCGCGACGCGACCCGTACGAGTTGAACTCGCGCACCGGCACCTGACGTTCGGTCAGGTATTTGCCGGCCGGGGTGGACTGGGCAAAGGAGCCGGCGGGCGAGATGTGGTCTGTTGTGACCATGTCGCCCAGGATCAGCAGTACCTTGGCGCCGTCGATATTCGAAATCGTACCCGGCTCGCTGCTCATGCCCTGAAAGTAGGGCGGGTTCTGGACATAGGTCGATTTCACCGGCCAGTCATAGGTTTCGCTGTCAGTGGTCTCGACGGCCTGCCACTTTTCGTCACCCTTGAACACGTCGGCGTATTTGCTGACAAAGGCTTCGCGTGTAACGGTTTTTTCCACCAGCGCGGCAATTTCGTCATTGCTGGGCCAGATGTCTTTCAGATACACGTCGTTGCCATTCCTGTCCTGGCCGATCGGCTCGGATGTCAGGTCGATGTTCATGTCGCCGGCCAGTGCATAGGCCACAACCAGCGGCGGCGAGGCCAGGTAGTTGGCGCGCACATCCGGGCTGATCCGGCCTTCGAAGTTGCGGTTGCCCGACAGCACGGCGGTGGCGACCAGATCGCCTTCGTTGATCGCCTTGGAAATCTCCGGCTGAAGCGGCCCCGAGTTGCCGATACAGGTGGTGCAGCCATAGCCCACCAGGTTGAATCCGATCGCGTCCAGATCTTCCTGAAGGCCCGCGGCTTCCAGATACTCGGTCACGACTTGGGAACCGGGCGCCAGCGAGGTTTTCACCCAGGGCTTGCGGTTCATGCCCAGCTCGCGCGCCTTGCGTGCCACAAGTCCCGCGCCGATCAGCACATAGGGGTTGGAGGTGTTGGTACATGAGGTGATCGACGCGATCACCACCTTGCCCGAAGACATGGTGTAATCCTCGCCTTCGACCGGTACTTCCTTGCCCTGCGGACGCTTGAAGGTTTCCTTCATTTCCTTGTCGAAGGCTTCCTTGGCGTTGGTCAGGGGCAGATAGTCCTGCGGACGCTTGGGGCCGGAGATTGCCGGCACGATTGTGCCCATGTCCAGCTCCAGCGTGTCGGTATAGACCGGTGCATAATCCGCGTCCCGCCAGAAGCCGTTTTCCTTGGCATAGGCCTCGACCAGCGCGATGCGGTCCTCGTCGCGTCCGGTCTGGCGCAGATAGCGCAGGGTCTCGCCGTCGATCGGAAAGAAGCCGCAGGTTGCCCCGTATTCCGGGGCCATGTTGGCGATGGTTGCGCGGTCGGGCAGGGGCAGGCGGTCAAGCCCGTCGCCGTAAAACTCAACAAACTTGCCCACAACACCCTTGGCGCGCAGCATTTCCACGACCTTCAGCACAAGATCGGTAGCGGTGGTGCCTTCGACCATCGCGCCGGTCAGCTTGAAGCCGACAACTTCGGGAATCAGCATCGAGATGGGCTGACCCAGCATCGCGGCCTCGGCCTCGATCCCGCCAACGCCCCAACCCAGAACGGCCATGCCGTTGACCATGGTGGTGTGGCTGTCGGTGCCGACCAGCGTGTCGGGATAGGCTACGGTTTCGCCGTTCTGGTCCTCGTCGGTCCACACGGTTTGCGCCAGGTATTCAACGTTTACCTGGTGGCAGATGCCCGTGCCCGGCGGCACAACACGGAAGTTGTTGAACGCGTTCTGACCCCATTTCAGGAACTGATACCGTTCCATGTTGCGTTCGTATTCCCGATCCACGTTCATCTGGAAGGCGCGCGGGTTGCCGAATTCGTCGATCATGACCGAGTGGTCGATGACAAGGTCAACGGGGTTCAACGGGTTGATCTTTTGCGCGTCACCTCCCAGGCCCTTGATGCCGTCGCGCATCGCGGCCAGGTCCACCACGGCGGGAACGCCGGTGAAGTCCTGCATCAGGACACGGGCCGGGCGATAGGCGATCTCGCGGGGGTTCTTGCCATTGTTGGCACCCCATTCGGCAAAGGCCTTGATGTCTTCGATCGACACCGAGAAACCGCCATCCTCGAATCGCAGCATGTTCTCCAGAACCACCTTGAGCGATGCCGGCAGTTTTGAAAAATCTCCCAGACCGGCCTCTTGCGCGGCGGGGATCGAATAATAGGAAATGGACTTGCCATTGACCGTAAGCGACTTGCGGGTCTTGGCGGTATCCTGTCCGACTTTGATGGGCATGTTGGCCTCCCTCAGATCAGAAAAATGGGGTCTCGCTGGCGCTGCTTTTGACCTATCGGCGCGCGGCAATCAAGGGGGCGTGCGCATTTTTTGTATACCATTGCACACAGAAAACGCGGCTTTCCCCCGGTCTCGCAAAACGGTGATTGGCATTTAAGGCTTTGAAGCCCTAGAAAAGAACGGGGATGACATGACATGAGAAAGACATACACATGATCCGCAGGTCAGGATTACTCGCGACATTATGGCTCATCCTGGCCAGTGTCGCGACCGCGCAGGATCGGCCGGTCGTGGTCGAACTTTACACGTCTCAGGGATGTGCATCCTGCCCGCCCGCGGTTTCCTTTTTCCGCAAGAATCTGGCCGATCGGGACGACGTGATCGCGTTGGCGCTTCACGTCGATTACTGGGACTATATTGGCTGGAAGGACAGTTTTGCCGCCCCAGCCTACAGCGCACGTCAGAAAGCGTTTGCCAGGGCGTTGGGGAAACGGTCCGTGTATACGCCACAAATGATCGTGGACGGCGAGGATGACGTGGTTGGCACTTATCCCGACAAGGTTGAAGGCCTGATCAAGGCACACAAGTCGGCGCTGTCTCCGGTGGATCTGAAAATAGAACGCCGGGGCGACAAGGTGTGGATCGCTGCCAGATCCAGCGTGAGCGTCGCAATGGATGTGCAACTTGTGCGCTATGTTGACGAAGAGATCGTCAATATCCGTGGCGGTGAAAACGCCGGGCGCATCATGACGTACCGAAACATTGTCAATGACTGGAAGGTTGTCACCAAATGGAACGGCGACCGGCCGCTGAACATTGAAACAACCGCGCCGGGCAGCGCGCCGGTTGTCGTTTTGATCCAGAGGGCGGGGAGCGGGCCCATTCTGGCGGCGGCGCGTTTGCGCTAGCCGGAGCGGCGGCCGAACGTTTCGCGATACCAGACATAAATCCCTGCCGCCGCGATGATTCCGGCCCCCAGAAGCGACCACCGATCCGGCCATTCCCGAAAAAACAGGAGCCCCCAGATCGTCGCGAAAACCAGACCGCAATAGGCGAAAGGCGCCAGCATTGCCGCCTCGCCCTGTGACAGGGCGCGTATCAGGCACAGCTGGCCCAATGTTCCGAAGACCGCCAAAAGCGTCATCAACCCCCAGGCCGTGATTGACGGGGTTTGCCATGCGGGCACGACCAGAATGGTCATGATCGCTGTACCGATCAGACCGGTATATACCAGCGAAGTCCACACATCCTCGTCACGCCCCACGAAACGCGTGGTCAGCGCATAGGCGGAATAGCAGGCGGCGCCAATCAGCGGAAAAACCGCGTAGAGGGTAAAAACGTTTCCGCCCGGGCGAATGACAATCAACGCACCAATCATGGCCACCGCGATACCCGATACCCGACGTATGCCAAGCGGCTCCCCCAGGAACAGCGCCGCACCCAACGTGACCAGAACCGGATTCACATTCATGATCGCGGTTGCCTCGGACAGGCCGATATTGGCAATTCCGACAAAAAAGAATGCGGTCGTCAGGAGCAGAAGCAGCGAGCGGGCGAGTTGCAGTTTCGGGTACCTTGTCTTCATCACGCCCGGGAACCGATGGGCGACCAGCCCCAGGACAAGCACGGTTTGGCCCGTGTAACGGGCCCAGAGGGTGGTGGTAATGCCGACTTCGCGCGCCAGTGCCTTTGCCGAGGCATCCATCGCCGTAAAGAACAGAACCGCGGCCACCATCAAAAGGATGGCGCGGGCCCGGGTGCCGGGATCAGGGAGAAGGTTGGGCATGTTCGACCACGGGAAAGGGAGTTCCTGAACTTGCTAAGCATCTGGGCCCGGTCTGTCTAGTCTTCCGTTTCCTCTGGCCGGATCAGCTTCAGCTCTCCGGCCGCCTCCAATTCGCGGATTGTGGTCGTCACCCGCGCCAGAGCGGCCTCTCCTTCGCGGGCAGACACGGCGCCGCGTTCTTCGACCGCGTCGCGCAGCTGATCGGCCAGCCGGGCAGATATATTGTCAAGCAGGAAGGTTGTGGTCGTGCCTGCTTCGCCTTCCGTGGCATAGGCGAGCGCGGTGACCAGTGTTTCCTCGTCTACGTCCTTCACCACGCGCGGCAGGTCGCGTGGTTCGACGCGCTGTGGAATATGCGCATAGGTGAAGATCGTCTTGCGCACCTCTCCCGCGAAATCGGCATCGGTTTCGTCCAGGGCGCTGAGCAGGTCGTCGCGGGTAGAGGCGGTTGACGAGTTCAGGATTGCGCCGACCCGATTGACGGGGGCCTCGTCAAAGGCGCGGGGGGGCACATCGTCCAGTTGGCTGGCCAGGGTCAGCCCGATACGGTCCACGGCGGCCGGCGTGATAGTTCCGGTCATGGACACCGCATAGGTGATGCGCCGTGCCTTGTCGCCGGGCAAGGCGCCAAGCAATTCGGCCGCCTTTCCGACATCCAGCTTCGAGATCGTGACGGCGGCAACCTCGGTGCTTTCGGCATCCACCAGATCCTTCAGTTCTGCAACGGAAAGCCCGCGGATACGCTCCCAGGGATCGCCCGCCAGGCGCACGCCGGCCTCCTTGCGCAGGCGCGCGGCGGTCATCGGGCTGATCCGCCCCTCCAACGCGGACAGCGCGCCGGGCATGCCGCCGGGAAAGGACAGGCCGATGGATTCCAGCTCCTGGGCAAATTCCATGAGGACAGCGCCCAGCGTCGTGCGGTCGACATAGCCCATTTCCCCCATCAGATAAGTCAGATCGGCCTGCATCGCGTCGGGCAATTGGGTAAGGGCAACATCGGCGCCCTCGTTCAGCAGGAAACGCACGATGATCGCAGCCTTGTGCCGCTGGGTCAGGCGCGGGTTGGCCTTGGGTGGCGGGGCCGGGGGGGACAATCGGGCAAGCGATGTTGGCGTGGTCATGTCAGAGTTCCAAGTGTTGGGGCCACCTAAGCACCCAACACTGAAGAATTCCTGAATGTCACCGCTCAGAAATTGTAGGTCGCACCGGTTTCGATTGCATTCGTCAATGATTGTTCGGCCCAGGTGCCGCTGCCACCCCGAACGCGGATCTGTAACAGCTCGGCCCGCGCCAGTACCAGATCCCCCGCCTCGACATGGGCCTGACCCTTGTAAGAGCGTGCCAAATGGTTGTCGGGATTGGCGGCAAGTGCCTTTTGGTAATAGGTCATACCAAGTTCGACATTACCCAGCTTGCGGTGGGTGAAACCCCAATAGGTCAGCACGCGATCATCGGATTGGTCCGGCATGGCCGCCAGAACGCGCTGTGCTTCCTCCAGCCGGCCGGAATAGGCCAGTTCGCGCACGGCATGGTAAAGCGCATCGTCGCTCAGCCCGGAATTCTCCGGATTGACACAGCGCTTCTTCTTGTCGCTCCAGACTTTGCCGGTCTTGCACTCTTTCGTGGTTTGGGTGGGCTTGGGCGCCACGCTGCCGCCGCCGCCGGCCGCAAGTAGGGGCAAGGGAGAAAACGCCGCGAACGCGGTGGCAAGAACGGCTGCCTGGCCAAAGCGGATCAGTGTCATACAGACCTCCTGGTTACATACGCAGCCTAGCATAGCGCATGGCTGGAACGAAATCACGGAGGTGTCAGCGTTGAAAGAAAAGGGCCGCAGCAATCTGCCACGGCCCCAACCAAAGGCGATATGGTTTCCGGCTCAGTCGCCAAAGACCCGCCTGAAGATCGTGTCGACATGTTTGGTGTGATAGCCCATGTCGAATTTTTCGTTGATCCCGTCGACACCCAGTGCCGAAACAACAGCTTCGTCTGCCAACAGCAATTCGCGGAAATCAAGGCGCTCTTCCCAGACTTTCAGGGCGTTGCGCTGCACCATCGAATAGGCGTCTTCGCGGCTGACGCCGGCCTGGGTCAGCGCCAGAAGGACGCGCTGCGACATCACCAGACCGGGAAACTTGTTCATGTTGTCCAGCATGTTGTCGGGAAAGATCAGCATCTTTTCGACAACGCCGGCCAGACGGTTCAGGGCAAAATCCAGCGTGATGGTGGCGTCCGGGCCGATGCCGCGTTCCACCGAGGAATGCGAAATATCGCGTTCGTGCCAAAGCGCCACGTTCTCCATCGCGGGGATCACGGTCATGCGCACCAGACGCGCCAGACCGGTCAGGTTTTCGGTCAGAACCGGGTTCTTCTTGTGCGGCATCGCCGACGAACCCTTTTGGCCCATCGAGAAGAATTCCGCGCCTTCCAGAACCTCGGTGCGCTGCATGTGGCGGATTTCGGTGGCGATGTTTTCGATCGACGACGCAATCACGCCCAGCGTGGCAAAGAACATGGCGTGACGATCGCGCGGGATCACCTGGGTGCTGATCGGCTCGGGGCGCAGGCCCAGTTTTTCGCAGACATGTTCTTCGACCGCCGGGTCAATGTTGGCGAACGTGCCGACTGCGCCGGAAATCGCGCCCGTGGCCACTTCCCAGCGCGCTTTTTCCAGGCGGTTCTTGTTGCGGTCCATCTCGGCGTAAAAGCGGGCGAAGGTCAGGCCCATCGTTGTGGGCTCGGCGTGGATGCCGTGGCTGCGGCCGACGCGCACGGTGTTCTTGTGCTCCATCGCGCGGGTCTTCAGCGCCGCCAGCACCTTGTCCATGCCCTTCAGCAGGATGTCGGCGGCGCGCACCAGTTGCACGTTCAGGCATGTGTCCAGCACGTCCGACGAGGTCATGCCCTGATGCACGAAACGCGCTTCTTCGCTGCCGACATGTTCGGCAAGATGAGTCAGGAAGGCGATGACATCATGTTTGGTGACGGCTTCGATCTCGTCTATGCGGGCCACGTCGAATTCCACGTCCTTGGCTTTCCACACGGCCTCGGCGTTTTCGCGCGGGATGACGCCCAGATCGGCCATGGCGTCACAGGCGTGCGCCTCGATTTCGTACCAGATCTTGAACTTGGTTTCCGGCGACCAGATGGCAACCATTTCGGGGCGGGCATAGCGAGGGATCATGTCACGGCCTTGTGTATTGGGAGCGTTCGCGCGCGGTTTAGACTGGTGGGCGACAAACAACAAGGCAGGAGCGCCAGGATGGGACGGTTTGCCCTTGTCGCCGGGTTGCTGGCGAGCGCCGCGGGCGCACAGGACTGGCGCCCGCTCGTCGGGGAGGAGATCGCGGCATTCCTGACAGATCGCGAAGTCGGCTATGACAGGGCATGGCAACGTTTCTTCGCCTCTGGCCGCACGCTTTACAACGCCGGGCAGGTCAGCTGGGGATACTGGCAGGTGCGCGGCGATCGCTATTGCAGCCAATGGCCCCCAAGCAGGTTGTGGGACTGTTATCTCGTGCAACGCCAGGGAACGGATGGTGTCCGGTTTGTCGGCCCGGATGGATCCGCCACGACCGGGACGCGTCGCCCATGAAACGTATCGGGCTGTCCCGGGCTGGACATGGGGGCGGTTCGAACTAGGATGGTATCAGATTTGCAGGAGAAATTGAGACGTGACCCCAGGATTTCGGTTAGCGACGGTCTCGGCGGCCCTTGTGCTGGCTGTGGGCCTTGCACATGCAGGTACGCCCGTGACGTATACCGACGGCGACAAGCCGGTTTTCAGCATAGAAGTGCCTGATTTCTGGAAAGTGCGGGTTGGGGGCGATCGTTCGCTGACCCCACCGGGCGAAGAGGAATCGCGGGTTGTCGAGCGGGTGATCGGCTTGCAACCCGAAAAGGACAGCGGGGTATGGATCGGGTTTGTCTCTCCGGACGGTCTGCGCACGCTGGACGAGGCCGAGGACTATGCCAGATCACTGGCACAGCAGGTTGCAAAGGGTGCGACTGTCACCGATTTGGAAAGCCGCCGTATCGCCGGCTATCCCGCGCGCGTCTATCGCGGGCAGGGGCGCCGGGACAATCAGACAGTATTTTTCACGGTGTCCCTGATTGACCTGCCCAACGGGCGTGTGGTGTTCAGTATGACCGCGCTGAGCGCGGATTACGCGCCGGACGCATTGGTGGATGTCAACGCCATCTACAATTCCATACGGTCACGTTGAGGGAGGTCGCGATGAAGCTGTTCTCAAAATCCGCACTTCGCCTTGGCGGGCTGCTCGTTGCCGGCGGACTGACACTCAGCGCTTGTGAAAGCACCGGTGTGACCGGCACGGCACAAGTGGGCGTGTATTATGATTCGATGATGTGGAACGACTATTACCGGCCGCGACCGCCGCGACCGCCGCGTCCTGTCCACCCGATCGAACGACCACCCCGTCCGGTCCATCCCATTGCGCCCAGGCCGCCGGTTGCCAGGCCCACACCGCGCCGCTGATCAGGCCGACACCAGTTCGGTGATCACCCGACTGTTGCTTTCCAGCGTCCGGTGCACGGGGCAACTGTCGGCAATTTCCAGAAGCCTGGCCCGCTGTGAGTCATTCAGCGGGCCTGTCAGCCGAACCACCCTGCGAAACGTATCCACCTTGGACTGACGCCCTGTTTCGGCGTCGTGGGCATGGATCTTGTCATGACAGACATCCACCTGGACATGTTCCAGGGGCCATCCCTTTCGTCGCGCATACATGCGCACCGTCATCGACGTACAGGCCCCCAGCCCGGCGGACAGGAAGCCATAGGGTGACATGCCGCGATTGGTGCCGCCATAGGCCAGCGGTTCATCCGCCAGGGCATGATGATAAGGACCGGCATTGATATCCTGCAAAAACCCTGCGGGATCGGCTTCGTTGACCCGAATGATCCCTTCGGGCGCACCGGGTGGCGGGGCAGGGGGGCGCAGATCAAGGTAGCGCCCGGACCATGCGGCAATCACCTCTGCTGCATATTCCGCATCTTGTGCGCGGCTGACCAGATGATCGGCCTCGTCGAGGGTGACAAAGCTCTTGGGGTGCTTGGCCGCGCCGAAAATCTGGCCTGCATTTTCGATGCCGACAACATCGTCGCGTGGTCCGTGCATCACAAGCAAGGCTCTTTGAAGATTGCCGATCGCCGAGGCAAGGCGCACTGAAGACACGTCTTCGACAAAGGACTTGCGTATGGTGAAGGGACGCCCGCCAAGGGAGACTTCCGCCTCGCCCTTCTGCGCGATCAGGTTCAGCGCGTCGCCGAAATTATGGGTCACATGGCCCGGATCGAACGGCGCGCCGATCGTCACGACGGCGCGCGCCGAGTCAATCTCGCCCGCCGCCCGCAAGATCGCCGCGCCGCCCAGGCTATGGCCGATCAACAGGGCGGGGGGCAGCCCCTGGTCCGACAGGTGGCGCGCGGCCGCGACCAGATCGTCTACATTGGAACTGAAAGTCGTATTGGCGAATTCGCCCCCGCTATGGCCAAGCCCGGTAAAGTCGAATCGCAACACGCCGATCCCCATTGCCGCCAACCGCGCCGAAATACGCCGCGCGGCGGGAATATCCTTGGAGCAGGTGAAACAATGAGCAAACAGCGCGGTTGCAAGATGCGGTCCGTCCGGCAAATCGAGCCGCGCGGCCAGCATGTCACCGGAATGGCCGGGGAAAGTGAGGCGTTTGGTGGGCATGGGCGGTCCTTTGGTTGGCGTATCTCCAACCTGCGCCCGCAAACCCGGCCCGCCAAGGGGCGTGTCGGGTGGATCACGTCATGGTGACGCATCGAGAGCGTCAGGTTGGCTCGCCCATCAGGACCGGATCGAACGGATAGGTGGACAGGTTTTCATACCCGTCTTCCGTGATCAGCACCTGATCCTCCAGTTTGATCGAAAAATCGCCGCCGCTTTCACCGACAAGCGCCTCGACGCACAACACCATGCCCGGCTCCAGCGCGTAGTCGAACGCGCCGGGCACGGCCTTGTCGGAATAGGCGACAAGCGGCCACTCGTCACATAACCCGACGCCATGCATCAGACAGCCATATTTCTGACCCCAGAATTTTTCGTCCAGCTTGTGGGCATTGGCCGTCAGTTCGGGGATGGTTATTCCGGGCCTGAGCATGTCCATATTGGTCATGATGTGTTCATGGGCGTGGCGCATGGCATAGACCATCGTGTTGGTCGGCTTGGCGTCGCCCACCCACCATGTGCGGCTTATGTCGATACAGATGCCATAACTGCTGATCAGATCGGTATCGAAGGCCACGATCTCGTTGTTTTGCACGATCCGCGGCCCGCATTCCTGAAACCACGGGTTCGTGCGGGGCCCGGATGTCAACAGGCGGGTTTCGATCCATTCGCCGCCACGGCGGATGTTTTCGGCGTGAAGAACGGCCCAGATGTCATCTTCCGAGGTGGCGCCGAGCGGTATGTTCTCGCGCGCGAACCGCTCCATCTCGGCGACCGCGCTTTCGCAGGCGTGATTTGCGCAACGCATGGCCAGGATCTCGTCCGGTCCCTTGACCGCGCGCGCCTTTTCGGTGACTTCCTCGCCCTCCATGATCTCCAAACCCTGCGCCTCCAGCGCGCGCAGCCCGTGCAGCATGATCTTGTCGACGGCCAGCCGCCGATTGCCGGGGGCATGCGCCTGCATCAGGATGCGGACTTCGTTTGAGAAAGTATCCGCGGCCACGTCGATCTTGTCGCCGCGATCAAAGTAGAACAGGTCGGCCCCCGAGCGGGCTTCGCGCACCAGGGGATTGAACGAGGACAGGAAGGGCGAATTCTTGTAGTCCCAGATCACCATGTAGCCATCCGCGCACAGCAGAACCGCGCGAAACGGGTTGTGCGTGTTCCACAGCTGCATGTTGGTGCTGTCGGTGGCATAACGGATGTTGAGCGGATCGAACATCAAAAGACCGCCATAGTCGCGGTCCACCAAATGCTGCGTCAGCCTTTTCCAGCGATGCTCGCGCATGGCGGCGAGATTGGGCAATTCCAGCCCCGCACCCGCCCATTCGTCAAAGGCGAGCCGGGTCGGGCCGATTTCGATTCGGTTTGCGTCGTTCGGAGAACCGTCACCCAGAGTGGTGCCGCGCGTCGGATCGATTTTGCGGATGTCGCGGTAGTGATGGTTCATGGTGATCTCCCTTGTCGGCGATGCCTAGTCTGAGCGGGCGAATCGCCCACAGTCGTGCCTGTTTCCGACGCGGCCATGTCTTTTTGAGATGCGTCGCGGCGGTTCCATGTCTAGAAATGGCCCATGATCCCCGTTCTCCAGAAAACCATTCCTTTTGACCCTTTCGACCGCGCGGCGCTTCCGGGTATCGCGCCATTGCCGCCTGAAGAATGGTTGCATGTGGATGATGCCTATGCCGGGCAGATGCACCTGCGCGAGGCGATATTGCGCACACGACGCAAGGATGTTGTGGCGGTGGACGCCGGCGCGATGCCTGCGGCGCAGGAACTGCTTGTGCGGGTGCTGGAACAGTTGACGCGGCGAGAAGGCTTTGCGCGGCGTGGCAACGTGATGATCTGTCCGGATGGTCGCGAGGTTTCGGTCGAGGCCGACGACCCTTTGGGGAGCGTCGGGCGGCTGGTTCAGGAAGACATGTGCCTTTTGCAGAAACACGGGGACCAGCATGTATTGACCGGCGCGGTTTTGTGTTTTCCCGCCAGCTGGAGCCTTTCGGAAAAGTTCATGAAACCCCTGACCGATATCCATACACCAGTTTCGGGCTATGACGAAAATATCGCGAGTCGGGTGCAACGCCTGTTCGACGGGGTGCGAAAAGAGCGGCCGCTATGGCGGCGAAACGCGTTGTGGTACAACGATCCTGCCCTGCATCAGCCGCGCCATGAAAATGCGCCGCGTGACCATGTGAACACGCAGACCGCGCCGTATTTGCGATCCGAACTTCAATCCATACTGCGCCTGCCCGACAGCGACGCGGTGGTGTTTTCGATCCATACCTTTGTGTTGGCACGTGAAAACCTGCCGGATCCGCATGACAGGGATGATCAGAATGCGCCCATTGCCAATCCGGCGCCAAATGCCTGACCCAGTGCCCGGCAATCTTCGTGTTGTTGGCGGGTCAGGGTCTTGCGGGCAAGGATTGCTTCGGGTGATTGCGCGTGGGTACACAGGATAAAGGGCGGCTGGACTTCCCTCAAACGCCAGCCTGTCGCGATCCGTGCCAGCTGCCGTGCCGCGTTGCTTCCATCGGAACCGGCGCAGATCATCTGGGCGTAGGGGCGGCCTTCGATCCGACCCAGTACAGGGTAATAACACCGGTCGAAAAAGGCCTTCATTTCACCGGACAGCGCGGCAAGGTTTTCCGGAGCGGCGAATATGTAACCCTTGGCCGACAGCAGGTCGTCAGGCTGAGCGTCCTGGGCGCGCAACAGCATTGTCCGGCATTCGGTGCTGGCGCCATCTAAGGCGCTTTGTGCCATCTGACGGCTACCGTCGGTGCGGGAATGATAGACGATCAAAAGGTCAGACATGGCGGGGTTTTCTGATTACGCTCGTGCTACTTTAACGCGACGCCAGCAATGTCGCGAACCGGAATTTTGCAAAAATTCCGTGCCGTTTTCTTGGCAAGAAAACGGTGCCGCTCCGGCTGGACAAAAAAAGGGCGCCCGGATTGGGCGCCCATTCTCTTTTGCAGATACCGGGGATCAGCAGCTGTAGTACATGCCGAACTCGACTGGGTGGGGTGTATGCTCATAAAGCTCCACTTCTTCCATCTTCAGTTCGATATAGCCTTCGATCTGGTCCTTCGTGAACACGTCGCCGGCCAGCAGGAAGTCATGATCGGATTCCAGAGCTTCCAGGGCTTCGCGCAGCGAGCCGCAGACGGTCGGGATACCGGCTAGCTCTTCGGCAGGCAGATCATACAGGTTCTTGTCCATGGCTTCGCCCGGATCGATCTTGTTGATGATACCGTCCAGACCAGCCATCAGCAGCGCGGCAAACGCCAGATAGGGGTTGGCCGAGGGATCCGGGAAGCGGGCCTCGACGCGCTTTGCCTTGGGCGATTCCGTCCACGGAATACGGACGCAACCCGAACGGTTACGGGCCGAATAGGCGCGCAGGACCGGGGCTTCGAAGCCGGGGATCAGACGCTTGTAGGAGTTGGTCGACGGGTTGGTGAAGGCGTTCAGGGTCTTGGCATGTTTCAGCACGCCGCCGATGAAATACAGCGCTTCCTGGCTCAGGTCGGCGTATTTGTCGCCCGCGAAAAGCGGTTTTCCGTCCTTCCAGATCGACATGTTCACGTGCATCCCGGTGCCGTTGTCGCCATAAATCGGCTTGGGCATGAATGTCGCGGTTTTGCCGTAGGACTGGGCCACGTTGTGAATCACGTATTTGTACTTCTGAAGCTCATCGGCCTGCTTGGTCAGCGAGTCAAAGATCAGCCCAAGCTCGTGCTGACAGGAGGCAACCTCGTGATGGTGCTTGTCCACCTTCATGCCCAGACGTTTCATGGTCGAGAGCATTTCCGACCGCAGATCTTGCGCGTCGTCGATCGGGTTCACAGGGAAATAGCCGCCCTTGACGCCCGGACGATGACCGGTGTTGCCCATCTCGTATTCGGTGTCGGTGTTCCAGGAGGCGTCGATCGCGTCGACCTCGTAAGAGACCTTGTTGATCGAGTTGGAGAAGCGCACGTCGTCGAACAGGAAGAATTCCGCTTCCGGGCCCATATAGGCAACATCGCCGATGCCAGAAGATTTCAGATATGCCTCGGCTTTCTGCGCGGTGCCGCGCGGATCGCGTTCGTACGACTCGCCGGTATCGGGCTCGACGATCGAGCAATGGATGCAGATTGTCTTTTCGGCATAAAACGGATCGACATAGGCCGAGGTCGTGTCCGGCATCAGCTTCATGTCCGAGTTTTCGATCGACTTCCAGCCAGCGATCGACGACCCGTCAAACATGAAGCCTTCTTCCAGGAAGTCTTCGTCAACAAGATCCACGTCCACGGTCACGTGCTGCAACTTGCCGCGCGTGTCGGTGAAGCGGATGTCCACATAGGCGGCGTCTTCGTCTTTGATCAGCTGGAGAACTGCGTCTGCGCTCATTCTCTTTTTCCTTTTTCTAAACTTGGAAAGGGTGGATTACAGCGCGTCCGGGCCGGTTTCACCGGTACGGATGCGAATGGCTTGTTCGACGGGGCTGACGAAAATCTTGCCGTCACCGATCTTGTCGGTCTTGGCGGCGTCCACGATGGCCTCAATGGCGCCGTCGACCTGGTCGTCATCCAGAACGACCTCGATCTTAACCTTGGGAAGGAAGTCCACGACATACTCCGCGCCGCGATACAGTTCGGTGTGGCCTTTCTGGCGACCGAACCCCTTGACCTCGATCACGCTGAGGCCCTGCACACCAAAGTCCTGCAATGCCTCTTTGACTTCATCCAGCTTGAACGGCTTGATGATTGCCTCGATCTTTTTCATCTGGAGATTCCTCCTCACCTGACAACTTGCTCTGCTCAGATCACTTTCGCCCGGCAGTCACAATTGGCTAAGATGTAGCAGGGCGGCGGGTGTTGGGGGATTCCAATTTGCTGCCTAAAAAATGTGCAACTTGCTGACAAACTGTGCTGAATTGAATCGCAAGGGATTTCTAAATGAGCGAATTGCTGACCGCCGCACAAATGCGCGCCATTGAACAAGCGGCGATTCATTCCGGGACCGTGACCGGGTTGGAACTGATGGAACGGGCCGGGCGAGGGGTTGTCGAGGCAATTTTCGAGGCGTGGCCAGAGGTGGCGGATCAGCCGGGCCGTGCCGTCGTGCTGTGCGGTCCGGGCAACAACGGTGGCGACGGATATGTGATCGCGCGCCTTCTCAAGGCGCTTGGTTGGATTGTTGACATCTTTCAATTCGGCGATGCCGCGAACCTTCCTGCGGACGCCAAGGAAAACCACAATCTTTGGCAAGCCGAAGGGGGCGTGCGACCATGGCATGTCCCGGATATTGCCAAGGCTTCGGGCGACTTGTTGGTTGATGCGGTCTTTGGTGCGGGATTGACGCGCGCTGCGCCAGCCGAGGTGCTCGCCCCGCTGGTCACGGTATTCGAGCATGACCGGTTCGCCGGGCGCGTCGTTGCGGTGGATGCGCCCACAGGATTGTGCATGGACAGCGGAACGGCGCTGTCCGCGGAGCATGGTGCCGCCTTGGCGGATTTGACCGTCACGTTTCATCAGGCCCGACCGGGGCATTTTCTGAATGACGGTCCTCGCCACTGTGGCCGTGTTGTGGTCAAGAGTATCGGGCTGGAAGGGTATGATGTGCCCGGTACCGTCCAATACGCCGATGAGCAGATCTGCTGGGCGCTTGGCAAATCGGCTGATCGGCACAAGTATGGGTATGGGCATGCCCTTGTGTTGTCGGGAGGCGCAGGAAGAACCGGCGCCGCGCGGCTGGCGGCGCGCGGGGCGCTTCGTGTCGGGGCTGGGCTTGTCACCCTGGGGGTACCGCCGGCGGCCCAGATGGAGGTGGCCTGCCAGATTACCGCGGTGATGCTGAATCGTATCGACAGTGCGGGGGCCTTGGCCAAGGTGCTGACGGACAGCCGGTTCAATGCGCTTTGCCTTGGGCCGGGCATGGGGACCGAGCGCGCGCGCGAATTGGTTCCCGTCGCGCTTGCGGCGTCGGCGCCGGGAGATGGGGCGCACCGTGCAGTGGTTCTGGACGCCGATGCGATCACGGCCTATGAGGCGGCGCCCGAAACTTTGTTCGATATGCTTCATGCACAATGTGTGCTGACACCCCATTTGGGCGAATTTTCCCGGCTGTTCCCGGATATTGCCGGAAAAATCGGCTCTGTGACAGGGGGCGGGCCAGCCTATTCCAAGGTTGACGCAGCCCGTGACGCGGCGAGGCGGGCTGGATGCACGGTCTTGCTCAAGGGGGCGGATACGGTGATCGCGGATCAGTCCGGGGCCTGTGCGATCAATGCCGCGGTGTATGACAGGGCGGCTCCCTGGCTGGCGACTGCGGGATCGGGGGATGTGCTTGCCGGGTTTGTCACGGGTATGCTGGCGCGCGGGGAGGCACCATTGCGTGCCGCCGAGATTGCGGCGTGGCTGCACGTGGAATGTGCGCGGCGCTTCGGGCCGGGCCTGATCGCCGAGGACTTGCCAGAGATGCTGCCGGGAGTTCTGAAATCGCTCAGGGCATGACCCTTCAAAGTGACCAAATCTTGATGGCAGGTTCGAACGATTTTGCGAGATTGTCGTGGCAAGTGGCGAAGCGGCGCGCCGATCGCTATCGCCGCATAAGGCGCGTTCAAGTCGTTTCGTGCGACATAGCTCAATTCACCAAGCGGAATATAGGCGCGCGCGCGTGGGTGACGCCATAAAAAGGTACGTCTGGAAAGTCAGGGTGCCAGAACGCGAAAGGTCGGACAACTCCATGTTCAGCGACCAGATTGGATCAACGGTTGAGATGATCTCGGTCGGCCCATGATTTCCAGCAGCCCGCCCAATCGCCGCCAAAGCCGGTTCCGAAGGCCGAAACGAACCCACAAATTCCGAAACCTACGGTTGAACGATCCCGATGAAACACCAGATGAGCGGCAGACCGCCATGTTGACCGGGTCCTGACCCTAACGCGTCAGGCCCCGCATACCCCGTTCCAACCCTTCGAGCGTCATCGGAACCATGCGATCTTGGAAAATCTCGCGCACCATCTTGATGGAATGGGTATGCGGCCAGTAGTGTTCCGGGATCGGGTTGATCCACAGGTTTGATTTCCACTGATCGCGGGCACGTTCCAGCCAGACTTGCCCCGCCTCCTTGTTCCAGTGCTCGTTGGCGCCGCCGGGATAGGCGATTTCATAAGGAGACATGGACGCGTCCCCGACGAATATGCATTTGTAGTCGGGTCCATAGGTGCGCAGCACTTCGTGCGTGGGGGTCTGGGCATCCCAACGGCGGCGATTGTCACGCCAGACACCTTCGTACAGACAGTTGTGGAAGTAATAGTATTCGAGATGCTTGAATTCGGCCCGCGCGGCGGAAAACAGCTCTTCGACCACTTTCACATAAGGGTCCATCGACCCGCCCACATCCAGAAACAACAGCACCTTGACCGCGTTGTGCCGTTCGGGGCGGGTTTTCACGTCAAGATAGCCATGCTCGGCAGTGGCGCGGATGGTGCCGTTGAGGTCAAGCTCTTCGTTGGCGCCTTCGCGCGCCCAGCGGCGCAGGCGTTTGAGCGCCACTTTGATATTGCGGGTACCCAGTTCGACCGTGTCGTCGAAATTGCGGAATTCGCGCTTGTCCCATACCTTTACCGCCCTTTGGTGGCGGCTTTCCTTTTGACCGATGCGCACGCCCTCGGGGTTGTACCCATAGGCGCCAAACGGCGAGGTGCCGGCGGTGCCGATCCATTTGTTGCCGCCCTGGTGGCGGCCTTCCTGTTCCTTGAGCCGCTCCTTGAGCGTTTCCATCAGCTTGTCAAAACCACCAAGCGAGTCGATCTCGGCCATTTCTTGGGGGCTGAGATGTTTCTCGGCCATCTTGCGAAGCCAGTCTTCGGGGATATCGACGGCTTCCAGCACCTGCTGGATGGAAATCTCGCCCAGCCCCTCGAACGTGGCTGCAAAAGCGCGATCGAACTTGTCGATATTGCGCTCGTCCTTCACCATCACCGTGCGGGCAAGGTAGTAGAAGGCCTCGACATCATAGGTGGCAAGCCCCGCCCGAAGGCCTTCGAGAAATCCGAGAAATTCGCGCAGCGATACCGGCACACCGCCAGACCGCAGATTTTCGAAGAACCTCAGAAACATGAGCCTACAGGCTCAACCTGTGCACCAGGATGGTGGCGAACAGGCCAAGCAGCGCAAAGGCGACGGCGTAGATAAAGGTATACTGCAGGACATCAAGGCGTTTGCCGCCACGTTTGCGGGCCAGAAAGGCGCCGACAACGGCACCGGCTATGGCTGCGAAGAAAACGATCATGATTTGTCAGAATCTCCCGTTCAGCGGGTTGAGCGCGGCAATCTCGCGAATTTTCGAACGCACGGCCCAATCCGGGCCAAATCCGTAGCGTGCCCAGCCAAGACTGTCCAGCCGGACAGTGCTTGCCTCTTGTCGTCTGCCCTCCATGTCCAGCGCCTCCGCCCGCAAGAGCATCAGGGTAGAGAGCAGAGCCGCATTCTCATATTGCGCGGCGACCGCGAGTTGCGGGTCGATCAAGGCGAGCGCCTGTTGGTCCTGGCCTGTCGAAATGGCGTGGGCCGAAAGCTGTGTCGCGACAAAGGCGCGGTGTGGCCCGAGTTGTGGCGCGCGGGCATACGCGCGATCGGCATTGAGGAACTGGGTTTGTGCGGCGTCCACATCCTGAGATTGCAACAGACGCCCCAGCGCATAATAGGAAAAGCCCAGCCGATGATCCTGCCAGCCCTGATTTTGCGCGATGGAAAGCGCCTGACGCGCGGCAACCCGGCGGGCGGCGGGGGCTGTGCCCGGGCCAAGAGCGGTCTGGATCGCGTCGATCCAGGACCGTGGCGTGGCCGGCAGATTGCGGGGCGAAAGCCCTTCTCCGCGCGGGTTGATGCGGGCAAGGATGGCGGGGAGACGGGCAGCCACCTGATCGCGGGTCATGCCATTGCGCAGCGCCGGGTCGTAATAGGCGCGCAGCACGGTCATGTCGAAGCCGGTCAGCACGGCGTGGATATTGTCGTCGTTGAAAATGCTGTCGGGAAGGCGATAGAGATCGTTGAGCGGACCAATTGCCTGAGCCAGTTCTTCCTGGAGGCAATCGCGGGTTTCCTGCGGGCTGGTGTCGTTGGGAACGAAGATCGCCAGCTTTTCGCGGCGTTCCAGCAACGCCCAGTTGGTGGACGCATTGCGCCGGGCCGAGCGATATTGCGACAGGTTCGAGATATTGGGTACGACGAAACAGGCCGCCTGGGGCAGGGCGCGCCGGATTTCGCGCCGCGAGACTGACTGAATTGTAATGTTGGCGCTGCTGTCGCGCACAAGGCGGATATCGATACGGGCCTCGGTTCGGAGGCGCGAGATCAAGCGTTGCAGATCAGACATCATACCCACCGGCGTCTTGCCGACGACTCGGACCGTGATCGGGCCTTCGAAACGCGTCAGCCGATCAAGTTTTCGCCCGCTTTCAAGTTGGAAGCTGAGATCAAGAAAATCCCGCGCAATATCGCGGTTCGCCCGTGCCGGAGGAGCAGGTTGCGGGGTCGCGAAATTCTTCATCGGCGGCAGAGTCGTGTCCGCGACAGCGGCGCGGGTGGGTGTGTCCAGATTACCGCTCGACACGCAGGCCGAAAGCGCAAGAAGCGCTAAAAGAGCCAGGCGCAACTTCATGGGCGGTTGTACCGGATGAAGGGCGAGAGCGTTCCAACCCGGTCGTATAGATGTCGGGCGCGCGCGTTGAACTCCTGAGTAAGCCAATACACTGATGGGGCGCCGGCGCGATCGGCAGCGGCATAGACCGCTTCGATCAGCTGGCGCCCGACGCCGGTGCCGCGCACCTCAGGATCGGTGTACAAATCCTGGAGATAGCAAACATTCTCCACTTTCCAGGCATGCCGGTGAAACAGGTAGTGGGCGAGCCCGACCAAATCTTCGCCGCGTTGCGCCACAAGGCCGGAAAAATCCTGTGGATCATCGCCCGTCAGGCGCGCAAAGGTGGTGGTGTAGACGTTGCCGGAGACGGTGGTTTCGTAAAATTCCAGATAAGCCGTCCACATTCGGCGCCATTCGGCCTTGTCTGTCAGGCGCAACGGGCGGATCACAATTTCCCTGGTGTCAACCATGCCTGTCATTCTCTGCTCAAAAATGTCCGTAATTATCGCTCAGGGTAGCATATGAGCGCCCTGCGGCAAGAATGTGAAGCGGTTTCGATTATTCAAAGGCTAGCGAAGGGTGCCTGTGCCGGTTTCGGGCCGGTTTCATTCACCCCGTTGCCGTCAAGCACCCGGCCTAGCGGCTGGAACGCGCCATGAATGCAAGACGTTCAAACAGGTGCACGTCCTGTTCGTTCTTGAGCAGAGCGCCATGCAGCTTGGGCAGGGCATTGACCCCGTCGCGCTTGAGATCCTGCGGGTCCATGTCTTCGGCCAGCAGCAGCTTGAGCCAGTCCAGAACTTCGGATGTGGACGGCTTTTTCTTGAGCCCGGCCACGTCGCGGATTTCGTAGAACTGCGTCAATGCGGTGGTCAGCAGGTGGTCCTTGATTCCGGGGTGATGCACTTCGACGATCCGCTTCATTGTGTCGGAATCGGGAAAGCGGATATAGTGAAAAAAGCATCGGCGCAGAAATGCGTCAGGCAGTTCTTTTTCGTTGTTCGACGTGATGATGATGATCGGGCGCTGCCTTGCGCGGACGGTTTGCCCGGTTTCGTAGACGTGGAACTCCATCTTGTCGAGTTCCTGCAAGAGATCGTTGGGAAATTCGATATCCGCCTTGTCGATCTCATCAATCAGCAAGACAACACGTTCGTCCGAATCAAACGCCTCCCACAGCTTGCCGCGCTTGATGTAATTGGAGATGTCATGCACGCGCGCATCGCCCAGTTGGCTGTCACGCAGGCGTGATACCGCATCGTATTCATAGAGGCCTTGTTGCGCCTTGGTGGTGGACTTGATGTTCCATTCAATCATACGCAACCCGAGCGCGGCGGCCACTTGCCGGGCCAGTTCGGTCTTGCCCGTACCCGGCTCGCCCTTAACCAGCAGAGGCCGTTCCAACGTAACCGCCGCGTTGACGGCAACCGTCAGGTCTTCGGTCGCGACGTAATCCTTGGTGCCTTCGAATTTCATGAGGAATTTCCTGCCCGTTCGCGTGTTTCGGGCGGCACCCTACCGTGAACATAATTTGTCCGCAATGCACTGCTAAGGGGTAGTGACAATCCCGGACCGAAGGGGTATTGGCAGGCGCAGAGAAGGGGGGTTCGATGTCTGAAGATTCAACCGCGATGGACGTTGACCACGAAGAGGGAGCAGCCATGAAAGCCGAAACCTTCCTGCCTGACGACTATCGTCCCGCAGAAGATGAGCCGTTCATGAACGAACGGCAGGTAGAGTATTTCCGCCGCAAGCTGATCAACTGGAAAAATGAGCTTCTGGCGGACAGCCGGGACACGATCGAAGGATTGCAGGACGGAACGCGTAATATCCCCGACGTGGCCGATCGCGCCAGCGAAGAAACCGACCGGGCGCTGGAATTGCGCACCCGGGACCGTCAGCGCAAGCTGGTGCTCAAGATCGATTCGGCCCTGCGCAGGATCGACGAGGGCGAATACGGCTATTGTGAAGTGACCGGCGAGCCGATCAGCCTGAAACGGCTGGATGCGCGCCCCATCGCAACCATGAGCCTGGAAGCCCAGGAGCGCCACGAGCGCCGGGAAAAAGTGCACCGCGACGAATAAGCCGGTGGAACATGGAAAAACACAGGCGCCGGGGCTTTTGTCCCGGCGTTTTTCGTTTCATATGGCCAGTATGGAAATGATGGGATTGAAAACCGGTGTGATCGGTGCCGGTATTGGCGGGCTTACGGCCGCTTTGTGCCTGCAACGACGTGGCGCGCTGGTGACCGTGCTGGAACAGGCCGAAGATATCACCGAAGTTGGCGCCGGGTTGCAGATAAGTCCGAATGGTGTGGCGGTTTTACGCGCGTTGGGGCTGGAGACGGCACTGGCGCAAAAGGCGGTGCGTGCCCGCGCGGTGGAACTGCGCGACTATGCGGTGGGGCGTCTGGTAACGCGGGTGGACCTGGGGCATCTGCCCGAAGAGATGCGGTATTATTTCGTGCATCGCGCCGATCTGATCGATCTGCTTGCCGAAGCCGTGCGCCGGACAGGCATCCGCGTACGTCTCTTGCAGAAAGTCGAGGATGTGCTGCCGGGTGAAAAACCGGTGGCGCGCATGGCAAACGGTGCCGAGTTCGGGGCAAAATTGCTGTTGGGTGCTGACGGTCTGCACAGCCGGGCGCGGGCGGCGCTGAATGGCACTGTCGCGCCGTTCTTTACCCGTCAGGTGGCCTGGCGTGCCACGGTGCCAAATACCAGCGGCCACCCGGATGTGGCGCAGGTACATATGGGGCCGCACCGCCATGTGGTGACGTACCCGCTGCGAGGCGGAGCGCTGGTCAATATCGTGGCCGTGCAGGAGCGTGCGGCATGGGCCGAGGAAGGTTGGCATATCGCGGATGACCCGGCCAATCTTCGGGCCGTCTTTGCCGACTTTGGCGGCATCGTTCCTGATTTGTTGAAGCAGGTGGACACTGTGCGCCGCTGGGGTTTGTTCCGGCATCCGGTCGCGCCGGTGTGGCACAAGGCGAATGTTGCGATTCTGGGGGACGCGGCGCATCCAACGCTGCCTTTCATGGCGCAGGGCGCAGTCATGGCGATGGAAGATGCCTGGGTTCTGGGCGATGCCCTGGCAGAGGCGCCCGATACGGAATCGGGGCTTTCCGGATACCAGGCGCGCCGGGAAGAACGGGTGAAACGCGTTGTGGCGGCGGCGTCAAAAAACGCCTGGAAATACCACCTGAGCGTGCCGCCGGTAAGGGCGCTGGCACATTTGGGGTTGCGGATCGGTGGGGCGGTCGCCCCCAAACGCATGTTGTCCCAGTTTGACTGGATCTACCGGCACGACGTTACGGCCGGGTAGGAGGCGCGAACCGAAAGAGTGCCTGCGGCACCCCGTTTTGAGCCCGACTGCGCCTCTGGCGCGCGGGCGGCCTGGTCATGCCGCGAGATCGACCCAGACAGGCACGTGGTCGGATGGCCTGGTTTCGCCGCGCACGTGCTTGTCGATCTGGCAATCGCGCAACAGATCGGCACATTGCGGGCTGAGCAGAAAGTGATCGATGCGTATCCCGTCATCGCGGTTCCACGCCCCGGCCTGATAATCCCAGAACGAATAATGGCCCGCGCCAGCGGTACAGGTGCGAAAGGCTTCGGTCATGCCGAGATAGAGCAGACGGCGGAATGCGGCGCGGCTTTGGGGGAGGGCCAGCGCATCCTCGCGCCAGGCTTCCGGACGCGCGGCGTCTTCGTCCTGGGGGATGACGTTGTAATCTCCGGCCATCAGAAACGGCTCTTCCGACGCCAGCAAAACGCGCGCCCGATCGATCAGCCGTTCCATCCAGGCGAGCTTGTAGTCGTATTTTGGTCCTGGTGTCGGGTTGCCGTTGGGCAGGTACAGGCCACATACCCGAACTGGCACATCGCCCATCACGGTGGCTTCGACATAGCGGGCCTGTTCATCGCTGTCGTCGCCCGGCAGGCCACGGCGGATGTCCTCCAGCGGCAATTTTGACAGTATGGCCACGCCGTTAAAACTTTTCTGGCCGTGGGTTTCGACGATGTAGCCGCGATCCTCGAACAGGGCGCGCGGGAATGACGCGTCGACGGATTTGATCTCTTGTAGCAGAGCCACGTCGGGCTGAGCCTCGTCCAGCCACCGCGGCAGCGCCTCGGCCCGGGCCTTGATGCCGTTGATATTGAATGTCGCGACCTTCATGAGACAGCCCCCTTGCGCCTGGTTCTCGGGAACTATCCACCGGAAACTGGGGTTCTGCAAGGGACGTATCCGGGCATTTCAGCGAGCGATATGCCGGGGAATCACGCGCTGCACGGGCCGGGAATCGTGGGGCGTGGCGGGTGTGATTCTCTGTGTGGCGACGGTGCGCGACATGCGGCCAAAGTGCGATTGTGGTGAAAATGAGGCGTGAATGAGGCGAAAATATTGCGGACCCGTTGAGTCACAAAAAGCAATATAAAACAAGTTTTTAAGGATTGATATTGAAGTGATTATGATTGTTGCGAACTCGCTAAGCGAGAAAAAATTGTTTGAAAAACCCGGAATGAGTGCAAGCGTGAAGAGGTCGAAACTTCAACTGGGAATTCAAAAATGCTCGCCAAAAAATCCATCGAAAACGTTAACGAAACCTTTGCACAGCGTACGCCGGGCAACACCCACCTCAGCCCGTTTGACGGAGAGGCCACCGGAATGTTCACTTCGGGACTGACGGCCGAGATGACGGGCGATGCCATGTCGGGCGATGACACCGCGCTTTTCACCAGTGGCCTGGTGCAGATGTTCACCAGCGGATTGGCCCCGCGTGCAACGGCCGATGCAACCGCCGGCGAAGGGCTTGAAATGTTCACGAGCGGTCTGTCCGCAGCGGGCCAATCGGCGGAAGCCGGTGACGCGGTGGAGATGTTCACCAGCGGTCTGGTTCAGATGTTCACAAGCGGGTTGGCCGCCGAAGGCTCGTCTGCCGAAGCCGGAGATGCGGTGGAAATGTTCACCAGCGGGCTTGTGCAGATGTACACCAGCGGTCTGGCCCCGACGCAAACCGCCCAAGCCACTGCCGGCGAGGGGCTTGAAATGTTTACCAGTGGTCTGGCGGCCGAGGGGTCTTCTGCCGAAGCCGGAGATGCGGTGGAAATGTTCACAAGTGGCCTGGTGCAGATGTTCACCAGCGGGCTGGCCCCGCGCGGTGAAGCCCGCGCCGAAGCCGGTGAAGGCGCCGAGCTTTTCACGTCGGGTCTGTGATCCGTTGACTGGGGACCGGGGCGCGGTTGCGCGCCTCTGACAAGGTGAGGAGAAATCCGATGTCGAATGTCGTGCAACTGATCGTCCCGTCCCAGCGGCAAACCCCTGCTGAGCGCCATGGCGCGCTCATGCAGAGCTTTGCCCGGCATCGCCGCTTTGGCGACGATGTGTTCTGGCTGAAGGAAAACGCCGAACTGCTCAATATCCTTGAGTGCACGGGTGCGGATGTGGATGGGTCCTCATTGGGTGCCTATGCGGATTTCTACGAAAATGTGGAAAAGCGCCTTCAGTTCTTCCCGCAATACTATCGCTTCCTGCTGTCGATCTGCCTGGATCTCGAAGATCTGGGACTGGGTGGCGACAAGGGCGCGCGGCTGTCTGAATGGGTCGCGGCGCAAGGGTTTGCCAAGGCGGAGCTTTCCGACCTGCAACGTCTGGAAGCGCGCCGCCTGATGTTGCGGCGCGGGGTTGAACCGCTGCCCGAGGATGAAACCCTTGAAACACGGATGCGTGCCTTTATGGGGCGGTCGGCCACGTTTTCGATGCCCAACAAGAAGGCAGCCTATGAGCTGACCCATGCGGTGTTCTATCTTTCGGAATATGGCAGGCGTGACCCCCATCTGGGGTGTGAAGTGAAAAAATCTTTGGAATTCATTGGGTTGCTGGCCTTTCTTGAACAGAATGCCGATTTGCTGGCCGAAGTTTGTGTGGCGATGCGACATAGCGGGATGCCGGTTCCGGAAATGTGGGACACCTGGCTGCTGCGCCATACCGCGCTGTTTGACGTGGAATGTGGCGACCGTGTTGCGCAACAGGATGATTATCACGAATTCCTGGTCTGCAACTGGGCCATGGCGGCGGCTGGGAAAGCGCCGTTCAACAAGGCGTTCGAGGCCGGGCGCATGGGGTTCTTCCGCCCCGAAGCGATTGGCGGGCCGCTGCGCGAGCTGTCGGAAATCATGTATCGGCTGGACGACAATCGCAGCGGCGACTGGGGCGCGATGCGGCCGGTCGTGTTGGACGGGTTGAGCCCGGATGCCCAGGTCATCATGGCATGTGCCGAAAAATCCACCGACGTTTTCGAAGAATTCTTTGAGGGATTTGCACGCGCCAACGCGATGGCGGGGGCAATGTGATGGGGCTGCACCGTCCGGCATTGATGGGCACTGGCCTTGTGCTTTTGTACACGCTGATGATTTCTTCGGCTGATGCGATCACCAAGCTGATCGCGTCCGGGTATGCCGCGCCGCAGCTTTTTGCGGTGTCGGGTTTCCTTGTTGTTGCGCTTAGCTTGGGATCGGCGCGCCTAAAGGGGCGGGGGCAAAGCCTGAAAACCGCCTGTCCGCGTGCGATGGCGCTGCGATCCTTTCTGACGGTGATTGGATCTGTTGCGTTTTTCTACGCGTTCCGGCTGCTGCCGCTGGCCGAAGTTTTTGTGTTCATCGCCCTGATGCCCCTATTCGCAGGGCTTTTGTCCGGCCCGATCCTGCGAGAACATGTCCGGCCCATGGCCTGGGCTGCATTGGCGGCGGGGTTTGTGGGCATGTTGTATCTGTTCCCGGGCGGGTTGGGCGCTGTGACGGCCGGACATCTTGTGGCGCTGTTTGCCAGCCTGTGCGGAACCCTGTCTCTTGTTCTTGCGCGCTATATCGGACGGATTGAAACCAATTCGCTGGCGCAGGTCTTTTATCCCAATCTTGCCCTGGCGGCGACTATGTTGCTGGCCTTGCCGTTTGTCTACACGCCGATGCCGCTTGCCGATCTGGGATGGGTTGCGGCCTATGGCGTGCTGTTGTTCGCCGCACGCTGGCTGTCGGTTGTCGCGCTGCGCCTGTTGTCGGCCTATTCGGTGACGCCGCTGATGAACCTGCAATTTGTCTGGATGGTTGTACTGGGGGCGCTGTTCTTTGGTGAGGTGCCGGGGTTGAACATCTATCTGGGTACAGCCATCGTGATTGGATCCGGCGTGTTTCTTGTCTATGACCAGATGCAACCGGAGGGTATGCCATACCCGTGGTTGCTGCGCCTGAAAACGCGTTTTTTGCGGCTCAAAGTTGCAAGAACTTTGGTGCGTAACGAATTGTGATTACATTGAAAAACTCGTTCCACAGCCGCAGGAGCTTGTGGCGTTGGGATTGTCGATGACAAAGCGAGCGCCGATCAGTTCTTCGGTGAAATCAATCGTGGCATTTTGCAGAAACGGCAGGGAAACCGAATCCACCAGCACCTTTTCGCCACCCTTTTCCAGCACCAGATCGTCATCGCGCGGTGCATCCAGCCGGATCTCGTACTGAAACCCCGAACATCCCCCGCCTTCGACTGCGATGCGCAGGGCCTGCCCCTGAGCGGCGGCGCCAATCTCGGCCAGACGGGCAAAAGCCCGCTCCGTAACCTTTGGAGGCAGTTGCATTTTTTCACCCAAAGACAGTTTCGCGCGTTGACCCGGTTCAAACCGGAGCCACCGTGCAATATAGAAGGACCAGGGACAGGCTACAAGGACCTCAGAACATGATTGCGCCCTATGCCTCTGATCCGGCACGCGCCAGGGGACGGCGCTACCCGGAGGAGGAAAGCAGTTTCCGGTCATGTTTTCAGCGTGATCGGGACAGGATCATACATGCCAGCGCCTTTCGGCGGCTGAAGCACAAGACGCAGGTGTTCGTTGAGCACGAGGGCGATTATTTCCGCACGCGCCTGACACATTCCATTGAGGTGGCGCAGGTCGCGCGCACGATGGCCGGGGCCCTGGGGTTGAACCAGGAACTGACAGAGGCGGTGGCGCTGGCCCATGATCTGGGTCATACGCCGTTCGGCCACACGGGTGAGGATGCGCTGAATGCCCTGATGGCTCGCTATGGCGGGTTTGATCACAATGCACAGGCAGTGCGGATCGTGACCGCGCTGGAGCGGCATTACGCCGGATTTGACGGGTTGAACCTTACCTGGGAAACCCTTGAAGGTATTGCAAAACATAACGGTCCAGTCCTGGGTGAACTGCCTTATGCCCTGGCGGATTACAATGCCGAGCACGATCTGGAGCTGCACACCCATGCCAGCGCCGAGGCCCAGGTTGCGGCCTTGTCGGATGACGTGGCCTATAACAACCACGATCTGCATGACGGCTTGCGCGCCGGGCTGTTCAGCGAAGAAGAGATAGCCAATCTCCCGATTGTCGGAGATGCCTATGCAGAAGTAGACCGGCTGTATCCGGGGTTGGACCGTATCCGGCGGCGTCATGAGGCATTGCGCCGGGTGTTCGGCGTGATGGTGTCGGACGTGATCGACACGTCGCGACAGCTTTTGTGGAACAGCGGCGCGCAATCGGTAGAGGCTGTCCGGCTGAATGGTGCGCCGGTGGTGCGGTTTTCGCCCGCCTTGTGGTCTGATCTGAAGCAGATACGCGCCTTTTTGTTCAGCCGTATGTACCGTGCGCCGTCCGTGGTGAGAATGCGCGAAGAGGTGACGCAGGTGGTGAACGACCTGTTTCCGTTGTTTCTGGCCAGCCCAACGCTTTTGCCGGAGCGCTGGCATCCTGATCTGCGTGATTGCGATGGCGAAGTTGCCGTCGCGCGCATGGTCTGCGACTATATTGCCGGAATGACCGATCGATTTGCCTTGCAGGAACATGCGCGGCTGATGGGCAAGGCACATTGACCTGACCGCTGGCAATGTTAAACCCGGCCCAAATCGAAAAGGACGGGTCCAAATGAACCTCTTTACCGAGATGCGTGCGTTGGTGATTGGCGCGCTGGAACGAATGCAGGCCGAGGGCGCGCTGCCTGCGGAACTGGATTTCACCAACGTCGCCGTCGAACCGCCGCGCGATGCCGCGCATGGCGACATGGCGACCAATGCTGCGATGGTTCTGGCGAAACCCGCCAAAGCCAAACCCCGCGATATAGCCGAGGGTCTGGCCAGCATCCTGGCCGGGGATGCGCGGATCACGAGCGCCGATGTCGCGGGCCCCGGTTTCATCAACCTGCGCCTGGCGCCGGAAATGTGGCAGGGGGTGGTCAAGGCTTCGTTGGAAGAAGGCGCGGATTTTGGCCGCTCGGCCATGGGGAAAGGCAAGCGGGTGAACGTCGAATACGTTTCGGCCAATCCGACCGGGCCGTTGCATGTGGGCCACACGCGCGGCGCGGTATTTGGCGATGCTCTGGCATCGTTGTTGGACTTTGTCGGCTATGCTGTGACGCGCGAATATTACATCAATGACGGTGGCGCGCAGGTCGATGTGTTGGCCAGATCGGTCTATCTGCGTTACCTGGAGGCGCATGGGCAAGAGGTTGCCTTTGAGGATGGAACTTATCCTGGCGATTACTTGATCCCGGTGGGCGCGGCATTGAAGGACAAGGTGGGCGATGCGTATGTCGGTCAGCCCGAAGGTGTGTGGCTTGTGGCCATTCGTGAGTTTGCCACAGAGGCGATGATGAACCTGATCCGCGCCGATCTCAAGGCGCTGGGGGTCGAGATGGATGTGTTCTACTCTGAAAAATCCCTGTACGGCACGGGACAGATCGAGGCGGCGCTGAAATCTCTGGAAGACAAGGGCTTGATCTATGAGGGTGTTCTGGAGCCGCCCAAGGGCAAGAAACCCGAGGACTGGGAGCCGCGCGAGCAGACGTTGTTCAAATCGACCGAGCACGGTGACGACGTAGATCGCCCCGTCAAGAAATCCGATGGTGCCTGGACCTATTTCGCACCGGATATTGCCTATCATTATGACAAGGTTTCCAGAGGGTTCGACGCGCTTATTGATGTGTTCGGGGCGGATCACGGCGGCTATGTCAAGCGCATGAAGGCCGCTGTCTCGGCGCTGAGCGATGGCCGGGTGCCGCTGGATATCAAGCTCACCCAACTGGTGAAGCTGTGGAAGAACGGCCAGCCTTTCAAGATGTCCAAGCGCGCGGGAAATTTCGTGACGCTGCGCGATGTGGTCGATCAGGTGGGCGCGGATGTGACCCGCTTTGTGATGCTGACGCGCAAGAACGACGCCCCGCTGGATTTCGATTTCGACAAGGTGTTGGAGCAATCCAAGGACAACCCGGTGTTCTATGTGCAATACGCCCATGCGCGTGTGTGTTCGGTATTGCGCAAGGCGGATGAGGCCGGGATCGCGGCGGATGATGCCGCTTTGATCGGTGCTGATCTGACAAAGCTGGATCACGAAGCCGAGATCAGTGTGGCCCGGAAACTTGCGGAATGGCCTCGGCTGGTAGAGATCGCGGGGCGTACGAACGAGCCGCACCGGGTTGCGTTCTACCTTTACGAACTGGCAAGCGAGCTTCACGCGCTATGGAACCGTGGAAACGACGATCCCGGTTTGCGGTTCATTCAAGAGGGTGACAAGGCCACAAGTCAGGCGAAAATCGCCCTGGCTAGGGCCGTGGCCGTTGTTATTTCTGCTGGTCTTGGTATTCTTGGCGTAACCCCGGCACAGGAGATGCGGTGATAAAGCCGCACGGCGCGCGGAGGTGAGGCAACGGCAAGGCAACTCCGGTGACAACGTATCGCCGGTGGCAGTGAGGCGAAAATGGCAGAGATTCCTTTGGGGATGCGTGGCGCCGACGCGGCGCCAACGCAAAACACCGGTAAGGTTGTGACCTGGGCCGGGGCAGTTCTGTCGTTGGCCTTGGTCGCGGGGACCGGCGTATGGGGCTATAAGCTTTTGGTGCGGGATGTCAGTGGGGTGCCGGTGGTGCGCGCACTGGAAGGCCCGATGCGCAAGAAACCGGATAACCCCGGAGGGGAACCGGCGGAAAACCAGGGGTTGGCCGTGAACAAGGTGGCGGCGGATGGATCGGCGGAAAAGCCGGCGGATCGGCTGGTGCTGGCACCGCCGCCCATTCAGCTTTCAGAGAGGGACGCGGTTGTCGAAGCGACAAGGGCGCCCGTTCTGGAAACCGAAAAGCTGGAGAAACCCGCCCCGCGCTCCAAGCCGGACGCCATCAAAGCGCCGCCTGCTCTTAAGAGCGGCGAGGCGCTGACCGTCGAGGAACTTGCCGCGCAACTGGCGGCGGGGGCCGCTCCGCTGAGCGAAAGCGGGCCTGCCGACACACCACCGGTCAAAACCAGGGTGGCGGCGCTGACGCCAGAGTCCGAACCGGCCAAGGCTTCTCCCAAACCAGTGATCAAGGGTGGTATGAAGCGGTCTTTGCGTCCGGTTCCCCGTCCGGCCACGCTTGCCGCTCCGCAGGCGGAGCAGGTACAGCTGGCGTCGGCCACACCCGCAATCGAGGCCGCGCCCAAGGCCGTCGACGCGGCGGATATACCGGTTGGCACGCGGATGGTTCAGTTGGGCGCCTTTGCCAGTCCCGAAATTGCCGCTGCGGAATGGGACAAGCTGAGCACACGTTTCAGCGACTATCTGGGCGAAAAAACGCGGGTAATCCAGAAAGCGTCGAGCGGTGGCAAGGTGTTTTATCGTTTGCGGGCCATGGGTTTTGCGGATGTGTCTGACGCACGCCGCCTGTGTTCGGCGCTCAAGGCTGAAAACGCCGATTGCATCCCGGTCACAACCCGATGAGCCGTTTCGGCGCCGCGATCTTTGGCTGTGATGGCACGAAACTGAGCAAGGATGAGCGCGCGTTCTTCGGGGATGCGCAACCGTTTGGGTTCATCCTGTTTGCACGCAATATCGACACCGCCGACCAGGTCAGAACCCTGTGCGCCGATCTGCGCGACAGCGTGGGTCATGCCGCACCGATCCTGATCGATCAAGAGGGTGGCCGTGTCCAGAGGATGCGTGCGCCTCTGGCCACCGATTGGCCCGCGCCGCTGGATCACGTTATGGGCGCTGGTAACGCTGCGGAGCGGATGATGTACCTGCGCTATCGCCTGATCGCGCATGAATTGCATGCGGTTGGTGTGGATGCGAATTGTGCCCCGATGCTGGATGTCGCCCGTCCCGAAACCCATCCCTTTCTGAAGAACCGCTGCTATGGCGACGATCCTGCGTTGGTCGCACGGATTGGGCGGGCCGTGGCAAACGGGTTGCTGGATGGCGGCGTTCTGCCGGTTGTGAAGCATTTGCCGGGCCATGGACGGGCCGTTGCCGACAGCCACCATGACCTGCCACGCGTCACGGTTTCGGCGTCCGGGCTGGAAGCTGATTTTGCCCCGTTCCGGGCCTTGAACGACCTGCCGATGGGGATGACGGCGCATCTGGTTTATGAGGCACTGGACACGGTTCCGGCGACGATTTCGCCGGGGATACTTCAACTGATCCGAACCGACATTGGTTTCGGCGGGCTGGTCATGACGGATGACATCTCGATGCAGGCGCTGTCGGGCGCCGTGCCCGAGCGTGCGGCGGCAGCGATTGGGGCGGGCTGTGACGTGGTGTTGCATTGCAACGGTGCGCTGCCCGAACGGGTGGCGGTGGCCGCGGCCTGTGGCGAGATGGGCCCAGAGGCGCAGGCACGGGCCGAGGCCGCGCTTGGGGCGCGGCGGACACCCGAACCGGTTGACATTACGGCGTTGACTGCGGAACTTAAAGCGTTCTGAGCGGGCAGGGGCATGGCCGAAAGCGAGTTCGAGGAAAGCCGGGGGATTTCCGTTGCCGAGCGGTTGGCGGCGGAATCGCTGATTGTGGATGTGGACGGGTTCGAAGGGCCGCTGGACCTTTTGCTGACGCTGTCGCGAACTCAAAAGGTGGATCTGCGCAAGATTTCGATCCTGCATCTGGCCCGCCAATACCTTGCCTTTGTCGAAAAGGCCAAGCAGCTGCGGCTGGAACTTGCGGCGGACTATCTGGTGATGGCCGCTTGGCTGGCTTTTCTGAAATCGCGCTTGCTGCTGCCGCCAGACCCGACGGAAGAGGGGCCAAGCGGCGAAGAACTTGCTGCCCACCTGGCGTTCCAACTGGAGCGATTGCAGGCCATGCGCGATGCGGCCTCCAAGCTGATGGCACGGGATCAGCTCGGGAGGGATTTCTTTGCGCGTGGAATCCCGGAAGACATTATGCGGGTGCGGCGCGTGACGTATACCGCAACATTGCTGGACCTGATGCAGGGCTATGCGCGCATTCGAACGCGTGACGAGTTTCGCCCGTTTACGATGGACCGCGACTCGGTTTTCACCATGGAAGAGGCGCTGGAACGGATGCGCGGGCTGATTGGTTTTGCCGGAGCCTGGACCGATATCCTGAGCTATTTGCCGGTCGGCTGGGAAAACGATCCCAAGAAGCGCCGATCCGCCACGGCGGCCACTTTTGCGGCCTCTTTGGAACTGGCCAAGGAAGGCAGGATCGAAATTCGCCAATCCGAGACATTTGCACCGATAGAATTGCGCAAGAAAGATGAGGGTCATGTCTGAAGGCGTTGACAAAAAAGAGGAAAGTCTTTTCGAAGCTCCGCCGATGGGGGAGCAGGAGCGCATGTGTGAAGCCATCCTGTTTGCCAGTGCAGAGCCGGTGAGTGTCAGGGAAATGAATGCCCGGATGCCGCATGGATGCGACGCTGCCGAGGCGCTGGTTCATCTGCGCAAACGCTACGAGGGGCGTGGTGTGCAGGTGATCAAGGTGGGGGATGCCTGGGCGATGCGCACGGCCGGGGATCTTGGGTTTCTCATGCAGAAGGAAACCGTGGAAACCCGCAAACTCAGCCGGGCGGCCATCGAAACCCTGGCGATCATCGCCTATCATCAGCCCGTCACCCGCGCCGAGATCGAGGAGATACGCGGTGTCAGCGTAAGCCGGGGCACGGTGGATCAGTTGTTGGAAATGGAATGGATCCGGTTTGGGCGCCGCCGGATGACCCCGGGGCGTCCGGTAACTTTTGTTGTTACCGGGGAATTTCTGGACCATTTCGGGCTGGAAAGTGCGCGAGATCTGCCCGGGCTCAAGGAACTTCGGGCAGCCGGTTTGCTGGAAAACCGTCCTCCGCCGGGCGCAATGCCCATGGGTGGAGACGCCGAGGACGAGGCCGAAGACGTGGAAGGCCAGTCCGAATTGTTCGAAGATTGAGAACAATCCGGTGTATTGCGGCACCCTGGCCATATTTCGGGCACAATTTGCGCCTATCTAGGAACGCAACCAGGATTGGAGAATCCAAGATGAACGCCAACCAACTTATGAACATGATCATGCGCATGTTTTTTCGCAAAGCCGTAAATGGGGGCATTCGGGCAGGCATGAAGGCGATGTCAACGCCCGAAAGCGCCGGTCGTGGCAAGCAGCGCAACGGCCAGGGTGGCGGGCAGCAGCAGAACACCAAACGCGCCAGGCAGGCGATGCGCATGGCCCGGCGGATGAACAAGTTCTGAGGGTTATCCCTATGTCTTGAAGTGCTTGGAAAGCTTCAGGCCCTGTCCCTGATAATTCGACGCGATTCCGGCGCCATACAGCTGGTCGGGCACTTCGGCCATTCGTTCGTAGACCAGTCGGCCAACAATCTGGCCATGTTCCAGTACAAAAGGCGCTTCGTGACATCGTACTTCAAGCACCCCGCGTGAGCCAGCCCCGCCGGCGGCGTCATGGCCGAAACCGGGATCGAAGAACCCCGCGTAATGTACCCGGAATTCGCCGACCATCGCCAGGAAGGGCGCCATTTCAGCGGCGTAGGCGGGGGGGATGTGGACGGCTTCGCGGCTGACAAGGATGTAGAACGCGCCGGGATCAAGAATGATCTTGCCATCCGAACTGTGCAGCTCCTCCCAGTATTCCGCCGGGTCGTAAATCCCGATATTGTCAAGGTCGATCACCCCGGTATGAGGCTTGGCGCGATATCCAACAAGCGTACCCTGTGAGGGGCGCAGATCGACAGAGAACCCCAGCCCGTCATCGATCACGGCGTCGCCATCCACCAGGGGGCTTCGCTCGTGCAGCACGTGAAGATCCGCGTCGCTTAGCACGCTTTGGCCGTTACGGAAACGGATCTGGTTCAGCCGCATGCCGGGGCGCACGAGAACGGAAAAGCTGCGCGGGCAGATTTCGGCATAAAGCGGGCCAGTATAGCCGGGCGCGATCCGGTCAAACTCGGTGCCGCCATCGGTGATTGTGCGGGTCAGAAGATCCAGCCGTCCGGTTGAACTTTTGGCATTGGCAACAGCCTGCACGCTCTCGGGCAGGGCCAGCCCCTCCATCAACGGCACCAGATACACACAGCCCTTTTCCAGAACCGCGCCGCCGGACAGATCAATGCGGTGCATCTCGAATTCCGCAAGCCGCTCGGCGACGCTGCGCTCTTTGCCGGACAGGAAAGAGGCGCGCACGCGGTAAGCCACCTCGCCAAGGCGCAGATCCAGCGAGGCGGGTTGCACCTGCCCCTCCACAGGTGGGCGCGTTGTGGTGATCTCTCCGGAGATCAGCATCTTTTCAATGGTTTGGCTGGGCAATACGCCGGTCATGATGCTCTCCCCGGATAAGCAAAACGCCCGGGCCTTGCGACACACGGGCGGTTTTGAATGGTCGGGCTAGCAGGACTCGAACCTGCGACCTTCCGTCCCCCAGACGGACGCGCTACCAGGCTGCGCCATAGCCCGACGATGGGCTGTACATAGCGAATTTGCGGACAGGAGCAAGTCAAAAACGCAACTTTTCTCAGGTGGTTCCGCATTCACCGGCGTGGGCACGCAACGCTGTCAGTTCTGCGACAAGCCGGGCGGCTTTGGCCCGGTGCTGCGGCGCGATATGGGTGGTATGCGCAAGCTGCTGCATGAAGGCTTCGCGCAGATAGGGCGAGGGGGGCGACGGGCACCGTTCGGCGGTTGTGTCGTCGGCCGCGGTTTCCGGAATCGGCACGCGGTCTTCGGGTTCGTCGATGACCGCCGCCGCGCTGTCGCCTTGTGTTTCGTCGCCGGAACGCAAGGTTTGTTCGGAAACACGGTTGATAAGGGCCGGAATCGTATCTTGTGAGGGCGTCACGTTGTCGTCAGACCCATCGGGCGTGCCGCTGTGCAACGTGTCCTGTGCATGGGCAAACAGATCGCTGGCCCCGCCCTGGGACTGTTCCGAGGCCAGCTCTGGGCTTTCCTCGATGTTGTCGTCCAAATCGGTTTCGAAAGACGCATCGGCAGTGGCAATCTGCCTGAGATCTTCGGCGTCCAGTTCGGGCAGATCATCGTCTTCGTCGGACATGCTGACCACTTCGGGCAGATCGTCATCGGCCATTTGCACAGCGTCGTTTTCGGGTAGATAGTCCGCTTCAGCCACCTCAGTGCGGATCGGTTCTGCCATTTTGCCTACGGCATCCATTTCCTCTGTGGTGCTTTCTTCACCATCCAATGGCTGTGACAGGCCAGAGACGTATTTGACTCCCTTTTCGCGCAGCAGTTTCTGCGCGCCTTTGATTGTCATGCCATCGTCATGTAACAGTGTTTTGATGCCGCCCAATAGCAGCATGTCCTGTGGGCGATAGTAGCGCCGCCCGCCGGCGCGTTTGACCGGTTTGACCTGGGTGAATTTGCTTTCCCAGAAACGCAAGACATGGGCCTGGGTATCGAGCCATTCGGCGACTTCGCTGATTGTGCGAAATGCGTCCGGGGATTTGGCCATGTCCGGTGTCCTGCCTTAGCTCTTGTTTCCTGCCGCGACGCGATCTTTCATCAGGTGGGACGGGCGAAATGTCAGCACCCTCCGGGGATTGATTGGCACTTCTTCGCCGGTCTTTGGATTGCGGCCAACCCGCGCGGCCTTGTCGCGCACGCTGAATGTGCCGAAGGATGAAATCTTGACTTGCTCGCCCGCGACCAATGAATCCGACATATGGGCCAGCACACTTTCGACCAGCTGGGCCGAGTCATTGCGGGAAAGGCCAACTTCGCGGAAGACCGCTTCGCTGAGATCCATACGCGTCAACGTTTTTCCGGCCATTCCCAATTCCCCCTGAACAATGTTTCATAAAACATAGGGCCAAGCGAATTTCCGAGTCAATAACAACAGCCTGGGAAGGCGCGATTAATTGCAATGAAGTCCAATGGGTTACCCGCCGGTATTGCCCCTACCACCGCAACACGACCGCGCCCCAGGCCAGTCCGCCACCAATGGCCTCGGCCACCAGAAGATCGCCACGCTTGATTTGTCCACGGGTCACACCCACAGACATGGCCAGCGGAATCGATGCCGCGGAAGTGTTGCCGTGATCCTGCACTGTGACAATCACGCGCTCCATCGGTACGCCCATCTTGCGCGCCGTGCCCTGGATAATGCGGATATTGGCCTGATGCGGCACGATCCAATCCACTGCGTTGTCATCCAGCCCGATCTTGGACAATGCAGCGTGAGCGGTGGATGTAAGCTTTTCCACCGCCTGACGGAACAAGGCATTGCCCTGCATACGCAATTTGCCCGAGTCTCCGGTGGTGGAAACACCCCCGTCGACATAAAGCATGTCGCGATATCGGCCGTCGGAATTAAGGTCGCTGGAGAGAACGCCCCGGTCAGTCACGTCGCCGGCGCCATCGCAAGCTTCAAGAACAAGCGCGCCCGCGCCATCGCCAAAAAGCACGCAAGTCGATCGGTCGGTCCAGTCCATGATGCGAGAGAAGGTTTCGGCGCCGATAACCAGAACCCGCCTGGCCTGGCCCGAGACGATCAGCGCGTTGGCGTTGGTCAGGGCAAAGATGAAACCGGCACAGACCGCCTGAACGTCAAACCCAAAGCCCCTTGTCATGCCCAATTTGTCCTGCACCATGGTCGCCACGGACGGGAAAGTAAGATCTGGGGTAGAGGTCGCGACAACAACTGCATCAATGTCATCAACGCTCAGACCGGCATTGTCCAGCGCCGCACGCGCGGCAAACGTCGCCAGATCCGACGTGGTCTCATTCTCGGCGGCAAAATGGCGCCGCTCTATTCCTGAACGCGACCGAATCCACTCGTCAGACGTATCCAGCGATTTTTCAAATTCCGCATTGGGTACGACCCGTTCCGGCAAGTAGTGGCCTACGCCCATCACCACGGCGCGTGTCGTCATGTCAATGCCTTGCTAGTTGTCTGTTGCGCTGCCTTGCGGCGCATCTTGCGGCAGCGAGACTGCGGATGCAACCCGCGCCGCGAGCTTTTGCGAAAAGCCCGAGTGGCCCAGTTTGAAGGCCAGCTTCACAGCCGAGGATACACCCGTCGCATCCGAACTGCCATGCGATTTCACCACGGTTCCGTTCAGCCCCAGAAACACGCCGCCATTCACGCGCCGCGGGTCGATCCGCTTGTTCAGACGGTTGAGCGAGGTATAGGCCAGAAGTGCCGCAAGGCGGGACAGGGGCGAGAACTTGAACGCTTCGCGCAGCAACTGTCCGATCAGTCCGGCGATACCTTCTCCGGTCTTCAGCGCCACGTTGCCAGTAAAGCCATCGGTCACGATCACGTCGGCCACATTGCCTGGAAGATCGCGCCCCTCGACAAATCCGACATACTCATAATTCGCGGCCTCGGCGTTCTGGGCGATCAGGGCATTAGCCAGCTTGAGCTCGGAACGCCCCTTGTGCTCTTCGGTGCCAACATTCAACAAACCGATGCGCGGACGTGAAATTTCCATACCGTTGCGGGCATAAGACGCGCCCATCAGCGCATATTGCAGCAGATCGTTTTCGTCGGCCCGGATATCGGCACCCGCATCGAGCATAATGTTGAACCCTTGCGGGTTGGTCGAGGGCCAGAACACGGCGATGGCCGGGCGGCTGACGCCGGGCAGTTTGCGCAAGCGCAGCACCGAAAGCATCATCAGCGCCCCGGTATTGCCACAGGAAACGCAGGCGTCGGCCTCTCCGTTGCGCACGCTGTCGACTGCCGACCACATCGATGTATTCTTGCCGTGCCGCATCACCTGGCTGGGCTTGTCGCCCATCGACACGACATCGTCCGCGTGGCGAATCTCGACCCGTCCGGCAAGGTATTTGCGCCGGGCCACGAGTTTTTCCAACTTGGCCTTGTCACCATGCAGAATGAACCCGATATCGGGGTTCTTTCTGGCGGAATGCGAAATGCCGGCAACAACAGCTGCCGGCCCGCGATCGCCACCCATGGCGTCAACAGAGACAATAGTGCGCCCGACACCCGGGTTTGCTGTATGAGTCAAACCTGACATGCGGGCGCGTGTCCCAAAAAGTTAAGCCGCGTCTTCGTCCAGATCGACTTCTTCGACCATGGCCACGATCTCACGGTCATCATAGTGACCACAAGAGGCGCAAACGTGGTGCGGACGTTTCAGTTCGCCACAGTTCGAGCATTCGTTGGGGTTCGCTGCAACCAAGGCGTCATGGGCACGGCGGTTGTTGCGGCGCGATTTCGATACTTTGTTCTGCTGGACAGCCATTGTCGCAACCTTCGATTTACAGGGGTGAATGACAGCGCATTCCACCCGATTTCCTGAGCGTCCCGAGCCATTACGCGACCTGCGCGCCCGAGTCCAACTCTAAATTCCAATGAGCGCGCGAAAATACTGCGAATTCCGCCCGACGCAACCCCCTATTTTTCGTCCTTGTCACCCAGTTTGTCGCGCAGGGCGGCCAGGCCGGCAAAGGGGCGTGCATCTTCGTCGGTCATCGCCTGTATCCCAGGTTCTGTAAAGGCGGTTTTGAAGATCTCCGCGCCTTTTGCCCGCGGATAAAGCGGCAGATGCAGAGCCAGCGCCTCGGTCATGACCAAAGCAACATCGATCTGCGCCCCAAGCTGTTCGGCGTTTTCATCCTCGGGCATCTCGATCTCTTCCTCGTCGCCCAATTCGGGCATCGTCGCCATAAAGTGGCGCACGATATCCGTGTCGATCCGGGTGGTGACGGGAGCAAGCGTTACGACGCAGGGCTGCACAACTGTGGCGCCCAGCCGCGCATGAAGGGTCCAGTCTGTTTTGCCTCTTGCGGTAATGCCGCCCACCAGCGACAATTTACGTAATCCAAGAAGGCCAAGCTCGTTGGTGAGCCCGTCAAGCCATGTTGGATCCGGGCGCAGTTCGAACCGCGTGGGCCGGTTCTGTGGCAGGTCGGCAACGCGAAAACACGAGATGGGGCGGGATCTGGCAGGCATCGGCAGGTGCTTCCATTCTTGAACAGGGGGCTTTCCTTCTGTAAGCGGGATAGAAGGCAGGACAGGCCAAGGCAAGAGGGCAGGCATGGCACGAGGCGGCAAGGCGATCAAATCGATACTTTTCGGCATGGCGCTGATCGTGGCGGTTTCCTGTACGACACAGTACCGCAATCACGGCTACATGCCGCCGGACGAGGACATCGCGGCGATCACACTGGGTGTGGATACACGCGATACCGTGGTCGAAACCTTGGGGTCGCCGTCGGCGGGCGGGGTGTTGAAGGATGGCAGCTTTTACTACGTGCGCTCCAGGGTCAGAACCTATGGCGCGCGCGAACCGAAGGTGATCGAGCGCAAGGTGATGGCGGTGGATTTCGATAACCGCGGAATCGCGCGCAACATACGCCAGTTCGGTCTGGAAGACGGACGGGCAGTTCCGCTGGTGGTGCGCGTGACAGATGGCAATCTGGGCAATGTCAGCTTTCTCAAGCAACTGTTGGGCAGCATCGGCAATTTTGACCCGTCCGGTTTTGGTATCTAAGCGAAATTGTCGCTCGGCTGTTACCTGCGCCCATGTATAGTGCAACGCATCAGATGGGCGGGCCGGACATGGTTTCACTTTGCAGGGGACGGTATTGCGTGCGCCTGGCGCAGACGCCGCAGGATATCGGCGCCGCGCAACGATTGCGCCAGCGCGCGTTTCTGGGTGGAGATGGCGGGCGGCGTGACGCAGACCCGTTCGATGAGATTTGTGCACATATTCTGGTCGAGGAGGCCGAATCCGGGAGGCTGGTTTGCTGTTTCCGTTTTCTGACTTTCAGCGGCGGGGGTGAGATCGAGCGCAGCTATTCTGCGCAGTTCTACGAGCTGAGCGCATTGCGCAGATTTGACGGTCCGATGGTCGAGATGGGGCGGTTCTGTATAGATCCTGATTGCACAGACCCAGACATCCTGCGCGTGGCCTGGGGCGCGATGACCGCGTATGTGGATGAAAACAATGTGGAAATGTTGTTTGGGTGCTCGTCTTTTTCCGGAACGGACACGCGGGAGTACCTGGATGCTTTTGCGATGCTGCGCGACCGCCACATCGCCCCCAAACGGTGGCTTCCGAAGGTCAAGGCGCCCGATGTATTTCGGTTCGCGACACGGCTGCGGCGCAAGCCCAACCCGAAGCTGGCGCAGTTGCGTATGCCGCCCCTGCTGCGTTCCTATCTTCTGATGGGCGGATGGGTCAGCGATCATGCCGTGGTCGACCAGCAGATGAACACGTTGCACGTGTTTACAGGATTGGAGATCCGGGCGATTCCCCCGGCGCGCAAGCGCCTGTTGCGAGCGATTGCCAGTTGAGTATTTGGGGAACAATGAAAGGCAGTTGACCGGATCGGCACGGCGGTTTAGCCGGTGCACATGGCACGTATACCCCTTTTACAGATGAGCGACATTTCCCTGACCTTTGGCGGGGAGCCGGTGTTTGACGATCTGAACCTTGTGGTGCAGCCCGGAGATCGGGTGGCGCTGGTGGGGCGTAATGGATCGGGCAAGTCGACCTTGATGAAGGTGATGGCCGGGCTGGTGGAGCCGGATCACGGCAACATGGTGGTCCCGCCGGGAACCAGCGTGGGATACATGGAGCAAGACCCTGATATGACTGGGTTTTCCACGTTGGGAGACTTTGCGTCGGCGGGGCTGAATTCAGGCGAGATGTACAAGGTGGAGCGAGCCGGGGAGGGATTGAAATTTGATCCAGCACGACCGGTTCAGACGGCCTCGGGCGGGGAACGGCGGCGGGCGGCGCTGGCGCGGCTGATGGCCGAAGCGCATGATCTGATGTTGCTGGACGAGCCGACCAATCATCTGGACATCGAAGCGATCGGGTGGCTGGAGGCAGAGCTGAAGGAAACGCGGGCAGCCTTTGTTCTGATCAGCCACGATCGCGCCTTTTTGCGTGAATTGACGCGGGCAACCCTCTGGATTGACAGGGGTATGGTGCGTCGAAGTGAAAAGGGATTTGAAGGGTTCGAAGCCTGGCGCGACAAGATATGGGATGAGGAAGACACCGCGCGGCACAAGATGAATCGCAAGATCAAGGCGGAAGCGCGGTGGGCCGTAGAGGGGATCAGCGCGCGGCGCAAGCGGAACATGGGACGGGTGCGCGCGCTTAAAGAATTGCGGGCTGTGCGGGCGTCGATGATTCAGCGACAAGGCGCGGCGGCGCTGGATTTGACTTCGGGGCCGAAATCGGGAAGAAAAGTGATTGATGCCAGAGGTTTGTCCAAGTGTTTTGACGGCAAGCATATCGTGCGGAATTTTTCGATCACGGTGCAGCGCGGTGATCGGGTTGCGTTTGTCGGACCCAACGGAGTTGGCAAGACGACGCTGATCAAGATGCTGATGGGCGAGGTGACGCCGGATGAAGGCACGGTGACACAGGGCACTGGCCTGTTGCCGGCTGTGTTTGATCAGGCGCGCAGCAAGCTCGACCCGGAGTTGTCCTTGTGGGACAGCCTGACGGGCGATCCGGAGATGCGGGTTTCGGGCAAGGCCGATCAGGTGATGGTGCGCGGCAACCCCAAGCATGTTGTTGGTTATCTTAAGGAATTTCTGTTTGACGAACGGCAGGCGCGCGCGCCTGTGAGGTCTCTATCCGGGGGTGAGAAAGCACGTCTGCTTTTGGCGAGGCTGATGGCCAGGGAAAGCAACCTGTTGGTGCTGGATGAACCGACAAATGACCTGGATGTGGAAACGCTCGACCTGTTGCAGGAGGTGCTGGACGACTACGACGGCACCGTGCTTCTGGTGAGCCACGATCGGGATTTTCTGGACCGTGTGGCCACGACAACGGTAGCGATGGACGGTACTGGGCGCGCGGTGATTTATGCCGGGGGATGGAGCGATTATCGCCGTCAGCGTGGGCAGGATTTTCCGGAAAAAAATGCTGTAAAAACAGTGCCGAAAGCGGAGAAGGTCAAGCAGGAGAAAGCAGCTAGGGAGGGCTTGAGCTTTACCGAGAAACACCGGCTGGACGCATTGCCGGAGGTGATGGATCGGTTGGGGGCGGAGATTGCCAGGCTGGAAGCGTTCATGGCCGATCCCGAATTGTTCTCCAAGGAGCCTGTGAAGTTCCGGAAGGCGACGGAAGCGCTTGTGGAGCGCCAGAAGGCGCTGGCGGAAGCAGAGGAAGAGTGGCTTGAACTTGCGGAAAAGGCGGAAGATTCGGGAGCCTGAGAGACTCAAAGGTTAACGCCCTTGTTTTTCAGGGAGTCGCGCGTCGGCAGCACGTCGGTATTGCGTCGGTATTGCATCGGTTCGGACATCCAGGGCACCGGCGGTTAACCGCGCGTGCGCAAGGGTTTGGTAAGGTTTCGCGCTTAAAGTGGAGCGGGTGGTGCCTTGGGCGCCAGGCATACGGATCGAAATGGCGCGTGGACGGATATGGGTTTTTTGGCAAGGTTCAGTCGGGAAGGCCGATTTGCGGGATGTATCCGGCGCGCAGAGCCTTGAGAGAGGGCAATGGGGTCAGGACCGTGACGTGCCCAGCGGGGCGTGGTTGCGGTGTGGCATAGCCTGAAGGGCGGAAGGGACAAACAGCGTCGTGCCAGATCAGGGCGGGGCCGGCTTCCGTCAGGATGAACGCGCCGTCAGGGAGCGTTGCGGCCTCGGCGTCATAACGGCGTTGCGTAAAGCGACGCGGAATAGCGCGGGCCGCATGCAAAATGGTGTCGAATTCGGAGATGGAGCCGGAATGCCCGGTGGCATGGAGAAAGGCTCGGTAGGCAGTTCGGCGGCATTCGCCGCAGGGGCGATGGCCAGCGGCGAGGGCGACAGCCTCGTCATGGAAGAACAGTTCCGTGTAGTGCCCCGGGACCATGAGCGGGCGTTTACGGCCCTTGAAACGGGTCAGGCAGCAGACCCATGCCTTGTGACGCCAGCGGCGGCGGGTCAGGCCATGTTCATCGTGCAGGATGCCACGATTGCCCATGAAAGCCCCGCGCGCGGGGTGTGCGATGATCTCCGAGGTCGGTTGAACGCGGTTCTGGAGGGGCATGGCACGGTTGTGAGGGACGCCGGGGGATGAGGCAAGAGACGTGGGGAAGAATTGCTTGCGATGCGGCGGCCCCGTGCAATCTGGTTTCTTGGGGGCTGATCCGTTAGCATGTGATATCGTTTCCGGCGAGTAGAACAGGGCCATGACCATACGACGATTTCGCAATGCCGTGCCAACGGATGCGTCGCGCTGTTTCGACATCGAGGCCGCGGCCTATGGCGGCGAAGAGGCGGCCACGTTTGAAAAGATCGCCAGGCGCATTGGCGCTTATCCGCAAGGCTTTCTGGTTCTTGAAGTCGATGCCACGATTGCCGGATTTATCAACAGCGGCTGTGCCCACGATGTTGAAATGTCTGACGACGATTTCAAGGAGTTGATCGGGCATGATCCGGCGGCGGCGCATGTGGTGATCATGTCCGTTGTGGTGGATCCGGTGTTTCAGGGGCGTGGCCTGTCCGGGGCGCTTATGGATGAATTCGTCAAACGTATGATCTCTCTCGGGAAAAAGTCCATCCATCTCATGTGCAGAGAGCATCATGTGCCACTTTATGAGAGGTTCGGGTTTTGCTATGCGAAGCCTTCCGCATCAGAGCATGGTGGGGGCCAGTGGCATGAAATGATGAGGGACTTGCCGAACGCCTGAGCCGGAAGCCTGGGCAAAAGGCGGTGCCCGGTGGGGGACAGCGGAAGGTGTCCTGAGAGGGGGTGGGCCCGTCTGGACGTGACCGGACAGAGCAAATGCCGCGCCGTCCGGTCTGAGGCAATTGTTTTTCACTGCATCCGCAACGCGCCGTCGATGCGGATGACCTCGCCATTGAGATAGCCGTTTTCCACGATGAACCCGGCCAGGCGGGCATATTCGGACGGGTCGCCCAGCCGTTTGGGGCAGGTGACATCATTGGCCAGCTGGTCTTGAATCTCTTGTGGCAGGCCCTGAAGCATCGGCGTGAGGAAGATACCGGGCGCAATGGCCATGACGCGGATGCCGGAGCGGGCCAGATCGCGGGCCATCGGAAGCGACAGGCCGACGATACCACCCTTGGAAGCGGCATAGGCGGCCTGGCCGCGTTGGCCATCCATGGCGGCAATCGAGGCCGTGTTGATGATCACACCGCGCGCGCCGTCCGGTTCGGGGGTATTTTCGGCCATGACCTGGGCAGCAAGACGGGCGACGTTGAAGGAGCCAACAAGGTTGATGTCGATGGTTTGCTGGAACGTGTGCAGAGGGTGCGGTCCGTTCTTGCCGAGCGTGGTGGCGGCGGGGGCAATGCCGGCACAGTTCACGCAGGCGGTGATGGTGCCCATGGCTTTGCGCGCGGCGGCAATGGCGGCGGCGACGCTGGCCTCGTCGGTGACATCGGTCTTGTGGAAGGTGCCGCCCAGTTCGCTGGCCAGGGCGGTGCCCAGGTCTTCGTTGAGGTCAAACAGAGCGACGCTGGCGCCGTTGGCGGCAAAGTGGCGGGCGGTGGCCGCGCCCAGACCGGAGGCGCCACCTGTGATGATGGCGCGGGTGGTTTCGAGTTTCATGGGGCTCTCCTCTGGCGTCATGAAATGAACATACGTTCAGATAATGCGGGAAAAGGGCTTCTGTCCAGTGTTTCGCGGCGTCGCGAGGGCGTGGGGGCGCCGCCCCCGTCCCAGCGGGGCTGGGACTCCCCCGGAGTATTTATGGCAAAATGAAGGAAGGGACCTGTGCTTGTGGCGCGGTCAGGTGGTCAGTTGCACCAGCGCGTGGCGTTTTTTGCCCGCCGAAAGCTTGATTGGGGCTGACAGCGCGGGCGCGTCGATCATCAGGCCCGCGTCGGTGAGCGGGGCGTCGTTGATCCGGGCGCCGTTTTCGGCGATCAGGCGTTTGGCTTCCTTGCCGGAATTGGCGAGGCCGGATTTCACGATCAGCTGCACGATGGAGGCGGGCAGGTCTGCGGCGGTGAGGGTGAGGGTGGGCAGGTCGTCGCCCACGCCGCCTTTTTCAAAGACTTCGCGCGCGGTTGTTTCGGCGGCGGCGGCGGCATTCGCCCCGTGACAGAGGGTTGTCACTTCGTTGGCGAGGATGACTTTGGCCGTGTTGATTTCCGAGCCGGCCAATTGTCCAAGCCGGTCACATTCGTCTACCGGAAGCTCTGTATAGAGTTTGAGGAAACGGCCGACATCGGCGTCGGTGGTGTTGCGCCAGAACTGCCAGAATTCGTAGGGCGCGCGCATGTCGGCATTGAGCCAGACCGCGCCATCGGCGGATTTGCCCATTTTCTTGCCGTCCGACGTGGTGAGCAGGGGGGAGGTGAGACCGAAGATCCGGGTGTCATCGGTGCGGCGGGTGAGGTCGATGCCGTTGACGATATTGCCCCATTGATCCGAGCCGCCGAACTGAACCAGACAGCCGTAGCGGCGGTTGAGTTCGAGGAAGTCATAGGCCTGGAGAATCATGTAGTTGAATTCGAGGAATGACAGAGACTGTTCGCGATCAAGGCGCGATTTCACCGATTCAAAGCTGAGCATCCGATTGACCGAGAAATGGCGACCGATGTCGCGCAGGAATTCCAGGTAGTTGAGATCGTCGAGCCATTCCGCGTTGTTGAGCATCAGCGCATCGGTATCGCTGTCGCCATAGCTGAGATATTTGGCGAAGACCTGTTTGATGCCGGCGATGTTGGCGTCGATCTGATCGGGGGTCAGCAGGGGGCGTTCGTCGGCGCGGAAGGAGGGGTCGCCCACCTTGGTGGTGCCACCGCCCATCAGGGTGAGCGGTTTGTGTCCGGTTTTTTGCAGCCAGCGCAGCATCATGATCTGGATCAGCGAGCCGACATGGAGGGATTTGGCGGTGGCGTCAAACCCGATATAGCCCGGCACAACGCCTTTGGTCAGGGCGTCGTCCAGCCCGGCGTAATCGGTGCAATCGGCGACAAAGCCGCGTTCCAGCATGACAGCAAGGAAATCCGATTTGGGCTGGTAGGTCATGGTCTGCGTCCCGTATGTTTGTCGCGCCCGTGTATAGGGGTGGATGAGCAGAAGGAAAAGGCCATGTTGAAGGCCGCAGATACGGGTGGACCGGTGCGCGCGCTGGGGGCGATGTCGGGCACGTCGCTGGACGGGGTGGACGCGGCCGTGGTGGTGACGGACGGGCAGGATATTCTCGGGTTTGGCGAGACCGGGTACCGGGCCTATACGCGTCAGGAACAGGCGGTGCTGATGGCGGCGCTGGGGCGATGGGACGGGCCACAGGTGGCTGCGGCGGCGCAGGTTGTGGAGGCGGCGCATCGGGAGGTTCTGGGAGAATTCGAGGGCGTGGATCTGGTGGGATTTCACGGCCAGACGCTGGCGCACGCTCCGCGCGGGCGCGGGACGTTGCAGGTGGGGGACGGGCAGGTTCTGGCCGGGGCACTGGGGGTGCCGGTGGTGTGGGATTTCCGCAGCGCGGATGTGAAGCTGGGCGGTGAGGGCGCGCCTTTGGCGCCGTTTTTCCATTTTGCCTGCGCGCGCTGGATGGGGGCGACGGCGCCGCTGGCATTCCTGAACCTGGGCGGGGTGGGCAACCTGACATGGGTGGACCCGCGCAAGGCGGCGGCGCAGGAGGCCGGCGCGTTGCTGGCGTTTGATACGGGGCCGGCGAATGCGCCGCTGAATGATCTGTTGCGCCAGCGACGGGGGATTGCGTTTGACGAGGACGGGCGGATCGCGGCGCGCGGGCGCGTGGAAACCGGGGCGCTGGAACTGTTTCTGGCGGAGCCGTATTTCTCAAGAATGCCTCCGAAGTCTTTGGACAGGAACGATTTTTCAGAAATGATAGAATTGGTGAGCGAGTTGTCGGACGCGGATGCCGCGGCGACGCTGACGGCGATGTGTGCCGCGGCGGTGGCGCAGGGGATGCAGCATTGCCCCGCGCCGCCCGGGCGGGTTCTGGTGACGGGGGGCGGGCGGCTGAACCCGGTGCTGATGGAAATGCTGTCCGTATCGCTGGATTGTCCGGTGGCGCCTGTGGAGGATGTCGGCCTGGATGGGGATATGCTGGAGGCGCAGGCCTTTGCCTATCTGGCGGTGCGGGTGGCGCGGGGGCTGCCCACCTCTTGTCCCACGACAACCGGGGTGCGGGCGCTGGTGGGCGGGGGCACGGTGAGCGTGCCGGACTAACCTGCCCTCATCAGGATTTTGGTGCGCGGGGAATGTCGAAACCGGGTTCGGCCAGGGTGAAGCCGGAATACTGAAAGCCGGGCGACACGGTACAGCTGACCAGGGTCCAGTCGCCGGTGCTGTGGGCGGATTGCCAGTGATGCGGGGGCACGATCATTTGTGGCGCGTGATCTGTGGCAAGGTTGGGGCCCAGCAGGTGGTCGCGCGCCGGGCCATGATCGGTATCCGACAGGGACAGCACAAGCGGCGCGCCGGCATGGAACAGCCAGATCTCGGTGGCATCGACGCGGTGCCAGTGCGAGTATTCCCCGGCGGCCAGCAGGAAATAGATCGCGGTTGCCGAAGGGCGCGCGCCGGGTGTGGCGGGGGCGGCCCAGGTTTGGCGGTAGTGGCCTCCTTCGGGATGGGGGGCGAGGTTCAGGCGGGAAATGATCTCGGCAGCGGTCATGGTCATTCCGATTTTATCACATAAGGCCAGTGGGTTCGTGAGTGGACGGCCCGGCATCGGGCGGTGAGGGTGAAAATGACGCGCGTTTGGTGTATGCTGGGCGGGTAATTGGTGAAAAGGTTTTGCAATGACGTTTGTGTATATGGTGGCGCGCTCGCGGGAGCAAGGCAGCGCGGATTTTGATGAGTATCGTACAAGAACCCAGCCAGTGGTTGATGCGTTTCAGGGGAAACACGTGGCATCGGCGCGGGCGCAAGGCGGGGCCGCGCACAAAGCGCCGCAGATGATGGTGGTGCGGTTTGGCAGTATTTCACAGGCGCGCGGGTTCTTTGAGTCCGACGCCTATGCGGCGGCCCGCAAACCAACCACACATTGACCGTAATACAGGGGGAAACATGCCCAAAGGTTATCTGGTGGCCCATATCCGGGTGCATGACACCGAAAAATTCGCAGAGTTCCGCCGTATGGCCACGCCGGCAATCGCCGATTACGGCGGGCGGGTTCTGGTTGGAAATCCCGAGATCGATCACCGCGAAGGCGGGGCAAGGGGCGTGTCCATTGTCATCGAGTTCGACAGCCTTGCACAGGCGCGCGGGTTTTATGAATCTGATGCGTACACGGCGGCGCGGGCGGTGCGTGAACAGGCGGCGGAAACCGATTTGATCCTGGTGGAAGGGATTTCATAGACAAAACCCCGCGCGGGTGCGCGGGGTGTCAGAAGGCCCAATGTGCCCGTGTCTATTTCAGAATCGAGCGGCCCGCATATTGCGCGGTTTCGCCCAGCAGTTCCTCGATGCGGATCAGCTGGTTGTATTTGGCAAGCCTGTCGGAACGGGCCAGCGAGCCGGTCTTGATCTGGCCGCAATTGGTGGCGACGGCCAGATCGGCGATGGTGGCATCTTCGGTTTCGCCCGAGCGATGGCTCATCACATTGGTATAGCGCGCGCGGTGGGCCATTTCGACGGCTTGCAGCGTTTCGGTCAGGCTGCCGATCTGGTTGACCTTGACCAGCATCGAGTTGGCGACGCCTTGCGCAATGCCGTCCGCCAGGCGAAGGGGATTGGTCACGAAAAGATCGTCGCCAACCAGTTGCACCTTGTCGCCGATCTTGTCGGTCAGCAGTTTCCAGCCTTCCCAATCGTCTTCGTCCATGCCGTCCTCGATCGAGATGATCGGATAATCGGCGCACAGATCGGCCAGGTATTGGGCGTTTTCCTGCGACGTGAGCGATTTGCCTTCGCCCTTCAGCTCGTATTTGCCGTTCTTGTAGTATTCGGACGAGGCGCAATCGAGCGCCAGGTAGATGTCTTCGCCCAGCTTGTATCCGGCCTTTTCGACCGAGGACTGAATGAAATCGAGCGCCGCGCGGGTGGAGCCGATATTGGGGGCAAACCCGCCTTCGTCACCGATGCCGGTGGACAGGCCGGCGGCGGACAGTTCCTTTTTCAGGGTGTGGAACACTTCGGCGCCCATGCGCACGGCCTCGCGGATATTTGCGGCCGAAACGGGCATGATCATGAATTCCTGAATGTCGATCGGATTGTCGGCGTGTTCGCCACCGTTGATGATGTTCATCATCGGCACCGGCAGGACACGGGCAGAGGTGCCGCCGACATACCGGAACAGCGGCTGGGCGGTGAAATCGGCCGCCGCCTTGGCGCAGGCAAGGCTGACGCCCAGGATGGCATTGGCGCCCAGGCGGCTTTTGTTGGGGGTGCCGTCAAGCTCGATCATCGCGGCATCGATGGCAACCTGTTCGGTCACGTCCATGCCCACCAGCGCCTCGGCGATCTCGCCATTGACGGCGGCGCAGGCTTCCAGAACGCCCTTGCCCATGTAGCGGGACTTGTCTCCGTCGCGTTTTTCAACGGCCTCATGCGCGCCGGTGGAGGCGCCCGAGGGCACGGCGGCGCGGCCCATGGTGCCGTCTTCGAGGATCACGTCGACTTCGACGGTGGGGTTGCCGCGACTGTCGAGGATTTCACGGGCATGGATATCGATAATGGTGCTCATGGTGCGGTCCCTGAAATGGCCAAAGGTTTGCGCGCAGCTATAGCAGGGGCGGGGGGAAAGTAAACCGGCAATGATAGCGCTAACGGCAAATTGGGCGCGCGTTAGCGCTGACAGCGACATGTTGGCGCGATGGTGGGGCGTGGCACGGAGCGCGCCGGAATTGCGCGCAAGTGTTGCCGGAAAGATGGGCGCGGAAAAATATACGAGAAGTTGAAAAGCCGGGCATTGATACATCCCTGAAGTTTGTTACGCTTGAACACATCCGGGGGGGCACAATCTGGCGGATCGACTTCGCCAGGGCAATGAGATGGCAGGTTGGCTATGAGCGATGCCCGTGAGGATAACAGCAACACAAGGCGCAGCCGCGCCGGACAGGGCGACGGTGCAGGACACCGGGCGGGATCGTCAATGTTGCTGGACACGGATACGGTATTTGAAATCCTGGAATCCTCGGGTGTTGGATTGTTCAACATCGATCTTGAAACGGGCAAGTCCCGGGTTTCGCCGACCTGGAAAACCATGATCGGGCTGGCGCCGGATGCGGATATCGAGCCGCAGACCGAGTGGTTGAAGCGGTTGCATCCCGACGACCGGGACCGGATGCAGGCGCTTGACCGGGAGGTGATGAAAGGGCGGGTGCCCCACAACAAGAGCACGGTCCGGTTGCGCCATGACGACGGTCACTGGGTCTGGATCGAGACCAATGCAAGTATCATCAAGTGGAGCGAGGACGGCAGACCGCTTCAGCTTGCGGGCACGCATGTGGATGTGACCGCCGAGAAAACCACGCGCCGGATCGCCATGGAAACCAACGAGCGCAACCGGCTCATGCTGAAATACTCGCCGGTCGGCATGGCCGTGTTTTCCGAAAATGCCCGGGTTCAGGATTGCAACCGCGTATTCAGCGACATGCTGGGATATACGCAGACCGAGGTTCTGGGCATGAATCTGATGAAGCTGGTCTGGTTTGACATGGACCCGGACGAAGTGCGCCGCAAACAGGAATTCTATTCCGGCAAGACCGAAGACATCACCTTTGAAACGGCGCTGTTGTGCAAGGACAAGTCGCGGCGGCATGTGTTGGTCAAGGGGGTGCGGTTTTTCGACAAGGACGAGAATGTGCGGTTCCTGTTCCAGTGTTCGGATATCACCGACCGCGTGAAGGCAGAGCAGCAGAAGGACGAGTTCCTGTCCACGGTCAGCCACGAGCTGCGCACGCCGCTGACCTCGATCATGGGGGCGATCAAGCTGGTCAACAGCGGCGGCATCGGGCCGGTGAGCGACCCGGCCCGCAAGATGCTGGGCGTGGCGGAGCGGGGCTGTGACACGTTGCTGGCGTTGGTCAATGACTTGCTGGATCTGAAATCGCTGGAAGCCGGCGCCTTGAAATACGAGATGGACAACGCTTTGGTAGGGCCGATTATTCAGGATGCGGCAGCGGCCATGGAGGGCTATCTGAAGCCGGATCAGGCATTGGTGATCGACATGCCCGGGCGGCTTGCCGGGGCGGTGCTGCATGTGGACGCGGCGCGGCTGGGCCAGATCCTGGCCAATCTGCTGTCGAACGCCGCCAAGTTTTCACCGGATGATGGCAGCCTGCGCCTTCAGGTGCGGCTCAGGAACCGGGCGTTGCGGATATCGGTGACGGATCAGGGCACGGGGGTGCCGCCCGAGCTGGAAGGGCGCATGTTTCGCAAGTTCACGCAGGGACAGTCGGATGACAAGCGCACGGTGCGGGGCACCGGGTTGGGTTTGCCGATCTCGCAGCGCATGGCGCATGACATGGGCGGGACGATCGGTTTCTTCAATACCGAGAAAGCAGGCGCCACGTTCTGGGTGGAATTCCCGCTGATCGACCATTAGGGTCAGGACCCATTAATCCTGCACCACTGGCGCCAAATCCACGAAATATCGGGGGTTTGGCGCGCGCCGGAAATAGTGGCTCTATTTCCAAGCGTGCCAAGCCGCTGAAATGAAGTGGATTTGGCGTCCTACGGATTTGACGGATTTGCCGCCTGACGTCCTTTCAATGCCTTGAAATAGAACCACTATTCCTGCGGCATTGTACGTAGCCAGACAGCAAATCTGTCAAACCAGTGGCGCAAGATTAATGGGTCCTGACCCTAAGCCGGGGTGGCGCCGGACGGTCAGGGGCCGCCGGGCGCCTGGCGACGTTCGCGCAGGAATGTGTAAAGACCCGAGGCGATGACCAGCGCCGCGCCGGAATAGGTAAGCGCGTCCGGGCGTTCGCCAAAGACGATCATGCCACCCGCAACCGAGAAAATGAGCCGTGAATAGCGGAACGGCGCGACGATTGACGCCTCGCCCACCCGCATCGCGGTGACAATGCCCCAATAGCCCAGCGCGTTGAACACGACCGCCCCGGCCAGAAGCCCCAGCACAGGGACAGGCATCGGGGCCAGATCGCGCGGGCCGAACATCAGCAGAATGGCTCCGGCAATACACAGCGCCGTCATGCCCTGCACCGCCAGCACATGGGATGAAACCGACACATCGGCCCGCCGCGTGATGAGATCGCGCGCGGCAATCGTGACCACCGCGCCCAGAACCAGAAGGACATTTGGGTCAAACCCATCCAGACCGGGGCGGATGATGAGCAGCACCCCAAGAAAGCCGATACAAATCGCGCTCCATCGGCGCCAGCCGACCTTTTCGCCCAGAAACAGGGCAGCCCCCAGCGTTATGACCAGCGGCAGCGTCTGGAAAACCGAGGCCACGATGGAAAGCTCGTTGAAGGCCAGCGCCGACATGAAGAACAGGGCGGACAACCCGTCGGTGACGGCCCGGAACACCAGAATCGGGCTCCAGGCGGCTGGCGCGGTCACGCGGGCGCCTGTGGCGCGGGCCAGCGCGGCAAAAATCACTGCCGAAACCGCGCCCATGGTCAGAAGAATCTGCCCGGTGGGCAGGGTGGCGGACAGCTGCTTGACGAATACATCGCCCAGGGCGAACCCCAGCATTGCGCCGATCACCAGAAATATGCCTTGCAGGTTGTTCATGCGCGCGCTCCGAACCGGGTTTCGCTCATGTGGCGCCAGAGGCCTACAGGGAGCAAGCCGGATTACCGAACATGTTATCAATTTTTGGCGGGGTGCCCATCTTTTGGCGGGGTGCCCATCACGACAAGTGAAGGGGCTTTGCCCTTCGTGGCGCGAACGCCAATTCAGCTCAGGATGGTTTCCGGCAATCGAGACGTGGCAGGGGGCTTGCCGGTCCATGGGATCAAACCCCAAACACTGTCCCATATGCCGGGGATCAAAGAGGGCGGATCTTGAGCGCGGTGATGCGGTTTGCGGTGCGCCCCGTCACCTCGAACCGGAAGCCGTGAAAGGAAAACACCTGTCCCACGGTGGGGATCATCTGGGCTTCGTGGATCACCAGCCCGGCGATGGTGTTGGCCTCGTCATCGGGCAGGTTCCAGTCGGTCGCGCGATTCAGGTCGCGGATCGTCATGGCGCCGTCCACAAGGAACTGGCCATCTTCGGACTTGCCGATAGGGTGTTCGGCGTCGGGATCGAATTCGTCGGTGATCTCGCCCACGATCTCTTCGAGAATGTCTTCAAGCGTGATCAGCCCCTGGAGCGAGCCATATTCGTCCACCACCAGCGCAAAATGCGACCGGCGGCGCAGGAATTGGCGCATCTGATCGTCCAGCGAGGTGGTTTCGGGAATGAAGTAGGGCTTTTTCGCCACTTGTGTGATGTCGAAATTGGTCAGGTCCGACAGGCTGCCCCTGGACTCGGAAATCTGGCTGTGCATGGCGCGCAACAGATCCTTGGCATGCACGACGCCGATGATGTTTTCAGGTTCGTTCTTGAACACGGGCAGGCGCGTGTAATTGCTTTGAAGGCATTGGGCCAGAATCTGGGCCGGGTCGCTGTCGGCGTTGATCATCTCGATGCCGGACCGGTGCAGCATGATCTCTTCGACCGCGCGTTCGGACAGGTCCAGCGCGCCCAGGATGCGGTCTCGGTCCTCTTTTTCGACGATGCCTTCGGAATGGCCCAGTTGAATCGCGCCGGCGATTTCCTCGCGCACGGCCAGGATGTGGCTGTCAGGATCGGTTTGCACGCCGAAGACGCGCAGCACACCGCGCACCAGCAGGCGCACGGCCGACACGACCGGGGCAAAGACGCGCACGACAAACCCGATGATCCCCGCAACGCGGGCAGCGGCGATTTCGGGCGCGGTGATGGCATAGGTCTTGGGCAGCACCTCGGCAAAGATCAGCACCAGAAGCGTCATGACCAGAGTGGCCAGCGCCACCCCGCTTTCGCCAAAGGCCCGGGTAAAGAGCGCGGTCGCCAACGACGCGGCAAGGATGTTGACGAGATTGTTGCCCAGCAGCACCGAGCCGATCAGGCGTTCGTTGTCTTCGGTGATGGCAAGCGCGCGTTCGGCGCCGCGGTTGCCCTTGTCGGCCTGTGTGCGCAGCTTGCCGCGCGACGCGGCGGTGAGCGCGGTTTCGCTGCCCGAGAAAAAGGCGGAAAGCACCAGAAGGGCAACGATGGCCCCGGCGGTGATCCAGAATGCGCTGTCGAATGTGGCGGTGGTGGCGTCCATGGTCCTGACCTGTTTGTACCTGTTGGGTTATGGGGGCAGGCGGGGGCGCAATCAAGGGGCGGTCAGCCCGAGCGTTTCAGATCGCGCGACAGGGGATGGTTTCCCAGCACCAGTTCGCGCAGCCGTTCATCAAGCACATGCGTGTAGATTTCCGTTGTGGCGATGTCGGCATGGCCCAGCAGGGTCTGGATCGCGCGCAGATCTGCGCCATTGGCCAGCAGGTGCGTCGCGAAGGCGTGGCGCAGCGTGTGCGGCGTGACCTTGTCCGGCGAAACGCCCCCGGCCACGGCCAGTTCCTTGATCAGCGTGTAAAAGCGGTGGCGCGTCAGATGCCCGGCCTTGCCATGAGACGGGAAAAGGAACCGCGAGGATGCGAGGCCCTTGGCCCGGCGGGTGTCTTCGGTGGTGTCGCGATCCTTGAGCCAGGCAGCAAGAGCGGCGCGGGCCGGAGGCGAGAGCGGCACCATGCGTTCCTTGCCGCCCTTGCCCATGACAAGCAACATCCGGGGATCCCCCCGCGCCGCGGCGACCGGCAGACCGACCAGTTCGCTGACGCGCATCCCGGTGGCGTAGAGCAATTCCATCAGGCAGGTGTTGCGCAGCCGGTCCGATTGCGTGCGCCCGGTGCTGCGGGCCGCGTCCAGCAGGCGGTCAACTTCGATCACGTCCAGCGTTTTGGGCAGGCGCCTGGCACGGCCCGGCCCCTTGATCTGGATTGCCGGATTTTCCGTACGCCAGCCTTCTTCGAAGGCAAAGCGGTAGAGTTGCTTTATGGCCGAAAGCCGCCGGGCGCGGGTGGCCATGGCAAGCCCCTGGGCGTCGCAGTCAACAAGGTAGGATTCGATATCGGCCCGTTGGATCGCTGCAAAGCCGATGGCCTTGCCGTCCGCCCAATCTGAAAAGTCGCGCAGATCGCGGGCATAGGCCAGCCGGGTGTTTTGCGCGGCGCCCAGTTCGGCGGCCTGAGCTTCGAGGAAGGTGGATATCCAGCGCAGGTTGTCCATGGCTAACCGCGCGTGTCCAGAAGCGCGATCTGGAGCGCGGCCCGGCGGGCGGTGTCTTCCAGTCCGACAGCGCGCAAGGTGGCCAGCGCCTCGGTCAGGGCGCGCAGATCTCCGGCGGCGCCGTCATCCATGAGCGACATGGCCCGCAGGATGGTTTCGCCCAACTGGCCGCGGGCCAGCATGGTGGACAAGGCCTGAGGCACGCCGGCGCCGTGCCACGCTTCGGCGATGGCGCGTTGCGTGCGATCCTGGGGCAGACGTGGCGGCATTCCCAACGCGAGGCCGGCCAGGAAATCGCGCGGCCCGGACAGGGCGGCGCGTTCGTAATCGCCGGACAGAAGCGCAATGTCACGTGCCAGTGTCGCGGTTACGCCCTGCAAGGGAAGCGACAACAGGTTCGCCCCATAGAGCCGCGCAAAGGGAACGGCGAGATTGACTTGCTGCATGGCTGCCCAGGCGGCAGGCAGGGTTTCGGTGACGGCGGACACGTCGCGCGCGGTCATGGCGGCATCGAAACTCTGGATCGCGGCGACCCTGTCCCAGATCATGCCCGAAGCAGCGGGCGCGCGCTCGCTATAGATTCCCAGAAGGCGGTTTTCGTGCAGCGCCGAGGTGCGCGCCAGGCGTTCGGCGGCTTCAAGCTGGGCCTTCCATCCAACATTGTCACGCAGATCGGCATGGGCGTAGGGACGGGGCAGAGAACTGGTGGTTTGCGCTTCGCCGATCGCCTCGTACAGGCGAAACTTGAGAGGCGTGGGTGGGCCAGGCGAGACCGGGGGCGGTTCGCCCTCGAACAGATCCGGATCGAGAAAACGCAAAAGCAGCGCGTCAAGCTCGTCATCGATGAGGCCCAGCGCCTTTGCTGTGTCCAGTGTAAGCGCCGCGGCGCGCCAGTCGCCCGAACGTGCGGTGCAGAAGATTCGCGCGCCGTAACCGGGCGCGAGATAGGGCTGGGCAACGAGGCGTTCACAGGCGGCATTTTCATGTCCCATCAAAAGGGTCACATCAAACCAGCGGGCGAACAACTGAGGCGTGTCCGGCCCGGCGCGTTCCAGAAGCGCGGCCGCCTGTTCCAACGCGCCCATTTCCACCAGCTTGTCGACCCGCGCCAACAGCAATTCGCTGGCCGTACCCGCGTCAAGCGGGGCGTTGGCCTCTGCCAGAAGCAGGGTATATAGCAGCGCCTGCATCGCGGGGAGCACTTCGGGGCGCTGGTCCGAGACCAGATCGGCCAGCCGCGTGGCATAGGAATAGGACCAGAGAGTTGCGGGCAGGCCGGTCACGGTGGCTGACAGAAGGCCGACGGAATCGCGCCCCTGCTGATCCAGCGAGGTCACATCTACCGAGGGGGTGGCCACCCCTTCGGACACAGGGGTTTCGCCGATGGGCAGACCCATGTCCAGGGTCACGGTCGGGGTGGGGTTGAGCCAATCGATGGCCGACAGCGGCGCCTCTTGCGCTGTCAGCGGCTGACCGGCAAGAAGCAGGGCCAGCGCGGCAGGGCTGAGGCGCGCGCTATTTGCCATCAAGTTCCATCGGAATACGTATCTCGCCCTGCGGCGCAGAGAAATCCGCGCCGAACATCGGCCCGACATAGGCGTAGATCACCAACGCAATCACCGCCAGAAGCACCAGCGCCAGAATCGCCCGGATCAGTTTGCCCATTGTTTTCCCCGATTTTCCTGCCCGTTTTTTCCAACTTATAACTGGCCTTTTACACAAGATCACGTCATTCAATGCCGAAACGTGAAATTTGAGCAAGGCTTGGCCGATCGGGCCGGCAAATGGGCGGTTCATGGGCTTGGAACTGAAGAAAACGGTTGTGCTGGTGGGCATGATGGGCGCGGGCAAGACGGCGGTGGGCCGCGCGCTGGCCGCACGGCTGGGTGTCCCGTTCCTGGATTCGGATGCCGAGATTGAAAAAGCCGCCAACATGTCCATTGCCGAGATTTTTGCGCGCGATGGCGAACCTTTTTTCCGCGAGAAGGAAGCCCGCGTGATCGCACGCCTGCTGGAAAGCGAGCGCGGTATCCTGTCGACGGGGGGCGGGGCCTATCTTGCGGAGGGCAATCGGGCGATGATCTCGGATCTGGGGGTCGCTGTGTGGCTGGATGCAGATATCGATTTGCTGTGGAGCCGGGTGAAGCACAAGGATACGCGCCCCCTGTTGCGCACAGCCAATCCGCGCGGAACGCTGGAACAGATCTATGCCGCGCGGGTGCCGGTTTACGCGTTGGCGGATCTGCCGGTAAAGACGGAAGCGGGCTGTTCCATCGAGCAAACGGCGGACCGGGTGGTTGACGCGCTGAAGACGCGGCCTGACGTGTTGAAAGAGGTGTGACGATGCGTGAAACGGTTCATGTGGGTCTGGGCGAGCGGGCCTATGACATTCATATCGGCCCCGGCTTGCTTGCCGAGGCGGGCGTGCTGATCGGGCCGGGTCTGGCGCGCAAAAGGGTATGTGTGATCACCGATGAAAACGTGGCGCCGCTGCATCTGGAGGCGTTGCGCGACGGGCTGGCGGATGAGGGCATCGCCTGCGAGGCACTGGTTTTGCCAGCCGGGGAAAGCACCAAGAGCTGGCCGCAATTCGAGCGCGCCGTCGAATGGTTGCTGGAGCAGAAGGTGGAGCGGCGTGATCTGGTGGTGGCTCTGGGTGGCGGGGTGATCGGGGATCTGACCGGTTTTGCCGCTGCCGTTCTGCGGCGCGGCGTGGGGTTCGTGCAGATTCCGACATCGCTTTTGGCGCAGGTGGACAGTTCGGTGGGGGGCAAGACCGGGATCAATTCCACGCAGGGCAAGAACCTGATCGGGGCTTTTCACCAACCGGCCTTGGTGCTGGCGGATACGGCGGTTTTGGGCACGCTGACGCCGCGCGATTTCCTTGCCGGGTATGGTGAGGTTGTGAAATACGGGTTGCTTGGCGACAATGCGTTCTTTGAATGGCTTGAGGCGCAGGGCCCGGCGCTGGCTGCCGGGGATATGGCGGCGCGGATCGCGGCGGTAAAACGCTCTTGCGAGATGAAGGCCGAGATCGTGATGCGCGATGAGACCGAGCAGGGGGATCGCGCGCTGCTGAACCTGGGCCACACGTTCTGTCACGCGCTGGAGGCCGCGACGGGTTATGGCACGCGCTTGTTGCATGGCGAGGGCGTGGCGATTGGTTGTGCGCTGGCGTTTGAACTGTCGGCCCGATTGGGCCTGTGTGCGCAGGAAGACCCGAGCCGGGTGCGTCAGCACCTTGCCGAGATGGGCATGAAGGTGGATCTGAAAGACATCGCCGGAGACCTGCCGGATGCCGAAGGGCTGCTGGAGCTGATGGGGCAGGACAAGAAAGTGGTGGACGGGCAGTTGCGGTTTGTTCTGGCGCGCGGGATCGGTGCGGCATTTGTCACGGCGGATGTGCCACGTGATGCGGTTCTGGGGCTGTTGCGGGAGGAGCTGGCCCGCCGCTGAGGCCAGGGTGTCGGAAGGCGACCCGGACGCGCGGTGTGCAATCCGCGCCTACCGGGCGGCGATTTGGATGAGGCGAAGGCAGACGCGCGTGGCCGCGGCCATGTCCTGAACGCTGATCCATTCCAGCGGGCCGTGGATTTCCTGCATCCCGGTAAACAGATTGGGGCAGGGCACGCCCAGTTCGGTCAGGCGTGATCCGTCCGTGCCGCCCCGGATCGGCACCGAATGGGGAGTCAGGCCTTCGTCGCGCACCGCAGTGCGCGCCAGATCGACCGGGGTCATGTCGTTTTCCAGCCAGTAGCGCATGTTGCGGTATTGTTTGGTGATATCGCAGCGAACCTGTGCGCCGGGAAAGGCGGCTTGGGCGGCGGCACAGGCGGCGCGCAGTCTGGTTGCGCGCTGTTCCAGGCCGTCGCGTTCGAAATCGCGCAAAAGGAGACCGATCCTCGCCTCGGACGAACCGCCTTCGAGCTTGTAGACATGGATGAACCCGTCGCGCCCGTCAGTTGTTTCGGGGGTTTCGCCCGGCTGATCCAGCGCGGCGACGATATGGGCGGCCACGTGCAGGGCATTGACCAGCTTGTCCCGGGCATAGCCGGGATGGGCGGAGATGCCGGTGATGGAAACCTGCGCGGCGTCGGCCGAAAAGCTTTCGTATTCGATCTCGCCCAGGCGCGCGCCGTCCAGCGTATAGGCGAAATCGACACCGAAATCATCGGGCAGGCGCGGGTCCACACCGCGCCCGATTTCTTCATCGGGGGTAAAGGCCAGCCGGACACGGCCATGGTTCAGGCCCGGTGTTGTCAGCAGGTGTTCAGCCAGTGTCATGATGATGGCGACACCGGATTTGTCATCCGCGCCCAACAGCGTGAGGCCCGAGGCCGTCACGATGTCATGCCCGATCTTTTGCGCCAGATAGGCAGAGCCGTTCGCGCTGAGGCTCAGGTCCGGAGCATCGGGATAGGTGATGTCGTTGCCGTCCCAGCCGCGAAACACGCGCGGTTTAACACCGGTGGCGTTGAATTGCGGTGCGGTGTCGACATGCGCGCAAAAGCCGATGGTCGGGGCGTCCGGCGCGGTGGCCGGAACCGTGGCCAGCACGGCACCATAGGGTGTCAGCGTGACATCCTGCGCGCCGATCCGTTCCAGCTCGTCCACGAGATGGCGCTGCATGTCCATCTGGATCGCCGTGCTGGGTTGGCTGGCGGAGGTCTCGTCGCTTTGGCTGTCGATCGAGCAATAGGCAACCAGCCGCGCCTCCAGCGCGCGGTCAAAGGCTGGCATGTCGGTCATGTTGGCCCCCCGGAAAGGATCAGAACGGGATTTCGTCGTCCAGATCGCGCGACGGCGCCGGGCTGCCCTGGCTGGGAGCGCCGCCATAGGAGCTGTCGCCGCCCTGATCGTAGCCGCCGCCATAGCTGCCGCCCTGAGAGCCGCCGCCAAAGCCCTGATCGCCGCCCCCGCCGCGCGGATCGAGCATCACCAGTGTGCCGCCGAAGCCCTGAAGCACGACCTCGGTCGAGTAGCGATCCTGGCCGGACTGGTCCTGCCATTTGCGGGTTTGCAACTGGCCTTCGATGTACACCTTGGAGCCCTTGCGCAGGTATTGCTCGGCCACGCGGACCAGACCTTCCTGAAAGATCGCGACGGAATGCCATTCCGTCTTTTCGCGCCGTTCGCCCGTGTTTCGGTCTTTCCAGCTTTCCGAAGTGGCGATGCGCAGGTTGCACACCTTGCCGCCATTCTGAAAATTGCGCACCTCGGGGTCGCGCCCCAGATTGCCCACCAGAATTACCTTGTTCACCGATCCGGCCATGCGCCCATTCTCCCGTCGAAAGATTCTGTGTCGATTTCTGTTCCGGCCACCATACACCATTGCGCGCCGCCAATGGGAAGCCGATTCTTGAGAAAACCCGCCCATCTCCGCGTCAGGCCGGGCGCGGAGTTGGGCGCGGAAACGTGCCGCCCGACACCGGCCGTGACGGATAGTGTTGGAAAAATCCACTGAAAATGGTTTATAACCGCGCGAAACGAGGACAAGGGCAGGCTTGGCATGTCTTGGAAAGTGATCGCAACAGTGGGTGTGGCCGCGCTGATGGTGGGCCCGGTATGGGCACAGACCGCGTTTTCCACGAAATCCCAGGCCCGGCTGTTCAAGAACCAGACCAAGCTTCTGGATGGGCGCGCTTCTCAACAATACAACAGCTCTGTCCGGCTGAAACCCGCGCCGATCTATACGCCGTCCAAATGGGGCGATGGCAGCTATCAGGGCAAGTATGACGGCCCTTATCTGGACATGGCACGCAAGGCGGCGTTGTTGCATGGTGTACCGGTGGATTTGTTCCTGAAGCTGGTGCAGCAGGAATCCGGCTGGAACGCCAACGCCAAGTCCAGCAAGGGCGCGCTGGGGCTGGCGCAGTTGATGCCCGAGACCGCGCGCCTGTTGCGGGTGGATCCGCTGGTGCCACAGCAGAATCTTGAAGGCGGCGCGCGTTATCTGAGCCAGCAATACCGCAAGTTCGGTTCATGGCGGCTGGCACTGGCAGCCTATAATGCGGGGCCGGAGGCGGTGGAGAAATATGGCGGTGTGCCGCCCTACAAGGAAACCCGTAACTACGTGCGCGTTATCCTGGGGCTGTGAACATGCCGCCGGGTTGACGGATATCAATTCCACGTTTCCGGAACCTGCTAGGTCTGCTTGCGAGCTTTCGTATGGAGTCCTGGCAGATGCGGCTGATGGCGATATTCCCGGGTTTGTTGGCGGCGGTGGCTGTTGCCCTGGCAGAGCCCGCGTCTGATCCGGCGCCGGTGACGCTGAGCGGTTTGGGCGAGGCGTTGTTTTTCGATCCCGATCTGAGCCAGAATCGCACCCAGTCCTGTGCCAGTTGCCATGATCCGGCGCGCGGGTTTTCCGACCCGGGCGGCGCGGCGGTGTCGCGGGGCGATGACGGGGTCTCGCTTGGAGATCGCAACGCCCCCGCGCTGGGATATGTGGCGCTGGTGCCGCCGTTCCAGCGCACCTGGGCAGGGCGTTATGTGGGCGGGCTGTTTCATGACGGGCGCGCGGCGACGCTGGAGGTTCAGGCCGGTGGGCCGGTGTTGAACCCGATCGAGATGGGGTTGCCTGACAAGTCGGCAGTGCGGGAACGATTGGCGGAGAACGCAGCCTATACGCGCGCCTTCGAGGCATTGTTTGGGCTGGGCGTCTTGTCAGACGACGACGCGGCCTTTGCGGCGATGACGCGGGCGTTGGCGGCTTTTGAGCGTATGCCGGATCTGGCGCCGTTCGATTCGCGCTATGACCGGTTTTTGCGGGGCGAAGCGGAATTGACCCGGCAGGAGGCGCGCGGGCGGGATTTGTTTTTCGATCCGGAGGCGACGAATTGCAGCCTGTGCCATCAATTGAGCGCATCGGCGCAGGATCGGCGCGAGCCGTTCACCAGTTTTGAGTACCACAATATCGGCGTGCCGGTGAACACGGCGGCACGGGCTGGCAACGGCATGGTGGGGCGCGATCCGGGACTGCTGGGAAATCCGGCGGTGGATCATCCGGCCGAGGCCGGCCGGTTTCGCGTGCCGGGTTTGCGCAATGTGGCAGTGACGGGGCCGTATATGCATAACGGCGTGTTCGCCGACTTGCGCACAGCGGTGCGGTTTTATAACAAATATCAGTCCTCGCGGAAGAAATGGCAGACCAACCCCGAAACCGGGAGGACGTGGCGCATGCCCGAGACTTTCCAGACACTGGCGGTAGGGGAATTGACTCGTGGGCAGGCGCTGACAGAGCGGGAAATCGATGCAGTTGTGGCCTTCCTGAAGACCCTGACGGACGCGCGATACGAGGGTCTGTTGGAAAACTAGCGCCCGTCGGGACCGCAATAGGCCCGCTCGACCCGCGCCACGCGCAACGTGTAGTGGCTGTACCAGCGAGTCTTGCCGAGCTTCTGGGCGAGCAGGTGTTCGGCCTGGGCTTTCCAGGCCAGGAGGCTGGCTTCGTCCGTCCAATAACTGATCGTGATGCCCAGCCCGTCGGCGTCGCGGGTAGATTCGACGCCGATATGGCCAGGCTGATCGGCGGCAAGCGCCATCATCCTGTCGGCCATGGCGCCATATCCGTGATCGGCTTCGGTGCGCTGTGCGGTGAAGATGACCGCATAATAGGGAGGATCGGGCAGGGGGGCAAAACGTGACATTGGGAACCTGTCTGGAACCGGGGAGGGGGCTCTGCCCCCGCCGCCCCCGTGGGGCGGCCCCCCCGGGATATTTGGGGCCAAAAGAAGGGCAGGGCGCGGGTTGCTACTCGGCGGTGACCTTGATGACCGGGGTCATGCGTGCCAGGATATCATCGGCCAGGTGACACTTGACCTGGTGGCCGCCGCCCAACTGGCGGACTGGCGGCACGTCTTGTTCGCACAATCCGCCCGGCACCTCGGATTTCCAGCGGCAGCGCGTCTGGAAGGGGCAGCCAGACGGAGGATTCATCGCCGAGGGGATGTCGCCGTCGAGCACGATATGTTCCTTTTGCACCGACGTGTCCGCGATGGGCACAGCCGAGAGCAACGCCTCGGTATACGGGTGGTAGGGGGGGGCGAAGACCTGATCCGTGGTACCCATTTCGACCACATGGCCGAGATACATGACCATCACGCGGTCGCTGAGATACCGCACGATGGAGAGATCATGTGAGATGAACAGCAGAGTGGTTTTTTCCTCGCGCTGGATTTCCATCAGGAGGTCCGTCACGGCGGCCTGAACCGACACATCGAGCGCCGAGACGGGTTCGTCCGCCACCACGATCCGCGCGCCCCCGGCAAACGCGCGGGCGATGCCAACGCGCTGTTTCTGACCGCCGGAAAGCTGGCGCGGCATCCGATCAGCAAAGGCGCGGGGCAGTTTCACAAGGTCGAGCAGTTCCAGCATCCTTTTGCGTCGGCCGATCTCGCTGTCGCCGATGCCGAAGATTTCCAGCGCGCGCATGATCTGGCGGCCCACGGTCATCGACGGGTTCAGCGTATCGAACGGATTCTGGAACACCATCTGCACATCGGCCACTGTTTTGGTGTTCCGCTTCTGGATCGGGGTATTCTGAATCTCGTTGCCGTCCAGCAGGATTGTCCCCTCGGTGGCGGTTTCCAGCCCCATCAAAACCTTGGCAAAAGTGGATTTGCCACAGCCGGATTCACCCACGATGGCCAGGGTTTCGCTTTCTCGCGCCTCGAAGGAAAGGGTCTCGTTGGCCTTGACCACTTTCTTGCCGCCGCCGCCGAACAGGGCGTTTGCAGCGACCTCGTAGTATTTCTTGAGGTTGTCCATCTTGAGAACAACCTTGCCAATTTCGCCCTTCTCCTTGGTTTCGGCCAACGTAAGCGGCGCGTCCCAATCGATTTCCTCGCTTTTGAGGCAGCGGGTCGAATGACGTTCGAAGCCCTTGACATTCACCATCGGAATGTCCTGCGCATCACATCGCCCTTCCTCGAAATAATCGCAACGTGGGCCGAAATTACAGCCTGGCGGGCGCTCGTGCGGCAAGGGGAAGTTGCCCGGGATCGCCACCAGCGGGCGCGCGTTCTTGTCGGCGCCGGGCAGCGGGATCGAGCGGAACAGCGCCTGAGTATAGGGGTGCTGCATATTGTCGAACACGTCCTCGATGCTGCCCCGTTCCACCGCCTCGCCGGAATACATCACGCACAGGCGGTCGCAGGTTTCCAGAATCAGGCCAAGGTTGTGCGAGATGAACAGCATGGAGGTGCCGTATTTCTTGCCCAGATCCCTGACCAGTTCGACAACCGCCGCCTCGACGGTCACATCCAGCGCGGTGGTGGGCTCGTCAAGGATCAGCAGCGAGGGTTTCGACATCAGTGCCATGGCGATGACAATACGCTGCTGCTGGCCACCTGAAAGCTGATGGGGAAAAGAGTTCAGCATCCGCTCCGGGTCGGGCAGGCGCACATCCGTTACCACTTCCAGCGCGCGCTGGAAGGCGTCATTTTCGCCGATGCCTTCATGGATCATCGGCACTTCCATCAACTGCTTGCCGATCTTCATCGCAGGGTTCAGCGAGGCCATGGGCTCCTGATAGATCATGGCGATTTCGTTGCCTCTAATGTCGCGCAGTTCCGCATCGCTCATTTCGCTGAGATCGCGGCCCTTGAACTTGATCGTGCCCCCGACAACGCGGCCGTTCTTGCCAAGATCCTGCATTACGCCCAGTGCCACGGTGGATTTGCCGCACCCGGATTCGCCAACAAGCCCCACGGCCTCGCCCGGCTGAACCCGGACAGAAAAGTCCATAACCGCCGGGATTTCCCGCAACCGGGTGAAAAACGAGATGGACAACTTGTCGATTTCCAGGATCGGGCCGTCATATTCCGCCATTTTTGTCATGTTCCGTTCTCCCTGTTGGAGCGGTGGGCCTTGCGCCCCTTTTGTCTCTTCATTGTTCCGGAAATACTCCGGGGGGTCCGGGGGGCTGGCCCCCCGGTCACCAGTAGGATCAATCCCTAAGGCTTTCCTCGCGCAAGCCATCGGCCAGCAGGTTCAGCCCCAGCACAAGGCTGAGCAGTGACAGCGCGGGTACGATCGCGGGATGGGGGTAGATCGACAAGAGCTTGCGCCCGTCATTGATCGTGGTGCCCCAGTCAGGGCTTTCGGGCGGCAGGCCAAGCCCGAAGAAACCCAAAGTTCCCAGAAGGATCGTGGTATAGCCGATGCGCAGACAGAAATCGACGATCAGCGGCCCACGTGCGTTGGGCAGGATCTCCCACAGCATAATGTACCAGGGGCCTTCGCCCCGTGTCTGGGCCGCTGCCACATAGTCGCGGGTCTGGATATCAAGCACCAGCCCGCGCACGATCCGGAACACCGTTGGCGAGTTCACGAAAACCACCGACACGAACACCACCAGGATGCCGGAATTGATGTCAAAGAGATCCATGAACCCGGGCAGCACGCTGATGGCAGTGCCGGGAGCGGAAATCGCCGACAGATAGATCCAGATCATTGCCAGCAGGACGGCCGACAAAAGCGGGGTGCGCAGTTTCGGGCGTGTGTAGAATCGCGAGTTCAGCAGCACGCCGACAAAGATGATCGGGAACACGAACAGGACCATGGCCATGTAGTTGGGAATGCCCGTGGCCACGATTTCCGGAGTTACCAGAAGGTAAAACAGCAGGATCACCGGAAAGGCCAGGACCAGGTTGGCCAGGAACGACAGGAACGCGTCCAGCCTGCCGCCAAAATAGCCCGCGGGCAGGCCAAGGGTAATGCCAACCATGAAGGCAAAGAGCGTGGCAAAGGGCGCGATCACGATCACGATCACCGAGCCGTAGACCATGCGCGAAAACACGTCGCGCGCCAGGTTGTCGCCGCCAAGAAGGTAATAGGCATACTGGCCCTCTTCGGCGCCACGCAGCGGGGTGCCGGGCAGTTTGTTCTTCATGCCAGACGCCTGGGTCAGCGGGTCCAGCGTGGCGACCATGTCAAAGAGGCCCACAAACAGCGCGGTGTAGAACCAGAACATCAGCAATCCGAAACCGATCATGCCGATCAAGCTGTCAAACAGTTTGCCATAAAGGCCCAGCTTGCGCTTGTAGGTGATTGACAGAAGGAAAGTGATGACCAGCGCTATCCAGACCGGCGCGAACTGCGCCGCAACCGCACCGATGATGCCCACCGTGCCCAGCGGGGTAAACATACCCGCAAGGATGTAAAGAACGCAAAGCGCCAAAAGCGCCAGCAGGCTGTATTTCACGCCCATGGCGATCATCAGGTTCGGGCCCATGGTTCGTTTGATCGTGCCATCGGAATTGACGGATTCCTCTATCGCGGGAAGGACGAAGGAGCCGATGATCTGCAACACCACGGTGATGATGAAGAAATAGGCGACGATGGTGAAAACCGGATCGACGATGCTGCCGAAAGGGCCTGTCCAGGTAAGTGGTTCCATGTCTCAGACCCTCCCTTATGAAATGCGGATGCGCGGGTTGAGGTAAACATAGCCGATATCCGATATCAGCTGTGTCACCAGAACCACGAAGACCGAGACAACCGAGACCGCCAGAAGCATCTCGATATCGTTATTGCCGGCCGCGTTCACCAGTTGCCAGCCAAAGCCGGTATAGGAAAACAGCGTTTCCACGATCACCACGCCATTAAGCAGCCATGGGAACTGCAACATGATGACGGTGAAGGGTGCGATCAACGCGTTGCGCAGGGCGTGTTTGAGAACGATGTTGCGGAAACTCACGCCCTTGAGACGCGCGGTGCGGATATATTGCGCGGTCATGACCTCGGCCATCGAGGCGCGGGTCATGCGGGCGATATAGCCCATGCCATAGAGGGCGATCGTGACCACCGGCAGGGTGAAGTTTTCAAAGGTGATCCCGTCCATGGCCGATTTTGCCGTCCCCTTGAACAGCGCCTTGCCCTCGATCAGTCCCATTTCGTTCAGCCATGGCCCCAGACCAAACCGGGTCGAGGCCAACAGCGCGATAAAGATCACACCCGACACATATTCCGGCGTGGCGGTGGACAGGATCGACGTGGTGGATAGCGTCCGGTCTGTGCGCGACCCCTCGTTCATCCCGGCCAATACGCCAATGATCAGTGCCGAGGGCACCATCACGACCATCACCCAGAACATGAGCTTGCCGGTATTTGCCAGCCGCGAGCCAAGCACATTGGCCACCGGCTCCTTGGCCACGGTGGAAAAGCCCCAGTCGCCTTGCAGGATGCCGCAGAACCGGGGCGTGTCCTCGGCGGCGATACCGGGGCGCACGCATTTGCCCAGTTGGGTGCCGTCTTCCTTGACCTTGACGTACCCAGGCAGAACGCCCAGCCATTGCAGATATTTCACTGGTGTCGGTTGCAGATATCCCCGATCCCCAAGAAAGCTTGCGACGGCTTCTTCGGACATGCGGAAATTGCCCTGGGTCTTGGCCAGTTTCTCAAGGTTCGGATAAAGGTTGGTCAGGAAGAAAACGATGTATGTCAGGCAGATAGCCGTGAGCACCATCATTCCAAACCGTCTTAAGATGAATAGTCCCATGTGGTTCCCTGTCGCTGGACCGGGGCGGCACCCGCGAAACGGATGACTGGCCCGGTGGCAAGGCCGGTCCCGCCCATGGGGCGAGGCCGATTTCAGTTGCGTTCAGAGCGGTTCACGACAGTGAAAGTGACCGGTGCAATCACGTCGGACCGTCCCGCCAAAGCAGGCAAGCTGACCGTGATCCGGCGGGCGTCTGGCAAATTCCCCTCCCACTGGAATGCCGGGTCGCGCGCTGAGCGAGCTTGGTGGCCGGTTTGATGGTTCTGGTGCTCCGGCCTTGTATTGTGCCATTCGGCATCAGAAATCGCGCCACGTCAACGGCTGCATTCGTCATTTGGGAGACAAAAAACGACATTGGGCATGTCGAATTTTGGCAATCTTCGCTTGAGGGCGTGTCAGGCGCGGGTGGTTTCGCCACGGGCGACCTTGCGAATCTGGCTGGGGGCGTGGCCGAAATGCTGCTGGCTGAATCGGGTGAAATAGGCCGCGCTGCCAAAGCCCAGCGACGCGGCGACCTCGTTGATTGGCAGGTCCGTGTGGATCAGCAGCGAGCGGGCCTCGTGCTGGATCATCTGGCTGAGCATGTCCGCCGCCGTCAGGCCCGCGCATTGCCGGCACACGCGGGTCAGGTGGGTGGGGGTGATGTCCAGCCGGTCCGCATAGGCGGCCATGCCCTGTCCCGAGCGAAAATCCTGCGCAATCAGATCGCAAAAGCGGCGCACGAGCCGTTCGGCGGCCCTGGCCGGGGGCAGCGGGCCGGCCTCCTGTATCTGGCGGCGCAGCGTGATCGACATAAGTTGGACATGGGCGTTGAGCGCCTCGGCCAGAAAAGGCCGGTCCTCGTGCAGTTCGCGGCGAAGGGCATCGAAGACCGAGGTCATTTCGGCCTGGGCCAGCCCGTCGGTCAGGCGCAGATGCTGAGTACGATCGGGCAGGGAGACCCGCCCGTCATCGGGGATCAGAATGGCCTGTCCCTGTACCTGAAGCCCAAGTTCGAAGGCCAGCAGCTTGCCCGCCGGGACAAACAGCGCGTTATGGGCGCCGAACCCGCGCCGGATCCCGTGCAGCAGAACCCGGCCCTGTCCGCGTGTTGTCCACAAAAGAATATGGTGGTTGCGCACATGCAACTGCTCAAGTAGCCAGGATTCGCCCTTGATCAGCTGCGGGAAGGTGACAACCTTGATGCGTGCCAGGGGCTTGTCCGGCGAAGGATGTCCGGTGACGGTCGGCCTGGGGCTTTGCTCCTGCATGGCAGGTTGGCCCTTGCGGGTCATGAATGATGGGATATGTAAACTGTGCTCGGCCATGGCGGCGGAAAACATGCGCGCAATGTTTCAAAAGCGCAAGGGAGTGTCTGCGGTGGTCAGGCGGAATCCGGCCGATATCGATGCCAGTGGCCCATTTTGGAACGGAACCATGTGCGCTGACGCTTGGCGAATTGCCGCGTGGCGATGGTGGCGCGGCTGCGGGCCTCTTCCAGAGACAGTTCGCCGCGCAGATGGGCGATCAGTTCCGGCGCGCCGATGGCCTTGGTCGACAGATTTTCGTGGGTCCAGCCGTCCAGATTGGCGCGCGCCTCGTCCAGCGCGCCCAAGTCCAGCATCTGATCGAACCGACGCGCGATACGGGTGTTTAGCCAATCGCGATCCGCGTCCACGAGCAGGGGGCGGGCCTGATCCAGCGGCAGGAGTGGCGGCGGCGTTTCATCCTGCCAGTCTGCCAGCGGCCGGCCGGTGGCACGCAACACTTCCCAGGCGCGCTGAACCCGCATCGGATTGAGCCGGTCGATACGCGCCGCCGTTTCGCTGTCCAGCTCTGCCAGAAGCGACCGGAATCCATGGGTGGCCACACGGGCATTGGCCTCGTCGCGGATATCGGGCGGGGTGGGGGGGATTTGCGCCAGCCCGTTGGTGAGCGCAGAAAAATAGAGGCCGGTGCCGCCAACGATGATTGGCCGTTCCGGCCCGGCCAGCAGCGGCGCCACCTCACGCAGCCAATGACCTACGGAATAGTCCGCATCGCCTGCCACATGCCCATAAAGCGCATGGCGGGCGCGCAATTCGTCCTCGACCGAGGGGCGCGCGGTGAGGATCCGCCAGTTTGCAAAGACCTGAATGGCATCGGCATTGACGATCACGCCGCCGCCGGACTCGGCGATGCGCAACGCAAGCGCGCTTTTGCCCGAGGCGGTCGGGCCGGCGATCAGAACCGGGCAATCGGCGGGGATGTCGGGCAGTTCGCTCATTGCGGCGGCCGGCATTTCGCGAATTCGTGGGATTTGGGGAACTCTCGCATTGAACCTGACCGCGTTTTCCGACATTTTGCGCCCGATCCTAATTCGACGCGCAGACGGAGTGCAACATGAGCGACGACACCGCCCCGAAGGACACCACCTACAAACGTGTGATGCTCAAGATTTCGGGGGAGGCGCTGATGGGGGATCAGGGTTTCGGCCTGCATCCGCCCACCGTGCAGCGTATCGCGCGCGAAGTGAAGTCGGTGCATGACATGGGGGTGGAGATCTGCATGGTCATCGGGGGCGGCAATATCTTTCGCGGCCTTCAGGGTTCGGCCCAGGGGATGGAGCGCACAACCGCCGATTACATGGGGATGCTGGCCACAGTGATGAACGCGCTGGCGATGCAGTCGGCGCTGGAAGCCGTGGGTGTGTTCACCCGCGTGATCTCGGCGATCCGCATGGATGAGGTGTGCGAGCCCTATATTCGGCGCCGCGCCGTGCGCCACCTGGAAAAGAAACGTGTCTGCATCTTTGCCGCGGGAACCGGCAACCCCTATTTCACCACCGACACCGCCGCAACGCTGCGGGCCAATGAAATGGCCTGCGAAGCGATCCTGATGGGCAAGAACGGGGTTGACGGTGTGTATGACAAGGACCCGAAGGCGCATGGTGACGCAAAACGCTATGATCAGGTGAGCTATGATGACGTGCTTACCAAGCGCCTGAAGGTGATGGATGCCAGCGCCATCGCCCTGGCACGGGAAAACAACCTGCCGATCATCGTTTTCGGCCTGGACGAGCCGGGCGGGTTCAAGGGCATTCTGGCGGGGCAGGGCACCTATACAAAGGTCCAGTGATCCCGCTAGAGTAGGAAAGAAACTGGGGGCCGTGGGCCCGGAAAAGAAAAAGAGCAAGCCAATGTCCGACGAAGATTTCGAGATTGATACCGACGACCTGACCCGCCGGATGGAAGGCGCGATGGGGGCGCTCAAGACCGAGTTTGCCTCGCTGCGTACGGGGCGGGCCTCGGCCACGATGCTGGAGCCGGTGATGGTGGAGGCCTATGGCCAGAAAACCCCGATCAACCAGGTGGGTACGGTGAACGTGCCCGAGCCACGCATGGTGACGATCAACGTGTGGGACCGTTCGCTGGTGAGCGCGGTTGAAAAGGCGATCATGAATTCCGGTCTGGGCATCAATCCGCAGACCAACGGCACCATCGTGATGCTGCCGATCCCCGAGTTGAACGAGGAGCGCCGTGCCGAGCTGGCGCGGGTGGCGGCACAATATGCCGAACACGCGCGGGTGGCGATCCGCAATGTGCGCCGCGACGGCATGGACCAGATCAAGAAAGCCAAGGCGGCGGGTATGTCGGAAGACGACCAGAAAATCTGGGAATCCGAGGTGCAGGAGTTGACCGACGATTTCATCAGGCAGGTCGACAAGGCGCTGGACCACAAACAATCCGAAATCATGCAGGTCTGAGCGGATGCCCGAGGATCAGTCCCCGCGGGGCCCGCGGCATGTGGCCATCATCATGGATGGCAATGGCCGTTGGGCACAGGCCCGGGGGCGGCCTCGGCTGTTTGGCCACCATGCAGGCGCCAAACGCGTCAAGGAAATCGTGCGCGCCTGCAAGCCTTTGGGGGTCAAGTATCTGACAATCTTTGGTTTTTCCACAGAAAACTGGAAGCGCACCCAGGCCGAAGTTGCCGGGCTGATGAGCCTGTTTCGCCAGTATATCCGCAAGGAAGCGCGTGCGCTGAAGGCCGAGGGCGTGCGTGTGCGTTTCATCGGCGACCGGGTGAAGCTGGACGACAAGCTGCGCGCGCTGATGGATGAGCTGGAGGAACTGACCCAGGAAAACGATGACGTGCACCTGACGATCGCGCTGAACTATGGGGGGCGCGACGAGGTGGCGCGGGCCACACAGAGGCTGGCCCAGGATGTGGCGGAGGGGCGTCTGAAACCCGAGGACGTGGACGAGGAGACGCTTCCGAAATATCTGGACACTTGTGTGTTGCCCGATCCCGACCTGGTGATCCGCACCAGTGGTGAGGCGCGGATTTCCAACTTTCTGCTGTGGCAGTCGGCCTATGCCGAGTACGAGTTCATCGACACGCTGTGGCCGGATTTCTCGAAGGAAGAGTTCCGCGGGCTGGTGGATGCCTATTCGGCGCGTGACCGCAGATTCGGTGCGATCAGCGCGTGAACGGGACCGGCGGAAACACTCCCGGAAGATGGGGCGATCTGCCGGCGCGGGTGGGATCGGCGGCGGTGATGCTGACGGTTGGCGCCGCGGCGATCTGGGCCGGTGGAATGTGGTTTCAGGTATTGGTCGCGGTCATCGGCGGCGGCATGATCTGGGAATTTTCGCGCCTGATGGGGCCCGACAAGCAGCGGTTTGCCGTCCCCATGGGGCTGTTGGCGGCGGTGGCGCTGGCGTCGACGGCGGTATTGCCCGCCCAGGCGATATTCCCGGTGCTGTTGGCCGTGGCCATAGCCGGGGCCACTCAGCTTGAAAAAGATCGTTTGGTTTACGGGCTTTACGCGGCGGCGTTGATCCTGGCCTGTTTCGGGCTGATCGTGATCCGCGAAACGCGGGGCGCTTATTGGATCGTCTGGCTGGTCAGCGTTGTGGTGGTCACGGATGTGGCGGGATATTTCGCAGGGAAACTGTTGGGTGGGCCAAAATTCTGGCCCAGTGTCAGCCCCAAGAAAACCTGGTCGGGCACCGTTGCGGGCTGGATCGCGGCGGCGGGCGTGGGCATGGTATTTGGCGGTGTGCCGCTGATCGTTCTGAGCGTGATGACATCCTTCTCTTCGCAGATGGGAGATGCGGCCGAGAGCGCGCTAAAGCGGCGGGCAGGCATCAAGGACAGTTCCAACCTGATCCCCGGTCACGGCGGTTTGCTGGACCGGTTTGACGCCATGCTGGGGGCGGCGTTGTTTGTGCTGCTGATGGGGGCGGCGCTGGGGCTGCCGGCGGTATGAGGAAAGTTTCGATATTCGGCGCCACGGGATCGATCGGGCAGAACACGATCGATCTGATCGCGCGCGATCCCGAAGCCTATGATGTGGTGGCGCTGAGCGGCGGACGCAACATTGCCCGTCTGGCCGCGGATGCACGACGGTTGCGCGCGGATGTCGCGGTGACGGCTGATGAGGCGCGGCTAGAAGAACTGCGCGCGGCGCTGGCCGGGACGGGAATCGAGGCGGCGGCAGGGGCCGCGGCCATTGATGAGGCGGCGGCGCGGCCCGCGGATTGGGTGATGAGCGCGATCGTGGGGGCGGCAGGGCTGAAACCCGGCCTTCGGGCGCTGGAGCAGGGCGCGACGCTGGCGTTGGCCAACAAGGAATCGCTGGTCACGGCGGGCGCGCTGGTTATGGACACCGCCGCGCGCCACGGCGCCCGCATTCTACCGGTAGACAGCGAACATTCGGCGGTGTTCCAGGCGCTTGTTGGCGAAGACATGGACGCGGTAGAGCGCATCGTCATCACCGCCAGCGGTGGCGCGTTTCGCGACTGGAGCCTTGAGCAGATGGCAGGGGCAACCCCTGAACAGGCCGCGACCCATCCCAATTGGGACATGGGCCAGCGGATCACGATCGACAGCGCGAGCATGTTTAACAAGGCGCTGGAGGTTATTGAAACCAAAGAGTTCTTTGGGTGTCCGCATGAGATGATTGAGGTGTTGGTGCACCCGGAATCTCTGGTTCATGCGCTGGTCGGGTTCAATGACGGCGCGCTGATGGCGCATGTCGGACCGCCGGATATGCGCCACGCGATAGGTTATGCGCTGCATTGGCCAGCGCGCAGGGCGCTGCCGGTGGAACGGCTGGATCTCGCGCAGATCGGGCAGCTGACCTTTCGCGCGCCCGATCCGGCCCGGTACCCGGCGCTGCGGCTGGCGCATGAGGTGCTGGCGGCGGGCGGGCTGGCCGGGGCAGTGTTCAACGCGGCCAAGGAACGGGCGCTGGACGGGTTTCTGGAGCGACGCATCGGTTTTCTGCAAATGGCCGAAGTTGTGGAAGAGGTGTTGACGCGGCTGACGGGATCACAATGCCTCAAGAATGCCGAAATCACCCTTGATACCGTGCAGGAAACAGACCATTTGGCCCGAAAGACGGCCGAAGCGGCCATGGCAGACATCAACAGGTAGGACCCGGTTTTGGACATTTTCGCCTTTCTCCCGAGCTTCGGAAATTCGATTCTCGTGGTGCTGGCCTTTGTGGTGGCGCTGTCGGTGATCGTGGCGATCCATGAATACGGGCATTACATTGTCGGTCGCTGGTCGGGCATTCATGCCGAGGTGTTCTCGCTGGGGTTTGGTCCGGTTCTGTGGGCGCGCGATGACAAACGCGGCACGAAATGGCAGATCGCGGCGATTCCGCTGGGGGGCTATGTGCGGTTCAAGGGCGATTCCAATGCCGCCAGCGGCAAGGATGGCGCGGCGATGGAGCGGCTGTCGGAGGACGAATTGCGCAGCACCATGCACGGTGCCCCGCTTTGGGCCCGCACGGCGACGGTGGCGGCAGGGCCGGTGTTCAATTTTGCCCTGTCGATCCTGATTTTCGCGATTGTCCTGATGTCTAACGGCAAGGTGGGCGAATCGCTGATCGTGGGCGAATTGCGGGAGCTTCCGAATGTGAGCTATACGCTGCGTCCGGGCGACGAAGTGCTGGCAATCGATGGGCAGGCGCTGCCGTCGCTGGGCAATGGCGAGGCCTATGACAGGTTCTGGGAAGAGATGACCAAGGCCAATCCGCTGCCCTATCAGGTGCGCCGGGCTGACGAGGTGATCGAGGTGACGGGTCCGTACCTGTATCCGCCCATCGTATTGCAGCTTGCACCCAAATCCGCGGCTTATGGCGCTGGTTTGCAGGTGGGCGACGTGTTCACGGCAATCGATGGCAAACCGATCGTGGCCTTTTCCGAACTGAAAGATGCGGTCGAGAATGGCGACGGGCGCACGTTGATGCTGACGGTGAACCGGGCGGGCGAGGAGCAGGATATTGCCCTGACCCCGCGCCGGGTGGACGAGCCACAGGCCGATGGCGGGTTCCAGACCTATTGGCGGATCGGCATTGGCGGCGGGCTGGCCTTTGAGCCGGCGACCGAGTCGCTTGGGCCGGCGGCGGCGGTATGGAGCGGCGTGCAGCAGACCGGGCGGATCATCGAAGGGTCCATTTCGGGGCTGTATCACATGATTACCGGCGCGATCAGCAGCTGTAACCTGTCTGGTCCGGTGGGCATTGCCCAGACCTCGGGCGCGATGGCAAGCCAGGGGGTGCAGAGCTTTGTCTGGTTCATCGCCGTTCTGTCAACCGCGATCGGGATGCTGAACCTGTTTCCGATACCGGTTCTGGATGGCGGGCATCTGGTGTTCTACGCTTATGAAGCGGTCACGGGCAAACCGCCCAGTGACGGGGCGCTGCGCGTGCTGATGACGATGGGGCTGATTATCGTGCTGGGGCTGATGCTGTTCGGGCTGACCAACGATCTGTTCTGCCCATAACCGCCCGACCGTTGCCCTAATTCTGCCAGAATTCGCGCCTATGTTGGGCGCAGATGAAGACAGAACCAGGGTGATCCCCATGCATACCATCACTGACGGATATCGCGCGATTGGCTTGCTGATCGATATCAACTGGGATCGGCTGTTGTTTCCGGCGGCCATTCTGGCCGGGTTGATGCTGGGTGCCTATATCGGGATGTTCCTGGCGCAGTTCTGAACCCTCCGGGACTGGTTGAGACCCACAACCCGCCACCAGATGATGTGGCGGGTTGTGGTGTTCATACCAGTGCCTGTGGATAACTTTATCTCCCGTATTGCAACAGTCTGCGCCGATTGGTCTTTTGACAAGTGGTCCCATTCCCGCTAGTCACGTTCCAACTGGGATGTCTTGCGGAGTTTGGGAATGTCCAAACAAGGAAGAGCCTTGGCCTGTGCCAGGGACGGCGGCTATACGCGAATCAGGCAGCTTGGCTTTGCCTTTTTCTTTTTGATTTCAGCACTTTTGCTGGCACTGCCGAATTTGGCACTGGCGCAGCAGTACAATTTCGGGTCGATCGCGGTCGAGGGCAACCAGCGGATCGAATCCTCTGCCATCATCAATTACGCAGGAATCACCACGGGCCAGGCCGTCAGCGGCGGACAGTTGAACGGTGCTTATCAAAGGGTTCTGGACAGTGGGCTGTTCGAATCCGTGGATATGGTGCCCAGCGGAAACAGGCTGGTGATCAAGGTCAAGGAATATCCGACGATCAACCAGATCAGTTTTGAAGGCAACGCGCGTCTCAAGGATGATGTTCTGGAAGGACTGGTGGAATCACAACCCCGGCTGGTTCTGAATCCAACTGTGGCAGAGCGTGACGCGGCGCGCATCACCCAGGCCTATGCCGAGTCCGGCCGGCTTGCGGCGCGGGTTACACCGCGCATTATCCGGCGCAGCGAGAACCGGGCAGATCTGGTATTCGAGATCTTCGAGGGCGGTATCGTGGAGATCGAGCGCATCGGATTTGTCGGCAATCAGGAGTATTCCGACCGCCGCCTGCGCCGTGTTCTGGGCACCAAGCAGGCCGGCGTGTTTCGGGTGTTTTTCAAGCAGGACACGTTCGTCAACGACCGGATCGAATTCGACAAGCAGGTGCTGCGTGATTTCTACCTGTCGCGCGGCTTTGTGGATTTCCGTGTCACCAGTGTGAACGCAGAGCTTTCACGGGAACGCGACAGCTATTTCATCACGTTCAACGTTGAAGAGGGGCAGCAGTTTCAATTCGGCAATGTGAGCACCGTAAGCGAAGTGGCCGGGGTTGATCCGCAGGAATACCAGGATGCGATCAAACTCAAGCCCGGCGTGATCTATTCGCCCTTGCAGGTGGAAAACGCGATCACCCGCATGGAAAACCTGAGCCTGAAACAGGGTCTGGATTTCGTGCGGATCGACCCGCGCATCACACGCAATGACCGCGACCTGACGCTGAATGTGGAATTCGCCATTGTGCGCGGGCCGCGTATCTTTGTGGAGCGCATCGACATCGAGGGCAACACCACCACGCTGGACCGCGTGATCCGTCAGCAGTTCCGCATCGTTGAAGGCGACCCGTTCAATCCGCGCGAAATCCGCCAGAGTGCAGAGCGTATCCGGGCCCTGGGGTTCTTTTCTTCCGCCGAGGTGAATGCCCGCGAAGGCAATTCTCCCGATCAGGTGATCATCGACGTGGATGTCGAGGAACAGCCAACGGGCTCGCTGTCGTTTGGCGGGTCCTATTCAACCAACAGCGGCTTTGGCCTGACGGCACAGTTCAAGGAACGCAACTTCCTTGGGCGGGGCCAATCGCTCGGCTTTTCGTTTTCGACCGCCTCGGAAATCACGGATTACGGTATCTCCTTTGGCGAACCCGCGTTTCTGGGGCGTGATCTGGCGGCGGGTTTCACGCTGGGATATCGCGAGTACGAACCCAGCGACGCGCGGTTCTCGAACATTGTCGGCGAATTCACCCCGACACTGAGCTTTCCGGTCAGCGAGTTCGGGCGGCTGGACCTGAACTATTCGCTGAAGAACGTGGACATGTCCATCAATTCGGGCGAGAGCATAGCCGGATCCCTGATTGACGCCGAAGCGGCGCGTGGCGATATCTGGAAAAGTTCGGTCGGGTACAAGTACACGTATGACACGCGCAACACGGGTCTGGATCCGAACCGGGGCGTGTTGCTGGAATTCGGTCAGGACTTTGGCGGTTTGGGTGGTGATTACACCTTTGTGAAAACCGGCGCCAAGGCGGTTGCGGAAACGCGCGTCTTCCACGAGGAAGTCACGCTGCGCGCCGTTTTGGAGGGTGGGATGTTGTATTCGCCCGACAAGGACAGCCGTGTGGATGACCGCTATATCACCACGGCCCGCAATATTCGTGGTTTTGATCCCTATGGTATTGGTCCGCGCGAATATCAGGCGGGTGGCGTACAGGACGACGCGTTGGGCGGGAACTATTTCGCGGTGGCGCGGTTCGAGGCCGAATTCCCGCTGGGATTGGCCGACGAGATCGGCATCCGGGGCGGGCTGTTCTATGATGTCGGGTCGCTTTGGGGGCTGGATCAAACCTCGGCCAATGTTCTGTACCAGGACTTCAGCCTGCGCCATGTGGTCGGGTTCTCGATTTTCTGGGATACGGTGATCGGACCGCTGCGTTTCAACTTCTCCAAGGCATTGAAGAAGGAAGCGTTTGACCGTGAGCAGAATTTCGATTTCACCATCAGCACCCAGTTCTGATCGGATATGAAGCGGGGCCTTGCGCTTGTCGTGATGCTGGTGTGGGCGTTGGCCGGGGCGGGCGGCGCGCAGCAGTTGGGCGTACCGGTGGCGCCAGTGCTGACAATCGACAGCGAGGCGCTGTTCGCGCGTTCGATGTTCGGTCAGCGGGTCACGCGCGAGATTGCGGCGGAGCAATCGATCCTGTTGGCGGAAAACCGCAAGATCGAGGCCGAGTTGAGCGCGGAAGAGCGCGTTCTGACGGAAAAGCGCAAGGCGATGTCAGCCGCGGATTTCCGGGCTGTCGCGGATGCGTTCGACGTACGGGTGGAAGAGATTCGCACCCAGCAGGACAACAAATCGCGCGAGATCGCCCAGCGCCAGGAGCGGCAGCAGGCGCTGTTCATCCAGTCCGCGCGGCCGGTTCTGGCGGAATTGATGCGCGAGTTCGGTGCCTCGGTCATTCTGGAGCAGCGTACGGTGCTGTTGTCCAACAAGGCGGTGGATGTGACAGAAGAGGCGATCCAGCGTCTGAACACCGCGATCGGCGATGGCATGACGCTGGTACCAGAGCAACAATAGCCGCGCTTGCCCAACCGCGCCGGTGTTGCTAGGGACAGGCGCATCAAATCATGACCAATGCGGGAGCCTGCGGATGTCCAACGAACTGAAAAGCGCCGATATCGAACTGATCCAGCGGATTCTGCCGCACCGGTATCCGTTCCTGCTGGTTGACAAGGTGGTGGATATCGACGGCTATTCGGCTGCGCGCGGGATCAAGAATGTGACGTTCAACGAGCCGCATTTCCAGGGCCATTTTCCTTCGGCCCCGATCATGCCCGGCGTGACCATCGTTGAGGCGATGGCGCAGACGGCGGGTGTGATGCTGGGCGTCGGGTTCGATGTGGTGGATACCAATCTGCTGATCTATTTCATGTCGATTGACAAGTGCAAGTTCCGCCGCAAGGTGGTGCCGGGCGACGTGATGGAAATGCACGTTACCACGCTGCGTGGCAAACCGCGCGGCAAGCTGTTCAAGTTTCAGGGCGTGGCCACGGTTGAGGGCGACGTTGCGGCAGAGGCCGAATTCTCGGCCTATGTCGACTGGACACCAGGAGAGTGAACATGGCCGATATTCATCCCACTGCGATCATTGAAGAGGGCGCGCAGCTTGGCGAAGGCGTCAAGGTGGGCGCGTTTTGCGTGGTCGGACCCGGCGTTGTGCTGGGGGATCGGGTCGAACTGAAAAGCCATGTGGTTGTGACCGGCAATACCGAGGTGGGCGCGGATACGATCATCTTCCCGTTTGCCGTGATCGGCGAGATCCCGCAGGATCTGAAATTTGGCGGTGAAGAGACCCGGCTTGTGATCGGAGAGCGCAATCGCATCCGCGAGCATGTGACGATGAATTGCGGCACGCAGGGCGGTGGTGGCGTGACCCGGATCGGCAATGACGGGCTGTTCATGGCGGGCGTGCATATTGCCCATGATGTGCAGATCGGGGACCGCGTGATCGTGGTGAACTCGGTTGGCGTGGCCGGGCATTGCGTGGTCGAGGATGATGTGATCATCGGCGGGCTGAGCGGGTTGCACCAGTGGGTGCGCGTGGGGCGCGGCGCCATTATCGGCGCCATGACGATGGTGCCCAATGACGTGATCCCCTATGGGCTGGTCCAGGGGCCACGCGGTGTGCTGGATGGGCTGAACCTTGTCGGTCTGAAGCGGCGCGGCGTGTCGCGGGCCGATATCACCGCCCTGCGCGCGGCGTTCCAGATGCTGGCCCAGGGCGAAGGGCCCTTCATGGATCGCGCCCGCAGGCTGGGCGAGGAAACCGAGAGCGCCTATGTGGAAGAGATCGTCGCCTTCATCCTGGGCGATACGGATCGCAACTTCATGACTCCGGGCTGAACGATGCAACGCTTGGCGATTCTGTCCGGCGGGGGGGCGTTGCCTGCGGCTTTGGCGGCGGCTTACCCGGAGGCGCTGCGCATCGTGTTTGACGATGTGCCCCACCAGATGCCCGCACCTGTAGAGCAACACAGCCTGAACCGGATGGGCGGGCTGTTCGATGCCTTGCGGGCGGGCGGGGCGAGTGACCTGGTGCTGGCCGGGGCGATGGGGCGTCCGGCGCTGAACCCGGCCGAGTTCGATGCAGGCATGATGGCGATTGCGCCGCGCCTGCTGCCGGCCATGCAGAGCGGGGATGATGGCATCCTGCGCCTGATGATCGCCGTGTTCGAGGAACAGGGGTTTTGCGTGCGCGGCGCGCATGAGTTGCTGCCGGAGCTGACCGTGCCCGAGGGGCTGTTTGGCGGTCCTGTGCCAACGGATGCGGCGCTCGCAGATGCGTCGCGGGCGTTTGACATTCTGCTGGCGCTGTCGCCGCTGGATGTGGGACAGGGCGCGGTGGTGTCCGCCGGGCTGTGCCTGGGGGTGGAAACCTTGCAGGGCACCGATGCGATGCTGCGGTTCGTGGGCGAAACGCCCGAAGCGCTGCGCCGGGGCCGGGGTGTTCTGGTGAAGGCGCCCAAGCGGGGGCAGGATTTGCGGGTGGACATGCCCGCCATTGGCCCGGACACGGTGCGCAACGCCGCCGCCGCCGGGCTGGAGGGGATTGTGGTTTCGGCGGGCAGGGTTCTGTTGTTGCAGGCCGACGAAACGCGCCGGGCATTGGACGAGACCGGTTTGTTCCTTTTGGGCCGCGTGCTGTGATGAAGGTGTTTCTGGTCGCCGGGGAAATGTCGGGCGACAAGCTGGGCGGCGCGCTGATGGCGGGGCTGAAACAGTTGGTGCCCGAGGTGTCCTTCGAGGGGATCGGCGGGCCGGCGATGCAGGCGCAGGGGCTGGACAGCCTGTTTGCGATGGACGAGCTGAGCGTCATGGGCATTGCCGAGGTGCTGCCCAGGTATCGCCACCTCAAACGCCGGATCGCACAGACTGCCGAGGCCGTGGTCGCGGCCAGGCCCGACGTGTTGATCACCATCGACAGCCCTGATTTTTCGCTGCGCGTGGCAAAGATCGTCAAGGCCCGCAGCGATATTCGCACCGTGCATTACGTCGCCCCCACAGTCTGGGCCTGGCGCGCGGGGCGGGCCGGCAAGATGGCGAAGATGATCGACCAGGTTCTGGCGCTGTTGCCATTTGAGCCGCCCTATATGGAAGCTGCCGGAATGCGCTGTGATTTCGTGGGGCATCCGGTGGTGGCCGATCCGGTTGCGAACGATGCCGAGGTTTTGGAACTGCGCGAAACCAACGGGCTGGGCGATGCGCCGCTTTTGCTGGCATTGCCGGGATCCCGCCGGGGCGAGGTGTCGCGGCTGGGGCCGGTCTTTGGCCAGACACTGGCGAATGTGCTGAAAGCGCGGCCCGATCTGAAGGTGGTGCTGCCGACAACCGCCTCGGTCGCGGGGCTGGTCAGGGAAACCGTGCGCGACTGGCCCCTGGAGGTGGTGGTGCTCGACCCGCGAGACAAGAGCCCCGAGGTGGCGGCGCGGGAAAAACGTGCGGCGTTCCGGGCGGCGGATGTGGCGCTGGCGGCGTCCGGCACGGTGTCGCTGGAACTGGCGGCGGCGGGAACGCCGATGGTGATTGCCTACGATCTGAACTGGCTGACGCGCAAGATTGCCGGGATGATGCTGAAGGTGGATACGTTCACGCTGGTCAACCTGATCAGCGGGACACGGGTGGTGCCGGAGCTGATCGCGGAAAACTGTCGCCCGGACCTGATCGCGCCGGCGGTTCTGGACGTGCTGGAAAACCCCGGTGAACAGGCCGCCGCCATGGCCGAGACCATGCAGGCGCTGGGGCTGGGTGGCGAGGCGCCGGGACTGCGCGCCGCGCGCGCGGTGCTGGACGGGTTGGGGAGGCGCGCGTGAGCGTGTTGCTGTATGGCATGTCGGCGGCGCTGGCGCTGGTGATGACCAATCTCGACAATCTGGCGCTGATGGTGGCGCTGTTGGCGCGGCTGCCCGCGCGCAAGGTGGCCGGGGCCTATGCGCTGGCGTTGGGGATCATTCTGATCCTGGCGCTTCTGGTGGCCGAAGGTGCCCAGGCGTTTCCGCGCTATGTGGGGTATCTGGGCGTCGTGCCGATTCTGTTGGGCCTGCGAGAGCTGTTGCGCCGCCATGGGGAGGCACCCGCAACCGCAGAACGGCCCTCGACCTTTGTGGCGCTGGTGTTGACCTTCCTGAGCGTATCGACCGACAGCCTCTCGGTGCTGGCCCCGTTGTTGGCGGACGCTGCGCCGGGGTATCGGTTTGCCGGGCTTTACGGCGCGGTTGCCGCCGGGAGCGCGCTTGTTCTGGCCGGACTGAGTGCCTCGGGGCTTTCGGCGCGGTTGGGTGCCGTATTAGAGCGGCTGGCGCCGTTCGTGATGATCGCGGTGGGAATCTACGTCCTGCTGAACACGGCGACGGATTCGGTTTAGGCGCCTTTCCAGATCCAGCCGCCACCGAAAATGCGGCTGCCTTCGGATTCGTAAAACACGCAAGCCTGTCCGGGAGATACGCCCTCCTCGGGGGTCAGCAATTCGACCATGGCCGTATCCGGCCCCGTGGGGCGCACGATCGCCTCGCGTGGGGGGCGGGTGGAGCGGACCTTGACCGAGAGGTGCCATTCGCGGCGCGAGTTGAACGGATCGTCGCCCAGCCAGTTGATTTCGCGTACCGGGATCTGGCGGGTGGCCAGCATGTTTTTGGGGCCGACGACCACTTGTTTTGCGTCGACATCCAGTTTGACCACGTAGAGCGGTTCGGTCAGGCCGCCGATCCCGAGGCCCCGGCGCTGACCGATCGTGTAATGGATCACGCCGTCATGCGTGCCGCGCACATTTCCCAGATGATCGACAATCTCGCCCGGTTCGGCAGCGCCGGGGCGCAGTTTCTCGATCACGCTGGCGTAATCCCCGTTGGGCACGAAACAGATGTCCTGGCTGTCGGGCTTGTCGGCCACGGCCAGGCCATATTCGGCGGCCAGCGCGCGGGTGGCGTCTTTGTTGGGCAAGTGTCCAAGCGGAAAGCGCAGGTACTCAAGCTGTTCCCGGGTGGTCGAAAACAGGAAATAGGACTGGTCGCGGCGGGGATCGGCGGCGCTGTGCAGTTCCGGCCCGTTTGCGCCGATCTTGCGCTGGATGTAGTGGCCGGTGGCCATACAGTCGGCCTCCAGATCGCGGGCGGTTTCCAACAGGTCCTTGAACTTTACCCGCTCGTTGCAGCGGATGCAGGGCACGGGTGTGGCCCCGGCAAGATAGCTGTCGGCGAATTCATCGATCACCGCATCCTGGAAGATGTTTTCGTAGTCCAGTACGTAATGGGGAAATCCCTTTTCCTCGGCCACGCGGCGGGCGTCGTGGATGTCGATCCCCGCGCAACAGGCGCCTTTCTTGGCCAGGGCGGCGCCGTGGTCATAAAGCTGGAGCGTCACGCCCACCACGTCATAGCCTTCGTCGGCAAGCCGCGCGGCCACGACCGACGAATCCACGCCCCCCGACATGGCCACCACCACGCGGGTTTCAGACGGGGGTTTTGCAAACCCAAGCGAGTTGAGTTTGGGGTCGGCATCAAGGGCCATGCGAATCTCCGATCAGAAGTCGACGAGAATATAGGAAAATCCTAATTACTCTCAAGCCCCGGTTTCATGGCTCGTTAAGCGGTTTCGCCCAGCATGTCCGAAGCTGCAAGGATGATAACGATGTTTCTGAAGAAAGTGGATGGGCCGCGTTGCGTGACACTGGCCGATGGCAAGGTGATGAGCCAGGCGGATCTGCCCCCGCCAGATACGCGGCGTTGGGTCGCGTCGCGCAAGGCGGCGGTGGTGCGCGGGGTGGCCTATGGGCTGATCAGCCGTGAAGAGGCGCTGGAGCGATACGGGCTGAGTGACGAGGAGTTCAGCGAGTGGGTGAATGCCGTTTCGCAACATGGAATCGATGCACTTAAAGCGACAACCATACAGCGCTATAGACAACCATAGGGGGAAGCCGCTAGTTTTGTCGTAGCAGTAACCCGAGGTTAACCTTTTTTGTTCACGGTTAATTCCAACGACGCCCTATGCGAGGAAAGAAATATGCGTGTGCTTTTGGTTGAGGATGATCCCACCACCTCGAAGAGCATCGAGTTGATGCTGACCCATGCCAACCTGAATGTTTATGCCACCGACCTGGGGGAAGAGGGGATCGATCTTGCCAAGCTCTATGACTACGATCTGATCCTGCTGGATCTGGGCCTGCCCGACATGAACGGGCACGAGGTGCTGCGTCAGTTGCGGGTGGCCAGGGTGGATACGCCAATTCTGATCCTGTCGGGCGCGGATGACACGGAAAGCAAGCTGAAGGGATTTGGATTTGGCGCGGATGATTACCTGACCAAACCGTTTCATCGTGACGAGTTGGTGGCGCGGATCCATGCCATTATCCGCCGCTCCAAGGGGCATTCCCAATCCATCATCCGTACCGGGCGCATTGCCGTGAACCTTGATGCCAAGACGGTGGATGTCGATGGCAAATCGGTTCATCTGACCGGCAAGGAATATCAGATGCTGGAACTGTTGAGCCTGCGCAAGGGCACGACGCTGACCAAGGAAATGTTCCTGAACCACCTGTATGGTGGCATGGACGAGCCCGAACTCAAGATCATCGACGTGTTTATCTGCAAGCTGCGCAAAAAGCTGAGCGAAGCGACCGATGGTGCCAATTACATCGAAACGGTATGGGGGCGCGGCTATGTGCTGCGCGACCCCGAACCGGACAGCATCAGCGAAGAAGAGCAGATGGCCCTGCGCGCCTGAACGGCGACGCACGGTCTGAACCATCCCGGCTCTGGACGCCGCGCCCCGCCCCGCCTATCACTTGTCTGAAGTGACGGGGAGTGGGCGACGGTGAGCGACGAAGGTGACGTTTCTCAAATGACAGAGATACAGGCGCGTGAGGAACTGGCGCGTCTGGCCCGGATCCTGCGTGAGGCCAACACCGCGTATCACGGCGCCGATGCGCCGGTGATGACAGATGCGGATTTTGACCGGCTCAAACGGCGCAACGCCGAAATCGAGGCTGCCTTTCCCGCCTTGAAGCGCGCCGATAGCCCCACCAACCAGATTGGCGCCGCACCGACCGACGGGTTTGGCAAGATCACCCACGCGGTGCCGATGCTGAGCTTGGGGAATGTGTTCGACGGGGCCGACGTTTTTGACTTTGATGCCCGGATCCGGCGCTATCTGGGATTGGGCGATGAAGGGATCGCCTATACCGCAGAGCCAAAGATTGACGGGCTGGGCCTGTCGCTGCGGTATGAGGGCGGCGTTCTTGTGCACGCGGCCACGCGTGGCGATGGCGAGACCGGCGAGAACGTGACCGAAAACGCGCGCACCATCTCCGATATTCCCCATCAGATTGACGGGGCGCCCGACGTGCTGGAGGTGCGCGGCGAAGTCTATATGAGCCACGCGGATTTTGCGGCCCTGAACACAGGGATCGAAGCCACCAATCGCGACCGGCAACAGGCCGGCCAACGCGCCCTTCCCACGTTTTCAAACCCCCGCAACGCCGCCGCCGGGTCGTTGCGCCAACTGGATGCCACGATCACGCGCAACCGGCCCTTGCGTTTCTTTGCTTATGCATGGGGAGAACTTAGCGCACCCTTGGCAGAAACGCAGATGCAGGCCGTGTGTCGGCTGGCCGAGTTCGGATTTGCCACCAATGATCTGACCACATTATGCGAAGGGCCGGAGGCGATGATTTCTCAGTATCGACGGATCGAGGACCAGCGCGCGACATTGGGTTATGACATTGATGGCGTGGTTTACAAGGTTGACCGGCTGGACTTTCAGACGCGGCTTGGGTTTCGCGCAACAACGCCCCGCTGGGCTGTTGCGCACAAGTTCCCGGCGGAAACGGCCTGGACATGGCTGGACGCGATCGACATCCAGGTGGGGCGCACCGGCGCGCTGAGCCCGGTGGCACGGCTGGCACCGGTGACGGTTGGCGGCGTGGTGGTGTCGAACGCGACCCTGCACAATGAAGATTACATCGCCGGGCGGGACAGCAAAGGCGCAGAGATTCGCGACGGCAAGGATATACGTGTTGGCGACCGGGTGCAGGTTTACCGCGCGGGCGACGTGATCCCCAAGGTTGCGGATGTGGACCTGAGCAAACGGCCCGCTGGCGCGCTGCCTTATGTCTTCCCCGAGATCTGCCCGGAATGCGGCTCTGCTGCGGTTCGCGAAGAGGGGGACGCGGTGCGGTATTGCACCGGCGGGCTGATCTGCCCGGCCCAGGCCAAGGAGAATCTGCGCCATTTCGTGTCGCGCAAGGCCTTCGATATCGAAGGTTTGGGTGCGAAACAGGTGGAGATGTTCTTTGACGACGCGGATCTGCCGATCCGGCAACCGGCGGATATCTTTACGCTGGAAACGCGCGACGCGGGCAACCTGGCGCGGTTGAAAAACCGCCATGGCTGGGGCGCGCAAAGCGCGGAGAATCTGTTTGCCGCGATCCGCGAGCGGCGGCAAATTGCGCTGGCGCGGTTGATCTTTGCGCTGGGGATCCGTCATGTTGGTGAGGTGGCCGCCAAGGATCTGTCGCTGCATTACGGTGATTGGAACGCGTTGGTTTTGGCGGTGGATCGCGCCCGACCGGCTGCACAGGCCCATCGCGCGGCGGACGAGGCCGAAGAGCGGGAGCGGCAGGCGGCGGCGCGCGAGGACCGGCGCGCGCGGATCAAGGAAACCCGAGATGCCGCGATTGCGCCCCTGGACGTGCCGCATGAGGCGATGGAGGCCTGGGCAGACCTGATCGGAATCGACGGGATTGGCGCCACGGTCGGCCTGTCGTTGTCAGACGCGCTGGCCAATGAAGACGAGCGCGCGGCGATCGATGCGCTGGTGGCACATCTGGACATCCAGGCCCCCGCCGCCCCGGCGCAGGCCAGCCCGGTGGCGGGCAAGACGGTGGTGTTTACCGGCAAGCTGGAAAAGATGACGCGGGACGAGGCCAAGGCGCGCGCGGAGTCGCTGGGCGCCAAGGTCAGCGGATCGGTGTCGAAAAAGACAGACATTCTGGTGGCCGGTCCCGGCGCCGGGTCCAAGGCGAAAAAGGCTGCGGAACTGGGTGTCGTCACCATCGACGAAGATGCCTGGCTGGCGCTGATCGAGGGTCTATGAGCGGGCGCCCGGAAATTCTGTTCCCGTTGTTCGGGGAATTGACCGCCTTGGAGGGGATTGGCCCAAGGACCGCCCAGCACCTGGCGCAAATCGAGATTGACAAACCTCGTGACCTGTTGTTTTTGCTGCCTTATTCCGGAATTGACCGGCGCAGGCGGGAAAGTGTTCTGGGGGCCGACCTGCCGGAAACTTTGACGGTCGAGGTGCAGATAGGTGTCCACCGTGCGCCGCGCGCGCGGGGCGGTGCGTATAGGATAGCTGCCGAGGATGCGGGGACAGGGTTTCAGATCGTGTTTTTCCACGCCCGCCCCGAATACCTGAAAAAGGTTCTGCCAGAAGGTGAGCGGCGGATCGTGTCGGGCAAGGTGGAGTATTTCGACGGCATCGCGCAGATGGTGCATCCCGAGTATATCCTGCGCCCGGATAAGGCCGCGGAGATCCCGGAATTTGAACCGGTTTATCCGCTGACGGCGGGTGTGACGCAGAAAACCATGGTGCGGGCCGTCGGCTCGGCCCTGGCGCGGGCGCCTGCACTGGCGGAATGGATCGATCCGGCACAGAAGGACCGGGCGCATTGGCCCGGCTGGCAGGAGGCGATGCACAAGGCCCATACGCCCCGATCCCTCAAGGAGATTTCGGCGGGGGATCCGGCGCGGGAACGTCTGGCCTATGATGAATTCCTGGCGCATCAGCTGACGTTGGCGCTGGCGCGGGCGCGGCTACAGCGTGCCAAGGGGATCATATCTCAGGCGACGGGCGACTTGCAGGCGCTGGTACGCGCGGCGCTGCCCTATGCGCCAACAGGGGCGCAAAAACGGGCGATCGAGGCGATTGCATTGGATATGGCGCGTCCGGTGCGGATGAACCGGTTGTTGCAGGGGGATGTGGGCGCGGGCAAGACGCTGGTGGCGTTCATGGCGCTATTGGTGGCGGTCGAGGCCGGCGGGCAGGGGGTGATGATGGCCCCGACCGAGATATTGGCGCGCCAGCACCTGGCGGGGCTGCGGCCTTTGGCCGAGAGCGCGGGGGTTGTTCTGGAAATCCTGACAGGGCGTGACAAGGGGGCGGAACGGCGGGCCAAACTTGCGGCGCTGGCGCGCGGCGACATCCAGATACTGGTGGGTACTCATGCGGTGTTTCAGGCGGATGTGCATTTCGCCGATCTGCGGCTGGCGATTGTGGACGAGCAACACCGGTTTGGCGTGCGCCAGCGGCTGGAACTTGGCAAGAAAGGCGCCGGGGCGGATGTGCTTGTGATGACGGCCACGCCGATCCCGCGCTCGCTTGCGCTGGCGCAATACGGGGATATGGATGTGTCGGTGCTGGACGAAAAGCCGCCCGGACGCCAGCCGATTTCCACGGCGCTGGTCTCGACCGGGCGCATGGACGAGGTTGTGGCGCATCTGCGCCGTGCGGTTGGCGAGGGCAAACAATGCTACTGGGTGTGCCCGTTGGTCGAGGAAAGCGAAAGCGTGGATCTGGCGGCGGCCGAGGACCGTTTCAGACACCTGCGGGCCGAACTTGGCGAGGGGATCGTGGGGCTGGTGCACGGGCAGATGCCCCCGGCGGAAAAGGACGCGGCGATGGCGGCGTTCCAGGATGGCCAGACCCAGGTTCTGGTGGCCACGACGGTGATCGAGGTGGGGGTAGATGTTCCCAATGCCACGATCATGGTGATCGAACGGGCCGAGACATTTGGCCTGGCGCAGCTGCATCAGTTGCGCGGACGTGTCGGGCGCGGGTCGCAAGCATCCACCTGTCTTTTGATGTATCAGGCGCCCTTGAGCGAGGCGGGCGAAAAACGCTTGAAGGTGTTGCGCGAAAGCGAGGATGGGTTCCGTATCGCCGAAACCGATCTGGAGATGCGCGGTGCCGGCGATCTGATCGGAACAGCCCAGTCTGGCGTGCCCCGATTTCGCATTGGCGACCTGGAAAACCAGGCATCGCTGATGGCGATCGCGCAGAGCGACGCGCGCAAACTGCTGACCGACGATCCGGATCTGGTCAGCCCACGCGGAAGGGCCGCGCGCGTTCTGATGTGGCTAATGGAACAGGATCAGGCGATCCGTTTGATTTCAGTAGGTTAGCCCGCTAATTCCCCGAATGTTCTCAAATGTTCTCAAATGTTCTCAAAAAGTTCTTTACAGAGCGTTAAGGATATGAGAACAAAGTGGCAACAAGATAAACGAGAGCAGGAGCAGCCCGATGATGTATCAGATCAAAACCGTGATCCGCAATTCACGCGCCACGCTGATTCAAGACGCTGTTGGCGGGGTTGCTGTTGTTGTCATGATGGTTGTGGCGCTGCACGTGCCCGGCTTTGTCTGAATTTCTGCCTGCGGCCTTTACGCCGGTCCATCCTCCGCATCCTGTCCCCATTTGTTGATGCGGTTCGACTGACACTGCCTGTCCCAAGTCCCGAAGGGTTCTGCCTCAATTCCCCTTCAGGGATGGACCGGGTCCCACGTAAAGACGCAATGACTGCCGCCGCCTCTCGCATGAGAGTGCGGCGGTTTTTTTATGCTGTCCGGGTTATGATGTGGTTAACCGGGCGGGCCGGTCAGGCACAGTTGGCCTGTTCTGCGCGTTCCATCGCCTCGGCCGTGGCTTCCAGCGACAGCAGGATCGATGCATGGCGGTTCTTGTAATCGCGCGCCGGGCGCAGCACCTGGAGCCCGTCAAAGGGGGCGGCTGGGGCCGGCCCGTCCTGTTTGAGCATGGCCTTGAGCGCGTCGCGCGCGGTTTCGATTTCCTCGCGATTTCGGCCGATCACATTGGCACCCACCACGGCGGCGGCGGCCTGTCCAAGGGCACAGGCCTTAACGTCTTGCCCGAATTCCGTAACCCGCCCGTCCCGCACGACGATATCCACCGTGACCGTAGAGCCGCAAAGCGGCGAGCGTTTCTTGACGGTCGCGTCAGGGGAGGTCAGCCGGTCGGTATGGGGAATCGCGGCGGCGAGTTGCAGGATTTGTCCCGAATAAAGCTTGATCAGGTCGTTGTCGCCGGACATCGCGGTTTCCTTTGTTGCCTGATTCCTAGATAGAGGGCAAAAGCCGCGATGCAAAGGGGACAATGGTATGGGATTTGATCCAAAGTCACTGACCTATAACGAGGCCGGGCTGATCCCGGCGATTGCGCAGGACGCTGAAAGCGGCGAAATCCTGATGATGGCCTGGATGAATGCCGAGGCGGTGACGCGCACGCTGCAAACCGGGCGCGTGACCTATTGGAGCCGCTCGCGTCAGGCGTTCTGGATCAAGGGCGAAAGCTCGGGCCATGTGCAAAGCCTGGTGGATCTGCGCGTTGATTGTGATCGCGACTGTATTCTGGTGACGGTGAACCAGACCGGTCCGGCCTGCCACACCAACCGGCGCAGCTGTTTTTTCACGGCGGTGCGCGCGGGGGACGAGGTGGAACTGATGCAGCCGGAATGACGGCTCAGATCGGCAGATAGGTCAGTTCGCTGCCGGCCGGTTGCGCCGGGTCATTTGGCGGGCGGATTGCCAACGCATTGGCCCGGGCCAGCACGGAGAGAAGCGAGCTGTCCTGATTGTCGAACACGGTGAGGGTGCCGTTGTCCAGACGGGCGCGCATATAGTGCTGACGCGGGCCGTTCGGACCGACCGGGGCGGCCAGCGGCGCGCGGAGTTCGGGCGCCAGGGCGGCGCCAAGGCCCAGCATGGCGCGCAGCACCGGCAGCACGAAAACATGACCGCACACCATGGCCGAAACCGGGTTGCCCGGCAGGCCGATCATCATGGCACCATTGGCCAGTCGCCCGGCCATGAGCGGCTTTCCGGGGCGGATGGCGATCTTGTAGAAGCTGCGCTGCATTCCCAGACCGGCGGCAACCTCGCCGACCAGATCGTGATCGCCCACCGAAGCGCCGCCGATGGTGAGCAGCAGGTCGGCATCATCCACCAGCGAAAAGGCCATTTCCAGCGCGGCGCGATTGTCGCGGGCGATGGGCAACATGCGCATATCGGCGCCGTGATCGCGCAGCATCGCCTGAAGCCCGAAACTGTTGGAGGCGATGATCTGGTCGGGGCCGGGATTTTCGCCGGGCATGACCAGTTCGTCACCGGTGGACAGGATGGCAATGCGGGGTTTGCGGGTGACGGGCACGGTGGCGACGTTCATTGCGGCCAGCAGGGCAATATCGGCGGGGCGCAGGGTGCGCGGGGCTGTAACCTGTTGACCGGAAAGGAAATCACCGCCCAGGGGGCGGATGTGAAACCCCTGGTCGAGTTTGTCCGACAGGGTGATGGTATCGCCGTCGCGGATGACATCCTCCTGGATGATGACGCGGCTGGCGCCCGCCGGCACCGGGGCGCCGGTAAAGATACGCACGGCCTGGCCGGGACCGACCGAGCCGTCAAAGGCGTGGCCGGCGGCGGCTTCGCCGATCACGGTATAGCGCGCGCCGGGGGCGGCGCCGTCCGCGACGATTGCATAGCCGTCCATGGCGGATGAGGCAAAAGGCGGCTGGTCGCGCGCGGCGCGCACGGGGGCCGCCAGAACACGGCCATTGGCCTGGGCAAGGGCCACGGATTCGGCCGGCAGCGGTGCCGCCAGCGCAAAGAGGTGATTCAGAGCCTCGCTGACGGAGATCATGGTGCCTCGTACCGCCCCGATTTGCCGCCATCCTTGAGGATCACGCGGATGCCTCCGATCTCCATCGCCTTGTCCACGGCCTTGGACATGTCATAGACGGTGAGCGCGGCAATGTTGACGGCGGTGAGGGCCTCCATTTCAACGCCGGTCTGGCCGGTGGTCTTGACCGTGGCCTGGATGCGGATGCCGGGCAAGGCGGCATCGGGGGCCAGTTCGACCGACACTTTGGTGATCGGCAACGGGTGGCAAAGCGGGATCAGGCTGGCACATTGTTTGGCGCCCATGATCCCGGCCAGCCGGGCCACGCCCAGAACATCCCCCTTCTTGGCACGGCCTTCGGTAATGATATCAAAGGTTTCCCGCGCCATCTTCACCCAGCCTTCGGCGGTGGCGACGCGGCTTGTCACCGCCTTTTCGGAAACATCGACCATATGGGCGTCGCCCTTGCCGTCGAAATGTGTGAGACCGGCCATCACATCGCCCCCGCGGTCAGTGGGTTGGCCAACAGGCCGCTTGTGGCCCTGGCCACGTCGTCCTGACGCATGAGGCTTTCGCCGATCAGGAAGATGCGGGCGCCATAGCGGGCCATGTCGGCCAGATCGGCGGGGGTGTTGAGCCCGCTTTCGGACACGATAAGCCGGTCGGCGGGCACGCGCTTGGACAGTTGGCGGGTTGTGTCGAGCGTGGTCTCGAAGGTCTTGAGATTACGGTTGTTGATGCCCATCAGTTCGGATTTGAGCAGGCTGGCGCGGTCAAGCTCTTCCTGGTTGTGGACTTCGAGAAGAACATCCATGCCCCAGGAAAAGGCCGCGTCTTCAAGCTCTTGCGCCTGCGAGTCGCTGACTGAGGCGAGGATGATCAGGATACAGTCGGCCCCCAGCGCGCGCGCCTCGGCAACCTGATAGGTGTCATACATGAAATCCTTGCGCAGCGCAGGCAGGCCGGTGGCATCGCGCGCGGCTGTCAAAAAGGATTTGTCCCCCTGAAAGCTGGGCGCGTCGGTCAGCACCGAAAGGCAAGTGGCGCCGCCCGCCTGATAGGCGCGGGCCAGTTCGGGCGGATTGAAATCGGCGCGGATCAGGCCCTTGGAGGGCGAGGCTTTCTTGATCTCGGCGATCAGACCATAGCCGGTGCGCGACGCCATGCGCAGCGCGTCGGCAAACCCGCGCACCGGACCGGCCTCGCGCGCGTCGGCCTCGACCGATTCAAGCGGTTTGGCGGCCTTGTCGGCGGCAATTTCTTCCAGCTTGTAAGCCTTGATCCGGTCGAGAACGGTTTCAGTCATTGATTGGTCCAGTTTATGTCTTGCTCGCCGCGGGCGGCAAGCCAGGAATTGATGCGCGAAAAGGGCCGGGAGCCGAAAAAGCCGCGCCGCGCCGAAAGCGGCGAAGGATGGGCGGTTTCGATCATCAGATGGCCGCTGTCACGGTTGGCGCCAGTTTTAGGGGATGAAATGTGAGGTGCAAGGGCCTGGGCCTGTTTTCCCCAAAGAACAAAGGCGGTGGGGCGCTGTGACACCTCTTTCAGCACCTGATGCGCCAGCGATTGCCAGCCAAGCGCCCTGTGCCCGTTCGCCTCTCCGGCCGGAACGGTTAATACGGTGTTAAGCAGCAGAACGCCCTGGGCGGCCCAAAAACGCAAATCGCCGGTGGCGGGCGCCGATCCGAGATCGTCGCGCATTTCCCTGAAGATATTGTTAAGCGAGCGCGGCAGGGGGTGCAGATCGGGAGCGACCGAAAAGGCCAGCCCGTGGGCGTGGCCCGGAGTCGGGTAGGGGTCCTGGCCGAGGATCACGACACGCACGGCGCCGGGTGGGGTCTGGTCGAGCGCGGCAAAGCGTTGGGACGCTGGCGGCAGGATGGCGCGCGTTTCCGTGGCCAGTGCCGTCTTGATGCCGGGCAAGGTGTCGGTGAAGAAGGGCAGGTGGGACCAGGCGGATGGTGGGGTCATTGGGCCGGTCCGGGTGTGGTGCCGGACAGCGACCGGCTGCGTGCGCGCGTGGCAGCGATGCGCGGCTCATTCCGCATTGCGCTCAAGCCGCCGCCGAGGTGACTTTGGCCAGCGCCTCGACCTTGGCGCGGGCCGCGCCGCTGTCGATGCTTTCCCGCGCCATGGTCACGCCCTGGCGCAGATCGCCTGCGGCGCCAGCCACCACCAGCGCGGCGGCGGCGTTCAGCAGGACGGCGTCGCGATAGGCCGATTGCGCGCACCCCAGCAGGGCGCGGAAGGCATTGGCGTTGTCCTCGGGCGTGCCGCCGACGATATCCTCGAAAGGGTGCACCGGCAGCCCCGCATCCTCGGGGTGCAGTTCGGTTTCGTGAATGCTGCCGTCTTCCTCCAGCGCGGCGACCCAGCTGATCCCGGTGATGGTCAGCTCATCCGTGCCGTCAGAGCCGTGCACCAGCCAGGCGCGTTCGCTGCCAAGCTGTCCCAGTGTTTCCGCCATGGGGCGGATCAGGCCACGGGTGAAGGCGCCGGTCAGTTGCCGTTTGGCCCCGGCCGGATTGGTCAGCGGGCCGAGGATATTGAAGATCGTGCGCGTGCCCAGTTCGGCCCGCACGGGGCCGACATGGGCCATGGCCGGGTGGTGCATCGGTGCCATCATGAAGGCGATGCCGCAGGTCGCCAGTGCCTTTTCCACCACGTCCGGTCCGACCATCACGTTGATGCCCATCTGGGTCTGCACGTCGGCTGTGCCGGATTTGGACGACAGGTTGCGGTTGCCGTGTTTGGCCACGGGCACGCCGGCGCCGGCCACGACAAAGGCGGTGGCCGTCGAGATATTGAGCGTGTGTTTGCCGTCACCACCTGTGCCGACAATATCCATCGCGCCTTTGGGTGCCTTCACGGCGTTGCATTTGGCGCGCATCACGGCGGCGGCGGCGGCATATTCATCCACGGTTTCGCCCCGGGTGCGCAGCGCCATCAGCAGGCCGCCGATCTGGGACGGGGTGGCCTCGCCTTCGAACAGGAAAGTAAAGGCGGCTTCGGCCTCGGCGCGGGTCAGCGGGCGGTCGGCCGCAGCGCCGATAAGGGGTTTGATGTCGTCAATCATGCGGGCACGCCTTCGGTCTTGGGCATCATGTCGAGAAAATTCGCCAGCATGGCGTGGCCGTGTTCGGACTTGATGGATTCAGGATGGAACTGCACGCCCTGGATCGGCAGGTCGCGGTGTTGCAGGCCCATGATGGTACCGTCCTCAAGTTCCGCGGTGATTTCAAGGCAGTCGGGCAGGGTGGCGCGATCCACCACCAGGGAATGGTAGCGCGTGGCCTCGAACGGGCTGGGCAGGCCAGAGAAGACACCCTTGCCGGTGTGGTGCATCACGCCCATCTTGCCATGCACGATCTCGTGGCAGCGCACCACCTTGCCGCCAAAGGCCTGGCCGATGGTCTGATGGCCCAGACAGACCCCCATCAGAGGGGTTCTTGTCTCGGCTGCGGCCCTGGTCAGGGCCAGGCAGATACCGGCCTGATCCGGGTCGCAGGGGCCGGGCGACAGAAGAATTCCTGCCGGGTTCAAGCCCATTGCGTCCTGTACTGTCAGCGCGTCGTTGCGCCAGACCTGCACATCGGCCCCCAGTTCGCCCAGATAATGCACGAGGTTGTAGGTGAAGCTGTCGTAATTATCGATGAGAAGCAGCATTTTCCTGGTTCTTGTCCCAAAGGTGCGAAAGGGGTGGAGGCCGGGGCCAACGTCGCGGTATACATGTTCAGGCTTGACGATGAGGGTCAAGGGGGGCGCGGGCAGGATCGCCCCGAAAAACAGGGCCAAGCAGAGGGCAGGACACATGTTGCGTGGATTTTTGTCGGGGATCATCTGGGGCGGAATTGTCGTGCTGATCGTGGTCGGTGCCGCGTCGCTGCTGGCACCGTTGCCCGCAACCGTGACACCGCAGACATCGGCAGTGCAGGGGACAGCGGGGGCCACGGAACCCGAGACCGCGGGCGCGCTGGAAGGTACGTCGCGGGCGGATGCCGCGGTGGACGGTCCGGCCAAGCCGGATGCCGCCGCGCCGGCGGAAGGCGAGGCGCCGCCGCTGGCAGATACCGATCCCGCGCCGCGTCCGGAAACGGGCGGGCCAGAGGCGGATCTGAACGCGCCGGAGAACCCGGACGAGGGCGGTGCGGTGCGGGTTGTGGGGGATAGCCCGGTCCTGCCCAATCCGCAGGCCGAAACCCCGGATGCCCCGGACGCCGAGGAGGACCCCTCGATCTCGACAAACCCGCCCCAGCCTCAGGTGCCGGAGGTTGTCGAAGAGGAGGCGTTTCCCACGCCGCAACCTGCCGAGGACAGTGCCGAAACAGCCGATCTGACACCCGAGGCCGAAGCCGGCGCACCGCCGCCCGAACCGGAGGATGCCCCGGTGATGAAACCGGCCGGCGACCTGGGCAAGGCATTCCCGCAGCGCAAATCGGAACGGCTGCCAACCATTGCCGGGGATGGCGCGCAGGCCGAGCCCACGGCGACACAAGCCCCGGTGCTGCGCCCGGTTCTGGCCAATGCCGAACCGCTGGAAAACCCAGAGGGCAAACCGATAATGGCGATTGTGCTGGTGGATCTGGGGGATGGCGGCGTGGATCTGGACGCGCTGTCGGCCTTTCCCTACCCGCTGAGTATCGCGATTTCCACGCTTGACCCGCAAGCTTCTGAAAAAGCGGCGCAATATCGGGCGCGTGGGTTTGAGGTTCTGGCCATGATCGATATACCGGGCGCGGCCGCGCCCGCCGATGTCGAGGTGGCGATGGCCGCGCATCTGTCGGTCATGCCCGAGGCGGTCGCGGTGATAGAGGGGCTTGGGGACGGCTTGCAAGGCAGCAAGCCCGTGTCGGACCAGGTGTCGGAGGTGCTGGCGCAGGCGGGCTATGGGCTGCTGATGTTGCCCAACGGTCTGAACACGGCGCAGAAACTGGCGGCCAAGGCGGGCGTGCCGTCGGCCACGGTGTTTCGGGATTTTGACAGCAAGGGCCAATCAGAGGTCGTGATGCGGCGGTTCCTGGATCAGGCGGCTTTCAAGGCCGGGCAGGAAGACGGTGTGGTGATGCTGGGCCGGTTGCGTGCGGAAACGGTTTCTGCCCTGTTATTGTGGGGCTTGCAGGACCGGGCCCGAACCGTGGCGCTGGCGCCGGTGTCGGCGGCGTTGAACACCATCGACTGACCTCTTGTGCCGAATCATCGTTAACAGGTTGATTTTGTTTGTGAACGCGGATCGGCAGCGCGTCGGTATCATGTCGGTATCGCGGCGGCGCGGTTACACTGATATGCGTGGTTTTGGCGGCGTGCGGGGCATCAACGGGATGGCAGGACCTGGGATTGGGTGTGGTACGGTCGCACTTTGACCCGATTCGACAAGGAGGTCGTCGAATGCCCTATGCGGATCTGAACGGAGCGCGAATTCACTACACGGACACCGGAGGGGATGGCGCGGCGATCGTGTTCTCGCACGGGTTGCTGTGGAGCGGCGAGATGTTCGCCGCGCAGGTGGACCATTTCAGCAATCTCGGATTTCGATGCATCACCTTTGACCATCGCGGGCAGGGGCAGAGCGGCGTGACGGACTCGGGCTATGACATGGACACGCTGAGCGAGGATGCGGCGCAGCTGATCGCGCATCTTGGGGTGGCGCCGTGCCACTTTGCGGGGCTGTCGATGGGCGGCTTTGTCGGCATGCGGCTGGCGGCGCGCCATCCCCGGCTGTTGAAATCGCTGATCCTGCTGGAGACCTCGGCGGATGGGGAACCGGAAGAGAACGGGCCGAAATACAGGCGGCTGAACTTTGTCGCGCGCTGGATCGGGCTGTGGGCAGTGGCCGGGCAGGTGATGCCGATCATGTTTGGCCAGACTTTTCTGAACGATCCGGCGCGCGCCGCAGAGAGGGCGCGCTGGAAGGCGGCGATGATCGCCAATCACCGGATCGGAATCACGCGGGCGGTGATGGGCGTGGTAAAGCGTGCGCCGATCCTGCCGGAACTGGGCAAGATCGACCTGCCAACGCTGATCGTGGTGGGGGAAGAGGACGTGGCGACCGTGCCGGAAAAATCCGAACGGATGCACGCGGCGATCGGCGGATCCGAGCTGGTGCGGCTGCCACGGGCGGGGCACAGTTCGACGATTGAGGAACCGTTGGCGGTGAATGCCGCGATGGAGGCGTTTCTGGCGCGCGTTGGGTAGACGCTGTCTTGCCGGATCCGACCCTGTCCCGGCGCTCCCTGGCCGGATGTGCGGCGGTGTCTGGTATATGGATACGCGCATGTCACGAAGGCCGGAAAGAAGGCCGGGGAGCGGTCGTTCCGTATCTGCCGCCGCGCAAGCGGTCCGGGAGGCAAAGCGGCTTGAGATGCATCCCGGTGCTGCATTCTTTTCACGGCGGCGGCCCGATCTCTTGAAATTTGCGCGTTGGCCTCTTATCTCAGGAGCGCAAGCTTCTTCTTATGACCTTCTGTTTCCTGATGGCCCCAGTTGATCCTATGACGACACTGGGCCGGGCTGTCACGTTGTGTGGATGGCAATCGATTTCAGGAGACAACACGATGGCCAATGGCAGCGTTAAATGGTCCAACACCCAAAAAGGCTCTGGCTATATCGCCCCCGCGCATGGTTCGAAGGGAATTTTTGTCCATGTCTGCGCGCTGGAGCGGGCCGGACTTCATCCATTGGATGAAGGAAAGAACGTGACATTCGACATCGAGAGCGACCGCGAGGGGCGTGACACTGCGTTCAATCTCGCGCTGGCCTGAGCCAAGGTTCCGGCAGATTTCAAGGCGGATGCGGCGAATGCGCTGTTCCCGCCAGTTCCCATGATCTGGCCTGGTGCGTGTCACTGCGGCCAATCCCGAAAACCGATTGGAAAGAAAAACGTGATCGAACTTAACTGGGGAAATCCAATGACCTTTGTCCTGTCCCCCGCAGGCGGCACTCAGCAATTCACAACGATCGAGCAGGCGTCCTATTGGCTTCGCAAGAAATGGCCGGTGGCCGATTCGTGCAGAGAATTCGCAATCGAGCAGATCGATGCCGCGATGTCGTGCCTGATACCGGTTGGCGTGGCGCGCGAGGCGTTTGTTTCGGCGGCACGGACCGCCGGTTTCAAACCCGACACGCCAAACGCGGGACCGGCCAACAGCCCCTGATGCCGCTGGATCTGCCCCGGCCAGGCGCAAGACACCCCCCGTGGAACGCGCCTGTTGCTCCATTTGCGGCAAATTGGTGTGCCCCCGAAGAAACCGTCCGTTGAGGAGACGTACAGATGACCAGGCTTACAAAAACGACATTGTTCAAACCCGCGCCCCCGCGCGCGGAAACGCTGATGGACAAGACCACGCGCATTGTGCGTGGAATCATTGACGAAGAAGCGGAACAACGCCTGCTGAAAACCTCCCGTCTTCGCAAGGCCCGTCTGGAAAGAGAGGCCGCGACACCAGAAGACACAGTTGCCGCGAAACCCGGCCGCGCGCGGGCAAAGCCCCGGGCCACGGCCGCCAAAACGACCGCCAAATAGGCTGGCGACACCCGGTTTTGTCGCATATACGCCGGCCATGTCAGTTTGGCGTCGGCTGAATCACGCTCTGCTTCCGGGGCTTTGACGAAACCCAGCCCTCACCGAGGGCGAGGGGATGTCACCCGTTGCCATTACCGGAAAAGCGCGCCGCATCGGCCGCCGCGCGGCGGATGGCGTTGGATTTGTGCACGGTCTCCATATATTCCGCCTCGGGGTCGCTGTCATAGACGACACCGCCACCGGCCTGAATATAGAGTTTCTGGTCCTTCACGATCGCGGTGCGCAGGGCGATACAGATATCCATGTCGCCACCCGAGCTGAAATAGCCCACGCCGCCGCCATAGATGCCGCGTTTTTCCGGCTCCAACTCGTCGATGATTTCCATGGCGCGCACCTTGGGGGCGCCGGAGACCGTGCCTGCGGGCATGCCGGCAAAGAAGGCGTCGAGCGCGTCCTTGTCGTCGGCCAGTTCGCCGACGACGTTGGAAACAATGTGCATCACGTGGCTGTAGCGTTCGATGATAAATTGCTCGGTCGGGCGCACGGTGCCGATTTTGGACACGCGCCCGGTATCGTTGCGACCCAGATCAAGCAGCATCAGATGTTCGGCCAGCTCTTTCTTGTCGGCCAGCAGATCGGCCTCCAGTGCCTTGTCTTCCTCGGGGGTGGCGCCGCGCGGGCGGGTGCCGGCGATGGGACGGATGGTGACTTCGTTACCGAAGACCCGCACGAGAATTTCGGGGCTGGCACCGATCACCTGGTAGCCGCCGAAGTTGAAATAGAACATGAAAGGCGACGGGTTGGTGCGGCGCAGGGAACGGTAAAGCGCAAACGGTGGCTGGCGGAACTCTTGTGTCCAGCGTTGCGCCGGGACCACCTGAAAGATGTCGCCCGCGCGGATATAGTCCTTGGCCTTTTCCACGGCGGCCATGTAGCCTTCTTTGGTGAAGTTGGACACCGGCGGCGCGATTTCATCGGCGTCGCCCAGATCGCGGGCGGCCTGGGGCATGGCGCGTTCCAGATCGCGCACCGCGTCCATCACCCGCTCGGCGGCCTGGGCATAGGCGGCCTTGGCCGATTGGCCGTCGCTGACCCAGGCCGGAGAGACCACCGTCACGTCGCCCTTGACCCCATCCAGAACGGCCACCACCGAGGGTCGCATCATGCAGGCATCGGGCAGGCCCAAAGGATCGGGATTGACGTTGGGCAAATGTTCGACCAGCCGGATCATGTCATAGCCCAGAAAGCCGAACAGCCCGGCGGCAGCCTGTGGCAGGTCTTCGGGCAGGTCGATCCGGCTTTCCCCGATCAGGGCGCGCAGATTGGTCAGCGGGTTGCCGTCCTGGGGCTGAAACCCGTCCGGATCAAAACGCGCTGCACGGTTGATCCGGCTGCTGGATCCATGACATTGCCAGATCAGATCGGGCTTCATTCCGATGATGGAATAGCGCCCGCGCACCTCGCCACCGGTCACGGATTCCAGCATGAAGGCATCCTTGTGGGCGCCGGTCAGTTTGAGCATCAAGGATACCGGCGTGTCCAGGTCGGCGGCCAGGCGGGTATACACCACCTGGTTCTGTACCGCGTCATAGGCCCGGGCGAAATCCTCGAAGGAAGGGACGAGATCCAAGGCGGCGGCCCTTTCGGCTTATTGCATCTGGGCATGCACTGCGTTCAGTGCCTGCTGGTTGATCGTGACCGAATACATCGCTTGCAGGCTTTGGGCATAGGCCTCGAAGATGTCCTGGGAGATGCCGGCCGAAAGCTGTTGGGTGATCCCGTCCGCGACAGAGGCCACCTCGGGCGCGTCAGGTGACGGCATGGTGACGCCGTCCAGGCGAACCAGAACCAACCCGGCGGTGTCCGGGATCACACGGAGCTCTCCGGGCTGCATCTGGAACACCTGTGGCATGAAGTCCGCCGGTGTGCCCGGCACAAATGCCGAACGATCCTGACCGGTTTCCACGATGGCATTGAAGCCGAACGAGGTGAAATCAGTCCCGGCCTCCAGACGCGGCTTCAGCCGGGTCACAAGCTCTTCCAGCCGCGTTGCGATCTGCGCGTCGCGCCAGTCGGTGGCGACCTGATCGCGCACATCGGCAAGCGGGGCCGGGTGGGCGGCGGTTTCGCCGTCCAGACGCAGCGCGAAGATTCCGCCATCTTCAAGCGTTTCGACCTGCGGGAAATCATCCGCCGTCACGGTTGCGGCGAGGGCGCGGAACGCCTCGTAGCCCGCGATGTCCTCTTCTGCGCCCTCGTGCCAGTCCAACGTGCCCATCTGCATGTCGGATTCGGCGGCCAGTTCCTCCAGCGTGGCACCGGCGGCCAGCAGATCGTCGACATCGCTGATCTGTGAATCGATCAGACGGCGCGCGCGCTCGGCGGCCAGTTCTTCGCGCAGTTCCGCGCGGGCGTCCTCAAAGCTGACAGACAGGGCCGGAAGCACACCATTGATCCGAAACAGGGCCGCGCCAAGTTCGGTATCCACCGGCCCGGCCAGCGCCCCGATCGGTTCTGCGAACACCGTCTCGCCAGCCTCGTCCAGATCGTCCTTGGCGACATCGCCCATGTCCACATCCGACAGGTCAAGCCCGCGCCCCTGAACCAGCTCTTCAAAGCTGGTCTGGCCCGCATCCAGCTGGGCCCTCGCGGTTTCGGCGGAGGCGAGATCGGGAAAAACCAGACGTTCGACAAGGCGCCGTTCGGGGCGGTTGAACTCGGCATCGCGCTCGTCATACAGCGCCCGCAACGTATCTTCGTCGATCTCGACACTGTCGATGATCATTTCGGGGCTGAGCCAGACATAGGTTATCTGGCGCGTGGCCGGAATCATGTACTTGTCCTGAGCCGCCTCGTAATACGTGGTGATATCTTCTTCCGTCGGCGCGGGAACGGGGCGCGTGAGGTTGTCGGCCCCAAGCCGAACCCAGGTGAAATCACGTTGCTCGCCCACATAGTTGATCAGCGTGTCAGCATAGGATGCGGGCATGGACACGCCCGACACTATGGCCCCCTGAAGCAGGTTGAGCGCCGCCTGCGCCCGCACGCCATCCTCGAACGCGCGTTCATTGATGCCGGCCTGATCCATGGCAAAGGAATAGGCGTCACGGTCAAAGCCGCCATCCAGCCCCTGGAATGCGGGAATGGCCAGAAGCTCGCGGCGCAGATTCTCGTCGCCAATGGAAATCCCGATGCGATCGGCCTCGGCTTCCATCCCCTTGCGCACCACCAACTGGCCCAGCACGGCCCGTTCCAATCCGAATGTCTGGGCCTGGGCAAAGGTGATCGTCTGCCCGGTCTGGGCCTCGAGCGAACGCATTTCGTCGCGAAGCGCACGGGCATATTCGTTGATCGTGATTTCCTTGCCATTCACATCCCCAACGGTGCGCACGGCGCCGGACAGGTTGGTCACGCCAAAGCCCCCCAGGCCCAGTATGAGCAAGGCCATGAGGATCCAGACCAGAGTTTTCGAGGTTTTTCCCTTGGACATTCGCGCCCCCTGCGGGTTGGTGATTTCATCGGTTTCGCGGATGTCTACGCGGTTGCTGGAAGGGGGGCAAGGGGCAGGTCAATAGGACGCCCGGGCAAGCCGCGCGAACAGCGTGCCGATTCCGGCCCGATCGACATTGGCAAAGGCAATCCGAAGCTGATTCCGGCCCGCCGGATCGGAACCAGGCATGAACATGGTGCCCGGCAGGCACAACAGGTGGTGATCGCGCACCAGCGCCGGGGCAAGCTGGTCCGAGGGCATGTCGAACGGGTGTTCCAGATAGGCGAAATAGGCCCCGGCTCCCATCAGGCGCCAGCCCCGTGCGGTCAGGCGCGGCATCGCTTCGCCAATCGCGGCGCGCCGGTCGAGAATCTCGTCGCGCTCGCCGGCCAGCCATTGCGACAGGTTGCGCATGCCCCAAAGGGCGGCGTGCTGGCCCAGCTGGTTGGGGCAGATGGTGACGGTGTCGAGAAACTTCTCGACCTGGCCAAGCAAAGCCGGATCGGCCACCATGGCGCCCACGCGGTGCCCGGTCAGTCGATAGGCCTTGGAAAAGGAATACAGCTGGATCAGCGTATCGGCCCAGTCCGGATCGCGGAACAGGCCATGCGGTGCGCCGCTTTGCTTGTGGAAGTCCCGGTAGGTTTCATCGACGATCAGCCGCACGCCCCGCGCGCGGGCCAATTCCAGGAACGCCTGTACCAGCTTGCCCGGGTACTCCACGCCGCCCGGATTGTTCGGCGTGACCAGCACAATGGCGCGGGTGCGCGATGTAATCAGCGCGGCGGCGCGGTCCGGATCGGGCAGCAGATCGTCCCCCGTGGCCAGCGGCACCGCTTTCAGACCCGCCATGTCCAGCCACATCTTGTGATTGAAATACCACGGGGTGGGTAAAATGATCTCGTCGCCTTCGCCAGCCAGGGCCGTGATCGCCGCGCAGAACGCCTGGTTGCAGCCCGACGTGATCGCAACATTTGCCGCGTTGATCTCGCCGCCATAGGCCGTCGACCACTGGCGCGCCACTTCGGCGCGCAGATCGGGCAGGCCCAGCACCGGGCCATAAAGATGCGCCTTGTCCAGGTTCAGCGCCGTCTCCGCGATGTGTTGGCGCAGGGCGGCGGGCGGCGGATCGACAGGCGCCGCCTGGCTGACATTGATGAGCGGCATTTGAGGCGTGAAAGTCATCCCGTCCAGCCAGCGGCGCGCCTCCATGACCGGTGGCGCAAAGGTTGTCGCGGTACGGGGCAGGGTCATCGGCTCACCTTTGCAATAACATTACGGGCGACCCTAAGGGCCGCCCGCGAATGGGGCAATTCCCCCATTTCTTCATTTTGCCGGAAATACTTCCGCCGGAGGCATCCCGCCGCCGCAACGGGCATTGCTCAGTCCGTTCCGCGATAGGGTTCGACATATTGCAACGCCATGTCCCATGGGAAGAAAATCCACGTATCCTGCGACACTTCGGTGATGAACGTGTCCACCATCGCACGGCCCTTGGGCTTGGCATATACCGTGGCGAAATGCGCCTTGGGATAAAGCTGGCGCACCAGTTCCAGGGTCTTGCCCGAATCCACCAGATCATCCACCACCAGGATGCCGGTGCCATCCCCCATCATCTCCTTGTCAGGGGATTTCAGCACGACGGCCTCACCCTGGCTTTGATGGTGATAGGATTTCACGCTGATCGTATCAACGGTGCGCACATCCAGTTCGCGCGCCACGATCATCGCCGGGGCCATGCCGCCACGGGTAATGGCGACGATCGCTTTCCAGGCGCCGTCATCCGGGCCATGTCCGTCCAGCCGCCAGGCCAGCGCGCGGCTGTCGCGGTGAATCTGGTCCCAGCTGATGTGAAACCCTTTCTCGTGGGGCAGACGTTCGCTCATCTCATTTCCTCCCGGTGGCGACATCGATGTCGGGGCTGTCCACGGCCTTCATGCCGACCACGTGGTAGCCCGCATCCACATGCAGGTTTTCCCCGGTGGTGCCCGACCCCAGATCGGACAGCAGGTAGAGGGCGGACTTGCCCACATCCTCGATGGTCACGTTGCGGCGCAGGGGAGAGTTCAGCTCGTTCCATTTCAGGATATAGCGGAAATCCCCGATGCCGCTGGCGGCCAGCGTCTTGATCGGGCCGGCGGAAATGGCATTGACGCGGATCCCGTCCTTGCCCAGATCCTCGGCCAGGTACTTGACCGACGCTTCCAGCGCCGCCTTGGCCACGCCCATGACATTGTAATGCGGCATCACCTGTTCGGCGCCGTAATAGGTGAGGGTCAGCGCGCTGCCGCCCTGGCCCATCAGTTTCTCGGCGCGCTGCATCACGGCGGTGAAGGAATAGACCGAAACATCCATCGTCATCAGGAAATTGTCGCGGCTGGTATCCACATAGCGCCCGCGCAGTTCGTTCTTGTCGGAAAACCCGATGGCGTGCACGATGAAATCCAGCTTGCCCCATTTCGCCTCGATCCCGGCAAAGGCGGTATCGATCGAGTCGGGGTCGGACACGTCGCAATCGATCAGCGTATCCACACCCAGCTTGGCGGCCAGCGGTTCGACACGTTTCCTGAACGCATCGCCCATATAGGAGAATGCCAGCTCTGCCCCCGCGTCGGCACAGGCCTGGGCGATGCCCCATGCAATCGACTTGTCATTGGCCAGCCCCATGATCAGCCCGCGCTTGCCTGCCATCAGTTGATTGGACATCCCCGAATACTCCGTCGCAAAATTTGTTATCAGCCCCCTTTAGGCGATAGAATCTGTTGCATCAAGTGCGCCGGGCGGCATGAATGGCGCGGCGACACCGATAAACGGGCGGAGAGGCTGATGAGCGACAGAACCGGAATTTTTGCAGGCGACGATCCGTTTGTCATCGCGCGGGCCTGGCTGGCCGAGGCAGAAAAAAGCGAGATGAACGATCCCAACGCGATTGCACTGTCGACGGTGGATGCCGACGGGCTGCCCAATGCGCGCATGGTCCTGCTAAAGGATATCGAGGGCGGGGCCTTTGTGTTCTATACCAATTACGGCAGCGCCAAGGCGCGTGAAATCGACAGCGCCGGCAAGGCGGCCTTTGTCATGCACTGGAAATCCTTGCGGCGCCAGATCCGGGTGCGCGGGCGGGTCACGCGAGAAGAGGGGCCGCAGGCGGATGCCTATTACATGTCGCGGTCGCTCAAAAGCCGGCTGGGGGCCTGGGCCTCGCGGCAGTCCCAACCGCTGGGATCGCGCACGGATTTGATGGCGCAAGTGGCAAAAATTACAGCCCGGCACGGCCCCAATCCGAAACGGCCGCCGTTCTGGGGCGGCTATCGTATCGTGCCGCTGGAAATCGAGTTCTGGGCCGATGGTGCGTTTCGACTGCATGACCGGTTCCGCTGGCGCCGGGAAACCCCTGAAATGGCTTGGGAAATTGACCGCCTCAACCCGTGACGCTCACGTGACGTGAATTGCAAAGCCTTGAAAGGGCTGTCATTTTTCCCTTGCCGCCGTAGGTGATTTGCCGCAGAGTCCCGGCCATCATGGGGATGATAAATGAACAAGGTTGAGGCTTTGACGACGACAGAAGATGGCGTCACGAAAATCGTTGGTGAAGTAAAATGGTTCGATCCCGTAAAGGGGTTTGGCTTTGTCGTGGCGGATAGCGGTGGCCCCGATATCCTGTTGCACGCCAACGTATTGCGCAATTACGGGCAAAGCTCGGTCGCGGATTCCGCGCGGGTGGAACTTGCGATCCAGGAGACCGAACGCGGGGTTCAGGCGGTGGAGGTGTTTCGTATCGATCCACCCCGCCAGCAATCGCCCGTTCCGCTTTCGGATTTCGAACATCTGGACGAAGAGGCCATTCGCGCGGCGCCGCTGGAGCCGGCGCGGGTGAAGTGGTTCGACAAGGGCAAGGGCTTTGGCTTTGCCAACGTGTTTGGCCGGGCCGAGGACATTTTTGTACATATAGAAGTGCTGCGCCGGTCCGGCCTGTCGGATCTGCAACCGGGCGAGGCGTTGGCGCTTCGGGTGATCGACGGGCAGCGGGGGCGCATGGCAACAGAGGTGATGGCATGGGAAAACGCGGTATCGCGGGAATAGGGCAAGCGCGTCGCGCGCTGGCATTGCTGGCGCTGACGATCTGGGCGCTGAGCGCGGGGCTGGTGCGCGCCGAGACCTGCGCGCCGGGTGCGCTTTTCATCCGGGGCGATTGGGGGCAGGCGCGGTTCAGTGTCGAAGTGGCCGATACCGAGGCCGAGCGCGCGCGCGGGTTGATGAACCGCCCGTCCATGGCCTCGAGCGCAGGAATGCTGTTTGTGTATCAGCGCACCGGGCGTGTCGCCTTCTGGATGCGCAACACGCTGATCCCGCTGGACATGCTGTTTGCAGACGAACGCGGCGTGGTCACGCGCATTCACAGCAACGCGATTCCTTTGGACGAAACCCCGATTCCCGGCGGCGACGCCATTCGGTATGTGGTGGAAATCAACGGCGGTCTGGCCCGCGCCATGGGCATCACGGAGGGCAGCCAGCTGCACCATCCCGCACTGGAACAGGACCGGGCGGCCTGGCCGTGCTGAGCCGCGTTTTGGGGCTTTTCAATTGCGGTCAGCAAGGGTAGACAGCGGCACGGTCCGGGGCGTAGCGCAGTCTGGTAGCGCACCTGTTTTGGGTACAGGGGGTCGCAAGTTCGAATCTTGCCGTCCCGACCAAATAACAAATAAAAAACAACAAGTTACGGAAGCTCGGTTTTACCGGGTTATCCGTGATTTGGTTTTAGTATCCACATAGTATCCAAATCACTCACTTAGTAGCTGAACGCACCTTCTGAATGATTTCCCCCAGCACTGCCCTGCGGGCCGCTTCAAGCTTGTGATCCCGTGGGGCATCGCCATAGGCGCGGCTGCGGTAATACGCCACAACCTCTTTCAGCTTGGTGAAGGTGTCCACGGTCACGCCCTTGGCCAACAGGGTTTCGGCCCGTTCAGGTCGCAGCAACAGGAACAGTTCGGTGAATTGAGAATGGGCCACGGGGTTGCGGATTGTGGCCCGCATATCGGGGGCAAGTGCCTTGTAGTCATCGGGGCTGAACCTGTTGGGGTCAGGCTGGGGTTCCGCCATGGACGGGGCCGGGGGCACGTAATTGCCGATTGCCGCAAGCTGTGCGTTCCGTCTGGCCTCTTGCGCAGGATGGAAGGCAAAGGGGGCGATTACTTGACTTCTGCCGGGCACTGCATCGGTCCTAACTTGTCGGCAATGTTGCGCAGCGATTGCAGGTCTTGGGTGGTGCCTGTGCCCTTGCGGTACACGGTGGCCAGCCTGCGCAGTTCGAATATCTCAGGATCGGTGAAGCCTTGCAGCCTCAGAGCCGGAACGCCCTGTGCGCTGGCAACGTCCAACAGTTCCCCCAGATAGGCCCGCCACTCGGCATCTGTGGCGGTTACGTGGGGCTTTTGCGGTATCTGGGGGTTCGGGTTCATAGCGTATCGTTCCGAATGTCTGGGGCGGTTTCCATGGCCTGAGCGATGTAGGACACGGTTGCGCCCAAGGCGTCAGAGGCCCGCACCTCTTGCGGTGCGTACCAAGTGTTTCCCAACAGGATCAGGTGCGAACTATCCGGGGGGTTCTCGGTGATCACGCACACCACGGTGCTGCCCTGATACACTTGGGAAATGGTGAACGTGGTTTCCGGTTTCAGGTCGCGGTATCCATAGGTGATTTCCCGCAGATCAAAACGGTATTCGCCATTGGCCAGCAGGGGATTGCCGTCAATGTCCAGCGCGTGTTCGTAAATGCGGGCATCCTGCCAAGCCGGATTGAACCTTGCAGCGCGTTTCAGGTTGGCGGCGTGGCTCATTTTTCGGCCCCCTCTTGCTGGGGCTTCGGTTCAGGCTGGGGCTTCGGCTCGGGGATGTTCACACCACGCCAGCCCACCAGTTCCATGGCGGTTTGCACGGGAACACCAGCCTTCACCAATGTGCCGACAGATCGGGCACGGCCTGCGGTGTCTGCGCTCATCATGTCGTCGCTGTTCAGGGTGGCCACGTTCAGCTTGTCCTTGAGTTCCGGCAGAAGCTGACGCCCCAGCGGTTCCAAGGTCTGAATGGCAAACAGCCTGTAGGCTTCCCGCATGGCCCCAGCGTTGCCCGATGCAGTCACCAGTGCCGGGGGAATACCGCAAGCACTCAGAACCCGATTGTGCAGGCTGTCCGTCGCCGGGTTCAGGTCCATTCGTTGCAGATCGGGGGTGAGTTCGACGCGGCGCAGTTCGCTGCGATCCCCGCCGGTCTGGTGGCCGAAGTCTTGCTTACTCAGGACGGTGGCCAGCGATCCGGTGCGCAGCCCCGACAGAACCTTGCTCTGCTGTTCCTCGGGTATGTTTGCCGACATGGGTAACAGGCCCTTGCCTGCCATCGGCATGGCCCCCGATATGGCGGCTTCCACTTCGGCCATGAGCGTGGGCGACAGGCCCATGAGGGTGAACGGGCTTCGCCCCTTCCAAGGCTGCGCCGGGTCCGGGTTGATCCTGAGCTTGAGCACCTCGGGTTCAATGGCCCTGACGCTCTCTGTGGCGTTCACGCGGGCGATATGCAGATGATAGCGCCCGTTGCCGAGTTCATCCCAGTACGCCACCGGCACCAGCTTGGCCACGCCCTGTTCAATGCGGATATGCCAGACGCTTTCCCCCCGGAGGCACAGGTCAAGGCCAATCGCCCCCATCACGTCAGGGGTCAGCAGATCGGCGGGGGCTGGGGTGATCATGGTGAAGCCCCGCGACCACATGCCCACACAGGTGGCGACGGTGGCAGACAGGGCCGCAGAACCGTCCGATTGCAGGTTGCGGCGTCTGGCGTCGATGTAAGTCTGCGTCACGTTCGGAAAGCCGCTGCGCTGTTCCAGATCGGGTTTCTTCCTGAATGGCCAGATCATTGCCGCACCTCACTTGCCAAGAGAATGCCCGCACCGGAGGCCCAGAACAGGCCCTGCAAGCCTTCACGGGTCAGGCTGGTGTCGCCAGCGGTTTGGTTCTTGAATTCCCGCCTGTGGGGCATCTGGATCATTTGATACAGGGCGAGATTCCGCACGGCTTGCAGCACGTTGGCGCTGGGGGCCGGTGGTGTCACGGTGCTGGTTTGTGTCAGCCGGTAGAGCGTCCACGGCACCAGTTCCACCAGACCGGCAGACGGAATGTAGGTTTCGCTGTGCGAGAGCCACGAACCGTTCATGTAAACTTCAATGGTCAGCCCATCCGGATACGGGTAGCGGGGCCAGCGGTAAGCCTGTTCCCGTGCGACTTTGACAATCACCTTGCCCGTTTCGACAGGACGAAAGGCACGGTTGCAGAAAGTTTCAGCCTGTATCCAGCTTGCGGCAAGCATGGCAGCGGCTTCGACTTCGGACGTGCCCGCCTCAAGGGCCACTTCTGACGCCACGATACCAGCCGGGGCATCGCCATAGGTGAATTCGGTTTCCAGCACTTCGATCATGGCAGAATGATCCTTCTATGCGGCTGGTGAATCTGTGCCCGTTCCAAGGCCCGCAATTCGGCTTGGGATTGCTCATAGGCGGGTCGCGTCACCAGAGAGAGTTCGTAAAGCACCAGCGCAGACAGTTTGCGGATCATCACGCCGGGGTTGCCGGGTTCGGGTTCCAGCCGTTCGGCATCGGGCACCACGTCCTTGGGGGGCACTCTGAAACCGGGTGACACGCCCGCCACCAGACCAGAGGCCAACAAGGCCAAGGCGTCTTGCACATGGCTGGCCTTTTCTGCGGCTTCGGGGATGGTCGCGCGGAATTCCAGCGACGTTTCGCTGTCCTGAAACTCAAGACTGCCCGCCCTGCGGCTGGCCAAGGGCTTGTCGAAGCTGTGACCCAACAGCAGGTGAACTTCCCGCGTGTCATCTTGCAGTGTGAAGTCGAACGCCCCCGGCTCGATTTCTTCTTTTCGGACGGTGCCACGATCTGCCAGCACAGCCCAAGTGTTGTAAGGGAAGCGGCCCACAATCGTGGGTCGCCCCCCTTGTTGCCGCACCTCTAGGGATTGTGCGGCCCATATGGTGCGGCGTTCCATTATGCGCGGTCCTGCACGTTTTCCAGTTTCAGGAAATGCGTGCTCAGGCGCTGGAACAGCAGGTCAACGAACGCGAACGCGGTGATAGCGATCTTGCCCGTCTTGCTTTCGCTGTAGGGGTCAATCACCAGTTCCACGCTGCCCCATGTCGGCATGAAGGCATGGCCCCCGGTTGCCGACAGGTACACGTTGCTTGCGCCCTTGCCGGTGGCATCCCGTGCGCCCTGTGCGCTCACCTGTTGCGACCAGACGCCAGAGAAACCCGCAGACTTGAAGCGGTCGTATTCGCTCACAGCGGTGCCGGTGATCAGGCTGTCAATCAGGGTCTGGCGAACGATAGGTGCACCAGCGAAGTTGATCCCCGATGCATCCGACAGTTTGGCGCTTGCCCAAAGGGTCGTTGCCTGGAGGTGTAGTTCGGTGAAGCTGGCCACGTCCGACACGTCGATTGCCCGCGCCCCGGTCAGAGCGTTTTCAAGGCCCGTGGGCTGGTCATTGGCCCCGGTGCCTTGGAAGGCTGCAAGGTCGATACCTTCCCGCATAACCTCCGCCAGATCACGGCGCAGAATGCTTTCAATCGCCGGGTTCTGTTTCGCGGCCTGACGGGTCACGACATAGCGGGCATTCGCGGTCTTGATGGTCGGGGTTTGGCTGGTGGTGGTGATTGCGGCGGCATCGCTGCCCAAACCTTCGGCCACCCACGACATTGAACCGCCCCCGGTGATTTCAGGGAACGCCGGGGTGCCCGACACCTGAATGGCCTTTACGCCAAACCGTGCAGCTGCCGACCCTTCGAAGAACCGTTGCAGGTGGTTCATCACCGGACGGCTGGCCAGTTCCTGCGACGTGCCCGCGCTGGCATCGGTCACGGCATCGGCGCGTTCTTCCAGATCGAACACGGCCCACGGCACTTGAACGCCACCCTTCTGCGACGGCCCATTGCGCTGTTCCAGTTCCTGCGACACTTCCAGTTCGCGGCCTTCCAGCGGCTTGCCTTCAGTCACAGAAGCGGCCAGCCCCGACAGGCTGAATTGGCGGCATTCGCGGTCAAAGTCGGTTTCGGCCTTGTCCGGTTCCTTGATCTTGTCGCGTTCCTCGTTTTCGAGGATCAGAGCGGTCCGCAATTCGACTTCGGCCCCCTGATAGGCATCGGTGAGGTTGCGCAGTTCTGTGCGACCCTCATCGTTGATTTCTTCGGCCTTTTGGATTTCGGCCATACGTTCCCGGCGCTGCGACTGCGCCAGTTGGATTTCATGCGACTTCAACATGTCAGTTTCCTTCAATTTCCGTGGACTTCGGGTGGTTCGGGGGGCAACGGTTCTCAGGTCATGGTTTCACCCCCGCCATTGCCAGCATGAGGTTGCGGCCTGCTACCTTGCTGCGCTTCCACGGCTTCGGCCCTTGGCGGCGTCCTGCCCAATCCCAGCGTTCCTTGTTCGTCTTGACGCTGTGGCAGGACGTGCAGAGGTATTGCAGGTTGTCGGCGTCCCACGGGTTGCCGCCTTGGGCTTCGAGTTCACGGCGGGAAACACGGTGGTCAACGTCGCCATGCATCCCAAGAAACTGGTGGCAGTGTTCGCAGCGGAATGACGCCCGGTGCGCTACGGTCTGGCGCAGCTTGTGCCGCCAATCGTGCGTGTGGATGTTCTGGTACGGCTTCGAAAGGGCAGGAAGGGTCTTCATCATGGCTAGATCACCTCCACTGTGTATTCGGGGGCTGGGGCATCCTTGGCCCGCACCACGGCGGAACAGGCCAGCACTAGGGCGCTCACCACGTCGATTCGGGCCGTGTTGTGGCTCTTGTCGAGTTGGCAGGCCCCGGTCGTGCTGACACGCACGTCAGCTTCCCCAAGAGACCCTTCCAGCAGCCGGGAACGCCGCATCTGGACGGCCCCGGCAAGGAACAAGCGACGGGTGGCGCGAATGTCTTGATCCCCGTCACGGGGGCCGGTTCCCCGATAGGTGACGGGCCATGCCAGTTGCTGCCGTGCCATGGCGGTGGCGAATTCGGCTTGCCGGTATCGGTCACAGGAAACCGACGCCACGGGATGATTGCCCACCAGATTGACCACGGCTGGCAGGAATTCGTTCAGGTCCGACACGCTGCCAGAGGTTTCCATAAGGTCGCCGTCTTGGGCTGCGTCGTGCCAGAGGGTGCCCACCTGATCCCGCTTGCCTCGGGTGATCAGATCCAGTTCAGCGCCGGGGAACGCCCCCAACAATCGGATCAAGCCGGATTGTTCATAGGCGATAACTACGGCTGTCATCGACGCAGAACCGCCCAGATCAATGCCGATGTGCACGGGTTCACCGGGTATCGGCTGGGGGGCATCCCGGTAGGACTTGGCAAGGGTGGCGTAGTCCAGCAGCAGTTGCCGGGTTGGCGAAAGCGGCTTGTTCAGGTGCCAGACTTCGAATTCTGTGGTGCTGCCACTGGCCTGCGCCTTGTCGAATGCGTCAGCCATGAACCGGGCCGATTTGATTTCCCCCAGAGCGGGGTTCGATTTCGCCCATACCTGGGGGTCAGCCGGATCATCGGCCTTGTCCGCTGCGTACAGCGTGACGTGCGTTCGCTTGTCGGGGTTGTCGATCAGGTCATTGTATGACGGGCTGTCCCCTCGGGTGCCGGTCAGGATCAATTGCCCGTCTTTGGTCGCCAGCGCGTCAAAGAACGCGGTGATCAGTTCGCCTTGGTTCTTTTCGATCAGCCCGCATTCGTCGATCAGGGCAAGGTCGAGGTCGAGACCATGGCCTTGCTTGATAGAGCCGGTGGACAGAAAGCAAACGCAGTCTGCAATCTCGATTTTACCGGGTCGTGGATCAGCGCGGCGGGTGAGTTCGTCTTGACGGTCTGCCGTTTCCAGCAGGGCCGACATGGCGGCGGCGATGTAGCCCGCGTGTTTCTCAGTTGGGGCAGCAACGGCCCCGACGAAACCGGAAATGTACAAGGGGCTGTCAGGGCACATGTGCGACAGCAGCAGCAGGCCCAGCAGCGTGGACTTACCCAGCTTGCGCGGCGTCGAGTAAATCAGGGTGCGGTAGGTCGGCCCGTCTGGATCACGGCTCAGGTAGGCCCGGAGAAAATCCTTCTGGAAACTGTGAAGGCGGAACGGCTGACCACGGCTGATTCCGGCGGGAATGGTGAAGGTGTCAGCAGCCCAAGCGGTAAGCAGCTCAACCGGGTCCGCCGGGGCGGTGTAGGGCTTCTTGGTCGGTTTCGCCAGCCGTAAAGCCATAGCGCAAGTCCCTCTTTCGAGAACACTTGCCCTCCATGGCGTCGGTTCAGGTTAACTTTGTTGGCTACCAAACACGATGCTTGTTGCCCTCGGTAGCCAGCATTTGCGTCTAATTATCAGAACGCAAGTATCAAGATGGATTATATCCTACTTTTTGGCAATCATAAATAGTGCTATCAGAAACGTCTTTTGATACCACTTTTCCATTCTGGAAGATCACACCATACGGGGTGTATCCCACATAGCCACCCATTCTGTTCTTTGCATTTACGTAACCACAAACTATGACACCACTTTTCGTCGCTTCCCCACGTGATGCCGTAAATTGCGCCGCATACGGGTCTTTAAAGTTCGCGCTTTCAGGATCAAGCAAGTCTTTTTTTACCGCCGCCTGCGCCTTTGCGTAGAGAGATGATGAAAGCGGTATCGGCTTGTATTCATTTACTTGAGCGACTTCACATGCACCTAATACTGTAAGACTGGCAACTAGGGCAAATAACTTCTTCACTGTCTGGTCCTTCTTTGGGTTTGATTTTACCCACCCTAAAAACACAGCCTAACGACATTCAACTCAAGATCGGCATGTAGCATTTAGTTTCGCCCAAAAGAGTGACAAAAGTGCCTCGCTCCGCTCCGATACATACGTGACCCTCTCCTCCCCCGGCAGGGTTCCCTTAACTTGATTGCACGGATTTGAGTTTGGTTGCCCCCGCCTGCCAGACACTGAACAAGGAGATTGCGCAAGGGTCTGGCGTTGCGCTGATCCAAAGCACAACAGGCGGGGGCGATGGCGAACTACACGCCTGTGCGGTCCAACGGTAGATTACCCTGTTTCCAACATGTGCGTCAATGCACATAATTGAGTGTTTGCACGGTGATCTGTGCAAACGACTGCCAAGCGGCCCGAAACGGCTGCGGGGGCTGTGGCGTGCAATCATCCTGCCCGCGTGCGCCCGCGCGTTATCCTCACAACCTCTTTCTGTTCACAAGGGGAGTTGGTTGGTTGTTCGGTCTGCAAGACTGACCCCGCTAGGGGGCAGTTCTTCTGACGATCTCTATTACTGTCCCTTTCTTCTTGTCCCCTGAAATGAGTAATAGGGATAGTAAGAAGAACTAATACTACAGGGGACAGGATGGTTTCGGACACTTCCTGACTTGGGAACTGTCCGTCAATTCGGGCATAAGTGTCCGTTGGGTCGCTAAAGGTCTATAAACCAATCATAATCCGGATCGTGCTTCATGCCTTTGCCCTGCATATCTGTCTTGTAGGCATCAGCAGCCACCTGCCAGAACCGACGCAGCACTGAGATAGTGGGCTTGTCATAGTACCGCTTGAACAGGCTGGTGTTGCCCTCGGCCTCTTGCTGTACGTGCACATACAGGGACAGTGCAGCCATGAAGGAACGCCAGCCCTGTGGGGTGATCATGTGCTTGAATATGGCGATCTGATAGCCCTCGGGCCATTCCTCGGCCAAACCGTGCAGCATACCCCATTGAACCCGCGATACCTTGTCCGCGCCCGTGTGCTTCTTGAACAGGGTGGCCATGATGTTGGCCAGTTCTCGGGGGGATTGCTTGCCCTTCTTGCCAACTCGCAAGAGCGTGGCAGGCACACCTTCCACCATTGTCTTGGTGAACTGGATAGGCTCGTGCCGGATCAGGCGGGAAACGGTCTTGGTGGTGACGCCTAGTTGTTCCGCCCAGTCGGATAAGGGCAGGATTGCCCACTTGTTGCCTTCGAATTCCTGCCCGTCTGTGTCCACCACACCTTGAATGAGGGCACACAGCTTTGTGTGCCTCTCTTGTGCATCGGCTCGCATGGTCACTCTACCCGCAGCGTTTCCAGATAGGCCCACACGTCACAGGGGCGATAGCGCACTGTGCGGTGCCCAAGACGGTAAAACGGGATTTTCGGCGGGGTGCCGTTCTGGCCAGCTTCAAAGCGGTCATTCTTGAGTTGGCCAGCGGTGATTGCGCCCCCGGTCACTTGCTCCACGTTCTGCGGTGACAGGCTCGGGGCAGTGCTGTGCTTGTTCGGTTCGGGGGTTTGGTTCTTCGGCTTGATGTTCATCGTCAACGACATGTGAACGGTCCTTCAATTGGCGTTTCGCTGCGCACTTGGCGCGGGTTCCTGCGAACGGTTCCAATCATTCCTTGCCCACCGCAGAAGGCCGAAAAGTCGGAAACGCCAATCCTTGTTCACGTTCGTCTACGCACATTTTTGCTGTTGGGGGTCGTATGTCAACAAGCGTTCTCAAAGTGGTGCAAGCTGTGCACCAGTACGACGCTGAGCGGCCCTGTGCGGCTGGTGTCAGGTGTCGTGCAAACCCTCTGCCAGCCGGTCAACGACGCCCCGCAAGGTCTCGATTTCGCCAGCGTATTGGTCAAACTCTGCCAGTGCTTCGCAGGTCTGGTTCAGGCGTTCGATCTGATCCCTGATTTTCAGTTCGCTATTGTCGATCCCGCCCAGCCGGTCGATCTGATCCGATACCCGCTGCATGTAGGGCCGCAGCGTTTCATGCTCCACGGTGTTGGCATAGTGCTTCAAGGTCACGTCATTGCCCGCACTGTGGTTGCCCATCTTTTTCAGAATGCCATACGGCACTTCTTGCTGTTCTGCGATGCTCAGGAACGTGCGCCTACAATCATGGTACGAAAGGTCGCTGCCCACGGCCCTGCGCAGGGCTGACAGGCTCTTGCGCGGGTCGTAACGCTTGGCATCGCCAAACACATGAACGGCCTCTGGGTCGGCTTCCCTGCGGCGCTGGAATATGGCTTCAATCTGCGCTGACATGGGCAGGGTCAGGGGATTGCCCGATTTCGATTTCTCGGCGGTGATTGTGAACGTCTTGGCGGTCATGTTCACGTCGGCAAATGCCAGCGATGCAGCCTCAGTTCTGCGCAGCCCTGCACGCACCAGCAGTTCCATGTAATCGGCATACTTCGGGTCTTTGGCGTCTGCCAATGCCTGAAAGAACTTCGGGAACTGTTCTTCTGTCAGGCGTCCGGTTCTGGCGTTGGGCTTATGCCAGCGGTTCAAATCGGTCAGGCGCTGGCAGGGGTTCGGGGGCAGGGTGTATTCGCCTGCGTCCGTCTTGGTGGCAATGCGGGCATAGTTCAGAACGGCCCGCAGGACATAGAAGGCATTGTTGGCGATGCTGGGGCTGCGTTCGGTGATCTGGTCGAACCGACGCACAATCATGCTGGGGGTGATCCCCTTCACATCTTTATCCAGCCAATCCGAAAAGTCGGCATTGATCAGGCGGCGGTTCTCGGCAGCGGTCTTGTCCTTCAAGTCGTGGTCCTGTTCGTACAGGTCCAGAGCGGCCCCCAGCGTAAGCGTAGCGGCCCGTTCCTTGGCCTTCTCTGCGTTGGGGTTGATCCCGTTCAGCAGATCGAAAGCGGCTTTCTTGGCCAGCTTGCGGGCTTCGTTCAAAGTGATCTGGTCAGCATCGCCCAACGTGACACGGGGTTTCTTGGCCCCGATGCGGCCCTCATAGAAGTACACCTTCTTGCGGGTGCCCACGCGAACGCCCAGCCCCTTGGTCTGCGTGTCTAGGTAATATTCCTGCTTTTTAGTAGCCAGTGGCAAATCCCGAACAACGTCTGCCTTCAACAATAGTTGGGCCATTTGATCCCCCTAGGTGCGATTTTAGTATCCAATTAGTATCCACGTTACCGCACTATATGGCGCTTTTTGGGGATTTATCAATATGGGGATTAGGGTGAAAATGTATAAAAATCAGTCATATAAGACGTATCAAGCTTTATGAATACTTACCGCAGAACTTTTTTGGGTACAGGGGGTCGCAAGTTCGAATCTTGCCGTCCCGACCATTTTCTCTTCAACACCCTACGATAGCGCATGGCGCGGGCGAATCGCCCATGCGCCGCCGTCGGTGTGTGACGAAACCATCACGCGCGAATATATGTTGCGTGAAGGTGCGGGTTGTCCCCACATATTGTGGATAACCGCGGCCGGAAAAAACCCCCGTCGCGAATTCTTCTTAGGTTCCAGTCGGTTCTTGGAAGGGGTTGAGGCGGTGCCTCGGCAAGGCCCTTCGCGCGTTACCTTTTGGAATCGGGGCGTGGCTTTGGCGGGACAGGGAATGCCCCGCCGGTCAACCGTGAAAAAGTGAAAAAATCGCAAATAAAGTCGTTGACCGTCTAGGCGCACATACGTCAGATTGTGGGGGCGGTGCCGGGTTGCCACAAGATGTAGTGGTGCCGGACCGGGCAGGGACAGATACCAAACACATTTCCGGGATACCGGAACGAAACATGCGACACGCATCTCCGTGTCACGTGGCGCTGGTTTTCGCGTTCTTGCCTGTTTTTGACCGCACGAGGCGCGCGCAATGACGCGCGGTTTGGGGACTTGTAGCTGGGATCGTGAGGCAGCGATGAAAATCGAAAGAAAATTTACCAAGGCAGGGCAGGACGCATATGCAGAGCTGGATTTCGTGACCACCGAGTCCGAAATCCGTAACCCGGACGGCACCGTTGTGTTCCGTCTGGACGCGGTCGAGGTGCCGGCCAGCTGGAGCCAGGTGGCCAGCGACGTGATTGCCCAGAAATACTTTCGCAAGGCGGGCGTGCCTGCGGCGCTCAAGCGCGTGAAGGAAAAGGGAGTCCCCGAATTCCTGTGGCGCTCGGTTCCGGCCAATGACAATACCGAGATTGGCGGCGAAACCAGCGCCAAGCAGGTGTTCGACCGGCTGGCAGGAGCGTGGACCTATTGGGGCTGGAAGGGCGGCTATTTCAGCACCGAGGAAGATGCGCGCGCCTATTTCGACGAGATGCGCTATATGCTGGCAACCCAGCGCGCCGCGCCGAATTCGCCTCAGTGGTTCAACACCGGCCTGCATTGGGCCTATGGCATCGATGGACCGGCGCAAGGACATTACTATGTCGATTTCAAATCCGGCAAGCTGACCAAATCCAGGTCGAGCTATGAACACCCCCAGCCACACGCCTGTTTCATCCAGTCGGTCAGCGACGACCTGGTGGGTGATGGCGGCATCATGGATCTGTGGGTGCGCGAGGCGCGTCTGTTCAAATATGGTTCGGGCACGGGCACCAATTTTTCCTCGCTGCGCGCCGATGGCGAGCCGCTGTCGGGCGGTGGCAAGTCCAGCGGCCTCATGGGGTTCCTGAAAATCGGCGACCGGGCGGCGGGCGCGATCAAGTCCGGCGGCACCACGCGCCGCGCGGCCAAGATGGTGATTGTCGATGCCGACCACCCGGATATCGAGGAATATATCAACTGGAAGGTCAAGGAAGAGCAGAAGGTTGCCAGCATCGTCGCCGGCTCGAAAATGCACGAAGAAAAGCTGAACGGGCTTTTTGCGGCGATCAAGGCCTGGGACGGCGCCGAAGCGGATGCCTATGATCCCAAAGTGAACGCGGCGCTGAAAGCGGCCATTCGCGAGGCGAAAAAGGTTGCGATCCCAGAGACTTATGTCAAGAGGGTGCTGGATTACGCCAGGCAGGGCTATGCCAGTATCGAATTCCCGACCTATGACACGGACTGGGATTCAGAAGCCTATGCCAGCGTGTCCGGGCAAAACTCGAACAATTCGATCCGGGTTACGGATGCGTTCCTGAAAGCGGTCCGGGACGATGCGGATTGGGAACTGATCCGGCGGACCGATGGCAGCGTCGCCAGAACGATCAAGGCGCGTAAGCTGTGGGAAGATGTGGGCCATGCGGCCTGGGCCTGTGCCGATCCGGGCATTCAGTATCACGATACGGTCAACGCCTGGCACACCTGCCCCGAAGATGGCGAGATTCGCGGCTCGAACCCGTGCTCGGAATACATGTTCCTGGACGATACGGCCTGTAACCTGGCGTCGATGAACCTGTTGGCGTTCCTTAGGGATGGGGAATTCCAGGCCGAGGATTATATCCACGCCACGCGCCTGTGGACCGTGACTCTGGAGATTTCGGTGACGATGGCGCAGTTCCCGTCCAAGGAAATCGCGCAGCTGTCATACGATTTCCGTACGCTGGGCCTGGGCTATGCCAATATCGGCGGGTTGCTGATGAACATGGGGCATGGCTATGACAGCGCCGAGGGCCGGGCGATAGCCGGGGCGCTGACCGCGATCCTGACTGGCGTGGCCTATGCGACAAGCGCCGAGATGGCAGGCGAGCTGGGCGCGTTCTCGGGCTATGGGCGCAACAGCCAGCACATGCTGCGGGTGATCCGCAACCACCGCCGGGCGGCCTTTGGCGAAACCGGCGGGTATGAAAAACTGGCGGTCAAGCCGGTGGCGCTGGATCATGGCAACTGCCCGGACCAGACGCTGGTGGCGCTGGCCAAATCAGCCTGGGACGAGGCGTTGTCGCTGGGCGAAAAGCACGGCTATCGCAACGCCCAGGTGTCGGTGATCGCGCCGACGGGTACGATTGGCCTGGTGATGGATTGTGACACCACGGGAATCGAGCCGGATTTTGCACTTGTGAAGTTCAAGAAGCTGGCCGGGGGTGGCTATTTCAAGATCATCAACCGGTCGGTGCCCGCGGCGCTGGAAAATCTTGGGTATTCCTCGGCGCAGATCGAGGAGATCGTATCCTATGCGGTGGGCCATGGCAGCCTGGGCAATGCGCCGGGGATCAACCACAGCTCGCTGGTGGGGCATGGGTTCGGTCAGACCGAGATCGACAAGATCGAGGCGGCGCTGGGATCGGCATTCGACATCCGGTTCGTGTTCAACCAGTGGACGCTGGGCGCCGAGTTCTGCACCAACGTGCTGGGCATTCCGGCCGACAAGCTGAACGATCCGGGATTTGACCTGTTGGCGCATCTTGGCTATGCGCGCCGCGATGTGGAGGCGGCGAACGATCATGTTTGCGGCACCATGACGCTGGAAGGCGCGCCGTTCCTGAAGCAAGAGCATTATCACATCTTTGATTGTGCCAATCCCTGCGGGAAGAAAGGCAAGCGTTATCTGAGTGTTGACAGCCACATCACCATGATGGCCGCGGCGCAATCGTTCATTTCGGGGGCGATCAGCAAGACGATCAACATGCCCAACGACGCGACGATCGAGGATTGCCAGAACGCCTATGAGCTGAGCTGGTCGCTGGGGATCAAGGCGAATGCGTTGTATCGCGACGGCTCCAAGCTGAGCCAGCCGCTGGCGGCGGCGCTGGTTGAGGATGATGACGAGGCGGCGGAAACGCTGGAAAGCGGCAGCCCGCATGAAAAGGCCACGGTTCTGGCCGAGAAGATCATCGAGAAGATCGTGATCAAGGAAGTGGCGCGCGGGCGCGAGAAGATGCCCGAACGCCGCAAGGGTTATACCCAGAAGGCGGTTGTTGGCGGGCACAAGGTGTATCTGCGTACCGGAGAATATTCCGACGGCTCCTTGGGCGAAATCTTTATCGACATGCACAAGGAAGGCGCCGGGTTCCGGGCGATGATGAACAATTTCGCCATCGCTGTGAGTGTGGGTCTGCAATATGGCGTGCCGCTGGAGGAATTCGTGGATGCGTTCACCTTTACCAAGTTCGAACCGGCGGGAATGGTGCAGGGCAATGACAGCATCAAGAATGCCACCTCGATCCTGGACTATATCTTCCGCGAACTGGCCGTGTCTTATCTGGACCGCACCGATCTGGCACATATCAAGCCGGAAGGCACGATGTTTGACGATCTGGGCCGTGGCGAGGAAGAGGGTGTGTCCAACCTGACAGAGCTGAGCGAAACGGCCGCGACGCGCTCGCTGGAAGTGCTCAAGCAGATTTCCTCGACCGGATATCTGCGCAAGCGTCTGCCTCAGGAACTGGTGGTGCTGAATGGCGGTGGCGGTGCGATGGATCCGGTCGCGACCTTGCAGACGCTTGTGCCCGAGACCTCTGTCACGGTGGGCACGGCGGCGGCGGGTGTGGCGAGCACAACCGCGGTAGCCAGCGGCACGGTGCGCATGGACGCGCGCGTCAAGGCCAAGATGCAGGGCTATGAGGGCGATCCTTGTGGTGATTGCGGGAACTATACGCTGGTGCGCAACGGCACCTGCATGAAATGCAACACTTGCGGGGCAACCAGCGGGTGCAGCTGATCCTGGGGGGAGACCTTGGGTAGGGGGCTTCGGCCCCCGACGAAACAAGAAGGACGAAACACGGGGCGGGTGCGCTCGCTCCGACGACATTCAGGCCGCAGGCAAAAAACATCGAGCGGTATATAGAGTGAGCCTGAATGGCGAAACTGGGGGGCGGATTGCCCCCCAATTTTTTGGGTTGGAGGGAGGGTGAAGCCGGGGGGCCAGCCCCCCGGACCCCCCGGAGTATTTCCGGCAAAATGAAGATCATGCGGGCAGATGGATGTTGAACCGCGCACGCAGGGCGCGGTCGAGCGTGGGGTCAAAGCGCGCGTTGGAAGGTTCGGACAGGATCTGTTCCTTGCGGGCGGTGGCCTTGGCGATCAGGTCCGGTCTGGCCTTTTCGGCCCATTCCTTGGGTGAGGTTCTGTCGCCAAGTGTCGGATAGACATGGTCAATTTGCATTCGGCTGAGGGTCGCGTCGGTACCGAGATAGTGGCCGGGCCCGCCAAGGCAGACATCATGTAATTGATCCAGAGCGAGCGTCGCGTCATCCACCTCGATGCCGCGCACGCAGCGCAGGGCCTGGCCAAGGAGATCATCTCCCAGGATCAGCGATTCATGGCAGAAACCGAGCAGTGACGCGTGCATTCCGGCGGCCTCATAAACCATGTTGAGCCCGGAGAGACCGGCCATGACAGCCGAACACATCTGCTCCCAGCCGGCCTGCATGTCGGGCAATTTGGAATCGGAGGCACCAGCAGCGGCCCCACCGGGCAGGCCGTAGAATATATGCATCTGGGCGCAGCCTGCCGAGAGCAGTGCCTGTTCACCCGAGCCGACGGTCATCGCGCCGCTGCGCAGATCGAGGCCGAAGGGCCAGGTGCCGAAAATCGCCGGGTGGCCGGGCGCGATGGCGTTGACATAGACAAGACCGGCGAGACATTCCGCACAGGCCTGCATGATGGCCCCGGCGATGGTGCTGGGCGCGGTGGCCCCGGCCATGCCCGCCGACAGCAGGAGAACGGGCATTCCGCCGCTAATGCAGGCCTCCATCACCTGGCAGGATTCGGTGGCGAACTTCATGGGTGGAACGACGAAGCAATTGGAATTGCTGACGAAAGGGCGCTCGCGCCACTTGTCTTCGCCGCCCGCAATCATGTGCAGCATCTCCAGCGCGTCCGCCACATAGGCGGGATCGGTAAAGGACGTGCCAAGATGCTTGGTGGTGCCGGAGCAGCAGGCATAGATGGTGTTGAGATCCATGTCCCGATTGTCAGCGATATCGCGGCAGACCATGGGGCGTTGCACGAAGTGGATATTGTCGAGCACATTGCAGATGCGCGCGGCGTCGTGGAGATCCTGAACCGTGCTGTCGCGGTAGGCGCGCCCCTGCACGTCGACCATGGAAACGGCGGCGCCAGCGGTGCCGTAATGTACCCTCGCGTCATTCAGATGCAGGTCATGTTGTGCATCGCGACCGTGTAAGGTTATGTCTTTACAGGCTTTTGCAATGGCATCTTCAACAAGGGTGCGCGGGAAGCGCAACCGCCCGTCTTCGCCGAGCCGCGCGCCCGCGCTGGTCAGGATTTCGACGCCGGAGGGCGGGGCGTCGGCCAGGCCGATCTGTTCGAGTGCGTCCAGCGCGGTGGCGTGAATGCGCTGCATGTCGTGATCGGAAAGGGGGCGGTATGTGCCGCCGGTGAGACCGGCACGGACCGGGCGGATGTCCCGGGACAGCGGTGCGGCGCGCGCGGCGCGACGGGCGGCGCGACCGCCGGAACGGCGTGGGGAAGTCATGTGCTGGGTGATCCTGTTGAAAAAGTTTGAAAACGAACCGTCTCAAACTGTGGTCGGGCGCCCACGCGCGGCGCGGCCCCTGTCCGCGCCAATGGTGCGGCTGACCAATTGGATCTTGCAACGGTCCGAGTGCATCGCGTCTCCCTTTTTCAGGCAGTGTGAGCGCGGGCGTCTGGATCGTCTTTTCCGATTGCGACATATGTTGTTTGTCGTTTTTGGGCTTGGATCAGGTGGTGATCCGCGCGGCGTGATCGACAAGGGTTTGCAAGGCCATGGAAAACCGGTCGTCATTCACTGTCATGGCAACGCGGATGTGGCCCGAGGCCGAACTGCCGAAGCTTTCGCCGGGCATGACGGCGATGAGATGGGTATCGAGCAGGCTTGTGGCAAAGCCCTCGCCGCTGAGGCCGGTGGCGCGGATGTCGAGCATCAGGTACATCGCGCCTTGCGCCGGGATCAGGCCGACGCTGTTTTGCTGGGCGAGGATCTGATGCGCCAGCGCCCGGCGGCGGCGAAAGGGGGCGGCGATTTTCTCTTCTATTCCGGGGCCTTGGGATAGCGCAAACAGGGCGGCATCCTGAATGAAACCGGGCACGCCATAGGTGGTATGGGTGGCCAGGTTGACCAGGTGGTCGATGGCGTGTTCCGGCCCGGCAATCCAGCCGATGCGGCTGCCGGTCATGGCGTGGGATTTCGACATGGAGCCGATCACCAGGGTGCGCTCGGCCATGCCGGGCAGGGCACGGGGGCTGATATGAGTGCCTTCCCAGACCTGGGTGTCATAGACCTCGTCCGAGATCAGCCAGAGATCGTGGGTGATACAGGCGCGAGCGATTTCCTTAAGGGTATCAATGCCATAAACCGTTCCGGTGGGATTGTTGGGGGTGTTTATCAGCAGCGAGGCGGCGCCGGGACGGGCGGCGCGGGCAATCGCGTCATGGTCCGGCAGGAAATTGTTTTCGGCGCGGGTGGGGATGGGGACGGGCCGCGCGCCGGCGCCGCGCAGCGTGCCGGGATAGGTGGCGTAATATGGATCGATGAACAGGGCGCGGTCACCGGGATTGCAGGCCGCAATATGCGCGGCGAACAGCGCCGACTGCCCGCCGGGCGTGATGAGGATATTGCGGTAAGTTGTTGGAACGCCAGTTCTTTCCTCGATCCGGCTGGCGACGATCTCGCGCAAGCCCTGAATGCCGGGCACAAGCGCATAGCCGGTGTGGCCGCTGGTGGCGGCGTGGTTCATGGCGGCGAGGATGGCGGGGTCTGTTCGGATATCGTGCTCGCCGATGGTCAGTTCGGTCACGGGGAAGCCATCTGCGATCATGCGGCGGGCCTTGTAGAACACGTCCCAGCCATCGGAACCACCCCCCGTCAGATGTGTAATACGTTGAGATAGTTCCATTATATTTCCCTGATCCGATATCCGATCCGTGGCTCAGGGGGCCAGAGCAGCAAGGATTCGTCAATTCAGATTTCGTGATGGGCGGGATTTCGGGGCGTCATCGGGGCTTGTCGGCGCGGCGTCTGTATTGCGTCGGTATTACGTCGGTGCGCTTGTCACTCTGGCGGGGTACGGGGAAAGATGCCTTTGCTGACAAAACGCATGACCGGCTCGCCCTTGTGGTTGCTGACGGTTGTGCGGCTGGTGACAAAGCCGATCCCGGGGCGGCTTTGCGAGGCTTTCAGGTCAAGTACGGTCATTTCCACGCTGAGCGTGTCGCCGGGATAGACCGGCTTGATCCAGCGCAACTCGTCGACGCCGGGAGAGCCCAGGGAGCGGCCACGGGTTTCCATGTCCTCGACCATCATTGCCATGGTCATGGCGCAGGTGTGCCAGCCGCTGGCGCACAGGCCACCGAACAGCGAGGATTTGGCCATTTCGTCGTCCAGATGGAAGAACTGTGCGTCGTATTTGCCGGCGAACTCGATGATTTCTTCGCGCGTGACCTTGTAGGCGCCAAAACGGCGGGTCTGGCCCGGCTCGAAGCTTTCGAAGGGGATGAAGGGAACATCGTCGGGGGGTGTCATCATGGTCGTTTTCCTGGTGCGGTGTGATGCGCGGAGGGTGCCCAAGGGCGGGCACCGGAGCAACCCGCCCGGAAGACGGGTGACGCGGCGTTACGCGTTGAGTGAGGACGGGGCAGGCGTGTCCCCGAGCAGGTAGCGCGGGCCGGTGCCGTGGACGCGGGCGCGATCATCCGGGTTGTAGAGCGCGCAGTTTTGCAGGGAGAGGCAGCCGCAGCCGATGCAGCCATCCAGTTTGTCGCGCAGGGCCGTAAGCTGGCCGATGCGGGCGTCAAGGTGGCGGCGGAAGCGGGCGGATATGCGTTGCCAGTCGCGTTTGGTGGGCGTGCGGTTTTGCGGCAGGGAGTCGAGCGCGGCGCGGATTTCGGCGATCGAGAAGCCAAGGTTCTGGGAAATCATCACAAAAGACAGGCGGCGGATGTCGGCGCGGTCAAAGCGGCGCTGGCCGCTGTCGGTTCGCAATGGGTGGACCAGACCCTGGTCTTCGTAGAATCGGATGGCGGAGGGTGCCAGGCCCGTGCGGGCCGAGATTTCGCCGATTGTCAGGCCGTGTCGTTTGGATATTTTGTTTTTCATAGGTATTTTTCGTTTGACCTCAAGTTAACTTGAAGAACTAGACTGGAGGAAGTCAAGAAGAGAAGAAGGGAATACCCAGATGAATTTGGAACATGTGAATATCTGTGTGCCCGATGCCAGGGCCCATGCGGCGGTGTTGATCGATCTGTTTGGCTGGCATGTCCGGTGGGAAGGCCCGGCCAAGGATGAGGGATATACGGTGCATGTGGGCAGCGAGGATGGCTATCTGGCGCTTTACACGCCCGCCTGGGCGCTGGAGCCGGAAAGCCGCCGATATCACCATCTGGCCGGGCTGAACCATATCGGGGTTGTGGTGGAGGATCTGGACGCGGTCGAGGCGCGGGTGAAGGCGGCCGGGTATGTGCCGCACAGCCACGGCGATTACGAGCCGGGCCGGAGATTCTATTTCGACGGGCCGGACGGGATCGAATATGAGGTGGTCAGCTATGTGTAGGGGCTACCTGTTGGGGCGGGTGACGCGGGCAAGAATGATGCTGGGGCGGGCGGCTCCTGCGCCCTTGCGGGCGTCGTCGCGCGGTCAGTCGGCGCGTGGCGGCAGGCTGGCTTGTGTCCTTTTGGGCAAGGCGGCGCGGATGGTGTCATAGGCCACCTGAATGCGGTGGCGCAGTTCGTCCGGGGCGGTGTCCAGCGGGAGATGAATCCAGCTGCGGTGAAAATAGGGGGCTTTGGTGCCGACACCGGCGTCAATCAGCATTTGCGCGGTGTCGATATCGGGGGTCTTGACCGAGACCCCCGTGCCGGCGGCGCCGATGGCCGTGAAGATCTTGCCGCCGACTTTCCACACGTCATGGCCCGGACCGAAGGGTTCGGACCATTCGGCCCCGGGCAGGGCGGCGCAGAGGCGGTTGACGGTGTTGCGGCTCATGACGGGACGGTGGCGTGGGCGGGGGGATGCGTCAAGTCTCTTGACCAGCGCGGCGTGTTGCGCGTAAGGCTGTGGCCATGAACGGTGCACGCATCCTCATTATCTGCTGCATTCCCTGCTGAGACAATCAGGCGGGCTGTTCTTCTATTCCAAACATGATCTGAAGTTGTTAAGCCCGCCGCGAGCGTCGCTGCGCCCTGTTGCACGCCACGAAGGACAAGACATGACGACGATCAGACTGCACAATACCAGAACCCGCCGGAAGGAGGTTTTCGAGCCGATCGACCCGGGTAATGTGCGCATGTATGTCTGTGGGCCGACGGTGTATGACCGTGCTCATATCGGCAATGCGCGCCCGGTGGTGGTGTTTGACGTGCTGTATCGGCTGTTGCGCCATGTGTATGGTGGGGATCATGTGACCTATGTGCGCAATTTCACCGACGTGGATGACAAGATCAACGCGCGCGCCGCGCAGAGCGGGCGTGCGATTGGCGAGATCACGGCGCAGACGACGCAGTGGTATCTGGACGATATGGGGGCGTTGGGGGCGTTGGAGCCGGATGCCATGCCGCGCGCGACGCAGTATATTCCGCAGATGGTGGCGATGATCGAAGACCTGATGGCGAAGGGTTTTGCCTATGAGGGGGATGGGCATGTGTTGTTCCGGGTGCGCGAATATGCCGGCTATGGCGCGCTGTCCGGGCGTTCCGTGGACGACATGATCGCGGGGGCGCGGGTGGAAGTGGCGCCCTACAAGGAAGATCCGATGGATTTCGTGCTGTGGAAGCCGTCGGGCGATGATGTGCCGGGGTGGGACAGCCCCTGGGGGCGGGGGCGTCCGGGCTGGCATATCGAGTGTTCGGCGATGTCGTATGAATTGTTGGGGGCATCGTTCGATATTCATGGCGGGGGAAATGATCTGATGTTCCCGCATCACGAGAACGAGATCGCGCAAAGCTGTTGTGCGCATCCTGAGGGGGAGTTTGCGCGGTACTGGATGCATAACGAGATGTTGCAGGTTGAGGGCAGGAAGATGTCCAAATCGCTGGGCAATTTCTTTACCGTGCGGGATCTGCTGGAGCAGGGGGTGCCCGGTGAGGTGATCCGGTTCGTGTTTCTGAGCACCCATTACGGCAAGCCGATGGACTGGACCGCGAAGAAGGCTGGCGAGGCGGAGGCGACGTTGCGCAAATGGCGGACGCTGGGCGCGGGCGTTGAGCCAGCGCGCCGCGTGCCGGCCGCTGTGGTGGCGGCCCTGGCCGATGATCTTAACACCGCCGGGGCGATTGCAGAGCTGCATCGGCTGGCGGGGGCGGGCGATGGCGCGGGGCTGAAGGCCGGGGCCGCGTTGTTGGGTTTGCTGACAGAAGAGATGGGTGATTGGGCGCGGGGCGTGGATTTGTCGCCCTATGAGGCGGCCTTGGCCGGGGCGCGGGAGGCGGCGATGGTGAGCAAGGATTTTGCGGAGGTGGACCGGCTGAAGGCGGCTTTGGTCGCGGCCGGGGTTGAGGTGCGCATGAGCAAGGCGGGGGTGGAGCTGCTGCCTGCGGCCGGGTTTGACGCGGTGAAACTGGAGGGGGTGTTGTGATGTTGGCGGAGGTTGGAACCGGGGGGCTGTCTGCCCCCCACAGCGCAAATCCGTTGGATTTGCGCTGGCCCCCCCGAGGATATTTGGGGCCAAAAGAAGCGCGGGGCGTGGTGGTATGAAGGAGCGCCTGTTTATCTATGATACGACGTTGCGCGATGGGCAGCAGACCCAGGGGGTGCAATTTTCCACGCCCGAGAAGGTGCAGATCGCGGAAGTTCTGGATGCGTTGGGGGTGGATTACATCGAGGGCGGCTGGCCGGGGGCAAATCCGACGGATAGCGATTTCTTTGAGCTGAAGCCGGAGATGGAGGCGACATTTGCCGCCTTTGGCATGACCAAGCGGGCCGGCATGTCAGCGGAGAATGACGATGTGCTGGCGGCGGTGATGAATGCCGGGACACAAGCGGTGTGCCTTGTGGGCAAGACGCATGATTTTCACGTGGAGACCGCGCTGGGGATCACGCTGGAGGAGAATACGGACAATATCGCGCGGTCGGTGGCTTATCTGGTGGCGCAGGGGCGCGAGGCGTTGTTTGACGCGGAGCATTTCTTTGACGGGTACAAGGCCAATCCCGGTTATGCGCTGGCGGCGGTGAAGGCGGCCTTTGACGCAGGTGCGCGCTGGGTGGTGTTGTGTGACACCAATGGCGGCACCTTGCCGGCCGAGATTGGCGCGATCACGGCGGCGGTGATCGGCGCGGGCATTCCGGGAGACCGGTTGGGCATTCACACGCATAACGACACGGAAAACGCGGTGGCCGGATCGCTGGCGGCGATTGATGCGGGGGCGCGGCAGGTGCAGGGCACGCTGAACGGGCTGGGTGAGCGGTGCGGCAATGCCAACCTGACGACGCTGATCCCGACGCTGCTCTTGAAGGAGCCTTATGCCAGCCGGTACGAGACTGGTGTCACGGTCGAGGCGCTGGCGGGGCTGACGCGGGCGAGCCGGGTTCTGGACGATATCCTGAACCGGGTTCCGGCGAAGCAGGCGGCCTATGTGGGGGCCTCGGCCTTTGCCCACAAGGCGGGGCTGCATGCCAGCGCGATCCTGAAGGATCCGACGACCTATGAGCATGTCGATCCGGCTGTGGTGGGCAATGAGCGCGTCATTCCGATGTCGAACCAGGCCGGGCAATCGAACCTGCGCAAGCGGCTGGCGGATGCGGGGCTGAGCGTGGCGAAGGGCGATGCGGCGCTGGGGCGGATCCTGACCCGGATCAAGGCGCGTGAGGCGGTCGGATACAGCTATGACAGTGCCCAGGCGAGTTTCGAGTTGCTGGCGCGCGATGAGCTTGGGCTGCGCGAGAAGTTCTTTGACGTGGAACGTTATCGGGTGATCTCGGAACGGCGGCGCAATGCGCGCGGGCATCTGGTGGTGGAATCCGAAGCGGTTGTCACGGTGCAACTGCCCAGCGGGGCCAAGCGCACGTCGTATTTCAAGAACGAGCATTCCGAGGAAATGAGCGATGATGGTCCGGTCAACGCGCTGTGGCAGGCGCTGAAGCAGGATCTGGGGCCGTATCAGCGCCTGATCGACGATGTGCGGCTGGTGGATTTCAAGGTGCGTATCACCAATGGCGGCACCGAGGCGGTGACTCGGGTGATCATCGATTTCGAGGATGATGGCGGGCATCGTTGGGCCACGGTGGGGGTGTCGGCCAATATCGTGGATGCGAGTTTCGAGGCGTTGCTGGAGGCGCTGAACTGGAAGCTGATGCGCGACGGCGCGGTGCGGACCGGGTGAGGCATGGGTATTGATTTCTGTTCACGGGTTGGCCGTGCCCGGCGCCTGCTGGGGCGACTGGTGTGACCGACGCGGCGGGTGAGGATATTGCCGCCTGCGCCGGGCTGGTGGCGCGGGGCGATGCGGATCGTTTTCTGGCGGTGATGGCGGCAAGCCCGCCGGCGCGGGACGTTTTGTTTCCGATCTATGCGTTCAATGTCGAGGTGGCGCGGGCGCCCTGGGTGACGGAAGAAAGCATGATTGCGGAGATGCGCCTGCAATGGTGGCGCGACGCGGTGGACGAGATCGGCGCCCATGGCGCGGTGCGCAAGCATGAAGTTGTGACGCCGTTGGCCGGGGTGCTGGACGCGACCGGCGCGGCGGTGCTGGCGGAGCTTGTCGAGGCGCGACGCTGGGATATCTATCGCGCGCCGTTTGCCGATGCGGCGCAGTTTGACGACTATCTTGAAAAAACGGCGGGCGGGCTGACCTTTGTGGCGGCGCGGGCGCTGGGGCCGGTGGAGGAGAGCGTGGCGCGCCAGGTTGGCTATGCGCTGGGGCTGGCGAACTGGTTTCGCGCGATCCCGGAGTTGGAGGCGCGGGGCCGGGTGCCGCTTGTGGACGGGCGGCCCGGGGCGGTGGCGGAACTGGCACGCGCGGGGTTGGCGCGGTTGCGCGCGGCGCGGCGGCAGCGCGGCGCGGTGAGCCGGGCGGCGGGGCAGGCGCTTTTGGCCGGGTGGCAGGCGGAGGCGGTGTTGCGTCAGGCGGCAGAGGCGCCGGAGCGGGTGAAGGATGGCGCATTGGGGCAGAGCGAATTCGCCCGAAAGGCGGGGCTGATGTGGCGCGCGATGAGCGGGCGCTGGTAGGGGCTTTGCCCCGTCGGCTGCGCCGACTCCCCAGAGTATTTTCGGCAAAATGAAGGGGTGCGGTCAGGCCTCTTGCGGGCGCAGCACAAGCCATATGAGAGCCGCGCCTGCGAGCATCAGGAAGGGGGCCATGGCGAGGTTGACGCTGGTCCAGCCGGTGACGGCATCGCCGCCCGAGCAGTTCATCAGCCCGCCCGAGGCCAGCGAGGCGACGGTGACGCCGCCGAAGACGATCAGGTCGTTCATGCCTTGCATCCGGCCCCGTTCATGCGGTTCATGCGCGCCCGCGAGCATGGTGGTGGCGCCGATGAAGCCGAAATTCCAACCGAGGCCAAGCAGGATCAGGGCAATGAAGAAATTGCCCAGTTCGACGCCTTGCAGGGCGACGGCGCCGGCCCCGGCGAGGATGACGAGGCCGGTGGCGACGATCTTTTCCACGCCGAAGCGGGCGATCAGGTGGCCGGTGAAGAAGGAGGGCGCGAACATGGCGAGCACATGGGCGGTGACGACATCGGCGGCGTTGTTCTGTTGGTAGCCGCAGCCCACGACAGCGAGCGGGGTTGATGTCATCACGAGGTTCATCAGAGCATAGGAGACCATGGCGCAGATCACCGCCACGGCGATCCGGGGCGTGGTGATGAGTTCCCAGCGGGTGCGCCCGCGCGGGGCGTCAGCGGCGACTGGTGCCGGTTTGGGGATGTTGATGAACAGGAACAGCGCGGCGCCGATCACGTTGATCAAGATCACGCCCAGATAGGTGCCCATGAAGGGGATCACCATAGAATCGGATGTGACCTTGACCAGTTGCGGCCCGATAATGGCCGAGGCAAGGCCGCCGGCCATGACATAGGAGATCGCCTTGGGGCGGAAATCATCCGAGGCGGTGTCGGCGGCGGCGAAGCGGTAGAAGCCTTGCGCGCTCATGTAGATGCCGGTCAGGAACGAGCCGGCGAGAAAGACGGTGAAGGAATTGAGATAAAGCCCGTAGGCACCGACCGCGCCGCCAATTGCGCCGCCGCCGGCGCCAACCATGAACCCGGCGCGGCGCCCGAAACGCTGCATGAGCGCGGAGAGCGGGGTGGCAGAGAGCATCGAGCCAAGCACGATCAGCGAGATCGGCAGGGTGGCAAAGCAGACATTGGGCGCCAGCGATTGCCCGGCCAGCCCGCCAATGGTGAAGATCATGGGCATCTGCGCGCCCAGGAAGGCCTGGGCAAGGACCAGGATGAACACGGTGCGCCGGGCGCTGGTATCGTCGATCGCGTGACTCATGCGCAAAAGCGTTAGCTTGTTAAGCAGTAGAGGTCCAGAGCTTGCGACGCGGGGTCGCACAGGCGTAACGTGGCGGAAAAAGAGGGTGGTATGGGTGTCGGGCGGATCATCGAGACAAACGAATGCGTGGCCGAGGGGGCGGCGTGGCTGGCGGCGCGCGATACCCGGTTGGCGGCGGCGCTGGCGCTGACCGGGCCGTTGCCGTTGCGGCGCAGGCCGGACGGGTTTGACCAGTTGCTGAGCGCAATCGTCAGCCAGCAGGTGAGCGTGGCCTCGGCGGCGGCGATCTGGAAGCGGCTGGAGGCAGCGCGGCTGACCGGGCCGCGCGGGATCATGGCGGCCGGTGACGAAGAATTGCGGGGCTGCGGGTTGAGCCGCCAGAAGATCCGCTATGCCCGGGCGCTGGCGGCGGCGGGGATCGATTTCGCCGGCTTGCGCATTGCGCCCGATGGGGCGGTGGTGGCCAGGCTGACCGAGGTGCCGGGGATCGGTGCCTGGACGGCGGAAATCTATGCGATGTTTTCGCTGGGGCGGGCGGATGTGTTTGCGCCGGGCGACCTGGCGCTTCAGGAGGCGGCGCGTCTGTTGTTTGAATTACCGGACCGCCCAAAGGAGCGGGTGCTGCGGCAAATGGCCGAAGCCTGGGCGCCCTGGCGATCGGTTGCGGCGCGGCTGTTATGGGCCTACTACCGGGTGGCCAAGGACAGGGAAGGGATCCGATGACTCGCGTACTCAATACACTCCGCCGGGAACCGCAATCGGGGGAGATCCGGTCGGTGGTGATCTTTCTGCACGGGTATGGCGCCAATGGGGCCGATCTGATCGGGCTGGCCGATCCGCTGGCGGAGCATTTGCCAGACACGTTGTTTCTGAGCCCGGACGCGCCAGAGGAAATTCCGGGGATGCCGATGGGGCGGCAGTGGTTTCCGATCCCGTGGATCGACGGATCGTCCGAGGAGGAAAGCGCGCGCGGCATGGCGGCGGCGGCGGATGATCTGAATGCGTTTCTGGACGCGGTGATGGTGGACGAGGATGTGCTGCCCGAACAGGTGGTGCTGTTCGGGTTCAGCCAGGGCACGATGATGGGCCTGCATGTCGGGCTGCGCCGCGAGGACGAGATGGCGGGGATCGTGGCGTTCTCGGGGCGGTTGATGGCGCCGGAACTGCTGGAGGACGAGGTGGTGAGCAAGCCGCCGATCCTGTTGGTGCATGGGGACATGGATGACGTGGTGCCGGTGCAGTCGCTTCCTGAAGCCGCCGAAGCCCTGCAAAAGGCCGGTTTCACGGATGTGTATGCCCATATCATGAAGGGCACGGCGCATGGCATCGCGCCGGACGGGCTGAGCGTGGCGCTGGCCTTCATGCGCGACAAACTGCATCTTTGAGCGGCTTCGGAGGGGTCGGGACGTGGTAATTCTGCCATAACGTGGCCGGGCAAGGGCGCCCGGCGCGGCGATTCGCGCCAACAGGCTTTCAGAAATGTCAGATGGCGTTTATGAACGGATCAGACCGATTGTTTTGACTATTGGAGTGCGTGATGTTCCACCGGATTTTGAACACTTTGCCGTTGCCGCGACACAAGGCGGTTCTGGCGGGTGGCGTGGCGGCCCTGGTGCTTGGATCCGGCGGCGCGTTGGTTGCGCAGGATGTACCGCTGGAAAATCAGCCGGTGCGGTTGTTCACTATGGAAACGGCCGAGACCTATTCCGCGGGAACGCTGGAACTGAAGGTCGGGACGATGCAGACCGACCCCAATATTTCGAACGCCACCGGGAACCAGCTGTATTTCGGGGGCGGATCCTATGCGGTCAACGACCGGTTCAGCTTTGGGATCGATCTGTCGACCTATGAAGATCCGGTGCTCAAGCCGATCAACGGATCCTATCCGCCGATCAAGATGAACACCGCCGCGCTGTGGGGCAAGTACCGCCTGTATATGGGCGAGCGGGTGACGGTTTCGGCGCTGCTGTCGCTGGAGGACGTGGTGCAGCTGCGCTCGCCCTTGTGGGGGGGCGACAACCGGGGTGTATTTGTCGGGGCCGCAAAGCTGCCGATCACCTATCGGGCGTCCGACACGCTGGCGCTGCATGTGACCCCTGCCGTGTCGGTTTTCCCGTCCACATTGGGTGGCTCGGCCTTTTATGGCACGATCGGAAGTCTTGGTCTGGGGGCAAGTGTGAAGCCCAACCCGCGGCTGACGCTTTACGGGTCTGTGGACATGCCTGTGAGCGGCGGCAATACGCTGACACAGAGTGCGACGTTCAAGAAAGTGCCGGTCTGGACGGCGGGTGCGCGCTATAACGTGACGCCGAAGATCGCCCTGGAAGGCTATGTGACCAATGGCATCGGAAGCACGCCGGCGACATCCATTCTGACCTTCTGGCCGGATGGCGACACGGTCCTGCTGGGCGCGCAGCTGGTTTATACACCGGGCGCCAGCCGCCCGGTGAGCTATCGGGGCACGCCGGCGCCGGTGACGCGGCGGCAGGTCAACCTGCAACAGGACGGATTCACGCTGGGTCGCGCGGATATACTTGAGCCGGGCACGATGCGTCTGGGTGCCTGGGGCGGGGCGGACAATACGCTGGGTGGCATCGTGGCATTCAGCCCGGATCGCGATGCAGAGATCCAGTTTGCCTGGGACAAGTATTCGGACAATGCCACCGCGTCGGCCTTGGTGCCGGGAACCAATATGCGGTACATGATCGGCGGAAAGCTGCGGTTCATGGATCAGGATAACGGCAACCCGTTCAGCCTGACCGGGCGGGTGCTTTATGGTCGTCAGATCAACGCGAACCCGGGGATTGGCGTATTTTTCATCGAGGGGCTCGCGGGCTACAAGATGAGCGGAGGCCGGCTGACCCTGACGGCGGCCCCGAAGGTGGCCGGGTATTCCAAGGTGCGCGTGGCCGGTTTGGGGCTTGGGCTGAACTATGCGCTGTCGGAGTCGCTGGAGCTGATTGCCGAGGCAACGCCGGTTGCCATGGATGCCAGCACGCCAACCTGGGCCGCGGGGCTGCGGTACAATTTCGGGCAGTCCGGATTTGCCATGGATGCCATGGCGACCAACGCGGTTGGCCGCGAGGGGATCGGAACGATGCTGGCCCAGGACGATGTGCTTTTTTCGGTCATGTTGACCAAGACCTTCGATCTGACCGGGCTGAAACGCTGGTAAAACAGATGGGCGCCCGTAAGGCGGTGCCTGACCGGGCTGTGCCGCTTTGCGATTGGCAGGCGTCTGCGTGCGGATTGATCTTGCGCAAAGTGTTGTCTTGAATTGATTTTTCGTCCGGGCCTGGATGGTGTGCAATCCTGTTCCAAATGTCATGGGAACGTCATGCCGGTGTGGCAGGCTGGCGGCAAGATGCCATAGATGGTGAGGCTTGCCAGATGTCTGCCACGATATATAGTAGAACAAAGAGCTGGGGCGGGGGCGCCCGTCTCGGTGTCGGATAACAGGCGGACCGGGCGGAGAACGACTCACCATGGACGGCGATTTCAGAACTGAATTCACAAGGCCCTCTGCGGGGTTGAAACAGCATCCGGCATTGGTGTTGAACGCGGATTATCGCCCGTTGTCCTATTACCCGCTGTCACTGTGGCCCTGGCAGGATGCGGTCAAGGCGGCCTATATGGACCGGGTGGATATCGTGGCCGAATATGACGCGGTGGTGCGCAGTCCGTCGACCGAGCTGCGCATCCCGAGTGTGGTGGTTCTGAAAGATTATGTGAAACCTCAAAAGCGCGTGGCCTTCACGCGTTTCAACTTGTTTCTGAGGGATGGGTTCCGCTGTCAGTATTGCGGTGGCAAGGGCGATCTGACCTTTGACCACGTGGTGCCACGCGCGGCGGGCGGTGTGACCAGCTGGCAGAATGTGGTGGCGGCCTGTTCGCCCTGCAATCTGAAGAAGGGATCAAAAAGCCTGCGACGGGCCGGGATGCGGCTGCGCAAACCGCCACGGCAGCCGGGGGCGGAGGAACTGCGCAATCTGGGCCGGCGATTTCCGCCGAATTTCCTGCATGAAAGCTGGATGGACTTTCTGTACTGGGACGCCGAATTGCAGGCGTGATCCAGATAGGGCGCCCGCGTTGCGGGCGCGCAGTCTGTCGCGCTGGCGCGCGGGTGTGGGGCGCTGCCCCAACGTTGAAAATCCGGGGATTTTCAACGTTCCCCGGGATATTTCTTGCCAAAAGAAGGGTGGGTCAGAGGCTGGCGCGGTGCAGCATTCCGAACAGGTCGCGCGGGTCGTCCGGATCGGCGAGCATGTCGAGATCGGTATGGTAGGGGGTGTCGCGGACCTTGTCGCGGACATAACGCAGGGCGGAAAAATCCTCGATCGCGAAACCGACGCTGTCAAACAGGGTGATCTGGCGGTCATCGCTGCGCCCCCGGGCGGTGCCGGCGAGCACCTGCCAGAGTTCGGTGACGGGAAAATCCGGGGGCATTTGCTGAATCTCGCCCTCGATCCGGGTTTGTTCGGGGTATTCCACAAACACCTGTGCGCGGGAGAGGATGCCGCTGGCCAATTCCGTCTTGCCGGGGCAATCGCCGCCGATGGCGTTGATGTGGACCCCGGCGCCGACCATATTGTCGGTCAGGATCCTGGCGTTCTGTTTGTCGGCGGTACAGGTGGTGAGGATCCGGGCGCCCCGGATCGCCTCTTCCGGGGTGGTGCATTTCACGACGGTGAGACCGGTGCCTGAAAGGTTGCGCGCGCATTTCTCGGTGGCGGCGGCGTCCTTGTCATAGAGTCGTACGGTTTTGAGGCCGAGAATGGCCTTCATCGCCAGGGACTGGAATTCGGACTGCGCGCCATTGCCGATCATGGCCATTGTATCGGCCCCTTTGGGCGCGAGGTAGCGCGCGGCGACGGCGGACATGGCGGCGGTGCGCAGGGCGGTGAGGAGGGTCATCTCTGTCAGCAGCACAGGATAGCCGGTATAGACATCGGCCAGCAGGCCGAAAGCGGTGACGGTTTGCAGCCCTTCGGAGGTGTTCTTGGGGTGGCCGTTGACATATTTGAAGCCGTAGGCCTCGCCATCTGATGTGGGCATGAGCTCGATCACGCCGACATCGGAATGGGAGGCGACGCGCGGGGTTTTGTCGAACAGCTCCCAGCGGCGGAAATCCTCTTCGATATAGGTGGCGAGATCGCGCAGCACCTGTTCGATGCCAATGTGATTCACCAGGCGCATCATGTTGTCGACGCTGACGAAGGGCACGAGGGCCTTGGCGGAAGGTTGGGTCATGTGAAGCTCCGGGTCGGACGGTCGAAGACGCGGCGGCCCAGGGCGGAGGCGGCGAGATCCACCATCAGCTTGGCCGTGCGGCCGCGTTCATCCAGGAATGGGTTGAGTTCGACGAGATCCATCGAGGTGACAAGGCCGCTGTCATGCAGCAGTTCCATCACCAGATGGGCCTCGCGCACGGTGGCGCCGCCGGGGACGGTGGTGCCGACGGCGGGGGCCACGGCGGGGTCGAGGAAATCCACGTCCAGCGAGACATGCAGCATGCCGTTGGCGGCGGCGACATCGGCCAGGAAGGCGTTGAGCGGCGGGGCGATGCCGTGTTCGTCGATCCGGCGCATGTCGTGGCAGCGGATGGCGCTGGCCTGGATCGTGTCATGTTCGGCCTGGTCGACCGAGCGCAGCCCGATCATGCAGATGTTTTCCTCGGGCACCGGGTTGTGGACGGGGGGAAAGCCGTCAAAACCCGGGCGGCCGGTGAAATAGGCCACCGGAGTGCCGTGCAGATGGCCAGAACCGGAACTGGCGGGGGTGTGGAAATCGGTATGGGCATCGAGCCAGAGCACGAAGAGCGGGCGCCCCTTGCGGGCGGCGTGATTGGCCACGCCGCTGACCGATCCGGCGGACAGGCTGTGATCGCCGCCCAGGAACAGCGGCACGCCGCGATCCATGGCCGTGTCGGCGACCGCGGCGAGGGTTTGTGTCCAGCCGATGGTTTCGTTGCGCGCGTAGACCGGGGCGTTGGTTGTGTCCGGGTCATGCGGGGCGGGGGCGAGGTTTCCCAGGTCGATCACCTGGTGGCCAAGTTCGGACAGGCTTTGGCCGAGGCCGGCGGTACGGTAGGCATCCGGGCCCATCAGGCATCCGCGGCGGCGTTTGCCGGAGTCCACCGGGGCGCCGATCAGGAGACAGGTTTTGTGGGTCATGGCTGATTTTGCTGTGTCGCGTGTTTCGTGTTTCCTATAAATGCGTCCGAAACGGGAAAAAGCGCAGCGGCTAATTTGCACAGAATGGTCGCTCAATAGACGAAGTGAACGCAAGGGGTGCCAAAATGGATGATGTAGACCGCCGGCTGATTTCCGCGCTGCGCCATGACGCGCGTGCGTCCCTGTCCGATCTGGCGATTCTTCTGGGAGTGTCGCGCACCACGGTGCGGGGGCGGATCGAACGGTTGCGCCAGCGGGGCGATATCGTGGGATTCACCGTGGTCTTGCAGGATGATACCAAGCGCGATCCGGTGCGCGGATTGATGATGCTGGGCATCGAGGGGCGGGGCACGGACCGGATCGTGCGGCAGCTCACCGGCCTGACGGCGGTGCGGGCGATCCACTCGACCAACGGGCGCTGGGATCTGATCCTGGAACTGGGCACGGACACGCTTGAGGCGCTTGACGAGGTGCTGGCGCAGATCCGGCGGCTGGACGGGGTGGCGACCAGCGAGACAAACCTGTTGCTGGCGACGCGCAAATCCGGTTAGCGGCGGACCATGCGCGCGGCGACAACCCAGAGCACGGCGGCGCTGAGCGAGAACAGGGCGTTCAGATTGGCCATGGTAAGGCCGAACATTTCCCAGGGGATGTCATCGCAGCGCACCAGCGGGGCGGCCATGATCTGGTCAAACAGGTCATCCGTGGACAGACCCTGGATGCTGGACGAGGTGCAGGTGGAGGGGCCTTGCCAGAGCTTGCGCTCGACCCCGCTGTGAAAGACGCCGATGGCGCCGGTGGTGGCGACGGACAGCGCGGCGAGATACGGCAGAAGCGTGCCGCCAAGGCCAATTGCCAACAGCCCGAATCCGACGGCGGCCCAGTGCGGATAGCGCTGGTAGAAGCACAGCTTGCAGGGGGCATAGCCGAACACGTACTGAAACACCCAGGCGCCCAGGATCATGGCCACGGAAAAGCCGGTGAGCAGCACGAACAGGGTACGGCGGTTGAGGGTCATAGAGCGCTCACAAGGAAGAAGCCGCCAATCAGCAGCACGAAAAAGACGGTGGTGACAAGGCCAAGGCGACGCTCGATGAAAAGGCGCACGGGGGCGCCGAATTTCCACAGCAGCGCGGCAACCAGGAAAAAGCGGATGCCGCGCGCCAGGATGGCTGTGGCAAGGAATGTGCCAAGGGGCATGGCTGTCCAGCCGGACATGATGGTGATCACCTTGAAGGGGAAGGGGGTGACACCCGCGCCCAGCACGGCCCAGAATCCGATATCGTTGAACCGGGCGTTGAATTCGGCCATGGCATCGGCCTTGCCCAGCGCCGCCAGAATCGGCTGTCCGATCGTGTCAAAGGCAAAGGCGCCGATGGCATAGCCCAGCAGTCCGCCCAGCACCGATGACACCAGCGCCACAAGCGCGATCAGCCAGGCGCGTGACGGGCGGGCCAGGATCATCGGGATCATCAGCACATCGGGCGGGATCGGGAAAAACGAGCTTTCGGCAAAGCTGACCAGCGCCAGCGCCCACAGGGCGCGCGGGTGATCGGCAAGCCGCATTGTCCAGTTATAAAGCCCTTGCAGCATCCCTGCTCCGCTGTCCTGTCATGTGGTCTTGCGTAGGGATTTGACGGCGGAGTGCAAGCAAATAATCGGTGAAGCGGGCTGTGCAATTTGGGCTGGACGCCGCCTTCGGGCTTGGGTAGATCAGGGCCAGTGCCCAAGTGGCGGAATGGTAGACGCAGGGGATTCAAAATCCCCCGCCCGCGAGGGCGTGCCGGTTCGAGTCCGGCCTTGGGTACCATGAAAAGGCAGCGTCCGGGGGCATCCGGCGCTGCCTTTTTTGGTTCCCTGCGGGCGGTCAGGCGGTTTTGGCGGCGTGGTAATCGCTGATCTTTTGTTCGAGAAATTCGGCCGCGCCGATGCCGGTGCCGCGGGATTGATAGGCCGCGGGGCGGGCCAGCGGAATGGCGTGCATGTCGGGATCAAGCTGGCGCATGATCTCGTCATAGAACCGGGTGCGCTGGCGGGATTTCCAATGCACCTGCATCGAAGTGCGGAAAATCAGGCGATCCGATCCGGGCGGCAGATAGAACATGTGATTGTAGCCGTGGAAATTCGCCTGGGGCGGGGCGGTGGTGAGATCCATGTAGGTGAAATCATGAAAATGGCGATCGTGATCGTAGGAAAAACTGTTTGCCCAGGCGCGCAGCTGTTCCATCTTGCGGGCCCGGTCGGCGGCGTCGCCCAGCCCGATGCGAATGCGTTCCAGCGCAAAGGCCATATCCTCGTCCCGGGTGCCGGGACGGCGGGGCCACCAGCGGGCGGTGGCGATTTCAAGAAAATTGCCACGCACCCAGACGCCGCCGGCATCCAGTTTGCGGGCAAATCCGCGTTGCCACCAGTCGTCACCCATATGCATCAGCCCCGAGGCCACGGCAAAGCGGTGGCGCAACGGGATGGCGCGGCGCCGGCGCGGCAGAAAGCTGCCGCGAAATCCGTCGCCGGGCACCTGCGAGAGCATCGGCTGTCCCACCTGCGCGGCCAGTTCCTCGGCCACCCGCAGATCCAGCGTGGTGATATAGTTGTTGGCATAGCAGTAAAGTTTGAGATCGCTGCCGGTCATGTCGGGGCAGGCGGCCAGCAACATGCGGCTGTCACGGCCGCCGGAAATGGCGAAATAGCCCGACAGATCGGTGACGATGGGTTTCATCATCTGGCGCAGCCGGTGCACGACGATTTCGGCCGCGTCGGGCATTGAGAGGGGGGCAAAACCCTCGTCCATGGGCCAGAAACGGCGCTCTGCAAAATCGGTGAGATCGACATAGCGGTTCGCGAGCAGGCGGCGGATATGCCGGTCGGCGGTTTCGCCAAAGCCAAAGCCGCCGGGCGGCAGGTCGGGATCGAAATCAGGCAAGAGTTCGGCCAGTTGCGGATCGGCCAGAACATCGTCATGCAGGCGATAGTTGGGGCTGGGATCGATGTCGCGGTCCAGACACAGCAGCAGGCTGGTGGCAAGGCGGCGGTTGTGCGGATCATAGACCAGCCCGAAAGAGCCGAGAGGATCGTGATAGGCGCGCCGAACCGGCGTGTCACCGGGAAGGTCAAGCAACACGGCATAGCGCCCGCCAAGCCATTTCACCCAGGCTTCGACCCCGGAGGCAAGATCGGGGGCGCTGGCCGACAGGCCCAGCCGGATCCGTTCCCCCAGAAGGGTGCCATCCGCATCAATCGCGCGGCCCAGAACCAGCCCCAGCGGCGTGCCCTCGCGCGAGGTGATTTCGGTGACATGCAGTTCCGGGCTGACATGCAGATAACGCCCGCCAAAAGCGCGCGTGCCAAAGCCGGGCAGGGCGTGCGCACTGTCATGCCATACAAATTGATACCGGAATGTGGTTTCGAAATCGAGGTCCAGCGCCTCGCAGAATTTTTGCCCGAGTAGCTGGGCAGGCTGATCTGACATATGACTGTTTTTTCTAGACTTGTTGTGACTGCTCAGAGTGGTGTCACTGTGCCATAGGCGGTGTGGATCGGCTAGGGAAATATGGGGCCGGATCAGCCTGCACGCTGTTTTTGCGTCCATGTCATCCGGTTGGGGTGGCGTCGATCGGTCAGCCCTGACGGGCGCGCCAGGCGGCCCAATCCTCGGGGGTGTCAAGATCGGTAATGGCGTGGAGACCCGGCAGGGCCACGATACGCAGCCGCCCCGGAAATGCCGCGATCACCGCCCGCGCGCCGGTGTCGCCAGACAGGCCATCGAAGGCGGAAAATGTCGCGCGGGGGAACACGACCGGATGTCCGGCGCGCGTGTCCGCGGACGCGCCGCGCAGGATGGCGTCGGGGTGGGTGTCATGCGCGTCGATCATCGTTGCCAGATCGGTTTCGGTGAGGTCCGGCATGTCGGCGGGCAGGATCATGGCGCCGGTGCATTGTGGCGGCAGGGCCGCGATGCCGGCGCGGATCGTGTGGGACATGCCCTGATCGGCGTCAGCCACGGGCAACAGGTGCAGGTCCATTCCGTTCAGTGCGGCGGCGCGCGCGCCCGGATTGCCCGGCAGGCAGACGATGACAGGGCAGCCCGTGGCCAGGGCGCGCCGCGCCATGTGCGCAATCAGCGGCGTGCCCTGAACGGTTTGCATCAGCTTGTCCTGCCCGCGCATCCGCGAGGATTTACCGGCGGCCAGCAAAAGGATGCCCAGCATCGGGTTACTCCTCGTACCACCAAAGGGCGGGCATCCATTCCGCGCCGTCGCCATAGATCGGCACCACGCCGGGATAGCGCAGCGCGCGCTTGTGCGCGATCCGCCCCACCGCGTAGGTCCATATCGGGATCACAAGCCGAGAGGCGGTAAGCACCCTGTCCAGCGCCCGGGCGGCGGCGGTAAAGTCGTCCTGGCCCTGCGCGGTGAGCATGGCGGCAATCATGGCATCGACGGCGGGCGATTTCAGGCCCATCAGGTTGCGCGACCCCTGTTGATCGGCGGCGTCGCTGCCCCAGTAAAGTGTCTGTTCATTGCCGGGACTGAGCGAGAGGGCCCGGCGGAAATCAGTGATGTGGAAATCGAACGCATTCACGCGCTGGGTATATTGCGCGTTATCCACAAGATCGAGATTGACGGTAATGCCCAGCTGTTCGAGCGTCGGGCGGTACATGTCGATGATGGCCTTGTTCTGGCTGTCGCCCTGGCGCAGCAGGATCGTCAGGGTCAGCGGATTGCCATTGGCGTTTTGCATCCGGCCGTCGACAACTTGCCATCCGGCGTCTTCGAACAGGTCCAGCGCCTTGCGGAAATTGCGGCGGTTGCGGGCAGAGCCATCCGACGTGGGCAGTTCATAGCCAGAGAGCGTGTCAGGGGGCAGCTGGTCGGCGAAGGGCGCCAGCAGGCCAGCCACGCGGCCCGTGGCCGGGCCGGGGCGCATGGCCAGTTGGGAGCCCGAGAAATAGGAGGTGATGCGCGGCTGGCGATTGCCGGTCATGGTGTCGTTGATGAATTCGAAGTTGAAGGCGTGGATCAGCGCGTCGCGCACCCGGATGTCATCAAGGGGAGCGCGGCGCGCGTTCATCACGAAGCCGGTCATGCCGGAGGGCTTTTGATGCGGTATCTCGGATTTGACCACGTCGCCCGAGGTGACGGCGGGAAAATCGTAGCGGCTTGCCCAGGTTTCGGCGTTGAATTCACGTATATAGGACAGCTCGCCGGCCTTGAACGCCTCGAACAGCACATCGCCATCACCATAAAAATCGATGCGGATCTCGTTGAAATTGTTGGTGCCGCGGCGCAGGGGCAGATCGGCGCCCCAATAATCGGGATTGAGGCTAAGTGTGACCTGCCTTCCGGCTTCGAAATCGGACACGACATAGGGGGCTGTACCGATGGGAATGTCCGACAGCGTAGCCGCGGTGAAATCAAGTGTGTCCCATTGGGCCTTTTTCAGGATCGGGCGCAGCCCGGCGATCAGGGCCAGTTCGCGATTGTCGGTGTTGAAGGTGAGGCGCACCGAACGCGGCCCGGTGGCCTGGATCGATTCGACCTGTGTCCAGAAGCCGAGATAGCGCGGATGCCCGACCGTGCCGAGCGTTTCGTAGGACCAGATGACATCCTCGACCGTGACCGGGCTGCCGTCGGAAAAACGTGCCTGGGGACGGAGCGTGAATTCGACCCAGCTGCGATCGGGCGGGGTCTGGATGGATTCGGCTAGCAGGCCGTACAGTGCAAAGGGTTCGTCCCAGTTGCGGCCCATGAGTGATTCGTAGGCGAGGAATCGCAGTTGCCAGGGCGAGGTTCCCTTGCGCAGGAACGGGTTGAGCGAATCAAACCCGCCGGTATTTCCGGTAACGATTCGCCCGCCCTTTGGCGCGTCGGGATTGGCATAGGGCAGCGCGGCGAAATCCGGGGGCAGCGCCGGAGCGCCATACATGGCGATGCCGTGCGCGGGCTGAGCGAAGGCGGGCGCGGCCATGAAAACAACGGCCAAAGCCGCGCAAATGCGCCTTGCGACTGAGAAACATACTGGTGCCATTGCCCGAACAATCCTTTTGTGCCCTTGTTTTATGAGCGCAAAACTAGCGGTGGATTCGTGGGTTATCAAACTTTTAGCTTGGACTCTGAGCGCGTGATTGCTTATAAAGGAGTCACTGCTCGATAGGTTTCTTGCCTGTATGAAACCTGCCTCAATAACTATACCCCGGCCTTGTGCCGGGGTTTTTTTGGCCCGATCGAAAAGTTCCGTAGGAATACGTAAGCCGACATTGCCCCCTTATTTTGCGTTCGCAGCATTGCTATGGTGCGCCTGCGAATTGAAAGGGAAGAGGCATGACTTTGAACGGCAAGACGGCGATCATCACAGGATCCAATTCGGGCATCGGGCTTGGGATCGCGCGGGAACTGGCGCGCGCGGGCGCGAACGTGGTGTTGAATTCGTTCACCGACAGCGACGAAGACCACGCGCTGGCCGCCGAGGTCGCGCGGGAATTCGGGGTTGAGGCGCGCTATGTCAAGGCGGATATGTCCAGGGGCGCGGAGTGCCGTGCGCTGATCGAACAGGCGGGCGGTTGTGACATTCTGGTGAACAATGCCGGGATCCAGCACGTGGCACCGATTGACGAATTCCCGGTGGACAAGTGGGATGCGATCATCGCGATCAACATGAATTCGGCCTTTCATACCACCGCCGCCGCACTGCCGCACATGCGCAAGCGGGGCTGGGGACGGGTGGTCAATATCGCCAGCGCACATGGCTTGACCGCGTCGCCCTTCAAGGCGGCCTATGTCGCGGCCAAGCACGGGGTTGTGGGCATGTCCAAGACCGTGGCGCTGGAAACCGCGCAAGAGCCGATCACCTGCAATGCGATCTGCCCGGGCTATGTTTTGACACCGCTCGTCGAGGCGCAGATTCCGGCCACCATGGAGAAATACGGCATGGGCCGGGACGAGGTGATCAAGAAGGTGATGCTGGAGCGGCAGCCGAGCCGCGAATTCGCAACGGTCGGGCAACTGGGCGGCACGGTGGTGTTCCTGTGTTCGGAGGCGGCGACGCAGATTACCGGGACAACGATTTCGGTGGATGGTGGCTGGACCGCCATGTAGGGCCGGGTGGGGGCGCTGCCCCCACACCCCCGGAGTATTTCCGGCAAAATGAAGAGCGGGCATTGATTTGGGCGAGGTGAAGAGGATCAACCTGGCGCTTCAGGGCGGGGGGGCGCATGGCGCCTTTACCTGGGGGGTGTTGGATGTGCTGTTGCAGGATCCGGGGATAGAGATTGCCGGTCTTTCCGGAACATCCGCGGGGGCCATGAATGCCGCGGCGCTGAAGGCCGGTCTTTTGGAAGGCGGCAGACAGGCGGCGCGGGCGAATCTGGACTGGCTTTGGGGCCAGTTGGGCGCGGTTACGGCGCCCGGCATGGCCGAGTGGATGGCGGGGCTTGGTCCGGGAGCCGGGGCGGTGAGCCGGTTGCTGGAACAGTCCTGGCCGTTCCAGGTGGCGGACATGGCGCAGCGGATGACGACGCCATATCTGTATGGGCCCTTCTATGCGCATCCGCTGCGGCGGGTGGCGGAGCAGTTCCGGTATGACAGGGTGTGCGCCGGGGCCGGACCCAGGCTGTTCATTTGCGCCACGAATGTGCGCAGCGGCAAGGCGCGGGTGTTTTCGGGGGCGGAGATTTCGGCGGGGGTGCTGCTGGCATCGGCCTGTCTGCCAACCATGTTCCAGGCGGTCGAGATCGACGATCCACAAACAGGAAAGCGCGAAGCGTTCTGGGACGGGGGGTATACGGGCAATCCGGCGCTGTGGCCGTTGTTTGACCGTGAATTGCCCGAAGACGTGGTGATCGTGAACATCAATCCGTTGCGGCGCGAGGCTTTGCCGGTGACGCCGCAACAGATCGCCAATCGGGTGAACGAGATCAGTTTCAACGCCGCGATGATGAGCGAATTGCGCGCCATTGCCTTTGTGCGCCGCCTGATCGCGCAGGGCACGTTGTCGCGCAACGACATGCGCGAGGTCAAGGTGCACATGATTTCAGATGATGCGTTGATGACGGACTTGTCGGTGGCCACCAAGACCACGCCGATTGCCTATGTCATGGCGGTGCTCAAGGCGGCCGGGCAGGCGGCGGCGCGTGACTTTCTGGCGGCCCATCGCGACGATCTGGGCGTGCGGGGCACGGTGGATCTGGAGGCGACCTACGGCTGAAGGATCATGGCTGTGGCGGTTTGGTGGGGTCTTTCGGGTTGGGGTAGACCAGTCCGGCGGAAATCACCAGCTTGGCCGCGTCTTCGACCGACATGCTGAGTTCGATGACATCGTCTTTGGGAAAGAACAGCAGGAACCCCGAGGTCGGGTTGGGCGTTGTCGGAACAAAGACGCTCATCAGCTGGCTGGACGTGGCGGCGGTTTGGGAAACTTCGCCCTTGGCATTGGTGGAGATGAAGCCGATGGCCCAGATGCCGCGGCGCGGATATTCGATCAGGCAGGCTTTTTCAAAGCTGCGTTCAGTCTGGGCAAAGACCGTTTCGGCGATCTGTTTGGCGCCGGAATAGATTGACCGCACCACGGGCATGCGATTGACCAGCCCTTCGCCCCAGAGGATCAGCGAGCGCCCGATCAGACCCTTGGCGATCCAGCCCACGATGATGGTGAAGATCAGGAAGATGATCACGCCGACGCCGCGCAAGTTGATGCCGATGTATTTTTCCGGCTGGATTGTCTCTGGAACCAGCGGCAGGACAAACCCGTCGACCCAGCCTATCAGTGTCCAGATCAGCCAGATCGTCAGCCCGATGGGCAGGATCACCACGATACCGGTGAAGAAGCTGGAGCGCAGCCCGCCGAAAAATCCGGTGCGGTGTTTTGGGGGCGGTTGTTCGTCGAACGGGGTGGTCATTGGAGTGTATCCGATAAGGCTCTCACTCCATACGGCTTTCGCCGGGCCTGATCAACGGGGATTGCGCCGCAGTCAGCCCTGAGACCGGAGTGTGGCGATTTGCGCGGCAATCTCGGCGCCAAGGCGGGCATTGTTACGCACCAGTGCGATATTGGCGGTCAGCGATTGTCCGTCCGTGAGTTCGAAGATGCGTTGCAGAAGGAAGGGGGTGACGGCCTTGCCGGTGATACCCTGGCTGGCGGCCTCGGCGGTGGCGCGGGCGATGACGGGCGCGAGCGTATCGGCGGGGATTTCATCCGCCTCCGGGATCGGGTTGGCGATCAGCTGGCCGCCGGGCAGGCCAAGGCGGGCCCGCATGAGATGGGCGCGGGCGATGTGGTCGGGCGTGTCCATGCGCAGCGGCGCATCAAGCGGTGAGCGGGCGGACCAGAAGGCGGGAAAGCTGTCTTGCCGGTAGGCGATCACCGGCACGCCATTGGTTTCCAGCACTTCCAGCGTTTTTGGAATGTCGAGAATGGCCTTGGCCCCGGCGGCCACCACCGTGACGGCGGTTTGGGCCAGTTCGGTCAGGTCTGCGGAGATGTCGAAACTGTCGCCGGCCCCCTTGTGCACGCCGCCAATGCCGCCGGTGGCGAAAACATCGATCCCGGCAAGGCGCGCGGCGATCATGGTGGCGGCAACGGTGGTGGCGCCGGTGCGCCCCTGGGCCATGCAGACGGCGAGATCGGCGCGGCTGAGCTTGGCGGCGTCTTGCGATTGCGCCAGGCCGTCAAGCTGATCGTCGGTCAGGCCGGCGTGCAGGGTGCCATTCAGCACGGCGATGGTGGCGGGCACCGCGCCATTTGCCCGAATGTCGGATTCGACCCGTCGCGCGACCTTCAGGTTTTGCGGAAATGGCATTCCATGGGTGATGATCGTGCTTTCCAGCGCCACGATGGGCGTGCCGTTGGCGCGGGCCTCGGCCACGGCGGGAGAAAGGGTTATGGGGGTCATGTGGCGTGTTCTCCGGAAACATAGGTGGCGGCGGCGTTGAGCGCGCGGGTGAGGGCCTCGTCGCGCGCGCAACCGGCGGCCTCGGCGGCAATATGGGCCGCCATGAACGTATCCCCCGCGCCGGTGACACGGGTGACAAGCACGGCGGGCGGGGTTTGGGTAAGGATGCCATCGATCGTGGCGTCGGAGGCGGATTTTCCGCCATCGGTGACAAGGGCGCGCAGAGCGCCGCGTTTGAGCAGGGCTTCGGCGGCGGCGTGGGACGTGGCGAATTCGGTCTGGCAGAGCAGCCCGGCCTCTTCGAGATTGACGTACAGCACGGCGCGCGGATGGGCCAGGAACGGTTGCAGGCGTTCGGCCTTGCCGGGCGAGGCCGGGGCCACGCGCAGATCGGCGGCGGCAAAGAGCGGCGACCGCGCGATCTGTTCGAGAAGGCGGCGCGTGAGGTTGCCGTCCAGGGCGATGAAGCCGGGATAGGGTGTGGATTGCGATCCCAGGGTGCCGTCGGCGAGAGGTTGCAGGATACGATCGCCTGCGGCTTCGAGCGAGTGGGCGTCGGCAATGGCGGCGATCAGGCCGTTGGCGCCCTCGACGGCCATGTATTTGTCGGTGGGAAGGTCGGCCGAGCGGTAGACGTAATCGGTGATCATGCCCAGTTCGTCACAGGCGCGCATCATTTCGTGGCCCTCATCATCCTGGCCGATGGCCGAAAGCAGGGCGGGGCGCAGGCCGAAACGCGCCAGTGTCATGGCGATGTTCATGGCCACGCCGCCGGGCAGGCGCGTGATGCGGCCGGGCACGTCAGAGCCTTGCCGCATGTGGCTGGGTGCGCGGCCGATCACGTCCCACAGGACGGAACCGATGCACAGGATATCGGGATCACGTGTCATGGTCTGGTTGTGGCGGGTTGGCGGGGGCTTGGCAAGTGGTGGGGCGGGTTGCCGGGCGCGGGATGGCGCTTTGGAATCAGGCGAAGGCGGCGCGCAGGGTGGCGAGGGCGGCGACGGGATCTTCGCCGCGCCAGATTTCTTCGCCAATCCCGAAAAAATCGGTGACAGGGGCAAGTGTGCGGATGATCGTCTCGTCCAGCGCGCCTTCGGCGACAACCGGGACTTCGATCACTTGCGACCACCATTCGAACAGGGCATGTTCGGCGATCGTGCCGTCGCCCAACGGTGTGCGTCCCACGGGGCCGAAGCTGACATAGTCGCAGCCCAGTTCGCCCGCTGTCATTCCGTCATGGCGGGAGGCGCCGCAGAAGGCACCGACAATTGCGTCATTGCCGAGATCCTTGCGGATTTTGCGCACCAGACGAGAGCCGTCCGTCAAATGCACGCCATCCAGGCCGAGACGTTCGGCAAGCAGCACGTGTTCGCTGATGACCACGGCCACGTCGCGTGCGTGGCAGGTTTCGCGCACCGCGTCCGCCGCGCGGCTGAGCCGGTCTTCGTTGCGGGTGGCAAGTGCCAGGCGGACACAGGCGATTTCGCCGGCGTCCAGGACGCGCCCGAGTTGGTCCGGGAAGCGGCTGAGCTCGATCTCGGGGGGGGTGATGAGATAGATCTGGGGCTGCTCGGTATCGGCCATCTTCGGGCTCCTTGAAGGGGGTCGCGCCGCTATAGCGCGGATTCGCGGGCTTGGCTACTTTGCCGGCATCGGTTCGACAAAATTCATGGCCAGCGCCATGACCCGGGCGCGGCGGGTGTCGTCGGCCATCAGATCGTCATCGACATCGACCATGCCGCCCATGGGGCGCCCGGTGAAGGCCATGGGCCCGGCGCCGGGGATGGCAAGGGCCGTGTCGTGGTTCTGTTTGCCGACACGGAACATGCCGCCGCCCTTGTGCACGCCGCACAGCATGTTGCCGTTGAGCATGAAGCAAAGCCCGCCGAACATCTTTTTTTCGGTGATGCCCGTGAGGTTGGCAAGATCGTCGCGCAGAAGGGCTGCGAGCCCGTCGTCATAGGCCATGGTGGGTGTCTCCGGTGGTGTGCAGGAGATTTTAGGCCTCCGGCGGGGATATTTACAGCCAAAAGAAGGGGCGGCGGGTTGTGTGCGGCCAAGGGCGGCGGTATCAGCGGCCACGTTTTTCGTGGAGAGAGTGATGCCGAGCGGAACCCCACAGCCTGCTTTTGTTCTGGTGCGCCCGCAGATGGGCGAGAATATCGGCGGTGCGGCGCGCGCGATGTGGAATTTCGGGCTGGACTGGATGCGGGTGGTGGCGCCGCGCGATGGCTGGCCCAATGAGCGGGCCGTGGCCCTGGCCAGCGGGGCGGGGCGGTTGCTGGATGAGGCGGTTCTGTGTGACACGACGGAGGCGGCGCTGCGCGACTGTCATTTCGTGTTTGCCACGACGGCGCGGGCGCGGGGGCTGACCAAGCCGGTGGTGACACCGGAGCGGGCCATGGAAATGGCCGCCGAAAAGATCGCGGCGGGCGACAAGGTGGCGGTGTTGTTCGGCCCTGAGCGGGCGGGGTTGGAAAACGACGATATCGCGCGGGCCAACGCGATCATCAATGTGCCCGTGAACCCGGATTATGCCTCGTTGAACCTGGCGCAATGCGTGTTGCTGACGGCCTATGAGTGGCGCCGGGCCAGCGCGGACATCGTTGCGGATCGGGTGGACATGGCCAGGACGGACTGGGCCAATGGTGCCGAAATGGAGGCGCTTCAGTCGCATTACGAAACGCGGCTTGACGAGGCGGGGTTCTTTTTCCCGCCCGAGAAGGCGGACGGTATGAAGATCAATCTGCGCAACATGTGGAGCCGGATGCCGTTGACGCGGGCGGATGTGCAGATACTGCATGGGGTGTTGCGCCAGATGGTGCGCTGGAAGGCGCGTGGCGATTAATCCTGTGAGGAGAGGTTGAAGCCGTGATGCGGCGTGCCTAATGTCGCGGGAAAAGTCAGGGGAGAGGCCATGAGCCGCAAGCGCAGCATTTTCGAAGAGGTGGGCGAGGACGGTCCCGGAGACGTTCCGGACTCCGTGGGCATGATCGACAAGGGGGTGCGCGGCGCGCGGCGCGGCATTCGTGCCTGGCTGATGGTGTTGTTTGCCATGGTCGTGGTGATGATCGCGGTTGGCGGGCTGACACGGCTGACCGAAAGCGGGCTTTCGATCACGGAATGGCGCCCGGTGACCGGGGCGATCCCGCCGATGAATGCGGCGGACTGGCAGGCGGAGTTCGACAAGTACAAGGAAATCGATCAGTGGCGCATCGAGAACCAGTGGATGACGCTGGCGGATTTCCAGTACATCTACTGGTGGGAGTGGGGCCACCGCCAGTTGGGTCGGATTGTTGGCCTGGTCTGGGCGTTGGGATTTGCGGGATTCATGATCGCCAGGCAGGTGCCGGCCGGCTGGAGCGGGCGGCTGTTGCTGATCGGAGCGCTTGGCGGCGTGCAGGGCGCCGTGGGCTGGTGGATGGTGGCCTCGGGGGTGACTTCGGGTGAAGACATGACCTCGGTCGCGAGTTACCGGCTGGCGGTGCATCTTGGGCTGGCCTTTGTGATCCTTGGATTTATCGGCTGGTACATCCTGACGTTGGGGCGCACGGAGCGTGATCTGATGCAGGCGCGCCGGGGCAGGGAGGCAAAGCTGTTTTCCATGTCGACCGGGCTTTTGCACGTGGCGTTTGTGCAAGTTCTTCTGGGCGCGTTGGTGGCCGGGATCGATGCCGGTCGGTCCTATACGGACTGGCCTTTGATGGGCGGGCAGGTGTTTGTGCCGGATGCGTTCATTCTCGAGCCGGTCTGGAAAAATTTCTTTGAGAACCCGGGGCTGGTGCAATTCGTTCACCGGGTCTGGGGCTATCTGTTCGCGATCTTTGCGGTGGTTGTCTGGCGGCGCGCGCGGGGATCGGCCAATGCGACAACGCGCCTTGGGTTCAATGCCGTGCTGGCGGCGGTGGCGGTGCAGGTGGGGATTGGCATCGTGACGGTTATTTATGCCGCGCCTGTGCAGATCGCGATCGTGCACCAGGTCATGGCTGTTCTTGTCTGGGCGCTGATTCTGCGGGCGCGGTTCCTGGCGTATTATCCGAAATCGAGCATGATCCGGGAGGGGTGACATGGGCGCCTATGATGATCTGATGGCCTTTACCGCGACGACGCAGGCGCTGGGGCAGGTGGCCGGGCGGCTGGGCTGGGACCAGGAAACGGTGATGCCGCGCGGGGCCGCGCCGCAGCGGGCCGAGGAAATGGCGGCGATGGAAACCGTTCTTCATGCGCGCCGGACCGATCCGCGCGTGGGGGAGTGGCTGGCCGCAATTGACGATGCGGGGCTGGATGAGGTGGGACGGGCGCAGATGCGCCATATCCGCAAGAGCTATGCCCGGACGATGAAGGTGCCGGCCGGGCTGGCCGCCGAGATTGCCCGCGTAACAAGCCGGGCGCAGGGGCAATGGGCGCAGGCGCGGGCGGATGAGGACGTGGCCGCGTTCCTGCCGGTGCTTGAAGAGGTTGTGGCGCTGAAACGGCAGGAAGGGCAGGCGCTGTCGGCGGGTGGCGATGTTTATGATGCCATGATCGACGATTACGAGCCGGAGATGACGGCGGCGCAACTGGCGCGGATGTTTGACGCGATGCGGCCCCGGTTGGTGGCGCTGCGCGAGGCGGTGCTGGCGGCGCGGGCGCCCAAGCCGTTGGAAGGGCATTTTCCGGCCAGGGTGCAAATGCAGATGACCCGGAAGCTGGCCAAGGCATTTGGTTATGATTTTCATCATGGGCGCGTGGACAAGGCGGTGCATCCGTTTTCGTCCGGGTCCGGGCTGGACGTTCGGATCACCACGCGCACGAGCGAGCTGGATCCGTTCAACTGTTTCTATTCGACCATTCACGAGGTTGGTCATGCCGCCTATGAGCAGGGGATTGACCGGGATTACCTGTTGACCCCGCTGGGGCAGGGCGTGTCGATGGGGGTGCATGAGAGCCAGAGCCGGATTTACGAAAACCAGCTGGGGCGCAGCCGGGCCTTTACCGGGTGGCTGTTCGGGCAGATGACCGAGGCGTTCGGCGATTTCGGGATTGCCGGCCCGGAGGCGTTTTATGCCACGGTCAACCGGGTTCATGACGGATATATCCGGACCGAGGCGGATGAGGTGCAGTATAATCTTCATATTATGCTGCGGTTCGATCTGGAGCGGGCGTTGATGGGCGGCGATCTGGCGGTGGCGGATCTTGAGGCGGCCTGGAACGACCGGTTCGCGGCCGATTTCGGCTATGCGGTGGACAAGCCGAGCAACGGGATCTTGCAGGATGTGCATTGGTCGGTGGGGCTGTTTGGCTATTTTCCGACCTATGCGTTGGGCAATGTGTATGCCGGGTGTCTGCATGAGGCTCTGCGGGGGGCCGTACCGGGGTTGGATGCGCAACTGTCCGGTGGCGACACTTCGGCGGCGACCGCGTGGTTGCGGGACAGGCTGCAACGCCATGGCGGGTTGCGCGCCCCGGCGGAGACCATCGCCCATGCCAGCGGCATGGCGCCGTCGCCCGAGCCGTTGCTGGCCTATCTGGAAGAGAAGTTCGGCGCGCTTTATCGGCTTTGAGCGTTGTCGGGAGGTGCGCCCCCGAGGGCGCGCCGTATATGCGCCTTTGGCGCCGGTGGGGCGCTGCCCCGTCGCAGCGGCGCTGCGACTCCCCGGAGTATTTCGGGCAAAATGAAGGTGGACGGTCGCGGCGGGTGCCCAAGCGGCGGCACTGAGGGCGCCGGGGGCGCCGGGGGGATGCCGCAGGTTTCGCGCGGAGGGGGGCCGGGCGCGATTAGCGCAGGGTGCAGATCATGGCCTTGCCGTCGGCGCGGGTGACGGTGAGTGTGCCATCGGCGTTGCGCTTGACGATCCGTTCCGCCCCATAGCCGTCCGAGCTGAGCCGCCCATTGGCGGTGATGTCATATTCGGCCTCGACCGTCTTGCCCCGTACCACGGCGCGATAGGGGATGGTTTTGGCATCCGGTGCGATTTTGGCGATGTGCCATTCCAGGGGGATCTGGCCCTGAACGCAGTCAAAGCCTTGTCCGCTGAGGAGGGATAGCAGGTCGGCGCCGGTGATCTCTTCGGCCATTGCGGGCGGGGCGAGGGCGACCAGAAACAGGGGCAGTGCAGGCAGCAGGGTGGACTTCATCGGGGGCCTCGTGGTTCCGGGGGCAAGGGGCGCCCCCGGAGCATTTGTCAGCTTTCGGGGCTGTTGGCGCCTTGACTTTCGTCACCTTCCTGCTGTTCGGCAATCCGTGCGACCGAGACCACTTCTTCGCCGCGCCCGGTGTTGAAGACGCGCACGCCCCCGGCGCTGCGGGAGCGGAAGGAGATGCCATCGACCGGCACACGGATGGATTGCCCCTTGGATGTGGCAAGCATGATCTGATCGCTCAGTTCGACGGGGAACGACGCCACAAGCTGACCGCCGCGCATGGCCTTGTCCATGGCTGCCACGCCCTGTCCGCCGCGCCCGCGCACGGGGTAATCATGGCTGGAGCTGAGTTTGCCCGCGCCCTGGGCAGTGATGGTGAGGATCAGGTTTTCGGCGGCCGACATTTCGGCATAGCGCGCCTGAGGCAATTCGCCGGCGGGCCCGTCTTCCTCTTCGCTGTCATCTTCGGTCACGCCCGCGACGAGGCGGCGCATCTTGAGATAGGCGGCGCGTTCCTCGGCGCTGGCGTCGAAGTGGCGGATCACCGACATGGAGACCACGCGATCCTTGCCGGACAGGCGAATGCCGCGCACACCGGTGGATTTGCGCCCCTTGAAGACGCGCACTTCGGTTGTCGGGAAGCGGATCGCGCGCCCCGCATTGGTGACAAGCATGATGTCATCGTCTTCGGAGCAGATGCGCGCGTTCACCAGTTCGACACCGTCGGGAAGGTCCATGGCGATCTTGCCATTGCGCATCACGTTGGTGAAATCGGACAGCGCGTTGCGGCGCACGTCGCCGGCACTTGTGGCAAAGAATATCTGGAGGTCGGCCCAGTCTTCTTCGGGCACGTCAACCGGCATGATCGCGGCGATCGATACGCCCTGCGGGATCGGCAGGATGTTGACGATGGCCTTGCCCTTGGACGTGCGTCCGCCCAGCGGCAGGCGCCATGTCTTGAGCTTGTAGGCCATGCCGTCCGTGGTGAAGAACAGAAGCTGCGTATGGGTATTGGCCACGAAAAGCGTGGTGACGACATCCTCTTCCTTGGTAGCCATGCCCGACAGACCCTTGCCGCCGCGTTTCTGGGCGCGGAAATCGGTCAGGCGGGTGCGCTTGATGTAGCCGCCAGACGTGACGGTCACGACCATGTCTTCGCGCTCGATGAGGTCTTCGTCTTCCATGTCGCCGGACCAGTCGCTGATTTCGGTGCGGCGGGGCACGGCGAACTGGTCCTTGACCTCTTGCAGCTCATGGGAAATCAGCTCCATGATGCGTTCGCGCGAGCCAAGGATTTCCAGATATTCCTTGATCTTGCCGGCCAGATCTTCAAGTTCGCCGGTGACTTCCTTGACGCCGATCTGGGTCAGGCGTTGCAGGCGCAGGTCAAGGATGGCGCGGGCCTGGATTTCGCTGAGATTATAGGTGCCGTCGTCGTTGACCGGGTGCAGCGGATCGTCGATCAGTTTCAGATAGGGCACGATCTCGCCCGCGGGCCAGCGGCGTTCCATCAGACGGGCGCGCGCCTCGGCGGCATCGGCGGAGGAGCGAATGGTGGCAACCACCTCGTCCACATTGCTGACAGCGACGGCCAGGCCGCACAGCACGTGGCTGCGTTCGCGGGCGCGGCGCAGATCATAAGCCGTGCGACGCGCAACAACTTCCTCGCGGAAGTCTATGAAAGATGTCAGAAATTTGCGAAGGGTCAGCTGTTCGGGGCGGCCGCCGTTCAGGGCCAGCATGTTGCAGCCAAAAGAGGTTTGCATCGGGGTAAAGCGGAACAGCTGGTTCAGCACCACCTCGGCGGTGGCATCGCGTTTCAGTTCGACCACCACACGGACGCCCTGACGGTCGGATTCGTCCTGGACATGGGCGATGCCCTCGATCCGTTTCTCGCGCGCGGCTTCGGCGATCTTTTCGATCATCGACGCCTTGTTCACCTGATAGGGGATCTCGTCGATGACAATGGCATAGCGATCCTTGCGGATTTCCTCGACCCGGGTCCTGGAACGGATGATGACGCTGCCACGGCCCTCCAGATAGGCCTTGCGCGCGCCGGAGCGGCCCAGAAGGATGCCGCCGGTGGGGAAATCGGGGCCGGGAACGTAGTGGATCAGCTGTTCGCTGGTCAGATCCGGATCGTCGATCAGGGCCAGGGTGGCATCAATCACTTCGCCCAGATTGTGGGGCGGGATATTGGTGGCCATGCCCACGGCGATACCGCCCGCGCCATTGACCAGCATGTTCGGAAAACGCGCCGGCAGAACCGTTGGTTCGCGGTCCTTGCCATCATAGTTGTCCTGGAAATCGACGGTTTCCTTTTCGATATCGGACAGCATGTACGCCGCCGGCTTGTCCATGCGCACTTCGGTATACCGCATGGCGGCGGGGTTATCGCCGTCCATCGACCCAAAGTTGCCCTGGCCGTCCAGAAGCGGCAGCGACATCGAGAAATCCTGTGCCATGCGTACCAGGGCATCGTAGATCGCGCTGTCGCCATGGGGATGGTATTTACCCATGACATCGCCAACCGGACGGGCCGATTTGCGATAGGGCTTGTCATGCCCGTTGCCGGTTTCGTGCATGGCATAAAGAATGCGCCGGTGCACGGGTTTGAGGCCGTCGCGCAGATCGGGAATGGCGCGGCTGACGATCACGCTCATCGCGTAATCGAGATAGGACGCGCGCATCTCCTCTTCGATCGTGACGGTCGGGCCGTCATGATGCATCCGCTCGTGGATCGGAGATTCGTCTTCGTTTTCAGGGGTTTCCGGCGTGTCGCTCAAGTCCTGTGCTCGCTTCTTTGTGGCGGTCCATATCTTGTTGTCATGGGTATATCAGAGGCTGGATATAGGGTGCAATGGCGCAGGGCTGTTGCGGTTGGCACTGATCGCTGTGAAGTGATAACACACTGTTTTTATTGAAAATTAAATTTGGACGCGGCATTCTGATTCCATCGAGAAGACAGGAGGCAAACGTGACGCAAATGTCCGAAACCGAAATGATGCTGAAAGGCTATGGGCTGACCACGGCGGAATTCTTTTATCATATGCCCGATCATGTTCACGTCCTGAACAGCTATGTCTGGCAGGACTACGATCTGGCGCCTGATCATCCGCGGCTGTTCGGGTTCATCGAATTCTGGCAGCGGGAACTGGACGGGCCATTGCATTCGGTGCGGTTTTCGCATCGCAAGATGATTTCGCCGGGGGAATGGCGCAATGTCGTGGGCGAGTTCCGGCTTCAGTAATCCGGCCTGTACGTGCTTGGCTTGATGTGCTGTGATACCGGGCTGGCGAATTGGCGCGGCGGCCCAGGGCACGAAATACTGGCGGTCGCCGGAGCTGAACTGACGTGACGTAGCGGCGGCGCAGAGCGTTTCGCGATCAGCGGGCGCTCTCGTATGCTGCCGTCAAACGGCGTCAGGAGAGAAAAAGCGATGCAGCGATTGTTGGTGGATCAGGGCGACATTACCCGGACAAAAGTGGATAGCGTGGATTCCCCGGCGCTGGCGGACGGGCAGGCGCGGGTGGCGCTTCGCCGGTTTGCGCTGACCGCGAACAACGTGACCTATGCCGCCGCCGGCCATGTGATCGGCTATTGGAAGTTTTTTCCCAGCGGTGTGGATGGACAGGGGCTGGTGCCGGTCTGGGGATTTGGCGAGGTGGTCGAAAGCAGATCAGAGGCGCTTGCGGTAAGCGAAAGGGTATACGGTTTTTTCCCGCTTGCCGGCGAGCTGGTGATGTTCCCGAAGGCCGTGGGCGAGGCCGTGGTCGAGGACGCCGCGCCGCACCGGGCCGATCTGCCACCGGTGTATAACCGCTATGTGCGAAGTGTCGCCGGGGCGGCGCATGACGAGGGCCTTCAGGCGTTGTTGCAGCCCTTGCTGGCCACGTCCTATCTGTTGTGTGACTGGTTGCAGGACAATGATTTTTTTGAGGCAGAACAAGTAATTGTGGGGAGCGCTTCATCCAAGACGGGATTAGGGCTATGCAAGTTTCTGGCCGAAATCAGCCCGCGCCCGGTGCGCATCGTGGGGCTGACATCGCAAGGCAACGCGGCATTTGTGAAAGGGCTGGGGGCCTGTGACAGCGTCCTGACCTATGACCGGATCGAGGATCTGGACACGGTGCCGTCAGTGTATGTGGACATGGCCGGAAACGCCGATGTCAAGGTGCGGTTGCATGCGCATCTGGACAGGCATTTGCGCCATTCCAGCGCGGTCGGCACCAGCCATTGGGACCGTTTTCAGCCCCGGCAGGAACTGGCCGGGCCACGACCGCAGTTTTTCTTTGCACCCGCACAGATCGAAAAGCGCCGGGCCGATTGGGGGCCGGGGGTGATCGAACGCAGGATCGGCGCGGCCTGGAAACGCATTGCGGGGGAGGCGGGCGAATGGCTGGATTTGCGAACTCACACCGGAATTGCGGTGGCTGCCGGGGTGTATGACGACCTGGCGCAGGGGCGCGCGGCACCGCGCGACGGACATGTGATCGAGCTGTGAGCGCGGGGGCGTCAGGCCGAACAGGACGCCCCGCCCAGCACACAGAACTTGGCGCAATGGGGGTGGTTGAGTTGAACCGGGCCTTCGGCCTCGCGCAAGGTTGTGCCAAGATCGAACTGCGGATCGTAAGGCAGCAACGTGCAGGCGATGACAGAGGGCGCGGCGGCGCCCTTGTGGCGCACCACCATGCGCGAGCTGGCGCACATGACATCCTTTGGCGATTTGCCCAGAATCCCCCAGCAGGCGGTGGTGATCTCGGGCACTTCGGCGGTTTCGTCCATTTCCGGAAACAGCACGGTTTGCGCCGGGTCTTGCGCGTCGATTTCAAAGCCGTGCCGGGCGTACAGGCGGGCGTATCCGGCGCGGGCGTCAGCCTGTGACTCGCCCCAGACGGTGCGCCCCGCGACAGTCATGCGGATGCCATTGTCGCGCAGCCAGGCCATGCCTTCGAGCGTTCGCGCGAAACTGCCCGCGCCGCGTTCCTTGTCGTGCAGCGCGGCGCTGTGATGATCCACGGAGACGCGCAATGTCAGCCGCCGCCCATGCGCGGCGTTCAGTTGCGTCAGCCCCTCTCGGATACGTTTGCGCATCATGGGTTGCATCGCGTTGGTCAGGATCAGAACCTCGTAGCCGCGATCCAGCGCGTGACGCGCCATTTCGATCATTTCGGGATTCATGAATGGTTCGCCACCGGTGAAACCGATTTCCCGCGCTCCCCAGTTCCGTTCGTCCAGCTGATCCAGAAAGTGATCCACCTCGGCCGCGGTCAGATAGACAAGCGCGTCATTGGTTGGCGAACTGAGGATGTAACAGTTCGTGCATTCGATATTACACAATGTTCCGGTATTGAACCAAAGGGTCTGCGGATCGCTGAGCGCAACATGGGCGCGTGTTTCACCCTTGGCGGTGATGAAAGGGTCAACGAACTTGCCGCAGTTGGTGTGGTCTTTCATGTCTTGTCGTTCCCGTTTTCCTTGTGCTTACCTAGCCAATCCATTGAAGCAGGAAAACAGGTGTGTCGCCGGCTGACACAGTTGTGAAGCCGGGTTGCGGTGATAGTATCGATATGATACCGAATACGTTAGCGCTAACGGAAGACGGTAGAGAAAGCGGAAAAGACGGAAAGCGATAACATGGACCGCGTGGGAACACGGGGGCCGCACAGGAAAGCGACAGGGCAAATGGTTTCGCGCACAATTCCGGTCGACGCGTTCGACCTGATCATTTTTGGCGGCACGGGCGATCTGGCACGCCGCAAGATTCTCCCGGCCTTGTTCAAGCGATTCTGTGCCGGGCAGATGCCGGCGCCGTCGCGTCTGATCGGTGCGGCACGTGCCGAAATGAGCGCGGCCGACTATCGTGAAATTGCGCGGGCCGCGCTGTTGGAATTTGCCGGCGAAGCGGCGCTGGACGATGCCTCTGTCACCGAATTCTGCCAGACACTTGAATATGTTGCGGTGGACGCACGGGACGGGCGGGGCTGGGATGACCTGTCCGCGATGCTGACGGATGGCCCGGTGCGCGCGTTCTATTATTCGGTTGGTCCGGGGCTGTTTTCGGATCTGTCCGCCCGGCTGCACAAACACGGGCTGGTGAATGCCGAAACGCGGATCGTGGTCGAGAAACCATTTGGGCACGATCTGGACAGCGCGCGCGGGCTGAACCGCGAACTGGCACAGCATTTCGATGAAAGTCAGATCTACCGGATCGATCACTACCTGGGCAAGGAAACCGTGCAGAACCTGATGGCGGTGCGGTTTGGCAACATGCTGTTCGAGCCGCTGTGGAACGCGCAGTATATCGACCATATCCAGATCACCGTGGCCGAAACGGTGGGCGTGGGCGGACGCGGCGAGTATTACGAGAACGCCGGGGCCATGCGCGACATGATGCAGAATCACCTGATGCAGCTGCTGTGTCTGATCGCGATGGAGCCGCCCGCCATGTTCGAACCGGACGCGGTGCGGGACGAAAAGCTGAAGGTTATCCGCGCGCTGGACGTGGTGCAGCCGCACCATATCGTGCGTGGCCAGTACACGGCGGCGGACGGCTATTCCAGCTATCGCGAGGATGTGGGCAATCCGCGCTCGAAAACCGAAAGTTTCATCGCGCTGAAATGCCACCTGAACAACTGGCGATGGGCGGGAACGCCGTTTTACCTTCGTACCGGCAAAAGGTTAAAGGAGCGTGACAGCGAGATCACGGTGGTGTTCAAGGACACGCCGCATTCGATTTTTGGTCCCGAGGCGGGGCGGCATCGCAACGAACTGACCATCCAGTTGCAGCCCGACGAGGGCATCACGCTGGGTGTGACGATCAAGGAGCCGGGTCCGGGCGGGATGCGGCTGATTGACGTGCCGTTGGACATGAGCTTTGCCGAGGCGCTGGGACCGGATGCCGACACGCCCGACGCCTATGAACGGCTGATCATGGACGTGATCCGGGGCAATCAGACGCTGTTCATGCGCAACGACGAGGTAGAAGCCGCCTGGGCCTGGACCGACCCGATCATCCGGGGCTGGGAAGCGCGGGGAGATGCGCCCAAACCTTATGATTCCTTTTCGGCCGGTCCGGACGACGCGGCCCTGCTGATGCGCCGGGATGGACGTGAATGGAGGGGGATTACCCATTGAAATTGAAAAGCTATCCTGATTTCGAGATGATGGCGATCGATGTCGCGAACGCGCTGGCCGACGATCTGGCCGAGGCGCTTCATCATGACGACCGCGCGCTGCTTGGGGTTGCGGGCGGCACCACGCCGGGGCCGGTTTTTGACGCGCTGAGCGCCGCAGACCTTGACTGGGAGCGGATCGACGTGATGCTGACGGACGAGCGGTGGGTGCCCGAGGATCACGAACGGTCCAACGCAAGGTTGATCAAGGAGCGATTGCTGGTCAACCGCGCCATGCCGGCGCGATTTCTGCCGCTTTATGCCCCGGCAAGGGCGCCCGAATCCGTGCTGGCCGATCTGGAGGCCATGATTGCACCGGCTTTGCCGATGGCCGCGGTTCTGTTGGGGATGGGGGCGGACATGCACACGGCCTCGTTGTTTCCCGGCTCTGACGGGTTGAGCGAGGCGCTGGCAACGGATGCGCCGATTCTGGTGCCGATACGCCGCGACGATCTGCCCGATACCCGTGTGACAGTGTCGGCGCGCGTGTTGGACGGGGCGGTGCGCAAGCATGTGCTGATACGTGGACAAGACAAGCGCCGTGCGCTGGAAATGGCGGCGGGTTTGTCGCGGGAAGAGGCGCCGATCCGGGCTGTTCTGAGTGGCGCGCAGGTTCATTGGTCGGAGTGATTGAGATGTGGAAGAAACTGGACGGGATGCGGGATGCGGCGCGGACGCGATCCATTGCGCAATTGTTCGAAGGCGACAGTGGGCGCGCGCGCGAATTTGCGCTGAATGTGGATGGTCTGCTGTTTGACTATTCCAAGACCAGCCTTGACGCAGAGGGACGGAATGCCCTGCTGGAGCTGGCCGGGGCAGCCGATGTTTGTGGCCGCCGCGCCGCGATGTTCGGCGGAGTCCGTATCAACGAGACAGAGGAGCGCGCCGTTCTCCACACGGCATTGCGCAATCTTGACGGAAGCGCTGTTGAACTGGATGGACAGGACGTGATGCCCGGCATCCGGGACACGCGTACCCGTATGGCGGCCCTTGCGCAAGCCGTGCGCGACGGCAGTTTTCCGGGCGATGGGGGCAGGATCAAGGATGTTGTAAATATCGGCATTGGCGGGTCCGATCTGGGCCCGGTGATGGCGGTGAAGGCCCTGGCGCCTTATCATGACGGGCCTAGATGCCATTTCATTTCCAACGTGGACGGCGCGGATCTGACCGACACGCTGGCGCCGCTGGACCCGCGCACCACGCTGGTTCTGGTTGCGTCAAAGACATTCACCACGCAGGAAACAATGTTGAATGCCCGTTCAGCCCTGAACTGGGCCGGAGGAAAAGACGCGCTGGGGCGGTTTGTGGCGATTTCGTCCGCAGTGGAGAAATGCGCCGAATTCGGGATCCCGCAAGAGCGTGTTTTCGGGTTCGGTGACTGGGTTGGCGGGCGGTATTCGGTTTGGGGGCCGGTCGGGTTTTCGCTGATGCTGGCCATCGGACCGGCGGCGTTCGAGAATTTCCTGGCGGGCGGGCAAGCCATGGATCGGCATTTCCGCGACGCACCGTTGGCCGCGAACCTGCCGGTCATGCTGGCGCTTGTCGGCTTGTGGAACCAGCAGGTCTGTGGCCATGGATCGCGTGCGGTTTTGCCTTATGAACAAAGGCTTGAGCGACTGCCGGCCTATTTGCAGCAGCTTGAAATGGAATCCAACGGCAAGAGCGTGTCGCTGGACGGCACGCCGCTGGACAGGGTTGCGGGACCGGTTGTCTGGGGCGAGCCGGGCACCAACGGGCAGCACGCGTTTTACCAGTTGATTCACCAGGGCAGGCAGGTTGTGCCCTGTGAGTTCATGATTGGCGTTGAAGGCCACGAGCCGGAACTGATCGAACATCACCGGGCACTGGTGGCGAATTGCCTGGCCCAGTCCGAGGCGCTTTTGAAGGGGCGCAGCGAGGCCGAGGCGCGCGCACAGCTGGAGGCGCAGGGGATTGGCGGCGCGAAGTTGACGCAGTTGTCGCGGCACCGCGTTTTCCCGGGCAACCGGCCTTCGACCACGCTGGTGTACCCACGTCTAACCCCTTATGTTCTTGGACAAATCATCGCCCTGTATGAACACCGTGTGTTTGTGGAAGGGGTGATCTATGGGATCAATTCGTTTGACCAATGGGGGGTGGAGCTGGGCAAGGAACTGGCGAACGGGTTGGTGCCGGCCATGACGGGCGGGCCGGTTCCCAAGGATGCCAGCGGTTCGACGAAAGCCTTGCTGGCGCATGTTCTGGGGCAGACGGGCTGAGGGCATCTGGAGCGGGTGAAGGGAATCGAACCCTCGTCGTCAGCTTGGGAAGCTGCTGCTCTACCATTGAGCTACACCCGCCGTGACGCTTTAGGTAGTGGAGCGGCGGGAGCGCGTCAAGCGGGGAAAAGGCGCCACCGGGGCAGATCGCACCGAATCGGGGGTTAACGCGTTGAACTGTGTGACAAAACCGGTTTCGGTATCACGTCGGCATGGCGTCGGTATCGCGTCGGTTCAAAGACGCGCGAACACTGCCTTTAACGAGGCGTCCGGCAGGGTGTCGGTTTCTTGAAATGTCCCTTGCCCGCGCGGCTTAGCCCCGGCGTCTGCGGCGACGCCCGCCCGCACCGGAATCGCCACCACCGGTGTTGAAGGACGGATCGGGCAGATCCACCACCGAACGCAGGATCGCAAACGGATCGGACGCATTGGGCAGGGCCGAGGCATTCACGAAATGCTCCTGAAAGCGCGGTTCCACGGCGGTTTCGATTTTCTCGATCCTTCCTACCAGCGTTTCGATCTGGTCGCGCGCGGACCGGTTCAACAGTGCGATGCGCGCGCCGGTTCCGGCGGCGTTCCCGGCGGACGTAACCTTGTCCAGCGGGCAATCCGGGATCATGCCCAGGACCATGGCATGTTTGGCCGAGATATGGGCACCAAACGCCCCGGCCAGCACGACGCGGTCCACCTTGTTCACGCCGCGCTTGTCCATCAGCAGGCGCGCACCGGAATAGAGCGCCGCCTTGGCCATTTGAATGGCGCGGATATCGCCGTTGGTGACGGTGATGGGCCCGTGATCCGCGGAGCCGTCCCAGAGGCGATAGGAATGGGTGCGCCCATCGGCAAAGCAGCGCAAGCTGCCGGTCTGTTCGGCGGATCCGATCAGGCCGCTGGCATCGACCAGCCCGGCCATGCGCATTTCGGCAATGACCTCGATAATACCGGAACCGCAGATCCCGGTGACGCCGGTGGCCGCGATGGCCGCATCGAACCCGTCATCGTCGGACCAGAGATCGGAGCCGATCACGCGGAAACGCGGCTCCTTGGTGACGGGATCGATTTCGACACGCTCGATGGCGCCGGGGGCGGCCCGTTGTCCGGCGCTGATCTGGGCGCCTTCAAAGGCCGGGCCAGTGGGCGAGGAACAGGCCAGAACGCCCCGTTTGTCGCCCAGGAGGATCTCGGCATTGGTGCCCACATCGACCACCAGAACCAGGTCTTCGGACTGGTCGGGTGCTTCGGAGAGCGCCACACCGGCGGCATCCGCCCCGACATGACCGGCGATGCAGGGCAGGATATAGGCGCGGGTGCCCGGCGCGATGGACAGACCCAGATCGCGAGCCATGAGGGAAAGCGCATCGGAGGTGGCAAGCGCAAAAGGCGCCTGGCCCAGTTCGAAGGGATCGATACCCAGGAACAGGTGGTGCATGACCGGGTTCATCACGAACACGGTATCCAGGATGGCGGAACGGTCGGCCCCGGCCTCGGCCGTGATGTCGGTGACAAGCTGGTTCAGCCCGGCGCGCACGGCGTCGGTCATTTCCAGGTCGCCGCCCTTGTTCATCATGGCATAGGACACCCGGCTCATCAGGTCTTCGCCAAAGCGGATCTGCGGGTTCATCAGCCCGGCAGAGGCCACGACCTCTCCGGTGGAGAGGTTGCACAGATGCCCGGCGATGGTGGTCGAGCCAAGATCGACAGCCAGCCCATAGAGCGGACCTTCGAAAAAGCCGGGCCAAAGTGCGACAACGCTGGGATCGGCATCATCGCGGGGTTGATGCAGGGCGGCGGTGACTTGCCAGTTGCCCTTGCGCAGCGTGGGTTGCAGATCGCGCAGCAGGTGGCGATCAAAGCCGATGCTGTCCTGACCCGTGGCAGCCCGCAGCGCGGCGCGCAGGCGTTCCAGATCGCCCGTGGGCTTGTGCATGTCGGGCTGTTCCACCTCGACACAGGCGAGGCGAATGGTGGGGTTGAGCGTGATCTCACGCACCTCGGCGCGTTTGCGCACCACCTGTCGGTGGACCTGGCTTTCGGGGGGCACGTCGATCACCACGTCGCCCTGCACGGTGGCCTGACAGCCAAGGCGGCGCCCTTTGGGCAGGCCGCGCTTCTGGTCATAGCGTTCCTCGACGGCGTTCCAGCCCGACAGGGCGGTGTCGGCCACGGTGACGCCGTGTTTGGGAAATTCTCCGCAAGATGGCGTGATCTGGCATTTGGAACAGATGCCGCGCCCGCCGCAGACGCTGTCAAGATCGACGCCAAGCTGGCGCGCGGCCGTGAGGATCGGCGTTCCCACGGGGAAACGGCCGCGTTTGCCCGAGGGGGTGAAGATGACAAGAGGATCGTTGCTCATGGGTCAAATCCCTTAGTGGTCTATGCGCCAAGTCGCAAGATAGGGCAGGCGGGGACACGCAAATGCCAAGGCGCGGCAAAACATGTATCTTGCGCGTCATTTTGCAAATGTCCAAGCCAGGCGGCGGTTGCGTGGATGAACGCCACCGAGGCAGCGGCCAGAGGCGCGGCAAGGGCGTTTCCCACTTTTCTTTTCAGAACGGTCGTGAAATAGGGAAGTGCCAAACGAGGGTCCCCCAAGGAGATGTGTGATGGAGATTCGTGAGGCGCTTACTTTCGATGATGTTTTGCTGGTTCCGGCGGCCTCGGCGGTGTTGCCTTCGACCGCCGATACGCGCACGCGTGTGACGCGTTCCATCAAGATGAACATTCCCTTGCTGAGTTCCGCAATGGACACGGTCACGGAAAGCCGGATGGCCATTGCCATGGCGCAGGCCGGGGGGATGGGTGTGATCCACAAGAACCTGGACATCGAGGCGCAGGCGCGCGAAGTGCGGCGGGTGAAGCGGTTTGAATCGGGCATCGTCTATAACCCGGTCACGCTGCGCCCGGACCAGACGCTGGCCGATGCCAAGGCGCTGATCGAACGCTATCGTTTCACCGGATTCCCGGTGGTGGACGAAAACAGCCGCGTGGTGGGGATCGTGACCAACCGTGACATGCGGTTTGCCCAGTCGGACGATACGCCGGTCCATGCGATGATGACCACCAATGACCTGGCCATGCTGGCCGAACCGGCGGACCTGGAAGAGGCCAAGAGCCTGATGCGCGCGCGCCGGATCGAAAAACTGCTGGTGCATGACGGGCAGGGCAGGCTGACCGGGCTGTTGACGTTGAAGGATACCGAACAGGCGGTGCTGAACCCGACCGCCTGCAAGGACGAGTTGGGACGTTTGCGGGTCGCGGCGGCGACCTCGGTGGGGGATGCGGGCTATGAGCGGTCCGGTGCGCTGGTGGATGCCGGCGTGGATATTCTTGTGGTGGACACGGCGCATGGCCATTCCGAGGGCGTTCTGGACGCGGTGAAGCGGGCCAAGCAGCTTTCCAACGCGGTGCAGGTGATCGCCGGAAACGTGGCCACCGGCGACGCGACCAGGGCCTTGATCGATGTGGGCGCGGATGCCGTCAAGGTGGGGATCGGGCCGGGCTCGATCTGTACCACGCGCATGGTGGCCGGTGTGGGCGTGCCACAGCTTACGGCGATCGGCGATTGCGCCAAGGCGGCGGGCGATGTGCCGGTGATTGCCGATGGCGGGATCAAGTTTTCGGGTGATTTCGCCAAGGCAATCGCGGCGGGCGCCAGCTGTGCCATGGTCGGCAGCATGATTGCCGGGACCGATGAAAGCCCCGGAGAAGTTATTCTATATCAAGGGCGTAGCTTCAAGTCTTACCGTGGCATGGGCTCGCTTGGCGCGATGGCGCGCGGTTCGGCGGATCGCTATTTCCAGAAGGACGCGGCCAGCGACAAGCTGGTGCCCGAGGGGATCGAAGGCCAGGTGCCTTACAAGGGGCCGGCGGGCAATGTGATCCACCAGCTGGTGGGCGGTTTGCGCGCGGCGATGGGCTATACCGGCAATGCGACGGTCGAGGACATGCGGCGCAATTGCCAGTTTGTGAAGATCACCGGCGCGGGGCTCAAGGAGAGCCATGTGCATGATGTGCGGATCACCCGCGAGAGCCCGAACTACCGGATCGAGTGATGACACCGGCAGCGCGGGTTCAGACCGCGATTGAGCTGTTGGACGATATCCTTGGCGGTGCCCCGGCGGAGAAGGTGTTGACGGCGTGGGCGCGCCGCAGCCGGTTTGCCGGGTCCAGGGACCGGGCCGCGGTGCGGGATCACGTGTTTGACGGCTTGCGACGGCGGAATTCGGCGGCCGCCATGGGGGGCGGGTTGACGGGCCGGGGGGTGATTCTGGGGCTGTTGCGCCAGCAGGGCGCGGATCTGGATGCGATCTTTAGCGGCGCCAATTACGCGCCCGAACCGCTGAGCGACGCCGAGCGCGCGCCTGCGGTTTGCGACCTGCCTTTGGATGTACCCGAATGGCTGGTTGCGCCTATGCGCGCGGGGCTGGGTGCGGATTTCGACAGCGCGCTGAGCGCAATGCGCAACCGCGCGCCGGTCGGGCTGCGGGTCAATTTGCGCAAGACCACCCGCGTGGCGGCGATTGCGCGTCTGAGCGAGGACGGTGTTTCCGCGGTGCCCTGCGATTTGGCGGATACCGCGCTGATTGTGGATGACGGTGCGCGTCGCGTCGGGCAATCACGCGCCTATGCCGAAGGCTGGATCGAATTGCAGGACGTGTCCAGCCAGGCGGCCGTGGCCTCGCTTCCGCTGCGCGATGGGATGCGGGTTCTGGATTATTGTGCGGGGGGCGGCGGCAAGTTGCTGGCCATGGCCGCGCGGATCGATGGCGCGTTCAACGCCTATGACGCGCTGCCGGGGCGGATGCGGGATTTGCCCGCCCGCGCCTTGCGGGCCGGGATCCGGGCGCGCGTGCTGTCTGATCCTGGGGCGGACGCTCCGTATGATCTTGTTTTCTGTGACGTGCCCTGTTCGGGCAGTGGTACCTGGCGACGCAATCCCGATGCCATGTGGCGTTTTCACCTGGATGATCTGCGCAGGATACAAGGCGAACAGGCCGAAATTCTGAACAGCGCCGCAGCATTGGTTGCCGAGAACGGAGTGCTGGTTTACGCCACGTGTTCGGTTTTGAGAAGTGAAAATATTGAGCAAATACAGTTGTTTTTGGAGCGAAGCTCAGGTTGGAGAGTGGTGGCGGAAAATGCACAGCCGATCCGGCCGGTTGCGGACGGATTTTTCCATACTTTATTGACGAGAGAGTGATGTGCGCGATACACAACCAAAGCGGGATGCGTGGCGCGTTAATCCGGGTTTAAGGAAGTTGCGTTTAGGTGGCCCCGTGAATTGAATGGGGAACGCGTGTGGCGCTATCAGAAGCCGTAACCGAACAGGCCAGCACGATCTCGGCGCGGTTGTGGGCGCTTGCCTGGCCGATGCTTTTGGCGGGTTTGGTGGCATTCGGCGCATCGGCCTTTTTGCAGCCCGGTTGGCTGCATTCGGTGTTGCTTGTCAGCGGCGGGAGCCTTGGGGGGCTGGTTGCTCTCGGCGGTCTTGCAAGACTAAGCGAACGAATTGCCCGAAACCGGGCGATACGCGTCCTGGCGCCGATGCTGGAACTGGGGGCGGGGCGGCGGTTGCTGAGCACCGGGGCGGGGCGCATCCTGTGTGCGAATGCGGATGGACAGAAAAATGGCACCATGATCGAGGTGCTGATCCACTCGGCCGCTTTGGACGAGACCGAAGCCGACAAGCTGGTGCGCCGGGCCGCCGCATTCGGGCGCCTGGAACGGGTGTTCCCGACGCGGCATGGCCAGGTAAATGTGCACGCCGCGCGATTGGCGCATGATGTGATCTACTGGCAGATCGAGGAGGTTCAAGTTCACCAGGAACCGACCCAGGCCGGAATGCCGCGGATCCCGATGCTGACGATCGGGCGCAACGGTACGATCTTGTTCATGAATATGGCGGCGCGGACGTTGTTGGGCGCGCGCAAGAAAACCTTGGCGGACGTGTTCGATCAGCGTCTTCCCGTCGTGAACGAGGCCAATACCGTGATAACCGCGGATGGTGTTCGCCAATGTCTTGTGGCGGAAGTGGACTTGTCGGCCGGGCGCCGGGAGATCTATCTTTTGCCGACGGAAGTTCCGACGGTACGCGGCGGCGCCATTCAATTCGATGAGCTTCCTGTGGCATTGTTGAAAGTGCGCCGCGACGGGCAGGTTGAAATGGCCAACCGTTCGGCGCGCGGGCTTGTGGGGGTTCCGATCGGCGCGGCCACCGTGATGAGCGACCTGATGGAGGGGCTTGGCCGGTCCATACAGGATTGGCTGGCCGAAGCGGCGGCGGGCCACGGCACACATCACACGGAATTCCTGCGCCTTCGGCGAGAGGATCGCGAAGTGTTCGTGCAGGTCAGCCTGAACCGCGTGATCGAGGGCGAGACCAGCTCCTTGATTGCGGTTCTTAGCGATGCGACAGAGCTGAAATCCTTGGAGGCGCAATTTGTCCAAAGCCAGAAGATGCAAGCCATTGGCCAGCTTGCAGGTGGCGTGGCTCATGACTTCAACAATCTCTTGACGGCGATTTCAGGGCATTGCGATCTTTTGCTGTTGCGCCATGACCGCGGAGACCCGGATTATGGCGATCTGGTGCAGATCAATCAGAACGCCAATCGCGCCGCGGCGCTTGTGGGTCAGCTGCTGGCGTTTTCACGCAAACAGAACTTGCGCCCCGAAGTGTTGGACCTGCGCAATACATTGGCGGATCTGACCCATCTTCTGAACCGGCTTGTGGGAGAGAAGGTAACGCTGGAGTTGAGCAACGCACCGACGCTGCCAACGATTCGTGCCGACAAACGACAACTGGAACAGGTGCTGATGAATCTGGTTGTGAATGCCCGCGACGCGATGCCGGATGGCGGAGAAATCCGGATTCAGACCGAACCGCTGAACCTGACCGATCCGATGGAGCGCGACCGCGTAGTGGTGCCCGAAGGGCGCTATGTCTCGGTGCGTGTGGCCGACGACGGGGTCGGGATCGCCTCGGACAAGTTGCAGAAAGTGTTCGAGCCCTTTTTTACCACCAAGCGTACCGGCGAGGGGACCGGCCTGGGATTGTCGACCGCCTATGGGATCGTCAAGCAGACGGGCGGGTATATTTTCGTCGACAGTTCGCGCGGTGTGGGAACCGTGTTCACACTCTTGTTCCCGGTTTGTGAGGGTCTGATCCCAAAGGCCACCGCGCCGGTCCTGCCGGAAGAACAAGGCGAAGCCCGGGGGGAACAGGCGGGTGTGGTTATGCTGGTTGAGGACGAGGCGCCTGTGCGCTCTTTCGCGTCGCGCGCGTTGCGTTTGCGTGGATATACAGTGCTCGAAGCTGCAAGTGGTGAAGAGGCGCTGGACCTGCTGGCAGGCGAAGCGCCCCCCCACGTGGACATCTTCGTGACAGATGTGATCATGCCCGGTCTGGATGGTCCGGGCTGGGTGCGCGCCGCGCGTGAATCCTACCCCGAGATACCGGTCATTTTCGTGTCAGGCTATGCAGAAGACAGTTTCAGTGACGATCAGGCGCGAATCGAGCATTCAAGCTTCCTGCCCAAGCCGTTTTCGCTTGTCGATTTGATATCTGCGGTTCAGTCCTGCCTGCGCGCGCGTCAGACGACAGACTTGATGGAGTCGTAAAGCTCGAAATCGGCAGCGCATTTGCGGCGCAATTTTTCTTCTGTCTTTTCATATAGCTGAAGGTCCAGCTTTGGCGAGATATTGCGCTGCTCAAGGGCGATTTCGGTGCCAAGCCGATCTTGCAGGAAATCCAGCAAACCGGGCTGGTCATCGTATCGGAAGAGATGGTCGACCTGCACACCGTTCGGGCGGGGTTCCAGAAACTTTGCCTGACTTCCGACATTGGCGTATGCTGGTCGATCGCCGCGCATATAGGCCTGTACGAATTCATCGAATGTAACGTCATGCGTGGCGTTCGGGTGGCCGCGCATGGCATCGCGCCGGCGGTAACGATACCAGCTGGCCAGCCAGCTGATCGGTTCGCGCATGACGGCGAGGGTTTGCATGTCTTCAGTGTTGCAGGCGCGCTCGAACATGGGGCGAAAGAAACGGTTGTACCGATAAAGGGGGGCGTGCTTCAGTTCGGGCGGATGCGACACGACGATATCGGCATGGGGCGCAAGTGCGGCCTCGATGGCCGTGGTGCCGGTTTTGGGAACCGACAGAATAACCAGTTTTTGCTTCCAGAAAACAAGCATCTGCGAGGCCCCGTTTGTTTTTTCATCAAATTGATCCTGGTTCGTAAACTACTCTTTAACGCTTCGCGGCAAAAGTGGAATGCGGAGATTTCTATTGAAGTGTTCACTTTTTGGTCTCATAAGGGGACGAGAACAAGAGGTGAACGCAGGCAATGATTGCTGCCCGGGGACGGGTGTGGAATAAGGAAGCGAGCAAATGGCAACGGCAGATCTTTTGACGATGAGCAAGAAACCCTCTCCAGACAAGCAGAAGGCGCTGGACAGCGCCCTGGCCCAGATCGAACGGCAGTTCGGCAAAGGGTCGATCATGAAACTTGGGGCCGACAACCCGATTCAGGAAATCGAGGCGACCTCGACCGGGTCTCTGAGCCTGGATATTGCTTTGGGCATCGGTGGTCTGCCAAAGGGGCGCATCATAGAGATTTACGGGCCGGAAAGTTCCGGCAAGACGACGCTGACGCTGCATTGTATTGCAGAGGAGCAGAAGAAGGGCGGGGTTTGTGCCTTTGTGGATGCCGAACACGCGATGGATCCGCAATATGCCCGGAAGCTGGGCGTCAACCTGGATGAATTGCTGATCTCGCAACCCGACACCGGTGAACAGGCGCTGGAGATTACTGATACGTTGGTGCGTTCGGGCGCGGTGAACATGGTTGTTGTCGATTCGGTGGCGGCGCTGACGCCAAAATCCGAGCTGGAAGGCGAGATGGGCGACAGCAGCGTTGGCGTGCACGCCCGCCTTATGAGCCAGGCGATGCGAAAACTGACCGGATCTATCTCGCGCAGCAACTGCATGGTGATTTTCATCAACCAGATTCGCATGAAGATCGGCGTGATGTTCGGCAGCCCGGAAACGACAACCGGCGGCAATGCGCTGAAATTCTACAGCTCGGTGCGGCTGGATATCCGCCGCATCGGCTCGATCAAGGATCGCGACGAGGTGGTGGGCAACGCGACGCGCGTGAAAGTGGTCAAGAACAAGGTGGCACCACCGTTCAAGCAGGTGGAATTTGACATCATGTATGGCGAAGGCATTTCCAAGACCGGCGAATTGCTGGATCTGGGGGTAAAGGCCGGCGTGGTTGAAAAATCCGGATCCTGGTACAGCTACGGCGACGAGCGGATCGGGCAGGGGCGCGAGAATGCGAAGACGTTCCTGAAGGAAAACAAGCGCGTCGCCCTGGAAATTGAAGACAAGATCCGCGCGGCGCATGGGTTGGACTTTGACATGCCTGCGGATGACGCCAACGATGATGAGGCGCTGGTTGCAGGCTGATGCGCCCGACCATGTGACCGCACGCGCGCTCATGCAGGCTTTGCCGCATGTTCTGGCCGCTCCGAAAAACGGGGCGGCCATTGACATGTTGTGCCTGCGGCCGGCACGCAATGCACGCCGGTTTGTGGACGAGATCACGTTGACGCGCAAGGCCGGTATTCCGGGCGAAAGATGGTTGCGCGAACCATGGTTGCGCGACGAATTCGACGCACCGCATCCCGGTATCCAGGTGTCGATCCTGCCGCGCAGGGTTCTGGATCTGGTATGGCGCGATCGGGTCAACGTGGCGCATCCGGGTGATACGTTTGTGGCGGATATGGACATGTCCGAGGCCAACCTGCCCGCGGGGCAATTGATGCGTGTCGGGAGCGCGATGTTGCAGGTTTCGGACGTGTTCAACGAAGGTTGTGTGAAATGGAAGGTGCGCTATGGCGCGGCGGCGAAGGATTGGATTACGGCGCCGGGCCATCCCGAACTGAGGCTGCGTGGCGTCTTGTGCAGCGTCTGGCGCGACGGGGTGATCCGCACGGGCGACGTGTTGTCGAAGGTTGAACACCCCTGAGCGTGCTTTGACATGTGGACAGGGGCGGGCTGGGGTTATAAACCCGCACGGTACGCAAAACTTTCCGCGAGAGACCCCGCAATATGCCCAGTCTGAACGACATCCGGTCGACCTTTCTGAACTACTTTGCCAAGCAGGGGCACGAGGTTGTTTCCTCGTCGCCGCTGGTACCGCGCAATGATCCGACATTGATGTTCACCAATTCCGGGATGGTTCAGTTCAAGAACCTGTTCACCGGGGTAGAGCATCGCGACTACAAGCGCGCCACGACCAGCCAGAAATGTGTTCGCGCCGGGGGCAAGCACAATGATCTGGACAATGTGGGCTATACCGCGCGCCACCACACGTTTTTCGAGATGCTGGGCAATTTTTCGTTCGGGGATTATTTCAAGGACGACGCGATCCGGTTTGCCTGGGAACTGATTACCCGGGATTTCGGTATCGACAAGAGCCGGCTGTACACGACGGTGTATCACACGGACGACGAAGCCTTTGAAATCTGGAAGAAGGTTGGCGTACCCGAGGATCGGATCATCCGCATCGCCACGTCGGACAATTTCTGGCAGATGGGCCCGACCGGCCCTTGCGGGCCGTGCACGGAGATCTTTTTCGACCATGGCGATCACATCTGGGGCGGGCCTCCGGGCAGCCCGGAAGAGGATGGCGACCGGTTCATCGAGATCTGGAACATTGTCTTCATGCAGAACGAGCAGTTCGAGGACGGCTCGATGCGGGCGTTGGACATGCAATCGATCGATACCGGCATGGGGTTGGAGCGGATCGGCGCGTTGTTGCAGGGGAGCCATGACAATTACGACACCGATCTGTTCAAATCTCTGATCGAGGCCTCGGCGCATGTGACATCGAGCGAACCTTTTGGGGAGCAGAACGTTCATCATCGGGTGATCGCGGATCACTTGCGCTCGACCTCGTTTTTGATCGCGGACGGGGTGATGCCCAGCAATGACGGGCGCGGCTATGTGCTGCGCCGTATCATGCGGCGCGCGATGCGCCATGCGCATCTTCTGGGCGCACAAGACCCGGTGATGCACCGGCTGGTGCCCTCGCTGGTCAGCAAGATGGGCGCGGCCTATCCGGAACTGGGGCAGGCGCAGGCACTGATCGAGGAGACATTGAAGCTGGAAGAAACCCGGTTCAAGCAGACACTGGACCGTGGGCTGAAACTTTTGGACGAAGAACTGGACGGGCTGGATGATGGCGCCCCGCTGACAGGGGAGGCCGCGTTCAAGCTGTATGATACCTATGGTTTCCCGCTGGACCTGACGCAGGACGCGCTGCGTGAAAAGGGCCGTACCGTGGACACGGACGGGTTTGACGCGGCCATGGCCGAACAAAAGGCCAAGGCGCGCGCGGCCTGGGCCGGTTCGGGCGAGGCGGCGGACAGCACGATCTGGTTTGATATCGCCGAGCACAAGGGCACGACCGATTTTCTGGGCTATGATACGGAGACGGCCGAGGGGCAGGTTCTGGCGCTGGTGCGCGACGGGGCCGAAGTGGACAAGGCCACCAGCGGCGAAACGGTGCAGATCGTTCTGAACCAGTCGCCGTTTTATGCCGAGAGCGGCGGGCAGGTGGGTGATACGGGCCAGATCCGCGTTGATGGTGGGCTGGCGTATGTCACGGACACCCGTAAGGCCGCAGGCGTGTTCATCCACGTGGCCAAGGTGGTGGAAGGCGAGATCGGCGTGGGCGTTGGGGCCGTGCTGGAGGTGGATCACGCCCGGCGCAGCGCAATCCGGGCCAACCATTCGGCGACGCATCTTCTGCACGAGGCATTGCGCGAAACCCTGGGCGCGCATGTCGCGCAGCGCGGCAGTTTGAATGCGCAGGATCGCCTGCGGTTCGATTTCAGCCACGCCAAGGCGCTGACAGTGGAAGAGCTGCACAAGGTGGGTACGGACGTGAACGCCTATATCCGCCAGAACACGCCTGTGGAAACCCGGATCATGACACCGGACGATGCGCGCGCGATCGGGGCGCAGGCGCTGTTCGGCGAGAAATATGGTGATGAGGTGCGGGTTGTGTCGATGGGCCGGGCCGAGACCGGCAAGGGGCTGGATGGCCAGACCTATTCGATCGAACTGTGCGGCGGGACGCATGTGAAGCAGACCGGCGATATCGGGCTTTGCGTGATCCTGGGCGACAGCGCATCGAGCGCCGGCGTGCGCCGGATCGAGGCGCTGACAGGCGAGGCGGCCTTTGCACATCTGGAACGTGAAGCAGGCCGGATGGCCGAAGTGGCCGGGACGTTGAAGGCGCAGTCGTCTGACGTGCTGGACCGGTTGAAGGTGCTGATGGACGAGCGCAAGGCGTTGCAGAACGAAGTTGCCCAGTTGCGCCGCGAACTGGCCATGGCCGGGGGGGCCGGGCCCGAAGACAAGCAGATCGCAGGCGTGACATTCTTTGCGCAGGTGATTTCGGGCGTGACGGGCAAGGATTTGCCGCCGCTGATCGACGAGCACAAGGCCCGTATGGAAAGCGGCGCGGTTCTGTTGATCGCGGATACCGGGGACAAGGCCGCCGTAGCCGCCGGAGTGACCCAGGATCTGACCGGCGCCGTGTCGGCTGTTGAACTTGTACGCGCCGCCGTCGCCGCGCTTGGCGGCAAGGGCGGGGGCGGACGCCCGGACATGGCGCAGGGGGGCGCCAGGGATGCCAATAATGCCGAAGCCGCGATTGCCGCAGCCGAGGCGGTGATCGGAGGATAGAGAAATGGGTGCACTTTGGATTGCGCATGTCACGGTGACGGATGCCGAGGCTTATGGCAAATACGCCGAACTTGCCGGACCGGCAATTGCCAAGCATGGCGGGGAGTTCATTGCGCGGGGGGGGCGGTTCGTGCAGCTGGAGGGCAAGGAACGTCCGCGCAATGTTGTTGCCAGATTCCCCGATGTGGACAGCGCGGTAAACTGTTATCACAGTGCAGAATACCAGGAGGCCTTAAGCCACGCGCGCGGGGCTTCGGAACGCGAATTGATGGTTGTCGAGACCAACGAATAAGCCAGCCTCATAGCAGAACATCTTCGACCACCAGTGAAAACAGCTGGGATTTTCCGGACACGCCGGCCTTGCGGTAGATCGCGGTGCATTGTGCCTTGACGGTGCCTTCCGCGGTTTGACGCAGCGCGGCGATTTCTCCCAGGCTCATGCCCTTGAGCAGGAACCACGCGACTTCGGTTTCGGCCGGTGTAAGGCCAAGACGCGCAAAATACTCGTCGGTCACCTGGGTGAACTGGCCTGAAGTAAGACGCCGGGCGGTGCTGGCCCGGGTGATTTCGCGACGGGCCGACACCGCAAGCGCAACCCCCATGACCGCGCCCAGCACAAGGCCAAGACTTGCGCCGATCTCAACCAGTTCCCGGGTTTGCCAGCGAAGAGGAAGCGTCGGCAGACCCAGGATCGAGGCGAGAATTTCCCATAGGAAATAGGCGCCGCAGCCAAGCTGTACGGCCACAAGCGACCAGACGAGGGCGGGGTGGCTGAGCATTATTCGAGCAAACCGCCATCCGCGGCCCCGATCCCGGAGCCAAGGGCATCATTCAGTGCGTCCCTGGGAGCGGAGGGCGTGCCGATGGTATCTTGTCGGGGTGTAGGAAAGGCGGTGTCGCGCAGCACTTCGCCTGTTTTCCGGTTCAGAACAATTTCGCGCTGGCTGTCCTTGTTGCGGGCGGTGATGATCAGCCGGCCCAGCCAACTGCGCCGCACCTCCTCGACCGTGTAACCCTGGGATTCGATCCGCTCGATCACCGGAGCGGCGATATCCGGGTTGGCCAAAGCCGCAATCGGCGTCAGCATCAGGGTGAGGGACAGGGCGATCGTACGGAGCATTTTCGGGAACCCGCAATTTCGTGGTTGGGTGACATAGTCAATTCGACGCGCGGCCGTCAATGGCCGCGCGTCCTGGCAGGTATCAGAAATTCACGCCGATGGCCCCGGTGCCGTCGACATCTGCGGCCATGCCGGTGGCATCGCTCTTTTCAACGGACGCATTTGTACGCGCCTTTGCGGACAGGGCGATTTCCGCGCGCGCGGCTGGACCGGACCCTGGCGACAGGCGAATGAGCGCGCCTTGCGCATCTTGCAGACGTTTCCGGCCAAACCGGGCAGAAGCAAGCGCCCTGGCGCGGGCCTTTTTACCGGTTGTCAGGACGGCGGTTTGGCCGGTCCTGGCCGTGGCCGAAGCTGTGGATGCCGCGCGCCGGACGGTATCGGCCGTCATGGTCATCGTCGGATTGGCATCCACCTCTGCCGCGATCCGGGTTCGGGACGTTGTGTCGGCCATGATCTGGCCGGCGTCGGCGGACAGGGCGCCGCCCAGGGAAATGGCCGAAGCAAGGATCAGAATACGGCGGGTAAAGATTGGGGTGTTCATTGGTCATATCCTTTTGCTGGTGGTTTGCAGTGCCACGGCATGTAGCGCCGCGACGGGGCAAACCTGACAGCCGGAGACACGATGCGATATCGTCCGAAAGGCAGGCCGGGGGCCGTCTAAACAAAAGTCGTATGGGTTTATGACGTTGGTTTTACGAAGTTTTCCTAAATCAGGAAAAATCGGACGGCCCAATAAAGAAACCCGGCATACATCAGCGGGTAGACCCAGACGATCAGGTACATGTCCAGTTTTCGGGCCAGCATTTCGCGATCGTTCAGCTTGAGGCGGCGCAGCGCGATATTCACGATCACCATCGAGCCGGTGATGATGAACATACCCACAAGCAGGCTGTCCATGAAGGTGAGGTAGCCGAGTTTGGGCAGGCTGGTGGAAATCGCGAAGTTGAAGGCGACAAAGACCAGCAGGTTTGCGTTCGCCATATCGATGCGGCGGCGGTACTCTTCCAGGAAGAAAGTTGCCCATGACACGAACAGGATGATCAACAGCGGCAACATGAAGCGCAGCAGATAATATTGCACATGCCGTTTCCCCTGAAAGCCGAGTTGCACTTGCGATGTTCTCAGGCCTGTGGGGCCTGTTACAACCGAGCCGGATATCTGAGCATTTTCCAGAACCCATTCTTCTTCGCCCAGCAGGTCTCCAAGCCCCGAAAACTCTTCCATGGGATAAAGTTCTACCGCCTCGACAGGAAAAAGTGACATGACTTCTACATAAAACTGTTGATTGTCAAACGGGTAGCGCTTGAAGTTGAAGTATGGCGCCTGGAGTGTTGCCGAAAAGCGTTCAACAAACGTGGCCCGGCCATCCGAGCGCAGAACCACCTGTGACTGTTGTGTGAAACGGCGGCCTTGCTGATTGTGGAGGATGAAAAAGGGCAGGAGGATATTGCGGTCGCGTGCGTATTGGCGAAATTCTTCTACCGAGAGGCTGATGAATTCGCCGCCCTTTTCGGCCGCGTCAAAGGCCAGTTCCGGCTCGTTCATTTGTATGATGAAATTGCCGACCACGCCGAAGTTTTCCGCCTGCTGGTCAACGAAGGTGATCTGGTCCACCTTGATGGCCACGCCCGCCTTGAGAGGTGCGGACCCTAGTGGCCGGTCGAATATCAGGCCGCTTTCGCCAAAGCCCTGGGCGGATAGCGGCATCGTCAGGAATACGAAAGCAGCGAGCAGATGCAGGCAGAACACGGCCAGCGGTATTGCGGGGCGGGAAATTGGTATCGACATGACCCGAGAGTTGACCGAAACGCGATTCCGGGCAACCCCGATGCTACCAATACGCCAATAATCGGGAGCAAAAAGCCAGGCCCCGTGCGATGCCGGGGCCCGGGCGGATTTACTGGCTGGCCTTGGCCATGCGTTTGCGCTCGTGCGGATCAAGGAACCGCTTGCGCAAACGGATCGTGTTGGGCGTGACCTCGACCAGTTCGTCATCGTTGATATAGGCGATGGCCTCTTCCAGCGACAATTTCATCGGTGTGGTCAGGCGCACGGCCTCGTCCGTGCCGCTGGCACGCACATTGGTCAGCTTCTTGCCCTTGAGCGGGTTCACCTCGAGATCGTTTTCGCGGCTGTGTTCGCCGATGATCATGCCGGTATAGACCTGTTCCTGCGCACCGATCATCATCTTGCCGCGCTCTTCGAGGTTCCAAAGGGCATAGGCCACGGACACGCCGTTTTCCATGGAGATCAGAACACCGGCCCGGCGGCCCGGGATCGATCCCTTGTGCGGCGCCCAGCCATGGAACACGCGGTTCAGAACACCGGTGCCGCGTGTATCGGTCAGGAATTCGCCGTGATAGCCGATCAGGCCACGCGACGGAACATGGGCGATGATGCGGGTCTTGCCCGCGCCGGCCGGTTTCATTTCGGCCAGCTCACCCTTGCGCGCGCCGGTCAGTTTCTCGATCACGGCGCCGGAATATTCGTCATCCACGTCGATGGTGGCTTCTTCGATGGGTTCCAGCCTCTGGCCGTCTTCTTCGCGCATGATCACCTGAGGGCGCGAAATCGAAAGCTCGAACCCTTCGCGGCGCATGTTCTCGATCAGCACGCCCATCTGCAATTCGCCCCGGCCGGAAACCTCGAACGCCTCGCCGCCGGGGGTGTCGGCGATCTTGATGGCAACGTTGGATTCCGCCTCTTTCATCAGGCGGTCACGGATGACGCGGCTTTGCACCTTCTTGCCGTCGCGGCCCGCAAGCGGGCTGTCGTTGATGCCGAAGGTCACGGTGATGGTGGGCGGATCGATGGGCTGGGCTTTGAGCGGTGTGTCGACGGCCAGCGCGCAGATGGTATCGGCCACCGTGGCCTTTTGCATTCCGGCTATGGAAACGATGTCGCCTGCCAACGCCTCATCGATATCCTGCTGGGCGAGGCCGCGAAACGCCTGGATCTTGGTGACGCGGAACTGTTCGATCTTCTGGCCCACGCGGGTGATGGCCTGTACGGTCTGACCCACCTTGAGCCGGCCGGATTCAACGCGCCCCGTCAGGATGCGGCCCACGAAAGGATCCGCGCCCAGCGTGGTGGCCAACATGCGGAAATCCTCGTCCTGATGCCTGATCTGCCTGGGGGCAGGGACGTGGTTGACGATCAGGTTATAGAGCGCATGAAGATCCTTGCGCGGCCCGTCAAGTTCGGCATCGGCCCAGCCATTGCGGCCCGAGGCGTACATATGCGGGAAATCCAGCTGGTCGTCATCCGCATCCAGTGAAGCGAACAGGTCAAAGCATTCATCCAGCGCACGGTCGGGTTCGGCATCGGGCTTGTCGACCTTGTTCAGCACCACGATGGGGCGCAACCCCAACGCCAGTGCCTTGGAGGTCACGAACTTGGTTTGCGGCATCGGGCCTTCGGCCGCATCGACAAGCAGAACGACGCCATCCACCATCGACAGGATCCGTTCAACCTCGCCGCCGAAATCGGCGTGGCCGGGGGTGTCAACGATGTTGATCCGGGTGCCCTTCCATTCGACGCTGGTGGGCTTGGCAAAGATGGTGATGCCGCGCTCGCGTTCCAGATCGTTGCTGTCCATGGCACGCTCGGCCACTTCCTGGTTGGCGCGAAAGGCCCCCGACTGTTTCAGCAGCTCATCCACGAGGGTGGTTTTTCCGTGGTCCACGTGGGCGATGATGGCGATATTACGAAGGTCCATTGGGCGTCTCTACTCCTGTTCGCGCCTCGCCTATAATGCGCGCGCAGAAAAGGCCAGAGATTAATGTGTGGCGCTTTGGGAAAACAGATGGATGACAAGGATGCCGCCAAGGATCATCGCCATGCCCAGAATCGCGGGCCAGTCGAGCCGCTGGCCGAAGGCGATGAAGCCGATGACGGCGATCAGCACGATGCCCAGGCCGGACCAGATCGCATAGGTGATGCCCACCGGCAGGAATTTCAGGGTAATGGCCATGAAGTAGAACGCCGCGCCATAGCCCAGAACAACAATCACGGACGGCACCAGCCGGGTGAATTGCTGGCTGGCCTGAAGGGCCGAGGTGCCGATGGTTTCAAACAGCACGGCAATGAACAGCATCAGATAGGCTTTGGGCATGGGGCGCGGTCCTCAGCGGGCGATATAACGGTCGCGGCGGTGGTTTGTGGCAATCATGATATTGGTCACGCCAGCCCCCAGCAGCGACCAGCCGACCGTGGTAAAGTCAAAAAGCGACATGGCCAGCGCAAAGACCGCGACATCAAAGCCCAGCTGAACCCATCCGGCCCTGATCCCGCGCGTATCCTGAAGCCAGAGCGCCACGATCCCGACTCCGCCCAGCGTTGCGCCATGGCGGAACAGCACGATCAGCCCGGCCCCGGCCGTGACACCGGCCAATCCGGCGGCCGCGCCGGGATGCAGCATGGAAAACCCCATCACCAGCGGCAACAGGTACGTCCACAGGCTCATCAGCGCCACGGCGGCAAAGGTCTTGAGCGTGAAGGCCAGCCCCATGCGCAGGAAGGCGACGATGTAGAACGGCAGGTTGAGCACGAAGAACACCGCGCCGAATGTAAAACCGCCCGCATAGGCAACCGTCAGTGAAAGACCTGCTATCTGGCCGGTGATCAGCGCCGCCGCTTGCAGAAACTGAACCGACAGGGCCATCAACAGGGTGCCCACGATCAGCCCCTGGAGATCCTCCAGCGGGCTGTGGCGTTCGGCGCGGGCGGGTTCAAGGAAACTGACCATGGCGTCTGCATTTCACCGGCGGCCGGGAATGTCCAGACGCCGGCCGAGGGGGGCGGCAACTTGTCAGCCCGCAAGCGCCTTGTTCAGGTTTTCGTCGATCTTTTCCAGGAACCCCATGGTGGTAAGCCATCCCTGATCGGGACCGACGAGCAGGGCCAGATCCTTGGTCATGTGGCCGCTTTCCACCGTTTCCACGATCACCCGTTCCAGGGTTTCGGCAAAGGCCCGCAGCGCGACGTTTTCATCCAGCTTGGCGCGGTGCTTGAGACCACCGGTCCAGGCGTAGATCGAGGCGATGGAGTTGGTTGACGTGGCCTCGCCCGCCTGATGCTGGCGATAATGGCGGGTGACGGTTCCATGCGCGGCCTCGGCTTCGACGATCCGGCCATCGGGCGTCATCAGCTGCGATGTCATCAGCCCCAAAGAGCCAAAACCCTGCGCGACGGTGTCGGACTGTACGTCGCCGTCATAGTTCTTGCAGGCCCAGACAAATTTGCCGTTCCATTTCAGGGCACAGGCCACCATGTCGTCGATCAGACGGTGTTCGTACCAGATGCCCGCCTTCTTGAACCGGTCTTCGAACTCCTCTTCATAGACCTTCTGGAACAGATCCTTGAAGCGGCCGTCATAGGCCTTGAGAATGGTGTTCTTGGTGGACAGATACACCGGCCAGCCCAGATTGAGGCCGTAATTCAGCGAGGCGCGGGCAAAATCGATGATCGACGAGTCAAGGTTGTACATCGCCTGATAGACACCCGCCGACGGGGCATCGTAAACCTCGCGTTCGATCACCGAGCCGTCGGCGCCCTCGAACTTCATGGTCAGCTTGCCCGGTCCCGGAAAGGTGAAATCCGTGGCCTTGTACTGATCCCCAAAGGCGTGGCGCCCCACGACGATGGGATTTGTCCAGCCGGGCACCAGGCGGGGCACGTTGCGGCAGATGATCGGCTGGCGGAACACCACGCCGCCCAGGATGTTGCGGATCGTGCCATTGGGGCTGCGCCACATTTTCTTGAGGCCGAATTCCTCGACGCGCGCCTCGTCCGGGGTGATGGTGGCACATTTGACCGCCACGCCCACGTCTTTTGTCTTTTCGGCGGCGTCGATGGTGATCTGGTCTTCGGTGCGGTCGCGTTCCTCGATCCCCAGATCGTAATACAACAGATCAAGATCGAGATAGGGCAGGATCAGCTTGTCCTTGATGAACTGCCACATGATGCGGGTCATTTCATCGCCGTCCATTTCGACGATGGGGTTGTCTACCTTGATCTTGGTCATCGGGGCCTCCTGTGACATCCGAGTCGGTGTGTTTTGCGGCCTTGTAGCGGAGTTTCGCCCCGGGCGAAAGGAGCGGTATGCAATTGTATACAGAGTTTCGCGGATCGGGACAGTCGACCGGGTGCGCAAATGCATCTAGGTTGTCAGAAGTTGAGAGGATTCATTTATGATATTTCAGGACATCGTGGCAGGTTTTGGCACGGCGTGGCGGCTTCGGTGGCCGATTTGGGCGGTCCACCTTGGATTCAACCTGGCGCTGGGTTTGCTGTTGGTTCCGCTGATGGCGCTGGCGGTGCGGCTGGCCCTGTCTTTCGCGGGGCAGCCGGCGCTTGCGGATTTCGACATTGCCTATTTCCTGTTGTCACCTGTCGGGTTCATCTGCTTTCTTCTCCTTGCCGGTCTGGCGCTGTTTCTCTTCGTTCTGGATCTGGCCCTGATGATGGCGGTTGGGGTGCGGGCCCGCAGCAATGGCCAGCCGAACCTGTCTGATGCGGTGGCGCTGGTACTGCCGCGCGCCGTGGCAATCATCAAGCTGGGCGTTTGGCTGACCTTGCGCATCCTGGCGCTGAGCCTGCCGTTCCTGGCGGTTGCGGGAGCGATCTATGTTACACAGCTTACCGCGTTCGACATCAATTATTACCTGTCCCAAAGGCCACCAGAATTCCTGCGTGCTGTTGTGTTGATCGGTGGCGTGCTGGCGCTTTTGGTTCTGGTATTGGGACGGGCCCTGGTGCGTTGGACGCTGGTATTGCCGCTGGTCCTGTTCGAGGGTGTTTCCCCGCGTGCGGCGTTTTCGCAAAGCGCCCTTGAAATGAAGGGCAGCGAGATTGGCTTTGCACTGCGCATTGCGGGCTGGTTGATCGGGGCAACCGTGATCGGCGCGGTTCCGCTGGCGGTGATCGGCGCGGTGGCGGATGCCACGGTTTCGGGGTTTGACGGGCGGCTGTCGGTGCTTGTGGCAATGCTGGGGCTGTTCGCCGGGCTGGGCGCATTGGCGAATTTCGTGGTGACGGGTCTTTCGACCGGGGCGCTGGCCGCGCTGATCATGGCGCGCGCGGGGTGGCCTGATGCGCGCCTGACAGAATCGGCGCGCGATATGCCGCGCTGGGGGCTGGCGCTTGTTGCTGGCGCGGCGCTGGGGGCGGCGGTTCTGGGCGGGATCGGACTTGTCGGTCTGGCCCGGTTCGAGACCAGCCCGCGCGTACAGGTCATCGCCCATCGCGGGGCGGCGGGGGCGGCGCCGGAGAACACCATGGCCGCCTTTGCCAGGGCCATTGAGGTTGGGGCGGATTGGGTGGAGCTGGATGTGCAGGAATCCGGCGACGGCGACGTTGTCGTGGTGCATGACAGCGATTTCATGAAAATCGCCGGCGTCAATCTGAAGATCTGGGACGCGACACAAGCGGACCTGGCCGGGATCGACATTGGCGGCTGGTTCGATCCGGCATTTTCGGACCAGCGCACACCGTTGCTGCGCGATGCGCTGGAATTGGCCAGGGGCAGGGCCGGGGTTGTGATCGAATTGAAATACTACGGCCACGACGAAAGGCTGGAAGAGCGCGTGGTGGAGATTGTCGAGGATCTGGACATGGTGGAGCAGGTCAAGATCATGTCGCTGAAATACGATGCGGTGCGGAAGATGCGCGCCCTGCGGCCCGATTGGGAGATCGGGCTTCTGGCCACGGCCTCGCTGGGGCGGATGTGGGAGCTGGATGTGGATTTTCTGGCCGTGAACAGCGCGGCCGTGTCGCACCGGATGGTGCGCGAGACACGGGCGGCGGGCAAGGACCTGTATGTCTGGACGATCAATGACGCGCTGTCGATGTCGCAGATGGTGTCGATGGGTGTGGACGGGCTGATCACCGACGAACCGGAACTGGCAGGGCAAGTTCTGGCGGAACGGCATGAGCTGAACACATTGGAGCGGATGGTGCTTGGGTTGGCGGGGTCGCTGGGGCTGGACATGCGCAGCGGAGAGTATCGTGACGAGTCTCCCTAGGGCAGCAGTGCTGGCGACATTGCTTGTGGCGGCCACCGGGGCGGCCGGGGAGATGTCGGGGCCGACGGCGCGGCTGGAGCTTTGGCGCCATGAGCGGTTGCAGGACACCCGCGCAACCGAGGGCGCGACGCTGGCCCCGTTTACCACGGATGGCTGTTCCGGGGGCATGTCGGCGGTTTGGCAACAGGTTGCGCGGTGGTTCCCGGAATTTGGCGCGGCGCATGAGCAAGCGCCCCCCTGGGAAGCCTGTTGTGTGACCCATGACCGGGCCTATCATCTGGGCGGCCCGGACCCGGCGCCGATGGCCAGCTATCAGGCGCGGCTTGCGGCGGATCGGGCGTTGCGGGCCTGTGTCGTGGAAACCGGCGTGACCCGGAGCGCGGAATTGCAGCTGCGGTATGGCATGAGCGCGGCTCAGGTCGAGCGGGCCTATGAACAGTTCGGGCAGGCGATGTTCAGCGCGGTGCGGCTGGGCGGTGCGCCCTGTTCTGGGTTGCCCTGGCGCTGGGGGTATGGCTGGGCCCAGTGTTTCTGAGGGTCAGCGGGCAAACCAGCGCGCCAGTTTCGGGCGCAGCCATGCCCACAAGGCCGGGGCGCCGCGATGGATCGGCGTGCCGACGCGGGTGTCAAGCTGGTCGAGCGTGACATCGTAGTCGGTCCACGACCCGCCTCCGATTTCCATATTGGTGATTGGCGTGGGCAGACGGTCGATTGCCTTGGCAAATCGCGATTCGGGAGTTTCTGCCGCTTCAAATTCAAACCATAAGGTACGGAATTCATTCCGTAAATCTTCAGGCAATATGCCGAAAATCCGATCCGCGGCCGCCTTCTCGGCGGTCTCGACGGCGGCGCGGTCGACCTGTGCGTGAATGGGCGCGTCGCCCGCGTCGATCTCGACAATGTCGTGCAGCAGCAGCATCTTGAGCACGCGGTTGATGTTTACCGGTGTTTCGGCATGTTCCGCCAAGACCAGCGCATACAGCATCACGTGCCAGGAATGTTCGGCGGAATTCTCGAACCGGCTGTCGTCAATCAGCCGTGAGGCCCGCAACACCGATTTGAGATGATCGGTCTCTTTCAGAAAGGCGATCTGGGAATTGATGCGGGCCGTCGTCATTCGTCCGGCCCGGCGTTCTTTCGCGCTTCCTTGACCCGCGCCACCAGAAACGACCGGGCCTTTTCCTCGGCCAGCCGCACACGCACCTCTGTCAGAAACGCCTCTTCCAGCGATTGCGAGGCGGCGGCGAGAACGTTTCCGACCTCGACAAACAGGCGATCGTCGCCAGTAATCCGCTGTGCCTTCAGCGTGTCCTCGGCCAGCTTGGCCGCGAGTGTTTCGATCGTCCCCATCAGCGGGTGGTTTCGGTGAGTCGGCGTTTGACGTAATCGGTCACGTTGCCCACCATCTGGTCCATGTAGTTGTCGTTTTCAAAGAAATGCCCCGCACCGTCGATTTCGGTATGGGTGATGGTGATACCCTTCTGTTCGTGCAGCTTGTTGACCAGCGTATGCGTGTCTGGCGGCGGTGCCACCCTGTCGCTGGTGCCGTTGATCACCAGGCCCGAACTGGGGCAGGGCGCAAGGAACGAGAAATCATACATGTTTGCCGGCGGCGCGACGGAGATGAACCCGGTAATCTCGGGGCGGCGCATCAAAAGCTGCATGCCGATCCAGGCCCCGAACGAGAAACCGGCAACCCAGCAATGCTTGGAGTTGTTGTTCATCGATTGAAGGTAATCCAGCGCCGAGGCGGCATCGGACAATTCACCCACGCCCTGATCATATTCGCCCTGGCTGCGCCCCACGCCGCGGAAATTGAACCGCAAGACCGTGAAGCCCATATTGTAGAAGGCATAATGCAGATTATAGACAACCTTGTTGTTCATCGTCCCGCCGAATTGCGGGTGCGGATGCAGCACGATGGCAATGGGGGCGTCTTTTTCTTTCTGGGGGTGGTAGCGGCCTTCCAGGCGGCCTTCGGGTCCGGGAAAAATCACCTCGGGCATGGTGTGTCGCTTCTCTCCTGTGAAAGGTGCACGGCAATTCTTGACGAATTTGCTAGGACACCTTAGAACTGTTCTAATCACTGATCGGTATCGCAACCGGCAGGGTTTCAAGGGACTTAAGCGCACAGGGCGCTTTCGTCAATCTATTCGCAAGGGATGCGCGATGAAACTGTCTACGAAAGGCCGTTACGCAGTTGTCGCGCTGGCCGATATTGCCATGCAACCGGCGGATGGTCTGGTCAGCCTGTCCGAGATTTCCCGGCGTCAGGACATTTCACTGCCGTATCTGGAACAGTTGTTTGTCAAGCTGCGCCGGGCCGGGCTGGTGGACTCGGTGCGCGGCCCGGGTGGCGGGTATCGCCTGGCGCTGCCGCCGGCGGAAATTCGGGTGGTGGACATTCTGGGGGCCGTGGATGAAACGGTGTCTGCCCTGCATACGGGCGCCGGGGCAACGGGGGCGCTGAGCGGATCGCGGGCGCAATCCATGGCCAACCGCTTGTGGGAGGGGCTGTCGGCCCATGTCTATGTGTTCCTGCACCAGACGCGCCTGTCGGATGTCGTGCGCAATGACCTGGCGCCGTGCCCTGCGGTGCCGACCCTGTTTTCTGTGGTGGATGACGACGGCTGATGCGCGTGTATCTGGACCATAACGCCACAGCGCCCCTGCGCGCCGAAGCGCGCGAGGCGATGATTGCGGCGATGGATGTCGTGGGCAATCCATCCAGCGTGCATGGTGAGGGACGCCGCGCCAAGGCGATTGTGGAAAAGGCGCGTGGCCAGATTGCCAGCGCGCTTGGAGCGGACGGGGCGGATGTGATATTCACCTCGGGTGCCACGGAAGCGGCGGCACTGGCCCTGCGCGGACGGGAACTGCACGCCGGGGATATCGAACATGATGCGGTTGCGGCCTGGGTCGCATCGGATTTGCCGGTGGACGCTCAGGGGCGGGTGATCGTGGGCGACCCCGCGCGATGCGCGTTGCAACTGGCCAATTCGGAAACCGGCGTGGTGCAGGACTTGCCTGCGGGTCTGGCGGTTTCCGATATGACGCAGGGCTTTGGCAAACTGGCGCTGGCGTTCAACTGGTCCGGTGCCGGTATGGCACTGATTTCGGCGCACAAGCTGGGCGGGCCAAAAGGGATTGGCGCATTGGTGGTCAGGCGCGGCACGGATGTGGCCGCCCAGTTGCGCGGGGGTGGCCAGGAAATGGGCCGGCGCGCGGGCACGGAAAACGTGATCGGAGCCGCCGGATTTGCCGCTGCGGCCACGGCTGCGGCAAAAGATTTGGCGGATGGGGCGTGGGATCGGGTTGCGTCTTTACGCGATTTGCTGGAAGAGACCCTTGCCGTCGAGGCAAAAGATACCATTTTTGTCGGGAAAGGTTCCGGACGCCTGCCAAATACATCCTGTATCGCCACGCCCGGCTGGAAGGGTGAAACGCAGGTGATGCAGATGGATCTGGCCGGTTTCGCGATCAGTGCCGGGTCGGCCTGTTCGTCGGGCAAGGTGCGCGCCAGCCGGGTGCTGACCGCGATGGGATTTGAAGACGCCACTGCGGCAGGGGCCATCCGGGTCTCGCTGGGGCTGGAAACGAAACAGGAAGAGGTGATGCGCTTTGCCGAAAGCTGGCTGGCACATTACAGGAAATTCCGCGCCCGCGCGGCGTGAGTTGAACAGGAGAGATCATGGCCACTCTGGACCAGACGGATGTCAAGGAAGGTGTCGATCAGGAAACCGTCGATGCCGTGCGCGAAGTTGGCGGCAAGTACAAGTACGGCTGGGAAACCGAGATCGAGATGGACTATGCCCCAAAAGGGCTGACCGAGGACATCGTGCGCCTGATTTCGCACAAGAACGAAGAGCCGGAGTGGATGACAGAATGGCGGCTGGACGCTTATCGCCGCTGGCTGACCAAGGAAGAGCCGGATTGGGCGATGGTGGATTATCCCGAAATCGATTTTCAGGATCAATATTACTATGCCCGCCCCAAGAGCATGGAAATCAAGCCCAAGTCGCTGGACGAAGTCGACCCCAAGCTGTTGGCCACCTATGAAAAGCTGGGTATCCCGCTGAAAGAGCAGATGATCCTGGCCGGGGTTGAAGGGGCCGAGGCCGCGCCCGCCGAGGGGCGCAAGGTGGCTGTGGACGCGGTGTTCGATTCCGTGTCGGTCGGCACGACGTTCCAGAAAGAACTGAAAGCGGCGGGGGTTATCTTCTGTTCGATTTCCGAGGCGATCCGCGAGCATCCTGAACTGGTCCGCAAATACCTGGGATCGGTGGTGCCGGTGTCGGACAATTTTTATGCGACGCTCAATTCGGCCGTGTTCTCGGATGGCTCGTTTGTCTATATCCCGCCGGGGGTACGTTGCCCGATGGAATTGTCGACCTATTTCCGCATCAATGCCGAAAACACCGGCCAGTTCGAGCGCACGCTGATCATTGCCGACAAGGGCAGCTATGTCAGCTATCTGGAAGGCTGCACCGCGCCGCAACGCGACACCAGCCAGTTGCACGCCGCCGTGGTGGAGATCATTGTCGAGGAAGACGCCGAGGTGAAATACTCCACGGTGCAGAACTGGTACCCGGGCGATGAAAACGGCAAGGGCGGCATCTATAACTTTGTGACCAAGCGCGCCGATTGCCGCGGCGACCGTGCCAAGGTGATGTGGACACAGGTGGAGACCGGCTCTGCCGTGACCTGGAAATACCCGTCCTGCATCCTGCGCGGCGATGACAGCCAGGGCGAGTTTTATTCGATCGCCATCACCAACCACCACCAACAGGCCGACACCGGCACCAAGATGATCCATCTGGGCAAGAACACCAAGTCGCGCATTGTCTCCAAGGGGATCAGCGCGGGCGTGGCGCAAAACACGTACCGGGGCCTTGTGTCGATGCACCCAAGGGCGAAGAATTCCCGCAACTATACACAGTGCGACAGCTTGTTGATCGGCGACAAATGCGGCGCGCATACGGTGCCCTATATCGAAGTCAGGAACAACTCGTCGAGAGTGGAGCACGAGGCCACGACGTCCAAGGTGGATGATGACCAGATGTTCTATTGCCGCCAGCGCGGCATGGACGAGGAAGAGGCCGTGGCGCTGATCGTCAACGGGTTTGCCAAGGAGGTGCTTCAGGCGCTGCCGATGGAATTTGCCATGGAAGCGCAACAGCTTGTGGCGATTTCGCTGGAGGGGTCCGTTGGCTGATTTCACACGACGCATCGAGGCCGCGATCCCCATTGTCATGCCGGCGCTTGGCGGGCTGGCCGGGGTGATCTGGGTGAACATGAACAAGTCGGAATTCATCAATCCCGTGTTGGGGATTGGCGGGGGCATCGTGGGCGGCTGGATCGCCGGCCGGATCCTTCTGAAACTCATGCAACGGCGGCGCTGATGGAAACCCTGCAAATCCTCATGCAGAAATCCGCGGGCGCGGGGGCGGGCGTGGCCATTGGAACGGCCATTGGCCTGCTGGTGCGGCGCCACCGGACCGGCAACAGTAACGGGCTGATCAATGGATCCATCTTTGTCACCTCGGCGGTCTTCGGAACGGTCGCGCTGGGCGTGATGATGCTGATCACCTATGTCGGAGGGTTCTGAGCATGATCGTGACGACAACACCCGGCATCGAGGGGCGCCGGATCACCGAATACCACGGCATTGTCGTGGGTGAGGCAATCATGGGCGCCAATCTGGTGCGCGATTTCTTTGCCTCGATCACCGATGTGGTTGGCGGGCGCTCGGGCGCCTATGAAAGCAAATTGCAGGATGCGCGCGAAGTCGCGCTGGCGGAACTGGAAGCGCGGGCGGCAGGCAAGGGCGCCAATGCCGTGGTGGGCGTGGATCTGGATTACGAAGTCGTGGGCGACTCGATGTTGATGGTTTCGGCCAGCGGCACCGCCGTCTCCGTGGAATAACAGGGCGGCGCGCGAACCGTCCGGGAAATGTCGAAGGAAGATAATATGTTGGAAATCAGGGGCCTGAGGGTCAAACTTGAAGAAGAAGACAAGCAGATCCTCAAGGGTGTGGATCTGACGGTCGAGGCGGGCAAAGTGCACGCGATCATGGGGCCGAACGGATCGGGTAAATCGACGCTGTCCTATGTGCTGTCGGGTCGTGACGGGTATGAAGTGACCGGTGGAAGCGCCACTTTGGAGGGTGCGGACCTTCTGGAACTGGAGCCGGAAGAACGCGCCGCGCTGGGGTTGTTTCTGGCATTCCAGTATCCGGTGGAAATTCCCGGCGTCGGCAACATGACCTTCCTGCGCACCGCCGTGAACGCCCAGCGCAAGGCGAAAGGGCTGGAAGACATGTCGGCGGCCGAGTTCCTGAAGGTGATCCGGGCCAAGGCCAAGACGCTGAAGATCGATGCGGACATGCTGAAACGTCCCGTCAATGTGGGGTTCTCGGGCGGTGAGAAAAAGCGCAACGAAATCCTGCAAATGGCGATGCTGGAACCCAAGATGTGCATCCTGGACGAGACCGACTCGGGGTTGGACGTGGACGCCATGAAGCTTGTGTCCGAGGGCGTGAACGCATTGCGTGATGCGGGCCGCGGATTTCTTGTGATCACCCACTATCAGCGCTTGCTGGACCATATCAAACCGGATGTGGTGCATATCATGGCCGACGGGCGGATCGTCAAATCCGGCGGGCCGGAACTGGCGCTGGAAGTGGAACAGAACGGCTATGCCGATATCCTGGCCGAGGTGGCGTAATGGCGCTGGACGATCGAAAAGCAAGCGACACCGAGGCGCGGCTGGCGGCAATGGTCATGCCCGATGTGGGCTGTACCAAGGCCGCGCGGGGCGCGGCGCTGGAACGGGTGCGCGCCATGGGGCTGCCGCAACGTCGCGACGAGTACTGGAAATTTACCCGTCCTGACACCCTGACCCGGACCGACGCGCCGCGCGCGGCGGTATTCGATGCGGGTGAAGAACCGATGTTTGCCGGGTTTGACCGGCTCAGGATCGTGTTCGTCGACGGGGTTTTCAGCCCCGAGCGTTCCGATGATCTTGCGTTGGAAGGAGTTCAGATCGACCGGCTGGAAGATGTCTGTTGTCAGGATGATCACTGGGCCGAAGACCTGTATGGCACGCTGGAGGCGGCCGGGCAGGTGCCGGTGGATCGCCCGTTGGCGGCGCTGAACACGGCTTTTGCTGGGGACGGTGTGACGATCCGGGTGACGGGAAAGCCGTCCAGACCGATCAGCCTTGTCTACACGCACGAGGATGAAGGCTCGGATGTTTTCCTGCATCATGTGGTGCGGGTGGAAAGCGGGGCCGAAGCGACCATTCTGGAGAATGGCCCGGCAGCGGCGCGGTTCAACAAGTGCATGGAAATCGACATTGCCGATGGCGGTGTATTGCACCATGTGCGCGCGCAGGGACGCGATCACGAGCGCCGCGCGGTGACGCATATGTTTGCCAGGCTTGGGCGCGAATCTGTGTTCAAGAGCTTTACGCTGACTGTGAATGGTGTGTTGACGCGCAACGAAACCGTTATCACGCTGGCCGGAGATGACGCGGTGGCGCATGTGGCCGGGGCCTGTGCGGGCGATGGTGATTTCCACCATGACGACACGGTCTTCATCACCCATGACGCGGTGAATTGCGAAAGCCGGCAGGTTTTCAAGAAAGTCCTGCGCAATGGTGCTACCGGCGTGTTCCAGGGCAAGATTCTGGTCAAATCAGGGGCGCAGAAGACCGACGGATACCAGATCAGCCAGTCGCTGTTGCTGGATGAGGACAGCCAGTTCCTCGCCAAGCCGGAGCTGGAGATTTATGCCGATGACGTGGCCTGTTCGCATGGCTCGACTTCGGGGGCGATTGACGAGGATGCGCTGTTCTATCTGCGCGCGCGCGGCGTGCCCAGGGAGATCGCGACGGATCTTCTGACCCTGGCGTTTCTGGCGGAGGCCGTGGAAGAGATTGAGCGCGAAGACCTGCGCAACGACATTGTCGGGAGAATGACCGAGTGGCTGGAACGCCGGCGTCAGATCTGATGTCGGTGACAGGGGACATGCTGGCCACCTATCGGGGGCCACGCGCGGTGGTGTCGCGGCTCCTTGCCGCCGGAGTGCGCGAAGACCGGGCGCTGGCCATTCTTATGGCGGGCTGCGTGATCGTTTTCGTGGCGCAATGGCCCCGCCTTGCGCGCGAGGCGTATTTCACCGGACAGGAGCTTAATCCGCTGATGGGTGGCGCGTTGCTTGGTTGGCTGTTCGTGGCGCCGCTGTTTTTCTATGCGCTGGCAATGGTGTCCTATCTGCTGTTGCGTGTGCTGGGCCGCCGGATCAGCGCTTATGGTGCGCGGGTGGCTTTGTTCTGGGCGCTGTTCGCGGCGTCGCCGCTGATCCTGTTGCACGGACTTGTTGCAGGGTTTGTCGGGCCGGGCCCCGCGCTTGGCGCGGTCGGGTTGATCTGGGTGGCGGTGTTTTTATGGTTCTGGAGTGCCGGTTTGGTGCAGGCGGGCAGGGAGGCCAGGGCATGATTGTCTTTTTTCGCGAACTCTTCGTATTGACGATCCGCAACCCGGCAGAGGCGGCCAGGTTGCTTGTGGGACAAGGAATGGACAGGAGCATCTGCTGGATGATCCTTGGTCTTGCGGTAATCCTAAACACCCTGGCCTACTTCCTGTCGACCACGCTGTTTCCTGTGCCGGCGGAATTCACGATGGCATTGTTTACGTCGCCGGTTCTTGTCACTTTTGTGCTGGGCGGGGTGGTGGTGATTTTCGTGTTTGCCTTTTACTGGGTCGGGCGCGCCATGGGGGGGCAGGCGGCGTTTGAGGATATTCTGCTGATGATGGGCTGGCTGCAATACATGCGGCTGGCGGTACAGCTGGTGTCTCTGGTGCTGATGCTTTTCCTGCCGGGGCTGGCCCAGATTTTTGTAATGGCTACCGGCCTTTACGGCGCCTGGGTGGTGATCAATTTCCTGATGGTGGCGCATCGTTTCGATACGATTGGCAAGGCCGTGATGATGCTGATCTTTACGCTGATGGGGCTGACCGTGGGCCTGTCGATCTTTCTTTCGGTCATTGGTGTGACCGCAATGGGGATGTCCTGAAAATGTATGATGTCACCAAGATCCGGTCCGATTTCCCGATCCTGAGCCGGGAAGTGAACGGCAAGCCGCTGACCTATCTGGACAATGGCGCCTCGGCGCAAAAACCGCAGGTCGTGATCGATGCGGTCACGCGGGCCTATAGCCGGGAGTATTCAAATGTTCACCGGGGCTTGCACTATCTCTCCAATCTGGCGACGGATGAATACGAGGCGGTGCGCGGCAAGATCGCGCGCTTTGTGAATGCCGCCCATGAGGACGAGATCGTGCTGAATTCCGGCACGACCGAGGGCATCAACATGGTGGCCTATGGCTGGGCCATGCCGCGGATGCAGGCCGGGGACGAGATCGTTCTGTCGGTCATGGAACATCACGCCAATATCGTGCCCTGGCATTTTCTGCGTGAACGGCAGGGCGTGGTGTTGAAATGGGTGGATGTGGACGCCACCGGCGCGTTGGACCCGCAAGCCGTGATCGACGCGATCGGGCCCAAAACCAAGCTCGTGGCGGTGACACATTGCTCCAATGTGTTGGGCACGGTGGTGGACGTAAAGACGATCTGTGCAGGCGCCCATGCCAGGGGCGTGCCGGTGTTGGTGGATGGGTCGCAGGGGGCGGTGCACTTGCCCGTGGATGTGCAGGACATCGACTGTGACTTCTACGCGATTACCGGGCACAAGCTGTATGGCCCGTCCGGGTCGGGCGCGATTTACTGCAAGCCAGAGCGCATGGCGGAAATGCGCCCGTTTCTGGGGGGGGGCGATATGATCAAGGAGGTCTCCAAGGAGGCCGTGATCTATAACGATCCGCCCATGAAATTCGAGGCCGGCACGCCGGGCATCGTTCAGACCATCGGGCTGGGTGTGGCTCTGGATTATCTGATGGATCTGGGTATGGACAACGTGGCCCGCCACGAAGCGGGATTGCGCGATTATGCCATGCAACGTCTGGGCGGGCTGAACTGGTTGCAGATCCAGGGAACCACGCCGGACAAGGCCGCGATCTTCAGCTTTACGCTGGACGGGGCGGCCCATGCGCATGACATCTCGACAATTCTGGACAAGAAAGGCGTGGCGGTGCGCGCCGGGCATCACTGTGCCGGGCCGTTGATGGACCATCTTGGCGTCACGGCAACCTGTCGGGCGTCCTTTGGCCTGTATAACACAACCGACGAGGTGGATACGCTGGTGGACGCGCTGGAACTGGCGCATGAACTGTTTGCCTGAGCCGCAATTTTGACATTGCGGCCCCGGTCGGTGCGGATTATACCGCGCGTCAGGCACCTGTAGCTCAGCTGGATAGAGCGCTGCCCTCCGAAGGCAGAGGCCAGAGGTTCGAATCCTCTCAGGTGCGCCATTTCACTTTCGACTGTTGAAAATCCCTCCAACACCTTGAAAGGGAAAGAAAAAATCGCGGTTCGAACACCCTGACTACGGCTGTACCGAACAGGCTCCGAAAATGCCATTCGAAGCACCGTTTTTTGCCACTCAATCCGACCATTTTGCCAGATATTCCAGCGGCTTGACAGAAAGTGCAGCGCGAGTTCGAACAACTCCTTCAGAGTATTCTTCGGCTTGCCGCCCATCGCCACCCGCTCTTCGAGTACCCACCGAGACAACGGCTGGAAATGATTTGGATGCACCGAGAACAACCGCTGACGGGCCAACTGGTTCTCAACCACCTGAAAGTCGTCATTTGCTGGTGTTCCTGACGCATAGTGCAGCATCGGTGCGCTTGCTCCTGATTATGCTGTGAGCAAGGCACTGATTTCAAACAGATTCGCTCAGCCGATTTCCTAATCGTTAACCAAACGAGGTTACCAAAGCGTTAACGCCGTGCCGCCAGTGTCAATGTTGCAGAAAACAAAAACCGCCCCGGAGGGCGGCTTTGTAACACTTTGATCTCGTTAAGAGATTTTGGCTCCGGCGGTAGGGATCGAACCTACGACCAATTGATTAACAGTTACCATTGCCATTATTCCCCCAAAGCTCCACATGCCTACACAAATCATTACATGCCATTGAAAATAAATGATAAACCTATCTTGCGCGATCTTTCTTTCCACTCCATAGTCGTCGGTATCCGCTCAATGTCTGCCTACTAAATGCCTACTAATTGGATGTAAGATGCCAAAGTTGACTGCGCAATTTGTCAGAGACCTGCCGTTCGCTAGAGCCGGGCAGTCCCTGATAACAGACGATGCATTGCCAGGCTTTGGTGTGAGGGTTGGCACGAGATCGAAATCCTATTTCGCTGAAAGCCGCGTGAAGGGGCGAACCCGGCGCGTCACGCTTGGCCGGGCTGACACCTTGACGCTCAATGATGCCCGAAAGCTCGCCATGAAGGCGCTGGCTGAAATGGCCGATGGCAAAAACCGCAACGCCCAACTCAGGCAAGACCGGGCCAAGCTCATGACCCTTGGCCAAGCGATGGACGGGTGGCTAGAAGAGCGCCCACACCGTGACGGCACGGCTGCGACATACCGGGCTACGATGCAGCGTGAGTTTGGCGATTGGCTGAGCATGGAACTGCGCCGGATCACACCCAAGCAATTCCAGACCCGTTTTCATGAAATCAAGGACCGCACCCCCGCTGGGGCCGCTCTGGCTGTGCGCACGTTCAAGAGTTGCTGGAATTGGGCACGGGCTGACGTGACCGATGCTGAGGGAAACCCGCTATTGCCGGAATGCCCCGCCGATATCGTGAAGCGCAAAAAGATCATGCCCAAGCCAAAGCGCCGAAAGACTTTTGTGAGCGATTGGAAGGCGTTTTTTGAGGCATTGGATACCCTTGAAACAAATTCAAACCGCCACCCTGAGGCGGGGGAGAAGTTCAAAGCTTATGTTGAATTGCTTGCGCGCACCGGAATGCGAAAGACTGAGGCCGCCTATCTGGAATGGGCCGATGTGGACCTAAAGGCCAAGACGTTGACCATCATAGCTGAGAGGGCGAAAAACGGGGAAGCCATAACCCTGCCATTAGCCCAGCAAGCCGTTAGGCTCTTTGAGGCTCAGGAAGAGCGCACCGGGGGCGAAACCTATGTTTGGGGGGCTGCACCCTATGGCGACCCACGCAAGACGCTCATGGCCTTTCGTGAGGCGCTTGGCTGGCCTATCGGCTTCCATGACCTGCGCCGCAGTTTTTCCACGGTGGCGACACGACTTGATGTCCAGCAAACCAAACTCAAACAGCTCATGAACCACTCGACGGCCAATGACGTGACCGCCGGATACCAGATTTTGACTGACCCTGAAATGATGCTGGGGGCGGTTCAGGCAATTAGCGACTATATTGATGAAAGAAGAGGGATTGAATCCTTAGCTGAGGCGTGATAGATGGAAATTTGCGTTCGGCAAGGAGGCCCGTCCTGCTGCATTGGCGACCCTAGGGTCGCGGGTGGAGCGGGCAGACGCGAAGCAATCTTCTATTCCTTGCCATGGAGCGCGTCATGCCCATCAAATTAAATAGATCTGTCTCGTCTGTGGACGACCTTCTGACGACCGACGAAGCCGCGAAGTTGCTTGGCGTCAGCCGCCGCTTTCTCGATAAGGACCGCCATGAAGCGCGGGCTAACGGCACCTCTCCCAAAATTCCATACATGAACATGGGGCACCGCACCGTGCGCTATCGTCGCGGCGATGTGATTGTTTTCCTTGATGAAAGCCGGGTGGAGTGAGCGCATGGAAAATCAGTCTCACGCACATGCGCACGCGCACGGCGCGCATACACGCGAAGGGGAGCGTGACCTGTTGTCACCTGATTTCGTCTTTCAGTTTTATTTGGCCTGGAAGGAGCTCGAAGACCAAATCCAAGACCTTCAGGACAGCAAGAAATCCATGATTGCAAATGTCAGGTCGAGATACTCGCGACATCACGCCGAGGCGCTCAAAATCACGATGCGCCGAGCGCTAATGGACAAAAATAAGAGAGCCGAAGCCGCAGTTTTCAATGATATGGCGACCTACTACGTCGACCTGTTGGAGGCCGAAATTGACGCGAGGGTGAACAATGTTTGATCACACCCGAGAGAGCCGTGCCCATGTTTCGAACCAATGTGGTCTCCACGCTTTCGCAGGCAAGGCGGGGGCTGATCCATGACACATACCGACGTGTATCAGATCAACGACTTGAAGGATTTCAAGGGCTGGAGACTGGCAAACCCGAACGCCGCCAAGCTGCTCGACACAATTATTTTCAGATGGCGGGTGTCCACGATCAAGGTGCGGGGAAAACCTGGGCCATGGGCAGTATACCCAAGACAGGATTGGTGTATGCATTCGGGGCTTTCGTTCGACCAGTACAAGCGCGCGTTGCGCGTTCTCGTTGCCGATGGCCTTGTCTTGAGCGAGCGCCACCGTTTCGGCGGCTCCAAGGTCCTTGCTCATCTGCAACCCTCTTCCCGAGCGCTCGACTACGCGGGAAGGCCGGACGACATCAAGCGCCTCGGTGCGGCCTATTCACCACCGGGCGCACCTCCGCCTGCACCCCCGAATGCTCCAATCGGTGCGCCAACCGATTACACACATAAACCGAAAGGAACGATCAATACGACCGATACGACAGTTTGCGCTTCCTTTTCGGAAGACGCACCAAGTCCCCCTTCGGGAAACCCCTTTCCCGGGGAAGGAGAAAAGAAAACTGCCGCAGGCCTTCCGCTACCACTGCACGAACCAATCTCTGAGGTTTGGCAGGAGGCAGTCGAAAAGAGCTTTCCCAGCACTCTGCTGCCGCTCACGTCCGTTCAAGGCAAGCAGCTCAAAGATTTCGTGAAGGCCTGTCCGCCAGACTATGCTGGTAACATTCTCCGGCACGCGATTGAGAACTGGCCATCGCTTGTTGGCTACGCGAAGACGCACCACGCTGCATTCAAGGTGCCAGATACGCCGACAACAGGTTTCCTGCTAAAATTCATCCAAACGGCGATTTTTCTCTGGCAACAGGAGTACAATCTCGAGTGGGCAAACGGAGAGTTTATATCCAAGGGCACTGTCGGTCCGAAGGTTGAAGCGCCGGGGCCTTCATCAATGCAGACAACGCCTTCGACTGGAAAGAAGGCGAAGCACACACCGAAAAAGAAGAAGATGTCTTGGGAAGAAGTGCAAGCTGTCATGGCGGAAGACAGTTCCGAATTTCACGAAAAGTACCCGAACCTGAAACCTGGCTCCAACAATCAAAGCTAGGCTATTTCCTTAGATCAACAAAAGTGTCCCTGAACCCGACCGGGACAGTTTTCGCGACAATCCAATTTCCTTGCTTTGGGCAACGGGGATTGGGCGAAATCGCCTTTCTGAAAGTGGGAATTTGGCGGGGGTCCCAGTAGCGACAAAATGTGGACGTTTGGGGTACTCGTAGTGGATTGCAATCAATTGCACTCAATATATTGCGCCCATCTGGCCGATTTCCCTTCCCCTGTAGGTGTCACTGGATACGCTTAATGTGGGTGAGACGATCTCGCCCCCCTCCGAAAATGCCAAGGAGGGCACGACGTGATAGACACATCCAAACTCACCAGATTTCAGACCATCGCCGCGCAGGAGATTGCCGCAGTTGATCCGGGGCCAAGGATCGCCCCGTTTACCAGCACCCAGTGGGTCGCCAGCTCGTTGTTGCAGAAGGCCATCCGCCGTGGCGACCTGTATGCGGCGCGTCAAGCCGGACGGTTTTTGCTGGAGGCCAAAAGGGAACACCTGCTGCGCCGTCTCAATGTCATCGCCGCCGAAGACATCGGCATGGCGGATATCGAAACCGTGGGGATTACAGCCGCCTGTCTGGCCAGCGCCAAGATACGGCGAGATCTGGGCGGGGATGTCTTGGTCACGGATTACCTGATCCGGCGCATGGTGGACGCCCGCAAATCCCGCGCTGCCGATGATCTACTCATGAGCCTCGAACGGCTGCCTGATCTGGCCGAAGATCGCACCCACTTCGCCGCCATGTCAGATGACCGCCTGCGCCAGATTGTTCTGGGTTGCCCGTCGCTCGACCGGAAAGCACTCGCGCTTTGGTATCTGATCGGCACCGCCCGTTGCCAGAGCGATCACCTGCCGACCCGCAAAGGCAATCCGAACTTGGCCTTCGATACCCTGGCTGAATTGGGTGAAGTGGTCCCGGTTTTTCGGACAGCTCAGCGGCTGATCTAAGGTGTATCCGGGTTGGTTTTCATGCCGCCAATTT
>NZ_JAECRZ010000008.1 GCF_016019955.1 Thiosulfatihalobacter marinus
AAATTGGCGGCATGAAAACCAACCCGGATACACCTTAGATCAGCCGCTGAGCTGTCCGAAAAACCGGGACCACTTCATGCATATAGCTTGGGACAAACCGAAACACCCCGCCAAAATTCGACACAAACCCCAAAACCGCCTACCCTCTCCCCCATGCGCCGCGCCGTTTTTTCCCTGTCCCTTGCCTATGTGATCCTCTTCACATGGGCATGGATCGACACGCTCAACGCCTCGATGGATGCGGCGGGGCGGGGCATGGCGCTTGGGTTCATGACCATCGGCCTGGCCATCACCGCGCTGTTCGTCATCCCCGCCCTGATCATGGCGCTCAACAACAAGGCGCTGAAATGGGCGATTGGCCTCGCCCTGGCCCCGGCGGCACTCCTCCTATTTGCCATGATGTCCGGAGTCGTCTGACGAAAAAGGGCACCTCACCAGCGCCCCTCCCGATCAGAAATCAAAGATGTCTTCCAGAAACCCGCCCATCTTTTTCTTCTTGCGCGGCTTCTGACCATGCCCGCGCCGTTCATCATACCGATCATTCCCGCGATGCTCTCGCGGCGGCGGCGGCGGCGCGCCGTATTCGGCGGACCGTTCAATGATCTTGTCCAGCTCGCCACGATCCAGCCACACACCCCGGCAATCGGGGCAGTAATCGATCTCCACACCGTTGCGATCCGCGATCACCAGCGTCGCACCGTCCACAGGGCATTTCATCAGGGTCTCCTCCTTGCTTGTTCAAATACAGACATAGGGGCGCCTGCCCCTATTTCCATCCGCAAAACTGCGTAAAGTACGCTACTCTGCCACCGCCGCCATGAACCGGTCGCGGATCACCACCGGGTCCATCGCGATCACCGGCATCCTGGCGTTGCCGCTCTCGCATTTGCTCACGATCACTGTCATCCGGTCCCCCGCCAGCGCCGCCTCCAGCGCCGCGCGCGTTTCCTCGGCTGCACATTCCACCACGTGATCACAGCCACAGCCCCGCGCCACCTCGGCCAGCGAGGTCTTTTTCCCGGCATAGGTCGGCTGATCCCCGGTCGAGCCATACGACCCGTTATCAACGATCAACAGCACATAATTGCCGCGCGGGTTGTTGGCGATGGTCGGCAAGCTGCCAAGATTGGTCAGCACCGATCCGTCCCCGTCGATCACCACCACCGTCTTGTCCTGCACCAACGCCAGCCCCAGCCCGATCGAACTTGCCAGCCCCATCGTGCCCAGCATATAGAAATTGCCCGGGCGATCCTCCAGCGCGTGCAGCTCCTGCGACGGGATTCCGATATTGCACACCACCAGCTGATCGCGGATCACCGGCAGGATCTCTTGCAGCATCTCGTAACGGATCATCTCTCAGTACCCCTTCCAGAAACCGGCATCCATCAACACCGCCACCGGCTTGTTGCACATATAGGTGTACTCCAGGATCTGGCGCAGCTCGCCCGCATCCTCCTCGCGGTGAAAATGATAGGTGGGAATGTTCAACTGCGCCAACAGCGCCTTGGTATGCACCGCCATTTCCACCTGACAGGCCACCGGCTCGCCCAGTTCCCCGCGATAGGAAATCAGCATCGGCAGCGGCATCCGGTAATACTGGATCAGCGTGGCCAACGCGTTGATCGTCACGCCGATCGCCGTGTTCTGCATGATGATCGCCGCCCGCGTGCCCCCCATCCACGCCCCGGCGCACAGCCCCATGCCCTCGTCCTCCTTGTTCGACGGCACGTGCAGGATATCCGGGTGCGCGTCCACCTCTGCGATCACCCCGGCCAACTGCTTGCACGGGACCGTGGTGACAAACCCCACCTGCGCGCCTATCAGATCGTCCACAATCTTGCGATGAATGCTCACACGCCGCTCCCTTCTGTCGCCTGCCCCACGCTGGCCGATCCCGCGCCCCGGCACAAGCCGGCAACGCACGCGCCAGTAACACCGCCATTCCGGCCTGTTGGCACCGACGCAATACCGACATGATACCGACGCGCTGCCGAAACCTGTTTCCGGCGCAAAATCAGCCTGTTAACCCCTGATTCGCGCTACTGCGCCAATCCCAGCCTCTCAAGATGCGCCACACTCTCCCGCACCCGATCGAAATCGTTGATCTCGACAATCAGGTGCGGATTGGCGCGGGTCCGCCCGATCGCCTCGAACACCCCGTGCCAGGCAATCGTGCCGCAACCCAACGGCCAGTGCCTGTCGGCATAGCCATCCGTATCCTGCAAATGCACATGGCCCAACATCGCGCCCGCCTCGGAAATGAACCGGTCCGGCGCCACCGCCCCGGCCATCACATGCGCCCAGTTGGCATGTCCGGTATCCACCGAAAGCCGCAGCGCCGCGCTGCCGGCCGCGTCGATCACCGCCGCCCTGTGGGCCGGATCCACGTCCCGGATATTTTCCAACACCAGCACCACGCCCAGCCCCTCGGCCCGCCGCAGCGCCGGGCCCAGCGTTTCCAACGTATGTGCAACGCGCCTGTCCAAATCCTTGGGACCATTGCCAAAATTATGCGCGTCCCACAGATCGAACGGCGAATGGATCACCATCTGCACGGCGCTCAAGGCGGCGCACACATCCAGCGCCTGGTTCAGCCGGGCCTGCACCACGTCGCGTATCTCGCGGTCCCTGGTATCAATCTCGAACCCGGCAAAAGGCCCGTGAATCCCCAGCCGCCCGTGCCAGCCATCCAGCTTGGCGCGCGCCATGTCGATGAACGGTTCAGGGGCCCGCAGGATATCGGCCATACAGAATTCCGGCAGTTCCAGATCGCGGTTCTTTTCGAACAGCCAGTCGCGGTGCTTGTCGATATCCAGAACACTCAGCTGCGCGCCGACAATAGGCAACTCACTCATCACGCGGGGCCCTTTCCAACCTGGGAACTGGCGCTCAGCATTCCCCACAGCCACGCCCTTGGCAAGCGCGAAACCATCCGGACAGGTGGCCAGCCCCGGTCAGATCCACAGGCAACAGCCGCCCGGAGCGCCGCCTTGACCGGGAAAAAACTCATTTACAATCAGCATCTTATAGCAGGTCATCAGGAGTGCGCCTGCACAAGGACGCGCTTGCGTGCCTAGTTCAACGCATCGCGCCGCGCGGCAACCGCTTCCGCGATCGGCTGGAAAAACCGTTTTTCGGCGGCTGATCCATTCTGCAAAACGCCAACCGCCTGATCCACGCTGGCCTGGAACAACGCACGCGCTTGCGGTATCGCCGCCTGCGTCACCGCCTTGGCCCGCGCGCCGTTGACCTTCAACCGCGAGGCGCCTGAATCCGTGTTCGAACGCACAAAGGTATAGAGGTTGCGCTTGACCCGTGTCAGCGCAACCTCGGCTTCCCAATAGGCCGATGCCTTGGCAATGCCGCGCGCGGTCTGGCCAAAGACCTGCTGAAAGCAATCCGCGCGATACTCAACCGGCGCGGCCTCACACCCGTCCGCGCCACTGTTGAAGGTTTCGACCGCCCGTGCCGTCTGGGCATCCGAAAACCCCAGATCCTCGCCCTGTTCAGCCAACGCCGCGCCAGAGGCAGCCAGACCGATGGCACCCACGATTCCCAGGATTGCCGCCCGCATACAGTCTCCCTTCACCTTACCTCAGGACATGCACCGCGCATTGCGCATGGCGCACCACACGCGCCGCCGTGCTGCCCAGAAAATAGTCCGTCAGGTCAGGACGATGCGAATTCATGACGACACAGTCAATCCCCTGTTCCTTGGCAAAATCCAGGATCGTGCGCCCGGCATGGCCCGACACGACCTTGATTTCCACATCATCCGCGCCCGCCATATCCTCGGCCAGGCCCTTTCGCATCTCTTCGCGATTATGTTCCATCTGCCCGTCGGGCAACTGGGTCATGATGAATTCCGGCACGGCCTCCATCACCGTCAACAGCGTGATCTTGCCGCCGTCATCCTTCAAAAGCCGCGCCACGGTCAGCGCCCGCTCTGTCTTGGGGTCGTGATCCACGGCCACCGGCACCAGAATATTCTTGTACATCTTGCTACTCCTTGCTTGTCCTGTTCGCCCCGCGCTGCTCAGCGCACCACATGCACCGCGCACCGCGCGTGCCTGACAACCTGTGATGCCGTGCTGCCCAGGAAATAATCCTGCATTCCCGGCCGATGCGACGCGATCACAATGCAATCCACGCCGTTGTCACCGGCCCATTCCAGAATCGACCGCCCCGCATGTCCTTCGATCACGCGCCCTTCGGCATTGGGCAGGTCGGCCCCCATTGTCTCCAGGCTTTGCACGATGGCCTTGCGTGCCTCGTCGTGAAAGCCTTTGGGGACATAATTGATGACATAGCTGGGCACTTGTTCCATCACGTGCATCAGCGTCACCCGACAGCCGGGATCAGCCAGCCTGCGCGCCACAGCCACCGACATATCCGCATTCCTGTCATCGTCAAACGAGACCGGAACCAAAATGTGCTTGTACATGTACCCTCTCCTTGTCGCGCAAGATTACCCTAGCCGCACCGCGGCAATCCAACATTGATTCAAGTCAGGTCCGGGCCTCAGTCAAAGGCGGCAACCACGTCATACATCACCGGTTCGAAACTGCGGCACAGCAGGTTGATCTGGCGGTTGCGCTCGCGCATTTCGTCGGTACGCAACATCGCCTGGAAATCTTCACGCCGCTCCCACTGGGAATAATTCGCGATTCGCGTCTGCGCGTCATTCACATGCAATCCCGCGGCAATGAACCCGGGCTGCCGGGAGATGAAATTCTCGTAGGCATCGGTCAGGGCATCCATCAGGTCCTGGCAGGTGCCCGGAGTCATCTCGAAGGTTGTGATCACGGTCTGCAATCGCGAGTCTTTTGAAATCTTGGGCATTGGCTCCTCCTTGTCGGTTTCAGCTTAGACCACGGTTTCGGGCGCTGGCTACCGCTTTCCCGGCATGGGCCGCGCGCGGCGGCCCCAAGGGCGTGACCGATAACCAAATCGTTACGCCAATTTCCCTCAAATTCGACAGAACCATGCCGGATCAGGGGCTGGGACGATTGAAAAACCCCGGCGGAATCCGCATACTGGCGCTCAGTGACGGCACATGACATCGTGAAAACACGGGCGGCGCCGATCGGGTACGACGAGGCAGATCATGACGGCAAGATCCTTTCTGGCGGCAGCCATTGCCGCCCTCCTGTTTCCCCTTGTGGCCGCATCGGCGGAGGCCGGTGTCATCAACCGCGCCTGCCTCAATTCCAACCGGGACGCGGCCTCGCGCGGGATGTGCAAATGCCTTCAGCAGGTCGCCAATCAGAACCTGTCGCGCGCGGATCAAAGGCTGGCAGCCAGCTTTTTCAAGAATCCGCACAAGGCCCAGGAAATTCGCCAATCCGACCGCCCCGCGCACGAAAGGTTCTGGCTGCGGTACAAGGAATTTGGCGTGATCGCGGCGGCCTCTTGCAGCCAGCAGCGCTGATCCTTTTCACACTTTGGCAAATCCCGCCTTGACCTGACCACCCCGCCAGTTTCACTAAAGGTAAATCTGGCGGAGTTGACCCATGCTGATGAAAGGCATCACCCTGCGCGGCCTCGAGGTATTCGAGGCCCTGGCGGAAACCGGTTCTGTGGCGCGCGCCGCCGACACCACCGGCCTGTCACAACCCGCCGTGTCGCAACAGATCCGCAATCTGGAAACCGCCCTGGGCACCGACCTGCTGGATCATGGCAAACGCCCCATGCAGCTCACCCCGGCAGGGCGGGCCTATCTGGCGCGCGCGGCAGGGGTTCTCGCACAGCTGCGCCTTGCCCAAAGCGAACTCTCGGTGATGGACCTGACGCACCTGACCCAGCTTGGCATGGGCGTGATCGACGATTTCGACAACGATCTCACACCACGGCTCGTGACCCGGCTGGCCGAATCAATGTCGGGCTGCCGCTTTCGCCTGATCACCGCCCCCAGCCACGAGATCACCCGCGCCGTTCAGGCCGGTGACCTGCATCTTGGCGTGTCGGCCTCTACCGGCGAAGCCATTCAAAACGTGACTGAATATCGGTTGGCGCGCGATCCGTTCATTCTGGCCGCACCGGCCGGGATGACCGCAGAGCAGGCCATCGAAACCCTGCCCTTGCTGCGATACACGCAGGAACAGCTCATCGCCCGCCAGATCGAATCCCATTTCGCGCGGCATGACCTGCGCTTTGCCAAGAGGTTCGAGATCGGCTCGAACCCAACGCTGATCTCCATGGTGTCGCGTGGCATTGGATGGGCCGTGACCACCCCGCTCAGCTATCTGCGGGCCGAGCGGTTTCACGAACGGGTCAGCGTGCATCCACTCCCCTTTCCCGCCTTCGCACGCACCATCTCGCTTTACGCCGGCACGGATTGGGCCGATACGCTGCCGCGCGACGTGGCTCAGACATTGCGAAGCCTTATCGGTCAGTTGATGATCGCCCCCGCCGTCGAACGGTTCCCCTGGATCCGAGAGGATTTCCGTCTGCTGGAAGACTGATCGCCGCATTCGCCAAAGGCAAATCTAGCGCGCGCCATTCAGCGCGGCGCCCAGCCCCCGGACGCACGCCTCGATCAGGGTCAGCGTGCCGTCGAAATCGCGGGTGTAATAGGGGTCAGGCACCTCGGAAACGCCGCTTTCAGGGGCATAATCCGTGAACAATCGCACCGGCGTCTCGTCACCCGCCGGGCGCAGCCTTTCGATATTGGCGACATTGTCGGCATCCATGGCAATGATCAGATCGAAACTTGCGAAATCCGCGCCCGTGAACTGGCGGACCCGCAAGGGCGCCAGATCATACCCACGCGCCTCGGCCGCGCGCTGCATCGGCGCATAGGGCGGCTCCCCCACGTGCCAGTTGCCGGTTCCGGCGCTGTCGGCCGCAACATCCGGCGCCATGGCACGGAACACGGCCTCGGCGGCCGGCGACCGGCAAATGTTTCCCAGACAGACAAACAGAACCCGCATTCCGGCTCTCCTCCCGGCTCTCCTCTTGGTGCGCCCCCTTCATCGTCGCCGGGCCCGATTGGGTCAACCCGCCTTGCCGACAGCACCATCCCCTGCAAGACTGTCCCCGGACAAGGCTGCGGGCAGGAACCAGGACAGGGGGCGCCATGACCGGCAAGATCGTCATCCTCACCGGCGCTGGCATCAGCGCCGAAAGCGGGCTGGGCACGTTTCGCGATGCCGGCGGGCTGTGGACACAATACCCGCCCGAAGATGTCGCAACCCCGGAAGGGTTCCATCGCAACCCGGATCTTGTGCACGAATTCTACAACGCCCGACGCGCCAATGCCGCCGCCGCGCAGCCCAACCCGGCACACCACGCGCTGGCCCGCCTCGAACGGGACCACCCCGGCGAGGTGGTGATACTGACACAGAATGTCGATGCGCTGCATGAACGGGCCGGGTCACACAACGTGCTGCACATGCACGGCACCCTGGCCGGGGCGCTCTGTTCCGCGTGCGGCGCGCGTTGGGACGCCCCCGAAACCATGCGCACGGCCGATCCCTGCCCTGCCTGCGGCGCCCCCGCCACCCGGCCCGATGTGGTGTGGTTCGGCGAGGTGCCCTATTTCATGGATGCCATCTGGGACCACCTCGCCACCGCTGATCTCTTTGCCGCCATCGGCACCTCGGGCGAGGTCTATCCCGCCGCCGCCTTCGTGCAAGAGGCCGCGCGGGTGGGCGCGCATACCATCGAAATCAATCTCGCCCCCTCGGCCACGGTATCGGATTTTGCGGAAACCTGTTTTGGCCCGGCCTCTGAAACCGTGCCGCAATGGGTGGCCGCCGAACTGGCGCGTCACGGCTGAGGCACCATCGCAAAAACGGGCCGCTCCGGCCCGCTTTTTCGCGTTTCGCCGAAGGCCACCCCTTTCGAATGGAAGGGGCGGCCCGAGGCGGATCGCCCTCTGCCAGCCGGGCGCGCGCCGGTTATCCTCCGGTATTCATCTGGCCCTGCATGGATTTCATGCCGTGGACAGGCTTGCGCTCCAGATCCACCGGCACCTCCAGATCAATCGCGCCGGCCTGCTCGAACACAAGCGTCATGCGCAGGATGTCTCCGTGATTCAAAGGCCCTGTCAGCCCCATCATCATCACGTGATCACCGCCGCGCTTCAATACATGCGCGCCGTTTGCCGGAACCACAAAGCCACCTTCGACCTTGCGCATCGACATATTGCCGTTGCCATCGTCGATATGCGTGTGCAGTTCCGCTTTTCGGGCGATGTCGGTCCTTACGCCGATCAGCCGATCGGCCTCGTCGCCGGAATTGTTGATCACCATGAAGGCCGCCCCCGATTTGGCAATCGGGCTGGACGCGCGCGCATAGGCATCCTCAACCGAGATCACGCTCTGGGCAAGGCCGGGCAGGGCAAAGGCAACCGCGCCAATGGCGGCAATGGCAAGTGTTTTCAGGGACATGGTTTTCTCCCGTCCATATCTGTCGTCAGTCAAGATGGTTCTGGTGTGGGGTCACAACAGGACGGGCGGGGCACGGGCCGTGGCAACCACCGGGCGAATCACATGCGCGCCAAGGTCATGATGCGCGCCGATCTTCGAAACCGACCCTTGCACAGCCCATGGCCCGGGCGTGGTGACGGCAACATGGTTGAACAGGCACAGGCTTGCGTCAGGGCAGAATTGCGACGGGTCCGTGGGGTTGCCTTCGGCATCGACCGGCACCATGACCGGATTTTGTGAGATACAGTATTCCGCGTATCCCACGGGCATGGGCATTCCGCGCGCAATCGCCATGCTCTGCCCGGTCAGGATCAGGGCCAGAACCAGAAAGCCGGAAATATATCTGCGCAAATATGCCATTTGACGCATGTAACCACGCGCGCCGGATATTGTCTTGCGACAAAAAGAAACAGCCCCGCCGGATTGGCAGGGCCGTCAAAAATTCTGAAAGATCAGAGGGATCAGGCCTCGGCGGTCTGGGCCTTGGCGATCTCTTTCTTGACCTTCAGCGCATTGGCGGACAATTCGGTGTCCTTGGCTTTGGACAGGAACGCGTCCAGCCCGCCACGGTGATCCACCGAGCGCAGCGCCGCTGCCGAGATGCGCAGCTTCACGCCACGGCCCAGAGCTTCGGATTGCAGCGTCACGTCATTCAGGTTGGGCAGGAAACGACGTTTGGTTTTGTTGTTGGCGTGGCTGACATTGTTGCCAGACATCGGGCCTTTTCCGGTCAGTTCGCAACGGCGCGACATGGGTTCATCCTCGTTTTTCAGACAGCGGGGAAAGGCCCCGTCAAAGCAGATGGGCGCCGCCAAGGCCGCGCCCGGAAATTCGTTGGGCGTCATTAGGCCGAATTCGAGGGGGCGTCAAGTGATTCAGGTCCGGATTCGTGGCTCGGGCCCGTGGGGCGCTGCCCCGCCGCGAGCAAGCTCGCGACTCCCCGGGATATTTGAGGCCAAAAGAAGGGTCAGGCCGGGGTGATCTCCAGAAGCGCAAGCACCTGATCCGCAGCGGCCGAGGGTGTCTTGTCGCCACGCGCCACCTCTGCGCCAAGCCGGTCCAGCGCGGCGCGCGCGGCGCCGGTTTCCAGCCTTGCCAGAAGCCCGTGGCGCACTTCCTCGTGGAACCAGTAGGTGGATTGCGCCCTGCGCCGCGCATCCCAATGACCGTTCTTGCGCCGCCAGCCGGTCAGCGCCGTCATTTCTTCCCAGGCGGTTTCCAGCCCGTTTTCCTCGAGCGCCGAAACCGTCATCGCCTTGGGAAAGCCCTGCGGATCCTGTGGGCGTTTGCGCAGCAGCCGCAGCGCCCCCGCGTAATCCGCACAGGTGCGCATCGCGGTCGCTTTCAGATCGCCATCGGCCTTGTTGACCAGGATGATGTCGGCCATTTCCATGATGCCGCGTTTGACCCCCTGCAATTCGTCCCCGCCCGCCGGGGCCAGCAGCAGCAGGAACAGGTCCGACATTTCCGCCACCACGGTTTCCGACTGGCCGACACCGACGGTTTCGATCAGCACAACGTCAAATCCGAACGCCTCGCACAGCGAGACCGCCTCGCGGGTGCGCCGCGCCACGCCGCCCAGATGCGTCTGACTGGGCGAGGGGCGGATAAAGGCGTTGGGATCGCGGCTCAGCCGTTCCATGCGGGTCTTGTCACCCAGGATCGATCCACCCGAGCGTGCCGAGGACGGATCCACCGCCAGCACCGCGACCTTCATGCCCCGCGCCGTCAGCATCATGCCGAAGCTTTCGATGAATGTGGACTTGCCCACCCCCGGCGTGCCCGACAGCCCGATCCGCAGCGCCTGCTGCCCGGCGCCGCGCAGCGACTCCAGCAGGTCCGCGGCCTGCGCCCGATGGTCCGTGCGCGCGCTTTCGACAAGGGTAATGGCCCGGGCCAGCGCGCGGCGGTCCTGTTTCAATATCCTGTCGCGCAATTCTGCGATATCCATGGCGCACCTGTCTGTTGCCGTTGGAGAGCGTTGATGCCGCGACCACCCCGCCTTTGTCCAGCCCGCGTATGGCGCCTGCGCCGGTTTCTGCCCCGGACGCTTCGCTGTGCCGCAGCCCTGACCGGGATCCTGACCGGGGCCACTCCGGCGCTGGCCGAGCCCCAGGCGTGGTCGGTTTATGCCTTTGGCCTGCCGGTGGGCGAGCTGCGCCTCGCCGTGTCGGAGGCCGCCGGCCGCTACACAGGCACCGGCGCGTTCCAGACAACCGGGCTGGCCGGGGTGCTCAAACGCATCCGCTTTACCGTATCGGCGCGCGGGCGCGTTGGTGAAGATGGTTATGCGCCGTCAGTCTATGAAGGCTTCATCGACACCGGGCGGCGCCTGTCCGAAACCCGGCTGGAATTCGCCGCGGGCCTGCCCGTCAAGACGGCGGGGGCTCAGGCCCCCGCAACCCCGATCGCGGTGTCCGACATGCGTGGCGCACAGGATCCGATGACCGTGATGTGGCAGGTGCTGCGCGATCAGAGCGACCAGACCCTGTGCCGGTTTTCGCAAAACCAGTTTGACGGCACGCGGCTGGTGCGGATTTCACTCACCACGCGCGAACAGACCGGCGACAGCGTCACCTGTTCGGGCACCTATGACCGGATCGGCGGGTATTCCCCCGAGGAACTGGCCGAGATGGCGATCTCGCCACTCTCTGTCACCTACACCCGCACGGGCGACGCGTGGCGCGCCACCGGCATCCGCGTCAGGACGCGCCATGGGGCGGCCCGGTTGCGCCGACAGGACTGACTGGACCTTGCCACGCGCTTGCCGGATAACGTGCACATGACCGCCCTGCCGATCCAAGATGCCCTCGCGCCCCTGCTCGATGCCCTGCGCGAGCGGGGCCGCGCCGTGCTGCAAGCGCCCCCCGGCGCGGGCAAGACCACACTGGTACCTCTGGCAATGCGACAGGCGGGGCTTGTGCAGGGTCGCATCGTCATGCTGGAGCCGCGCCGACTGGCGGCGCGCGCCGCCGCCGAGCGCATGGCGCAGACACTGGACGAACCGGTGGGCCAGACGGTGGGGTACCGGGTGCGCGGCGACAGCAAGGTCACGAAATCCACCCGGATCGAGGTCGTCACCGAAGGCATCCTGACGCGTATGATCCAGTCCGACGCTGGGCTTTCGGGGATCGGCGCGGTGATTTTCGATGAGTTTCACGAACGCTCCCTGAATGGCGATCTGGGGCTGGCCCTGTGCCTTGAGATCGCCGAGGTTCTGCGCGACGATCTGATCCTGCTGGCCATGTCGGCCACGCTGGATGCCGGTCCCGTGGCCGCCCTCATGGGCGACGTGCCGGTAATCACGTCCGAGGGGCGCAGCTATCCGGTCAGCACAAGCTGGCTGGACAAGCCACTGGCCAGGGGCGAGCGGCTGGAGGTGGCCACGGCGCGGCTGATCACGCAGGCTGTCAAGGAAACCCGGGGCGGTGTGCTGGTCTTTCTGCCCGGCGAAGGCGAAATCCGGCGCACTCAATCCCTGCTGAACCTGCCGGCCGAATGTCAGGTGCGCCCGCTGTTCGGGGCCATGCCGTTCAAGGATCAGCAGGCCGCCATCCGCCCCGTCGATACCGGGCGCAAGGTGGTGCTGGCCACGTCCATCGCCGAGACCTCGCTGACCATTCAGGACATCCGCGTTGTGGTTGACGCAGGACGCGCCCGGCGGGCCCGGTTCGATCCCGGCTCGGGCATGTCGCGGCTGGTGACAGAGCGCGTCACCCGCGCCGAGGCCACCCAGCGGCAGGGCCGCGCGGGCCGGGTGGCGCCGGGGGTCTGTTACCGGCTCTGGACAAAGGGAGAAGACGGCAGCCTGCTGCCCTTCCCCCCCGCCGAGATCGAGGCCGCCGACCTGACCGGGCTGGCGCTGGAACTGGCCCTATGGGGCGCCAGGCCCGACGATCTGGCGTTCCTGACACCCCCCAACCCCGGCGTGTTTGCCGAGGCCCAGGCGGTGCTGCGCATGTTGGGCGCCCTGGGCGCGGACAACCGCATCACCGCCCATGGCCGTCAGCTGGCCGCCCTGCCGCTGCACCCGCGTCTGGGCCATATGCTGGCCCTGGCCGGCGAACCCGCCGCGCCGCTGGCCGCGCTTCTGGCCGCGCGCGATCCGCTGGCGCGCGGCGCGCCCGTGGATCTGTCGCTTCGGCTTGAAGCCCTGCGCGACCTCAAGGCCTTCACCGAACGCCGCCCCTATTCGGTGAACCGCGCCGCGCTGCACACGATCCGCGACGAGGCCAAACGGCTTGCGCGGGCCACAAAGCCACCGGTGCGAACCGGTCTGAGCGCCGCTGAAATGGCCGCGCTGGCCTATCCCGACCGGATCGGCCTGCATCGCAAGGGCGATGCGCCGCGTTTCGTACTCTCTGGCGGCAAGGGCGCGGTGATGGACGAGGGCGACCCGCTGGCCGGCACCCGCCTGATTGTTGTCACCGATACCGACGGCAACCCGCGCGAGGCCCGCATCCGGCAGGCGATCGCCATTTCCGAGACCGAGTTGCGCTCCCTGTTCGCGGATCAGATCGCCTGGCACGACCATTGCGAATGGTCCAGGCGGGAACGCCGCGTTGTCGCCCGCCGCCAGGAGCGGCTGGGCGCCATCATCCTGGATGATCGGATCTGGAAAGACGCCCCCGACGATGCGGTGGCGCGGGCCATGCTGGACGGGGTGCGTGATCTGGGGCTGGTGCTGTCCGATGCCGCGCGCCGGTTCGTTGCGCGGGTGGAATTGCTGCGTGACGCGGGGCATGACCTGCCCGATATGAGCGACTCTGCCCTCATGGATACGCGCAAAGACTGGCTGCTGGCCCATCTTGCCGGCATCCGCACCGCTGATCAGTGGAAGAGGTTCGATCTGCTGGACCCGCTGCGCGCCCGGCTGGACTGGGGCCAGATGCAATCGCTGGACCGCGAGGCACCGGCCCATTTCACCACCCCGCTGGGGCGGCGGATTCCCATTGATTATTCCGGCGAGGCGCCGGAAATTGCGCTGCGACTTCAGGAAATGTTCGGACAGACAACGCATCCCCGCGTCGGGCGCACGCCGTTGCGTGTCACGCTGCTGTCTCCGGCGGGGCGGCCCGTGCAAACCACGATGGATCTGCCCGGATTCTGGGCCGGATCCTACAGTGACGTGCGCAAGGACATGCGTGCCCGCTATCCGCGCCACCCCTGGCCCGACGACCCCACCCAGGCCGATCCAACCCTGCGCGCAAAACGCAGGCAATAACACAAAAACAGGCAATTTCAGTCAGGCCGCTTGCATGCTGGCGCGAAAACGTATATACAAAGCACAGACAAAAACGCATGAGCAGAGCATTTAGACCATGACGGATACATTGATGAACGCGCTGTCCAGCGTGGTGGGCCCCTTGCTGCGACGCCCCAAACGGTTGCAGGTCGCCGCGCTGTGCCTGAAGGGTGAAGGCTCCGGCAAGCAGGTGCTGATGATCACCTCACGTGATACCGGCCGCTGGGTGTTGCCCAAGGGCTGGCCGATCGACGGTTACGACGCCCCCGGCAGCGCGCTTCAGGAAGCGTGGGAAGAGGCCGGCGTCAAAGAGGCCGAAATCGACCCCGACATGATCGGCACCTATGAATATGCCAAACGGCTGACAGGCGGCGCCGCGGTGGATGTCGAGGTGCAGGTTTATTCGGCCAAGGTGGACAAGCTGGTCGATCAGTTCCCCGAATCCGACGAACGCAGCCGCAAATGGGTCTCTCCCATGGACGCGGCCAACATGGTGCAAGAGCCCGGATTGCAGGAACTGCTGCGGCAAATATGACCGTTTCCTGACGCTTGCGTAACACAACCGTTGAAAACCGCGCCAAACCCGGCTAGCCCCGCGCAAAAGCACTGTGGGGAATGACATGGCCAATTCCGGTGGCGACAAAATCTGGTCCACGCTCGACAAGGACCTCAACCGCATTTCGCATGTCGAATATGCAACCAATTATGTGTCGCGCCCGCTGATCGGGCTGGGCATTGCGCTGGCCTTCATCGTGCTGGCAGCAGTCGTTGCCAGCGTGTTTTTCGGCTCATTCCCCTCCAATCTTGTTGTGGTCGCCGCCGCCGGTTTCGGCGCCTATATGGCACTGAATATCGGCGCCAACGATGTTGCCAACAACATGGGCCCCGCCGTGGGCGCCAACGCGCTTACCATGGGCGGCGCCATCGTGATCGCCGCGCTTTTCGAAAGTGCCGGTGCGCTGTTGGCCGGGGGCGACGTGGTGTCGACCATCTCCAAGGGCATCATTGATCCGTCCGGTTTCGCGAATGCGCGGGTGTTCATGTGGGCGATGATGGCGGCGCTGATCTCTTCGGCCCTGTGGGTCAACATCGCCACAATATTTGGCGCGCCGGTCTCCACCACCCATTCGGTGGTGGGTGGCGTCATGGGGGCGGGCATCGCCGCGGCGGGGTTCACCGCCGTCAGTTGGCCAACCATGGGCACGATTGCCGCCAGCTGGGTGATATCCCCGCTGCTGGGCGGCATCATCGCCGCGGCCTTCCTGGCCTTCATCAAGGCCAAGATCATCTATCAGGACGACAAGATCGCCGCCGCGCGCCGCTGGGTGCCGGTGCTGGTCGCCATCATGGCCGCCGCCTTTGCCTCCTATCTGGCGCTCAAGGGGCTGAAGCGCGTGGTCAAGATCGACATTTCCACCGCCCTGCTGATCGGGGTCGTGATTGGCGCGCTGACCTATGTGATCACCGCCCCGCTGATCCGCAAGCAATCCGAGGGCATGGAGAACCGCAACAAATCGCTCAAGATCCTGTTCGGGCTGCCGCTGGTGTTTTCCGCCGCGCTTTTGTCCTTTGCCCACGGCGCCAATGACGTGGCCAACGCCGTCGGTCCGTTGGCGGCAATTGTCCACGCCTCGGAATTCGGCAATTTCGCCGCCAAGGTTGCCATCCCGCTATGGGTCATGGTGATCGGCGCTCTGGGCATCTCCTTTGGCCTGTTCCTGTTCGGACCCAAGCTGATCCGCATGGTCGGCGAACAGATCACCAAGCTGAACCCGATGCGCGCCTATTGCGTGGCGCTGTCCGCCGCGATCACCGTGATCGTCGCCTCGTGGCTGGGCCTGCCGGTCTCTTCGACCCATATCGCCGTGGGCGGTGTGTTCGGGGTGGGGTTCTTTCGCGAATGGCACGCCGAACGCCGCCTGCGCAAAAGCGCCGCCGCCCGCCCCCAGACCAAGCGTATCGCGCCCGAAGAACGCCGCCGGCGCAAGCTGGTGCGCCGCTCGCATTTCATGACAATCGTCGCGGCCTGGGTCATTACGGTACCAGCGGCCGCCACCATGTCGGCGATCATCTTCCTGATCCTGAACGCGATCGTTTCCTGACCCGCCGGGCGGTTCGTTACCGCCCGCGCACCTCTTTGGGCTTCAGCTTCGGCGATCCCGTGCCCACTCGCTCCGCCTGACGCACCAGATCCGCCACGCGCTGATTGATCGGCGCGGGCACGCCGTTGTCCTGGGCCATGCGCACGATCTGGCCCTGCAACTCCTCGATCTCGGTCCTGCGGCCCTTGTTCAGATCTTCCCACATCGAGCTGCGCGCGGTCGGATCGATCGTCAGCATTGCGCGCGCCACGAACCGGAACAGCACCGTCGGCAGGCGCAGCACCCTGGGCACATGGCGCATCGGCAGCGGCCCCGGCACCGGGCTGAGCGGCTCGATCCCCGCCGCATCCAGCACCCGCAGCGCCTCGGCCATCTGGTCCGCCATCAGGCGGCGCCAGCGCATGTCGCCAATCTGTTTCCTCAACGGCAGCCCGGACAGCGCATTCAGCGCATTGTTGAGGTTGATCAACAACTTGCCCCATTGCAACGCAGGCATCTTGCGGCGTTCGTGAAACTCCAGATCCCCCACCGTCAGCGTGCGCGCCAGGTGGCCCGCGCCCCGTTCGATCAGGATGTCGCCGCTGGTCCCACGATGAAACCGCCCGCCGCCCATGGCCACGATGTTGCACATCACAATCCCGGCGCGCACATCCCGCCCCGGCAGTTTTTCGCGCAACAGGCCCACATTGGAAATGCCGTTTTGCAGGCTGACCACCACCGCCGTTTTCGGCGCGAACCGCGCAATCTGGCGCGCCATCTCGGCGGTCGCGCCGCTCTTGACCGTGACCAGGATGATGTCGGCCCCTTTCAGGCACACCGGATCGGCTGTCATCGACACCACGTCGGGCGGCAGTTCCTCGTCCAGCCCGGCATAATCCGTCAGCGTCAGCCCCTGCCGCGAAATCTCTTCCGCCATGCGCGGGCGCAACAATAGCGTCACGTCATACATGCCCCGCGCCAGCATACCGCCCACGAAACAGCCCACGCTGCCCGCTCCGGCCACCACGATCCGCGGGGAATTTCCGTGTCGTTTCGCGCTTTCAGCCATCCACTCACCCACAACGCCCGCGCGATTCCCGCGCCCCGTCTTGTCGCATTATGCGGGATTTGGGGCAAATTTGCGGCACCAAAGCTGTATCCCCAACGCAAAAGGCGCCCGGATTGCCCCGAACGCCCCTTGTTTGCGCGATCCGAAACCGGCCTACGGCGTCAGACACCAGCGCATGATCGCCTTCTGGGCGTGCAGACGGTTTTCGGCCTCGTCGAAAATAACCGAATTCGGCCCGTCCATCACCCCGTTTGTGGCCTCTTCGTTCCGGTGCGCCGGCAGGCAATGCATGAACAGCGCATCCGGGTTGGCATGGCGCATCAGCTCTTCGTTCACCTGATAGGGGCGCAGCTGGTTGTGCCGCCGCTCGCGGGCCGACGGCGCGTCATGCATACTCACCCAGGTATCCGTCACCACAAGATCCGCCCCTGCAACCGCGCGGGCCGGGTCGCGGTCGATCTCGACCGAGACCCCCTTGGCGCGGGCCTGCTCGACAAAACCCATTTCCGGGTCCAGCGGTTCCGGCCCGGAAAAAACCAGGTCGAACCCGAATTGCCCGGCAGCATGGGCAAAGCTGGCAAACACGTTGTTGCCATCACCACACCACACCACCTTCTTGCCCGCGATCGGGCCGCGATGCTCCTCGAATGTCAGGATATCGGCCATGATCTGGCACGGATGGGTGCGATTGGTCAGCCCGTTGATCACCGGCACCGTGGCATGTTCCGCCATTTCCAGAAGCGTCGCCTCCTCGAAGGTACGGATCATGATCAGGTCCACATAGCGGCTCAGCACGCGCGCCGTGTCGGCCACGGTCTCGCCATGGCCCAGCTGCATCTCGCTGCCCGACAGAACCATGGTCTGCCCGCCCATCTGACGCACGCCCACGTCAAAGGAAACCCGTGTCCGGGTGGACGGTTTTTCAAAGATCAGCGCCACCATGTTGTCCTTCAGTGGCAGATCATCATCGGGCGCCCCCCGGGGGCGGCCATTGCGGGCATTCTTGATCGCCTTGGCGTCGGCAATCATGCCGTGCAGCTCGGCAACGCTGGTCTTGTCGATATCCAGAAAGTGCTTCATCGTCTCAATCCTTGTCAGCCGCGCTCACCTGCGACGCCGCCGCGTCCAGCCGGGCCACCGCCTCTGCGATCTCATCCTCGGAAATGGTCAGCGGCGGCAACAGGCGCACCACGTTGTCGGCGGCGGGCACGGTAATGACCTCGTTGTCATAGCCCGCCCTGACCACATCGGCATTCACCGCCTTGCATTTCAGCCCCAGCATCAGCCCGGCACCGCGCACCCCCTCGAACACGTCGGGATGCGCCGCGACCAGCCCCTCCAGCTTCTGACGCAGCATCCCGGCCTTGCGGTTCACCGCATCCAGAAACTCCGGCGTGCTCACCACATCCATCACCGCGCAGCCCACGGCACAGGCCAGCGGATTGCCGCCATAGGTGCTGCCATGGGTGCCCGCCGTCATGCCGCCGGCGGCCTCTTCGGTGGCCAGAACCGCACCCAGCGGGAATCCCCCGCCAATGCCCTTGGCCACCATCATGATATCCGGCGTGATCCCGGCCCACTCATGCGCAAAAAGCCGCCCCGTTCGGCCAACCCCACATTGCACCTCGTCCAGGATCAACAGCACCCCGGCCGCGTCACAAATTTCGCGCAACGCCTTCAATTCCGCGTCGCCCATCGGACGGATACCGCCTTCGCCCTGAATCGGTTCAACGATCACCGCAGCCGTCTGCGCGCCGATGGCGGCCTGCACGGCCTCTGGATCACCCCAGGGCACATGCAGAAAACCAGGCAGCAAGGGGCCAAAGCCCTTGGTCATCTTCTCGCTGCCCGCCGCCGCGATCCCGGCGCTTGAACGGCCATGGAACGCGCCCTGGAAACCGATGATCTCCACCTTCTCGGGCTGGCCCTTTTCATACCAGTATTTGCGCGCCATCTTCACGGCCAGTTCACAGGCTTCGGTGCCGGAATTGGTGAAAAACACCGTATCGGCAAAGGTTTGCTCCACCAGCTTGTCCGCCAGCGCCTGCTGCTGCTCGATATTGTACAGGTTCGACACATGCCACAGCTTGCCCGCCTGTTCGGTCAGCGCCGCCACCAGAACCGGGTTGGCATGGCCCAGCGCATTCACCGCGATCCCGGCCCCCAGGTCCAGGAAACGTCGGCCATCCGCCTCGATCATCCAGCTGCCTTCACCTTTGACAAAGGTCAAAGGCGCACGCGAATAGGTCGGAAGTACGGACGGGATCATGGGATCATCCTTCTTGATGTCTGAGCCCCAGTGACTGCACCACATGAGGCAACAAGGTCAACGATATTGGAAAAGACTGCGCCGATTTGTGGCGCAAAGATCAAACGGGCCGATTACACGCGGGCGTGTCGGCGTCGCAGCTTGCGGATATATGTGCGTTTGATCATGGAGTCAGGCCATACTGTATCGCCGCGGATTTGCAACCACAAAATCACCCCGGCGGAAATCGCGCTTGCACATGGCGCGGCCACGCGGCACTGATCGGGAATGATGCGCGCGCCCACCCCCAACGCCGGCCTGGCCGCGGCCCTGACGCTGGTTGCCTCGGCCTTCGCGGCGGGAACCACCCTGCTGGCCAAGGCGCTTGGCAGCGGCGCGCTGGGGCCGGCACTGCACCCTTTGCAAATCAGCCAGGGCCGTTTTCTCTTTGCCTTCCTGATTTTCTCCACGGCGGCGCTGGTCCTGCGCCCGCGCATCACGCGCCCGGCGCTGGCCCTGCACCTGGGGCGCTCGGCACTGGGCTGGGCCGGGGTAACGCTGATGTTCGCCGCCGCATCCTTTATCCCGCTCTCGGATGCCACGGCCATCAGCTTTCTGAACCCGGTCTTCGGCATGTTGCTGGCGATCGTCTTTCTGGGCGAGCGTATCGGCCCCTGGCGCTGGCTCTCCGCCGCCATTGCCTTTGGCGGCGCACTCATCCTGTTGCGCCCCGGCTCGGGCACATTGCAGACCGGCGCGCTGCTGGCGCTCTTTGCGGCCATGGCCATAGGCGCCGAGCTGATCTTCATCAAGCTGCTGTCAGGCCGCGAGCGCCCGTTCCAGATATTGCTGATCAACAACGCCATTGGCCTCACCCTCGCCACCGCCGCCGCGCTGTTCGTCTGGCAACAGCCCAACGCCCAGCAATGGGCCGCGCTGGCGGGCATCGGCCTGCTGATGGCCGCCGCGCAAACCTGTTTTGTCAATGCCATGGCGCGCGCCGATGCCAGCTTTGTGTCGCCATTCTTCTACGCCACACTAGCCTTTGCCGCGCTTTATGACGCGCTGGTCTTCGCCGTTCTACCCGATGTCGTGTCCTGGATCGGTGCCGGGCTGATCCTGACCGCCGCCGCCATCCTTGTCTGGCGCGAAACCGGCCCACGCCGCCGCCGGACCCCCTGACCACGCCACGAAAAAGGGGGCCGCACCACGGCGCCGCCCCCTCGTCTTGCCTGTACCTCGGCCTCAATCCATCCGCAGCGTCACCGAAACATCCCCCGTAACCGGCGTTTCCCAGTTCAGCACCACCTGATCGCCATTCGCCCCCTGCTCCAGGCTGACAAAGGGCGTGCTGTACACAGTCTGGTTCGATCCGTCCCGAATGCGCGAGGTCGCCACCACGGCCTCCACCCTGCGCGTACGCCCGCCAAAGGGCAACTCGCCATCCGTATCGATGGTCCAGGTCGCACTCGCCGTTTTCTGGCCATGCTCCACCACCAGCGGGTTGTAGATCGGCGTTCCGATACTGTGGAACGTATTGCCCGCCACCACCACGTTCTTGCCGCGCGTCATGTCAAGATCGGCAAAGCTGGTGTCCACCCGATCCACCCGGTCTATCGAACCGTTGATCGAGCGGAACTTGTTACCGCTCACATTCAGCCCGGTGATGGAATGACCCGTTCCAAAGGGCTTGATCACCAGATAGGCGAACCATGGCGCCACGTCTCCCGACAGGAACACGTTGTCCGTCACCGACAAGGCGCCAAAGCTGAACCCGCCGGTGAAATCCGGCTCGCTGTCATACTCGTTGGTCCATTCGATCGTGCAATTGTCCACGTAATTGCCGTCAATCGTGGTCGAGGTATAGCCCTGCGCCAGCACGATCCCCCCGGTGCGCACCCCGTCGGACTGGCCGTCACCCTGGAAAAAATGGTTGCCCGTGATCGTCGAATTGGTGCCGCCAATCACCGCGAAATGCCGAAACTGGCTGGCCCGGTTGTTGCGCAGCTTGACGTCATTGGCATTGCAGTTGATCGCCACCGAGGTGCGATCCTGCGCGCGCAAATCGCCCTCGCCGGTCAGGAACTGGCAGCGGTCGATCAACATTCCCTGACAGCCTTCGCCAATCGATGTAATGCCCCGGTCGCGCGGCCGCGTGATGAAACTGTCCCGCAGATGAAACACCACCCCGTTGGGCGCCAGCATGATCCCGCTGGCCAGCCCGTTGCACAGCAGTTCGACATTGGCCAGCTGGAATTGCGAAATCTTGGTGAAGCCGCTGAAATCCAACAGATACCTGAACCGGGTGAAGGTGAAATTCTGCGTGCCGTCAGCATCGTACAGCGGCTGGCTCAGCGTCACCTCCTGGGCCCCGATACTCTTGGAATGCACATAGACCTCGCGCCCCACTCCGTTGCCGGTCACAAGCGCGCCCACCGGGATATTGGCCACGTTCGTGACATTGCGCAACGTGCGCCCGTCGCTGGGTGAATAGGTCGCCTGGCTTGTCACCACCTCCGGCTCCCAGGCGGTGTCGCCGCTGACATAGAACTGCCCGTTCGCAATCACCCGGCGCTGCGCATATTGCGTGCGGTTGGGCACCGCGGCCTGAAGATCGATCGGCCCGGTGATCACGATACGCCGTCCGCCCATGTCCAGGCTCTCATGGTCTGCATTGTTCAGCAGCGACTGGAACGCCTTGCGAAACGCCAGTTCCTCGTCGCCAAACGCATCGATATAGGCCGGCAGATCGAAATTGCGCGTCAGCGACAGGATCGAGTCGGTCCCCATCGTCACCGTACCCTCGAATGTCACCCGGCTGTCAAAGGTCACGCTGCTGCCCAGGAAAAACGTCCCCTCCGACACCAGAACATGGCGCCCGCCGGCCGCCGCGTCGGCCGCTTCAAAAGCCGCCGCATCGTCGGTGACGCCATCGCCCACCGCGCCGTAATCCTTCACATCCACCCAGCTCATCATCTCGCGCAGATAGGCAGAGGTGACATCCTCGATCACGATGTCGTCTATGCGCACCACACCGCCATTGGCGCCCAGCAGATCCAGCCCGAAATGCCCGTATTCCGGCGTTCCGCCCCAGACCATGTCAACCCCGCCGCGCGCACCGGTCCCGACAATGGCCGACACCTCGACCACCTCGCCATAGCTGTCCAGCGTGACGGTTTCCCCCACCTCGGTCAGCCCGCTGACATAGGTGTCATTGCCCTGCCCGGCCCATCCGGCAATCCGTACCGAAGGCAGGTTGCCGCTCACCGCCTTCACCCGCGCCGTGATGCGCAAATAGCACCCGGGCAGGATCGGGGTTTCGCCCATGTAACGCAGCTTCTGCGTCGAGGCGGTTTTCAGAAGCTCAAGACAGCCGCCGAAATCCTGATCCGCCGGCACAATGGCGGCATTGACCGCGTTCTCATAGGTGTCCTGCCCCGGCCGTCCATCCTGGCTCGACCAGACATCCAGCCCATCCCCGAACTCGGGCGGCATAAACAGCACGCCATCCGTAATCGCCTTGTTCATCAATTCCCTTTCCGCACCCGCATTGCACGCGGTGCCGTTTGCTGCTGCTTTACACAAAGCCCGGCAGACACGCCGGCGCAGCACGGGAATATCAAAACCGGCGTTAGCCCCGGCTTAGGCAACCGTGACGGTGCCCTGCCGATCCGCGCAACACCCCGCCCGGATCACGCCCGGATCCCCCCTGGCCACGGGCGGAACGGCAATACCGCCTTGTCGGCCAGGGCCGGCAAGGCGCGTACCTGCGTGCGCCGCAGGCGCACCCGATCGGATCAGGCCAGTTCGCCCGCCAGTCCCCTGTCGATCAGGGCGATGGTCTCCTCCACGCCGTAAAGCGCGATGAACCCGCCAAACCGCGGCCCCTGGCTGGCGCCAAGCAACACCTCATAAAGCGCCTTGAACCAGTCGCGCATCGGGTCGAACCGCTCACGCCCGACCGAAAAGACCAGCGATTGCAGCGCGTCGCCATCCAGCCCGCCATCCCAGGCTTTCAGCTTGTCGCGCAGGTCTTCCAACGCCTCGCGCTCGGGCGCGGTGGGCGCGCGATAGGTCTTGGCCGGTTTCACGAAATCATTGTAATAGCGCACCGCGAACCCGGCCGCCGCGTCCAGATCGGGATGGGTCTCGGCCCGCGCCTGTGGCGCATAGCGCCGGATGAACCCCCACAGCTGATCCTTCTCCTCGGCCCCCGCCACCGAGGCCAGGTTCAGCAGCATCGCGAAAGGCACCACCAGGTTGCTCTCGGGCACGTCGCCACCGTGAATGTGATACACCGGATTGTTCAGCTGCGCCTTCGGATCCTGCCCCGGATAGGCGCGCAGCTGCTGGTGATATTCATCCACCGCCTTGGGGATGACATCGAAATACAGCCGCTTGGCCGTCTTCGGCTTCTGGTACATGAAATATTGCAGGCTCTCGGGCGCGGCATAGGTCAGCCACTCCTCCATCGACAGGCCATTGCCCTTCGACTTGGAAATCTTCTGCCCCTGCTCGTCATTGAACAGCTCATAGCTCAGGCTCTCCGGCGGGCGCTGGCCCAGCGCGCGGCAAATCCTGCCCGATTGCGTCACACTGTCGATCAGATCCTTGCCCGACATCTCGTAATCCACGCCCAGCGCCGCCCAGCGCAGCGCCCAGTCCGGCTTCCACTGCATCTTCACATGGCCGCCCGTGACCGGCACTTCCATGCGCTCGCCATCCGGCTCTTCATATACGATGGTGCCCCTGGCGACATTGCGCTCCAGCGTGGGCACCTGCAACACATGCCCGGTCCGGGGCGATACCGGCAGGAAGGGCGAATAGGTCGCCTGCCGTTCGGCCCCCAGCGTCGGCAGCATGATTTCCATGATCTTGTCGAACCGCTCCAGCGCAACCAGCAGCATCTCGTCGAACCGGCCCGACCGGTAATACTCGGTCGCGCTGGCGAACTCGTACTCAAAGCCAAAGGAATCCAGAAAGGCGCACAGCCGCGCGTTGTTATGCTGGGCAAAGCCGTCATGGGTGCCGAACGGGTCGCGCACCCTGGTCAGCGGCAGGTGCAGATCCTGCTTCAGCTCTTCCTGCATCGGCAGGTTGGTCGGCACCTTGCGGAATCCGTCCATGTCATCGGAAAAACAGATCAACCGCGTGGGTATATCGCTGATCTGTTCAAACGCGTGGCGCACCATCGACGTGCGCGCCACTTCGCCAAACGTGCCGATATGGGGCAGCCCGCTCGGGCCATAACCCGTCTGGAACAGCACGTATCCCTTTTCCGGCGCCTTGTCCTTGTAGCGTTTGAGCAGCCGGCGCGCCTCTTCAAAGGGCCAGGCTTTCGAAACAAGGGCTGCGTCACGCAGGTCAGACATGGGAGTCTCCGGTTCAGGTGGGAATCAACACGCCGGGGCGCGATATCGCCACGGCAATGCGCTGCATTCCTATTGCCCCTGACGGCGCCAGTCAATATTCTGCACTGCAACACCGTTTTCACAAGGACATCATCGTGCCCAACGACATCTTTACCCCACTGACCCCTCAGGATTGTCTGGTGGCCGTGATGGTCGCCGTCTCCGCCAGCGACGAAAACATCCGCACCGCCGAACTGGTCAAGATCCAGACCGCCGTGAACAACCTGCCGATTTTCGCACAATACGATATCGACCGGATGAAAACCGTCAGCCAGATCGTGTTCGACCTGTTCGAACAGGAAGACGGGCTGTCGGCCCTGTTCGGCCTGGTGCGCGACAACCTGCCCGAACGGCTTTTCGAAACCGCCTATGCGCTGGCCTGCGACGTGGCCGCCGCCGACGGGGCGCTGGCCGAACCGGAATTGCGCCTGCTCGAGGAAATCCGCTACGAGCTGGACATCGATCGCCTGCATGCCGCCGGCATCGAGCGCGGCGCCCGCGCCCGCCACATGACCTGATCACGCGCCGTTCAGGATTTCGGGCAGCGCCGGGCGCACGCCCAGCCCCAACAGGTATTCCACCGTTGCGCGAACATCGCGCGACGACCGGGCCGGTCCCTCCGCCAGACGGCCCCGGGGCGCGATGCCATGCCCGGCTGCGGCCAGCCACAAATCGTCCGTGCCCGGCACATTCCAGCGATGCTGCCGCCAGCCATCGCCGCTGCCCCGCGCGTGATCCGCCGTGATCAACAGCGTCACCCGCCGCCCCGTTGCCGCCTGCCGCGCCAGCTCCGTTGCCAGGGCGCGGATATAGCCGTCATACTCGCGCAGCAAACGCAGATAGGCCGGGTAGTTTCCCACATGCGCCGCCGGGTCTGTCTCTTCCAGGGCGATATACAAAAACCGTGGCGGCGCGGCGCGCAGCCGTTGCAGGGCGGCGTCGATGATCGCGGCGTCGCGCGCGCCCCATTCCGGTGCCGTCTGCCTGGGCGCCCCCGCATAGCCGCGCCGCAACCCCGCCGAACAGCGCGGCTGCGCCTCTGGCGGCACCCGCAATGCCGGGCATAACGCGCCATAGCTGGTGAATACCCCAAGCGCCCCGGCGCCAAACCGGTCCACAACCGATGTGATCAGCGTACCGCCGCGCACCGGCGGGCATTCATTGCGCAAACACGCCGTCACCCGCCCGGCAAACAGCGCCTGGTAATTGGGCATGCTCACGCCCACGGGATGCCCCAGCCCAAACCGGCTGCCCCGCGCCGGATCGCCCAGAAACACCCCCTCGGGAACCAGCGCGCCCATCAGGAACGGCATCAACGTGCCGCGGGGGTCGCCGCCCGCGCCCGACAGGCCGGGATCCGCGCCCAGCAACAATTCACGCATCCGCACGCCATCCAGCGTCAGCAACACAACCGTGTCCGCAGGCACGGCCAGCGGCGCGCGGCGCGCATCGCGCGTGCCCGACCACGCCACCAGCGCCACGGCCAGCCACAACGCCAACACGCCGCCGAACAATACCGCCAACCGGCCGGCCTTACGCGTCATACACGATGCTCCACCGTTCCAGCAGGGCCTGCTGCAACCCTTTTGCCTTGCGATTCCATGTGCGTGCCCCCTTGGGGCGTTCGCGGTCCGGGCCGATCAGACGCTCCCGCGCGCCGGTGTCGGACACGAAAATCGCAAAGGCCATCTCCCGCCCGCCCGGCGCCTTTACATAGCCCGCCAATCCGCTCACGAAATGCAAAGTCCCGGTCTTGGCAAACACTTTCAGCGGGTGGTTCCTGTCCACCCTGCCGTCGCGCCCCCGCAGGAACACCGGTTTGAGAATCGGCTCCAGCTCCTGCCGTTCGCGCGCCCGGCTCAACACCCGCACCAAACCGTCCGCCTGCATCCGCGAGGCTTCGCCCAGCCCGGAATGATCCACCAATGCCGCACCGGCCATGCCCAGCGCCTCGCCCGCCCAGGCATTCATTGCCGCCGCCGACGATCGTGGCCCGGTCAGCCCGGCCCCGCGGGCGCGGCTGGCGGCCATGCCCACCATCTCGGCGGTGATGTTGGTGGAATATTTCAGCATGGCCCGCAGGATGTCGCGCAACGGAGCGCTTGACACGCGCGCCACCGCGGTGCCGCGCGGCGCCACCTGCGTGCGCCGGGGCGCCTTCAGCACGATCCCATGCGCCCGCGCCAATGTCTGGAACACTTCTCCGGCATAAATCTCGGGCGCGCGCACCGGCAGCCACCGCGCCCCGCCCTTGCCCAACGCGCCGCGCGCCACGGTCCATTGATCCACGCCATTGACCTGCCGGTAGGTGTAAACCGGCGTCTTGCGGTCGACGACCTTCATCCTGGCCACGCTGACCTCGGGGCGATACCGGTCCGACCGCGCGTCCATCGTTACCTGATACTTACCCACACCGGGTTTCCACTCGAAATATACCCGGTTGAAATTCAGCGACAGACCGGACAGCGACGGGTTGTAAGCGGCGTGAACGGGTTGCCTGTTGTCAATCCGCGCCACATCCGGCAACGCCCCGCCCCAGACAAGAAACCGCCCCGTCACCTCGCGGATACCGGCGGCCTTGACCTGCCGCGCCAGTTCGGCCAGCGCGGTCGTGTCCAGCGTCGGATCGCCGCCACCCCGCAGCACCAGATCGCCCCGCAATCGCCCGTTGGAAACCTCGCCCACCGCGATCACGCTGGTGACAAACCGGTGTTCGCCCCCCAAAGTGTCCAGCGCATACAGCGCCGTCAGCGCCTTGGTCACGCTGGCCGGGGGCTGGGCGCTTTGGGCCTCATGCCCCTCCAGCATCTCGCCGGTTGCCGCATCCGCGACCGCGAAACTGACCTTGCCACTTACCCCGGCGGCATCGATCAGCGTACCCACATCGGGCGCCGCACGTGGCCCCGGGCCAAACGGCCGCACAACAGGGCGCAGCGAAACCGTCGGCGGGCCGGCCCATAGCGGCACCGCAGAACTGCTCAGCAGCCCCGCCAGAAAAACACGTCGGGAAAGGGTCTTGGCCATGGGCCGACACTAACCCCGCCGCGCCGCGCCTTACAAGCGGCTACATCTCGCTTTTGGCCCGCCGGTCCACGTGCTAAGCCCGACGCATGTGGAAACTTGCGGCGCTGATGTTCCTGGCCATGTCGATGATCCCCGCGGGCGATACCGCGGGCAAACTTCTGTCGTCCGAACATGGTGTCAGCCCGTTTTTCGTGGCCTGGTCCCGCTTTGTGATCGGCAGCCTTGTCGCGCTGCCGCTGGTGCGCCCCGATACGCTGCGCATCCTGCGCGACGGGCGTATCTGGCTGCGCGCGGCGCTGTTGGCGGGGGGTATCCTGTCAATCCAGATGGCGCTGCAACGCGCGCCCGTGGCCGATGTCTTTGCCGCCTTCTTCATCGGTCCGATCTTCAGCTATCTTCTGTCCGTCCTGCTGCTGGGAGAGCGCGTCACGCGCTTGCGCAGCGCGCTCATGCTGCTGGGCTTTGCCGGTGTTCTGCTGGTCGTGCGCCCCGGTCTGGGCCCCAGTCTGGGCCCCGGTCCGGGCACCGGCTCCGGCATCGGCTTTGCCCTGCTCGCTGGCCTGTTCTACGGCGCCTTCCTGACCGCCTCGCGCTGGCTCTCCCCGGTGGCGCGCCCGGCCAGCCTGCTGTTTTCCCAGCTTTTCCTCAGCGCCCTCATGCTGACGCCGTTCAGCTTGCAAACCGTGCCCGAATTGACACCCACCCTGATCGGGCTCACATTTACCAGCGCCCTGTTTTCGCTGGGCGGCAACTTTCTTCTGCTGTTCGCCTATGCCCGCGCGCCCGCCGCCACGCTGGCACCCTTTGTCTATTTCCAGCTGATCGGCGCGGTGCTGCTGGGCTGGGTCGTGTTCCGCGATCTGCCCGACGCCGCCACCTGGGCCGGGCTCGCGCTGATCATCGGCGCGGGCATCGCCAGCGCCAACCTACCGCCAGTCGCCTCGCGCGCGAATGCGGGTTGAACTGGCATCCACCATCGGCACATTGACAAAACACCAGTGCGGCGCGTCCAGCCGCCCCAACAGCTTGCTGGCACGCGGCGCCAGCCGCGCATGGCGAAACACCTGCGCCGCCTTGGCCGTGCGCGCCTCGACCCGGTCGCCGGGCCGCGCCAATACACCAACCGGCACGCTGTGCATGATCTCCTGCCAATCTTTCCACCGGTGAAACTGCGCCAGATTGTCAGCCCCCATCAGCCAGACAAACCGCGCCTGCGGCCAGGTCGCCTGTAACGCCGCGATGGTCTCTGCCGTATAGCGGGTGCCCGCGCGTGCCTCGAAATCCGTCACCGCCACCCGGGGATGCCGCATCATCGCCCGCGCCCGCGCCAGCCGCCGCTCCAGCGCCGCCGGCCCGCGCGGCTTCAGCGGATTGCCGGGGCTGACCAGCCACCACACCCGATCCAGCCCGAACCGTTTCATCGCCTCAAGCGTGATATGCACATGCCCCTGATGGGCCGGGTCGAAAGACCCCCCCAACAGCCCGATCACCTGACCGGGCGCGGCATATGGCAACCCTGCGCGCATCTTCGCCTTCCTCGCTGCCCTGCGCGGGGCTGTCAAGCCGGGTTGACCACATGGCCCATCCCGCTAATGTCCCGGCGCACCCCGAAACTTCAAGCACCTGCCATGACCGATACCCCCACCGTCACCTTCCAGACCGTCGACCCGCGCAGCCCCGACGCCGTCGCCTGCCTCCAGGACTATTACGACGAGCTGGCCCGCCGCTTTGACACCGGGTTTGACGTGAACCTGTCCGCCGATCCCGACGCCACAGATATGCTCGCCCCGCGCGGCGCCTTTCTTGTGGCCTATGCCGGGACGCAGGTGCGGGGGTGTGTCGGCGTGAAGGGCACCGACAAGGGCTATGGCGAGATCAAACGCCTCTGGGTGTCGCCCGAGGCGCGTGGCCTGGGGCTGTCAAAACGCCTGATGGATCAGGCCGAAAAGACCGCCCGCACTCTTGGCATCGCCACGCTGCGCCTTGACACCAACGCCGCCCTGCCCGAGGCGATCCGGCTTTACCAAACCACCGGCTGGACCGAGATCGACCGCTTCAACGACGATCCCTACCCGGATTTCTTTTTTGAAAAAAACCTCTGAGCGCGCGACCACATTGCCCCCGCCCCCGGCCTCCGCTATCACACCCGCCAACATGACATTTGGCGAACGGAGTCGACACCCATGGCATCCTATCAATACGTCTACCACATGCAGGGGGTCTCAAAGACCTATCCGGGCGGCAAGAAATGCTTTGAAAACATCCACCTGAGCTTTCTTCCCGGTGTGAAAATCGGTGTCGTCGGCGTCAACGGCGCCGGTAAGTCCACGCTGATGAAAATCATGGCCGGGCTGGATACGGATTTCACCGGCGAAGCCTGGGCCGCCGAGGGCGCCAAGGTCGGCTATCTGCCCCAGGAACCGCAGCTCGACGAAACGCTTACCGTGCGCGAAAACGTCATGCTGGGCGTGGCCGGCAAAAAGGCCATCCTCGATCGCTACAACGAGCTGGCGATGAACTACTCGGACGAAACCGCCGAGGAAATGGCCGCCCTGCAAGACCAGATCGATGCCGAAAACCTCTGGGATCTGGACAGCCAGATCGACGTGTCGATGGAGGCCCTGCGCTGCCCCCCCGATGACGCCGATGTCGCATCCCTTTCGGGCGGTGAACGCCGCCGCGTGGCGCTGTGCAAACTGCTGCTCGAAGCGCCCGACATGCTGCTGCTGGATGAACCGACCAACCACCTTGACGCCGAAACCATCGCCTGGCTGCAACAGCACCTGATCGACTACAAGGGCACGATCCTGATCGTCACCCATGACCGCTATTTCCTGGATGACATCACCGGCTGGATCCTGGAACTCGACCGCGGCCGCGGCATCCCTTACGAGGGCAACTATTCCGCGTGGCTGGAACAAAAAGCCAAGCGTCTGGAACAGGAAGCCCGCGAGGACAAATCCAAACAGAAGACGCTGGAGCGCGAACTGGAATGGATGCGGCAGGGCCAAAAGGCCCGTCAGGCCAAATCCAAGGCCCGTATCCAGGCCTATAACGAGATGGCGAACCAGTCCGAGCGCGAGAAAATCTCACGCGCCCAGATCGTTATCCCGAACGGCCCTCGCCTTGGCTCCAAGGTGATCGAGGTGGAAAACCTCGCCAAACACATGGGCGACAAGCAACTGATCGAAGACCTGTCGTTCAGCCTGCCGCCCGGCGGCATCGTCGGCGTGATCGGCCCCAACGGCGCGGGTAAATCGACCCTGTTCAAGATGCTCACCGGACAGGAAGCGCCCGACAGCGGCACGATCGAACTTGGCGACACGGTACAGCTTTCCTATGTCGACCAGTCGCGCGACGATCTCAACCCCAAAGACACGGTCTGGGAGTCGATCTCGGGCGGTGCCGAAATCATCGAACTGGGTGACGCACAGGTCAATTCCCGCGCCTATTGCTCGTCCTTCAACTTCAAGGGCGGCGATCAGCAGAAACCGCTGAACCTGCTTTCAGGCGGCGAACGCAACCGCGTGCACATGGCGCGGCTTCTGAAAGAGGGCGGCAACGTCCTCCTCCTCGACGAACCGACCAACGACCTCGACGTCGAAACCCTGCGTGCCTTGGAAGACGCGCTCGTCGATTTCGCAGGCTGCGCCGTGGTCATCTCCCACGACCGCTTCTTCCTCGACCGGATCTGTACGCATATCTTGGCGTTCGAGGGCGAAGCCCACGTGGAATGGTTCGAAGGCAACTTCGAGGATTACGAAGAAGACAAGAAACGCCGTCTGGGGGCCGATGCGCTTGAGCCGAAACGGCTGAAGCATAAGAAGTTTACGCGGTGAGTGTTTGACCTCGTCAAACGCTCATAGTGCGCGGCAGCGTCTTTTGGCACAAAAGGCGCGTGCGCGCACCGTTGGGATGGTGTGAGGCGGAAAATGCCGACATGGTTGAAGTATAGGAAAAAGTATTCGGTAGACTGAATGGAAACAGGTTTACTAACGTCACTGGCTTCCATCAATGAGAAGGAGCTGTCCGGGTGACACTGCCTATATCTTTTCAAACAAAACTACGCAGAATAGAAAAAGACATCGACGAAGCGGAGCGAGAATTTGAAGCTTCGAAAAACGTCGATGCGCTTGCCAGTGACATCACTGACGTAATTGTCAAACTACACTTGCTCCTAGATCGGGCGATGAATCAGATATGGGAAAAGTACAACTCGCGAAAAGCGGGAAGCGGTAAGCCAAATATCTATTTTCCTGTCACAACGTCAAGTGAGAGGTTTTTGTCGCGACTCCAAAAAGATCAGCTCCACGAACTACATCAAAAGAATGCCTTATTGTTTCAGCTTCTGGAGCAAATCCAGCCTTTTCATAGTGAAAATAGATGGCTTGAGAAGTTGTACTTTATCTCCTCTAATCGCCATGAAAGGGATGCTGCGGTATCAGAACGAAAAGAAATCACTGGGATAGGAATCGGCAAAGGTCAAAATCTTTACATCCGCCATATGACTGTTTCTAACGGACAGATATTCTTTGATGGCGATGCCACAAACCAAACTACTGGGAAAAAGGAACCTGTGCGTATCGAGCCCACGACCGTGGACCGCTATTTATTGGAAGACTTGAGTATCGAGGCAATCCCATTCGCAAGAACGTCATTCAGACTAACGAAAACTAACCTGAGCAAGATTTTTGGAAGTATGAAGTAAATTTTCATCACACCAACCCGGAATCAAGGCTTGCAAAGCAAGCCGCCGGGCATCGCCCGACCGCCCCATGGGCGGGCGATTTTGCACCTTCTCCACTCCGCACAACCGTCTGCAGCACTTGGCACCATAAACCACCCGGCCAAAACTGAAGGCTCGCCCACCCTCGGTCGGGCGCTACCCGGCTCCTCCCCAAACGCAAAAAGCCCCGCCAAACCGGCGGGGCTTGTTTCACTGCAACCTGTCAGTGTCTCAGAAAGCGTTCCCGGGCTTGAACCCGATCGCCTTGAAGATCATCGCGGCGGGGCAAAAGCCGGTAAAGGCCGATTGCAGCATGTTCGCTCCAACGAACACGGTGAACCACACCCACATCGGATGCACGAACACGGTCAGAAGCACGCTCAAAAGAACCATCACGCCGGCAAAGGCCAGTACGGCACGGTCAAGGGTCATCTCATTTCTCCTCATGGTCGGGCCACGCGGCCCGGGTCTGGAGGAGATATAGCACCACTACGAATAGTATTCAATATATGGAATGTTAAATTCACCCACCCGGCCGGGCGGCATCCTGCCCGCGCCGCAAGCCTCACTTCCCGTCGCGGGCGGCTTTCTCTTCCTTGGTCAGCTTGGCATTCCAGGCGTTCTTGCTCAGGCCCAGTTCGGGCTTGGGCGGTTTGGTTTCGCCGACGGTCACTTTACCGCCCTTGTCCAGAAATTCCTGGATCAGCGCATCATCGGTGGTTTTCTTGGGAACTTGTTTCATGCTGCACGCTACCGCGCCGCGCCCGTCCTTGTCACGCGGCAATCGTTAGCAAACCCTTGCGCCCCCCCGGTTAACACCGCCCATGCTCCAAAATGCGCCAAACCATACCGACGCAATACCGACATAATACCGACGTGTTACCGACTGCCGAAACCCGACAAAACAAGGCGTTAACCCCCGATTCGGTGGCGCGGACATCCGCCCCGCCGTTCGGTGCGGTGCAACTCTGTTTACCGAAGCCCCTCATTGATCGACTTCAACACCTTCGATCCGGGGCAAAGCTCGTCCTTGCCCAACTCGTTCAGCGGGCGTGTCGCCAGGTTCAGGCTCTGGTTCAGATCCTGCGAATCCGGGTCAAGGAACAAAAGCCCGGTCAGAATCCGACCGTCCTCATCCGCCTGCTGGACCGAGTCCATCGCCGCACGGCGATCATCCGTCCTGTAACTGGAATCCGCCTTGTGCAGATGGATCACCGAACCGTCATGCAGCGTCACGTTCTGCGTGGTGCCTTCGGCATATTGCGTCGTGATTTCGTCGCGCATGGGCACAAAATCCAGCGGCATTGCATCCAGATGCTCGCGCGTTTCCGTATAGCTCTTGGTCGATCCCACGTGGTTGTTGAACGTCACGCAGGGGCTTACCACGTCGATGAATGCAAATCCCTTATGCGCCATCGCCGCCCGGATCAGCGGCTCCAGCTGCCCCTTGTCGCCCGAAAACGACCGTGCCACAAAACTCGCGCCTTGCAGGATCGCCAGGGACGCCAGATCGATCCCCTCGAACGGGTTCACCGCGCCGCCCTTGGCCACCGAACCCAGATCCGCCGTCGCGCTGTCCTGCCCCTTGGTCAGCCCGTAACAGCCATTGTTGGCCACGATATAGGTCATGTTCACATTGCGCCGGATCAGATGGATGAACTGCCCCATCCCGATGGACGCGGTGTCCCCATCGCCCGACACGCCTATATAGGTCAGGTCGCGATTGGCCAGGCTCGCACCCGTCGCCACTGACGGCATCCGCCCATGTACCGAGTTGAAACCATGCGATTTTCCAAGGAAGTAGGTCGGCATCTTGGACGAACAGCCAATGCCGCTGACCTTGGCAATCCGATGCGGCGGGATCGAGGATTCGAAACACGCATTGCGGATCGCGGCGGAAATGCTGTCATGCCCGCAGCCCGCGCACAGCGTCGAAATCGCGCCGTCATAATCGGCCACGGTGAATCCCAGCCGATTGGCCGGCAGGCGCGGATGGCGGAATTTCGGTTTGATATAAGACATCAGGCAGTCTCCCGTTTCAGGGGCACGATCTCGGCGCTCTTGGTTTTGAGCGCCTGTCGGATCTGGTGGGCAATGGTGCGCGCCGTGATCGGCGTGCCGGAATAATTCAGCACCGAGGTCAGCCGATCCGGCGCAATCTCGCATTCGTTCATGATCAACTGGCGCATCTGCCCGTCCCGGTTCTGCTCGATCACGAACACCATGTCGTGGTCATGGATGAACCGGTCCAGGCTTTCATGGAACGGAAACGCCCGAATACGCATCGTATCAATGGGATAGCCTTCGGGCGCCAACATCTCCACCGCCTCATAGGCCGGCGATGCCGAGGTGCCAAAGAACAGCGCCCCCAGCTTCAGATCGGTCTTGGGTTTCTTCACCTTGATCGGCGGGTGGGTCTTGGGCTTGGGCACATAGGATTTGGCGGTTTCGAACTTGCGCAGCAACCGGTCCACGTTTTGCACGTAATCCTCGCCACTTTCGGAATAGACCGCCATCTCGTTCTTGGAAGAACCGCGTGTGAAATACGCGCCCTTGTCCGGATGGGTGCCCGGCAGGGTGCGATAACAGATGCCATCGCCGTCCACGTCCAGATACCGGCCCCATTTTTCGACACTGTCCAGCCCTTCGGCATCCAGCACCTTGCCCCGGTCCATCTCGTAATTGTCGTCCCATTCCAGCGGCGGCGACATCCAGTCATTCATGCCCAGGTCCAGATCGGTCATCATGATCACCGGGGTCTGCAACCGCTCGGCCAGGTCAAACGCCTGCACCGTCATGTCGAAACATTCGCGCGGCGTAGCCGGAAACAGCAGCACCTGCTTGGTGTCGCCATGGCTGGCATAGGCCGCGGCCAGGATGTCGGATTGCTGGCTGCGCGTCGGCATCCCCGTCGACGGGCCCGACCGCTGCACATCGATCAGCACCACCGGCACCTCGGCGAAATAGGCCAGCCCCAGAAACTCGCTCATCAGGCTCAGACCGGGGCCGGATGTCGCGGTAAAGGCCCGCGCCCCGTTCCAGCTTGCGCCCACAACCATGCCCATCGCCGCCAGTTCGTCCTCGGCCTGCACGATGGCGAAATTCTTCTTGCCGCTGCCCGCATCTATCCGCATCCGCTCGGCATATTTTGCAAAGGCATCCACGACGCTGGTCGAGGGCGTGATCGGATACCACGCCGCCACCGTCGCCCCGCCATAGATCGCGCCCAGCGCGGCAGCGGTGTTGCCGTTCATCAGGATATGCGGTTTTTCCAGGATATGCGGCGCCACGTTGCCGCCCTTGCGCTCCAGCCGGATCGGCAGCGGGCACTGAAAGTTTTCCTTGGCGAACTGATAGCCCATCTCCAGCGCGTGCACGTTCGAGCTGATCAGCTTTTCCTTGCCCTTGAACTGGTCGTTCAGCAGGTCTTTCAGCACCCGGAAATCAATATCCAGCAACGCCGCCATCGCGCCCACATAGACCACGTTCTTGAGAAGCTGTTGCAGGCGCGGAACCGTGTATTCGCGCATACACATCTCGGTCAGCGGCACGCCCAGAATGGTGATGTCGTCGCGCTTCATGTGGTTGGCCAGCGGCTTGGTGCTGTCATACAGGAAATAGCCGCCCGGCTCGACGCTGGCGATGTCCTTTTCCATGCTCTGCGGGTTGACACATACCATCATGTCCACCCCGCCCCGGCGGCCCAGATAGCCCTTTTTGCTCACGCGCACCTCGTACCACGTGGGCAGGCCCTGGATATTGGACGGAAAGATATTGCGCGGGCTCACCGGAATGCCCATGCGGAAAATCGCCTTGGCAAACAAATGGTTGGCGCTGGCCGATCCGGTGCCGTTCACATTGGCGAACTTGACGACAAAATCGTTGATGCCCTTGATCTGTTTCATTCTGCCGCCTCCACCAGAACCGGGGCCGCCTTGGCCATTGTGTAATAGAATTTCTGCATGTCCCAGGCCGCCGTCGGACAGCGTTCGGCGCACAGGCCGCAATGCAGGCACACGTCTTCGTCCTTGACCATCACCTTGCCGGTGGGCAATTCGCCCGACACGTAAAGATCCTGTTCCGCGTTGTCGGCCGGCACCAACAGGTTCTGGCGCAGCTCCGGCTCTTCGGCATTCTCGACAAAGCTGATACAGCTGGTCGGACAGATATCGGTGCAGGCGTCGCACTCGATACAGGCGGACTCGGTGAACACGGTCTGCGCATCACAGTTCAAACAGCGTTCCGCCTGTACAAAGGCTGTCTCGGCGTCAAAGCCCAGCTCCACCTCCAGCGTCTTGCTTTTCAGCGCCTGCTCCAGATCCACCAGAGGTACGGCTTCACGCTTGTCCGTCACCGGGATGCTGTCATAGCTCCATTCGTGAATGCCCATCTTCTGGCTTACCAGCGTGACATGCGGATCGGGGCGGCCAACCTCTGGGTCAAGCCCCCGGCAATACATGTCGATCGATACCGCCGCCTTGTGGCCATGCGCCACCGCGGTGATGATATTGGCCGGGCCAAAGGCGGCATCGCCGCCAAAGAACACCTTCTTGTTGGTCGACTGGAACGTTTCATCGTCATTGATGATCGGCGTGCCCCAGCTGGTAAACCGCACCCCTGTCGATTTCTCGATCCAGGGAAAGGAGTTTTCCTGCCCGATGGCGATCAGAACGTCATCACAGGCGACATGAACCAGGTCTTCACCGGTCGGTACCAGGCTGCGCTTGCCGTCCTTGTCATACTGGGCCTCGACCTTTTCAAAGGTCATGCCAACCAGCTTGCCGTCCTTGTGCACGAATTCCTTGGGCACGTGATTGTCGAGAATCGGAATGCCTTCGTGGATGGCATCCTCCTTTTCCCAGGGGCTGGCCTTCATGTCCTCGAACGGGGAGCGCACGATCACCTTCACGTCCTCGCCGCCCAGCCGGCGCGACGTGCGGCAGCAATCCATCGCCGTATTGCCCCCGCCCAGCACAATCACCCGCTTGCCGATGCTCTTGATATGGTCAAAGGCAACGCTGGCCAGCCAGTCCAGCCCGATATGGATATTGGCCCCGGCCTCGGTGCGGCCCGGCAGGTTCGGCAAATCCCGCCCGCGCGGCGCGCCGCAACCCACGAAAACCGCGTCATAATCCTTGTCCAGAACGCTTTGCAGACTGTCGACATAGGTGTTGAAATGCGCATGAACCCCCATGTCCAGCACATAGTTCACTTCCTCGTCCAACACTTCGACCGGCAGGCGGAACGTGGGGATCTCGGAGCGCATGAACCCGCCGCCCTTTTCCTGGGCATCAAAAAGGTGCATCTCATAGCCCAGCGGCGCCAGGTCCCGCGCCACCGTCAACGAGGCCGGTCCGCCCCCGATCAGCGCGATCTTCTTGCCGTTCTTCGGACCTGCCCCGGGCATCAGCCCCTTCACGTCGCCCTTGAAATCCGCCGCCACCCGTTTCAGCCGGCAGATCGCCACCGGCTCTTCCTCGACCCGCCCGCGTCGGCAGGCCGGCTCGCAGGGCCGGTCACAGGTGCGTCCCAGCACGCCGGGAAAGACGTTGCTTTCCCAGTTGATCATGTAGGCGTCGGTATATCGTTCCTGAGCGATCAGCCGGATATATTCCGGCACCGGCGTATGCGCCGGGCAGGCAAACTGGCAATCGACGACTTTGTGGAAATATTCAGGGTCGTTGGTGTCGGTCGGCTTCAACGGGTCCTCCATCGCTGGACCTGACTAAGGTCTGGCTGGGCAAATCGCAGGGCGTATCGTCGCGTACACGACGGTACACCCAACAAAAGCGACCATATGACAGGAGTGTAAAGCCCCGAATTCGCAATCTGTCGAGAAATCGGGCAACTGCGACACTAAATTGCGCCAAAGCCCGCCCATCCCCCTGAAAATGCCGATCCGTACTACAAGATAACCGCCGGTTCCGCCTGCCCTCGGGTGACGTTCTCACACACAAAGGTCATCCCGTTCTGTGGCTCCGCCGCCACCACCTCGGGCGACAGGTGCTCCAGCGCCGTGGTGCAGAACAGCGATGTCATTTCCGCGCCGCCAAAGGCCGGGCAGGACGAATGCCGCCCGCCCACCCCGACCGCGCGCAGGAATGTCCCGTCCGGGGCATAGGCCGCCACGCGCGATGCCCCCCATTGCGCGATCCACACATTGCCCTCGGCATCCGTCACCGCGCCATCCGGGTTCAGCCCCTCCGCGCGCTGGTCCACGAAAACCTCCGCCGCGCCGATCGGCCAGCCGGTGTCCCGGTCCAGCGCCCAGCGCATCACCCGCCCGCTCAGCGTATCGGTGTAATAGCCAAGCCCGCCCCCCGGCGCGAAACAGATCGCATTGGAAATCGACACGTCCGGCACCAGCTTGCGCAACTCGCCCCTGTAATATCGGTATATCGCGCCCGCCTTCGGCTCGGCGCCCTTGCCCATCGTCCCGATCCAGAACCCGCCCTGCGGGTCGGCCCGCCCGTCATTGCTGCGCGTCGCCATGTTGTCCGCCTCCAGCGGCACCAGCAAATCCCGCTGCCCGCTGCCCGGATCGAACCGCCACAACCCGGTTTCCGAGGCCAGAATCAGCGTTTCGCGATCCACCCAGCCAGCCGCCGAAACATACTCGTCAAACGCCCATTCCAACGGCGCCTCACCCTCCCGGCTCAGCAACCGCTTTCCCAAAATATCAAACCAGAACAACTGTTTGCGAAGCGGATGCCACAACGGCCCCTCCCCCAACGCACAGACCCGTTCGTCATAAACCCGACTCATGTCATTACCTCGTCATAGGCGCGTACCAGCGCAACAGCGCGTTCGCGCACATCCTCCACGGTCATGCCCGGCCTGTACAGGGCCGACCCGATGCCGAACCCATCCGCGCTGGCCGCCCGCCATTGCGCGAAATTCGCCGGTCCCGCGCCGCCCACCGCAAAAACCTGCGTTCCCGCCGGCAGCACCGCGCGCAGCGCCGCCAGCCCGCCCGGCCCGGCCATATTGCCCGGAAACAGCTTCAGCCCGGTCGCCCCGGCGCCCAGCGCGGCAAAGGCTTCGCTGGGGGTGAATATCCCCGGCCAGCTTTCCAGCCCAAGCGCCCGTGTATGCGCGATCACCGCGCCGTCGCAATTGGGCGACACGATCAGCCGGCCACCAACCCCGGCCACCGCATCCACCTGCGCCACACTCAGCACCGTGCCTGCCCCGATCAACGCCCGGTCGCCGCAGGCCACCACCATGGCCCCGATGCTCTTCAGCGGATCGGGCGAATTCAACGGCACCTCGATCCTCTTTATCCCCGCATCGATCAGCGCCGCGCAAACCGGCACGGCCTCGTCCGGCGTGACGCCCCGCAAAATAGCGATCAAGGCCCTGCTCATATCCCGGTCTCCACCATGTTGCGCGCCGCCACCAGCCCGGCCAGCGTCATCGCATTGCAATCCTGTATCTCAACCGGCACGCCCTGCGCCCTCAGCGCATCGCCATAGATGCCCGCCATCGCCCCGGCGCCGATCACCGCCACGCGCTGGCCCAGCCAATAGGGCCGCGCCGCGCGCATCTCTGCCCCGATCAGCAACCCCGAAAGCCGTGCCCGCGCCGCGCCGCCATCGATCCCGTCCAGCAGATCGGACGCACGGATGCCGAACAACCGCCCGGCCAGTTGCTCGGGTTGCGACAGGGTGATGTCCAGCCCCGCGTCAAAGGCCGCCCTGTCCCATCCCGCCCCCACCGAATGGCGCAGCACCGATTTTCCCGACAACAGGTCAAACATCTCGCCCGTCATGAAGGTCTGGAAACTCACCACTTCCCCGGCGCTGACATGGGCCCATTTCGTATGCGTGCCCGGCAGGCAGATCACCCCGTCCCAGCCAGGGTTTTGCGCAAGAAATCCCGCGATCTGGGTCTCTTCGCCGCGCATCACATCGGCGGGCCGCGCCTGTTTCAGCCCTGCCACCAGATAGACCCGCAGCCGCGTATCCGTGTCCGGCACGCGCATTGGCCGGTCTGGCAGCGGCCTCGCCGGGACCGCCGCATAGGGCGCCTCGGCCCATCCCTGACGGGCGCCCACCATGCCACAGGCGATCACATCCGTCGCCCCGTCGCCCAGCCAGGGCGCGATCATTTCCAGCAAGGCGGGCTCGAACCGATCGCGCGCCAGCCGCCCCATCCCCTGATCGCCGCTGACTTCGGCCAATGCCGTTTCGCCCCGCATCGCAAAGGCCCGCAACCGGGATGTGCCCCAGTCCACCGCAATCCATTCCGCCGTTACGCTCATCACCCGCTCCAGACTCTCCGCGCGCCGCATCGTCCGCCGGTCACGCCCCTTGCGGTTCCACATATTGAAACCTAATATTACATAATGAAACCTTACACCGCACGCGCGGCGGGTTTGTCAACACAAACCGCCCGGACACGGGCCGCAAGAGGGATAGGATACATGGCCGAGAATGGAACCGTGGGCAAAGCCTGCGATGTGCTGACGCTTGTGGCCGATTTCGGCCACCCTGTACGTTTTGCCCGGATTCAGGCGCGCAGCACCTTGCCCAAGGCGACGCTCTATCGCCTTCTGCAATCCCTCACCAATCAGCGTATGCTGGCCTATGATGGCGCGGCCCAAACCTATGCGCCGGGGATGCGGCTGGTGCGGCTGGCCCACGCGGCCTGGGCGCAAAACGCGCTGGCCCCGGCGGCCCGCCCCTTCCTCGATCGCCTGTCCCGCGACATTCCCGAAACCGTGCACCTGGCACAACTGGATGCCGGTCAGGTGCTGTATGTCGACAAGCGCGAGGCGAACAAGCCGGTCGACATGTATTCGCAGGCCGGAAAGGTGGCCCCGGCCTATTGCACCGGCGTGGGCAAGGCGATGCTGGCCTTCCTGCCCGAACCGGACCTGTCGCGCGCATTGGCGCTGCAAAGCTATCACCGGTTCACCGATCATACCTTGTGCAGCGAACGGGCACTGCGCGCCGCGCTGGAAGACATTCGCCTGCACGGCGTTGCCTATGACCGGGAAGAGCACGAACCCGGTATCATCTGCATCGCGGCCCCGGTGCTGAACCGGGCCGGGCGCGTGCTTGGCGCGCTGTCGATCACCGGGCCGACGCACCGCACCGGATTTGATCAGCTGGGCGCCTGGGCCACGCGACTTGTCGACACCGCCAACCGCATCGGGCAAGAGGTCGAACTGTGGCAATTCCCCGAATTTCCCCCGCCCGCGCCGCGCCCGATCGGCACCGGTGCAATACCGACGTGATACCGACGCGATACCGACACGGGTTTTACCGGCCCCGCGCCGCCTTTTGCGCCGCCACGTTATCGGCGATCGCCTGCTTGTACAGCGCCCGGAGTCGCGTTGTTACGGGCCGTTCCCCGGTGCCGATAATCCGCCCGTCGATCTCGGCCACCGGCGTCTGGGCGCCAAAGGTGCCGGTCAGAAATGCCTCGTCCGCGCCATAGGCTACATACAGCGAATAGTTCTTTTCTTTTAGGGGGATACCGTTTTCGTGACACAGGTCGATCACCTTTTGCCGCGTCACCCCGTTCATGCAGTAATCCCCCGTCGAGGTCCAAACCTCGCCCCGGCGCACGATGAAGAAATTGCAGGCATTGGTGGTGTTCACGAATCCATGCGGGTCCAGCATCAGCGCCTCATCCGCCCCGGCCTGTTCGGCCTGTAGACAGGCAATCACGCAAGTCAGCTTGGAATGGCTGTTGAACTTGGCATCCTGACTATGCGGCAAGCCCCGCACCTGCGGCACACTTGCCAGCTTAATACCTTGTTTTTGAGTGCTTTGCGCCGGCCTGGAATGCTCGACAATGGCCACGATTGTCGGCCCGAACCGCGACAGGCCGGGGTGCTGAAACGGCTTGGCCTTGCGTCCCCGCGTGATCATCAGGCGGCAATGGGCATCGCCCGTCATCCCGTTCGCCGCCGCTGTCCGGTCCAGAATGTCCCGGATATCCTGTGGCCCTTCCTCGATCGACAGCGCCACCGCCTTGAGCGCGCCGAACAGCCGGTCCATGTGTTCCTCGAAAAACGCCCATTCGCCGTCGTAAAGCCGCATCCCCTCCCACATGCCGTCACCCAGCATGAAGCCGCTGTCGTAAACCGACACAACCGCCTGATCTTTTGGCACAATATGCCCGTTCACATAGATCCTGATGTGATCGTTCCGCCTGTCGGCCTCGGCGTCATGTGTCGAATGGCGCTGGGTGCTCATGCCTCTCCCTTCCAGGCTTGTCCGTGCACCACCCTAGGCCCTGTCGCACACCTTTCCAACCACCGCGTCACCGCTCTCTCGGCTCGGGAAAAACCACCGGCCCACCGTGTTTTTCCCATGTTGAAAACCCCTCTTTCAGATGCGCCGCTTCAAACCCCATATCCTGCAAAAGCGCCACCGAAAGCGCCGAACGCCACCCCGAGGCGCAATGAAAGACAAACTTGCGATCTTCCGCGAAAACTTCTTTGAAATAAGGGCTTTCCGGGTCCACCCAGAATTCCAGCATCCCGCGCGGGCAATGGAAACTGCCCGGAATGTACCCCAGCCTCTGGCGTTCGCGCACGTCGCGCAAATCCACGATCTGCACCTCCGGGTCATCCATCATCGCGATCAGATCCGGCGTTTCGATCTCCTCGATCCGGGCGCGCGCGGTGGCCACCATCTCTTTCACCGATGTCTTCAGTTTCGCCATTGGCCCCACTCCTCGAAATCTGGCAACCTGCCTCATTTCCCACTTTCCCAGCTTGCCGCCAATCCCTACTGTCCTCAAGTGCCCCGCGCCCACCCCGTACCCAAAACGTTTCACCCTGATGACAGACCCCGATACATCGCCGATCTCCCACTGGGATCACTCCGGCGCCGAGCCCGATCACTCCGCCCCGCTTGACGGGGACACCGCCTGCGATCTCTGCATTGTCGGGGGCGGCTATACCGGGCTGTCCACCGCCCTGCACGGCGCCGCGCGCGGGCTGGACTGCCACGTGATCGAGGCCAAGGGCATCGGCCATGGCGGGTCGGGCCGCAATGTCGGGCTGGTCAATGCGGGCCTGTGGCTGCCGCCGCGCGAGGTGCGCAACAAGCTGGGCGACACGCTTGGCACATCGCTCGTGACAACCCTGGGCGAGATGCCCTCTTACGTATTCTCGCTGATCGAAACGCACCAGATCCGCTGCGACCCCCGGCGCAACGGCACCATTCACGCCGCCCATTCGCCGCGCGGCCTTGCCGATCTCACCCGGCGCGCCAGCCAGTGGCAGGCCCTGGGCGCTCCGGTGGACCTGCTCACGCCCGCACAGACCGCCGAAATGACCGGCACCCGGCGGTTTCATGGCGGCCTGCTGGACCGGCGCGCCGGAACCATAAACCCCATGGGATACGCGCGCGGCCTTGCCCGGGCCGCGCGTGGCGCCGGGGCGCGCATATCCACCCACACCGACGCGCAGCGCCTGCGCCGCGAGAACGGCCATTGGCTGGTGCATACCGATCGCGGCACGGTCCGCGCGCGCAACGTGGTCCTGGCCACCAACGCCTATTCCGGCACGCTTTGGCCCGGCCTGGAAAAGCTCTTTACCACCATCCACTTCTTTCAGGTCGCCACCGAACCGCTTGGCGCGCGGGCCGATGCGATCCTGAAGGGCGGGCAGGGTCTGTGGGACACCGCGCCGATCATGTTCTCGCTGCGCCGCGACGGCGACGGGCGGCTGATCATCGGGTCGATGGGCGCGGTTCATGGCCCCGATGGCGCCCTGTCGCGCCGCTGGGCCCGCAAGCAACTGGCCCGCCTGTTCCCCGATCTCGGGCCGGTCGATCCGGGCACACCCTGGCACGGCCGGATCGCCATGACGCCCGATCACGTTTTCCGCATGCATCGGCTGGAAGACGGGCTATTTGCACCGATCGGCTATAACGGGCGCGGCATCACAACGGGCACATTGTTCGGCAAGGCGCTGGCCGATCTGCTCTCGGGCGCCGATCCCGACAGCCTGCCAATCCCGGTGAGCCCGCCCAGGCCCATCCGCGCCCGACGGCTGCAAACCGGATTCTATCACGCCGCCTTTGCCGCCAATCAACTCTGGAAAAGCCTTTAGGGTCAGGACCCATTAATCCTGCACCACTGGTTTAACAGATTTGCTGTCTGACTACGTACAATGCCGCAGGAATAGTGGTTCTATTTCAAGGCATTGAAAGGACGTCAGGCGGCAAATCCGTCAAATCCGCAGGACGCCAAATCCACTTCATCCCAGCGGCTTGGCACGCTTGGAAATAGAGCCACTATGTCCGGCGCGCGTCAAACCCCCGATATTTCGCGGATTTGGCGCCAGTGGTGCAGGATTAATGGGTCCTGACCCTAGGCACATGCCTTTGCGCACCAGGCCCGCAACGCCTCGGCATCGGCGGGCAACGGCGTCGCCATCTCGCCGGCGAAATCGACAAATTCGGGCAGGATGCCGCGCCCAACACCCACCAGCACCGGCACACCCTGGTCCAGCGCCGCCGCGATCACATCGCGAAACCCGCGCCCGGCGGCTTCCTCGGGGCCAAACTTGTTAAGAATGAACAGCTCGGCACCGTGCAATCCCCGCCCCTCGACCAAAGCCACGGAACGCGCAATTGCCTCCGGGTCCAGCCGACAGGCCCCCGACCCGGCGCCCAGCTCCTGAGTGATCGCGATAACCGGGCCGTCGGGCAACACCCGAACCTTCATATCGCACCCATTTTCGAACCGGCTGGCATGGCCCTGATCCCTGACGATCCCGGCCACCTGCCGCCCGCCAGCGCGCAACGCGTCGGCAAGGCTGGACAGCACCGCGTCGGTCTCGCCCTTTTTCGTCGAACTGACATACCCGATCTTCATCGCACCCTCCCGTCAGGCCGCGCCCCGCGCGCCCGACCACGCCACGCCCCGTTCCCCGGTCAGGAACCCGTCGGACAAGCGCACATCCGGTTGCGCCGCCTGCACCGCCGCCACCAGCGCCCCGGCCGACATGCGGCCCTCAAGCAAATCCCGATACCATCCGCACAACGCCGCAAACCCATGCGATTGCGGCGACAGGCGCAGCGCCGTCACCCCGGCATCGCGCAGCGCCGCCACCTGATGGGCCATGCAGGCAAAACTGTCCGAAAGCGTCTGCACACCGTTCATCGCCAGAAACGGCTGATCCTCCAGAGTGCGCACATCCAACCCGTCCGGATCGTCCTCGCAGGCAAACTGGCAATTGTCCTTGGTCCGCCCGTGCAGCCGCGCATGATAACACCGCCCCGAGATTGCCAGCGGCACGCGGCCATGCCCCCAAACTTCGATCTCCACCCCCAGATCGCGCCCCTTGCGGGCCAGCGTTTCCACCGATTGCAGCGGCAATTCCGGCGGCAGGCACACCCGCGTCGCACCCCGCCCGGCCAGCCAGCCCAGCGTGCCCTCGTTATAGGCATTCACCAGCGGCCCCACCGAAAACGCCGCGCCTTCGGGCAGATAGGCCAGCGCGGTCAGATCGTTGACTTCCACCTCCACGCCCATTTCAGCCAGTTCCGCCATCGCCTTGCGCTCACGCTTGAGAGTGATCAGCGCGAGGCTGGTCAGCGCGACGGCCTTGCCCGCGCCCTGCAATCGCTCCACCGCGCCGGGAATGCAGTCCTGATAAAACGGCATCCGCTTTGAACACACCAACTCGCCCAGCACCACGCGCTCAGCCGGCGACGCCGCCACGTCGTCATAAAAGTCGCGCCACCGGGCAGCGGGCCAGAAAAACTGGTTGGGTCCAACGGTCAGCTGCATGTCTTATCTCCAGGTCTTCTTGTAGGCACCGGTTGTCATGGCCTGCCCTTCGCTCAGCCCCGCCAACATGCCCTCGGGCAGGGGCCGGCCATCCTCCAGCGCGTCCACCGCGGCGCGGAAATTGCGCACCACCTGCGCCACATAGGATCGCGACCGCTGCCGCCCCTCGATCTTGAGCGCGGTGACACCGGCCTTGTGCAACTGCGGGATCAGCTTTTCCGCGTTCAGGCTCACCGGGTCTTCAAACAGATGCCCTGCCTTCTCCCCGGCGCCGAAACAGCCTTTGCACAAGGTCGGATAGGGCGCGCTTTCGCCATTGCCGGTGCGGTGAATCGTGTAACCGCCCAGCCGCGCATCCAGCACGCCGTTTTCCTCGTGATAATCCACATGGCTGGCCGGGGAACATACCCCGTTCATGTTGGGGGACCGCCCCGTGACATAGGACGACAGCGAACAGCGCCCTTCAGCCATCACGCACAGCCCGCCAAACACGAAGACCTCTGTTTCCACCCCGGTCTCGGCATTGATCGCGGCGATTTCCGGCACCGACAGCACGCGCGGCAGCACCACGCGCTTTACGCCGAACGTGCCGGCGTAGAAATTGATCATGTCGGCATTGGCCGCCGCCGCCTGCACCGACAAATGCCGCCGCTGGCCGGGATGGTGGCGCGCGGCGTAATCCAGCAACCCGATATCGGCCAGAATGATCGCATCCGCGCCGCAGGCCTCGGCATCCGCCACCGCGCGGTGCCACAGTGCCTCGTTGCCCGCACTCGGAAAGGTGTTGATCGCCACCAGCACTTTCGCGCCATGCGCATGGGCAAAGCGGATGCCCTCGCGCATTTCCGAGCGGTCGAAATTCAGCCCCGGAAAGTTGCGCGCGTTGGTTTCATCGTTAAAGCCGCAATAGACGGTATGCGCCCCGGCCTTCACCGCCGCGCGCAGGGCCGCCGGGGTGCCTGCCGGGCAAACGATTTCCATCACCATGTCCCCGCCTCCTCGGGCCGGGTCAGCGCCACACCGGTGCGCCGCTCGGCCATGGCGAAGATGCGCCGCATCGGCGCTGCCAGCGGGCCGGTCATGGCGGAGAATTCCTCGGCCAGATCCAGCTCGGCGTCATCCACCGCGTTGCGCAGCGCCAGCGCCGCGCCGGTATCGCCCGAAATCACCAGATCGCGCGAGAAAAACAGCGCGTCGCCATCAAACGCCCCGTGAACCAGCCCGATCAGCGCCGCCAGCGGGCCGGAAATGCGCGCATCGCTCGCAACCTCGCCGCGCATCACGCGCAGCCTGGGCACACCGCCGTTCGGCTCCAGCAACAGCACCACCGGCAGGTCGGTCGGGTCCAGCGCAAAGGCACAGTGGTCATGCTCTCCCAGCCGGCGGATCAGCCCCGGATGCGCGCGCGATATCCGGCGGCAGGCGGCGGTCAGGGCCAGCGACAGGGGCGCCAGGGGCATGGCGCGCAGCGGTATCGCGGCGGTGGGCGGGAATATCGGGATCGGCTGAGTGGCAACAGACACGCAGGACTCCATTTTCTGTGGTCGCACCCCTCGCTATGCCATCCCCGACGCCCCCGAATTGATCAATGTCAATTCCGTGCGCGCCCGGCGCTGATAAGGGCTGAAAACCTGAACCGAGGACATGCCGATCCGCTCCCTGCCGCCATATCCCGATCTGCGCGCCTTTCTGGATCACTGCCGCTCCACCGGCGCCTTGACCGAGATCGCCGAGCCGGTGGCGCTGCGCCACCAGATGACGGCCGTGCACCGCACCGTGCTGGAAGCGGGCGGGCCGGTGCTGAAATTCACCGCCCCGCGCGATGCGCGGGACCGCACGCTTGACATCCCGGTTGTCACCAACCTGTTCGGCACCGGCGAACGCGTGGCCGCCGGCCTTGGCATTACGCCGGATGCGCTTGACGAACTTGGCAGCTTTCTCGCCGCCTTGCGGGCGCCAACCCCGCCGGACGGGCTGCGCGATGCGCTGTCGCGCTGGCCCATGCTGCGGGCGGCACTGGCGGCGCGGCCCAAGACCGTGTCGCGCGCACCGGTTCACCAGGAGATGCAATCAGGCGACGACGTTGATCTGGGCACCATCCCGGTCCAGACCCACTGGCCCGGCGATGCCGGTCCGCTGATCACCTGGCCGGTGGTTGTGACCCGCCCGCATGACAGCGCCGCCCAGGCCGCGCAAACCTATAACGCGGGCGTCTACCGCGCCCAGGTGCTGGACAGGACCCGCCTGATCCTGCGCTGGCTGCCGCATCGGGGCGGTGCCAGGCATCACGCCACATGGATCGCGGCAAACGAACCGATGCCCGTCGCCGTGGTGCTGGGCGCCGATCCGGCAACGCTTCTCTCTGCCGCGCTGCCCTTGCCCGAAACCGTGTCGGAACTTACCTTCGCGGGCGCTCTGAACGGCGCGCGGACCCGGCTCGTGCCCGCGAAAACGGTGCCTCTGCTGGTCCCCGCCGAGGCCGAGATCGTGCTGGAAGGCTGGGTCCATCCCGGCGAAAGCGCGCCCGAAGGCCCGTTTGGCGATCATACCGGGTATTACAACCCGGCCGATCCTTTTCCGGTGATGCGCGTCAGCGCCATAACCCACCGGCGCGATCCGCTTTACCTGTCCACCTATACCGGGCGCCCGCCCGACGAACCGGCCATTATCGGAGAGGTGTTCAACCGCCTCGCCCTGCCGACGATCCGCGCCCAGATCCCCGAGATCCGCGATGTCTGGCTGCCCCCGGCGGCCTGTTCCTATCGCATTGCTGTCGTGTCCATCGCCAAACGCTATCCCGGCCAGGCCCGGCGGGTGATGATGGCGCTTTGGGGGATGCTGCCGCAATTCAGCTATACCAAGATGGTCATCGTCGTGGATGACGATATCGACGTGCGCAACTGGGACGATATCGCCTGGGCGCTGGCCACCCGCATGGATCCGTCGCGCGATCTTCTCACATTGGACAACACACCCATGGACTACCTCGATTTCGCCTCGCCCCGGCCGGGGCTGGCCGGCAAGATCGGCCTGGATGCCACCAACAAGATCGGCAGCGAGACCCAACGTGACTGGGGCACTGTCATGGCCACCGCACCCGCGGATCTGGACTTTGCCCAGGCCCTTGTGGCGCGCGTGTTGCCAGGGCTGTCGTCATGAGCGCGCCGCGCGTGATCCTGGGCGTTTCCGGCGCCTCGGGCGCCGCGCTGGCACTGGCCGCCGCCCAGCGCCTTGCCGCGCTCGGGGCCGGGATCGACCTGGTGATCTCGCGCGCCGCGCGTCTTACCCTGGCCGAAGAGATCGGCAAGGGTGCGGTGGACGAGTTGCACGCGCGCGCCACCCATATCCACAATATCGACAATATGGGCGCCGCCATCGCCTCGGGCTCGGTGCCGGTCCAGGGCATGATCGTCGCGCCCTGCTCCATGCGTTCGCTCGCCGCCATCGCGCACGGGCTGGACGACACGCTGCTGACCCGCGCCGCCGGGGTACAGCTCAAGGAACGCCGCCGGGTTGTCCTGCTCACCCGCGAAGCCCCGCTGACGCTTGCGCACCTGCGCAACATGAGCGCGGCCACCGAAATGGGCGCGATCCTGCTGCCGCCGGTCCCGGCCTTCTATCTCAAACCACAAAGCCTTCAGGACGTGATCGACCAGATCGCCGCCCGCGCCGTCGATCTTCTGCAACTGGGCGCGCCGGGCGCGCGGCAATGGCACGGCTGAGCGGCGTCAGTCCACCGCCACCCAGCCATCCCCGTCGCGCAGCCTGTGGGTTATCGTGTTTCCCTGCCCCAGCGTCTGCTCGATGAAACAGCCCTTGCGCGCCGCCGCCACCAGCGCCAGCTGATCCTGCCGTGGCGCGTCGCTGTCGATCCATATGTCGATCTCAAAGGATTTCGGCGCGGTTTCATACACCCGCCCCTTCGCCGCCCAGTCCCAGCACACGCGGGTCTCCACCCGCAGATCGGCAAGCCCCACGCCCAACCGTTTCGCAAAGGCCCGGATCTGGGTCATGATACAGCCGGTCAGCCCGCCGACGAACAACGCCAGCGGCGGCGGCGCGCTGGCGTCACCGCCGTGAAACGGCCCCTCATCCGTGGCCAGTTCGAACCGTTCCTCCATCGGCTGCACCATGCGCACGTCCAACTCGTTGCGCATCTTGCCCACAGCCCTGCCCGTGCAGGTGAACTGCACGACCGCACGCGGCGGCGCGTTGTCCAACGTGATATGATCCGTCATGTCCGCCCCTTTCAGAATCCAACCTTGTCGCGCCCCTTCAGGCCCAGCATTGCGCGCGCCTCGTCCGGCGTCGCGATCCGGTTGCCCTGGGCGCGCAACAGGCCCACCGCCTTTTCCACCTGCTGCGCATTGGATTGCGCCATCACCCCGCGTTCGATGAACAGCGAATCCTCCAGCCCCACACGCACATGCCCGCCCATCTGGGCCGAAACCGACGCCATCTTCATCTGCGCCGCCCCCGCGCCAATGACAGACCACTGATACCCGTCGCCAAACAGCCGGTCCGCCGTGCGTTTCATATGCACAAGATGGTCGATATCCGCCGGAATCCCGCCCAGAATCCCCATCACGAACTGCACAAAGACCGGCGCCCGGAACATGCCCTGCTTCAGGCAGAACGCCAGGTTGTGCAGATGCCCCACATCATAGCATTCATGCTCGAACCTGACATTATGCGGCGCGCCCCCCATCCGGTCGGCCACCATCTTGATATCGGCAAAGGTGTTGCGGAAAATGCCGCCTTCGGTGGCCCGGACATATGGCTCTTCCCAGTCGAATTTCCACTCTGCATAGCGATCCGCGATGGGATGGATCGAGAAATTCAGCGATCCCATGTTCATCGAACACATCTCTGGCGAAAAGGCCGCGGCCGGGGCCAGCCGCTCGTCAATTCCCATGGTGATGCTGCCCCCGGTCGAGATGTTCACGATGGCATCGGTCTCGGCCTTCAGCCGCGCCAGCACATGCCTCATGTGATCGGGGTTGATCGACGGTGCGCCGTTTTCGGGGTGGCGCGCGTGCAGATGGATGATCGCCGCCCCCGCACGTGCCGCGCCCACCGCCTGCGTTGCAATGTCCCCGGGCGTCCATGGCAGCGCATCCGACATGGTGGGCGTATGAATCGCCCCGGTGATCGCACAGGTGATGATGGTCCCGGACATTGCGCTTACTCCTTGAAAATGGCCACGGCGCGGGTGAACCCGGCGCTGGCGCCCTTGATCTTGTAGGGGAAACAGGAAATCTCGAACCCGGTGGGCGGCAAACTGTCCAGATTGGTCAGCTTCTCCATGTGGCAATAGCCGATCTCCATCGAGGCCCTGTGCCCCTCCCAGATGATCGACGCGTCGCCCGTCTTCGCATATTCCTGCGCCGTCAGCGCAAAAGGCGCATCCCAGCTCCAGGCATCGGTGCCCGTCACCCGCACACCGCGCTCCAGCAGGTACATCGTCGCCGCGCGCCCCATGCCACAGCCCTTCATCAGGTAATCCGCGTCGCCATAACGCGCCCCCGCCGAGGTGTTCACCACCACGATATCCAGCGGACTCAGCTCATGCCCGATCCGCGTCAGTTCGGCCTCCACATCCGCTGCACTGACGACATAGCCGTCGTCGAAATGCCGGAAATCGAGCTTTACCCCGGGATTGAAACACCACTCCAGCGGCACCTCGTCGATGGTGATCGCCCGCTCGCCGTTGTTCATCGTCGAATGGTGATGATAGGGCGCGTCCAGATGGGTGCCGTTGTGGGTCGCGATCTGCAACATCTCCACCGCCCAGCCCTCGCCCCCCGGCAGGTCTTCTTTCTTCAGCCCCGGAAAGAACGACATCACCTGCCCGGCGGTCTCTTCATGACTCATATAGGTGATTTCCGGCAGCATGATCGGCGGATCGCTGACTATCCCCGCCTCCAGTGGCACGGACAGATCGACATAACGGCGGGACATCGGCAAACCTCCTTCTAGATCAGCGCAGTCGCAAGCTGCGGGAAAACAAGCACCAGCGCCAACAGCACCAGCATCAAGAACGCGAACGGCGCGGCGCCGCGGAAAATGTCGCCCAGCGTGACATCGGGATCGTCCAGCGCCGACTTGATCACGAAAACCGAGATTCCGAAGGGCGGGGTCAACAGCCCGATCTCGACGGCGATGATGGTGACGATCCCGAACCAGATCAGATCCACCTGCATCGTGCTCAGCACCGGCAACATCAGCGGCACCAGGATCAGCATGATCGACGAACTGTCCAGGATCGTGCCCATCACGATCACCAGCCCCACATAGGCCAGGATCACCCCCCAGAAACCGATATCCGCGGTCGCGACGAAGCTGCCGAACCCGGCCGGCACGCCGGACAGGGCCAGCATCCGCGAATACATCTGTGCCGCGATGATCAGGAAACAGATCGACGCGGTCACAAGCCCGGTGTCGTTCAGCACCTGCCAGAAATCGCGCCAGTTCAGCGACCGCCGCGCCAGCCCGATCAGGATCGCGCCAAGGCACCCCACGGCCCCCGCCTCGATCGGCGTGAAGAACCCGGCATAAAGCCCCCCCAGCACCAGCCCGATCAACAGCGCCAGCGGCAGCCCCTTGACGATCACGTCGCGCCGGCTCAGCACCGGCATGTCATCCACGTCCCGCACCGAACCCAAAGCGCCGGGCCGCAGATGCGCGGTCATCCAGATGCCGCCCCCGAACAGCACCGCCAGCACAATCCCCGGCAGCACTCCGGCCATGAACAGATCGCCCACCGACTGTTCCGTCAGCAACCCGTACAGGATCAGAAGCAGCGAGGGCGGGATCAGCATCCCCAACACCGAAGATCCGGCCACCACCCCCACCGAAAACCGCGCCGAATAGCCGTGGCGCATCATTTCGGGCACGGCGATCCGGGTGAACACCGCCGCCGACGCGATGGATATGCCTGTAATCGCGGCAAAAATCGCGTTGGCGCCCACCGTGCCGATCCCCAGCCCCCCCTTGAGGCGCCGAAAAAGATGATTGGCCACATCAAACGCATCCCGCCCCATGCCGGACACCGACACGATATATCCCATCAACACAAACAGCGGCACGACGCCAAAGAAATAGCTGGCAATCGTCTGGCTCGCCGCCAGCGCCAGCAACTTGCCCGCCAGCACCGGCGACCCCTTGATCATCCACACCCCGACATAGGATGACAGCATCAGCGCAAAAGGCACCCACAGGCCCAGATAAACCATCACGATCATCGCGCCGAACGACATCAGGCCAATCTCGAACGGGCTCATGATGCCCCCGCCCCGCCGCGCAGCAAACGCAGCCCCGCCGCCAGCGCAAACATCACCAGTTGGACCAGCAATGCCGCACATCCGACCAGTATGATCAGCTTGACCGGCCAGACCGGCGCCGTGAAATCGCCCACCGTGCCCTGGAATGTCCCCCTGACCCACGCCTTGACGAACAGGGGTTGCGAGGCGGCGTATAGCTGCCAGATCAACAGCGCCGAAGCGAGCGCAAAGACAATATCCACCGCACAGCGCAATCGCGGCGCGCGCCGCTCCACCCATCCCAGCACCGCTTCGGTGCGGGTCAGGCGCCCCTTGCGAAAGGCCTGGGCGATTTGCAGGAAGACGATGGCGACAATGGACATCGATACCAGCTCGGGCACCCCGGAAATCGGACTGGCAAGGAAATTGCGCCCGATCACGTCGAAATTGACCAACAGCATGACCAGGAAAATCAACACGGTCCCGGCCACGTTCAGCCCGGTGGTGATCCCGTCAACCCATCTTTGCAGCGCCAAGAACCAGCGCGGCAGCGCCCCCTGCTCCATAGCCCACCCTTTCCGGCTGTTCCGGCAACCGAAGTCCTGCAAGGACTTCGGCCCGTTTTTCCAACACGAAAAACAGGCGCACCCGAAATCCGTGTCGGATTTCAGGGCGTATTCCGCGCCGGAATACGCCCTGAAAGATCACTCCATATCCCAGTTGCGCACCGGGGTCGCCCCGGCGGCGCGCATGGTTTCCATGTAATCCTTCAGCACGGCGGTTCCGTTCACGCCCGATGCGTCCAGCTTCTCGGCCCAGAGCTTGGCGACATTGTCCATGCCCGCCGCCCATTGCTGGCGAAACGCATCATCCACTTCGGTCACGGTCGCGCCCTGCGATGTCATGATCTCAAGGAATTTTGTCACCGACGCATCCAGATCGGCATGATAGGCGATCCGATCCGCCTCGGCCGCGTCGCGCAGCGCCTGCTGAACAACCGGATCCAGCCCGTCGAACCAATCCTTGTTCGCGGCAAACCCGCCCGCATATTGCGCGCCGAACCCCACCTTGGTGATATAGGGCGCCACTTCGTGCAGCTTGCCCGGCAGCGCCGCGCTGGCAAACACGATCACCCCGTCATACACGCCGGTCTTGATCTCGTTGTAATAGGTGGTCAGGTTGCCCGACACCCCCACGGCCCCGGTGCCCGCCAGCCAGTTCACCGCCGGCCCCGGCGCCCCGATCTTGCGCCCCTCCAGATCGGCAATCGAATTGACCGGAAAATTGGTCATCAACAGGTAGTCGTCAATGCCGATGGCACCGCCCAGATATTCCAGCCCATTGGCCTCCCACGCGGCCTTCATGTCGGCATTGTCCATCTGCAACCTGTCCATCCATTCGCTGACCAGCGTCGAATCCGACACAACGAACGGGGTGAAATAGGTCACGTTCTGCGGCGCCAGCTTGGCCGGATCAAACAGCGACGACACCAGCCCGATCTCGGCCAGCCCCTCCTCGACCGCCTCCAGTTCCTCGCCCACCTTGGCCAGCGACCCGCCATATTGCTCGGACCACTCGATGGTTGTTCCCGTGCCTTCCAGCGCCTTGTTGACCGCCGGAATGAAGGTCTGGCTGGCGTGTTTTACCCAGCGAAACACCGGCGGGTGCCCGGCCACAATGGTTACGTTCAGCGTCTGCGCCAACGCAGCTCCGTTTCCGGCCAGGCCCGAGACAGCCAGCGCCGCGGCCAGAAGGCCGGTTCTCACGATATGTTTCATGTCTTTCCTCCCAAAATGACATCCCAAAAATGATATCCTGCGTCCACGTCGCGCCGCCGCCTCACGCCAGCGCCCGAATTCCCGCACAGACAAACGGCACGATCCGCGCCAGCATCTCCTCGGCGTTCCCGTCGTCACAAATCCCGTCCGACAACCGCCTGGGCCGCCCGGTCTTGGCCATCATCGTCACGCCCACACCGATCGCGAACAGATAGGCCCAGACGGCATCGGCCCGGCTCAGCCCCGGCAATACCCGCTGCAAGGCGTCGATATAGGCGCGGGCAATCGGATCGTAATAGCGCTCGGCCAGCGCCTGATCCCGCGCATCCGCCGAACTTGCGACCGACGCCAGGATCCGCGCATACGCCCCCGCATCGTCCCCATCGCCGCGCCCCACCTCGATGGTGGGACGAAACAGCGAGTCCACGATCGCCTCCAGCGCCGGTGCCGCCTCGCCCGCCATCAGCGCCTCCAGCCGCGCGGCCCGATTGTCGTTGATCGCGGCGCTGCGCCGCGCAACCATCGCCTCGAACAACTGCGCCTTGTTCTTGAAGTGATAGTGGATCAGCGCCTGCGCCACCTGCGCCCGCTCGGCGATCACCCGCAACGACGCGCCGTCATAACCGCGCGCGGCAAACACCCCTTCGGCGGCGTCCAGAATGGCGTCGAAACGGCTCTCGCCCGGCTTTTCCTGCTGCGCTGCGGCGTCCAAAACTTCTCCTCGCTCTACTTGACTGATCGCTCAGTCAGCCTGCGCCACGCCCTGCCCTCCTGTCAATCCACATCCCCCGAACCCCGCGCCCCGCACGCCCGCAACAGCAAAAAAACAGACCACAAGTTACATGGGGTCACTCTCTGAGAAGGGCATACCCGCCCGCATGGCGCAGGCTTTCAGGGTCTGCCGCGCGGGTTTCGCGCCAAGGGCCAATTCAAACGTCGCAGGGAGGAAAACATGCGATTGACATACCTGACTACCATTTCCGCAGCAGCCTTGATGGCCGCCGGCGTGGCGCAGGCCGAACCGCTCAAGATCGGCTTCCTGGCCACACTCGAAGGCACCTACACCGTGCTGGGCGAAGACGGTCTGCGCGGCTTCAAGGTGGCGCTCGACGAACTTGGCAACATGGCAGGAGGGCGCGAGATCGAGGTGATCATCGCCGCGACCGACGCCAGCCCCGACAGCGCCGTACGCGCCGCCCGCAAGGTGGTCGAACAAGACAAGGTCGACATCCTGATCGGCCCCCTGTCCGGCTCCGAGGGCATCGCGCTGCGCGACTATTCCAAGACCCAGCCCCAGGTGACGTTCATCAACGGCATCTCGGGCGCACAGGAAACCACCTGGGTCGATCCGTCGGAAAACTTCTTCCGCTTCAACATGGACGGCGCGCAATGGTCGGCCGGTCTGGGCGACTACGTGTTCAATGAGAAAGGCTATGAGACCGTCGCCACCATCGGCGAGGACTACTCCTTCATCTATACGCAGGTCTTCGGCTTTGCGCTGGAATACTGTCAGGCCGGGGGCGAGATCACCGATCGTTTCTGGGTGCCGCTGGGCACCAAGGACTTCGGCTCGATCATCGCGGCCCTGCCCGATGACGTGGACGCGATCTATCTGGGCCTCGGGGGCGGCGACGCCGTCAACTTCCTGAACCAGTACCAGCAGGCCGGCGGTGACGCCAACCTGATCGGCGGCACCATCATGGTCGACGGCACCGTGCTGAACTCCAAAGGGTCCGCCAAGGAGGCGCTGATCGGCGTGCCTTCCTCCGGACCGCAGGCGGATGACTGGGACAACCCGAACTGGCAGAAATTCGTCAAGGCCTACCAGGACCTGTTCGAACCGGATCAGCGTTTCCCGTCCCCGTCGCTCATGGCGACCGGCTACTATAACGGCACCATGGCCATGGCCAGCTGCATGGAGCAGGTCGGCGGCGACCTGTCCGACGGACAGGCGGCGTTCCGCGACTGTCTGTCCTCCATCGTTCTGGAAGATGCGCCCAACGGCTCGATCAAGCTGGACGGCAACCGTCAGGCCATCGGCACCAACTTCCTGACCGAAGTGGTCGAGAACGCGGACGGCACCCTGTCCAACAAGCTCATCAAGGTGATCGAGAACGTGAACCAGACAATGGGCATCGACGAAGCGGCCTTCCGTGCCATCGGATTGCCAAGCCGCGACGTGCCCGAGTGTAAATCCTCCTACTGATCCCTTGGGATCCACGGTTCGGGCCATCGGCCCGAACCTCTTTCATTGAGCGTCTGAAACCTTTTCCAAACCCGGAGAGGGAGGGACCAGTGTGACTCTGATCAACTATCTCAACCGGGTGCATTTCGCCGAAAACGTGCTGGAAGAGGCCCTCTGGGCCGAACTCGACCGTCGCACCGGTCAAACCGCCTTTCTTCTGTCCACCACCAACGGGTTCGATTCCGATCTGGGCGAACGGCTCAAGGCCGGGCTGCCCAAGAAGATGCGCATCGTCACCTGCAATGTCAGCGGCGACATCCCCAGCGAAGCCGAGGCCAGACAGGTCGCCAGCAGGTTCGCGGGTCAGGGAGGCGGCGTTCTTGTCGCCTTTGGCCGGGGCTATGTCATCAACCTGGCCAAGGCGGCCCGGCTTCTCGCCAGCCACGACACCCGCCTCGCCCGGTTCGCGGAATCCGAAGGCGGCGCGGCCCGGATCACCCGCCCCCTGCCCGACCTGATTGCCGTGCCCACCCTTCAGGGCTTTGTCGCCGGATTCAACGGGCTTGCCGCGATCCGGCTTGATGACGGCACAATGATCGATCTGGCCAGCCCCGTTCTGGCCCCCACCGTCACCATCGGCGACCCCATTGTCGCGTTGAGCGAACCGGTCTCGGTCCAGGCCGGGTCCGGGGTCGAGGCGGTCACACTCTGTATCGAGGCATTGCTGTCGCCCAATTACAACCCGCCCGCCAACGGCATCGCACTGGACGGGCTGAATCGCGGGTTACAGGCGCTTTCGTCCCTGTCCAACCGTCCCGATCCCGCGGCACGCCGCGAATTGATGGCCGCCTGCATGAATGCCGCGCTGGTTCAGCAAAAGGGGCTGGGCCTGGCCCATGCGATCACCAGCAGTCTGTGCGCCGAAAGCGAGATGCCGCTGAACAAACCCGCGATCAAGCGTCTGCTGCTGCCCCGGCTCCTCGACTTTTACGCATTGAACGGTGCCCTTGCGCGCTCGCCATTGATGGATGCGATGGGGTTCACCAATCCCTGCGACACGGTCAAGGCAATCAGCCGCACGCTGCGCGACCTGCCCTTGCCCGCCACGCTCTCGGACCTGGGGATTACCGCTGACCTGGTTGCCCGCGCCAGCGCGCGCGCAGCCCGGCACCGTGTGCTGTCCAACAGTCCCTGCCGCCCCGTGCTTGCCGATATCCAGACCCTGCTGACCGCCATCCTTTAGGACCAATCCCGATGAAACCGCTCCTGATCAACGGTGAACACATCACCACGTCCAACGCGCTGGAAAACCGAAACCCCTCGGACGAAAACGACGTGATCGATACCCATGCCCAGGCCGGCATTGCCGAAACCCAAACGGCCATCGCCGCCGCCCGCGCCGCCTTTCCGGCCTGGTCCCGCTCCGGCCCGCAGGCCCGGCACGATCTGCTCAGGGCCGTGTCCGACGAGATCCTCGCCCGGCGCGCGGAACTGGGCGAATTGCTGGCCCGCGAAGAGGGCAAGACCCTGCCCGAGGCCATCGGCGAAACCGTCCGGGCGGCCCGGATATTCGACTTTTTCGCCGGCGAGGCGCTCCGCCTTACTGGCGATATCGTGCCCTCGGTGCGCCCCGGTGTCGGCGTGGAGATCACCCGCGAGCCGGTGGGCGTTGTGGGTGTGATCTCGCCCTGGAATTTCCCCATCGCCATCCCGGCATGGAAAATCGCGCCGGCCCTGTGCTACGGCAATACCGTCGTGTTCAAACCGGCCGAACTGGTGCCCGGCTGCGCCTGGGCGCTGATCGACATCATCCAGCGCGCCGGAGCACCCGCCGGGGTGATCAACCTGGTTACCGGACCGGGCGGCGTCGTTGGCCAGGCCATGCTCGATGCCCCCGAGGTCGACGCCATAAGCTTTACCGGCTCGGTGGACACCGGGCGCAAGGTGGCCGCCGCCAGCGTGGCGCGGATGCGCAAGTTCCAGCTGGAAATGGGTGGCAAGAACCCCCTCGTCGTGCTGGACGACGCCGATCTTGACACCGCGCTGGACTGCGCCATCAACGGCGCGTTTTATTCCACCGGCCAGCGCTGCACCGCCTCGTCCCGTCTGATCGTGACCGAAGCCATCCATAACCGGTTCGTCGAGGAACTGGCCAGCCGCACCCGCGCCCTGCGCGTAGGCCATGCCCTGCACAACGATACCCAGATCGGGCCCGTGGTGGACGCCACCCAGCTGCGGCAGGATCTCGACTATATCCGGATCGGCCGGTCGCAGGGCGGCAATCTGCGCGCCGGCGGCGATCTGGTCCGGCGCGACACGCCCGGACATTTCCTGCAACCCGCGCTGTTCACCGACACCACCAACGACATGCGCATCAACCGTGAAGAGGTGTTCGGCCCGGTCGCCGCCGTCATTCGCGTGCGCGACTATGACGAGGCATTGCAGGTCGCCAACGACACCGAATTCGGTCTCTCGGCCGGCATCTGCACCACATCGCTCAAACACGCCTCCCACTTCAAACGCAACGCCCGCGCCGGCATGGTCATGGTCAACCTGCCCACCGCCGGCGTGGATTATCACGTGCCCTTCGGCGGCACCAAGGGGTCCAGCTATGGCGCGCGCGAACAGGGCCGCCATGCCGCCGAATTCTTTACCACGGTCAAGACCGCCTACACCCTGCCATGACCGCCCCCTGGCAGTGCCGAAATTAATGTACACATTACCGACAGTCTCTTTCTTGACGCCACAGTCTTGCTTTTTGCGCGCGCGCCTGCCGATACTTGACCTCGCGGAAGCGTGAACCGGGAGAGTCACGCACCGTGGTCTAGGGAGGAATAACCATGAGTGAGGCCGTCGCGGTCCACCATGGTGCGTTTGGCCGAACCGCGCTATATGAGCTCGATAGGCCCTTTGTGACCCATGCGCACCGTGAGGGGCATCTGATCTTTTATGTGAATGGCGGCCCGTCCGCCGTGGACGTGGGCGGCACCAATGTCGCCCTTGGCGAAACCCGCGCCGCCGCGGTCAGCCCGTGGGAGCCGCATAATTTCGCCAAGTCCGAAGGCGATGCCACCCTTTGCCTTGTCATGTATATCAAGCCGATCTGGTTTCTCGAAAACAGCCAGTCCGCCAACAGCGTGCTTGATTTCGGCCGCCCTCGCATCCGCGTGACCGACGAAATCCGCCACTGGATTTTGCGGTTGACATCGGTCCTGCTCGATCCGCAGGACGATGCAGCCATGGATGGCTACATGTTTGAAATGACACGGATTTGCTATGATCAAAGCTGGGCGCGCACCAAGGAGCGTTCGCCACTGGGGCGCATGAAATCCCGGTTCAGCGATTTCCGGGTGCGCCGCAGCCTGCGCCTGATGCAGGAAAAATACGCCGAAGAACTCCAGATGGACGAACTTGCCCGCCAGGTCGGGCTGTCGCGCCCGCATTTCTTCAAACTGTTCAAGAAACAGATGGGCATTACCCCCAACCTCTATCTCAACACGCTGCGCGCCGAACACGCCATCACCGAACTGATGACGACCGAGAAAACCATCACCGATATCGGCCATGATCTCGGCTTTTCCTCTCAGGCCAGCTTTACCCGCTTCTTTGCCTCCAATGTCGGCATTCCCCCCAGCGAATACCGCCGGGTCGCGCACGAGACCTGACCGCGTTTTCCCGATGCCCGGTCAAGGGAGAAGACTGAGAGGTATGCCGATTCGTGCGGCCCTCTTCTAGCCTTTCCCTTGTGCACAACCGGCCGAAAACAGGCCGGACGCCATCAGGGAGGACCGCGATCATGGCTCGATGCCGTTGCCGAAACGGTCGCGCCGCACAACAGGTGTCGGCTTCATGAGACGGTTTGTCGACCGTCATCCGCTCTGGTCCGTGATCATCTTTGCGGTCGTGGCCGTGCTGTTATGGATGATCTTCGCGGTCTGGCCCGACTGGCTCACGGACGCGATCGGGCGCAAGAAGGTGTTTCTGAACGCCCTGTTCAACGGCATCACCCTGGGCGGGCTGTATTTCCTTGTCGCCAGCGGTTTCACCCTGATCTTCGGGCTGATGCGCAACGTCAATCTGGCGCATGGCTCGCTGTACCTGCTGGGCGGCTATGTCGGCTATCTCACCGCCGACGCAACCGGGATGTGGCTCCTGGCCTTTCCGGCGGCCTTCATCGTGGTTGGCGCCTTTGGCGTGTTGCTGCAAATCTTCGTCTTCCGCCGGATGGAAGGCGAAGACCTGCGACAAACTCTTGTGACGATCGGCATCTCCATTGTCATGGCCGATCTGATGCTCTGGGCCTGGGGCGGCGATTTCTACAACATCTCGCCCCCCGAATGGCTGTCTGGCCCGATGCAAACCTTCTTTGTCACGTCCGTCAAACGCTCGGGCGAACTGGTCTACATGAAATACCCGATGGTGCGGCTGGTGATCTTTGCGGCGTCGATCGTCGTGGGCGTGGGCATGTGGCTGCTGCTCAATCGCACCCGTATCGGGATGCTGATCCGCGCCGGGGTGGACGACCGCGACATGCTTTCGGCCACCGGAGCGCGTATCCAGCTTGTCTTCGTGGCCGTCTTTGCCTTTGGCGCCGGGCTGGCCGGGGTGGCCGGCGTGGTTGGCGGCACCTTCCAGTCCGTCGCGCCGGGCGAGGATGTGCGCTTTCTGCTGGCCTCTCTCGTGGTGGTGATCGTGGGCGGCATGGGCTCGATCCCCGGCGCCGCGCTGGGCGCGCTGCTGATCGGGCTGGCCGAACAGTTCGGCTCGGTCTACTTCCCCACCTATGCCGTGGTGCTGACCTTCCTGATCATGGTGGTCGTGCTCGCCTTCCGCCCGCAAGGGCTGATGGGAAGGAACTGACGCATGGCCCTGATCGAGAACACCCCCGCCGCCATCGACGCTGTCGAACGCCGTTCGCTGTTCGAGCGCATCCCGGCGGCTTATTGGCTTGTGGGCTTCGTGCTGCTGGTCATGCCGACATTCGCCTCTCCCTTTGTTCTGTTCCAGATCTTCGGCTGGACCTTCATCCTGGGCATCATCGCCCTGTCGCTGATGTTCCTGGGCGGCTACGGCGGCATGGTCAGCCTTGCCCAGATGACGTTCGCGGGCAGCGCCGGGTACATGCTGGCGATCTTCGGTCCCAGCGCAATCACCGACATTTCGATGAACTGGCCCTGGTATATCGCCATTCCGCTCGCGCTTGCGCTGGCGGTGCTGTTCGGCACGCTCACCGGCTGGCTGGCGGTGCGCACGGCGGGCATCTATACCATCATGATCACCCTCGCCATCGCGGCGGCCTTTTTCTATTTCACCCGCCAGAATTATACGATTTTCAACGGTTTCTCCGGCTTCAACGGCGTCCTGCCGCCAAAGCTTTTCGGAGTCGACTGGCGCGGGTCGACGGCGTTCTATTATCTCACCCTGTTCTGGGCCACCCTGTGCTATTTCGCGGTGCTCTACCTGTCGCGCTCGCCGTTCGGGCTGGCGCTTCAGGGTGTGCGCGACAATCAGCGCCGCATGTCGGCACTTGGCTACAACGCCAACGCTCACCGGGTTGCGGCCTATGCCTTTGCCGCGCTGCTGGCCGGGATCGGGGGCATTCTTCTTACCTGGCAATCGGCCCAGATATCGCCCGGCACGGCGGGCATCGGTCCGGCCATCGACATTCTGGTGATTGCCGTCATCGGCGGGCTGCGCCACCCGGTCGGCGCCTTCATCGGTGCGTTCATCTACGTGATCCTGAAAACCTTTGCACTGGATGCGCTGGTCGCCGTCGGCCTGTCGGGCGAACGCTTTCAGCTGCTGATCGGCCTCGGTTTCCTGGTGATCGTGTTCTGGTCGCCCGACGGCATCCTGGGTCTCTGGGCCAAATGGCGTGACAGCCGCGGCAAGGATCCGCTGCGCGACCGCGGGGGGGACACGCCATGAACGCGCCTGCCAAAGTGTCCGACCGACTGAGCGCCACCGGCACCGCCAACGCGCTCGAATTGCGCAACGTGTCCAAATATTTCGGCGCCCTCGCCGCGCTTGAAGACATCAACATCACCGTGCGGCCGGGCGAACGCCGCGCCGTGCTGGGCTCGAACGGGGCGGGCAAGACCACCCTGTTCAACTGTGTCACCGGCGATTTCCTTGCCACAACCGGCAATATCCGCTTCTTTGGCGAGGACATCTCCGAATTTCCCCCGCATGAACGTATCCGCCGGGGCCTGCGCCGCACGTACCAGATTTCGCTCCTGTTCACCGGGCTCAGCGTCCGCGACAACATTTACCTGTCCTGTGTCGGGGTCTCGCGCCGCCGGTTCTCGTTCCTGCGCCCGCGCCGCGACGACGCGCTGATGGCGGCCGCCGACAACCTTGTCGATGTGGTCCACCTGACCGACGACCGCGACACGCTTGTCTCCAATCTCAGCTATGGCCAACAGCGCCAGCTGGAAATCGCCATGGCACTGGCCGGGGCGCCGCGCTTCATCCTGTTTGACGAACCCGCCGCGGGGCTGTCGCCCACCGAGCGCCGCGAACTGGTGGACATCCTCAACGGTCTGCCCGGCCATATGGGCTATATCATCATCGAACACGACATGGACGTGGCCCTGCGCGTCGCCGAAAGCGTCACCATGATGCATAACGGGCGCATCTTCAAAGAGGGCAAACCCGCCGAGATCGAAGAAGACCCCGAGGTCCAGGCCCTGTACCTGGGGGGCGACGATGGCTGAGCGCTCTGCCACCCCCGCCCTCGAGGTCCGCGACCTCAATGTCTATTACGGACGCTCCCACGCGCTTCAGGGTGTCGATCTCACACTGGATCACGGCGTTTTGTCGGTCGTGGGCCGCAACGGCATGGGCAAGACGACGCTCTGCAAGGCGATCATGGGGCTGGTTCCGGTCGCCTCGGGAGACATCTCCTTTGGCGGGCAATCACTCTTGGGCAAGACCCCGGCCGAGATTGCCCGGCTGGGCATCGGCTATGTGCCCCAGGGCCGCCGCCTCTGGCCCTCGCTCACGGTGGACGAACACCTCAAACTTGTTGCCCGGCGCAGCGGAGCATGGTCGGTCGAACGGATCTATTCCACCTTCCCGCGCCTGGCCGAGCGCAAATCCAACGGCGGCGCTCAGCTGTCGGGCGGTGAACAGCAGATGCTCGCCATTGCCCGCGCCCTCCTGCTCAATCCGCGCCTGCTGGTAATGGACGAACCCACCGAGGGCCTGGCCCCGGTGATCGTGCAACAGGTCGAAGACATGCTGGTGCGCCTTGGCCGCGAGGGCGAGATCGAGGTTCTGGTGATCGAACAGAATATCGGTGTGGCCTGCGCCGTGGCCGAAAGCACCGCGATCATGGTCAACGGGCGCATCAACCGGGTCATGGAAAGCGGCGTGCTGGCCGCCGACCGCGATCTGCAACAGGCCATGCTGGGGGTCGGGCGCCACGCCCATGATGAAACCCCCGTGGCCGCCGCCACCGCCGAAGGCCGCGCGTCGGAGCAGGCCGCCAGCGGCATCACCCGCGTGTACTTGTCCAACCCCGCCACGCCCACCCGCTGGTCCCGCCCCGTCCCGGTGCGCGTGATCGAGGGCGCGGCCCGCACCATCACCCCCGAACCGCGCCGCACAGGCACCGGCACCGGCACCTCCGCCCCACCCGCCCGCGCCGCGCGCCGCACCGGCCCGGTTCTGGTCTGCGGCACGCTGGATACCAAGGGCGCAGAGTTGCGCTTTATCCGCGACATTCTCAAGGGTCAGGGCCTGCCGGTGCGGCTTGTGGATCTGTCCACCTCCGGCAAACCCTCGGGGGCCGAGGTGCCGCCCCATACCGTTGCCGGGTTTCACCCGCGCGGCGCCGCCGGGGTCTTTACCGGCGACCGGGGCAGCGCCGTCACCGGCATGACGCGCGCCTTTGAACGCTGGATGGGGGCACAACCCGATATCTCGGGCGTCATCGCCGCCGGCGGCTCGGGCGGCACCGCGCTGGTCGCGCCAGCCTTCCGCGCCCTGCCGGTGGGCCTGCCCAAGATGATCATCTCCACCGTCGCCTCGGGCAATACCGAACCGTATGTCGGCCCCTCCGACATCACCATGATGTATTCGGTCGCCGATGTGCAGGGCATCAACTCGATCACCCGCGAAGTGCTGGGCAACGGCGCCCACGCGCTGGCCGGCATGGTGCGCGCGCGCCAACAGGCCGGTCAGGCGGCACCCGATGACAAACCCGCCGTGGGCCTTACCATGTTCGGCGTCACCACGCCCGCCGTGCAACAGGTTACTCAGGCGCTGGAGCCGGACTATGACTGCCTTGTGTTCCACGCCACCGGCACCGGCGGCAGGTCGATGGAAAAGCTCATGGACAGCGGCATGTTGTCGGCCATCATCGACCTCACCACCACCGAGGTGTGCGACATGATCGCGGGTGGCGTCTTTGCCGCCGATCAGGATCGCTTCGGGGCCGCGATCCGCGCGGGCCGCCCTTATATCGGGGCGTGCGGCGCGCTTGACATGGTGAATTTCGGCGCCCCCGAAACCGTGCCCGCCAAATACCGTGACCGGCTGTTTTACGAACATAACCCGCAAGTCACGCTGATGCGCACCACGCCCGGGGAAAACACCGCCATGGGCCACTGGATCGGCGAACGCCTGAACCTGATGACCGGCCCTGTACGCTTCTTCCTGCCCACCGGCGGCGTGTCGTTGCTGGACGCCCCGGATCAGCCCTTCTGGGATCCCCAGGCCGACGCCGCGCTGTTTGCCGCGCTTGAGGAAACCGTGAACCAGAACGCCACGCGCCAGCTGATCCGCGTGCCCCACAATATCAACGACCCCGAATTTGCTGCCCTGATCGTACAGACTTTCCGCACCTTCCATACCGCGCCCCGGCGCAAGACCGCAGGAGAATAAGCCATGTTCGACCGTTCCGAATTGATGACGAGGTTCCGCGCCATGCGCGATGCCGGCACGCCGATCATCGGCGGCGGCGCGGGCACCGGCCTGTCCGCCAAATGCGAAGAGGCCGGCGGAATTGACCTGATCGTGATCTACAATTCCGGACGGTACCGTATGGCCGGGCGCGGCTCGCTGGCCGGGCTGATGCCCTATGGCGATGCCAACGGCGTGGTGATGGAAATGGCCGGCGAAGTGCTGCCCGTGGTCAGGAACACCCCCGTTCTGGCCGGGGTCTGCGCCACCGACCCCTTCCGCCTGATGGACAAGTTCCTTGACAGCGTAAAGGCCGCCGGGTTCTCGGGCGTTCAGAACTTTCCCACCGTGGGCCTGATCGACGGCACCTTCCGGGCCAATCTCGAAGAAACCGGAATGGGCTATGACCACGAGATCGACATGATCGCCATGGCCGCCGAAAAAGACATGCTGACAACCCCTTACGTATTCTCCGAAGACAACGCCGCCGCCATGGCCAAGGCCGGCGCCGACATCATCGTCGTGCATCTGGGCCTGACAACCGGCGGCTCCATCGGCGCCGAAACCGGCGTCACGCTGGAACAGGCCCCGGCCCTGACCGATGCCTGGGCGGCCGCCGCGCTCGAGGTCAACCCGGACGCCATCATCCTGGTCCATGGCGGCCCCGTCGCCATGCCGGAAGACGCCGAATTCGTGCTGAAGAACACCACCAACTGCCATGGCTTCTATGGCGCGTCGTCCATGGAACGTCTGCCGACCGAGATCGCGCTGACAGAACAGACGGCGAAATTCAAGAAGATCGGGCGCTAAGGCCCCCGAAGGGAGGAAAGACAGATGACAGGGCAACTCATCGGACAACTGATCCTGTGGCTGATCGCCGCCGTGATCGTAATCTTCATCCTCTACTGGGTGATGCACTGGCTCTATCGCCGCTCCACCAAGGAGGTCGCCTTCGTGCGCACCGGGTTCCTTGGGGAAAAGGTGGTGATCGACGGCGGCGCCTTCGTGTGGCCGATCATCCACGACATCACCCCGGTCAACATGAACTCGATGCAGCTGGGCGTAACCCGCGAACGCGACGAAGCGCTGATCACCAAGGATCGCATGCGCGTTGACGTGGACGCCGAATTCTACGTGCGTGTTGCCCAGACCAAAGCGTCCGTCAGCCTCGCCGCCGCCACCCTGGGCCGGCGCGCGCTGGAACCGGAACGCCTGCACACCCTGCTCGAAGGCAAATTCGTCAGCGCCCTGCGCACCGTGGCCAGCGAAATGACGATGGAGGAACTGCACGAAAACCGGAACGCCTATGTTGCCCGCGTTCTGGAGGCCGCGCAGGAAGGGCTGAACAAGAACGGGCTGGAACTGGAAAGCGTTGCCGTCACCGATATCGACCAGACCGATATCGAATATTTCAACCCGTCCAACACGTTTGACGCCGTCGGCCTGACCCGTGTCATCGAATCGATCGAAGAGCGCCGCAAGCTGCGCAATGACATCGAGCAGGACACGATGATCCGCATCCGCGCCCGCAATCTCGAAGCCGAGAAACAGGCGCTCAACATCGAACGCGAAAGCGAAGAGGCCCGGCTGGAACAGGAACGCGATGTCGAATTCCGCCGCGCCCAGCAGCGCGCCGAACTTGCCCGCGAACGTTCGGAGCGCGAGAAGGAGGCCGAACAGGCCACGCTCTCGTCGCGCGAGGCCATCGAAACCGCGCGTATCGCCAACGAACACCAGATCGCCGAGGCCCGCATCGCCTCGGAACGCGACATCCGCCAGCAGGAAATCGAGCGCCAGAAGGTGGTGGACGAGGCCGAGATCGCCACCCATGAAGCGATCGAAAAGGCGCGCATCAGCCAGGAAAAGACCCTTACATCCGAGCGCATCAAGACCCGAAAGGAAACCGACGCCGCCGAGATCGCCGCCAAGGAAGCCATCGAAAAGGCGCGCATCGCACAGGAAAGGGCCATTACCGAAGCCCGCATCGCCAAGGACCGTGAAACCCAAAGCCAGGACATCGAACGCCAGCGCATCGTGGACGAGGCCGACATCTCCGCCCGCGAGGTCGTCGAACGCGCCCGTATCGCGCAGGAAAAGGTGATCACCCAGGACCGGATCGCGCTCGAACAATCCACCAAGGAACGCGAGATTGCCCGCAACCTCGCCGTGCAGGAGGCCGAGATCGCCAGCCGCGAAGCCGCAGAAAAACTGCGTATCGCGCAGGAAAAGACGGTGAATGCCGAACGCATTGCCTCGGATCGCGAAACCCGGTCGCTGGAAATCGAGCGCCAGAAAGTTCTGGAAGAGGCCGAAATCGCCAGCCAGCAGGCCACCGAGGCCGCGCGCATCGCCCGCGAAAAGGCGCTGAGCGCCGAACGCATCGCCGCCGATCAGGACACCCGCTCGCGCGAGATCGAACGCCAGCGGATTCTCGACGAGGCCCAGATCGCCGCCGCCGAGGAAACCTCGCGGACCCGTATCGCCCAGGAAGAACGCATCCGGGCGCTGGAAATCGCCCGCAACCAGGCCGTGGACGAGGCCGAGATCGCCGCCCGCGAAGCCGTCGAAAAGGCCCGCATCGCACAGGACCGGCAGCTTGCGTTTGATCGCATCTCCGCCGCCGAGGCCACCCAGGAGCGCGAGGTCGCCAAGGTCGCCGCGCTGGATGCCGCGCAGATCGCCGCCAAGGAAGCGACCGAGGCCCGGCGCATCGCACAGGAAAAGGCCACCACCGCGGACCGTATCACCTACGAAAAGGAAACCCGCGAACTGGAGATTGCCCGCAATCAGGCCGTGCAAGAGGCCGAGGTCGCCTCTGCCGAGGCGGTTGACGCCGCGCGCATCGCCAAAGAGGCCAAACTCACCGTCAAACGCATCGAAAGCGAGGAGCGCACGCGCGAACGCGACGTGGCCAAGGCCACGGCGCTCGAAGCGGCCGAAATCGCCCGCGCCGAGGCCACAGAGGCCGCGCGCATCGCCAAGGAGAAGAAGCTCGCCGCCGACCGCATCGCCTATGAACAGGACATGCGCGAACGCGAGATCGCCCGCAACCGCGCCCTTGATGCCGCCCAGATCGCCGCGGACGAGGCGATCGAGGCCGCCCGCGTGAGCAAGGCAAAAACGGTCGATGCCGAAAAGATCCTTGCCGAACAGGAACTCGACGCCAGGAAACTGGAGCGCAAGAAGGTGCTCGAACAGCTCGAAATCGCCCGCGTCCAGGCGCTGCGCGAGGCCGAGATCGCCAGCCAGGAGGATGTCGAACGCGCAAGGATCGCTTCCGAACGCGGGCTGGACGACGCCCGTATCGGCCACCAGACCGAACGTCGCAAGCTGGAGATCCAGCGCGAGAAACTGGTCGAGGAGGCGACCATGGAAAAGGCGATCGCGCTGTATCAGAAATCGCTTGAGGAAAGCGCCGCCGCCGCCGAGGCCGACATTGCCCGCGCCCGCGCCGTGGAGGCCGCCGAAAAGGTTGCCACCACCCGCGAGACCGAAGAAGCGGCCCGCCGCAAGTCGGTGGACGTGGTCCTGGCCGAAAAACTGGCCGAGGAGAAACGCATCGCCGCCGAGGCCGAAAAGGTCCGTGCCGCTGTCGAGGCCGAGGCCCAAAAGCTCATCAACGAGGCCGAGAACGTGCTTACGGACGAGGCCCGCCACAGCCTGTTCAAGCGCAAGATGCTGGAACATGTCGAAGGCATCGTCGCCGCGTCGGTCAAGCCGCTGGAAAAGATCGACGAGATCAAGATCATGCAGCTGGGCGGCAACGGCGCCGCCGGGCTTGGCATGGGCAATGGCCGCGGTGGCCCGGGCGGCGGCGGGGGTTCCGGCGACGGCGGCAGCCCCACGGACGAGGTGATCAACTCGGCGCTGCGCTACCGCGTTCAGGCGCCGATGATCGACAGCCTGCTGGCCGATATCGGCATCGATGGCGCCAACCTTGCCAAATCCTCGGTGCTGCGTGATGCCCAGGATCTGGCCCGTGCCGGTAACGAGGCCAAGCGCCTCAAGGGCGAAGACGCCCCCAAGGACGGGGAGAAAAAGTAGATGGCCCGTGTCTATACGTCCACCGTGATCGGCGCCGGCGCCGGTCGTGTCTGGGAAAGGGTGCGCGATTTCAACGCCCTGCCCCGCTGGCATCCCAAGATCCGCGACAGCCGGATCGAAGACGCCCTTCCCTCTGACAAGGTCGGCTGCATCCGCAACTTCAACCTGCAAAACGGCGACACGATCCGCGAACAGCTTCTGGGCCTGTCCGATTATGACATGTTCTGCACCTACTCGATCCTCGAAAGCCCGATGCCGCTGACGGATTACATCGCCACGTTGCGGCTGACCCCGATCACCGATGGCGACCGGTGCTTTGCCGAATGGTCCGCCGAGTTCGAATGCGACCCCGCCGCCGAGGACGATCTTGTCAGCGGCATCGGCGCGGATGTCTTCCAGGTCGGCTTTGATGCCCTCAAACGGCATTTCGGGGGCTGAGAATGGTCAAGGTGATCCGCTCCACCGTGATGAATGCCCCGGTCGAGGCCGTCTGGGAGGTCATCCGCGATTTCAACGGGCACGATCAATGGCACCCTGCCGTGGCCACCAGCCTGATCGAACGGGGCAACCCTTCTGATATGGTCGGCTGCATCCGCCGCTTCAAACTCGAAGACGGCTCGGAGCTGCGCGAACAGCTGCTCACCCTGTCGGATATCGAGCAAAGCTTTACCTACTGCCTGCTGGATACCCCCATTCCGCTTTTCAACTACGTCGCCCATTGCCGCCTGTTTCCCGTCACCGACGGCGACCTGACCGTCTGGGAATGGCACAGCCGCTTTGACACCCCCGCCGGACGGCAAGAGGAACTCGCCACCATGGTCGGCGACAACATCTATTCCGCCGGATTCGACGCGATCCGCACCCATATGGGACTGGAGGCCGCATGAGCATCACCGTCGAAACCTACCCCACCCTGCGCGAGGCCGCCTCGGCCATGCGCGACGGCACCCGGTTTCTGGGCGGCGGCACCATGGTGGTGCGCGGCCTGAATTTCGGCGCCCAGACCTATGACCGCGTGGTGCGCAGCACCGATGCCGCCCTGCGCGACATCCGCTCCGACGGCACGGGCCTGCATATCGGCGCGGGCGTGACCATGGCGCAGATCATGCAGACCGCCAGCACCGATTTCCTGGCCCCCGTGGCGCGCGCCGTGGGCGGCCCGGCGGTGCGCAACATGGCAACCGTGGGCGGCAATCTGTTCGCGCGCGCGCCCTATGGCGATTTCGGCACGGCGCTGCTGGCGCTGGATGCCACGGTACAGATGGCCGATGGCCAGTCGCTCGCGATCGAAACCTTCTATGCCCATCGCGCCGGTTCGCGCGGGCTGGTCGCCGCCGTCACCGTGCCCCGTCCGGCATCGGGCGCGTTCCGCTTTGCCAAGATCACCCGCACCCGGCCCAAGGGCGCGTCGCTTCTGTGCATTGCCGCGCATCTGCCAGGCGGCACCCGCATCAGCGGCGCTCGTCTTGCCTTTGGCGCCATGGGCCCGACACCTCTGCGCGCCAAAGAGGCCGAGGCCGCGCTGGACGGCGCCGCGCTCGACCCCGCCGGCATCCAGCGCGCGCTCGATACCTGCCTGAATGGCCTTGATCCGCAGGATGACGCGCTGGCCTCGGCCTGGTACCGCCGCGCGGTTGCCCCGGTCCACCTGCGCCGCCTGCTTCTGGGCGAGGAGACCTGATATGCCCAAGACCCCGATCCGCTTCACCCTCAATGGCGCCGAAACCGGCGTGTTTGCCAACAGCGGCGCCAACCTGCTGGACGTGCTGCGCCGCGAGGCGGGCGACCTGACCCCGAAACAGGGCTGCGCCCAGGGCGGCTGCGGCGCCTGCTCGGTCATGATCGACGGCGAGTTGCACCTCGCCTGCCTGACCCTGGCCGAAACCGCCGAGGGTCGGCGCATCGACACCGTGGCCAGCCTTGAAACCGGCGCGCGGTTACACCCGCTGCAAAAGGCCTTTGCCGAAGGCTTTGCCGCGCAATGCGGCTTTTGCAGCCCCGGCATGATCATGGCCGCCAAGGCGCTGCTGGACACCACACCGAACCCGACCCGCGAACAGGTGGCCGAGGCCATCTCCGGCAATCTGTGCCGCTGCACGGGGTACGAACCGATCATCAACGCCATACTGACAGCCGCCGCCGAACTGCGCGGCAGGGGGGCCGCATGAGCAGCGTCGAATTCCGCAAGGATCTGTTTGCCGACGAACGTGACGACAATCTCAACGAGATCGGCAAGCCGACCATCCGCCAGGACATAATCGGGCATGTCACGGGCCGGTCGAAATTCTATGATGACCACCTGTTTGACGGGCTGTTGCACATGCGCTGCGTGCGCTCGCCCCATCACCACGCCAATATCCGCCATGTCGATACATCCGCAGCCGAACGGATGCCCGGCATTCGCCGCATCATCCGGCCCTCGGACGTGCCCCACAATATCAACACGCTGCTGGCGCTGATCAATTTCGGGCGCGACGACGAACAGCTCCTGAGCGCGGGCCGTGTCACCTACAAGGGCGAGCCGATCCTCGCGGTCGTCGCCGATACGGAACGCCAGGCCCGAGATGCCGTCGCCGCCGTGCGGGTGGAGTATGAGGAACTGCCACATGTGCTGGATGTCGAAGAGGCGCTGAAACCCGGCGCGCCGACCGTGAATGCCGAATACCCCAACAACTCCTTCGATTATCACGATCTCTACGATCACCAGAAACTGCGCTTTGGGGACACCCAAGCCGCGCTGGCGCAGGCCGATCACATTGTCGAGGGCACATACCAGATGTCGCCCATCGAACAGGCCCCGGTCGAAACCTGCGGCGCCATCGCCGCGCCCGAACAGAACGGGCGCTATGTGTGCCACACCTCCACGCAGGCGCTTTTCTTTTCCATCGGTGTCACCGCGAAACTGCTCGACATGCCCTCGTCGCAGCTGCATTTCATCGGCGGCACCGTCGGCGGCGGCTTTGGCGGCAAGGTCGACAGCCACCACGAGCCGCTCGCCGTTCTGGGCGCCATGCTCACCGGGCGCCCTGTGAAATACATGTGGGACCGGACCGAGGAATTCCGCGTCGGCGCCCCGCGCGGAGCCGAACGCTGGCGCATCCGCGACGGCGTGATGAACGACGGGCGCATCGTGGCGCGTGAATTTACCGGCTTCTTTGACTCGGGCGCCTACACACGCCTCTCCTCTTACGCGATCATCAAGGGCACCGGCCACCTGCCGGGTCCCTACACGATTCCCAACGTATCCTCCAACGTCTACTGCGTCTACACCAACCGAACGCCCGCCACCGCCATGCGCGGCTTTGGCATCACCGGCGTCGATTTCGCCATCGAATGCCATATGGACAAGGTCGCCGAGACCGTCGGCATGAACCCGATCGAACTGCGCATCCTGAACGCCTATCGCGACGGCGACATGAAGGCGCATCGCCGGGTGGCCAAGAACTGTGCCCTGATCGAATGCTGCCAGGTGGCCGCGCAAAAGGCCGGGATCACCCTCTCGCCCGAAGCGATGGCGGCCTCCTCCAAGGAGGGCGGCGGCATCGGCTGGCGCGCCGAGGTGCCGGAAACCGCGATTGACGACATGGGCCGCATCGGCGACCGCCGCAATCGCGAGATCCCGCCAGAACCCTACGGCGGTGCCACCCAGCGCGGCAGCGTTCCCGCAGGCACCAGAGGCGAGGCCGTCGTCGCCGCCGAGGTACAGGACCCCGACATGCAGATCGACCCCACCCGCGTCGGCCACGCCGTGTCGCAGGCAGTCGGCCAACCTGCCCCGCCCACACCCGCGCCGCAATCCGGCGCCCCGATCCCGGCTCCGGTCCCGGCTCCGGCACCCGCGCCGACGGCAAGCGCCCCGCCGCCCATCCCGGCTCCCTCTGCGGCGCCACCCCCGCAACAACCCGCGCCCTCGGCCTTTGCCGAACCCGGCGCCCCGGCCCAGCCGCAGCAGCCTTACAAACCCGAAAAACCCTTCCAGCGCGGCGTGAAACGCCCCGGCGTCTCGCGCTTCATTTCCGGCACAAGGAGGCGGTGACATGGCCCTTCACACCGGGCGCGGCTTCGCCTGTATCAATTACCCCATCGGCATGAACCTGGGTGGCGACCCCTCGCAGGCGCTGGTGCATTCCACCCCCGACGGCAAGTTCAAGGTCACGCTCAGCGCCATCGACCTTGGCCAGGGCATGAAATCCGTCACCCGCCAGATCGCCGCCGAGGCACTGGGCGTGCCCATCGCGGATGTCTATGTCGACACCGCCGACAGCGACACCGGCCCGCATGACATGGGCAGCTTTGCCAGCCGCGGCACCCACCGCATGGGCAACGCCGTGATCCGCGCCGCCACCGAGGCGCGCCGCGCCATGCTGGAGGCCGCCGCCGAAGAACTGGAGGTCAACGCCGCCGATCTGGAAACCGACGGCAAGGGCAATATCCACGTCAAGGGCGCGCCCTCGCGGTCCATCACGGTCGAGGACACCGCCGTCGCCGCCCAGTTCAACCAGGGCCGCACGCTTGCCGGCCGCGGTATTTTCCTGATCCCGCCCTCCGAGGCCAATGCCGACACCGGCGAAATGTCCCCCGTCACCACCTTCGCCCACGCCGCGCTTGTGGTGGACCTGACCGTCGACGACGAAACCGGCGAGGTCTCCGTCCAGCAGATCAACTCCGCTTACGAAGTGGGCCGCGCGCTCAACGCCAGGCTGGTGGAACAGCAACTGATCGGCGGCGCGTGGATGGGGGTCAGCCACGCGCTGTATGAAACCACCGAACCCTATTATCCGGCGCGCGATCACATGCCCGGCGATTTTGTCGAATACCTGCAACCGGGCCCCGGACAGGTGGCCGATCATCACATCGCCATCCTGGAACGTCCCGCCGAAGACGGCCCCTATGGCGGCAAAGGCCCGGGCGAAATGTGCGCCAACCCGGTCATCCCTGCCGTTGCCAACGCGGTCTACAACGCCGTGGGCGTGCGCTGCGACAGCCTGCCGATCACCCCGGAAAAAATCCTGCGCGGGATCAAGGCCAATGGCGGCGCGCGGCCTCAGGGGAAGTTTTGATAATGATACCTCTTCTCCCGATACACCGCTCTCGAATAATGGCCCCCGGATCGCGCGCGATCCGGTTCGCGCCCGGCCCCGCCCCCCAGGGCGGGCGCGAATTGTGCCACCGTCTTCACATCCCGCACCGTCAGGCGATTTTTCCGATGTCGTGGCAAGCTGCAAAGCGCCCACCCTCGGGGCCGGGCGCGAACCTGCCGTCAATCCACTGCGTAACCTGACATGCCCGTCCGCTCCACCATATCCGGCATCTCCAGCCCCTCCGACCTGCAAAAGGCCCTGCAAGGCGCGCAGTATCTCGCCGATGACGGGCTGGCCACCGCCGCCTATCTCGCGCTGGCCTTGGGCAAACCCCTCCTGCTCGAAGGCGCGCCGGGCGTGGGCAAGACCGAAGCCGCCAAGGCCATAGGCGCGGTCCTTTCCCGCCAGATCAGCCGCCTGCAATGTTTCGAGGGCATCGACGCCGCGGCAGCCATCTATGAATGGAACTACCCCCGCCAGATGCTCGCGATCCGGCAGGCGGGCGACAGCTACATCAATATCTACGGCGACCAGTTCCTGCTCGAACGCCCCCTTCTGGGTGCCCTGCGCAACCCCTCCGATACGCTCCTGCTGATCGACGAAATCGACCGCTCCGACCACGAGTTCGAAGCGTTCCTCCTCGAATTCCTCTCGGATTTCACCATCTCAATTCCCGAAACCGGCACCGTGCGCGCCGCGCAGCCCCCGGTCGTGGTGCTCACCTCCAACCGCACCCGCGACCTGCACGAGGCGCTGCGCCGCCGCTGCGTCTATCACTGGATCGACTACCCCGATCCCTCGCTTGAGTCCCAGATCGTCATGGCCCGCGCCTCCTCGGTGGCGCAAGGCACTGCCGATGCCGTGGTCGCCGCCGTGGGCCGCCTGCGCGCCGAACCGCTGGCCAAGCCCCCCGGCGTGGCCGAATCCATCGAATGGGCCGAGGCCGCAACCCTTTTGCACGATCAGGGCAACCCGTGGCCCGATGCTTTCCTGCGCTCTATCGGCGTAGCGCTCAAGGATCACGACGATCTGACCTACATGCACCCCAATCTGGGACATGTCATTCCGGGCATGGCGGCATGACCCTTCCGCGGGCGGCATATCCCTTTGTCGAATTCCCGGCGATCCTGCGCGGCCACGGCTTTGCCATCGCGCCGGACCAGACCATGGGCTTTATCGAGGCGATCGGCCTGCTTGGTCCCCGCGACATGGCCGATATCCATGCCGCCGGTCTCGCCATGCTCGCCATCCCTCACGACCGCCGGGCGGAATTCGACGCACTGTTCAACGCCTATTTCCTTGGCCGCACCGTCACCGCCCCCGCCGGGGGCGAAGACGACGACGCGGTCGAAGTGCACGAACCCGACGGCGGCCAGCAGCTGATCGAGGCCGACGAGGATGAAACCGAGGCGGGCGGCGAGGCCGTCACCGCCGAACGCCTTTCGCATCGCCAGTTCGCCGAAGCCGATGAAGACGCCACCCTGCGCGCGCTGCGCCGCGACGCCCCCGCCCGCCTGCCCCGCCGCCGCTCTTACCGCCGCGCGCCCGCGCGCCATGGCGACCGGCTGAACATGCGCCAGACATTGCGCGAGGCCGTGCGCCGCGACGGCGAGGTCTTCACCCTGCCCCGAACCCGCCGCAAGACCCGCCAGCGCCGGATCGTGCTGCTTGTCGATGTTTCCGGCTCCATGCAGGAACGCACCGATACCACCATGCGCTTTGCCCACGCGCTGGCACAGTCCGCCGACCGGATCGAGGCTTTCACCCTTGGCACCCGCCTCACCCGCATCACCCCGGCCCTGCGCATATCCCAACCCGACGAGGCCCTGGCCCGCGTCGGCGCACTGGTGGCCGATTTCGACGGCGGCACCCGGATCGGCGACGCGCTCGATGCCTTCCTGAGCGTGCCGCGCTTTGCCGGATTCGCCCGCGGCGCGGCTGTGGTGGTGCTGTCGGACGGGTTGGAACGCGGCACTCCCGACGCGATGATCCACGCCGTCCAGCGCCTCTCGCGCCTGGCCTGGCGGCTCGACTGGCTCACGCCGCTGGCTGCGGATGCCGCCTACACGCCGCGCACCGAGGCGCTGAACGCCGTCCTGCCATGGCTCGACAGCCTGTCCGACGGCAGCCGCCTGTCATCCATCACAGCCCATGTCCTGAACCTCGCGAGGGCCGCATGATCGACGCCCATCACCATATCTGGCGGCAAAAGGATCTGCCCTGGCTGCTTGGCCCCGAACAGCCCCGCATCTTCGGCCCCTATGCCGCGATCAAGCGCGACTACGAGATCGGCGAATACCTGTCCGACATCAAGGGCACCGGCATCACCGGATCCGTCTATGTCCAGGCCAACTGGGCGCCCAACTGGGCCGCCGACGAGGTTGCCTGGGTGCAATCCGTCGCCGACCGGCACGGCTGGCCCCACGCCATTGTCGGCTATGCCGATTTCACCGCCGATGACGTGCGCCCCCAGCTTGAGAAACTGAAACCCCACGCCCTGATGCGCGGTATCCGCCAGCAATTCCACTGGCACGAAAATCCGCTTTATCGTTTCGCCGCCCGCCCCGACCTGCCCGCCGATCCTTTGGTTCGCAAAAACATCGCGCGCCTTGCCGATTACGGCTGGTGCTTTGACCTTCAGGTCTTCCCGTCCCAGATGCGGGACGCCGCCGCCCTTGCGCGCGCCTGCCCCGATGTCACCTTCATCCTGCAACATGCCGGGATGCTCGAAGACACATCCGAAACCGGCTGGACACAATGGCGCGACGGAATGCGGCGCCTGGCGGAATGCGGCAACGTCACCACCAAACTCTCGGCCTTCGGCACCTTCATCCACCGCAACGACTCCACGTTCATCCGGCAGATGATCACCGAAACCGAAAACATCTTTGGCGCCGACCGCTGCATGTTCGGCTCCAACTTTCCGATCGAGAAACTCTGGACCAGCTACCCGGACCTGTTCAACGCCTTCCGGCAAGGCGCATCCAAACTCGGCAAGAAGGCGCAACAGGCGATCTTTCACGACACCGCCGCCCGCGTCTACCACCTTCAAGAAACGACTTCAGGGAGATAACAAGATGGCTTTGACAATCCACGTGCTTGATTACGGCGATATCGAGCTGGAAACCTCGTTCCTCGTTCTGGGCCATGAATGCGGCCGCGTGCGCCGCGTGCCGGTCTATGGCTTCCTCATTCTGGGCGGCGAATACCCGGTGGTGGTCGATACCGGCTATCGCGACAACGCGATCATGGAAACGCTGGGGATGCGCGGCCTGCAATTCCACGACAACATGATCGAGAACCAACTGGCCAGGCACGGGCTGAAACCGGGCGATATCCGCTATATCCTGCACACCCACCTGCATATCGACCACGCCGGCAAGGACGATCTCTTTCCGATGAACACCACCGTCGTGCTGAACCGGCGCGAGATGGAATTCTCGGTCTCGGGCATCATGTACCCGCAATATCCCAAGCCCGACATCAAGCACCTTGTGGATCGCATCTACGAAGACGGCGCCATGCGGTTTCTGGATCTGGAAATCACCCAGGCCGAGGAAATCATCCCCGGCGTCTGGTGCGAGGCCGCCGGCGCCCATACCGAAGGCTCCATGAACGTGATCGTGGAAACCGCCGAAGGGCTGGCCTGCATCTGTGGCGACGTGATCTATGATTTCAACGACCAGATCGTGAATCAGGTGCGCGTGAACAACTTCATGGAACCGCAGGTCACCGGCAATCACTCCGGCTCCAAACGCGCGGAAAAGGCCGCCATCAAACGCCTGCTGAACAACTATACCTTCCTGCTGCCGGTGCATGACAAACCCGCCCGGATCGAGAACCAGCAGGTGGTGGGCCGCCTCGGCATGTCCGTGCCCGGCCCGATGAGCGAAACCCTGCCCGCGCGGCAGTGGTTCCCGGTCTGACCCAAGCGCCCTCCAACAAGGACAGGACGATGCCCCACAAAGCGACAGATTCCCGTTTCGCCTCCCTGATCGATATCAACGCGCCCGTGGCCCAGCTTGGCTCCGGCTTCACCTTCACCGAAGGCCCGCTCTGGCATCCGACCGAAAACCATCTCCTGTTCTCCGACATGCCCGCCGATGTGCGCCGCCGCTGGACACCGGACGGCCAGGTGACAGAGGTGATGCGCCCCTCCAACAAGGGCAACGGCATGACCTATGATGCCGATCTCAACCTGCTGGTCTGCGAACACGCCACCAGCTCGGTCGCCCGGTTCCGCCCCGATGGCACGCGCGACGTGCTGGCCAGCCATTTCGACGGCAAGGAACTGAACTCGCCCAACGACATCTGCGTCGGGCGCAACGGCGCGATCTACTTCACCGATCCCACCTATGGCCGTATGCCGGGCTTTGGCGTCGAACGCCCGCTTCAGCAGGGGTTCCAGGGCGTCTACATGCTCCCCCCGGGGCACCGTCCCGGCGACGAGGCCATACTGGTCTGCGACCGCTACATGTTCACCCAGCCCAACGGCCTGTGCTTTTCTCCCTGCGAACGCTGGATGTGGGTCAACGATACCGAACAGGCCAATATCCGCATGTTCGACATCGCCGGGGATGGCCGCCTGACCAATCCACGCATCTTTGCCAGCGGCATCAAGGACGCCTTCCGCCCCGGCGTGCCCGACGGCATGAAGGCCGACAGGAACGGCAATGTCTATGTCACCGCCCCCGGGGGCGTCTGGGTCTATTCCTTCGAGGGGCTCAAGCTGGGCGAAATCGAAGTACCGCAAATGGTCGCCAACCTGCATTGGGGCGGCGATCGCTGGGACACGCTCTTCATGTGCGCCACCACCGGGCTCTATTCCGTCAAGACCCGCACGCAGGGGCGCGAAGAACCCTTCATGCGGTCCGGCGGCGCAGCCGCGCCCCTTCCCGAAGGCCGGATCGATCCGCGCCGCACCGCCCTGATCATTCAGGACATGCAGAATGACGTGATCATCGACGGCGGCGCCTTTGCCGACAGCGGCGCGCCCGATCACGCCCGGGATCAGAACGTTGTGGCCAATTCCCGCCGCCTCGCCGAGGCCTGCCGCGCCGCCGGCATTCCGGTGCTGCATGTCTGGTTCGTCTGCGAACCGGGCCATCCCGGGATGCCCGACAATTGCGGGCTGTTCCGCGGCGCGGTCCAGGCCAACGCCCTGGTGCGCGGCACCTGGGGCGCCGCACCCGTATCCGGGCTGGAGCCGCAAACCGGCGACATCGTCATTGAAAAAATGACCATGTCCGCCTGGGCCTCGTCCAAACTGGAAACCGTGCTCGCCACCCATGGCGTGGACACGATCATCAATACCGGCGCCTGGACCAACATGAGCGTCGAACACACCGCGCGCACCGCCGCCGACAAGGGCTTTCGCGTCATCCTGCCCGAAGACGCCTGCGCCACCATGAACGCCGACTGGCACAACGCCTCGATCAACTACGCCATGCAGAACGTTGCCGATGTCACCAATGTCGATGCCGTGATCGCCGCCATCGGATAAACGGGGCCTCCCCGGACGCGTCCCCTCCGGCTTCTTTTGGCCCCAAATATCCCGGGGGTGAATTGGCCGCAGGCCAAGAGGGGGCTGGCCCCCTCCCGCCTCAATAGGTCGCCCGCCCGCCCGACAGATCGAACACCGCGCCGGTGGCAAAGGAATTCTCCGGCCCCGCCAGCCACACGATCATCGCCGCCGCCTCGGCGGTTTCCAGGAACCGGCCCCGCGGGATCTTGGACAGCATATAGTCAATATGCTCCTGGCTCATCTGGTCGAATATCGGCGTTCGCGCCGCCGCCGGCGTCACACAATTGACCGAAATGTCATAGTCGGCCAGTTCCTTGCCCAGTGACTTGGTGAACCCGATCACCCCCGCCTTCGATGCCGAATAGGCACAGGCATTGGGATTGCCTTCCTTGCCCGCAATGCTGGCGATGTTGACGATCCGGCCATAGTTGCGCTCCTTCATGCCCGCAATCACCGCCTTGTTCACGTGATAGGTGCCGGTCAGGTTGATATCGACGATCTGCCGCCAGGCGTCATTGTCATAGTCTTCCACCGGCGCATTCGGCCCGGCGATGCCCGCGCTGTTCACCACGCTGTCGATATGCCCGAACGCCTCCCGCGTCCGGCGCGCCGCCGCCAGCACCGCATCCCAGTCGGTGATGTCACATTCCACCACCACGACCCCGGCCCGTGCGGGTTCCTCGTCCACGGCCCTCTGCGCCACCCGCGCATTGTGATCCCAGATCGCCACCCGCGCACCCTTGGCCAGAAACGCATCCACAACGGCCAGACCAATGCCCTGAGCGCCACCCGTTACCACGGCACATGTTCCCAAAAACGTCACCGCCTTCTCCTTCCCGGATTGTCACAACCGCGCCGGATCGGCGCTGCTCCCTCACCCTAGGGCACCCAAATCCGGGGAACTTATCCGAAACTCTCTTTTTTGAGGCAATATGAGGTGTTTTGCTCTTTGCAATCGCCGGTCTCGCCGCGCATGATCCGACAAACTCAAATCGGACAGGTTTCATGACCAATTTTCTCAACAACACCGACCAGGCCGGCACCTTTCTGGGGCGCGTCTGGAACCCGCAGGCCGGAGGCCCCGCTGTGGTCACGCTGCGCAACGGCCAGGTGATCGACATCACCGCACGCACAGCCCCCACCCTGCGCGACATTCTCGAAATGGACGATCCCGTGGCCTATACCCGCGCCGCGCCGGGCAGCGATCTCGGCGCGCTGAGCGCTCTGTGCGCCGCGCCCGTGGGCGATGCCGGCACCTGCCATTTCCTCGCCCCCTGCGATCTTCAGGCCGTCAAGGCCTGCGGCGTCACCTTTGCCCGATCCATGGTCGAACGCGTGATCGAAGAGCGCGCCGCCGGTGATCCCCAAGCCGCCGAAGCGATCCGCGCCCGTATCGGCGCGCTGATCGGCGACAGCCTGAAAAACATCCGTGCCGGCTCTCCCGAGGCCGAAGCCGTCAAGCAGGCCCTGATCAAGGAAGGTCTGTGGTCGCAATATCTCGAGGTCGGGATCGGCCCCGATGCCGAGGTGTTCTCCAAGGCCCAGCCGCTCTCCTCGGTCGGCCCGCAGGCCCTGATCGGCCTGCATCCCATGTCCACCTGGAACAACCCCGAACCGGAAATCGTGCTCGCCGTCACCTCCGACGCGCGTATCGTCGGCGCCACGCTGGGCAATGACGTGAACCTGCGCGATGTCGAAGGCCGGTCCGCATTGCTGCTCTCCAAGGCCAAGGACAACAACGCGTCCTGCGCCATCGGCCCGATGCTGCGCCTGTTCGATGACAGCTTCTCGCTGGATGACGTGCGCCAGGCCGAGATCGACCTCACCGTCACCGGCACCGACGGGTTCACCCTCACAGGCAAATCCTCGATGAACCAGATCAGCCGCGATCCCGCCGATCTCGTATCGCAGACCATCGGCCGCCATCACCAATATCCCGACGGTCTGATGCTGTTCCTTGGCACGCTCTTTGCCCCCACCCAGGACCGCGACGTGCCCGGCGAAGGCTTTACCCACAAACTGGGCGACGTGGTCACGATCTCCGCGCCCGGCCTTGGCGCGCTGACCAACACCGTGGCCCTGTCCACCCAATGTCCGCCATGGACCTTCGGCATCAGCCATCTGATGCGCAACCTTGCCGCGCGCGCCCTGATCTAGGGGCGGGAAAGAAAGCAACTTTCGGGTACGGCCGCATCTTCTCACGCGCCGCCGCGCGCGCAATCATGGGCGCGGCAAGGCCATGGGAGGGCAAGCATGAGCGGCGAGTTCGAAAAATCGGCACAGCACGGCATCTCGGCCACGCGCTGGCTTCTGGCGCCGATGTATCTGGGTCTGGGGCTTATGCTGGTCATCCTGCTGATCCAGTTCGTGCGCGATTTCCTGCGCGGCCTGCCAGGCTGGTTCCAAATGACGGCCCCCGAACTGATCCCGGCCATACTGGGCCTCGCGATCGTGCTGCTCGCGGCGCATGGTGTACTGATGATCCTGCATACCGGCTATCAGGTCTTCATCCCCGGCCTGCGCCCCGAAACCGAACCGGCCGAAGGCCAGGGCAGCCCGGATTTCACCACCCTGCGCAACCGCCTGCTGGCGCTGGCCATCTCCCTGTCCCTGCTCATGCTGCTGCGCGACATGCTGTCCGGCAGCGCGTCATGGTCCACTCCGGGCGCCACGCTGCTGGCCATCCTCACCGCCACCGCGCTGGTGCTGGCGGTGGCCGACTGGTTCCGCGCCCTGTCCCGCCGCCACCTCTGACACCCCGCTTTCTCCACTGGCACCGCCGCGCCCGCCGTGGCACAACGGCTGTGACCAAAAACCAGGGAGCGCGCATATGAGTTTCGGCAAAGGGTGTCACCTGCATCTGATCGACGGATCGGCCTTCATCTTTCGCGCCTATCACGCGCTGCCCCCGCTCACCCGCAAATCCGACGGCCTGCCCATCGGCGCCGTCGCCGGGTTCTGCAACATGCTGTTCAAACAGGTCGAGGACAACAAGGGCCCCGACGCACCCACCCATGTGGCGGTGATCTTCGACTATTCCGGCAAATCCTTCCGCAACGATCTTTATGATCAGTACAAGGCCAACCGCCCCCCCGCGCCCGAAGACCTGGTGCCGCAATTCCCGCTCACCCGCCAGGCCACCCAGGCCTTCAACATCGCCTGCAAGGAAATCGAAGGGTTCGAGGCCGACGACATCATTGCCACCCTGGCTTGCCAGGCGCGCGACGCCGGCGGCCGGGTCACGATCATTTCCTCGGACAAGGATCTGATGCAACTGGTTGGCGACGGTGTCGAAATGCTGGACGCGATGAAGAACAAACGCATCGACCGCGATGGCGTGATCGAGAAATTCGGCGTCCCGCCCGAACGCGTGGTGGATGTCCAGGCCCTGGCCGGAGACAGCGTCGACAACGTGCCCGGCGCGCCCGGTATCGGCATCAAGACAGCCGCGCTGCTGATCAACGAATACGGCGACCTGGACACGCTTCTGGACCGCGCCGAAGAGATCAGGCAACCCAAACGCCGCCAGACCCTTCTGGAAAAACGCGACCAGATCGAGATGTCCAAACGGCTGGTGCAGCTGGATTGCGGCATGACGCTCGATTTCACGCTCGACGATCTCGAAGTGCGCGAGCCTGACAATGAAACGCTTCTGGGGTTCCTTGCCGAAATGGAATTCCGCACCCTGTCCAAACGCATGGCCGATCGCCTCGGTGTCGCGGCGCCCGCCATCCCCGAACCCGCGATCGCCGCCGAAGAGGCCGGCACGGCCGATGAGGCCCCCCCGATCGATCCCGACGCCTATGAATGCGTGCGCGATACGGGCGCGCTTCAGGCCTGGATCAACCGGATCACCCATCGCGGCTATGTCGCGGTGGATACCGAAACAACGTCGCTTGATGAAATGGTGGCCGAACTGGCCGGCATCTGTCTCAGCGTCGAACCGGGCGCGGCCTGCTACATTCCCGTCGGCCACAAGAAAGGCGCCAGCGGCGATCTGTTCGGCGGGGACGAGATGCAGGACGGCCAGATGCCGCTGAACGACGTGCTCGACATGCTGCGGCCGGTTCTGGAAAACCCCGCCATTCTGAAAATCTTCCAGAACGCCAAGTACGACTGCAAGATCCTCGCCCGCCACGGCATCGCCGTTGCCCCCATCGACGATACGATGCTGCTCTCTTACGCGCTTTTTGCCGGTGAACACGGTCACGGCATGGACGCGCTCGCCGAACGCTATCTCGATCACAATCCGATCCCGATCAAATCGCTCCTTGGCACCGGCAAATCCGCCATCACCTTTGACAAGGTGCCCATCGAAGACGCCGTGAAATACGCCGCCGAGGATGCCGACATCACCCTGCGGCTCTGGCAGAAATTCAAGCCGCAACTGCACCGCCGGCAGGTGACAACCGTCTACGAAACGCTCGAACGCCCGCTGGTACCGGTGCTGGCGCAGATGGAAATGCACGGCATCAAGGTGGATCGCGACACGCTTTCGCGCATGTCCAACGCCTTTGCCCAGAAAATGGCCGGTCTCGAAGCCGAGATCCACGCACTTGCCGGTGAAAACTTCAACGTCGGCAGCCCCGCCCAGCTGGGCGAGATCCTGTTCGACAAGATGGGGCTGGAGGGCGGTAAACGCGGCAAGACCGGCAAATACTCCACCGGTGCCGACATCCTCGAAGACCTCGCCACCGAACATGACCTGCCCGCCCGCGTGCTGGACTGGCGCCAGTTGTCCAAGCTGAAATCCACCTACACGGATGCCTTGCAGGATCACATCAACGCCGAAACCGGCCGCGTGCACACGTCTTATGTGCAGACCGGCGCCAATACCGGCCGCCTCGCCTCGACCGATCCCAACCTGCAAAACATCCCGGTGCGCACCGAAGAGGGCCGCCGCATCCGCGAAGCGTTCATCGCCGAGCCGGGCAAGACGCTGGTATCGCTCGATTATTCCCAGATCGAGCTGCGCATCCTTGCCCATATCGCCGATATCACCGCCCTCAAAGAGGCGTTCCGCGACGGGCAGGACATCCACGCCATGACCGCGTCCGAGGTGTTCGGCGTGCCCATGGATCAGATGACGCCCGAGATCCGCCGCCGCGCCAAGGCGATCAATTTCGGCGTGATCTACGGCATCTCGGGCTTTGGCCTCGCGCGCAACCTGCGCATCCCGCGCGGCGAGGCGCAGGATTTCATCAACCGCTATTTCGAACGCTTCCCCGGCATTCGCGCCTATATGGACCACACCAAGGCCTTCGCCAAGGAACACGGGTTTGTGCAAACCCTGTTCGGGCGCCGTATCCATACGCCGGAAATCAACGCCAGCGGCCCCAAGGCCAGCTTTGCCTATCGCGCCGCGATCAACGCGCCCATTCAGGGCACCGCCGCCGATGTCATCCGCCGCGCCATGATCCGCATGCCCGATGCCATCGCCCACCTGCCCGCCAGGATGCTCTTGCAGGTGCATGACGAACTGGTGTTCGAGGTCGAGGATGCCGCCGTAGACGACACCATCGCCGCCGCCCGCAACGTCATGCAATCCGCCGCCCACCCGGCGGTGCATCTCGACGTGCCGCTGATCGTCGATGCCGGTCAGGGCGCCAACTGGGCCGAGGCGCATTAGGGTGAAAGGTCACGATATGGTACACTCTTCCGCATGGGAGAGTGCCATGTCATCAATTGCCCGAACCGCCCTTGCGGCGATTCTGACCGCCTCCCCCGCGCTTGCACAGGAAGACGTGTTCTATGTCTCCGGCGCGGGCGACGACTATCGCATCTCCGCCAATGCCAACGGCTATCTCCTGACCTGCCGGTACCCCAAGGCCCGCTTTGTCGAGGCCGGCGCCAACAGCCGCGTCGTGCGCGGCATCGAAACCTTCTATTTCGGCAAGGCCTGTGACGCGGCGCACGAGGTCTTTGGAAATGGCCGCTGGGGGTGGGCCAATGGCGGCTTCGGCGCAGAGTTCGGGGGTCTCACGCTGATGTTCCCGCGCCAGGAATTGCCCGACGGCCCGGGCCTGACCTGCCGCTGGTAGAGGATATGCCCCCGGGATCGCTTGCGATCCGGCTCGCGCCCGCATCGCCCCGGCAGGCCAATGCCATCGCCATTCTGCCGAGAGGGGCCCCGCCCCCCCAGGGCGGGCGCGAACCTACTGTTGCAAATCTATTCCGCCACGCCCCAGCCCCCGCCCCCCGGCGTGCCCATGCCAAACACCGCGCCCGCGGGCAGGTCGATCTCGTCAAACCCCTTGAGGTCAATCCGCGTCCCGTCCGGCATCTCGGCCCAGTTCACCCCCACCGCGCCCGGCGCCCCGCCGTCCACGCCGAACGGCGCAACCTTCCGGTGCGAACACAGCGTCGTCACCGTCACCGGCGCCAGGAACCGCATCGCGCGCAACGCGCCGTTGCCGCCGCGCCAGCGCCCCTCCCCGCCGGAGCCGTCCCGGATACCAAACGCCTCCAGCCGCACAGGAAAGCGTTTCTCCAGTATCTCCGGATCGGTCATCCGGGTGTTGGTCATGTGGCTTTGCACCGCGTCACAGCCATGAAACCCCGGCCCGGCCCCCGTGCCGCCGGCGATGGTCTCGTAATTCTGGAAATCGTCGTTGCCCCAGATGAAATTGTTCATCGTCGCCTGGCTACAGGCCATCACCCCCAGCGCGCCATACACTGCGTTGCAGGTGGCCTGTGACACTTCGGTATTTCCCGCGATCACCGCCGCCGGGTATGTCGGGTTCAGCATCGATCCGTCCGGCACCACGATCCGCAGCGGCTTCAGACAGCCTTCGTTCAGCGGTATCTCCGCCCCCACCATGGTGCGGAACACATACAGCACCACCGCCCGGCACACGGCCAGCGGCGCGTTGTAATTGCCACTGTGCTGCGCGCTGGTGCCGGTGAAATCGATCACCGCCTCGCGCGCCGCGCGATCCACCGAAACCTTCACCTCGATCCGCGCGCCATGGTCCATCGGATAGGTAAACTGCCCGTCCTTCAGCCGATCAATCACCCGGCGCACGCTTTCCTCGGCATTGTCCTGCACATGCCCCATATAGGCCAGCACCACCTCCAGCCCGTATTGATCCACGACCTTCAACAACGCCCGCCGCCCGGTCTCGTTCGCGGCCACCTGCGCCTTGAGATCGGCCATGTTCTGATCCGCATTGCGCGCCGGATACAGGCCACTGGCCAGCACGCGCCGCGCCCCGGCTTCCTGCAACACGCCCGCCTTCACCAGCCGCACATTGTCGATCAACACACCCTCATGGTCGATATGCGTGCTGTCCGGCGGCCCCGATCCCGGTGTGCGCCCGCCAATATCGGCGTGATGCCCGCGCGAGCCCAGCCAGAACACCACCGCGCCGCCGTGAAACACCGGCGTCACCACCGTTACATCCGGCAAATGCGTGCCGCCATTATAGGGCGAGTTCAACATGAACGCATCGCCCTCGTGAATGTCGCCCGCGTTTTCACGCATCACCGTACGAATGCTCTCGGCCATGCTGCCCAGATGCACCGGCACATGCGGCGCGTTGGCCACAAGATCACCTTTCCCGTCAAAGATCGCACAGGAAAAATCCAGCCTTTCCTTGATGTTGACACTCCATGACGTGTTCGCCAGCGTCGCCCCCATCTGGTCGGCGACACTCATGAACAGATTGTTGAAAACCTCCAGCAACACCGGGTCCACATCCGTGCCCGCCGCCCGCTCGCGCGCCTTTTCCTCGACCCGCTCAAGGATCAGGTTGCCAAGCCCATCGACCCGCGCCTGCCAGCCCGGTTCCACCACGTTGGTGCCTGTCTTTTCCTTGATCACCGCAGGCCCCGAGACCACCGTCCCGGTGTCGAGCCGGTCCCGGTCATACATCGCCACGTCGCGCCATGATCCTTCCGCATACATCTCGATCTCGGCCAAGGGCGCGCCGTCGCCCTCCGGCACCATCGGGGCCACCGTGCCCGATCCGCCCCCCGTCGCCTCGACGGACACCATGTCGATGATGATCTCGCGGTCGGGCGAGACAAAGCCGTACCGCTCCTTGTGACGCGCCTCAAAATCCGCCTGTGCCTGATGAACCGTATCAAAAGCCACCGGGATCGCCTCATGCGCCCCGTCATAGCGCAGATGCACCCGGTGCACCGCGCTCACCTCTTCAGCCCCCTGCGCAGCCACGTCTCCCATGGCCGCCTCGGCCAGCTCATCGGCCATGGCACGCGCCTTGTCCGCCTCGGCCAGCGGCACGTCCACCTGCGCCTCTTTCATCACCGTGATCTGCGCCAGCCCCATGCCAAAGGCCGACAAAACCCCCGCATAGGGGTGCACGAACACCCGCTTCATGCCCAGCGCATCGGCCACCAGACAGGCATGTTGCCCGCCCGCGCCGCCAAAACATTGCAGCGTGTATCCGGTCACGTCATGCCCGCGCTGCACGCTGATCTTCTTGATCGCATTGGCCATGTTGTCCACGGCAATCCGCAGGAACCCTTCGGCCATCTCCTCGGGGCTGCGCGGCGCCTCCTCGGTCTCTTTCGAGACCTCTTCGGCCATGGCGGCGAACCGCGCGCGCACCACCGCCACATCCAGCGGCTGATCCCCTTCGGGGCCGAACACATGCGGGAAATGATCCGGGTTCAGCTTGCCCAGCATCACGTTGCAATCCGTTACCGCCAGCGGCCCGCCACGCCGGTAACAGGCCGGTCCCGGATCGGCGCCCGCGCTTTCCGGCCCCACCTGAAAACGGCCATCGCGGAAGGTACAGATCGATCCGCCCCCGGCGGCAACCGTGTGAATATCCATCATCGGCGCGCGCATCCGCACACCCGCCACCTCGGTCTCGAACGAGCGTTCATACTCCCCGGCATAATGGCTCACATCCGTGGATGTTCCGCCCATGTCAAACCCGATCAGCCGGTCAAACCCGGCCTTTTCGCCGGTCTCCACCATACCCACGATGCCCCCCGCAGGCCCCGACAGGATCGCGTCGCGCCCCTGGAAGCGGTGCGCCTCGGTCAGCCCGCCATTGGACTGCATGAACATCAGCCGGTCGCACGCCGTTCCCAGATCCAGCGCCCCGGCCACCTGATCCACATAGCGGCGCAGGATCGGCGACAGATAGGCATCCACCACCGTCGTATCCCCGCGCCCCACCAGCTTGGCCAGCTGGCTCACCTCGTGGCTGGTGCTGATCTGCGTGAACCCGATCTCGCGCGCCATCCGCGCCGCGCGTGCCTCGTGCACCGGGTTCAGATAGGCGTGCAGCCCGGCAATCGCAATTGCCCGGATGCCCCTGTCAAACCCGGCCTGCATCGCACCGCGCAACGGGGCCTCGTCCAGCGCCCGCACCACGCCGCCTTCGGCATCCAGCCGCTCGTCCATCTCGATCACGTCTTCATAAAGCAGATCGGGCCGCCTGATCTCCAGATCGAACAGCCGGGGCCGGGTCTGATAGCCGATCTGCAACAGGTCACGAAACCCACTGGTGATCACCAGCAGAACCCGCTCGCCCTTGCGTTCCAAAAGCGCGTTGGTGGCCACCGTCGTGCCCATCTTCACCGCGCGGATCGCGCCTTGGGGAAACCGGTCGCCGACCCCCATCACCTCGCGAATGCCCTGCACCGCAGCGTCCCGATAACGTTCGGGGTTCTCGGACAAAAGCTTGTGCGTCTCGATCCCGCCATCCGGGCGGCGCGCCACGATATCCGTAAACGTCCCGCCCCGGTCGATCCAGAATTCCCAACGCCCGCTCATGGCCTGCCTCCGCCTCGTGTTGTCCGCCACAGGCTTCACCCCCCCGCGCGCCAATGTCAACGCGGCCTGCGGCAATTCGGCCGTTGAGTTATTCAGGTTTACGAATACATCATACGCGATACGCGACCCTTTCTCACATGGGCGCGGCGCGCGCTTGCGGCTATGTCCTCTGCCACATGCCCCGCCCCGGCCCGCCCCGGCCAATCGCCCAACCAAGGATCCCGCCCATGCAGATCAAGACCATTACCGCGCAAATCTCGGTTTCGCCCCAGATCGTGGCCGACGATCTGCCCGCCATCGCCGCCGCCGGGTTCCGCTCGATCATCTGCAACCGTCCCGATGGTGAAGCCGCCGATCAGCCCACCTACGAAGAGATCGAGACCGCCGCCAGCGCCGCCGGGCTTGAAGCGCGCTACCTGCCCGTCGTCGCGGGCAAGGTGCGTGACGAAGACGCCGAGGAATTCGGCACCGCCCTGCTGGAATTGCCCGGTCCGGTCTTTGCCTATTGTCGCACCGGCACCCGGTCGGCCACGCTCTGGTCGCTGTCGCAGGCCCGAACCATGTCCGCCGCCGACATTCTCGCCGCCACCAGATCGGCGGGCTATGACATGGCCGGGGTTGTGCGCCGCATCGTGAATGGCGGCAAGACCCCCACCGACACGGCGGATGCCGCGTTTGACGTGGTGATCGTAGGGGGCGGCGCGGCGGGTATCGCGGTGGCCTCGTCGTTGCTGGCGCGCAAGCCGGGGCTGGACGTGGCCCTGATCGACCCGGCCGATATCCACTATTATCAACCCGGCTGGACCATGGTCGGCGGCGGCATATTCGATGCCGAAACCACGGCCAAGACCATGGGGTCGCTGATCCCCAAAGGGGTGCACTGGCTCAAATCCGCCGTCGCCGCTTTTGAGCCGGGCGACAATGCGGTGATCCTGGATGGCTGCCGGGTGGTGAAATACAACCGCCTCGTCGTGTGCCCGGGCCTCAAGCTCGACTGGAACGCGATCTCCGGGCTGGTCGAGACGCTGGGCAAGAACGGCGTGACCTCCAATTACCGCTACGATCTGGCGCCCTATACCTGGGAACTGGTCAAGGGCCTCACACAGGGCCGCGCGCTCTTTACCCAGCCGCCGATGCCGATCAAATGCGCCGGCGCGCCGCAAAAGGCGATGTATCTCTCCGCCAGCAACTGGGAGCGTATGGGCACGCTGGGCGATATCGATGTGCAGTTCATGAATGCCGGCGGCGTGCTCTTTGGCGTCAAGGATTACGTGCCCGCCCTGATGGAGTATGTCGAACGCTACGATGCGACGCTGAACTTCCATCACAACCTTGTCGCCGTGGACGGCCCGGCCAAAACCGCCACCTTCACCGTCACCGCGCCCGAAACCAATCCCGAAACCGTCACCGTCCCGTTCGACATGATGCATGTCACCCCACCCCAGACCGCGCCGGATTTCATCCGGGTCTCGCCGCTGGCCGACGCAGGCGGCTGGATCGATGTGGACCAGTCGACGCTGCGCCACAAGGCATATGACAATATCTGGTCACTCGGGGACGTGATGAACGCCCCCAACGCCAAGACCGCCGCCGCCGCCCGCGTACAGGCCCCCGTGGTGGCCGAAAACCTGATCGACGATATCCAGGGCAAATCGCCCACCGCGATCTATAACGGCTACGGCTCCTGCCCGCTCACCGTGGAACGCGGCAAGATCGTGCTGGCCGAATTCGGCTATGGCGGCACGCTGCTGCCGTCCTTGCCGACATGGCTGATCGACGGCACCCGGCCAACCCGCGCCGCCTGGATCCTCAAGGAACAGATCCTGCCGCCGGTCTATTGGAAGGCGATGCTGCGCGGCAAGGAATGGCTGGCCAAGCCAGAGAAGATCAGCGCGGGCTGAAACCGCGCGGCGCGCCAGGCGCGCGCCTAGTCCGGGCGGGCCTCGTCGCCATACAGCCACCGCATGTCCGGCCCCTCGACCGTGTACATATGCACCCAGATATACGCGTGCTGAAACGCCGCCACGATCAGCGCCTGCCACGATCCACAGATCAGCGCGATGGCCCATAACCCCATGAAACCGAACGTGTACATCGCGTTCTGCGACCAACCGAACGCGCCCTGCCGCACGATCGGCATCCGCCGGTACCGCTCGTGGAAATGATCCCCGCCCAAGGCCCGTTCGAAACTGAAATACCGCTTCACGCAATACATCGTATAGGCCGCCGGCACCAACAGAACCAGCCCCAGCCCCAGGCTTGCCCATCCCGGCCCGCCCAGGCTGCCCCGGTCCAGAACGCCAACGATCAGCACCGTCACCGGGCGCGCGATCAGCAACGGAAAGAACATCCGGCCCCACACCCGCAAATCGCGCGCGCCAAACAGGCGCGTCATAAACCCGGTGTGCAACTGCAACCGGAACACCACGGCAACCATGGCCTGATGGGCCACCGCCAGCCCGATCGAAATCCAGGCCCAGGTCACGCTGTCCATCCCCAAAAACCGCCGCGCCCCGGCCTCCCCCTGAAGAAACCACGCCGCCCCGGCCATCAGGAACACCCCAAGGATCAGGTGCTGCCCCTGACCCTCGGCCAGATCCCGCCAGCCGCTCCTGCTCCGAATGCTTTCCAACGTCGCCATGGCCCACCTCCAATCCCCGATTGAAAGGCCAATCCGCGCGCAGGTCAACGCCCCAGAATCCTCCGGCCAGTGCACGGAATTTTGCAAAAATTCCGGACCGTTTTCATTTTATGAAAACGGGTCTCACCCGGACGCACGGCGCAGGAAAACCTGCATGTCGGCCACATTGGTGCCCGTCCCGCCGGTCATCAGCAGATCACCCGCCAGCGCCAGCGCCTTGTAACTGTCATTATTCTCCAGCAACGCGGCTCCGTCGCCGCCCGCCGCCGCGATCCGCGCCGCGCTCGCGTCGTCCACGACACCGCCCGCCGCATCCGTTGGCCCGTCGCGCCCATCGGTCCCCCCCGACAGGAATACCCAGCCCCCGCCCAGCGCCGCTCCGGCCCCCAGCGCCACCCGCAGGGCCAGTTCCTGATTGCGCCCGCCCAGCCCGTCGCCGCGCAACCGCACCGTGGTTTCCCCGCCCCACAACAGTGCCACATCCCGGTCCCTGGGCGCATCCGCCGCCGCCGCAAGCACCTGACTGGCCGCGTCCGCCACGTCGCCTGTCAGACAATCCGACACCACCTCCGCCGCCCAGCCACGCGCCAGCGCCGCCGCCCGCATCGCCTCCAGCGAGTGCCGGTTCGACCCGATCAACCGGTTCTGTGCCTGCGGTGCCCCGGTCAGTTCCGGTGCCGCTTGCGACAAACGCGCCCGCACCGCCTCGGGGGCCGCATCCCAGATCCCTGCCGCCTGCATCATCGTCCGCGCCGCGGCCCGCGTTCCGATCGGGGCCACCGTCGGCCCGCTGGCTATGGCGCGCAGATCGTCCCCGATCACATCCGACAGGATCAGCGCCCGCACCGGGGCCGGGGCCGCATGGCGCAGCCAGCCGCCGCCCTTCAGATTCGAAAGCTGCTGGCGGATCAGGTTCATGTCGTTGATTTCAAGCCCGCTGGCCAGCAACAGGGCGTTCACCGCCCGCTTGTCCGCCAGCGTCAGCCCCGGTGCAGGGGCCACCGCCAGCGCCGAGCCACCGCCCGAAATCAGCGCCAGCACCCGGTCCCGCGCCCCGGCCCCGTCCAGCAGTTCGACAATCGCCCGCCCCGCCGCCGCGCTGCTGTCATCCGGTTCGGGATGCGCACCGCAAATCACCTGGGCCCCGGCCAGCGTCCGCATGTTTTCCGGATTGGTGACCGCCAGCGCCTTTACCGGCCCCTGCGCGCGCTCCAGCGCCGCCTCCAGCATCGGCACCGCCGCCTTGCCCAGCGCGATCACGATCAGCCGCCCGCCCTCGGGTGGCGCATCCAGCGGCGCCCGCGCCAGTTCCGCGCGCACCGCGCTGGCCGGATCGGCCCGTTGTACCGCCGCGCCAAACATCGCTTCCGCCTCGTGGCGCAATGCACCATTGTCCTGCTTCATCGTCCCGCCTCCCTTTGCCCTGCCGTTCTGACCCGCCCCCGGCGACAGGTCAACCACGGCCCCGGCCCCTGCCATCCTCATAACGGCCCGCACGCTGCATTAAACCGGCTCGACGGCAAATCCATACCGACGCGATACCGACGTGATGCCGACGCAAAGCCGATCGGTGTTTGCGCCATGAATTGCACCGTTAACCCCGAATTTTCACCCGATTCGCCATTTTATGTGCCGTCCATGCCGGTCCCCCCTTTTACTTATTCTAAATTCTGAATATATAGGCCCGGAAAACCGCGCCATCCCCGGAATCACCCATGCCCCTTCCCCGACCCGACCGCGCCCGCCTGGAACGTCACCTGCCGATCCTGAAATGGTCGCGCAGCTATGACCGCGATACGCTGACCTCCGACATGGTGGCGGCGGTGATCGTGACGATCATGCTGATCCCGCAGTCTTTGGCCTACGCGCTGCTTGCCGGTCTGCCACCCGAGATGGGGCTTTACGCCTCGATCCTGCCGCTGGTCGCCTATGCGATCTTTGGCACATCCCGCGCGCTGGCGGTCGGGCCGGTCGCGGTGGTCTCGCTGATGACCGCCGCCGCCGTCGGCAACCTGGCGCTGCAAGGCAGCGCCGAATATGCCGCCGCCGCCATTACGCTTGCCTTCATCTCGGGTGTGATCCTGACGGTGATGGGGATCTTTCGTCTTGGATTCCTTGCCAATTTCCTGTCACACCCGGTGATTGCGGGCTTCATCACCGCCTCGGGCATCCTGATCGCCACAAGCCAGCTCAAGCATATTTTCGGCATCGACGCGCAGGGCCACAACCTGACCCAAATGGTGATGTCGCTGTTCGCCCATGCCCCGGAAACCAACCTCATCACACTGGCGATCGGCGTGGCCACCACGGCTTTTCTGTTCTGGGTGCGCAAGGGGCTGAAGCCGCTGTTGCAGGACATGGGCATCGCACCGCGCCTTGCCGATATCCTGGCCAAGGCCGGCCCCGTCGCGGCCGTGGCCCTGACAACGCTGGCGGTCTGGCTGTTCGGCCTTCAGGATCGCGGCGTGCGCATCGTGGGCGAAGTGCCCACCGGGCTGCCGCCCCTGACCCTGCCCGGTTTCTCGGGCGAGGTCTGGTCTTCGCTGTTTGTGTCCGCCCTGCTGATCTCGGTCATCGGCTTTGTCGAATCGGTCTCTGTCGCGCAAACGCTCGCCTCCCGAAAACGCCAGCGCATCGTCCCCGACCAGGAGCTTGTCGGCCTTGGCGCCTCGAATATTGCCGCAGCAATTTCAGGGGGTTATCCGGTTACGGGCGGTTTTGCGCGGTCGGTTGTGAATTTTGACGCCGGGGCCGAAACACCGGCTGCCGGGGCCTTTACCGCCATCGGCATCGCGCTGGCCGCCCTGCTGCTGACCCCGCTCCTGTTCTTCCTGCCAAAGGCGACACTGGCCGCCACGATCATTGTCGCCGTGTTGTCGCTGGTGGACTTCTCGATCCTGTCGCGCACCTGGAGCTACTCTCGTGTGGACTTCTGCGCCGTTGCCGCCACCATCCTTCTGACGCTGGGATTTGGCGTTGAGCTGGGCGTGTCTGCCGGGGTCATCCTGTCCATCGGCCTGTTCCTGTACAAGACCTCGCGCCCGCATGTTGCCGAGGTCGGGCTGGTTCCCGGCAGCCAGCATTTCCGCAACATCATCCGCCACAAAGTGCAGACCAATCCCGCCATCGTCACCCTGCGCATCGATGAAAGCCTGTATTTCGCCAATGCCCGGTTTCTTGAGGATTACGTCAATGACCGCGTGGTCCGCGACACGTCGATCCGGCATGTGGTGCTGATGTGTTCGGCCGTGAACGAGGTGGACATGAGCGCGCTGGAAAGCCTGGAAGAGATCAACCGCCGCCTGCGCGACATGGACATTTCGCTGCATCTTTCCGAGGTGAAGGGGCCGGTGATGGACCGTCTGCAACGCAGTCATTTCCTGACCGATCTTTCGGGCCGGGTGTATCTGTCGCAATATGACGCATGGCGTGCGCTGACGCAGGCTACGGCGCCGAAAGCCGAAGCCGGGTAACGGGCCGATGGCCCGTCGCCTGCGGCTGTGAGTATTTTTGGCAAAATGAAGAATGGACCCGGCGTGTTGTGCGGCATGTCGCGCTTTGACTTGACCATATGGTCAAAAAAGTGGCGTTTCCCTTACGCGCCAGCTTGAAAAGCGCGAAGTGGCGTGACACGGTGACTCCTGTTTTTCGCACAGGATGGACATATGCAGACGCCCAGCATGACCGAAACGGGCCACCAGTTGCCCACGGCATTGGAACCACGCAATCCCGGCATGGCGCTTGATCTGGATTGGGTGCGCAGCGCGCAGGCCAATACTTCGGCCATCGAACGGCGCGCCATGACCTTGCCGGGCCGCCGGTCCGTCAAGAAGGACTATCAGGCCGCCTGGCTGTGCCGCGCCATCGCTTGTATCGACCTGACCACGCTGGCGGGCGATGATACCGAGGAACGCGTGCGCAGGCTATGCGCCAAGGCGCGCCAGCCGGTGCGCGCGGGTCTGCTTGACAGGCTGGGCATGACCGGGCTGACCACCGGGGCCGTTTGCGTTTATCACGACATGGTGCCCACCGCGGTGGACGCGCTGCACGGCTCGGGCATTCCCGTGGCCGCCGTGTCCACCGGATTTCCGGCGGGCCTGTCCCCGTTTCACCTGCGACTGGCCGAGATCGGAGAGAGCGTGAAAGCCGGGGCGGAGGAGATCGACATCGTGATCACCCGTCGCCATGTGCTCCAGGGAAACTGGCAGGCGCTGTTTGAAGAGATGCAGGCGTTTCGCGAGGCCTGTGGCGACGCGCATGTCAAAGCCATCCTGGCCACGGGCGAGCTTGGCACCCTGCGCAATGTCGCGCGCGCGTCGCTGGTGTGCATGATGGCCGGGGCCGATTTCATCAAGACATCCACCGGCAAGGAAAGCGTCAACGCCACCCTGCCCGTCAGCCTGGTGATGATCCGCGCCATCCGCGACTATTATCAGCGCACCGGCTATCGCGTCGGATACAAACCCGCGGGCGGCATTTCCAAAGCGAAGGACGCGCTGGTCTATCTGTCCCTGATGAAGGACGAACTGGGGGACCGCTGGTTGCAACCCGACATGTTCCGCTTTGGCGCCTCGTCCCTTCTGGGCGATATCGAACGCCAGCTGGAACACCATGTCACCGGCCATTATTCGGCCTCTTACCGTCACGCCATGGCCTGAAGGAACTAATATGAGTACAAAAGCAGATTTGCAGGAATGGGTGTCGCAGGCACTTCGTGACTTGGGCGGCGAGGCACATCTTGCTCGAATTGCCGAACACATTTGGAACCATCACGAGGATGATCTTCGAAAGTCAGGAGATCTCTTCTTCACTTGGCAGTATGACATGCGCTGGGCTGCACAGAACCTACAGAAGGTTGGAAAACTCAGGAAATTAAGCCGCAGTTGGAGACTCCTATGACCATCAAGGAAATCTTCGAGACCATGGAGTATGGCCCCGCCCCTGAATCCGCCGCCGACGCGCTTGCCTGGATCGTCGACCAGGGCGCCGCCTTTGGCCAGTATATCGACGGCCAATGGACCGCGCCGCGCAAGGACTTCCAGTCGCGCAACCCCGCCAATGGCGAAACTCTCGCCGACCTCAGCCAAGCCTCGCAGGACGAGGTCAACGCCGCCGTCGCCGCCGCCCGCAAGGCCCAGCCGAAATGGCAAAGGCTCGGCGGTCATGGCCGCGCCAAGCACCTTTACGCCATTGCCCGCCTCCTGCAAAAACACGCCCGCCTGTTCGCCGTTCTGGAAACGCTCGACAATGGCAAGCCGATCCGCGAAAGCCGCGACATCGACATTCCCCTTGCCCAGCGCCACTTCTATTTTCACGCAGGCATGGCGCAACTGGCAGAGGCCGAACTGCCCGATCAACAGGCCATCGGCGTCTGCGGCCAGATCATCCCGTGGAACTTCCCGCTCCTGATGCTGGCATGGAAAATCGCCCCTGCGCTGGCCATGGGCAATACGGTGGTGTTGAAACCCGCCGAATACACGTCACTCACCGCGCTCCTGTTTGCCGATATCTGCACCCAGGCCGGCTTGCCCGCCGGGGTGGTCAACATCGTCACCGGCGACGGCGCCGTGGGCGAGATGATCACCGCGCATGACGACATCGACAAGATCGCCTTTACCGGCTCCACCGATGTGGGCCGTGCCATCCGCACCGCGACTGCCGGCTCGGGCAAATCGCTGACCCTCGAACTGGGCGGCAAGTCCCCCTATATCGTCTTTGACGATGCCGATATCGACAGCGCCATCGAAGGGCTGGTCGATGCCATCTGGTTCAACCAGGGCCAGGTCTGCTGCGCCGGGTCGCGTCTTCTGGTGCAGGAAGGCATCGCCAACCGCTTCTATGACAAGCTCAGGGCCCGCATGGACGGGCTGCGCCTGGGCAACCCGCTTGACAAATGTATCGACGTGGGCGCCGTGGTCGATCCCGTACAGTTGCAAACCATCACCGACATGGTGGCCTCCAACACCGAAGGGCAAACCTATCACGCCAATGTCGATATCCCGGCAGAGGGCTGTTTCTATCCACCCACCCTGATCACCGGCCTCGCCCCCTCGGCCCGCCTCATGCAAGAGGAAATCTTCGGTCCGGTTCTGGTTGCCACCACGTTCCGCACCCCGGGCGAGGCCGTCGCACTGGCCAACAACACCCGCTACGGGCTGGCCGCCTCGCTCTGGAGCGAGAACGTCAACCTCGCCCTGGATGTGGCCCCGAAACTGGCCGCGGGCGTGGTCTGGGTCAACGCCACCAATCTCTTCGATGCCGCCGCCGGCTTTGGCGGCCTGCGCGAAAGCGGTTATGGCCGCGAAGGCGGCTGGGAAGGTCTGTCGGCCTACACCAAACCCAGGGGCACCGCCAAACCGCTCAAACCCATCGCGGCTTTCCCGGGTGACAAGGGCCCCACAGATCCGCTCGACCGCACCGCCAAGCTCTATATCGGCGGCAAACAGACCCGCCCCGATGGTGGCTATTCCCAGAACATCCATGGGCGCAACGGCACGCTCCTCGGGCAGGCCCCGATCGCCAACCGCAAGGATATCCGCAACGCCGTCGAGGCCGCCGGGGCCGCCAAAGGCTGGTCCGCCACCACCGGCCACCTGCGCGCCCAGATCCTCTATTACATCGCCGAGAACCTGTCGGCGCGCAGCGATGAATTCGCCCATCGCATCAACGCCCTCACCGGCGGCCGCTCCGGCGCCAAGGAAGTGGACACCGCCATCCGGCGCCTCTTCACCTATGCCGCCTGGGCCGACAAATATGACGGGCAGGCGCATGGCGTGCCCATTCGCGGTGTCGCGCTGGCGATGAAGGAACCTGTGGGCGTGATCGGTGCCTTCTGCCCGGATGACGCGCCACTTCTCGGGCTGGTGTCCCTCATGGCCCCGGCCATCGCCATGGGCAACCGCGCGGTCCTTGTCGCTTCCGAACCCTTCCCGCTTGCCGCCACCGATTTCTACCAGGTGCTGGAAACCTCGGACGTTCCTGCCGGCGTCGTGAACATCCTCACCGGCGCCCATGCCGACCTTGCCAAACCTCTGGCCGGCCACATGGATGTCGATGCGGTCTGGTCCTTCTCCTCGACCAACCTCGCAAGACCCATCGAACGCGAAAGCGCGCTCAACCTCAAACGCAGCTGGGTCAACAATGGCGCCGCGCGTGACTGGTTCGCTGCCGCGGGCGAGGGGCGCGCCTTCCTGCAAGCCGCCACCGAGATCAAGAATATCTGGATCCCCTACGGCGAATAACAACCGGGCGGCGCAATCGCACCGCCCTGCCTTCTTTTGGCCTGAAATATCCTGGGGGAGTCCCGCAGGGACGGGGGCAAAGCCCCCTCACACCCCCTCGGGCTTGCCCACGACCACGAACATCATGGCCTCCGGATCCAGAAGCTCGCGCGCCACACGGTTCACGTCCTCCAGCGTCACCGCATTCATCCGGTCATTGCGGGTCACGGCGTAATCGATGGGCATGCCGTCCACTTGCATCCCCACAAGGATCCTCGCAATCGCACCATTGCCGTCAAATCGCAGCGGATAGGCCCCGGTCAACAACGCCTTGGCATCCCCCAGCTCCTTCTCGGTCACGCCCGCTTCGGCCATCCGCGCCCATTCGGCACGGATCACCCCGATCGCCTCGCCGATCCGGTCATTGGCCGATGACACGCTGCCCATGTACAGATTCGCCAGATCCTTGGGCACCAGGTAGGAATAGACGCCATAAGTCAGCCCCCGCTTCTCGCGCACCTCGCTCATCAACCTGCTCTTGAACCCGCCACCACCCAGCACCGTGTTCAACAGATAGGCCGCAAAGAAATCCGGGTCATCCTGATCCATCCCCGGCTGGGCGAACACCGCCACCGATTGCGGCGTGTCAAACTGCACCACCTCAACCCCGCCGGTGAAACCCGGGGCCACCGGTGCGGGCATCGGCGCCCCCGTCTCGGGCAGATCCCCCAACAACCGGTCCAGCAACGGCCCCAGGTCTTCGGCGGTAATATCCCCCACCGCCGACACATACAGCCGGTCACGCGCCAGCGCGCCGCGATGGGCGGCGATCATGTCCTCACGCGTCAACGCGCTCACGCTCTCGATCGTTCCCGCCGGGTCCGACCCATAGGGATGATCGCCAAACAGCAACGCGTCCATCCGCGCGCCTGCAATCTTGTCCGGGTCGGTCGCGCGCGACCGGATTCCGCTCAGCACCTGCGCCCTCACCCGATCCAGCGCCACCTGCGAAAATCGCGGCTCCACAAGCGACAGGCGCAACAGCTCTACCGCCTCGTCCCGGTTTTCCGTCAGGAAACGCGCCGAAACCGAAACGCCATCGTCAGACCCGTCAAATCCGAACTGCGCCGCCAGCGCCTCGGTCGCGCGGGCAAAGCCCTGGGCATCCAGATCCCCCGCGCCTTCCTCCAGAAGCCCAACCATCAGGCTGGTCGCCCCGCGCTTGCCCGGCGCGTCCAGCGACGTGCCGCCCCTGAACCGCAGTTCCAGCGCCACGAACGGGATCGACGGCTCCTCGACCAGCCAGGCGGTGATGCCACCGGGCGAGGTCACTTCCCTGATGTCGGTCTGGGCCCAGGCCGGCAGCGCGGCAAGAAAGCCCGCGATCACCAAAGCAAAACGGATCATTGCGTCACCTCCTCTTCGGTCATAAGCCAGCCGGTCACGGACCGGCGCTTGTCGAATACCGTCCGCGCGGCCTCGACGATTTCCTCTTCGCTCACCGATTGCAGGATCTCCGGCCACTCCTGTATATCAGCCACCGTCAGCCCCGAACTCAGCGCCCGCCCGTACCGGTTCGCCAGGCGCTCCACATCGTCGCGGGCATAGATCTGCGACGCACGCAGCTGCATCTTGATCCGGTCCAGCTGGTCGCTATCCACGCCGGTTTCGATAAACGCCGCAAGCGTCTCGTCCAGCGCCGCCTCGGCCTCTTCCAACGCAACGCCGGGCACCGGCACGACGGTCAGGTTGAACGTGGTCGTGTCCAGCGAAACGCCACTATACCAGGCCCCGGCATAAACCACCTGCTTGCGCCGGAACTGCAACTCCTGGTTCAGGACCGAGGTCTGCGACCCGCCCAGAACCTCGGCCAACAGCGTCAATGCCGCCGCCGGTCGCTGATCGCCGGGGTTGCGCTCGGGGGCCAGGTAGCTGCGCGTGACATAGGGTTGGGCCACCCGCGGATCGGAATAGGTCATGCGCCGTTCCGTGGTCTGGGGTGGTTCGCTTGGCCGCACCCGTTCCGGCAGATCGGGATTGGCAGGGATCACACCATAATACTTCTCCGCCAGCGCCTTCACCGCCTCCGGCTCCACATCGCCGGCCACCACCAGCGTCGCGTTGTTGGGCGCGTAATAGGTTTTGTAATACGCCAGCGCATCATCCAGCGTCAGCGCCTCCATCTCGTGGCGCCAGCCGATCACCGGCACGCCGTAGCGATGGTTGAAATACTGCACCGCGTCCATCTGTTCGCGAAACAGCGCGCCGGGGCTGTTTTCCACCCGCTGGTTGCGTTCCTCGATCACCACGTCCCGCTCGGTCAGGATGTCTTCCGCATCCAGACGCAGATTGACCATCCGGTCGCTTTCCATCTGCATCATCAGATCCAGCCGGTCGGCCGCGACACGCTGATAATAGCCGGTGTAATCATAGCTGGTGAATGCGTTGTCGCGACCGCCATTGGCCGCCACCGTCGCCGAAAACTCGCCCGGCTCAAGCGTATCCGTGCCCTTGAAAAGCAAATGCTCCAGGAAATGCGCCACGCCGGATACGCCGGGCCGCTCGTCGGCCGAACCTGCCCGGTACCACAGCATGTTGGTGACAACCGGCGCGCGGTGATCCTCGATCACGACCACCTGCAACCCGTTATCCAGGGTGAACCCCGTCACCTGCTCTGTCGCCTGCTCCGCACCCTGCTCGCGGGCCAGTGCCGGCGCCGCCGCCAGCCCCAGCGCCAAAGCGGTGGCCAATATTCGCACCATTCCCCGTGCCTCCCTGAAATCCCATGTCACAACGATAGATACGCCCGTCATCGGGCGCTGCAAGATGGCTTACGGTTTTGTGAGATCACGCGGGCGCGCCCACGCATGTTCAATAGTTGGGCGGCGGAACCGCAGGGGTACGCGCCCCGGCCTGACGCCAGCGCCACCATTCGGCATATTCCTCAAGCGCCTCGCGCTTGTAGACCTTGTTGTACAGGTCTGTGCGGGCAATGCGGATATTGGTCAGGCGCGATTTCTTGCGGCGAAACTCGGCATCCTCGTTCGCAAGCTGCTGGCGGATATCCGCCGGGCGCCCGTTGCGCGATGCGTAATTGACCAGCGCCCCATCCGAACGCCCGATGCCGCTAGTGTCTTCCACCGCCTTGCGCGATCCGCCCAGCGCCACCACAGCGTCGGCCTTGGGATTCTGATCCGTGATATTGCCCTGCCCCGGAGTCGGGGTCGGCAACGCGGTGTAATCCTTGGGCTGCGTCAAAGGCTTGCCGGGAAGGATCATGAACTCGTCCGGCCCCTCTCCCTGGCTGGTCAGGTTGTGCAAACCCTTGTCGGTGCTGCACGCGGCAAGCAACGGAATCAACCCCAAAATGAGCACACGCAACACGCGCATGGCAACCCTCCTGCATTCACAGGCCCAGCTTTATCGCAAACTCCGGACAAGGTCACGCCTCTCTTTTGCTGCCGCCAAAGATGATCAGCCCGAACGCCCCCGCAAACACCCAGACATCCGACAGGTTGAACGCAAAAGGGTTGTCGATTCCGCAACAGGACATGTTCAGAAAGTCGGCAACGGCACCGTATAACAGCCGGTCCGCCACATTGCCCAGCGCCCCGCCGATCATCAGCCCGGCACTGATCATGCCCCAGCGCCCCGGCGGCTCGCGCCGCACCCAGATCAGCACAAAGGCGCAGATCGCCAGCGCGATCGCGATCAGCACCCAGCGCGCCGCCTCTGATCCGTTGGCGAACAGACCGAAATTGATGCCGTCATTCCACCCCATCCGAAACTGCAACAGTGGCGGCAAGACCTCGATATACAACAGCTCGCGCAGATTCATCATGTGCACGACAATGTACTTGCTGGCCTGATCCGTCAGAAACGCCCAGAACCCTCCCCAAAACACCAGACGCATCCGCGCCCCCTTTCTGCCTCGCTGTGCCCTGCGCGCCCCCTTGTTTTCAGGGGCTAGCGCGTATCGTGAAACGGGCCGCCCGGCACAGCCCGGACTGCCCGATGCGTCACAAGCCCGCCCTAGTGGCGGAAGTGGCGCATTCCGGTAAAGACCATCGCCAGCCCGGCGTCGTCGGCGGCCTTGATCACGTCGTCATCCCGCATGGACCCACCCGGCTGGATCACACATTTTCCGCCCGCTGCCGCCGCTTCCAGCAACCCGTCCGGGAACGGAAAGAACGCATCCGACGCCACGGCACAGCCCTTGGTGGGCACCTCGTCCAGCCCCAGTTCCGCAGCCATGCGCCCGGCCTTGGCCGCGGCCACATTGGCGCTGTCCAAACGGCTCATCTGCCCGGCGCCCACGCCCACGGTGGCGCCGTCCCTGACATAGACAATGGCGTTCGACTTGACGTGTTTCGCCACTTTCCAGGCAAACAGAAGATCGGCCATTTCCTGCGCATCCGGGGCTTTCCTTGTCACGACTTTCAGATCGTCCAGCCCGACATGGCCCACGTCCTTGTCCTGCACCAGCATCCCGCCCGCAACCTGCTTGTAGGCCACGATGGGTTTGCGCGGGTCGGGCAGGCCATCGGTCAGCAACAGCCGCAGGTTCTTCTTGGCGGCAAAGATTTCCCTGGCTTCGTCCGAAGCACCGGGCGCAATCACCACCTCGGTGAATATCTGCGTGATCTTCGCCGCGGTCGCCGCATCCAGCGGCTGATTCATCGCCACGATCCCGCCAAAGGCGCTGGTGCGGTCACAGTCAAACGCCTTCTGATAGGCCTCTTCCAACGTCCCGCCCACGGCGACACCGCAGGGGTTGGCATGTTTGATGATCGCCACCGCCGGGCCATTTTCGGGGGCGAATTCGGCCACCAGCTCAAACGCCGCATCCGTGTCGTTGATGTTGTTATAGCTCAGTTCCTTGCCCTGAAGCTGCACCGCCGTCGCCACGCCGGGGCGGTTGCTGCCGTCGGTGTAGAACGCCGCCTTCTGATGACTGTTTTCGCCATAACGCAGCGTCTGTTTCAGCTCTCCGGCGAAAGCGCGGCGTTTGGGGGCCTCCAGCTCAAGCTGGTCCGCCATCCAGTTGCTTACCGCCGCGTCATAGGCCGCGGTGCGCGCATAGGCTTTCTGCGCCAGTTTGCGCCGGAACCTGGCGCAGGTCGCGCCACCATGCTGATCCATGTCGCCCAGCAACCTGTCGTAATCCTCGACATCCACCACCACGTTCACGAAGGCGGCGTTCTTGGCCGCCGCCCGGATCATTGCCGGGCCACCGATATCGATATTCTCGATACAGGTGTCATAATCGGCGCCCGCCGCCACCGTAGCCTCGAACGGGTACAGGTTCACCACCAACAGGTCGATCCCGCCGATCCCGTGCTCGTGCATCGCCGCCACGTGATCGTCATTGTCGCGCAGCGCCAGCAGCCCGCCATGCACCTTGGGGTGCAGGGTCTTGACCCGCCCGTCCATCATCTCGGGAAAGCCCGTTACCTCGGACACATCCCTGACCGCCAGCCCCGCCTCGCGCAGCGCCCTGGCGCTGCCGCCGGTCGACAACAGCTCGACCCCGCGCGCGGCCAGGGCCTTGCCCAGGTCGATCAGCCCGGTCTTGTCGGAAACGGAAATCAATGCGCGGCGGATGGGGGTGGTATCGGTCATGGTGTGCGGAATCCCAGGGTCAGGTTGTCAGGTCCAGTTCGTCCCGGTTCAGGTCTCTGATCGCCACGGATGTTTCGTGGGCCTTGCTCAGCGACCACCGGATGCGCGTCGCATACTCCATCGCCACGCCAGATAGAACGACCTGTTTTGTCGCGCGCGGCTTTAATCGGCCTTTTTCCAGAAAAACACTGGGTTCCAGCGCCACTTGCGCCACCGCATCATGCCGGAACACCCATAATTCGCCGCTTTTCAGGGCAATCGACACCGCCGCGCCGCCCATATCCAGCTCGGCATCGGCATCGGGATGAAGATGGAATCGGATGTCAAAGGGCACGCCCTGCAACGCATGGGCATCCATGAGCCTGTCGAACCGGCGCCTTGCACTGTCCTCCAGCGCCACCAGAAGATCCTCGCCCGCCATGCCGCGCCCGTCAAATGTCAGCTCCAGCGTGCGCGCATGGGTCAGCCCGTGGGTGCGCAGATACCCGTCGTGCCCGCCCTCGAATCTAAGCCCATCCGGCGCCTGGCTCATCTGGATCGGTACGTCACGCGGCGCGTCCACCAGCTGTTCCTCGCGCCACCCGCGCCCCAGCTCGCCCAGCCGCGCGCTGGACAACCCGTCCAGACTCAGCGTCGAATGCGACGGAGTGGCCCGCCCCGCGCGGCGCCATTCCTCGCCGAAACTGGCCCCGGATCCGCAGCTCACGACCACCGAACGCCGTCCGCTGGTCAGCTCGAAAGCCAGCGTGGACGCGTGCGCATTGACCGAGCTTTCGCCCCTGGGCGGTGGGCTTGCATCCACGATCACGCTGGTGCGCCCCGCGCTCAGCCGGGCATAGCCCATCGCCAGCCCGTCCGCCTGCCGCGTCTTGACCGTGCTTTCCGCCAGCGCGCTGTCCAGCCGCCCTTCCAGGCCGCGCCCGCCGCCATGGAACCGCGCCAGCCCGCCATCGGCGTGGCGCAGGGTGCGCAGCGTCGGCGCGATCCGCTCGATCGCCTGCATATGCGCGTCTGAAACAGTCTGCCCCGCCTCGCCCAGCGCCGTTGCCGCCCAGGTCAACAGCGTGAACACTTCCAGAAGTTCCTCGGGGTTGCGCGTCGGGATTCCGCCCTGTGCATCCACCTGGCGTTTGCATTCCTTGTCCAGCGCCCGGCGCGCCGGATCGACATGCCGGCCCATCCCCTCCAGCGCCAGTCCGGCATAGATCAGCCCGGTCAACGCCTCGAAACGCGGCAATCCCGGCAGCGTCTTGTGCCAGCGGCGGCTCAGGAAAATCGTCTGCTGCGCCAGCGACCGGTAGAAGGCTTCGGATTGTTCGGCATCGCGGGCACGTAGCAGGAAAAGCGCATGGCTGATCCAGCGAATCAGCCGCCGCCCGGTCAGGTCCGGGGTCCAGCCCGGCCCGCGCCCGCGCCCGAACCGGTCGATCCAGCGCCACAACCAGATCTGCGCCCGTTCGCGCGCCGCCGTATCGCCCACCGCCGCCAGATCGTCCAGCCAGGCAAAGCCATGCAGATCCTGCCCGAACACTTCGTCGGGCACGTCAATGTCCCAGATCGACATATCCGGCGCCGTAACCAGATGCCCCGCAAACAGAAAATTGCCCGCCGCCAGTTGTTTGCCACGCGCAAAAAGGCCAATGGTGCGCGGCTCGGGCATCGAGGTGAACCCGGTCGCGGGCCGCGCCATGGTGGAAATGCGCGCGTGAACGCGATGCATCGCGCGTGTTCCGCGCGCCGAAAGGCTGTTGGGGTCGGACATGTGCTCTGCCTTTACGCTCTTTGGCGTTTGGCCGGAGTGTAGCCGCCTTCGCGCCCCAAGTCACACATTGAATCGGTGCCGTGCCGGGCGAAGCAGGCGCGGGCGCAAGGGGGCCAGCCCCCTCTTGAGCCTGTCGGCTCAATTCACCCCCGGAGTATTGGATGGAACAATGAAAGTGTCAGGCGGGTTTTGTCAGGCAGGCAATGTAGAATCCGTCCATGCCGCCCTGATCGCCAAGGTAATCCGGGCGCAGCCGCAGACCGCCCTCCGGGGTGATCCATTCGGGCGCGATCCCGGGCAGGGCAAGGGCCGCGCGATCCACCTTTGTGCCGTCATCGCGCGCCAGCACCTCGTCCACCTGGCATTCGCCCTCGTCAGGCAGCAGCGAGCAGGTGCAATAGACCAGCCGCCCGCCGGGTTTGAGCAGGGTCAATGCATGAGTCAGCATCGCGCCTTGCAGTTCGATCAGGTCGCCAAAGCCGCTGCCGTCCTTGGCAAAGGGCAGGTCGGGGTGGCGCCGGATCGTGCCGGTCGCCGAACAGGGCGCGTCCAGCAGGATCGCGTCCCATGTGCCGGTCTGCGCCAGCGCATCGCCCACCACCAGTTCGGCGGTCAGGCCGGTGCGTTTCAGGTTGTCGCGCAGGCGCGCCATCCGGGCCGGATTGTCATCAACCGCCGTCACCCGGGCGCCCGTGGCGGCCAGTTGCATCGTCTTGCCGCCCGGTGCGGCGCACAGATCGAGTACGTTTTCGCCGGGTTGCGCGTTCAGCACCCGGGCCGGGAGCGCGGCCGCCACGTCCTGCACCCACCAGTCACCCCTGTCATAGCCCGGCAGCGTTGACACCTGCCCGGCATCATGCAGGCGCACGGTGCCGGTTGGCAGCAGCACGGCGCCGAGCGTCTGTGCCAGAGCCGCCGGATTGCCCCTGGCTGTCAGGTCCAGCGGTGCACCTTGGAAATGCGCCGCTTCCATTGCCGCCACGGCGGGGGCGCCATAGGCCTCTGCCAGCGGCGCGCGCAGCCATTTGGGCAGGCGCGGCACGCGCAGTTTGGCCCAGTCGTCCGGGCCTTGCGCCGCCACTTTGCGCAGCACCGCGTTGACCATACCCTTCATGCCTTGTGTGCGCTTGTTGCGCGCGACAATCTCGACCGCGTCATTCACCACCCCATGCGCCGCGCCACCCCGGCACAGTTCGACGGCGGCCAGCCGCAGAACATTATGCACGGTCAGCGCGGGCGTTTTCTTCAGGTGCTTGTGCAAGACCCGGTCCGCCCGTTCCAGACTGCGCAGTGTATCGGTTGCCAGCCGCTGGGCGCGCGCGCGCTCGGGCGGGTCCAGCCGATCCAGAGCACCCGCCCCGATCAGCTCGGACAACAGCCGCCCTTCTCCCAGCACCTGATCAAGCAGGTAGACGGCACTGCGGCGGGTCTGCATCCCGGATTTCGACATCTGCTTGCGACTCCCTGCTCTCTTGCCCATCGGCGACGGGCGCGTATATCAAGGCGTGAGCCCGAAAGGAACCCGCCATGAGCGATATGAGCGATCAGACCCCATCCGGGGAAAACCCCGACCTGCCACCCGCCGCGCAGCGCGCGCTGGCCGAGGCAGAGGAACGCCGGCGCAAGGCCGGGGCACCGGACCTGCCGACCGAGCTGGGCGGGCGCGACGGGCCCGAACCGGTGCGTTTTGGCGACTGGGAGAAAAAGGGCATCGCCATCGATTTTTGACGGGTGGCTGGAGGGGCCTTGCCCCTCTTGGCCCGAGGGGCCAATTCACCCCAGGATATTTGTGGCCAAAAGAAGAATGCGGCGTTCGGGGCATTTAGGGCCGGGTTTGCCGGTCCCGGCGCTGACGCTATACCGACCTGGTACCGATGTGCCGCCGACGCGGCCTTGGCCATGAAACAAGGGCGTTAACCGTGGAGCGCCGCGCCGTGTCACAGGCCCAGCGCCCGGCGGCGTTCCTCGGCAAAGCCCTGCACCAGACGATCCGCCACCAGCGCCAGGATCGCCATGGCGGCCCCTGCCGTCACGCCCAGGCCCACATCGGCCTGTCCCAGCGCCAGATAGATCGACTGGCCCAGGCCCGTCGTGCCGATCAGCGCGGCGATCACCAGCATGGCAAAGGCATAGAGGATGGTCTGATTAAGGCCCAACAGGATGGTTGGCGCGGCATAGGGCGCGCGCACCTCGAACAGGGTTTGCCAGCGCCCTGCCCCCGTGGCCTGGGCCGCCTCGATCAGTTCTTCGGGGGTGTTGATCAGCCCGTGGCGCGTGTAGCGGATCATGGGCACGATGGCGTAAAGGCAGATCGCCAGGAAGGCCGAGAATTCGCCGATCTGAAAGAACATCAGAACCGGGATCAGAAACACGAAAAGCGGGATTGTCTGCAACAGGTCGCACACCGGGCGCAGCACGCGCCACGCGGTTTCGCTGACCGCGCCCCACAGGCCCAATGCACCGCCAAGAATGGCGCAGGCCACCACGGAAGCCCCTGAAAGATATAGCGAAAGCAGGGCGCGTTCCCACAGGCCGGAAATCAGTATCAGGCCCAGCAGGATCACCACCAGCCGGGTCAGCTTCCATCCGCCCGACACCCAGCCCAGCGCGCCTGCGCCGACGATCACCACCGGCCAGGGCAGTTGCGAAATGCCGGTCTCCAGCATGATCGCCAGAACCCCGATGACCAGACCCGCCGTCAGATGACCCCGCCACACCAGAAAGCCGGCAATCGCGGCGGTTGCACCGTAAAAAATCGCGCCGTGCTTGGCCGTCCACGAGAAGCCCCAGGTAAACGGCAGAACCGCATCCGCCAGCCCGATCCGAAGCGGCAGCAGCCCATAGAACATGGCGTTGTTCTTGACCGCGTCCAGCGCCGCGCCATTGGTTGCGGTAAAGCGGCCCACGGCGTCATCCACCCGATCGGCCACGCCGTCAAACGCGGCCACCCCGTCCGGGTTCCAGCCCGCCGCCAACGCCCAGCCCGATACCGCCAGCCCGGCCGCCAGCATCGCCCAGGCCACGCGCCGATCCTGCGCCGGGCGTTGCAGCGCCAGCGCACCGGACATCCTGTCGATCACGACAGCAAAGACGACGATCACCAGCCCGGCCAGAAAAGACTGTCCGAACAAGGCTTTGCGCATGGTCAACAGCACTTCCCAGCCGATATCGTCGAACCCGCCGATCACCGCGGCGATAATCACCATGCTCAGCGCCGCCATCAGGCTTTGATTGATGCCCACCATGATCTGCGTGGTTGCCGCCGGCAGTTCCACCAGGAACAATTGCTGTCGCCGCGTCCCCCCGGACATGACCGCCGCCTCGCGGATTTCATGCTCTACCCGCTCCAGCCCCAGCAGCACGTTGCGCGCCATGGGCGGGGCGGCATAGATCGCCGAGGCAATGAGCCCCACGACAGGACCAAAGCCGAACAGCACCAGAAGCGGGGTCAGATAGGCAAAGGTTGGCACCGTCTGCATGATATCCAGAAGTGCCTGTACCGGCCCTTTCAGGCGCGGGTATTCATAGGCCAGAATCCCGATCGCGGCCCCCGTCACCAACGCCAGCGGCACCGAAACCACAACCAGCGCCAGGGTATTCATGCTTTCGGCCCAATAGCCCGACAGCACCACGAACCCCAGGCCGAAAAACCCCAGCGCCGCAAGCCGCAGCCCGCCGATCATCCAGCCCAGCGCCGTGACGCCGCCCAGCACCAGCGGCCAGGGCGCATAGCCCAAAAGCGCGCCGATCCAGGTCATCGGGTAACTCAGCAGGAGCGAGAAGAACCGGGCGATTGGCTTGAAAACACTCAGGAAACTTCCGACCGCCGCACCAACCCATTCGGTCATCGGCACGGTCAGCGCCTCCGGCCAGCCCACCAGCCACGCCATCTGACCGCCCAAAAGGCGGGTGATCACGGCCACGGCAAGCACAAGCAAGGCTGCCTGCGCCCCGCGGGTCAGCGAAAGGCTCATCCTTCGTCCACCTGGAGCGCCGCGGCCAGGTCCGCCGGCTGAACCGCGCCTACAACAGTGCCGGTTCCGTCGCGCACCGGCACCGGTTCGTAAAGCGACATACATTTGGCCAGCGCCGTGTCCAGCGTCATGCCAATGCGCAGCCCCGGATCATCGGGCATATGGGTGGGCAGATCGCGCAGCATCACCGATTCAACCCGCGCGTGGCGGCCTTTGGCCACGTCCTTGGAAAACTCGGCCACGTAATCGTTCACCGGGCGCAGAACGATCTCTTCAGGCGTGCCGATCTGCACGATCTCGCCATCCTTCATGATCGCGATCCGGTCGGCCAGTTTCAGCGCCTCGGTAATGTCGTGGGTGATGAAAACAATGGATTTTTTCAACGTTGCCTGAATGTGCAGAAACTCGTCCTGCAACTGCCGCCGGATCAGCGGGTCCAGCGCCGAAAACGGCTCGTCCAGGAACCAGATATCGGGGTTCACAGCCAGCGAACGGGCGATCCCCACACGCTGCCGCTGCCCGCCGGACAATTCGCGCGGATAGGCGTCCTCGCGCCCTTCCAGCCCGACAAGCTCGATAACTTCCATCGCCCGCTTGCGCCGCTCGGCCTTGCCCGCGCCCTGCATTTTCAGGGGAAAACCCACATTGTCGGCCACGCTCATATGCGGGAACAGCCCGAAATGCTGAAACACCATGCCCAGCTTGTGGCGGCGCAGTTCGATCAGCCGCTTTTCGCTGGCTTGCAGAATATCCTCGCCATCGATCCGCACCGCCCCGGCCGTGGGCGTGACAAGGAGCGAAATGCAGCGCACCAAAGTTGACTTGCCCGATCCGGACAGCCCCATGATCACGAACAGTTCGCCCGAGCGTACCTCGAACCGGGCATCCCGCACCGCGGGGATCAGGCCCTTGTTTTCCAGGGCCTCGGCCGTGGCCTGGGGCGATCCCGCCCCGCGTGCGTCACGCAGGGCGGCGGTGGCGTTGGGGCCAAAGACCTGCCACAGGTCTTCGACCGCAATCGCCGGGGCGGAACTGTTCTTGGTCATGTCGGTTTACTGGGTCGCCGCGTCGACCACGGGTTTCCACTTGGCCTGGTTGGCGCCGATCCATTCAGACACCACCTCTTCGACCGGGCGGCCTTCAACGTCAACCGCACCCATCATCGGCTGCTGATCTTCCACCGAGAGCGTGTAATTAACCAGAATTTCATACGCGGCAGGCCATTTTTCCTTCAGGCCGGGCCAACCGGCCTTGAAAATACGGCTGGGCGCAAAATCGCAATCGTTCACCGCGTTCGGGTTGGGACCCCAGGCCGGGTCTTCGAAACAGGCCGGTTCGCCCGGCGGCAGGTCCACGAATTTCACGTCATAGGCCGACATTGCCCAATGCGGCTGCCAGAACGTGATCAACAGGGGGGATTTCTTTTCGGTCGATGCACGCAATTCCGCGATCAGCGCACCTTCGGACCCGGCAGGCACCGCCTTGAACGGCAGGTCCAGACCGACCATGCGATCGGCGCCCGGCGTGCCCCAGTCCGCGGGGTAATCCACCAGCCTGCCCTGCGGCAGGGTTTCGGCGGTGGCAAAATTCATCGCGCAATCCTGAAGCGCCTCCCAGGCCGGAAGACCGGGGCACAGATCGGCCACATGCGCGGGATAGGCGATGCCCTCGCGCGCTTCCAGACCAAGGTCGGACAGCTCTTCCAGCTTGCCCTCGTCTTTCAGCACGGCGTATTGATCGGACACGTTGGAAGACCAGATTTCCAGCGTCGCGTGAATGTCGCCATCGGCAATCGCCTGAAACTGGTTCATCATGCCGGCGGTGACATATTCCACCTTATAGCCGGCAGCCATCAGCATCTCACCCGCCACGCGCGTGGTGACATGCTGGCCGGTCCACTCGTTGAGCGCCAGCTTGATCGGTTCGTCGGTGGCCCCCAATTCGGCGGCACCGACGGCACTTGCCGTGATCAGTGCTACAGCCGAAAGGCCCATGCGAAGGGTCGCTTTCATTTTGGTCTCCCTGGGTTTTGGCCGATTTCTTGAACAGCCATTCAATTTTTTGTTCCGGCATAAAACCACGCGCACGCAATTCTGCCAACCTGTTTTTTACCCGATCCTACGCCGATTGCGCCGCCCGACAAAGAGCGCGCTGAATCTGGGCTGTTTTTCATGCGGTTGCCGGTTCGCAGCGCATGATCGTCGCTGCGGGGGCACAAAAGAATCGCCCCACGCAAAACGCCTCGTCCGGCGGTCAGAGGCCCAGAACGTCCATCATATCGTACTGACCCGGCTTCTTGTCCTGCCCCCACAGCGCCGCCTTCAGCGCCCCGCGGGCAAAGATCGCCCGGTCGGTCGCAACGTGGCGCAGCACGATCCGCTCTCCGGCCGCCGCGAACAGCACATCATGTTCGCCCACGATGTCGCCGCCACGAATGGCGGTGAACCCGATATCGCCCCGCTTGCGCGCACCGGTCATTCCGTCCCGGCCCCTGTCCGCCACATCCGCCAGCGCCACACCGCGCCCTTCGGCCGCTGCCTCGCCCAGCATCAGGGCGGTGCCCGAGGGCGCGTCCACCTTGTGATGGTGATGCGCCTCGATGATCTCGATGTCGAAATCCTCGTCCAGCGCCGCCGCCACCTTGCGGGTCAGGGTCGTCAAAAGGTTCACCCCCAGGCTCATGTTGCCCGCCCGCACGATCACCGCATGGCGTGCGCACGGGTCCAGCCTGGCAATATCCGCGTCGCTCATGCCGGTCGTGCCGATCACATGCACCGCCCGCGCCTGCGCCGCCAGCCGGGCAAACGCCACCGTCGCCGCCGGCGCCGTGAAATCTATCACCGCCTGCGCCCTGGCAAAGGCGTCCAGCGGCTCGTCCGTCACCACAACGCCCAGCGCCGCGCCGCCCATCGCTTCGCCAACATCGCGCCCGACCCAGTCATGCCCCTTGCGCTCGATCGCCCCGACCAACCGCGCCCTGTCGCTGTCAACAACGGTGCGGATCAGCATCTGCCCCATGCGCCCCGAGGCCCCGGTGATCACGATACCCGGCAGGTCTTCCATAGAAATCACTCCATTCTTCGGCGGTCGGTCGAAACTTGCTCGCGCCCTGACTATCCCATGCCTGCCCGCTTGGCAAAGCCTTGTGAAAGCCCTAAACGGGGGCCATGGCAAAGAACACGTTTCACGATGGCCCCGGCCCCTCCCAGCGTCAGCTGCGCGTGGGCGAACTGATCCGCCGCACCCTGTCCGAGGTGCTGGCGCGCGGCGACATCCATGACCCCGACCTCAACCGCCTTTCCATCACCGTTGGCGAGGTGCGCACCTCTCCCGACCTCAGGATCGCCACGGCCTATGTGCTGCCGCTGGGCGGCAAGGGCCAGGAAGATGCCGTGGCCCTGCTTGCCCGCAACAAGGGTGAACTGCGCCGCGTCATCGGCAAGAAAACCGGCCTGAAATACACGCCAGACCTGCGCTTCCGGCTGGACCAGACCTTCGATCAAATGGACGAAACCCGCCGCATGCTGTCCGAAGACCGCGTGCGCCGGGACGTTGACGAACAGTGATTCTCCTGCCGCTCCTGCTCGTGGCGGCCGCGCTCCTGACGCCGCAAGCGGCATCTGCCGTGACCTGCCGTGACCTGTCCTTCGAAGGCACATCCTACACGGTATGCGAAGTCGCCCCCGCCAGCGAAGACCTGCGCCTGTTCCTGCGCGGCGACGACGGGGAAATCCTGGGACAGTTCACCGACATATCGCGCACACTGGACAGCGGGCAAACCCTCGCTTTCGCCATGAATGCTGGCATGTATCACCCGGATCGCCGCCCGGTCGGGTACTATGTCGAAAACGGACAACGCGAAACACGCCTCCTGACCAGCGCCAGCAGCGGCAATTTCGGCCTGTTGCCCAACGGCGTTTTCTGCATCCGTGACGGGCGCGCCGACGTGATCGAAACCCTGCGCTTTGCCGATACCGCGCCGGGCTGCACCTATGCCACCCAATCCGGGCCGATGCTGGTGATCGATGGCGCCCTGCACCCCCGCTTTCTGCCCGACAGCACCTCGCGCCACACCCGCAATGGCGTCGGCACCTCCGCCGACGGAAAACGCGCGCTCTTTGCCATCTCCAACACCCCGGTCACTTTCTACCAGTTCGCCCGCCTGTTCCGAGACCGCCTCAACACCCCCAACGCGCTCTATTTCGACGGCAGGATCAGCCGCCTGCACGCCCCCCAGCTGAACCGCTCCGACAGCGGCTTCTGGATGGGCCCGATCGTCGGCGTTGTCTCCGGGAACTGACCCCGCCTCTTCTTTTGGCTCCAAATATCCCGGGGGTGAATGGGCCAACGGCCCAGAGGGGGCTGGCCCCCTTCGCGCGACCATCAAATTGACACGACATCGCGATTGGGCTACCCCGCCGCCCTCATTCACGCATACGGACAGGCACATGGCACGCAAACGCAAGGGACGCGACATTTCCGGCTGGATTGTCATCGACAAACCCGCAGGCATCACGTCAACCGCCGTGGTCAACAAGGTCCGCTGGGCATTCGATGCGAAAAAGGCCGGGCATGCCGGCACACTGGACCCGGACGCCACCGGCGTACTGGCCGTTGCCCTGGGCGAGGCCACCAAGACCGTGCCCTACATTACCGATGCACTCAAATGCTATCGTTTCACCGTACGCCTCGGGCAGGCCACCAATACCGACGACGCCGAAGGCAAGGTGATCGCCACTTCCGACAAACGCCCGACAGATGACGAAATCAAGACCGCGCTTGGCCGGTTCGTCGGCGACATCATGCAGGTTCCGCCCAAATTTTCCGCAGTGAAGATCGACGGCCAGCGCGCCTATAAACTGGCCCGCGATGGTGAGGATGTCGAGCTTGCCGCCCGCCCGCTCTGGGTCGAGGAACTGCTTCTGACCGACCGCGAAGATGCCGATCATGTCACGCTGGAAATGACCTGCGGCAAGGGCGGTTACGTACGCGCGATCGCCCGCGATCTCGGCGCGGCATTGGGCTGTCATGGCCATGTACGCGAATTGCGCCGCATCTGGTCCGGCCCGTTCGATGCCGGGGACGGCATCACCATCGACCAGGTCGACGCTTTGGCAAAGTCGTCCGAACTCGATAGCCATCTGCGCCCGCTCGAAGAGGGCCTTACCGACCTGCCCGAAGTCAAGGCCACCGCGCAAGGCGCCGCGCGCCTGCGCAACGGCAATGCCGGCATGGTGCTCGCCACCGACCTGGACTATGGCGATGAATGCTGGGCCTCTTTCGATGGGCGCGCCGTCGCCGTCGGCACCTACAAGGGCGGTGAACTGCACCCCAGCCGTGTCTTTGTCCTGCCACCCGCATGATCACCCGCGGCTTTCAGAAAGACGATGCCGCCTCTTGGGCCATCTACTCGGATTGCGAAACCTACCGCTACGCGCTCACCCGCGTCTGGGACACATCCGGCAAACGCGTTCTGTTCATCATGCTCAACCCCTCCAGGGCGACCGAACGCCAGAACGACCCCACAATAGAGCGCTGTGAACGCCGTGCCCGCGCGCTGGGCTTTGGCGGGTTTCGGGCGGTGAATATCTTCGGCCTGCGTGAAACCCACCCCCGTCTCTTGCGCCGGCACCCCGCACCGGTTGGTCCGGATAACGACGCGATCGTTGCCCGGGGCTGTGACTGGGCCGATACGATCATCGCGGCCTGGGGCGCACATGGCGATCACCTCGGGCGCGGGGCGGAGATGCGCGAACTGCTGATCGCCACCACCCGTCCGGTCCACCATTTCGGGCTCACCAAACAGGGCCACCCGCGCCACCCGCTTTACATTGCCTACGCCCGATCCCCCGGCCCCTGGCGGATTGACGGAACATGACCTTCGGCTCTGGCGGCGCGTTAACCACTAACCGCAAAAGAGATTTACCCAGCCACGTGTTCCTGCTGTAATCGCGTTGGGAAAGTGTGTGGAGTGGTAAGGCAATGCTGTTTCTTGCGGGAATTCTCGGGCTGATGGCCGGTGCGACAGTCTTTGTCGCACTGGACCCCGATCCGGGCGATATCGACGATGAAACGGACGCGGAACCGGAAACCGCGTCTGCGGACGAAGATGGCAACTCCGGCGCACAGATCCTGATAGACACCGGTCCGGACGCGGCGCCCGACGATCCCTCCGGATCCGTGGTCGCGCGCCACGGCGGGGCGGGCAATGACATCCTGTCCGGCGGTGACGACACCGACGAAATCCACGGGGGTGCGGGCAACGATCAGATCAACGGCTATGGCGGCGACGACACGCTTTCCGGCGCTGCCGGGCGCGATGCGCTGTATGGCGATGACGGGGACGATTCGCTTTCCGGCGGCGATGATGCCGACCTTCTGCATGGCGAGGGTGGCGCCGATACGCTCGCGGGCGACGCGGGTGATGACACGCTGTTCGGGCATCTTGACGACGATTTTCTGAGCGGGGGCGAAGGCGCGGATTCGCTGGTTGGCGGCGCCGGTGACGACGTGCTGCAAGGCAACGCCGGCGATGACGCGTTGCATGGTGGCCATGACGATGACCGCCTCGAGGGCGGCGCCGGGCAGGACACACTGTTCGGCGGGTTCGGCAATGATCTGGTACGGGGGCTTGGCGCCCAGTCCGATGCCGGGGATTCGGATTATCTGAACGGCGGTGCGGGCAATGACACCCTGATTGGCGGGCGCGGCGACGTGCTGACCGGCGGCGAGGGCGTGGATGACTTTCTGCTGGCCCAATGGGATCAGCCCGGCGACGTTCTGACCGTGATGGATTTTGATCCGGACGAAGACAACCTGCTGTTGCTGTACGAAGATTTGGGCGGTGACCCGGATATCCTTGTGGAACCGGACGCCAATGCCCTTGGCAGCGTGCGGGTTCTGGTGAACGGATCCGAACTGGCGGTGATCCACAACGGTGCGGGCCTGACGGCGGCGGACATTACGCTTTTGCCGCAGGGAAGCCCGGGTGCCGTGGAATTGCTGCGTCTCTGATCGGCGCGCCCGACGACGAGGCCCTTTTCTTTTCCGCCGGTATCCCCTATATGCGCGCATCTGCCGGACGAATCCCGGCGGTTTTCTCCATAGGACCCTGCTGGACGACATCCCGGCTTGTGCCCTCAATCCTCAACCAAAGGAGATCCCGATGTCGATCACTGTCGAAGAAAAAGCCCGCGTCATGCAGGAATTCGCAACCAAAGAAGGCGACACCGGTTCGCCCGAAGTTCAGGTTGCCATTCTGACCTCGCGGATCAACACCCTGACCGAGCACTTCAAGACCCACAAGAAAGACAACCACGGCCGCCGTGGTCTTCTGAAGATGGTGGCCCAGCGTCGTAAGCTGCTGGACTATCTCAAGGGCAAGGAAGAAGCGCGCTATCAGGATCTGATCAAGCGTCTGGGCATCCGCCGCTAAAGCGAACCTGCGCAATCGAATTGAAAACGCCCGCTTGATCAAGCGGGCGTTTTTCGTTCCTGCCGGGGGAACCTCAGTTCACCCGCGGCGCCTCGACCGCCTTGATAACCTCGGCCACGCGCTGCCCGATCTCGCGGCTCGCCTTGAGCGAAGGGTGGATCATGTCGACCGCGTGATAGGATCTGTCCCCCTTGGGCACCAAGTCCTTGAGCGACACGAAATAAACGTCGGGCAGTATTTCCGCCAGCTTTTCGATCCGCGCTTCCAGCTTGTCGCCATCATCGCGGCATTGTTCAATGGGCGACCACGTGCCTGGACTGCGCAAATAGCCTACATACACGATCTGAGCGCCGGTCTTGCGCAGACCGTCGACAAGTTTCGGGATCTCACCCTTGCGCCCGTCCTGGGAAATCATGCGGTTGATCTTCTTGTCACAAGCCATGCAACCACAGCCCATCAACAGATCGTTGCCACCCCCGTTCAGGACGATCCAGTCCCACGCGCCCGGCTTGTACTGCTTTGCGATCTTCATGCCCATCGCGCCCGAAACAGGCAAATTGTAAATAATGCGCGCGCCGCCAACGGAACGATTCAGAACCGGTTCGCCCAGTTCGTTGGCAACCGAATGCGAGATCGAATTCCGCGTGATACCATGCCAGGCCATCATACTGTCCCCCATCGCCAGAATGCGCGGGCTGTCGTTGCGCGCCACGATCTCGGTCTGGCCACGGGTGACGGTTTCGGCGCAAGCGCCCAGAACCAACAAGGCGGCGAAAAGAAGAAAACCGGGAATTTTCATTGATCTGCTCACATTACTCAAGGGGGCGTCGTAGTGTGACGCGTTGACGAAAACCGAACCTGCTGCCCCCTGAGGCCCGGCATGTGGGCCCAGTATTGCCGCATTCCTGCCACAAATCCACAGCCGCATCGTAAACAGTGTGTTCACTGGTTGGGCCGGCCCGATCAGGCCCTCGGCATCGCTGCCTGAAAATCTTTGTTTTCAAGGCAACCATTTTCCTATATGGCCGCTGCATCTGTGACGTGACGCCCTGACCCCGGCGCATGGATGGATGAAGGGGTCGGCGGCAATGGGGCCGCTATTTGAAAACGGGAGACCCGGGATACGCCCGGGAGTGCTCCCAACTAGGAAAAACTGATGTTTGACGTATCGAAGAAAACAATGCAGTGGGGCGAAGAAACGCTCACACTGGAAACGGGCAAGATTGCCCGTCAGGCCGACGGCTGTGTGATCGCCACTCTGGGCGAAACCTCGGTCATGGCCGCGGTGACTTTTGCAAAGTCGCCCAAGCCCGGTCAGGACTTCTTTCCCCTGACGGTCCACTACCAGGAAAAATACTACGCCGCGGGCAAGGTGCCCGGTGGCTTCTTCAAGCGCGAGGCGCGGCCGACCGAAAAGGAAACGTTGACCGCACGCCTGATCGACCGCCCGATCCGCCCGCTGTTCGTGCCCGGCTTCAAGAACGAAGTTCTGGTCATGTGCACCGTACTGAGCCACGATCTGGTCAATGACCCCGATATCGTTGCCATGATCGCCGCTTCGGCCGCGCTCACCATTTCCGGCGCGCCGTTCATGGGTCCGATCGCAGGTGCCCGCGTGGGCTTTGAAGATGGTGAATACATCCTGAATCCCACCGTGGACGACATGCAGGATCTGCGCAACAATCCCGATCAGCGCCTTGATCTGGTGGTGGCCGGCACCAAAGACGCCGTGATGATGGTGGAATCCGAAGCCTATGAACTGACCGAAGCCGAAATGCTGGGCGCCGTGAATTTTGCGCACGAGCAGATCCAGCCGGTCATCGACCTGATCATCGATCTGGCCGAGGCTGCCGCGAAAGAGCCGTTCGATTTCCAGCCGCCGGATTACACCGATCTTTACGCCGCCGTGAAAGCCGCCGGGGAAGAACAGATGCGCGCCGCGTTCGCCATCACCGACAAGCAGGAACGCACCTCGGCCGTAGCAGCGGCCCGCGAAGCGATCATCGCCGCGCTGACCGAAGAACAGGCCGAAGATGCCAACCTCGGCTCGGCCCTCAAAAAGCTCGAAGCCTCGATCCTGCGTGGCGACGTGGTGAAAACCGGCAAGCGGATCGATGGCCGCCGTACTGACGAAGTGCGCGACATCGTTTGCGAAACCGGCCTCCTGCCCCGGACCCACGGCTCGGCGCTGTTCACTCGTGGCGAAACCCAGGGTCTGGTTGTGACCACCCTTGGCACCGGCGATGACGAACAGTTCATCGACGCGCTGCATGGCAACTTCAAATCCAACTTCCTGCTGCACTACAACTTCCCCCCCTACTCGGTGGGCGAAGCGGGTCGCGTGGGCCCTCCGGGCCGCCGCGAAATCGGCCACGGCAAACTGGCATGGCGCGCGCTGCAAGCCGTGCTGCCCGCCGCAACCGATTTCCCCTATACCGTGCGCATCGTGTCGGAAATCACCGAATCCAACGGCTCTTCGTCCATGGCATCCGTCTGCGGCGGTTCGCTGTCGATGATGGACGCGGGCGTTCCGCTGAAATCGGCGGTTGCCGGTGTGGCCATGGGGCTGATCCTGGAAGACGACGGTGATTATGCCATCCTGACCGACATCCTGGGTGACGAAGACCACCTGGGCGACATGGACTTCAAGGTGGCAGGAACCGAAAACGGTATCACCTCCTTGCAGATGGACATCAAGGTGGCCGGCATCACCCCGGCAATCATGGAGAAGGCCCTGGCACAGGCCAAGGATGGCCGGATGCACATCCTGGGCGAGATGAACAAGGCGCTTTCGGGCGCGGCGGACTTCTCGGTTCACGCACCGCGCATCGAAACCATGAACATCCCGACCGATAAGATCCGCGAAGTGATCGGGTCCGGCGGCAAGGTCATCCGTGAGATCGTCGAAGTGTCGGGCGCCAAGGTCGACATCAACGATGACGGCGTGATCAAGATCGCTTCGCCGAACGGCGAAGCCATCCAGAAGGCCTATGACATGATCCACTCGATCGTGGCAGAACCCGAAGAAGGCGCTGTCTATACCGGCAAGGTCGTGAAAATCGTCGATTTCGGCGCCTTCGTGAACTTCTTTGGCAAGCGTGACGGCCTTGTGCATGTCTCCCAGATCGAGAACCGCCGCCTGAACCATCCTTCGGACGTTCTCAAGGAAGGCCAGGAAGTGAAGGTCAAGCTTCTGGGCTTTGACGATCGCGGCAAGGTGCGCCTGTCGATGAAAGTCGTCGATCAGGAAACCGGCGAGGAACTGCCCCCGCAGCCGCGCGAGAAAAAGGACCGGAACGAGGATTGATCCTCTTCCCTTTCCGAAAAATAGAAAGCCCCGGTGAACCATTCACCGGGGCTTTTGCGTTCAGGGCTGGCGCCGCATTACTGGGGCAGCCTGGTGGTGCGCAGATAGGGGAAATGCGTGGTGAAATCACCGTATTTCGCCCTGGCGTCCTCGTCCGATACCGTCGTGGGGATCACCACATCGCCGCCGGGTGTCCAGTTCGCCGGGGTCGCCACGTTTTCGCGCGCCGCTGTCTGCAACCCGTCAAGTGCACGCAGCACCTCGGCAAAATTGCGCCCCACATTCATCGGGTAGGTCATCGACAGCTTCACCTGCTTGTCCGGCCCGATGATGAACACGGTACGCACCGTGGCACTGTCGGCGGGGGTGCGCCCGTCGGGCAGATAGGCTTCGGCCGGCAACATGTCGAACGCCTTGGATACCTCCAGCCCCTCATCCGCAATGATCGGAAAGCCGGCACCGGTGCCCGCATAGCTTTCGATATCGCCTTTCCAGCCCTTGTGCTCCTCTACCCCGTCCACGGACACGCCGATCACCTTGGTGTTGCGGCTGGCCCATTCATCGGCCAATTGCGCGACGGCGCCGAATTCCGTGGTGCAGACCGGCGTGAAATCCTTGGGATGCGAGAACAGGATCGCCCAGCTATTGCCGATCCAGTCGTGGAAATTGATTGTGCCCTGATCGGTTTCAGCGGTGAAATCCGGAACGGTATCATTAATTCGAAGGCCCATCGGTCTCTCCCTTTTGTGGTCCCAAATGACGTTCTGTCACAACACATAGGCACGAAACCCCGTAACCAGAACAGCCTGCCTGCCAATTCCCGCAAAAACTTCCTCTGCGCAACGTGGCAATCACTTTGGAGCCACCTGGCCCGCCAAATCCACCCTTTACGGCGCGAAATTAATTTGATCAAATTATTTGTGACGTGGCGCGCATCCCCTTGCCGCGCGCCATGGGCGCTGACACAGTGCAACACAGATTCTCAGGGAGATTACCATGATCGAGAAACGCCAATTCTATATCAACGGCCAATGGGTCGACCCGGCAACCGCCAACGATTTCGACGTGATCGACCCGGCCACCGAGGAAGCCTGCGCCGTTATTTCGCTGGGAAGTCAGGCCGATACGGATGCCGCCGTGGCCGCCGCGCGCGCCGCTTTCAACGGCTGGGCCGATACCCCGCTGGAAGATCGGGTCGCGCTGATCCGGAAACTGGGCGAGGTTTACAATGCCCGGCGCGAGGAAATGGCCGAAGCCATGCGCATGGAGATGGGCGCGCCGATTGACCTGGCGCGCACCAGCCAATGGGGAGCCGGAAGCTGGCACCTGGCCGGATTCCTGGAGGCGCTGGAAAACTTCGACTTTGAAAAACAGATGGGCGCTGACCGCATCCGCAAGGAACCGATCGGGGTATGTGCCTTGATCACGCCCTGGAACTGGCCGATGAACCAGGTCGCGCTCAAGGCGATCCCGGCGATGGCCGTGGGCTGTACCATGGTGCTGAAGCCCTCCGAAATCGCGCCGTTGTCGTCGCTTCTGTTTGCGGAAATGGTTGACGAGGCCGGCTTCCCGCCGGGCGTGTTCAATCTGGTGAATGGCGATGGTGTCGGTGTCGGATCACAGCTTTCGGCCCATCCCGATGTGGACATGGTCTCCTTTACCGGCTCCACCCGCGCCGGGATTGCGATCTCCAAGGCGGCGGCGGACACGCTTAAACGCGTCAGCCTGGAACTGGGCGGCAAGGGCGCCAACATCATCTTTGCCGATGCCGACGAAAAGGCGGTCAAGCGCGGTGTGATCCACTGTATGCAGAACTCGGGCCAGTCGTGCAACGCGCCGACCCGGATGATGGTGGAACGCGCGGCCTACCCGCAGGCGCTCGAAGTGGCCCGCGCCACGGCAGAGGCCACGTCGGTCGGCCCGACCACGCAAAGCGGCCGCCATATCGGCCCGGTCGTGTCGGAATTGCAGTTCAACAAGATTCAGGGCCTGATTGAAACCGGCATCAAGGAGGGCGCGACCCTGCTCGCAGGGGGGCTTGGCCGTCCCGAAGGCATGAACAAGGGGTATTACGTGCGCCCCACCGTCTTTGCCGACGTGACACCCGACATGACCATTTACCGCGAGGAGATCTTTGGCCCGGTCCTGTCGATCATTCCGTTCGACACCGAGGATCAGGCTATCGAAATGGCCAACGATACGGTCTACGGCCTGACCAACTATGTCCAGACGCAAGACGATGACAAACGGCTGCGCGTGGCCCGCAAGGTGCGGTCGGGCATGGTGGAAACCAACGGTATCTCGCGCGTGCAGGGCTCTCCGTTTGGCGGCTACAAACAATCTGGCAACGGGCGCGAAGGCGGCGTTTGGGGGCTTGAGGAGTTCTGCGAAACCAAGGCGGTTTCGGGCGTGCCCATGGGGTGAGCCGGCGGCTGAAGCTGTAACATGCCAATACGAATTTCGCCGGGGCCAGCGCCCCGGCGTTTTCATTTGCAGCGCCCGCCACATCTGGACCTATATCGAAACACGATTGGACCTATCGCCATGGCGATTTATCCGGTCTGAATATGATCAGGTTCCGGCACGCGACTCTCGTGCCGCTTTCTGCTTCCATCATCGCCAAGGAGGTTCCGCCATGGACGGCACTCTGAACGAAAACGATCTCAGCCGCGTCGTGAATGCCGACAAGGCTCATGTCTGGCACCATCTTGTACAGCACAAACCGTTTGAAACCAGCGATCCGCGCATCATCATCGAAGGCAAGGGCATGCGCGTGTGGGATCAGAACGGCAAGGAATATATCGATGCGGTGTCCGGCGCGGTCTGGACGGTCAACGTGGGCTATGGCCGCGAACGTATCGCCAATGCCATGCACGACCAACTGATGAAGATGTGCTATTTCGCACAGGCCGCCGGATCGGTTCCCGGCGCCTTGTATGCCGAAAAGCTGATCGAAAAAATGCCCGGCCTCAGCCGCGTCTACTATACCAATTCCGGGTCCGAGGCGAACGAGAAGGTGTTCAAGATGGTGCGCCAGATCGCGCACAAGAAATATGGCGGCAAGAAGCACAAGATCCTGTTCCGCGACCGCGACTATCACGGCGGCACGCTGGCCACCATGTCGGCGGGTGGCCAGGATGAACGCGTCATGCAATACGGCCCGCTTGCACCGGGGTTCGTGCGCGTGCCGCATTGCATGGAATACCGCAAGGAAGAGCTGGGGCTGGAGCATCTGTCGGGCCGCGACTTCGGCATCGCGGCGGCCAACCTGATCGAAGACGTGATCCTGCGCGAAGGCCCCGAAACGATTGGCGCGCTCTGCCTTGAACCGGTCACGGCGGGGGGCGGCGTCATCACCCCGCCCGAAGGCTACTGGGACCGGGTACAGGAGATTTGCAGACAGTATGACATCCTGCTGCATATCGACGAGGTTGTCTGCGGCGTCGGGCGCACCGGCACCCATTGGTTCGGCTACCAGCATTACGGCATCAAGCCCGATTTCGTGACCATGGCCAAGGGCGTGGCCTCGGGCTATGCGGCGATTGCCTGCATGGTCACGACCGAGGACGTGTTCGAAATGTTCAAATCGAACCCTACGGACAAGCTTGACCATTTCCGCGACATCTCCACCTTTGGCGGCTGCGCGGCCGGCCCGGCAGCGGCGATGGAGAACATGGCCATCATCGAAGAAGAAGGGCTGCTGGAAAACTGTACCGTCATGGGCGAACGGATGATGGGCAATCTTCAGGCGCTGATGGACAAGCACGCGGTCATCGGCGACGTGCGCGGCAAGGGGCTGTTCCTGGGCGCCGAACTGGTCAAGGACCGCGCCACCAAGGAACCCGTGGGCGAAAAAGACGTGGCGGCGGTTGTCGCCGAATGCGGTGCGCTCGGCGTGATCATCGGTGCCGCGAACCGCTCGGTTCCCGACCGCAACAACGTGCTGTGCTTCTCGCCGGCGCTGATCGCCACGGCGGCCGATATCGACGCGATTACCGATGCCGTCGACAAGGCGCTGACCAAGGTGTTCGGCTGATCCGGCCCGGCCCCTGCCCTGGCCGTGATGGTCACGACTGTTGGCAGGGGCCTGCGCCCGGTCCGTCTGGCCATGCTCGCACGGCTCGTCGATCACGCCCATTTTCCCCAACTGGCCGCAATTCCAACAACAGCGCATAAGACCACTTTACCTTCGCCATAAGACCAGATCATAAATGGTTTCATGGCGATCTCTGTTGAAACCTTCTTTCTTTCTCCTGACAGCCACGGCACCTTGCAGGCCCGGATCCAGCAGATGATTGCCGAAGGCATCCTCTCGGGGCGCTTTCGCGTGGGCGAGAAACTGCCTTCCAGCCGCCGGCTTGCCGCGCATCTCGGCGTCAGCCGCATCACCGTCACGCTGGCCTATACCGAACTTCTTGCCAACGATTATCTGACCTCGCGTGGGCGATCGGGCTATTTCATTTCGGAAAATGCCCCGGTCCCCCCAACCTTCACCCCACCCACACGAGGCGAGGAAACCGTGGACTGGTCGCGCGCCATCGGGCGGCGCTTTACCGGCGGCAATACGTTGGAAAAGCCGCTGGATTGGGCCACCTACCGTTACCCGTTTGTCTATGGGCAGACGGACCCATCTCTGTTCGATCACTCCAATTGGCGGCTATGCGCGCTCAGGGCATTGGGGCAAAAGGATTTTTCTGCGCTGACCGCCGACTATTTCGATCAGGACGATCCCCGCCTTGTCGAATTCATCGCCCGCAACACCCTGCCCCGGCGCGGCATCATCGCCCGCCCCGAAGAGATCCTGATCACGCTTGGCGCGCAAAACGCGCTGTGGATCGCCGCCCAGGTGCTGCTCACCCAGCGCCGCGTTGCCGCCATCGAAGACCCCTGCTATTACGCGCTGCGCGACATCCTGCAATTGTCCCGTTGCCACGTTGCCCCGGTCGCGGTGGACCGTCATGGCCTGCCGCCAGCCTCCATTCCCTCCGAATCCGACGTGATCTTCACCACGCCCAGCCATCAATGCCCAACCACCGCCACCATGCCCATGGCCCGCCGCCATGATCTGCTAAAGCGCGCGCGCGACATCGACGCGCTGATCGTCGAAGACGATTACGAGTTTGAAATGTCCTTTCTGGACGCCCCGTCCCCGGCGCTGAAATCACTCGATACCGACGGGCGCGTGATCTACGTGGGCAGCTTTTCGAAGTCCCTGTTTCCGGGATTGCGCCTTGGCTATCTTGTCGGATCCGAAAGCTTTATCCGCGAGGCGCGCGCCCTGCGCGCCAGCGTCCTGCGCCACCCGCCGGGGCATATTCAGCGCACCACCGCCTATTTCCTGTCTCTTGGCCATTACGACGCCCTGATCCGTCGCATTCGTGAAACGCTGCGCAAACGCCGCGCCGCAATGCAGGCCGCCATCGACTCGCATGGGCTGACCATTGCCGGCACCGGTGCATTCGGGGGATCGTCCTTCTGGATGCAGGCCCCGCCCGGCACCGATACGACCGACGCCGCCAGCAGGTTGCGCGCCAAGGGAGTTCTGATCGAACCCGGCGAGCATTTCTTTCACGGTGCCGACCGCCCGGGAAACCACTATCGCCTTGGGTATTCGTCGATTTCCTCCGAACGTATCCCCGAGGGCATCGCCCATATAGCCCGCGTTCTGGAAACCGCCTGACTGGCCCTACTCCGGCTGTCCAACTGGCCCTATCTGCCACCCCCGACACCTCGTAGTTTCACGCCAAGCCCCAATTCCGCATTCTGGAGAGACCCCAATGAAAATGACAACCGAAGAAGCGTTCGTGAAAACGCTTCAGATGCATGGCATCGAACATGCGTTTGGTATCATCGGGTCGGCCTTCATGCCGATTTCCGATATCTTCCCGAAGGCCGGCATCACCTTCTGGGATTGCGCGCATGAAGGCTCTGGCGGGATGATGGCCGACGGCTATACCCGCGCCAGCGGCAAGATGGCTATGATGATCGCGCAGAACGGGCCCGGCATTACCAATTTCCTGACCGCCGTGAAAACCGCCTATTGGAACCACACGCCATTGCTGTTGGTGACGCCGCAAGCCGCCAACAAGACCATCGGCCAGGGCGGTTTCCAGGAAATGGAACAGATGCGCGCCTTTGCCGATTGCGTCTGTTATCAGGAAGAGGTGCGCGACCCCTCGCGCATGGCCGAGGTTCTGAACCGTGTGATCCTTCAGGCCAGGCGCAATTCCGCGCCCGCGCAAATCAATGTGCCGCGCGATTTCTTTACACAGGTGGTGGATATCGATCTGCCCGCCATTGTTGAATTCGAGCGTCCCTCGGGGGGCGACGACGCGCTTGACCGCGCCGCCGAGCTGCTGTCGAACGCGCGTTTCCCGGTGATGCTGAATGGCGCGGGCGTGGTGATCGGCGGGGCGATCCCGGCGTCCATGGCGCTGGCCGAGCGCCTGTCCGCCCCGGTTTGCTGTGGCTATCAGCACAATGACGCCTTCCCCGGTTCACACCCTCTGCATGTGGGGCCACTGGGCTACAATGGCTCCAAGGCGGCAATGGAACTGATCCGCAGGGCTGACGTGGTGCTGGCACTGGGGACACGGCTTAACCCGTTTTCCACTTTGCCCGGTTACGGCATCGACTACTGGCCGCAAGACGCCAAGATCATCCAGGTGGATATCAACCCGGACCGGATCGGCCTGACCAAAACGGTCAGCGTGGGCATTGTCGGCGACGCCCGCAAGGTTGCACAATCGCTTCTTGAAAAACTCGGCCCCTCGGCGGGGGACGAAGGCCGTGCCGACCGTGAGGCGCTGATCGCCAACATGAAATCCACCTGGGCGCAACAGCTGGCGTCGATGGATCACGAAGACGACGACCCCGGCACCACCTGGAACGAACGCGCCCGCACCGCCAAGCCCGACTGGATGAGCCCCCGCATGGCGTGGCGCGCGATCCAGTCCGCCCTGCCCAAAGAGGCGATCATTTCGTCCGATATCGGCAACAACTGCGCCATCGGCAACGCTTATCCGAGTTTTGAAGCGGGGCGCAAATACCTGGCGCCAGGCCTGTTTGGCCCATGCGGCTATGGTCTGCCCTCGGTGATCGGCGCCAAGATCGGCTGCCCGGATACGCCGGTGGTCGGCTTTTCGGGCGACGGCGCCTTTGGCATCGCCGTAACCGAATTGACGGCCATCGGGCGCGACGAATGGCCGGCCATCACACAGGTGGTGTTCCGCAATTATCAATGGGGCGCGGAAAAGCGCAACTCGACACTCTGGTATGACGACAATTTCGTCGGCACGGAACTGGACACAAGGGTGTCCTATGCCGGAATTGCCCAGGCCTGCGGCCTCAAGGGCGTGGTTGCCCGTACCATGAGCGAACTGACGGACGCGCTGGCACAAGCGCTCAAGGACCAGAAAAACGGCATCACCACGCTGATCGAGGCAATGATCAACCAGGAACTGGGCGAACCGTTCCGCCGGGATGCCATGAAGAAACCTGTCGAAGTGGCCGGGATCGACGCCTCCGACATGCGCCCCCAACAGGTGGATTAAGGTGCCGGGGCGGCGGGGAGCAAAATTCTTCGAAGAATTTTGGCAAGAATTTTCGGAAATTCTTGGCCCCCGCCGCTATCCCAGCGCGAGCGTCACAACCGTCGCATCCACGATATCTTCCACGGTCGCTCCCCGGCTCAGATCACAGACGGGCCGCCGAAACCCTTGCAGGACCGGCCCCAACGCCTGGGCGCCGGCCAGTTCCTGCGCCAGTTTGTACGCAATATTGCCCGCATCCAGCGTGGGAAATACCAGCACATTGGCCTCTCCGCGACCCAGCCCTTTCCTGGCCGCGACAGACGGGTTCAACGCCGCATCGCCTTGCACGGGTCCGCAGAACCCTGTCATTTCGGCAGCGGCCCGCACCCGTTCCACGCTGTCCCCCGCGCCGGAACGATCCGTCGAAAACGACAGCAGCGCCACATCGGCCGCCCCCAGCAAAGCCTTGCCTGTCCGCGCAGAGGCTTGCGCAATGGCCGCCAGCCCGTCTGCATCGGGCGCGACGTTCAGCGCACAATCCGCAAAGATCATTTCCCGCCCGTCCGGGAACCGCATCAGGAAAAACGACGACGGCAGGCTGACCCCTTCGGCCAGACCGATCCCGATCGAGGCGGCCTCGATCACCGCCCTGGTCGGCGCCACCGCCCCGGCCACCATCGCATCGGCCTCACCCGCCGCAACCATCGCCGCCGCCCGATACATGGGCCGCGTCAACATGCGCCGCGCAATGCCTGCCTTGACACCGCGCGCCTGCACCAGGGCCTGCACATACCCCTCTCCGTCGCCGGCCAGCGGCACGACTTCGCACAGATTCTCGTGGTGCAACCGATCCACCGCCGCAGCGATCCGCGCGTCTTCGCGCTCGGGCATCACCACCCTGAGATTGCGTGACTTCACCCGTTCTTTCGCCCGTTCCAATGCCGACATGCCCCAGCCCCCCGTGTTTCCAAGGAGACAATGATGACCGATCCCGTCAAGATCAACCGCGGTCTCAAGGGCATCTATTTCGAACGCTCAGGTGTCAGCCACATCGACGGTGCCAAGGGCGAATTGCTGTATCGCGGTTACTCGATCCACGATCTCGCGGTTCATTCGACATTCGAGGAAGTCTGCTATCTCCTGATCCACGGCGAACTGCCCGATGCCGGCCAATTGGCCGCCTTTGACGCCGCGCTCAAGGCGGCGCGCACCCTGCCCGAGCCGATCTTCGACATCATCCGCGCCACCGCCGACGGTCATCCGATGGACGTGCTGCGCACAGCCGTGTCCGCCCTCGCGGCGCTCGATCCGAAGAGCCGGGCCACCGGCGAGGAGGCATTTGTGGAAAACGGCATTCGCCTGACCGCCCAGGTCCCGATGATCGTCGCCGCGCATGAAAACATTCGCAACGGGCGCGCGCCCGCTCCCGCCGACCACACCCTTGGCCACGCCGCCAACTGGCTCTGGATGCTCAAGGGTGAAAAACCCTCCGACCAGGCCGCGCGCCTGGCCGATGTCGATTTCATTCTCCATGCCGAACACGGCGCCAATGCCTCTGCCTTTGCCGCCCGCGTCACCATCGGCACCGAAGCCAACCTGCATGGCGGCATCGTCACCGCGCTGTCCGCGCTGGCAGGCCCCGCCCATGGTGGCGCCGCCGAGGACGTGATGAAGATGGTGCACGAGATTGGCAGCCCCGACAACGCCGCCGCCTATGTCGCGGCCAAGCGCAAGGCGCGCGAGGCCGTTACGGGCTTTGGCCACCGTGTCTATCGCGCCGAGGATCCCCGCGCCCGCCATATGCGCGACGGCGTGCGCAAGCTGGGCCAGGAAATGGGCGCCCCCGAATGGTATGAAATCCTGCAAGCCGTGGTCGCAGCAATGAAGCCTTATGCCCGCCACGGGCTGAACGTGAATGTCGATTTCTACTCGGGCGTTATCTACCAGCTGCACGGCATTCCAATGGATCTCTATGTCCCGATCTTTGCCATCGGGCGGATGCCCGGCTGGATCATTCAATGTCTCGAACAGCGGCGTGGCAATATCCTGATCCGTCCGCTGACGCTCTATAACGGCCCCGACAGGCGCGATTATGTCCCGATTTCCGGCCGATAATCGGAAAAAACCTCTGGCATTCGCGCCACTTTGCGCCACTCTGTTCCAAACCACACCGAGGCCCGCATGTCCGCTCCACAGCATCGCATCGATACATCCCCCAAGGTCTCTGACGAAATCCGCCAGACCACCTGTTACATGTGCGCCTGCCGCTGCGGGATCAACGTCCATATGAAGGACGGCAAGGTCGCCTATATCGAGGGCAACCGCGATCACCCGGTCAACAAGGGCGTTCTCTGTGCCAAGGGCAGCGCCGGAATCATGCAGCACAACGCCCCCTCACGCCTGAAAAAGCCGCTGTTGCGCACCGGCCCGCGCGGCTCGGGCGAATACCGCGAAATCTCGTGGGAAGAGGCGATGAACACCGCCGTTGGCTGGCTCACCGAAATCCACGAAACCGCACCCCACAAGCTGGCCTTCTTCACTGGGCGCGATCAGTCGCAATCCTTTACCTCCTTCTGGGCGCAAAACTTCGGCACCCCAAACTATGCGGCCCATGGCGGCTTTTGCTCGGTCAACATGGCAGCGGCGGGCATCTACACCATGGGCGGCGCCTTCTGGGAATTTGGTCAGCCAGACTGGGACCGCACAAAACTGTTCATGCTGTTCGGCGTGGCCGAGGATCATGACAGCAACCCGATCAAGATGGGGCTGGGCAAGCTCAAGGCACGCGGCGCGCGCGTGATCGGCGTGAATCCGATCCGAACGGGATACAACGCCATCGCCGATGACTGGATCGGTATCACCCCCGGCACAGACGGCCTTTTCATTCTCGCATTGGTGCACGAACTGATGCGCGCAGGCAGGATCGATCTGCACTATCTGGCCCAATACACCAACGCCCCGGTGCTCGTGGACGAGGAAACCGGCCTCCTGCTGCGTGACGCGGATGGCAGGCAACTGGTCATCGACCGCGCCACCGGCAAACCCGCGCCGTTCGATCAGACGGGCGTGCGCCCCGATCTTTCCGCAACTTACCGGCGCGCCGGCGTCACCCACCGCACCGTCATGGCACATATGGCCGACCGCTACCTGTCACCGGATTACAGCCCCGACACCGTGGCCGAACGCTGCGGCATCCCGGCCAGCCGCATTCGCGCCATTGCCGCGGAACTGGCCCGCGTCGCCTTTGACGAGGCATTCGAGCTGGAACAGGAATGGACCGATTTCCGGGGCGAAACCCACAAGACCATGACGGGCCGCCCGGTCAGCTTTCACGCCATGCGCGGCATCTCGGCCCATTCCAACGGGTTCCAGACCTGCCGCGCCCTGCACGTGCTGCAAATCCTGCTGGGCAGCGTCGAGGTGCCCGGCGGCTTCCGCTTCAAGCCCCCCTATCCCAAACCGGTCGAGGCCCACCCAACCCCGCATGGCCATGGCCGCCCGGGACGCCCGCTCGAAGGCCCGCATCTGGGCTTTCCCCGCGGCCCGGAAGATCTGCAACTGGACGACAAGGGCAACCCCACCCGCATCGACAAGGCGTTCTCCTGGGAAAACCCGATGTCGGTGCACGGGCTGATGCACATGGTGATCTCAAACGCCCATGCCCGGGATCCCTATCCGATCGACACGCTGTTCATGTACATGGCCAACATGGCCTGGAACTCCACCATGAACACGCCCGGCGTGATCGAGATGCTGACCGACCGCAATGATGATGGCGGCTACCGCATCCCGCGCATCATCTATTCGGATGCCTATAGTTCGGAAATGGTCGCCTATGCCGATCTGATCCTGCCCGACACCACCTATCTCGAACGCCACGACTGTATTTCCCTGCTGGACCGCCCGATCTGCGAGGCCGACGCCGCCGCCGATGCCATTCGCTGGCCCGTCGTAGAGCCCGATCGCGACGTGCGCGGGTTTCAGTCTGTTCTGATCGAACTGGGCGCGCGGATCGGTCTGCCCGGTTTCGTCACCGAAGACGGCAGCCCGAAATGGAAGGACTACGCCGACTATATCGTCAGCCACGAACGCCGCCCCGGCATCGGCCCGCTGGCCGGGTTCCGGGGCGATGGCACCGAAACCGGACGCGGCGCCGTGAATCCGGATCAGCTCAACCGCTACATCGAAAATGGCGGCTTCTTCGTCGAACACATCCCGGACAACGCCCAATTCATGAAACCCTGGAACATGGCCTATCAGGACTGGGCGGTGGGCATGGGACTGTTCGACAGCCCCCAGCCCTTCCTGTTCCAGCTCTATGTCGAACCGATGCGCAGATTCCAGCGCGCCGCCGAAGGCCACGGCGATCGCCAGCCCCCCGAACATCTGCGCGCCCGCCTGAAACACGTGATGGAACCGCTCCCGATCTGGTACGAACCGTTCGAACAATCAGTGGTCGACACGGATACATACCCGATCCACGCGCTCACCCAGCGCCCGATGGCCATGTATCACAGCTGGGGCACACAAAACGCCTGGCTGCGCCAGCTGCACGGCTCCAATCCGCTCTACCTGCCCACCAAACTCTGGATCAAACACGGCTTCCAGAACGGCGATTGGGCGCGCGTCACCTCCGCCCATGGCGAGATCACCGTCCCCGTTGCCCATCAGGCGGCGCTCAACGAAAACACGATCTGGACATGGAACGCGATCGGCAAACGCCAGGGCACCTGGGCGCTGTCCAACGACGCGCCAGAAGCGCGCGAAGGTTTCCTGCTCAACCACCTCATCCACGAACTGCTCCCGGCACGCGGCGACGGCCTGCGCTGGGCTAATTCGGATCCCATCACCGGGCAAGCCGCCTGGTTCGACCTGCGCGTACGCATCGAAAAAACCACCACGCCAAACCGCAGCCTCCCGGCCTATCCGCCGATCGCGTCACCGGTGCCGCCCGGCCCGGCCAATCTCGCATGGAAGGTCGGAAAATGAACCACGCCCATCCTTCATTTTGCCTGAAATACTCCGGGGGAGTCGCCGGCGGCGACGGGGGCAGCGCCCCCAACCGAAACGCCACCCACGCAATACCGACGTTATACCGACGCAATACCGAACCAAAAAAATGACCGATCTTCCCTCCAAAACCGCCCGCAAACTTGGCCTTGTGATCGACCTGGATACATGTGTCGGCTGCCACGCCTGCGTGATCTCCTGCAAGGGCTGGAATACCGAAAACTACGGCGCGCCGCTGTCGGATCAACGCCCCTATGGCGACGAACCGATGGGCACGTTCCTGAACCGCGTGCACAGCTACGAGGTTCAGCCCGAACACGGCCCCGCACAGACCGTTCACTTTCCAAAGTCCTGTTTACATTGCGAAAATGCCCCCTGTGTCACGGTCTGCCCGACCGGCGCCAGCTACAAGCGCGCCGAGGATGGCATCGTGCTGGTCAACGAGGATCATTGTATCGGCTGCGGCCTGTGCGCCTGGGCCTGCCCCTACGGCGCGCGCGAAATGGACCAGGCCGAAGGCGTGATGAAGAAATGCACGCTCTGCGTTGATCGGATCTACAACGAAAACCTGCCCGAAGAAGACCGCGAACCCGCCTGCGTGCGCACCTGCCCCGCCGGCGCACGCCACTTCGGGGATTTCGCGGACCCAACCAGCATGGTATCTCAACTTGTTGAAAACAGGGGAGGAATGGACCTGATGCCGGAACTTGGCACCGCACCGGTGAACAAATACCTCCCCCCACGCCCCAAGGACGACTGGGACGACACCGCCCCGCTGGCCGCTTTTCTGCAACCTGTCGCCCAAGAGCCCTCCGGCTTCCTCAATTGGCTCGACAAGGCCCTCGACAAATTGCCCGGAGGGGCTTCCTGATGCATCCCGCGCCTTCCGTTATTCTTTTCACAACCCTTTCCGGGCTAGGCTTTGGTCTCTTGTTCTGGCTGGGGGTCGATTCCACGCCGCCCACGGGCTGGGGGGCGTTTGCATTCTTTTTCATCGCCCATGCATTGGCGGTTGGGGGGCTGATTGCGTCCACCTTTCATCTGGGCCACCCGGAACGCGCTTGGCGCGCGCTCTCGCAATGGCGCAGCAGCTGGCTCAGCCGCGAAGGTATTTGCGCGATCAGCGCGCTTGTCGTGTCCGGCGCCTACGGCGCCGCTCTGATCTTTCTCGGGCAGGCGCCCGGCTGGCTCGGCTGGCTTGGCGCGCTCCTGTCGCTTCTGACGGTGTACACCACCGCGATGATCTATACCCAACTGGCAACAATACCTCGCTGGAACACCGCGCTGACACCGGTCCTGTTTCTTGGCCTGTCCCTTTCGGGGGGTGCCCTGCTTTCCGGGCGGGTCGCCATTGTATCGGGATTGCTGGGCGTCGCCGGTCTTGTCCAACTGGCCTGGTGGCTGCGCGGCGACCGGGCCTTTGCGGCAAGCGGCAGCACGCTGGGCACGGCAACCGGCCTTGGGGATCGCGGCGAGGTGCGCTCGTTCGCGCCGCCCCATACCGCCCCCAATTATCTGATGCGCGAGTTTGTCTTTGTCATCGGCCGCAAACACGCGCTCAAGCTGCGCGTGATCGCGGTTTTCCTGATGGTCATCCTGCCCATTGGGCTGCTGATGACCCCGTTCAGCCACGTGCTTGCCGTGCTGGCGGTTCTCAGCCATATCGCCGGGGTCGCGGTGTCGCGCTGGCTGTTCTTTGCCCAGGCCGAGCATGTTGTCGGCCTCTATTACGGGTTACGCTGATCAGCGCTGCGCCTGATGCAGATAGTCTGTCCAGTGCGGCACTGGTTCGTGTGCGGACCAGTTGCGCACCCGGATCAGAAGCGGGCTCAGCAAGGCAAAAAGGCCGAAAGCGCGGGGTTTGGTCAAGAGTTTGGGCATGTCGATTTCCGTCGTCAAACAGGGATGTTGGCGCTCACATACGCCGCGCCACCCCCCTGGACCACGGACAATCCCGCATTGCCGCATTGCAGAAAACGCGACCCTCCCGCTTCAGCGGCGCGGCTTACCGCGCCAACTGTCCAGCCAGCGCGACAACCGCCCGCGCTTTTCGGCAATGCTGTCACCGGCAGCTTCAAAACTGTCGCCCATTTCTTCCAGCACAGGATCTATACGGGCCCGTCGGAACCGGCGCCAACGTACCCAGATCGCCCAAACCAACGCGAAAAACAGGACCAGGATGATGATGTTCAACCAGGGAATGATCCTTGCATCCGGGCCGTCCACCGGCTTGACACCAACCGCGTTGGGATAGATCGACAGGAACTCGTTGCGCCAGCCATAGTGCTTGATCGCCACCCAGCGCGGGCTTTCGGCAGTTGACCTCAGATCGGCCGCCTCGGCCTGAAGATTGGAGGTATCGAACTTGAAATAGGGCGGCCACCCTGCGGATGTATCCTCGTTGCGGTAAACCATCACCTTGCCATTCGGGCGCTTGGTCTGGATGAAGAACACATCGCGATTGATCGTTGCGGTGTTGTTGCCCGCGTCAGGCGCCGCCCAGAAAATGGAATTCTCCCCGAAATCGATCCGCTTTTCATAGGTATCCGTGATCCGGGCAATATCGTTCTGCGGCAGCGTATAATGAAAGAACGCCGCGACCAGCAGCCAGAACAGCCCCCAGAATCCCCATTTGACATAGACCATCCCTGTGGCCCTCCTTAGTAGAAATTCATGAAATAGATCAACACGATCACCAACGTGACCGGCACGATATAGACCCCCAGGATCAACTTGCGGCGCAAAGAGCCATCAAAGTCCCGCAGCCCCTTGTCGATCCATGCGTCCCGATCGCCGGTCATGCCCTCGCGGTCCCATTGCGCTTTCAGTTTTCCGCGCCGGACACTGCGGGAATACAGCGACAGGCAGATATAGATCACCGTCAGGACAACAAGTCCGATCACTGTCAACCGGGCCAAAGCAAACATCGTCTATCTCCTCACCGCGCCCCAGGGGCCGACGCGTGCGATCAGGCCATCGCGCGGCACGGGGGGCGGTTCCTGCATGGGCGCATCATGCCCGAAAAGCGCAGCCCGCGCACCGGTCTTGTCGGCCTGATACTCGCGGTCAAGAAAATCGGCGACATAGGATTTCTTGGTCTGGGACCATCCGGCATAGGCGGCATAAAACGCCTCTTTGTGACAGATGAACAACTGGCGCACATCCTTGGGTGCAAGCTCGGCCAACAGCATGTTCACTAACGCCTTGTCGGGCGTGTCCGCAGCGCGCAACGAATAGAAATAGGCCGGATGATCGCTGTTGATACGGGGCCAGGGCCCATCGCTCTCGGCCCAGCTGACCAGCGCGCGCAGCCCGTGATATTCAGGCGGCAGCCGGTCGGCATTGGCGCGCGCCAGGGCGCGAATGTCCCGGCGCGTGGCGCCCGTCAGGTCTACGCCCGCGTCCTGCGCGGCGTCCACAACAATGAAATCCATCTTCTGGCGCAGGATGGCGCTTGCATCTATGCCCCGCGCCTTGACGATGGGCTCCACCAGATCATTTTCGGCAAGAAACCTGGCAATCGGATTGACATCTCCGAATTCGAGAACCTGCCGGATCGGCAATGCGCCCAACCGGGCCTTGTCTGTGCGTGCAATCGCCGCCGGGTGCTCAACCCCTCGAAAAATGTACACTCCGCCAAAATGGGCCGTCCAGAAATTGTCCTGCTGAAACGTCATGTTTTTCAGCCGCACCGGATTGCGCGTCACGTCGCCGGTGCGTTTGGCCAGGGTGATCATGTCGGCGATCAGCACATCGTCAAACCAGGCGTCTTCCTCGCCCTTGAACCGGTCCACCATCGCGGCCAGCTCATCCGCATCACGCAACGTACCCTCTGTGGTATCCGCCTCGATCTCGACCTTGCGGATATCGAACAAACGTACCGGATCGGACACGCTGAACACAGAATTCACCAGCTCCCCCGCCACACAATCCCGCGCCGTCAGCGCGAAAAGCTGCGGTTCATTGACTGCAATGAACTGCCGAAGGATATCGCGGCTGGTCGAGAATTTGGCATTCAGCAACGGCGCCGTCTTCTGTTCGGTCGTAAGCAAAATGAACTGCCGGTTGCAGCCGCCCTGGTTCAGATAGGCCGGATCATTCAGTTCGTCCCCGATCTCGGGCGAGAAACCGGAGATGTCGATATGGAAATCCGTCAGCGCCGTGGACTTGCCCGTCAGATGCCTGAGCGCGCGGTTGTAGCGCTCGACAAGCACGGGCGAGTCCACCTCGACAAGGTTGCCGAACATAAGGCCACGTTCAATCAGCCTGTGCATACCGGCCTCCGCCATACGATACCAACGACGCTCCTGCATCGGTGCGCCTGTCCCGGGCCGATTTCCGGACCTTGTTAGCCAAGGGGCAAGACCCGCGGTCAGACCCGAAGCTTAGCCAGACCAACATCACCCATCCCCCTTCAGATACCGCCGCTTGGCCTCTTCCATCCGCCGCATGTCACGCACGGCGTCGGCAATCGCCGCCTCGTCCGATTTGTCGGCATAGCGGAACTCGCTATCGGCATAGCGATTGATCTCCTGGATCACCATCTCCACCGTGATCGGCACCTGCAACGCCGAAATCATGTCCTTCTTGCGTTCATAGGATTGGAACAGGAAAAGCTCGGGCGCCTCCATCCATTCATCCGGCAGTTCGAAATCCATCGCGCGCACCTTGACCGCGTCGGTGATGTTCTTGACCGCGCGCCCGGTAAACCGCTCATCCGCCTGCTGGATCGCCTTCAGATAGATGCCCAGCCTGGCAATCGTGTTCAGTTCTCCGATCTGGTCATGCACCCTGTCAAAGACATTCATCAGCCCCGCCTCGTGCGGGCGGGAATGGCTTTCGAAACTCGCGGCCACTGCCCTCTGGATCGCCTGCGCCGCGAACAGGTCATGATCGCCCAGCGGAATGTCGTGGTTCTTGCCCATCAACAGGGCCAGAATGTCGATATAATCCTCGCGCGTTTGCGGCCCATCCACAAGAAACCGCGCCCCGGCCCGCTGACGCAGGGCATCGTCCACGTTCTCGGGGTAGTTGGAGAACATGCCAAAAGTACAGTTCCCCCGCACCACGGTGTTGGCCCCGGCAAAGCTCTCCATCAGCACCGCCGTGATCTCCAGCTGCCCCGCCGAGGATTGCCGGTCGCCGCGCTTGCCCGCCAACTGATCGATATCGTCAATCGTACCGAACCCGATCACCATCGGATCGATTATTGCATTGATGAAAGCCTTGGCGTTCTGGCCCGACTTTCCCTGATAGCTGTCGATATTGTCGGTGCTGAGGTTCTGATAGCGGAACGGATACCCCGCCGCCTGGCAATAGTCGTTGATCAGCCCCGCCATCATCTGGATCAACGTCGTCTTGCCCGTCCCCGGCTTGCCATCCCCCATGAAGGTAAAGATAAAGCCGCCAAGGTCAGCAAACGGGTTCAGTTTGCGGTCAAAATCATACGCCATCAGCATCTTGGACAGGCGCATCGCCTGGTATTTTGCGATATGATTTCCGACAACCTCATTGGGCTTCTTGAAAGTCATCGTCAGGGCCGTACCCCGGACAGCCCGCGCCGGCATGAACCCATTGATCGTCAGATCATCCGCCTCGATACGCCAGCTCGCCCCGGTAAACCCCGCCAGCCTTCCGGCACTCTGGGCACGCAGGGCCAGCTTTTCCATCACTTGCTCGGCAAAGGCACAGACACATGCCACCAGCCGCGTTTCATCGCTGACATGTGCGGCAATATCCTGATCCAGTTCCCAAAGCACACCATGCAACGCCACCTGCGCATTGTCGGTCAGCACCTCCTCAACCTCGCCCACCTCGACCGGGGTTTCGCCGATATGCGGCGCCAGCAGAAACGCGGTTGCATTGGCAAAGACATGCGCCACCACAAGCGCCTCGGCGCTCAGCAATTCGCTGAATTCGGTCTTGCGATCACCACCAAGCGACCCGGCAAGATTGTCGCGCTTCAAACCACCCAGCCCCGACGCCTCCGAAAAGGTTTCGCCGACCGCCAGCGCAATTGCCAGAGCACGGCGCAACCCGTGCAACACGTTGGCCTGCACCGGAGACACCAGCGGATCGCCCCCGTCCGCGCCCTCCACCCGGGCAACCAGATGCACCCCTTCGGGCCGGGCCGTGGACCGGGTGACAAGCCCCGGCGTGGTGGACCGAAACCGCCGACGCCCGGCAATTCCGGGCGAGCGTTCCTGAGTCCTGTCCGCTGTCTTTGCCTTGGCGATGCGCGGGGTATGATCAAAACCGTCAAGCAAAGCCACAGCGGCATCATAGTGCTTGCGAATGTCCTCTTCCCGCAGCTCCATCTGATCGCTAGTCAGGCTCATTTCTCAAGACCCCATTCTTCATTTTGCCAATAAATACTCGCGCCGCAGGCATGGCCCGCGCGCGGGCCATTCAATAACTCAGCACCTGTCCCCGAGGGCTCACCACATATTTTCGCACGCTGGCGAAACCGGGCGGGTTCAGCTCTTCGAGCACCTGAAACGGACGTTGCGGCACGATGATTGCGCGCTCCATGCGGGTCGCCCCGGTATCCACCCCCCGGCCCGAAAACGGATCCAGCGCGAACACCTCGCGCTCCACGGTGGAAAACCACCCGGCCCGCTCTTCCTTCACCCGTTCTGACAAAAGCTCCTCCACCGTCCATGCCAGCGCCCAGTCTTCGCCTTCGGGCGCGCGGGCCTGTTCCAGAACGTCGCGCAACGGCCCCGATTGACGCGTGAACGCGCTCGAATACATCGGGCCAACGTGATACCGGCGCAGGCGCTTGGGGTGCAGATCGTCAAAGCTCTCGTCAAACCCGCGGGCAATCGTCACCAGCTTCAGCCCGCCCAGGCTTTGCGCTATGAGATGCGCCTGCACTTCCGGCCAGCGCCGTTCGTCCTTGGGAAGCGCCACACGCCCGCTGTCTTCCAGGTCAAGAAGATAGATCGTCGGCAGGTTGACCTGACTGTCATACACCGCCCAATGCAACAGATACCGCCGCCGATCCTCCTTGTTCTCGATCCACTCGACCTGGGGATGGTTCTGCGCCCAGAACAGATCGCCGCGCAGCAACTCCTCATAATACAGTCTTTGGGACAGCGCGAACTGCAACTTTACCGGGATATCGCGTTCACCGATGATGATCCGAAGCATCTGGTCCTTCAGGTCTTCGGCCGAGGGCAAGTTGCGCAGATGGGTCTGAGCCTGCTGCGCGTCATTCGCCATGACCAGAAGCTCGTTGAACACCGGAAACCCGCTTTCCACCGCATCAAAGGACAGAGATCCGAAAAACCGCCCCGTTTCACGGCCAACCAGTAGGTATTTCATGCTGAGCGCGCGGAATGTGTGGCTGATGGCCCGCAGATAGCGCGTCATGACGGATACATCCAGATCACTCAGCGCGCCTTCGGCCGCCCGCGTTCCGGCAACCCGGGTCAGGTGATCCGTGATGCGCTCGAATTTCCGGAAATACCGCCGCGATGCATAGGTATCCAAGAGCGCCTTGTGGTCCCGGGTTGTGTCGCTCATGTCTGTGTCCGCCACAGGCGATCAGGCGCCATAAAGGTTCTTGTCGTGTTTCTCGACAATCTTCTGGAATCGGCGGGCAAAGCGTTCATCCGCCTTGGCCTTGGCCTCCAGAACATCGCGCGCATAGACCATGTGTTCCTCGTGGGCTTCCATCATGTCGGCCATACGCTGATTGGTCGCCGTGCCGATCGCCGCCATGCTGGCCTGGGCTTCCTTGTCGGTCTCGACCCCGATTTCGTTGATCCGGTGCGCCACATCCTGTTGTTGCGCCGTCTTCAGCGATTTGGTCAGCGCATCGTACAGAACCACCCGTTGCCTGGTATCGGTTTGCAGCTTGTTGATCAGCACCATCTGTGTGGCCGCCTGGTTTTGCAGAGAATCGATCCAGGTTTTGCCCTTTTCGATATAGCGTTCCAGTGTTTGCGACTTGGCCAGCTTGACCTGTTCGTCCTGCACCAGCGCATTGTAACCGGCGTTCAGCTCGGCCAGTTCACTTTCCAGCTTGGTTCGCGCGGCGGCATCCTGTTCCACCGCAATCTTGTTCTCCAGCGCGATGATCCGGGGATCCATCGTCAGGATCTCGGCCCGAACCGTTTCCAGGGCGCCCACCGTGACCTCGCGTTCGTCCAGAGTCTCGGTCAGATTGGTTTCAACCCGGCTTTTCTGCTCGTTCAAGACTGCCAGCTGATCTTCCAGCAACCGGGTGATCACATCCGACTTTGCAATCAGGTCTTGCAGCTTGTCGTCGATGCTGGCGGTGCGAATACGGTCCTGCCGCATCGATTCCGATTTCGCGCGGCTGAAGACACCGACAAGGCTTTCCCAGCCGGTCTTGTCGCGCATTTCGTCGAAATCCTTGGAAAAGGCCGATGTCACATCGTCCAGCCCCATGATCAGTTCGGCAATGTTGGCGTTCATTACGTCGGTATGGGCATGCACATCGTCCAACGAGGCGTTTTCGATGTCTATGGCAATATCGTCGCCGGTTTTTATCTTGGCCCGCGCGGTTTCGATCCGGGTGGTCAATTCGGCGATCTTGGCCTGCGCCGCAGCCACCTGTTCCTGAGATTCGCGCACCTGGGCATCAAAATCAGCCATCAAACACTCCCTTTTATCAACCAGTTGGGTCAGATATGGGGAATGTTACGCCCATTTACATCAACCCGTCTGCAATTCGCTCAGAGTGTTGCAAATGCGCAAGACAAAGGGAAGTGCGCGAAATCCGGGTCCGGGAAGAGGAGCGCGCCCTCTTCCCAACCGGTTCACCCCACAACGTTGAAACCGGGCCCATAGGGATATCCGGTGATATTCTCATTCCCGTCTTCGGTGATCACCAGGATATCATGTTCGCGATACCCGCCAGCGCCTGGCTGACCGTTGGCGATGGTCAACATCGGCTCCATCGAGATCACCATGCCCGGCTCCAGCACCGTGTCGATATCTTCGCGCAGTTCCAGACCGGCCTCGCGGCCATAGTAGTGCGACAACACGCCAAAGGAATGCCCATACCCGAAGGTCCGGTATTGCAGCATGTCGCGTTCCTCGAAAAACGCGTTGATGGCATGTGTCACCTCGGCACAGGATGCCCCCGGTTTCAGCAAGGAAATGCCCAGCTCATGCGCGCCCACATTGGCCTGCCAATACTCCAGCGACGCCGCATCCACCTCGCCCACGAACAACGTGCGCTCCAGGGCGGTATAATAGCCCGAGATCATGGGAAACGTATTCAGTGACAGGATATCGCCCCTCTGCAACTTGCGCCCCGTGACCGGGTTGTGCGCGCCATCGGTATTGATCCCGGACTGAAACCAGACCCAGGTATCGCGGTATTCCGCTTCCGGGAAACGCCGCGCGATTTCCAGCTCCATCGCATCGCGCCCGGCCATGGCCACGTCAATCTCGCGCACGCCTTCGCGGATCGCGTCGCGGATCGCGTAACCGCCCACATCCGCCACGGCCGCACCCGCGCGGATCAGCTCGATTTCGGCCACCGATTTGTGCATCCTCTGCTTCATTGTGGCGTCATACAGGTCCACAAGGCGCGATGGCGCCAGAAAGCTGTCCAGTTTTTCGCGTTGCATCAGGGTCAGGTGATCGCTTTCACATCCGATGGCCGCGCCTTCGCCCGTTACAGACCGGATCGCGCGCCAGAAATTGTCGCGCTGCCAATCCGTATAGGTGATATTGTCACCATAACAGCGCCGCCAAGGCTGACCCGCGTCGATCCCGGCCGAGATCGTGACGCAGTCGGCCTGCGTCACCACCAGCGCATAGGGCCGACCGAATGAACAATAGGTAAAGCCCGAATAATACGAAACATTGTGCATGGATGTCAGCACCGCGGCCTCTGCCCCGGTTTCGGACATGATCCGGCGCAACCCGGAAAGCCGGCTGGCATATTCGGCATCGTCAAATTGCAATGGTGCCTTTTCGCCATTGTGGAAGCGGTAGAATTCTGGACGTGCAGTCATTTTGACCTCCGATCAAAGAGGTCCCGGCGTTCAGGACTGTTTGGGTACAAGCATACGGCACTGAAAGTCACAGGGCCGCGTGGCGACGCCATCGCCACACGCTCTGGCACCTCCTTGCCCGATTCCGCGCCACCGTCGCAAGCGGATTTGCGACATCCGGCGCTTGCCAGCGACGACAGGCCCGCTAGTGTCACTTCGCGAGACATGCAGGAGACATCGATGCAGACCGGGCCCAGGAACCTGATCACCGATATCGCGGGCCTGAAGGTGGGCAACGCCCAGGACGACGCTATCAAGACCGGCAGCACCGTCTTGCTGTCGGACGGGCCATTCACCTGTGGCGTCAGCATCATGGGCGGGGCACCGGGAACGCGCGAAACCGATCTGCTGGCACCCGACAAGACCGTTCAACAGGTGGATGCACTTGTTCTGTCCGGCGGGTCGGCCTTTGGCCTGGACGCGGCGTCGGCTGTGGCCGATGAGCTGCGCGCACAGGGGCGCGGCTATGGCGTGGGGGATCAGGTTGTTCCCATCGTGCCGGCGGCGATCCTGTTCGATCTCCTGAATGGCGGGACCAAGACCTGGGCGCAGAATCCCTATCGCGCCCTGGGTGCCAGGGCATTTGCGGCCGCCGGTGAAACATTTGCGCTCGGCTCGGTGGGCGCGGGAACCGGCGCGACATTGGCCTCGCACAAGGGCGGGCTTGGCTCGGCATCCATGGTCCTGCCTTCGGGCCATACCGTGGGCGCGCTTGTTGCGGTGAATGCGCTTGGAGATGCCTCGCCCGACGGCGCCCATTTCTGGGCGGCTCCCTGGGAAATCGGCGACGAATTCGGCGCGGCCGGGTGCCTGCGCACCGCGCCCGGGACATTGCCGGCCACAAAGCTGGATGCGCGCAACACCACTATCGCCATCGTTGCCACCGACGCACAGCTCACCCAGGCCCAGTGCACGCGCATGGCAACGGCAGCGCATGACGGCATGGCCCGCGCGCTGGTTCCGTCACATACCCCGCATGACGGCGATCTGGTCTTTGCCCTGTCCACCGATGCCCGGGCGATGGGCGATCCCCAGGCGGACACGCTGTGGCTCGGCCATGCGGCGGCAACCTGCCTGGCGCGGGCGATTGCACGCGGCGTCTATCACGCCCGCCCGGCCCCCGGTGACGTTCGCCCCTGCTTTCAGCCGGGCTGAGCCGCGAACAGCAATCGCGACAAATCGCTGCCGGCATCGGCCAGCGGATCGATCACGTCAAAATGATGCCTGCCGCCCGCAACCATACGATCGCACCCCCAGGCGGTGCTCAGCCAACGCGCCTGATCCAGAAAGGCCGGGCGTTCATCGCCCCCCACCCAGACCGTCGTTTTCACACCCTCCTGTGGCGACAGCAACACAGGGCTTTCCGCAAAACACTCTTCATCGTCCAGCCTGAGATCGGCATTCATGGAGGTGCGCATCAGCGGGCGCAAATCCGCGACGGGCGAAATTGGCACGACATGGCGCAACCGCCGCGCAACCTGTTCAGGCAGACCACCGGTGCACGCCATCCGCGCCACAAGATGCCCACCTGCGGAATGCCCGGCCAGCAGGATCGGACCGTCCACCATGGCCGCCGCCCGAGCCACCGCCTGCGCCACCTGCTGCGTGATCCGGGAAATGCGCACCGTCGGCGCCAGATCATAGGACGGCATCGCCACCGCCCAGCCATGCCTTAACGCCCCCCCGGCAAGATGAGACCAATAGCTGCGGTCGAATTTTAGCCAGTAACCACCGTGGACAAACACGAACACCCCCCTGGCGATACCCTCGGGCCGGAACAAATCAAACGCCTGACGCGTGCTTTCGCCATAGGGCACAGCCAATTCGCCGCCGTGGCGGGCACGAAACGCCGCAGCCGCCTGGGTCCAGCGCGGCGGATAGGCCTCCGCATTTGTGATGTAGGCGGCATTTGCATAGGCATCATCCAGATCCATAAATCGCTCCCGTTCTTCGCTCTTGTTCCCGATTTGCTTGACAAGTTGAATTTGATCAAAAATGGTCGCACCGACACGCCAACACCGGAGTCCGTTATGCTCGACACCACCACAAACCTGAAATCCCTCCTTGCCGACCCGACCCTGCTGGAAACCCGCGCCTATATCAACGGTCGTTGGGTAGACGGCGAAGACGGCGCAACCTTCGATGTCACAAATCCGGCGCGCGGCGACGTGATCGCCAGCGTCGCCGACATCAGCCGGGCGCAGGCGGCCCTGGCCATTGCCGCCGCCGAAACCGCCCAGAAGGACTGGGCGAAATGGACCGGCAAGGAACGCGCCGCCGTCTTGCGCAAATGGTTCGACCTGATGATCGAAAACCAGCGGGACCTGGGCATCATCCTGACCGCCGAAATGGGCAAACCCCTGTCCGAAGCCGTGGGCGAAATCGGCTACGGAGCGTCATTTATCGAATTCTTTGCCGAAGAAGCCAAGCGCATCTATGGCGAGACCATTCCGGGCCACCAGCGCGACAAGCGGATCACGGTTCTCAAACAGCCCATCGGCGTGGCGGCATCGATCACACCGTGGAATTTCCCCAACGCGATGATTACCCGCAAGGCCGGGCCGGCGCTGGCGGCGGGCTGTGCGTTCGTGGCCCGCCCGGCGGCGGAAACGCCCCTGTCGGCCATTGTTCTGGGGGTGCTGGCGGACCGGGCGGGCATTCCGGCCGGGGTTCTGAACATCCTGCCAAGCTCGCGCGCCAGCGACATCGGCAAGGAATTCTGCGAAAACGACTCCGTGCGCAAGCTCACCTTTACCGGCTCCACCGAGGTGGGCCGCATCCTGCTTCGCCAGGCCGCGGACAGCGTGATGAAATGCTCGATGGAACTGGGCGGCAACGCGCCCTTCATCGTGTTTGACGACGCCGATCTGGATGCCGCCGTCGAAGGCGCGATCCTGTGCAAGTTCCGCAACAACGGCCAAACCTGTGTATGCGCCAACCGCATCTATGTGCAGGCCGGTGTCTATGATGCCTTTGCCGCCAAGCTGAAGGCGCGGGTTGCGACCATGAAGGTCGGCGACGGGCTGGAAGAGGACACTGTTTTTGGCCCGCTGATCAACAGCGAAGCCGTGGACAAGGTACAGAATCATATTGCCGACGCCACGGCAAAGGGCGGCACGGTCATCCTGGGTGGCAACCCGTCTGAACTGGGCGGCACCTTCTTTCAGCCGACCATCGTGACCGGCGCGACCCCGGACATGGCCTTTGCCAGAGATGAAACCTTTGGCCCCCTTGCCCCGCTGTTCAGATTTCACGACGAAGACGAAGTGATCGCCATGGCAAATGACACGATCTTCGGCCTTGCCTCGTATTTCTATGCCAGGGATCTCAGCCGCGTTTACAAGGTTGCCGAGGCGCTGGAATACGGCATCGTCGGCGTAAACACCGGCATCATCTCGACCGAAGTCGCCCCCTTTGGCGGTGTCAAACAATCCGGCTTGGGGCGCGAAGGCAGCCATCATGGCATCGATGACTATCTGGAGATGAAATACATCTGCATGTCGGTTTAATCCTTCAACTGAAGGGCAACGCGGGACACAAGCTTTTGCGTTGCCTGCTTCCACGCCTGTTCCACATCGGGCGTGAACCGGTCTTGCAGAACGTCGCGAAACGCCGCGACAATCGCCGTTCCGGCCAGGGCGAACTGATCCGGCGCGATCGTGAACCTGCCATGCACCTGAGCCAGCCGGTCAACGACCTCGTTTAATTCGCCCGGACGGTTGAGCAAGCGCACGGTGATCGCCAACATGCTGGCAAACATTTCCCTTTGATGATGCATGTCCCGGCTGAACAATTCGCGCGCCTCGGGCATGGCGCGGAACAAATGCGCATAGAACGCACCGGCGATTTCAGCTTTCCGAAGAAACACCGCCTCAAAACTGGTTTGAACGGTTTCGATCTGGGCCGGTGTCATCAACGCCATGCTCTCCCTGAAGGCTTGCAGGCTAGGCCAATGATGTTAACAATTTGCTTGTGTACGTGATCATGCACTCTGGCGCCAGGCCGCGCCTTACCCGCGCAGCCGAATTGCAACCAGATAAAGCCCCAGCCCGGCAGAGGCGACAAGCCCCGCAAAGACCAGCGTTTCCTGAAACCCTATGATGTCCGCGGCAATCCCCAGGGCGCCGGCCCCGATCGACGCCCCCCCGGCAACGACCACGGCCCAAAGGCTCATCACACGCCCCCGCATGTCGTCTTCCAGTTCCATCTGGATCGCGGTCTGCATGGAAATCGCGGACAGCGTGGTGACAAAGGCAATGCCCGCGGCGATGCCCAATGCCACCGGCCACGCCGATACCGCGCCCAGAGCCGCCACCATCAAAAGCCCCAGAACGATCACCACCTGCGTCAGGATCGGAACGCTGCCGGGGGATTGCGGGGGCAGAACGGCTTTGAAAAATCCGCCACAAACGGCGCCCAGCCCCGTCGCCGTCAGCAAAACGCCCAGCCCCTCCGGGCCGCGTTGAAACACACCATCCGCCAAAGGCGGCAGGATTTCCAGCACACCGCGCGCCACGGTTGCCAGCGCCCCGCCGATCATCATGGCGCGCCAGATGACGGCGTTGTTCCAGACCTGCAACAGCCCCAGCCCCAACGCCTTGCCAAACGGCTCCTGCGATACCCCCTCTTTCCGGCTTGGTCGCACCTCCAGCCGACCAAGGGCAAATATGAACGGCACAATCAGCACCGCCTGAACCAACAGCGTTGCACCGACACCCAGCCAGGCAATCAACACGCCCCCCAGCGCCGGGCCCAGCGTTCGGGCGACGTTGAAATTGATCGCCACGATCGTCACCACCGAGGCCACCATGCCGCGCGGCACCAACCTGGGCGACAGCGACATGCGCATCGGATGGTTGGCCGCCAGTGCAATGCCGGAAATCAGGGTCAGGACAATCATCGTGACCGGTGTCAGCCATCCCATCACGTAAAACCCGAAAAAGCCCGCCATCACCCCGAAATTGACACCCTGCACAACAATGATCGCGCGCTGCACGTCCAGCCGATCTACCCAGACCCCGAACAGGGGTGACAAGACGATCGCCGGCGAAAATTGCACAAGGGCGGCAAGCCCGACAAAACTGGATGAACCGGTCATGTCCCACGCGATCCAGCCAATGGTCACACGCTGCATCCAGATCGCCAGCAGCGCAAAAATGCTGCCGGTCACATAGGTTCGGAAATTCGCGGATCGCAGCGCGGCCAGATTCACAGGGATCGTTGCCTTGTTCAGCAGTTACCGGAAAACACTGTCCGATCCCCGCTGGATCCGCAACCGTTCAGACCATCAAAAACGCGCGCCGGAACCCGGCGCGCGCGACTACGTGATAGGGAACAGGGGTCAGTTGACCGCCTTAGCGTCCACCACATCCTTCTCGATCTGCGGCTGGTCCGCGCGGGCGATCTGAATGCGGCGCGGCTTCAGCGCCTCGGGGATCTCACGTTCCAGATCGATATGCAGCATCCCGTCGGCGTGGCTTGCCCCGGTGACGCGCACATGATCCGCCAGATGGAACCTGCGTTCGAACGCGCGGGTGGCGATGCCGCGATGCAGATATGTTTTGCTGTCATCATCATCGTCGGCCTTGCGCGCGGTCACAACCAGCGCGTTTTCCTTGACTTCGATCGACAGATCATCGGCCGAAAAACCGGCTACGGCGATCGATATCCGATAGGCATCTTCGGCGGTTTTTTCAATATTGTAGGGCGGATAGCTTGACTGCCCAACTTCGTTGGACAGGACGCGATCCATCATGTTGGCCAACTGGTCAAACCCGACCGTCGACCGATACAGCGGTGCAAAATCAAAACTGCGCATGTTTTATCCTCCATCATGAGCGATAGCAGTTGTTGCTTCTTGCGGCCTTCCCTGCGGGACAGACCACCATCCCGGAGCCCGGTAACCGGCGCCCCGATACAGCATATTTGGGAAAGGATCGGGCGGATTCAACCCCCGTCGGCGCGCACGAATTTCGCCCCGGTGCTGCGCCGGTCTTCCTCGGCACTCAGTCGCTTGATGGCAACCGGCCGGTTCTCGTCCAGCTCTGCCAGCAGAACCTCCAAAGGACCGTCAAGCCCCATGCCCAAAGACACTTTGGACCCCTGCATCTCGGCCTTGGCCGACACCACCGAGGCAATACGCGGCGCGCCATCCACAAACGCAAACACCGGCGCGCCACTGCTTCCGAAATCAACACTGCAGGACATCACGTAAACTCCCTGCTGGCGGCCCAGAACGCGGCACATCTCCTGAAACGAAGGCGCGTCCTCGCGGCCAACCGCATAGGAAACCACCCCGATCTGTGCGCCCTTCCGAATGCGCCCGACAGTTTCAAACGGGATGATCGTGGTGTTGCGGATCGGCCGATACAATCGCAGGACCGCAAGATCATTCAAGACGCGTTTGGCGCCGCCCTGTGCGGTGTATTGATAATCGGGATGCACCACCGCCCGGCGCACGGATCGATAGGCCTCGGCCCGGCCATTGCGCCACCCTGCCCGGAATTCGATCTTGGCGGCATCGATGGGCAGGCCTGACTTGCGATCATACAGGCAATGCGCCGCCGTCAGCACCAGGTCAGGCGCAATCAGCGAGCCGGTGCAAAAACTGCGCCCGCCGATTTCCAACCGACCGACACCGCCCCAGCCCTTGCTGTCTTCACCGGTATTCATCTGGCGCAAGCCAGTGTCCTGCGCCCAGGCGCCCCCGGCAAGGGCCAAAGTCAGAAGAAGCGTCAAAATCCGGCCCACGGGGCGATCCTCCACATGTCTTTGCCCACCAAATATCAACGCCGCCGGGCGGAATTGCGGCAGCACCATGTCGGGTTCGGGCCGCCGGATCAGCGCAGGATCGGAATATCGGGCGCCCGCTTGCCCTCGGCCGTCAGCGCCGGCGGTTGCGGGCCACCCGTTGCCCAGTCCAGCAATTCAACTGTATGAACAATTGGCACGTCTGTTCCCCCGCCGATCTGCATCATGCAGCCGATATTCCCGGCGGCGATGATATCGGGCTGTTTGGCCTCCAGGCTGCGCACCTTGCGCGCCTTGAGCTGTTGCGAAATCTCGGGCTGCATCAGGTTGTAGGTGCCGGCAGATCCACAGCACAAATGGCTGTCGGCCGGCTCGACAACGGCAAACCCCGCCCGTTTCAGCAAGTCCTTGGGATATGTCTTGATCTGTTGCCCATGCTGAAGCGAACACGCCGCGTGATAGGCCACGACCGTTCCCTTGTCTTCGCCCTGGGGCAGGTCCAGCTTCATCAGAAGCTCGGACACATCCATGGCGATCTCGCTGACCCGTCTGGCGTCTTCGGCCAATGGTGCGTTGCGGAACATGAACCCATAGTCCTTCACGGTCGTGCCGCACCCGGACGTGTTGATCACGATGGCATCCAACCCGTCCCCATCCATCTCACCCACCCAGGCGCGGATATTCCTCGCTGCGGTCGCATGGCTCTCTTCGGTCTTGCCCATGTGGTGGGTCAGAGCCCCGCAACACCCGGCCCCCTTGGCGACAACAACCTCACAGCCCAGCCGCGTCAGCAACCGGATCGTGGCATCGTTGATGTCGGTATTCAGCGCCTTTTGCGCACAGCCCGTCATCAGCGCTACGCGCATCTTCCGGGCACCGGACGGCGCAAAACTTTGCGGATCATCGTTGCGGCTGACCGGAGGAATGTGTCTGGGCGCCATGTCCAACATCGCCTTCAACCGCGCATCGGGCATCAGAAACGCGAATGGCCGCCCGATCCTGGCCCCCAAAAGCGCCAGCCGGAATCGCGTGGGATACGGCAGGATCCGCGCCAGCGTCCATCGCAACAGCCGGTCCATCAAAGGCCGCCGATAGCGGTTTTCGATATATTCGCGCGCATGGTCCACAAGATGCATGTAATGCACGCCGGACGGGCAGGTCGTCATGCAGGCCAGACAGGACAGGCACCGGTCGATATGCAGAACCGTCCTGGGGTCCGGGTCGCGTTCGTTTTCCAGCATATCCTTGATCTGGTAAATGCGGCCCCTCGGGCTGTCCAGCTCGTCCCCCAGAATCTGATATGTCGGGCAGGTCGCGGTGCAGAAACCGCAATGCACACAGGCCCGCAGAATTTCATTGGCCCGCTGGATACCGGGATCGCGAAGCTGTTCTTTCGTGAATGTCGTTTGCATCTTGCCTTACCCCATGAGGCCGGGATTGAGAATCCCGCGCGGATCGAACCGGGCGCGCAGCCCCCTGGACAGCGCAGCCAGCGCCGGCGCCTCAGGCTGGAAAACCGCCACCCGGCGGCGCAACGCGCCGGGCGCGCGCACCAATGTCGCATGCCCGCCTAGGCGGGCGACCTGTTCGCGAACAACCACGGCGCCGCCGTCGTTTTCTTCGGGCATCACCAGCCAGATCAAACCCCCGCCCCAATCGCAAACCGCAACCGGCCCGTCCAGCGCCTCCAGAAGGACAGGCGCATCGGACGGCTTGACCGAAACCCTCCATACAATTCCGGGCGTCTCTACCAAGGGGACCACATCGCGCAATTCACCCCACAATGCCGCACTTGCTGCGGCCTCGTGAATGTCCCAACCGGCGCAAATCTCCGCACCCAGCCGCCGCAAACGGTACGCCACGGAATCCGCCAGCCCCTCGATGCGCAACCGGGCCTCTCCGCCTTCGCTCAACCATGCCGCTCCGCTGATATCAAACGGCGACCCCAACGCCGCCGACAAAGCGGCAATGCCCGCGCGCGCATCCAGCCCGCGCCCCACCAACGTCGCCTCGGTTTCCGGGATCGCCTGCACCTTCAACGCCACTTCACTCAAAATGCCCAAAGTGCCCCAGGAACCGGCCATCAGCTTCACAAGATCATAGCCGGTCACGTTTTTCATCACCCGTCCGCCATTCTTGAGCACCTGCCCCCGCCCATCCACAAACCGCACCCCCAGCGCCGAGTCGCGGCAGGCGCCAACCTGTATCCGCCGCGGGCCAGAGACATTCGCCGCCACAACCCCGCCGATCGTGGGCGTGCCCTGCGTTCCCAACAGCGCGCGATGATCCATCGGCTCAAAGGCAAGCCTCTGCCCCTCCGCCGCCAGCACCGCGTCAATCTCCGCCACCGGCGTTCCTGCCCCGGCAACCAGGGTCAGCGCGCCCGGCTCATAAAGCGAGACACCCGACAATCCGTCCACACGCACCGGATCGCCTTCCACCGGCACGCCAATATCGCGGGTACCGCCCCCGATCACCCGCAAGGGCACCGCCGCCCCCGCCACCAGTTCGGCCAACGCGGCCTCGTTTTCCGGTCTCATCATCTTCTTTTGGCCCTAAATATCCTGGGGGTGAATGCCCCGGCTGGACCGGGGCAGAGGGGGCAACGCCCCTTATTGCGCCGCGGCACGCCGCGCATCACTGGCCTTCAGGGGAAACACCTTGGCCGGGTTCAACAGCCAGGAGGGATCGAACACATCCTTGACCGCCATCTGGATTTCCAGATCCTGCTCTGTGTACTGGCTGATCATCAGATCACGTTTCTCGATCCCCACGCCATGCTCGCCTGTCAGGCATCCGCCCACCTCGACACACAGCTTCAGGATCTCCGCCCCGAACGCCTCGCATTTTTCCAGATCTCCCGGCTTGTTGGCGTCAAACAGGATCAACGGGTGCATGTTCCCGTCCCCCGCATGAAACACATTGCCCACGTCCAGCCCGAAGTCCCGCGACATCTCTCCGATCCGACGCAACACAAGCGGCAACTGGCTGACCGGGATGGTTCCGTCCAGACACATATAGTCGTTGATCTGCCCCATCGCGCCAAAGGCCGATTTCCGGCCCAGCCAGATGCGGGCACTTTCCTCGGCGCTGCCACTTTCACGTAACTCAACCGGATCATGCTGCTTCGCAATCGCGATGATACGCGACAACTGCGCCTCGATCTCCTCGTCGCTGCCCTCGACCTCGATGATCAACAGCGCCTCGCAATCCGGATATCCGGCCCCGGCAAATGCCTCGGTCGCCCGGATACACGGACGATCCATGAATTCGATGGCCACCGGCAGGATACCTGCCTTGATGATGTCACTCACACACTGGCCGGCCACTTCATTGGAATCAAACCCCACCAGGACAGGCCGGGCACCTTCCGGCTTGCGCAGAATGCGCAGCGTCGCCTCGGTGACAACCCCCAACTGACCCTCAGAACCGCAGATCAGCCCCAGAATATCCAGACCGCCAGCGTCCAGATGGGCGCCGCCGATCTCGACAATCTCGCCCTCCATCGTCACCAGCGTCACCCCCAAAAGGTTGTTCGTCGTCACGCCGTATTTCAGGCAATGCGCACCTCCGGAATTCATCGCGATATTGCCTGCAATGGCACAGGCCAGCTGGCTCGACGGATCCGGCGCGTAAAAGAAATCCCGCTCTTCCACCGCGCCCGACACGCTCAGGTTCGTGCGCCCGGTCTGAACCCTGATGAAACGGTTTTCATAATCAACTTCAAGCACCTCCCCCATACGCGCCACGCCAAGGATCACCGAATCCTCGGTCGGCATCGCGCCACCGGCCAGCGATGTCCCGGCCCCGCGCGGCACCACCGGCACCCCTTCGGCCAGACAAAGCTTCAGCACCGCCGCCACCTCGGCGGTGCTGGACGGAAGCACAACCGCCAGAGGCGGACACCGATAGGCGGTCAGCGCATCGCACTCATAGGCCCGCGTCTCCACAGGGTCGTCGATCACCGCTTCCGTTGGCAGCACCTGCCGCAAACGCGCAACGATCTGCGCCTTGCGAGACAACACGTCAGGGTTCGGAACTGGCATGTCCATGAGACACCTCCCAATAATTGGTAATTTTTTATAACCAATTTTGCGGGGTGGCAAGCGATAAACTGTCGCGATAGGGTTGCCCCATGATCTGGACCGACCGATTGCAACTGTTTTCCGGCACCGATTTCGGCGCCTTTGCCCTGCTGTTCGCCACCTGGCTCGGCATAGGCTATCTCATTGAAAACCCTCCGAAAAAACACCCATCCGTTTCGCATCTCATGGGTCACTACCGGCGCGAATGGATGCGCGTTTTCCTGGATCGGAATCCCCGCGTTTTCGACGCCCAGATTCTCTCCAACCTGCGGCAGGGCACAGCCTTTTTCGCCTCGGCCACAATGATCACCATCGGGGGCGGGCTGGCCGTCATCGGAAGCGCGGAAAAACTCGCGGGTGTGGCGGCGGATTTTGCCGTGATGGACACACCGCCGATCAAACTGGAAATCAAGATCCTCGTCATGCTGATCTTTGTCGCCAATGCGTTCCTGAAGTTTGTCTGGGCGCACCGATTGTTTGGCTACTGTTCGGTCGTGATGTCCTCCGTCCCCAACAACCCGAATGATCCCAAGGGGTTGCCGCGCGCCGAAATCGCTGCCGAAATCAACATAACCGCCTCGCGCAGCTTCAACCGGGCGATGCGCTCGGTTTATTTCGGCCTGGCGGCGACGGCATGGATTTTCGGTCCGCTGGCGCTGATCACAAGTGCAATCCTCACCACCTACGTTCTCTGGCGCCGCGAATTTGCCTCGCACTCCCGCGCCGCTCTTCTTCGCGACCGCGAAGAAGGCTGATCCGCTGTCAAGGACGCGACTTACACACCATCCACGCAATGGCACATCCCACCCCCCCTGCGCCACCGCCTCTTCATTTTGCCAGAAATACTCCGGGGGGGTCGCGCCCTGGCGCGGCGGGGGCAGCGCCCCCTGTCACGTCCGATGATACGGCGCGCCCGACAGGATCGAGGCGGCACGGTACAACTGCTCGGCCAGCATCACGCGAACAAGCATATGTGGCCAAACCATCTTACCAAAACTCAACCGGAAATCCGCCTGCGCACGCAAACCGGGATCCACCCCATCCGCGCCGCCAATGACAAATGCCAGATCGCCGCGCCCGTCATCGCGCCAGCCCGCGATCCGTTCGGCGAACCCGGGCGATCCCATCAGCTTGCCGCGCTCATCCAGCACACAGATCACCGCCCCGCGCGGAAGGGCGCCCTGCAACAAACCCGCCTCGGCTGCCATGCCGCCGCCCTTGCGGTCCTCCACCTCATGTACCGTGACGGGGCCAAGCCCCAACGCCCGCCCTGTACGGTCGAACCGCTCAAGATAATCGTCCAGCAAGTCGCGCTCGGGGCCGGGCCGCAGCCGACCAACGGCGCAGATATGCACCTTCAGTGCCATTCTCTCGTCCTTTCGGCGCGCGCGCCGTCAGCGAAACCTCAGGCGGTTCCGGTCGGCAACCACATCTTTTCCAGCTGGTAGAACTCGCGCACTTCGGGCCGGAACACATGCACGATCACATCGCCGGTATCGATCAGCACCCAGTCGCCGGCATCCTTGCCTTCAACCTTGGCGCCGCGGCCGAATTCGGCCTTCAGCCGTTCCACCAGCTTTTCGGAAATCGCCGCCACCTGGCGGCTTGAGCGCCCCGAACAGATCACCATGTAATCGCCGATCGACGACTTTCCGCGCAGGTCGACCTGCACGATGTCTTCGGCCTTGTCTTCTTCGAGAGATGTCAGGATACGGGCAAGCAAGTCCTCGCTTGTCGTATCGGTCTGGTCCGGGGTCACAACCGGACCGGTATCAGTAGCATCAGCCACGTCGGTATTCAAAGACAGAAGTCTGCCCTCCTTGCGACGCACCACAAAGCCCCGGTGCCGGGCATGGCATTACGATAGCATCCTCATCCCCACTTCTCAATATTTGGCGCTCCGCCGCGGGCGCTTTGTTGCTACTCGGCATCTAGGGGGCGTGACGGCTCGTTCAGCATCCGCACCTCGCGTTGCGGGAAGGGAAGCGAAATCCCCGCGGCCTGAAACGCATCCCACAGGGCAAGGTAGACATTGCCGCGAATGTTGGTCAGACCGCCGGTGGGATCGTCGATCCAGAAGCGCAGGATATAATCCACACTGCTGTCGCCAAAGCCGACGATGTGACAAACAGGCGCCTTTGGAAAGCTCAGCACGCGCTCGACACTTCTGGCAGCCTCGATGGCGATCTTGCGCACCTCGTGAGGATCATCGCCATAGGCAGTGCCGAAATAGATATCCAGACGCACATAGGTGTCGGAATGCGACCAGTTCACCACCTGACCGGTGATCAGGTCTTCGTTCGGGATCAGGTATTCGCGCCCGTCGCGCGTGACCACGCTGACATACCGGGCCGAAAGCGAATTGATCCAGCCAAAGGTTTCGCCCAGCGAAATCACGTCGCCCGGCTTGATCGACTTGTCCAGCAGAATGATGACACCGGACACAAGGTTGGACACCACTTTTTGCAGGCCAAACCCGATGCCCACACCGATCGCGCCCGACAGAAAGGCCAGCCCGCGCAAATCAAAACCGACGGCGCGCAGCCCGATGAAGAAAGCCGCGCCATAAAGCAGAACCTGAAGGAACTTGACGAACAACACCTGCATCGAGGGCGAAATATCCTCGTTGCTGCGAATCCGTGACGCCGTCTGCCGCGACAGGAACCGCACCAGAGCGAATGTCAGCCCAAGGATCAGCGCCGCCTGCACCACCATCCACAACGTCAGACGGGAATCGCCGATCTCGACAGCGATACTGTCCATCAGCTGCATGGTTTCCTCGGACAGGCCCAGGATCACCAGCGTGATCCAGACCCAGGCACCATACCGCAGAAAGGATCGCAGCGCGGAATTCTGCACCAGCCGCATCACCAGCACGACCACCAGCCAGGCCGACGCCAGGTTGGCGAGAATCGCCAGCAGATACGAGCGGCTGGGCCATGTCAGATCGCGCATGATCCAGACCGTCATCCAGATCAGCGGCACGAATACCACAAGCGGCATACGCCGATGCAGCATCATCGCATAGCGAAACCGCCATTTTGGCCAGCCCTCGCGCTCGCGAAGCCATCCATGAAATCGCGGCTGGATATAGCGGGCCAGGGCAAATGACACCGCAAGCAGGCCAAAGGCAATCGCCACCTGATAGGCATTCCAGGGCCGCAAAAGCCCTTCAAGAAAGTCCTGAACCTGCTGCCAGATGCCCTGCACGATTTCGGTCGTGCCGGCCTCTGTCACCGCTTCAACGATTTCGCGCTCGGCTCCGGCAATGCGGTCCAGCACACTGCCCTGGTCCGCCACTGTTGCCGCCGGGGCGTCTGTGGTGATTTCATCTTCCATCACCAACATGATGCACGCCCGCGCGGGTGGCGGCAATGATCTTGCATCGGCACGCACCCGCTTGAAGGAATCCGCGCGCGGGTGTATGGCGAAGCCATGAAACGCATCTATGACATCGACGACCGTGCCTTTTTGCCCTGGCGCTTTTTTGGTCAGTCCAAATCCGTCATCGCCGCTCTATGAGCGCGCGGCGTGTTTCCGCACGCCTGAAAATGCGAAACCATATCAGCCAATACACAACGATGGAGAGGACCAATGTCCCCCAAGACGCTCTATGACAAGATCTGGGATGCCCATGTGGCCCACGAGGCCGACGACGGCACCTGCCTTCTGTATATCGACCGCCACCTGGTGCACGAAGTGACCAGCCCGCAGGCCTTTGAGGGGCTGCGCATGACCGGGCGCACGGTGCGCGCGCCCGACAAGACCATCGCCGTTCCCGACCACAACGTGCCCACCACAATGGGCCGCGAGAACCCGGCACAGATGACCGAGGACAGCCGAATCCAGGTCGCGGCGCTGGACAAGAACGCCAGGGATTTTGGCGTGCACTATTATCCGATGTCCGATGTGCGTCAGGGGATCGTGCATATCGTCGGTCCCGAACAGGGCTGGACGCTGCCCGGCATGACCGTGGTCTGCGGTGACAGCCACACCGCCACCCATGGCGCGTTCGGCTCGCTGGCGCATGGCATCGGCACTTCCGAGGTCGAACACGTCCTGGCGACACAGACGCTGATCCAGAAGAAATCGAAGAACATGAAGGTCGAGATCACCGGCGAACTGCGCCCCGGTGTGACCCCAAAGGACGTGACGCTGGCGATCATCGGCGCCACCGGCACCGCCGGCGGCACCGGCTATGTGATCGAATATTGTGGCCAGGTGATCCGCGACATGTCGATGGAAGGCCGCATGACCGTGTGCAACATGGCCATCGAAGGCGGCGCGCGCGCCGGCATCGTGGCACCGGATGAAACCACGTTCGACTATTGCATGGGCCGCCCGCACGCGCCCAAGGGCGCCGCCTGGGAACAGGCCGTGGCCTACTGGAAAACGCTCTTTACCGATGACGGCGCGCATTTCGACAAGGTGATCACGCTGAAAGGCGAAGAGATCGAGCCGGTCGTGACCTGGGGCACCAGCCCCGAAGACGTGCTGCCGATCACCGGCGTCGTGCCCGCGCCCGAGGATTTCGAGGGTGGCAAGGTCGAAGCTGCACGCCGCGCGCTCGCCTATATGGGGCTGACTCCGGGCCAGAAACTGACCGATATCGAAATCGACACCGTGTTTATCGGATCCTGCACCAACGGCCGGATCGAAGACATGCGCGCTGTCGCCAGCCTGGTCAAGGGCAAGAAGATCAAAGAGGGCATCCGTGCCATGATCGTCCCGGGCTCGGGCCTTGTGCGCGCCCAGGCCGAAGAAGAGGGGCTGGCGGAAATCTTTCAGGAAGCCGGATTCGAATGGCGCCTTGCGGGGTGTTCGATGTGTCTGGCGATGAATCCCGACCAGCTGAGCGAGCATGAGCGTTGCGCCTCGACCTCGAACCGCAACTTCGAGGGGCGGCAGGGTTTCAAGGGACGAACACATCTTGTGTCCCCCGCGATGGCCGCCGCCGCCGCGCTGACCGGCAAGCTGACCGACGTGCGCGAACTGATGTGATGTCGGCGCCGGGCGCGCATATCGTGGAGACCGCCCTGCCGGCGGTCGGAACTCTCTGGGTTGGCGACAGCCTGGACTGGATCAGCAAGCTGTGCCTGATGACATTTGTCCATCATGGGCATCCGGTCTTTCTGTTCCACACCCACGATATGGCCAACCCGGGCATTGACGGCATCGAACTGGCCCACGCGCGCGAGGTGTTCGATTACCCCGACGCGATGCTGCGCCAGTTCGGCCCCGCCCAGTTCGCAGACATCTTTCGTCTGCACATGATCCGCAATGCGGGTCTGATCTGGATCGATGCCGACGTGTTGTGCCAGCGCCCGCTTTCGGCCCCGGACGACTACCTGTTCGGCTACGAAGGCAGCGGCTGGATCAACAACGCCGTCCTGTGTTTGCCGGTGCAAAGTCCGACGCTCAAGAGGATGATCAATCGGTTCGCCGATCCTACCTTTGTGCCGCCGTGGCTGTCAAAACGCATCCTGAACCGGCTGCGCGACGGCCCGGAAGACGAACGGCTGATGCGGGCCTGCAAGATGACCGCCACGGCGCTTGGGCCGCCCGCGCTGACCTACATGCTGAACAAGCATGGCGAGTCGGACCGCGCGCTGCCCGAGCATGTTCTCAATCCCGTGCCGTGGTCGCTGGGCGACATCTACTTCAATCCCTGTGGCGGGGTTGAGGGCTGGATGAATGACGATACCCTGGCGGTGCATCTCTATGCGTCACGTCTCGGGCGGGTTCACAAACGCGTCGCACCCGCCCCCGGCAGCTTTATCGCACAGGCCGCCCAAGAGGTTGGCTTTGACTTCGAAGAACACGGACTGCCACCCACCAAGGCTGTCCCGAAACTGCACTGATACAACGTCCCCCGCCGTCGGGCGGGCTCAACACGAGGAACTGGACATGGAAAAGTTTGAAAAACTGCACGGTATCGCGGCGCCCATGCCGCTGGTGAACATCGACACCGACATGATCATCCCAAAGGTGTTTCTGAAATCGATCAAGCGCACCGGCTTTGGCAAGCACCTGTTTGACGAGATGCGCTATAACCGCGATGGCAGCGAGATCCCGGATTTCGTGCTGAACAAGCCGCAATATCGCGATGCCCAGATCCTGATCGCCGGCGACAATTTCGGCTGCGGCTCGTCGCGCGAACATGCGCCCTGGGCGATTGCCGACTTCGGCATCAGGTGCGTCGTGTCAACCGCCTTTGCCGACATCTTCTTCAACAACTGCTTCAAGAACGGCATCCTGCCCGTGGTGCTCCCGCAGGAACAGGTGGATGTGTTGATGGCGGATGCCGAGAAAGGCGCGAATGCCCGCATGACGGTGGATCTTGAAGCCCAGGAAATCACCACGTCGGACGGGCAAGTCATCCCATTCGAGGTGGACGCGTTCAAGAAGCACTGCCTGCTGAACGGTCTGGACGATATCGGCCTGACCATGGAAAAAGCCGACGCCATCGACGCCTACGAGGCACGCGCCGCGGCAGAACGCCCCTGGGCCTGAACCGCTTGCACGACAATTATGGCTGGATTGTGGCAGGCCGCCCCGCATGGGGCGGCCTGTTCGATTGGGGGCGCTCGGGCGCTTTGCAGTGTAGCGAGCCGGACGACATGACCCACAACATCTGGTAGACCCTTGGGTTTGAAGCGTTTTTTCTGGCCACACATTGATGCATTCGCGCACCAGTTGCCGCCGCCGCGGGCCGGTTCTTAACCCTGGCGCAAACTAAGCCTTGAGCGCAACGGACAAATTCGGCAAAAATGAGGCATAAATGAGGCGCCCCGCCGCAATTGGCGGGATCAAGTTGGAACAAGATCGCGGCAATGTATCGCGGCATCCAGTTTGAAAGGGCAAGGGCAGTGTTGGGACGAATCGTTAGCGCACTCACGCGTGCAATATTGGTGGCATTGCTGTTTGCCACCCCGGCATTGATCCTGCCGAATGTCAGCGCGGATGCCGTTGAAATCGTACTGCTTTTCGCGCTGTTCTCGGCCTGCCTTGTTTTCATCGAGTATTTTTCCACATACCCGTCGATCGTGGAATTCCGCTACGCTCCTCCCTTCAACAGGCTGCGGTTTCTCGCGATCTTCCTTGCCGTCTTCTGCCTGTCGGTGATCGCGCGCGGCGAATATGCGCCCAATGCGCTCACGTCCTTCCTGCACACGCTGGGTATTGTGGTGGGCGATGCGATCGATTTCCCCTATTCGCCCGTGCGCCTGATGGTGATCATGTTGCCGCAGAACGCCTCGCCCGAACTGGTCGAGGCAGTGCGCACCTCGTCCGGGCTAAGCTACCTGATCTCGATGATGGCGCTGGCGGTGTTCTATTTCTATGTGCGCATCCTGGGCTGGCCCGCCCGCAACGGGGCCTTCAACGTCTGGGTCAACCTGCCGCTGTTCGATCCCACGGCGGGGGGCGACGTGCTGCCCCGGCTGCAAAGGGACGGGCGTCTTAACATTGCGTTAGGGTTTCTCATGCCATTCCTGATCCCGGCGATTGTACAGATGATGTCGGATCTGATTGACCCGATCTATCTGGACGATCCGATGACAATGATCTGGACGATAAGTGCATGGGCCTTCATTCCGGCAAGCCTGATCATGCGTGGCATGGCGATGACCCGCGTGGCCGAGATGATCCGCGACAACCGCCGCCGCGCCTATGCCGCCGCGCGGGCCTTGCAAACCGCCTGATCCTTTGTCTTGCCTTGTTGTTCCCGGTCGCCTCGGGGGCCGGCACGTTGCGCGTGGCAACCTATGACGTGGAACTGTCGCGCAAGGGGCCGGGGCTGATGCTGCGCGATATCCTGAAAGGCGATGCACAGGTGCGCGCGATTGCGCAGGTCGTGGCCGATACCGCGCCGGACGTGCTTTTCCTGCAAGGGGTGGATTACGATTATCGGCAGCTGGGCGCGCGGGCCTTGCGGGATGTTCTGGCGGATGCGGGGATACGGTATCCGCATATCTTTGCCCTGCCCCAGAACGCCGGGGTTCCGTCCGGGCTGGACCTGGACGGTGATGGCAGGGCGCATGGCCCTGCCGATGCACAGGGGTTCGGGCGATTTCGCGGCGAAGGCGGCATGGTTCTGTTCTCGCGCTGGCCGGTGGATGCCCAAGGTGTTCAGGATTTTACCGGACTGTTTTGGCGCGATTTGCCGGAGGCGCGATTGCCGAAGGTGAACGGGCGCCCCTTTCCCTCCCAAGAGGCGCAAGCCGCGCAGCGGCTGTCCTCTGCGGGGCACTGGATGGTGCCGGTTGTCGGCCCCGGCGGGCAGCGGGTCACGCTGATGCTGTTTGCCGCCGGACCGCCGGTGTTTGACGGGCCGGAGGACCGCAACGGCCTGCGCAACGCCGACGAGATTCGGCTGTGGCAGGTGGTGCTGGACGGTGCTTTGGGCAGGCCGCCGCTGGGGCCTTTCGTGATCATGGGCAACGCCAATCTGGATCCCGACAAGGGTGATGGGCGGCGCGAGGCGATCCGAGACCTGCTGGCCGACAGCCGCCTGCAAGACCCCCATCGCGGCATGGGGCCAACCGTTGACTGGCCCGAGCCGGTTCCGGGGGATTTGCGGGTGGATTACGTCCTGCCGTCGGCGGATCTGACGGTGCGGGATGCCGGTGTGATGTCGCCTGGCACCGGTTCGGTGCCGGGGAAGATGGTCGCCGCCGCCAGCCGTCACCGGATGGTTTGGGCCGATCTGGACTTCTGAGGGTTCAGAACGGGGCGCAGGGTTTCGCACGCTAGGGTCAGGACCCATTAATCCTGCGCCACTGGTTTGACAGATTTGCTGTCTGACTACGTACAATGCCGCAGGAATAGTGGTTCTATTTCAAGGCATTGAAAGGACGTCAGGCGGCAAATCCGTCAAATCCGCAGGACGCCAAATCCACTTCATCCCGGCGGCTTGGCACGCTTGGAAATAGAGCCACTATGTCCGGCGCGCACCAAACCCCCAATATTTCGTGGATTTGGCGCCAGTGGTGCAGGATTAATGGGTCCTGACCCTAAGGCCGTGGCCAACGCGCGGGCGACGGCCGTAGCCTCGAAACCGGGCAGCAGGGCCTCGAACCGCTCGCCGTCAAGGCTGTGCGGCGTGTTCCACAGATAGCGCATCTCGCACAGCGACCGGGCCAGTTTCCACACCGGTTGCGCCAACCGGATCGGCAGCCAGTTCATCTTTTTCAGACGCACGGACCGGCCGGTGATCTGCGCCAGATGCGCCGCGATCTCCTGCCCGGTCAGGGTGTAACCGGGAAAGGCGATATCCTCGAACCGGTCGAGCGTGTCGCGCCGTTCGGCCAGCGCCACGGCAGCGCGGGCCAGATCGGGCAGATAAGCCCAGGCGTGGGCGATATCGGGCTGGCCGGGATAGGTGAACACGCCCCTGGCCAAACGCGCGATCATGATCTGGTCAAACCAGTTGCCCGAGGCGGCCGTGTCGATGAAATCCCCGGCGCGCAACAGGATCGTGCGTACGCCGCTGTCGCGATAGGCGCGCTCCATGTCCCGCCGGATACGCCCCAGCGGGTTTGCGGCGGCGTGGGGCGACGCGACCGACCATGGCGCAGGCGTGCCAGCGCCAAAGACATAGACGTTCCCGGGCACGATCACCGTCGCGTCCACCGATCTGGCGGCGGCGATCACCCCGGTGTGCAGGCCCGGCACCTGGGCGGCCCAATCGGGATAGGCCGGGTTCCAGGCATTGACGATCACGTCCACGCCTTGCACGGCGGATGACAATGTATCGGCCTTGCGCTCAAAGCGGCGCACCTGCCAGCCCGCAGCAGCGAACGCGGCGGCGGCGTTGCGGCCAAAACGCCCTGTCGCGCCAAGGATAAGAACGGTCTGGACCATAAAGAGCGGCTCCTGTTTTGCTGTGATACCGCAAAGATCACCTATTCAGATGCAAATATGAATTGGCAAAAATCGAAACTGTGTTATTCAAAATTGAATGGATATTCGCCTGACAGATCTTGACTGGTCGCTGATCCAGTCCTTTCTGGCCGTCGCAGAGACCGGCTCGCTCTCCGGCGCGGCGCGCAAACTGAACACATCGCAACCCACCCTGGGCCGCCACATCCGAACGCTGGAAGACAGGCTTGGGGTCGAACTGTTCCACCGCCATGCGCGCGGGTTCGATCTGACCCGGCTGGGCGCGGAAATACAGGCGCACGCCCGCCGCATGGAACATGCCATGGCTGCACTGGCACTGACGGCGGCGGGCGGTGAAACCCGGCTGGCCGGAGATGTGCGCATTGCCACAAGTGTGTTCATGGCCCACCACGCCATGCCCGCCATCATCGCCGATATTCGCCGCCGGGAACCGGATATTCATATCGATCTTGTGCCCTCGGATGCGTCGGAAAACCTGTTGTTCCGCGAGGCGGATATCGCGGTGCGCATGTACCGCCCCCAGCAGCTCGACATGGTCACGAAACATCTGGGCGATATCACGCTCGGGATGTTTGCCACCACCGGGTACCTCAACCGCAAGGGTCGGCCGCGCAGCGCCGACGATCTGCGCCACCATGATATGGTCGGATATGACGCCAATGACGACATCCTGCGCGAGATGCGCGCCATGGGCATTCCGGCCCGGCGCGATTGGTTCGCGGTGCGCTGTGACAACCAGAGCGCCTACTGGGAACTGATCCGGGCGGGCTGTGGGCTTGGATTTTGCCAGAGCAACATCGCCCGCGCCACGCCCGGTCTGGAAGAGGTTGTGCTGGAGTTCCCCCTTCCTGTCCTGCCGGTCTGGCTTACCGCGCATGAAAGCCTGCGCCAAACGCCTCGCATTTCCCGCGTCTGGCACCTGCTGGAAGCGGGCCTGCGCCCCTTCGTTTCTTGATCTTTCCCCCGCGTCCCGCTAGGGCAGGTTCGACGAATTTTTTCAAGGACGGACAGCCCCATGAGCAACCCCTCGCTTCTCATTCTTGCCGGTGACGGCATTGGCCCCGAAGTCATGGCCCAGGTGCGCCGGATCATCGACTGGTTCGGCGACAAGCGCGGCCTGAAATTCGATGTCAGCGAGGACCTTGTGGGGGGTTGTGCCTATGACGCGCACGGCGTGCCGCTGACCGACGAAACCATGGCCCGGGCGCAAGAGGTTGACGCGGTCCTGCTGGGCGCCGTGGGCGGCCCGAAATACGACGATCTGGATTTCAGCGTCAAACCCGAACGCGGATTGCTGCGCCTGCGCAAGGAGATGGACCTTTACGCCAACCTGCGCCCGGCCCAGTGTTTTGACGCGCTGGCGGAATTCTCCTCGCTGAAAACCGAAATCGTGTCGGGCCTGGACATCATGATCGTGCGCGAACTGACCGGCGGCGTCTATTTCGGCGAGCCGCGCGGCATCTTCGAGGAAGGTAACGAACGCGTCGGCATCAACACCCAGCGATACACCGAAAGCGAGATCGAACGCGGCGCACGGGCCTCGTTCGAACTGGCCACGCGCCGCAACAAGAAGCTGTGCTCGATGGAAAAGGCCAACGTGATGGAATCGGGCATCCTGTGGCGCGAAGTTGTGACCGAAGTGTCCAGGGACTATCCCGAGGTGGAACTCAGCCACATGTATGCCGACAATGGCGCGATGCAGCTGGTGCGCGCGCCCAAACAGTTTGATGTGATCTATACCGACAACCTGTTTGGCGACATCCTGTCGGATTGCGCCGCCATGCTGACCGGCAGCCTGGGCATGTTGCCCTCGGCCTCGCTGGGTGCCCCGATGGAGAATGGCCGCCCCAAGGCGCTTTATGAACCGGTGCACGGCTCGGCCCCTGACATCGCCGGCAAGGGCATCGCCAACCCAAGCGCCTGCGTGCTGAGCTTTGCCATGGCGCTGCGCTATTCCTTTGACGCCGGCGCCGAGGCCGATCGCCTTGAAGGCGCGGTGCAAAAGGTGCTGGCGGATGGCGTGCGCACCGCGGACCTGATGCAGGCCGATGGCGGCACCCCGGTGTCGACCGGCGAAATGGGCGATGCGATTCTGGCGGCGCTTGACGCCAGCCTGTAACGTCTGTTTCGTAGCCATTTCCGGCCCCGGTTCTTGCCGGGGCCTTTTTCATTTTCGCGGGACCGGTATATAGGGGCAGTGCCCCGGGCGCGATTCCTGCGGCGGAGATGATTTCATGAACCTTCAGGCAACTTTTCTGGCCCTGCTGGCCTTTGCGCTGTTTTCCACCCATGACGTGGCGATCAAGTATCTGGGCACGATCTATTCGCCACTTCAGATCATGTTCTTTGCCAGCCTGCTCAGCTTTCCTCTGATCACGATCCTTCTGGTGCGCGACCCAACACCGGGCAATCTGCGCCCGGTGCACCCGTGGTGGGTTGCGCTGCGCTCGGTCTGCGTGGTGGTAGCCCCGACCTCGGCCTTTTTCGCCTTTACGCTGCTACCGCTGGCACAGGTATACGCGATCATCTTTGCCACGCCGCTGCTGATCACGCTTTTGTCGATCCCGATCCTGGGCGAAAAGGTGGGGATCTGGCGATTGCTGGCCGTGGTGTTCGGGCTGATCGGTGTTCTGGTGGTGGTGCGCCCCGGCGCCAGCGATTTTGGTCTGGGCCATGGCGCCGCGTTCCTGACTGCCTGTGCTGGCGCACTGCAATCGGTGATCGTGCGCAAGATCGGGCGCAAGGAACGCCGCGTGGTGCTGATGCTGTACCCGCTTCTGGTCAGCGTTGGCGTGATGGGGCTCGTACAGGTGTTTGTCTATGTGCCGGTCAGCTTGCCGGACCTTGGCGCGCTCGCCTTTGTCGCGCTGTTCGGCTTTACCGCCACCTTCCTGCTGGTGCGCGCCTACACCATTGGCGAGGCCGCGATGGTGGCGCCCATGCAGTATTCCCAGATCCTTTGGGCTCTGGGATTGGGCTATGTCCTGTTCGGCGAAATCCCAGACGGCGCGACGTTGCTGGGGGCGGTGATCATTATGGCCAGCGGCCTGTTCATCATCGCCCGCGAGGCCGTCGGCGGAACGTCGCGGCAAACCCCTGTTCTGCGCACACGCTCGCGCGGTCTTTCGCCGGGTGGCCTGCGCGTTTCACAAGCGATGCACCGGCAAGCCGACCCATAAATTCGCACCGATTGGGCTTGCCAAAGCCCACCGAGTGAATTATCCCGCGCGTCACGGTCGGAGTGTAGCTCAGCCTGGTAGAGCACTGTCTTCGGGAGGCAGGGGTCGGAGGTTCGAATCCTCTCACTCCGACCAATGTCGCATCCATGCGACTGTTTTCATTTACATTACTGCTCACTTTGAACCGCCCCGGTTTTCCCGGAGGCTGATTACTCCGTTTCACGCGACTTTAACGAACTCGTTGCACTGTTCATAGA
>NZ_JAECRZ010000009.1 GCF_016019955.1 Thiosulfatihalobacter marinus
CGAAGACCAGCGCGGCGGGCAGACCTTCTCGATCATCCCGTTCATCGACAGCGGTGAGCAGCCGCTGGACGCAGGCGTGGGGCTGTCGCTGGTCGCGTGACTAGCGCGTGAGAGAAGACAATTTGTACCGAAAGGGGAGCCGTGGGACCACGGTTCCCCTTTTTCCATGTCTGGCTGCACGACGCACGCATCTGCTTGCGATCTGCTGAATATGATATACGATAATATATTATTGAAAGGGCGAGGGTAGGCACATGGTGGCGAGACTGGGAAAAGCTCCGTGGTACGAGAGCTTTGATGTAGACGCCGAGGTTGAAGAGCTTCTTGCTCATATCGAGCGTTGCACCGGATTTGCGCTGCCTGAACGACAGCGTGATGTCATCATGACCCATGCAAGGGCAAAGCTCGACAGGACAAGGCAGGCATATCTGGAGGCCAAGGCGGCGGGAAAGCCGGTGTCCACATCGCGCCGCGCCTATCTGACCGACCTGCAGGACACGATCTTCATGGCGATCCCGGAAGAGAACCTCGCGCGGATGCCCCTGAGCGAGCAGGTTCTGAACGATCCATCATTTTATGCGGACGCCATGCACTATGCCGCCACGATCAGCGAGGAAGTGCTCTTCATGGCGCTGTCCTCTTCGCTGAAGGACATGACCGTTCAAGACGCCCAAGCCTTTGTCTCAAAGCTCTTGCACGGCACGATTGACGACAATACCCGCAAATATGCCGAAGCGTTGAAGCGCCCCGAGCGTGAAATCATGCCGCAGCGGCCTGGCAAAACAGTATGATACTGCGACCAATCGGTTCCTTGTTCTGGCGTTTCGTGACCCGATCTACGTGAGTTGCCGCGCGCATCAAAGGCGCGCTTGCTCCTCGGTTTCTGTTGCCGCTCGAAGTCAATGGGCGACAGCATTTCGTTCCGCGTGAACCCGCAGTTGCCATTCTGTATCACCTTCAGATTTCATCAAAGCGCCACCAATTCCGCAAGCTTTGCGGCCACATTTGTCATGCTATCTTCAGCAGTGCTCAAGCCACTTCGTGAGCCAAGAAGGGGACTAACTTCGCGAAGCTCCTCGTAAGTTGTTTCATGGACGATTGGGACAAGAAGATCGCGTGCCAACAATGCCGAAAGCTCTTTATCGGCAATTCCTTCGCTCTGAAGGCGGCGCAAAAGTGCTGGGGTGACCAAAACAATGCCAACGCGTGACTTCACAAGTCCTTTGTCGATTTCACGCAGAAGGTTGGAACCAAGCAGAACATCCTTCTCGCTGAACCAAACTGAAACGCCAGCTTCTTCCAAGAAATCGTGTAGTTCTTTCGCTGCGCCTCCTCGGTCGTCCCACGCGTGACACAGAAAAACGTCACGAATGTCAGGAATAGATGCCCGCTTTTCCACGTTTTCTCGGACGGGGGTGAGTGTTCGCACTTCGACGGGAGTATAAACCACCGTCGAGCCTGCTTTAGACCAACGCGGCTTTGTGTTGCCGCCAGATCTGGAACCGCCACCGCTTCGTGCACTTCCACTACTTCCCAACGAGGAATAGGATGGGCTGCGATACGGTGAATAAGAAAAATACGACCTGTAGCCACGCGAACCACCTCGACATGCCGGGCAATTTTCGGCCCCACTTGCCGTGCGATGACCATTCACGGGTGCTGTACACTGTGCCATTAGATTATCTCCTTTGTTCGTGGGCGCGTTGGAAAGGGGTCATATATCGCGACGCTAGTTCAGCCTTTTGGAGGATAGGGGTCGTTGCCGTAGCTCCAGGCTTCGCGGAACTGACCATTCCGACCCTGAATTCGGAGCTCTGAGCCCTGATTGCGAGCGATGTCGCGCCCGTGGTCGATAGCTTCGCGCTGAGTGTCAAAGCTGCGGGTAAGACGTTCGTTGCCTTCGCCACGGACGCCCCATTTGTCGCCATTACGAACGACATACTGGTTCTTAGACATTGCTGTCTCCATTTAGCCGGCCCCGTCATTGGCGACCGATAACGTATCATATGATCTTACGGAGCGAGTTGTCAAGTTAGCCGCTACGTGATAATATCATTGCATCTTACGGCGCGTTCCCTTATGGACTGCGCCGCTTTGATTCAGGGAGAGAAACATGACATTTGCGGTCCGTCTGAACGAGCTCCGGGTAAAAAAGAAAAAATCACTGCAGGAAGTTGCAGACGCCCTCGGAGTTTCCAAAACTCATATTTGGGAACTTGAGAAAGGTCGAACGGACAACCCTTCTCTCGAGCTGTTGACCAAAATTGCGGACTATTTCAAGGTGTCGATCCGGCATCTGGTGGGCGAAGATTTTGAGAACGACCAGAACGATGAAATGGCACGTATGTTCAGACAGGTCGGCGATTTAGAAGAGAATGACCGAGCGATCATAGATGATATGATCCAGTCGCTTCGAAACCGCCGAAAGGGGGCAAATGATACAAATTGACCGCATGGAAATTGATGATGCTGGGAGCGATCCGAAGAGGCTCGCAAAGGCAATTCTGGATCAACTTCCAGACGATACCGTGATGGTGCCGGTCAGAGATATCGCGAAGGCTATAGACATCTACGAGATCCGCGAGGAACAGTTGAGCGGTCTTGAGGGAGCTCTCATAGTTCCCAAAGAAAAGTCTGAAGGGGCAATTTTGATCAACAAAGATCGCCACGAAAGCCGAAAGCGCTATACGATTGCCCATGAGCTTGGGCATTATGTACATCCGTTCCATCGGGCCAATAGTCCAGACGGCTTCCGCTGTAAGAAGAGCGATCTGGCGGTCACAAAAGCTAAGCCGAATGATCCGCACTCACGGATGGAGCAGCAAGCAAACGAATTCGCAGCTGAGTTGCTTATGCCAGCACTGGCTGTTGCGTCCTTTGTCCGAGACAATGGCGAAGCCGATCTATCCCATATTCTTGAGCTAGCTCGACGCCATGATGTGAGCAGAGAGGCAGCAGCTCGACGCTACATTCCGCGGATCGGCGACCCCGCAGCCATAATTTTTTCGAATGGTGGCGTCGTCAGGTATGCCCGGTTGAACGAGTTTTTTCCCAAGTTATCAGTTTGCCGCGGCGACCAGGTTCCGCCGCAGAGCGTCTCTGCCCTCTCAACTGCGGATATTGGAGAAGTAACTGGCTGCGTAGAAGTTGCGGCGTACACTTGGCTGCAGAGGCCGGCCGGAGTAACGTTGTTTGAGCAAACGTTGGCGCAACAAAACGGTTTCAGAATGACATTGCTCACGGCTGAAATCGAAGAAGTTGAGGACGAATGGGAAGCTCCATCGTTCTGACGAAGTGCCGCTCTGTCTATCTACACATTGCATTTATTGGTGTCGCCTGCAGCGAATGTAAGCCTTCGGACCTCCCCTGCTCGGCTTCGCGTGTCGCAGGAGAGAACGGCCCTTCGGTCCGTCGCGCATTCGGCCATGCGGCCTCACCGCGGCGTCGTACCCGGCATCCCGGTTTGCCCGCCTCGCGAGCACGTTCCTCCCTGGCCGCTCCGCCGGATTGCGCTCTGGTCTGTTTTGCGGGGCAAAACGATCCCTCCGCTTCATCCGTCTCCCGCGTCCGGTCGGGCCGTTTGCCTGCTCGGGTCGGGCAAACCTACCGTCAATACACACACACATGAGCGTGGAAGCATATCCTCCGGATGGCCCCCAAATCAGCCCGCGTCAAGGATCGCAAAACTTTTCGGCGAGGGCGGGGTCTATGGCGTTGGGCGGTCCCGTGCGTGAGCGCGCGCATGTGTCGGGTGCTGCGCGCGGAAAACTTTTGCGCCCGGCAAGCCGGCGGCTGCGCCGTCCCTGACCCGGGCAGATTCGGAAACCAGGCATTCGGCCATGCCCCCACACTCACGTGGTGGCTCCACAACCGACTACTGGAGACCAGACATGGCTTACGACAATGCAAACACCTACGAGACCATTGAACTTTTCGGACTGACCGAGAAGGACGCACAGCTCCCGATCCCGGAAGATCACTTCCTGACCGACCGCATCATCCGCGAGAGCTTCGAGGCTCTGCTTGGCTCGCTGCGCGGGACTGGGCTCGAGGCAGAAATCGAACCGCTCGCCCATGGGCTCGCCACGATCCTGCAGCGGCGCAAGGTGGCGCTCGGCAAGGAGGTCGACCGCACTGCGGACAAGATCGGCGCGCTGGCAAAGTCCCACGACGGGTCGGAGATCGCCGAGACCGCACTCGAAGAGGCGCAGGCGCGCTTTCTGCACCTGCGCGAGATTGTCAGCGCCATCGAGGTGATGAGCGAGGCGGCGGCGGAATGCTACGAGATCGAGACGGGTCACGCCTTCATCCCGGCGGCAGGCTCGCGGGCGAGTGTCCGGGCGCAAGAGACTGGGGCGGTCTTCGAGGCCCGGCATCTGCTCGAACAGCATGATCGCGAAACCGCCGAGAAGTCGAAAGTCGAGGGGGTGCCCCTGATCGTTTCGGGCGCCACCGACTGGACCGATGTCGATGTGATCTTCAACACGCTCGACAAGGTTCGGGAGCGGATCAAGCAGAACCGTAACCAAGAGATATTCCTCTGCCACAAGGGTGGCAAGCACGGGGCGGAGATGATCGCGGCTCGGTGGGCGCGGGCGCGCGGGGTAGCGCAAGCGCGCTTCGATCCGCGCTGGTCCGCACACGGGCGGGCGGCACCGTTCAAGTGCAACGACGAGATGCTAGACGACAAGTTCGCGGCGACGGGGGTTGTGCTCTTCGGCGGCAACGGGGTCGCGCTGAACCTCGGGCAGAAGGCGGAAGCGAAAGGCCTGACGGTCATGCGGGTTGCGGACCCGGCGAAGAAGGCGTCGCAGGATTGAAGAGAGAGGGTCGCCTTCGGGCGGCCCTTTCGTCGTTTCTTATGGGTGTGGACGTTCTCCAAATCACTTTGCCTAGCAATTTCCTGTTTTGATAGGTATATGAATGCCAAGCAAAACTTGGAAATGATAGGCATGACCCCACTCAGCAGCATCGCGATGAGCGCCTATACCGACCTGGTGCGTCTTCTGAAGGACGACGCCTTGTCCGGTGTCGAAGGCAAGCCCACGCTCAAGGAGCGTGGGGATAAGGCTTATTGGTATGCCGCGCGCCGTGTCGGGACGGAGATGCGGTTCATCTATATCGGCGAAGACAGCGACGAGACGCGCGCGCGCATCGACCGGATCGAAGAGCTGCGCGCAACGGCCAAGGATCGGCAGGCGGAACGGTCGCGGCTTGTCCGGCTCTTGCGTGCGGAAGGCATGACGCCCATCGACCGGGCGACCGGTTCCATCCTGTCGGCCATGGCCGCAGCCGGAACCTTCCGTTTGGGTGGCACCATCGTCGGAACCAATGCATTTCGCCTCTATGAAGGCGAGCTTGGTATCCGTCTGCCAATTGGCGGTATGGCCAATACTGGCGACATCGACATCGCGCAGTTCGAGAAGCTCAGCGTTGCGTTGCAGGATCAGGTCGACCCGGGTCTTGCCGAGACGTTCTCGGCGCTCAAATTCGATCCTCTGCCAGCTCTTGACCAAGGTCGGACATGGCGATGGGCCCAGGGTGGCAGCGGCCAGTTGGTCGAGTTTCTCACACCGGCGTTCGGAGATGAGACCATCCGTGATCTGCCAGCATTGGGCGTGAACGCCCAAGGATTGAACTATCTCAACTTCCTGATCGCTGAGCCGATCCACGCGGCGGCGATCTATAGATCCGGCGTTCTGGTGCAGGTGCCCCGCCCGGAACGCTATGCGATCCACAAACTGATCATTGCCGACCGGCGCCGCGATGGGGCAGGGAGCCTGAAATCCGCGAAGGACCGCGAGCAGGCGGCTTTCCTTATCGAAGCGATGGCCGAGGACCGGCCCGATGATCTGGCTCGGGCCTATGCCACCGCAATGGAGGTTGGGCCGCGCTGGCGGGAGCACATCGGCAACTCGCTGAAGCGAATGCCTGATACCAGCGGGTTGCTCGACAGCTTGGGCGCGTGATGACCGTAACGGGGTCGTGCTTGGCGCGGCCCTTTCGTCATGTCTCATGGCGCGTGCGATCGGTCACACTTTTTCAGCAACTCGCGGCGGCCAGCACCGTCATCCCTCTACCCAGCCCGTCAGAGTTCGGCCCATCCACATCGGTACGGGCTGGGGATGGTGCGCACCTCGCACATCGTCAGCAGCGCAAGACCGAGGGGGCAAGACGTCGCACATGACGCTGAAGACCTGCACAACCCTCGGGTGGTGTTTCGGAACATCGCATCCACGCGGGCGGGCGTCATCAGCACCCCGGCCAGGATCGGCGGGACGCGGACGCGGATGGTGGCGACTGCGTGATGGCACAGGTCAATCGGGTCCCTCCTTTTTGCTATGCATGTGGATCGCACGGGGTCGGCCCGTTCGTGCCCTCAGCTCACGCTTCGGCAAGCACAAATACGGCTTCCGCGGCGGAGCCGCGAACCCTCCGCATTTGCACTTGCGACCGGGCCTCTTGCCCCCGTGCTGGCAGATCCCCATCGCAACAAGGAGTAACCCAAATGACCAACCACTACGTCGCCACCGTCCCCGTCAAGTTCACCGACACCGATGGCCAGGAGCGCACCCGCTTCCAACGCGTGGGCGCGATGTTCCGCAACACCCGCAACGGGGATGGATCGGAGTTCTTCAGCCTCAAGCTCGACTTCCCGGTCGCGGTCTCGGAGCTGGTGATGTTCCCGCCGAGCGCGAAGGATCCCCAGGACTGAATCCTCTGACGAGGATGGGCCGCCATCAGGCGGCCCGGTCCCTGTTCCAGGGATGCCGGGTCCGGCGGGGGTGATCGCCGACCGGAAGGGTCAGGCCGCGACAGACCGGCCAGTCAGCCTCAAGGGGGCCATCCACAAAAACCTATCGGCCAGGGCCTCCCGGTTTTTGCGGCAGAGATTTGGCAAGCCAAATCTGGCCCTCCTTGACCCTGCCTGTCCGCCCTGTCGGTGGGGTTTGTGCCCGCCCGCGGTTCCGTCCGAACACATGCGTGTTCGGCCAGACCTTCGGGCGGTTTTGGGGAAGGGGACCCATTGGACAGGTGGGTCGCCCGGTGGTGAGGGCGGCAGAGCCGCGTCCCTGCGGGCCGCGGCGTGAAGCGGACACCAAGACTGCCTGAGCCTGAATGCGCCGTAAGTATATAATTGACAGATAGGTATATTATCGTAAGGTGAGGGCAGACTTGGTGGAAGGTGGCAGGAAATAGGGGGTCTTTCTTCGCATGTCGCGCTCAAAACGTCTCACCGATGCGGACCGCATGGAGATCGTTCGCGAGGCTGCGGAAGGTGTGACCACATCGGCCCTGGCGGAGCGGTACGGCGTGTCGGTGCGGGCAATTCAGTACACGCTCAAAGCTGATGCCGAGCGCCAGACGGATGCCGCCATTCCGGTCTCGGCGGTCAGTGTGAAGGTTACGGCTGCGGAGCTTGCGGCGCTCGACGAGGTGCTGGCCGCCGCCGGGATCGAGAGCCGGGCCGAGGGGCTGCGGCGGCTCATTCAGGCGGCAGGCGGGGTGTTCGTTCCGGATGCGCAGATGGCAGCAGAGATGGCGCGCTATAGGGCTTCTTTGCATGAGGTTGGCAATGGGGTCGCACAGATCGCCAAGCAGATGACGCGGGCCAATCGGATGGGGCAGGGGGCTGATGGCGGCACGCGTGCCGAGTTCTCCGAATTGCGGCTTGCGCAGATGCGCGGGCTGGCGCGGTTCATCCTGGATTCTGCTGACGAGATCGATCTGCTCCTGCGCCGTCGTCGCGACGCGATGCAGCTGGAGGCTACGGCCGCGCTGAGGGAGTTTGCCCATGCGGCTGAATGATGCCGTTGATGCCGTCACTGGCGAGGTCTTCCGGGACGGCTGGAGCCGAATCCGAGGCTCGATGCAGGGGCTGCATGTCGCCAAGCAGAGCCAGCTTGCGCGCGTGGCAGCAGGGCATCGGCCAGCGGTCTTCAAGGCGATCCGGGGTGGGGGCACGCATACCAAATCGCAGCTGATGAACCAGCTCGATTACCTCACCACCAAGTCTACTCATATCGTGGACAGTAGCGGGTTCCTCGATGGCAAGGCGAAGCTCGAAGCGAAGGACATCAAGGACCTCACCGAGCGCTTTGCCAAGCGGTGGGACGCGGGCTTCAAGCCTAAGCTTGGGCAGACCACCCATATGCTCATGTCCTTCCCCATCGGCACCCGCGGCGAGGACGTGCGCGACATCGCGACGGATGTGACCGAGCGGTTCTTCCAGACCGATGAGGGGCATTTCGACTACATCATCGCGGTGCATGAGGACCGCGATCACCCCCATGCGCATCTGGTGCTGAACCGCCGCTCGCAGGAAGGCGAGTTCTTCTTTCTGGGGCGCAACCACCGCTTCAACTATGACGACTTCCGCCTCGCCATGGTCGAGGAGGCGGAGAAGTACGGCGTGCGCCTCGAGGCCACGCGCCGCGTCGATCGGGGGCTCATGCATTACCCCGCCCGGACCAGCGAGGTCTATGCGGCGAAAGAAGAGGGGCGCGCGCCCCGCGAGCGCGAACGCGTGGGCACCGACCTGACGCGGACGCTCGCGGAGATCGCCAATACCAGAACCGTCTACCACTCGCTTGCTGCGGAGGCATCGCGCGAGGCCCGTGAAGATATTGCCACAGCCCTTTTCCGCGCGGGTGAGGTGCTGGCGCGCGGCGGGCAGCTGGACCGAACAGGAGATGTGTATATGGCCGAGGATCAGAGTTTCGAGGATCTGAGAAGCCTCTACGCGGAAAAGCTCGCGCGGGTGCAGGGCATGATCGCCGAGAAGTCTGACGCGGAACGTCCCGTGCTGGAAAAACGCCTCATCGAGATCCAGACGCAGGTCCAGCACATGCAGCCGCTCGGATTGCGTTCGAGCACGTTGTCAGAGGCGCCCTCGGAAGGCGGGATCTATTCTGAGGCCAATATCGACGCCAGCCGGCTGGACCGTCTGGCCGAGCCGGACTTGCGGTCGCGCATAGACACCGCGCTGCGCGGAACCGGGATCAGCACATCGGAAGTGGTGGCCCGGATCGAAACCAGGGCCTCGAATGCCGCGCTGGAGCATCAATGGATCGCAGATGATCTCTCCAAAGTGGCCGAGGCGCGCGATCTGAACCTCGAACGCCGCGCCGATCTGGAACAGGCGCGCGACATTCTCAATGACGTGCATGTGGAACTTGGCACGCTGTTGGAGCGCGAGAACGTGCTGCGCCGGGATGGCGTCATGGAAGCGGAAGCGGTCAGCGAGCGGTTCCACTATCAGGAGGACGCGGTCCGGGCGATGGAAGGGGCAATCCGTCAGGAGATGCGCGCAGAGGGTCTGACAGCGGAGCAGATCGAGGCTCGGGACTGGGAGGTGGCCTCACGGGCGGAGCGCCGGATCGAGACGGAGCAGCGTGCGTATCTCGAGGCACATCCGGAGCTGCTCGCCCGTCCGGACGATGTGATCGACCGGTCCGAGCCCTACCGGGAGACCATCACAGATGTGGCCCGCGCCAGCGAGATCACCCGCGAGGTCGACCGGATCATGGAGCGTCGCGATGCCCGCACCCCTGTTGCCGATGCTGTCACGGATGACTTGCGCGCGCGCTATCCGGACATGCCGTCCCACCTCGCCCGTGGGCTCGGCGCGACCTATGCCGCCGTCGTCGAGATCCGGGATACGGAGGTCATCAATCAGGTCCGCCGCGAAACCGAGATGCGCGACGGGCCCGGGTTGGGCAAGCGTGACGAACGTCTAGCGACCCGCGATGAAACTGCACCGCAGTTTGACCGGTCCGACCGCCTCGCAGAGGAGATTGCGCGTGTTCTGGACCATGAGCGGGCGGGGGAGTTGTCCGCGCCCTTCGAGACCGACGCGGAGCGCGACGCCTTCCGCGGTGAGATCGCGCGGGTGCTGGACGTTCGCCAACTAGACCGGCTCACATCCGGCGATGCCGATGCGCTGGACAAGGTTCTCGAGGACCGCCTCGACCGGCTCTATGTCGCCAAGGTCTACCTGCAATCCGATGCCGCGACGGCCAACACGGAGGCCCTGCGTCAGGTGGTCGATGAACTGGCCGATGCCGAATTTGAAAAACACCGCGCGACAGACGTGGATGGCGAAACCGAGCGGGGTCAGGTCCATTGAGCGCCGCCATGGGAAAGGCGCGGATCGCCACGGGCGTCCTGTTGGTGACGCTGGTGACCGGGGCCATGGGCTATACCATCGCCTCGGCGGTACTGACCTACCAGGATCTAGGCTTCGGGGCCGAGATCGACTTTGCCTATATCGCGCAGAACTATCTGGCGATCCTCGATCGCCGCCCCGAGGATGCCCAGCTGATCCACCTGATCATCGGCAGCTTCGCCGCCGCCGGCATGATGCTGAGCCTCGCCCTCTCGGGGTCCGCTCTGACACGCTTTGGCCAGACCCATTGGCAGTCTGCGCGCGAGATGAAGTCCAATGGTTTTTTCGGCGCGCCCGGCACCGGCTTCATCCTCGGCAAGCTGGGTTCTCCAAAATCCAGCGCGAAATACATTTGCTCGAAAGTCTTCCCGCACGCGCTGATCGTGGCCCCCACGGGCCGCGGCAAGACCACGGGCTTCGTCATTCCAAACTTGCTAACCTGGCAAGGCTCCGCCGTGACGCTCGATGTGAAGGGGGAATGCTTCGAGGCAACAGCCCGGCACCGCGCAGCCCAGGGCGACAAGGTCTATCGTTTTGCCCCCACCGATTGGGAGGGCAAGCGCACGCATCGCTACAATCCGCTCCTGCGCATCTATCAATTGAAGGATCCCGCGCGCCAGCAGATGGAATTGCAGCTCCTGGCGACGCTCTTCCTGCAAAGCGACAATGACCGGGTTCAGGGTCTCCTGAAGGGCGGGATCGATCTCTTCGTCGCCGCAGGGCTTTTGGCCTTCCAGCGAAAGCGCCCGACCCTAGGCGAAATCTACCGCATCGCGGCCTCGGGCGGGAACAAGCAGAAGGAGTATTTCGCGCGGGGTCACGAGGTCGACAACAGGGCGGCCAAACTGATCTTCACGCGGCTGGCCTCGACCAACAACGACACGCTGACGTCTTACGTCTCGCTCCTTATGACCTCGGGGCTCGATCAATGGCAGAACCCTGCGATCGATGAGGCGACGGCAGTTTCGGACTTCGATTTCCGGACGATCCGCAAGAAACCCTTTTCAGTCTATCTCGTTGTCCAACCCCTCATGGTCAAACCTCTCGCGCCGCTGATCCGGCTGTTTTTCTCCGACCTGCTCTCGGCCATGCAGGAAAAGGACCCCGGGCCGGATGAGCCATGGCCGGTGATGATCATGCTCGACGAGTTCAATCGTTTGGGCAAGATGCCCATCGTGGTCGAGAGCATCGAGACCCTGCGCACCTATCGTGGTCACCTGGCCGTCGTCACCCAAACCATCCCCGCCCTCGATGAAATCTATGGCGAGAACACCCGCCGCGCCTTGCAGGGCAACGCCGGCGTGAAGCTGTACCTGACGCCCTCGGATGAGAAGACAGTCGAGGAGCTGAGCAAGGCGGTCGGCAAGACCACGAAGACCGTGGTCACGCGATCTCAATCAATCGGCAAGAACCCATTCGAAGGCCGCAGCCAATCGACACGGACTGAGGAAAGCTCGCTGTTGCCGGAAGATGAGGCGCGCCGCCTGCCGCTCGACGAGATCGTCATGGTCATCGATGCCCAGATGCCTGTCCGCGCGAAGCGGATCCAGTATTTTAACGATCGGCTGTTCAAGGCGATACACGCGGCGCAGACGGGCGAGTTGCCGTTCCCGGAACCGGGGGGAGGTGGGTCGCAGGGCACGTTGCCGTTGAGTATGCGCGCGATGCCGATGACACCGCCAGCGAACGAGTCGGGCGGACCCGAGGCCGATGTTGAGGCCGCACTCCAGGCTCCTGATGGCCAATCGTCAGGGAAAACTGATGTCGCTCCAAAGAAGACCGCGCCTGTCGTTCAAGCCGTCGTCGCCGAGGAACAGCGGCAGATGGAGATGAATTTTGTGGCGCAGGTATCATCGGATTATCTGCCGCGAGGCGAAGTCAATGAGGATGTACGGACGGCTGTGGATGGTCTAAGCGAGATTGAGACGATTTTGAAACAAGGCCTTTGAGGCGACCTACCGGTTCGTCGGATTAGAGATTTGATCGAAGAGGAAAGCTGGACAAGACTAAGCCTCATATCGAAGGGTTCGCGGCCCTCATTTTGAAGTCGACCGCCCACATTTTTGGGCTATTTGCTGCGCATCGAGCCAGATGCCGAATTTACTCGTCCTCAACATAGAATTGCGCTAGTTGGCCGTGACGTTTTGTTTAGAAAGAAGCAGCCGCTACAGATGCCCTTAGGGGGGTTGACTTCCGGAGAGACTTCCATAGACTTCCACCCAGCAGTAGGGGGTCTAATGAGCGGTAATTTCTATAATTTCGCAGCCATACGCGGCGTCCAAGCTGGAACCGAGTATTATGTGATCATGGTCCCGCTTAAGATGGTTCCAAAGATTTTCGAATTCGACAGTCAGGAATTGCCAGCGGACTTGCGCGCTCAACGCGTATTGTCAAACGTCCGCGTTCCGCAAATCGCATCCTACCTCTCGGAAAACTTCGAGGAATATACGCTCTCGTCTCTCTGCGCGTCCGTGGATGGTGATCTTGAGTTTTCCCCAGCCAGCGATGGTCTTCAGTTCCGTAATGTAGGCGAGCTACGGCTTTCAATGACAGCGCGCATCATTCTAAACGATGGACAGCATCGTCGCGCCGCAATCGAAGAAGCCCTCAAGACGCGACCCAAACTGGAAAACGAAACCATCTCGGTTGTGCTTTTCGTGGATGAGGGGCTCGAGCGCTGCCAGCAAATGTTCGCGGACCTCAACAAGAATGCCGTACGTCCATCCGGGTCGTTGAACGTCCTCTATGACCGCAGAAATCCTTTGGCACGTCTGAGCACGCGCGTGCTAGAAGACATTCCGTTTTTCCAAGAATTCACCGAGCTCGAAAAGACATCTCTGTCGAACCGAGCCAAAAACCTCTTTACCTTGTCCAGCCTGAATCAAGCCAACAAGTGGCTCGCAGGACATGACGCAAACCGGTTCGGTGAAAACACTGAAAGCACCGTGATCGCATATTGGCGTCAGGTTGCTGAGGTCATCCCCGACTGGCAAAAACTGATGCGCGGCGCGACAACGGCGGGTGATTTGCGCAAAGAAACCGTTCATGCGCATGGCGTCATGTTACAGGCGTTTGGCGTCCTGGGGGCAAGACTGATTGCAGCAAAGCCGGATGGATGGGTGGAAAACCTGGCACCACTGGCGGAGATCAATTGGAGCAAGCGCAATGCACAACTCTGGCGTCCACGCGTCATGGGTTCGCGCGGCATGGATGGCAGTGTGAAATCCGTACATCTGGCGGCCAACGTCCTAATTGGGGCTGTGGGCTTGCCGCTCAATGAAAAAGAACAAGCGAATGAAGACGACTACTTGGCGTCATTGACTGAAGAGAAGGTCGTCGCATGACATCTAGTAAGGATACCGATCAAACAAAGAGGGCAGGGCTCGATCTTGTCGCTCTACAGGAACATATCCGCACCGTTTACGCGGCGGACGACCGGCCTTGGGTGATCGGGTATAGCGGCGGAAAGGATTCAACCTGTGCCTTGCAGCTGATCTGGAGTGCCATTCGTGCACTTCCGGAAGATGCGCGGCGCAAACCGATTTTCGTCCTCAGTTCCGACACGCTTGTCGAAACGCCAGTGATCGTAAACTACATCGACGAGACCTTGGCTGCGATCAACGCGGCAGCGGCAGACCAGAACATGCCCATTACCGCACAAAAGGTGGTTCCGGAGATCTCAGACAGCTTCTGGGTGAACCTGATTGGTCGCGGATATCCTGCACCGTCAAAGCGCTTTCGCTGGTGCACGGAACGCTTGAAGATCGATCCGGCCAATGCTTTCATCAAGAACCGCGTTGCCGAGTATGGCGAGGTGGTCATGGTTCTGGGCGTCCGGTCCTCGGAAAGCGCGACGCGCGCGCAAGTGATGTCGCTGCACAAGATCGATGGGACGGCCTTGTCTCGCCATTCGACCTTGCCTGGGGCTTTCGTTTTCACGCCGATCGAGACCTTCAGTGTGGATGATGTTTGGGCTTTCTTGCTGCAAAACCAGTCACCTTGGGGATCAGACAACCGCGATTTGCTTGCGATGTATAGAAACGCGCAAGCTGGCGAGTGCCCACTTGTGGTCGACAAGCAGACCGAAAGCTGTGGGAATTCCCGCTTTGGCTGCTGGGTGTGCACGGTTGTGACAAAAGACAAGGCCATGGAGGCGCTTGTTGAGAATGGCGAGGAATGGCTTGAGCCTTTGCTTGATCTCCGTGACGAGCTGGCTGAAACACAAAACCCCGAGCGGAAGCGGGAGTTTCGGGATTTTCGCAGACGGGACGGCTCAGTCACCTTTGTGGGCGATGCAGAGACATCCATTCCGGGGCCCTATCTTTTCGAGTACCGCAAAGAGCTCTTGAGAAAACTTTTGGAGGCGCAAGAGCAGGTAAATGCCAATGCGCCGCCCGGGGAGAAGACCGACCTTATTCAGGTCGAAGAACTGCGGGAGATCCGTCGGATCTGGCGGAGCGAACAGGGTGACTGGGGCGATGCTGTTTCAGAGACCCTCCAAGCTGTGACGGGCAAGGAACTCCCAGCCGATGCGACCGACGGATTTGAATTCCAAGCCGATGACGCCAAGGTCTTGGCGGATGTCTGCGCCGCGCATGATTTGCCGCCACGGCTCTTGGCCCAGCTTCTGGAGGCAGAGCGCTCTGTGCGGGGTCTGAAGCGCCGGACACTTATTCACCGAAAGATCGCTTCGATCCTTGAGCAAGAGTGGCGAGACGAAGCAATAGTCCTGGACGAACGCAAAGCGCGATTGAAAGAGCGTGAGGCATCTTCGTCTGACCCTCTGTTTGAGACTGAATCATGATCTTACAGTCTCTACGCCTCGTGAACTTTGGTCTTTATGGCGGTGAGCACCGTTTTGATCTTGCACCTGAGCCAGACGGGCAAAAACCTGTGGTCTTGGTTGTTGGCCATAATGGTGCCGGGAAGACAACGTTCTTGGAGTCTGTCCGTTTGGCGCTCTACGGCAAACGCGCCCTCGGCGCGCGTGTTGGGCAGGCCGAATATGAGCGGCATCTCCTTAAACGGATCAACAACTTCGCCAAGGACCGCAGAGCCTCCGTCGAACTGGCCTTCAAGAGCCAACACCTCGGCAATGAGGACCTCTACACCGTGCGGCGATCTTGGGCGGCCCGCGGTGCCAGCGTCATTGAAAGCCTTGAGTTTGAACGCAATGGCGCACCGGTGGAGGATATCCCAAGCGAGGATTGGAACCACTATCTCGAAGACATCATTCCAGCTGGTGTGTCTCAGCTTTTCTTTTTCGATGGAGAAAAGATCCAAGACATTGCTGATGATCAGGAAAGCACTGGGCTGACAGATGCAATCAAATCCTTGCTGGGGATCGATATTCTCGATCAGCTTCGGGGCGATCTCGCCCTTTACAAGTCACGCAGCATGGACCGGGACGGTTACACCGACTTAGAAGGTCTTCGGCGCGACCTAGAGATCGCAAAGTCTGATCTGGTCTTGGCTGAAGAGGAGATTGGATCGCTATCAGCAAAGCGCACCCAGCTTGCGCGGCGAAGCGAGGCGTCACAGAAAGTCTTTGAACAAGAGGGGGGAAGCATCGCGCTCAGCCGTGACACCCTATCAGAGGAGCTAAAGCGTGTCGAAGCGGATCTGACCAAGCAAACCAACGCGCTAAAGTCGCTTGTAAACGGCGTCGCGCCTTTTGCCCTGGCTCCAAAACTTCTCGAACGGTTCTCAGCAGACCTGGAGAAGGCGCGCGGGCAGCACAGCGCGACAGCAATCGAAGCCTTTGTCTCGAGTTTTCAGGCGGCCGTGGGCAACGACGACAAGACATGGACGAAGACGCATTTTGCGCAGCTCAAAGACTTCGCTCGGAACAGCCAAAGCACCGGGCCCAAAATGGCTCTGAGCACGGAACCGGACTGGGTCTTGGCCAAATTTTCTCAGGTTGCGGATGAACGGGTGAAGGTGGCCACATTGGCTGCGCAACTGGCCGAGCTGCAAAAGCAACGCGCAACCTTGAAGGACCAGTTGAAGAACTTCCGTCCCGGTGCTGCCTCCGGTGCATTTGAGGAGTTGAAGAAAGCAGAGTTCGAACTCGGCGCCGTCGAAACAGAGCTCAATCGCAAGCAAGGCGAGGCGACCCAGGCACGTGCACTGATCGAACGGCTGGAGCGCGAGTTACGTAAGTCCCAGGACGCCGTCTTCGCACTTGCAAGGGCCGAAGAGAAACGAGACCTGGCGACGCGAGCACAGGCCGCGCTCAACGAGTATGAGGAGCGGATTGTTCAAATGCGCCTCGCCTCGCTTTCCAAGCATTTCATCGAGGCATTCAGCGGCCTGGTTACGCGGAAGTCGCTCGTGCATGACGTCATCGTCGACCCCAACAGCTTTCAGCTCAAGCTTTTGGGCAAAGAAGGTAGAGAGATTACCCCATCCGAACTCTCCGCCGGCGAGCGGCAACTCTTTGCGATCTCGATGCTTTGGGCGCTTGGCCGAACAAGTGGGCGCGAATTGCCGATGATCATCGACACGCCGTTGTCACGTCTGGACCGGAAGCACCGGACAAACTTGATGGCAAATTACGTGCCGCGCAGCTCGGCGCAGGTCGTCATGCTGTGCACCGACACCGAGTTGACCCCGGATTTGTCGAAAATCATCAGCCCTTATGTGAGCCGACGTTTTGAGATTGGTGCTGTGGGTGGTGGACAACGCACGGAGATCACGGTGTTGAGAGCTGAAGCGGATGCACAGGTTCTGGAGACAACCGATGCACATTAATAAGTTTCGGATCTCATCGACGGCGACCGGCCAGGTGCGGATCATTTCACAAAGATCAGGTCTGACACCCAACCTCGTTTGCCGCATGGCCATGTTGTCATCTTTTGAAGCCGGGCCCATATCCGGCGCCGCCGATGACGCTGGCGAGGGTCAAGAATTCAATGCCTATACGCTCTTTGGGGACTTCCAGCCTCTCTTCATCGACCTTCTGAAATACGTCGAGTTTGGAGCTGAGGAGATCGAAACCGACGACAGTGATTTGCTGGCGCGCTTGCGATTGCACATCGATCGCGGGGTGCGGCAACTCTCGGTCCGCCTCAAATCCCCGGCGGATGCGGCCGAGCTGATCGCGGGGAGTGCGTGAAGCGATGTCGGCACCGATTTATCTTGACCACAACGCTTCTACTCCGATTGATCCGGAGGTCTTGGAGACGGTCATACGTGTCAGTCGGGACGTATATGCGAACCCATCAAGTGTTGAGCATAGCCAAGGTTCAGCGGCAGCTCGGGTTGTCGAGACTGCGCGCGAGCAGATTGCGGGCCATCTCAATTGCAAGGAAACCGAGCTTGTCTTTACAGCCGGGTCCACGGAAGCCAACAATCTTGCGATCCTTGGAGCGTTCCCTCGGCTCAAAGAGGCAGGACGCACGCATCTGATCACCAGCAAGATCGAGCACCCATCCGTTCTGGCCTGTTTCGACCATCTCGAAGCCCAAGGCGCGCGGGTAACGCGATTGGGGGTAGATGAAGGTGGCCAGATTTCCCTCGATGAGCTGGCCCTGTCTTTGACAGATGAGACCGGATTGGTGTCCATCATGGCTGCCAACAATGAGACGGGCGTTCTGCAACCCATCTTGGAGGCAGGCCAGCTTGCCGAAGAGGCTGGGGCGCTGTTTCACACGGACTTCTCGCAAGCTTCGGCTTTTGTGCCAGTTGATCTCAAGAACGTACCCATCCATCTGGCGAGTTTTTCCGGGCACAAGGCCTATGGACCGAAAGGGGTAGGGGCCCTTTACCGGTCGATCCGAAAACCACGGGTGAACTTAGCGCCAGTGATGTTTGGTGGCGGGCAGGAAAAGGGTTTGAGGGCGGGGACCCTAAACACGCCTGGCATTGCGGGTATTGGACATGCATTTCAGCTCATCTCAAAAAACATAGACCATGACCGGGATCGGATTGGTGCCTTGCGAGACCAGCTTGAAAGGGAACTCAAAGAGACCTTAGCGGTGCAGGTCAATGGCAACACAGAGGCGCGGTTGCCAAACACGATGTCGCTCACAATCGACGGCGTTGTACCACAAGCGCTGATGCAGAAGCTAAGAAACGACATCTGCTTCTCCGCATCGAGCGCCTGCGCCACAGAACATGTCGAAACCTCTCATGTTCTACTTACCATGTTCGGCGACACTCCTAGGGCGCGTAATGCTTTCCGACTAGGTTTAGGCCGGCAAACCAGCAAAAAAGACATATCCAAAGTCATCAGACTCTTTTTACAGGCGTCATCAGAACTCCTGCTTTTAAAAACAGCTTAGAAACCGGCCGATCCGCCACAATTTCGAGAGGTATAGGTAGGATAGCAATAAAGGCTACGAACTTCCATGGATGCTGAGCGAAAGCAGACTTACAAGACAGTCAAACAACTGCGCTCAGCACTTGCTGAGGGTGACAGTCAACGCTTCCAACGCACGTTGGCAACGCAACCGACACTTAGCCTCCTTAAGGCAATTCGCGAACAAAAACTGCTTGTTAAAAACTACGCAGCAGAACATGAACCTGTAGTCGAAATTGTAAGGACGGTGGCTTCCACAGTTCTCAGCCCGGAAGAACTCGCAGAGTACTCCAACTATTTGTCATTCATTGGGCCATGGCAAAAATCTAAGGAACACTCAGAGGCGCGGCTTAAAAGCTGCTTGAACAACTTTCCGAAGGTCTCGATCGAAGAACTTCTGCAAATATTCGACAAAGCACTAGACCGCTTTTTCTCTAAGCTCACTATCGGTGCTCCCAAAGAAGACCAAACCGTAGCGGATTACGAGAAGTGCATTCACGACCGGAACGGAATCGCAGATGACGTACTTTTCGCGGCACTCAGAGCACTCAACTACGCTTCTAGGAAAGTCGTCGACCCTAGCGCCCGGAAGCTCTCACCTAGTACGCGCTTGTCCTCAATACGACGGTTCTACAAGGCTATTCAACTCGCCTCTGAAGTGAATAGCTTGGATTGGGTTATGGACTCTGTTTCATATGGTGATCTTGTGGTTTCGAAGCTTCAGACAGGCTCACCAATAGAAGCACGCCTAGAATACGCCGATAAAAAGCGAAGCTTGATGCTGAACCTAGCTATTCGACGCAAGCTCATTGGCGTTATGCATCTACCGCGCAATGAGCGGTATGTGCGTGAAATGTTGAAGGCCTCCGAAACCTCGGTACTAACAGAAGCCTTAGAATTCTACGCTGGTTTTGTGGGCGAAAATCCTCGCCAGATCGACATGGAATCCCTGCTACGTCAAAGCTCTGCCAGACTTGCTCAAGTGGAAGCAGAAGATGATCTTCTGGTGGTTGCATCGGCACGCGCCAGAAAGCAGGATCATGCGACATACTACCTTACTTCAATGTGTCTGACTTGGTTTGGCATGGCGGCTGATGCCGTACAGAAGGCCTTTCCCAGATCTTTCCGTCGACGAACATCCGTTCCAATCCCCTCAAGTCTGATTGAGTCGGCTGTTTCGAGTGTTGGTGGAAAACAGGTAGCTGAAACTATCAAAGCGCTCTCAAGCACTCTTCCTACAAAGAGCCACCACGACCTTGTACGTCGGCCATTCCTGAGCGTCTCAGAAGATGACACACTTTGGCTACTCAATGGAGATCCAGGATTATGGAATCTCAAGGTTAGAGAGGCATTGCTTTCGGGCGGAAAAGTTGGGGATGCCTATGGCCATGTTTGGGAGGAGTTCTTAGCAAAGTCGTTCGAAGACTCAGATTGGCAGTTGATTGGTCGGAACAAGCGACTGCGCGTGGCAGGTCAGACTGCGACAGAGGTCGACCTCCTGCTAAAGAAGAATGACCTACTTCTTGTAGTTGAAGTAAAGGCACTGATCGGCTCCAATATAACTTGCTACGATCATTGGCGCAGCCGCCAAACAATCGAATGGGGCTGCCGTCAAGCGGCTGCCGCTGCTGAGTTCATAAAGTCCAACAAAAACTGGTTGGTCTCAGTTGCAGGAAAACAGTTGGCGGAGGAAGTCCATCATATTCAACCGCTAGTTCTCACCAATAACGACTTACTTGATGGGTGGCAATTTGAGGGAGTACCAGTGATGGGCGAGGTCGGCCGCAAGGCAATCACGACTGGAGCAAAAGTCGACTACACGGATCAGAGTGGCCGTGTCGTTTCCACGCGTTGGATCACAAAAAAAGAAGAGCTGACGACCGATCGAATTCTGTGGTCGCTCCAGAATCCTGTTGAGCTATTGATTGCCCCCGAAAGCTTAGAGACCTCACATCGTGTGTTGAAATTGGGCGACTTCGCAGTGTTGACCCCGCAATTTGATCTTAGAGATGACCTAGATTAGAGCGTTCCGGCGATTGCAGCCAGCAGTTGAGAAGTGCGCGCAATGACTCAACCGGTACAAAAGAGCTCAGCGAACTGCGGAACAAGTGGCATTTGACCACCGCACTTGATAGATTGAACGAGCATCAAAGGGTATTTTACCTTGTTCTTAGTACGTTACTGGGGGGCAAGCAGGCAACATGCTGTCAAGACTGGGCAAGAAGCTGAAAGCTCTCGTGAGCGGCGAAACGGTGAAGACTGTGCCAAAGGCACCTGGCGCCGCAACCCGCGCACAAAGTCCCTTCGCCGTGTCCGATGCCCAGCACGTCTCAAGAAATTTATTATCCGAAGCCAAAATCGGTGTGATCGGAGCCGAACTAGGAGGCGATCCCGAACCGGCGGCCGTGCTCGTGTTGGAAAGTCCTTCCCTGACTTTAGACCATGTCACCGAGCTTGCAGTGACGCCCGAAGCGATGGACGCGGGCCACATTGATTCAGCTGAGGCGACTTCTGACGATGACTTGACGGTCATGAAATTGGGCTTGGCCCTCGATGAGGCGCATCAGGGCATCCCTTCGAAACAACAAGCCGCAGACACCTCCAACAGTCGACTAAATCAGTCTGCTCGGTCCGCTTCTCAAAATAATCCTGAAGAAGAACGTCTTCTGGACCTGGCGATACAGAGTTTCGCGTCAACGCGTCTTATTAATGTGTTGCGCAATGCCGAAGGTGAGTTGCCCGCAAAAACGGTCGCGGCCTACATGCGAGCGCCTGACGCTGCGCGAGAAGCTTTCCGGCAGCTCGAAAACTCTGGCGAAAAGACCGCAACGGAACTTGATGACCTTGTGAGGAAGTTCGCGCGCAAACTCGATCAGGGCCGGCAGACCGCAGCAGACAGCATCGTCGATGTCGTACGTGAAGCCGATTGCTCCGTTCGCCTCTTGAATGCGATCTCTGCACACTCGCATCGTCTGCCAGTTGCTACCGTAAGAGAGTACATGAAAGCGCCGGAACATGCCCGGCAAGCTTTCTTGAAACTGCCGAACCTCGGGCGCAAGTCGGCAGATGAACTCGACCTAATCATGCGCAGTTTTGTACCGAGCAAAACTGATCTTCAAGGTGACCAGAAAGCGGTCCCAAGCGGAGAAGGTGACTTCCAACGAGCACTTAGGGCCGCTGAAGTGTTCTTCTCTGGAATGATCTATCCTGATGAACTTTTTGAATGGTCGCCGCCTACAAGACTCACAAACCTTCTCAAAATTGACCAGGTAGAGCACCGGCAGAGCTTTGTGGATTTCCTAAAGACATACAATGAGACCGCGTTGCGCATTCGATCGCTGCCAGGCTGCGGACGAAAAAGCATCGAACAGCTGGACGAGATCGTAACCAAGATGATTGAGGCGCGTCTCTGTTTTTGCGGTGTGCGTAGCGAGATCGCGCCCGATCTTAGACGTTTGCTGCAAGGCGAATTTGTTTCCCATACATCGCTCACAAGCATATTCGAACTTGGCAATATTAAGCCTGAAGACATTAAGGCCTCCGAACGTGCTTCGGTCGAAGAATTGACGGTGACCGAAATCATTGAGGGATGTATTTTGACCCTCAACGATCGGCAGCAAGACGTTCTTCAGCGGCGGTACGGCATAAACAGAGGGCAGACTGAAACGCTTGAACAAGTCGCTTCCGACTATGGTGTGACGCGCGAGCGTATTCGTCAGATTGAGAAAAAAGCAAAGCAAAAGCTCGAGACGAAACGCACAAAGAAAATTTTGATCGGCGCGCTGGAGCAAGAAGGGTCGTTGGAAAAGCTCTTCAAGAACCGGAAAATTGTCTCTGACGAACAGATAAGTGCTGTAAGCAATCTGCTTACGGCGCAGGAGCGTCTTGCGGTCGATCTAGCCTTTGGCGACATGAGATCGTTCCTCGACGCTGAAAGCGTTCGAACCGAAGCAGGTTGGATTCAGGAACAAGACCTGCTCTTGATGAGCCATGAGCCGGAAGACTTATCTGGCTCATTGCGGCAGCGGATCGTCTCCGCGATACGCGAGCAAAAACTGCCGATCCGATTGTCAGAAATTGCCGCAGCGCTGCCCGACTACCCACTTTCGGAGATCATGGGTGAGTTGTCAGCACGCTTCGAGGCTTCAATCGAGGGTGACTTCGTTAGAGCTGCTTCCCGTTTGCCTAGCACGGTACGGTGTATTCTCATACTTCGCGAAGCGGGCCACGCGATGCATTGCGACGAAATCCGAGCCCGAATGCACGAAGTCTTCGCAAAAGATGAGAGCATTCATCATATCGGAAGTACGCTCTCTGGAATGGAAGAAGCCCTGATCGTTGAACGAGGAACATACGACCTCTACGAGAACTTGAGCCTGACAGATGGTGATCTTCAAGAAATCCGAGACCGCACGCTTTCCCACCTAGAAAGTGTGGGTGGTTTTATAAGCGCCAAAGTCTTGTTCTCCGACCTGTTTCAAGGCGAGACAGAGCGCTTTGGGATAGCATTCGGACCTTACATGCTGCTTGGCATCGTGCAGGATGACGATCGCTTTGTGACCAAACGAGGTCTGATGATCGGTGTGGCATCTGATGAAAACAAGTCCGAGTTCCGCGGCCTGGGCGAAGAAGTCATGTCCGTACTAACAGAAGCGCAGCGATCAATGACTTTGGTAGAGATCGCCCAGGAACTCGAAGGCCGAAGAGATGTTCTTACAACATCGATATCAATTGGTTTGGAGAATTCACCTGAGGCGGTTTCGGTCGGCCGTGGTCGCTTTGACTTAGTAGGCAGAGCCATCGGTCCAGACGAACGCCAAACAGACCTAATTTTGGCTTGCGCTATCGCTTTAGCGAATGGCCCCAGAACCGCATTTGCTTTATCAGAACTCTTGAGCCCCGTTTGGGGTGAGATTCAGACCAGACCACTACTGAGCTTCTTGAAAAATCGCACAATCTTTGATGTGGATGAAAAGATCGTTTCAGTGACTGAGCTGCCCGAAGCGGTGGCAAAATACGTAGCCATTCGTGATCGTGTCAAAGAGGTTGCAGAAATGGGGGTGCTGGACGTTGAAGCGGTGCGAGATGCTCTCGTCTCGCGTGATGCGCCTGATTTGACCCGGCTCGACCACTTGTTTGCAAGTAAGGAGGAAGAGCCGGGCGAAGGTGAAGAAATGCTTGGGATGATACTTGGGGACTTTGGTATAAATTGATGTCCTTTGAGACCCTGAAACTCCCTTTTTATGTCACCACAAGCGAGCATGAACCGGTGGCAGATTTTTTCGATCCGGTTCTCGAGCATGCGCAGAAATATGACATTGCTGTCGGATACTTTAGCAGTGCGTGGATGCGTGATGCAGCCCATGGCATGGCAACTTTTGCACTCAACGGTGGCAAAGCGAGGTGGGTGATTTCACCCGAAATGTCTTTGGAAGACTTCAAGAGCCTACAGGTTGAAGGTCAGTTTTCAGATGAGCGTATCCGAGAACTCATTTCTCGGTCATATGAAGACCTCTACGGGCACCTTTCGCAGCATACGCGTGAGGCACTCGGATGGCTACTTCATGATGGGGTGTTGACCTTCAAAGTAGGCATTCCGAAGAATAGGCTGTCCGGAATTCTGCATGCGAAACAGGGCATCTTCACGGATGAGTTTGGAAACCGGGTCGGCTTCCAGGGATCTTATAATTTGACCGGTGGAGCCGGCACCAATTGGGAAGCTTTCAGCGTCTTTTGTGATTGGAAGTCAAGCGAGAGCCAGGAGCGGAACAACCACATCGCTGCGTCCTTCGACAGAATGTGGAGAGGACTGGATCCAAACCTAGCACTGTTTGACCCTTCTTCAGCAGATCTTGAGCGGTTTGTCAGCGCGGCCAGGGATAGCTCCCGACACTACGATTTGTTCCCGCCAGAAAAATCAAGCTGTCCTCGTGTGCCAGCACACTTCCTCACCGACGGGCGTCTACGGGACTACCAAGAAGAGGGAATCCGCAAATGGTTCAAGAACAATGGCCGCGGAATCCTCCACATGGCAACGGGAACCGGCAAGACCGTGACTGCGTTAACTGCTGTGACGCGGCTGAACGATTTTGTCGCTCAAAAGAACGGCCAGCTTTGCATCGTAGTTACGGTTCCGTATCAACATCTCGCAGAACAGTGGGCCCGGGAAGCCGAAGAGTTCGGCTTCGAACCCATTTTGTGCTACGGAGGCGTCAATCGCTGGATGGAGGAGTGCCAGAGGCGCCTGAATGAACTGCGATCAAAGGCAACGCAGCACGTGATGCTCATCGCGGTCAATGCGTCTATGGCAGATAAACCGTTCCAGTCGGTCTTGAACTCCTTTGATGGGAACATCCTATTTGTTGGCGATGAGGCGCATAACTTGGGCGCGCCGTCCAACCTACAGGCCCTCCCGGAGCGCGCAGCGTTTAGACTTGGACTGACGGCGACACCTGATCGCTACGGGGATGAGGAAGGCACCGAGGGTCTCAAAAGGTATTTCGGAGAGATCGTTTTGGACTACGGTTTAGACAAGGCGATCAGCGGCGGTCACCTTTGCCGATATCTTTATTATCCGATCCTCGTGCACTTAGACGAAGACGAACAAGACGAGTATGCAGAGCTCTCCGTACGGATCGGTAGGCTTTTTGGCCAAGCAGCCAAGCCGGATAGCGACAAAGGCGAACAGCTAAACCGTTTGTTGATCAAACGGGCACGCCTGATCGGAAAAGCGCGAAACAAGCTGCCGGAGCTGATCAAGCTACTCAAGCAGCAGGGAGAGGTCTCTCATACTCTGATATATTGCGGCGACAGCAAGGAAGATGGGCAGCGATACATCGACACAGCACTTGCTAGGGTAGGCGGCGAGCTCGGACTAAGAGCGAGCCCGTTCACTTCGGAAGAGAACAACGACGAAAGGTCGATATTATTGAAGCAGTTCGCGGCCGGTGACATACAGGCGCTGCTGGCCATCCGATGCCTAGATGAAGGTGTTGATGTACCGATGACACGGACTGCGTACATCTTGGCTTCATCTGCAAACCCAAAGGAATTTGTCCAACGACGGGGTCGGGTACTACGGCGGTCTGAAGGGAAGACCCGTGCTTACATCTACGACTTTATCGTTGTGCCAGATTTGGAAAAATTGTCAGATCAGGCTCCATCCAACGTGGAGCGATCTCTGATGAAACGTGAACTGGTGAGGTTCAATGAATTTGCTACCCTTGCAGAAAACCATGGTGAAGCGCTATCTACGATCACAGAAATTAAGAAGTACCTTAACCTCCTTGACCATTAGCGCGTGTGATCCAGAAGCTTCTAGAAAAGGCATTACGAATGAGCGAGCACAACAAGTCTCCAAAACAAGTTCTTGAAGCTGCATCTCCGAAAGCTCGAAAAGTCGTCAATGAGATCCTATCCATTGAACATGAATATCAGAGTTATCGAAACCTTGGTGCCGTCGGCAGTGTTGAGAAAGAGATTGCCGCGCGGATCAAGCAACTCATCGAGCGTGAGGTAAAACGGTGAGAATACTACGTCTAAAAATAAGGAACTTCCGCCAGTTTTATGGTGAGTGTGAATTAGAATTCCTCTCTGACGATACATCGAGAATTACAGTCATTCATGGCGAAAACGGGTCTGGTAAAACCTCGCTTTTGAACGCCTTCAAATGGGTTCTATACGGCAAGACAGATTTTGATACTGGCGAGCAAACAATCCTCAACGAACTTGCTTTGTCTGAAATCTCTCCTGGAGCGGTGACTGAGCTCAGCCTAGAACTTGAGTTTGAGCATGAAGGCTCCACCTACACTGTGCACCGAAAGCAGGAATTCAAGCGTACAGGAGAAGCGCTGGAAGCCGAACCAATTGGAAAGTCTGTTCCAACCCTGTCCTGGATCGATGATCGGGGCAAATACGAAACGGCAAAGAATCCTGCCAACCGGATCAATCAATTGATACCTGAGCAGATGCACTCGTACTTCTTCTTCAACGGCGAGCGCATCGAAAAACTGGCTAACGTGTCTGCTTCTGGCGAAATCCGAGATGCTATCAAGACCTTGATGGGCTTAGAAATCATAGACCGGGCAAGCGATCATCTTGGTCGTTTGGTGATCAAGGATCTTCGGAAGGAAGCAAGTGAAACGGCTTCAGCTGACTACCGCGATCTCCTCGAAAAAGAGTCTCGGATCAACTCAGAGATAGATCAACGGAAACAAGAACGGGACACGGCGTCGAAATCCAGCAAGGGTTTCCAAACAGAATTAGACGCCATCAATGCATCTTACGAGAAGATTGCCGATGTAAAGGCAAAGGCTGAGCAAAGACGAAGTCTGGAGGCCGAGAGAGGTACAATCGAAGGCGAACTCGAGAAGCTCAGCCAAGAGAGAATGGAGCTGGTCTCGCAGACGGGTGCACTGGCTTTTCTAAGCGATACAGTGGCGTCTGTCTCCAATGTTCTTGAAGACTGTCGCAAAAGGGGTGAGTTACCTTACAAGATCAGGCGGACGTTCATAGACGACTTGCTACACGATGCGAAGTGCATTTGTGGAACTCAACTAGCAGAGGGCACGCAAGCAAGAGCAGCGATCGAAGGCTATCGTGACCAAGCTACTGGAGAGGATCTTGAGGCCGCTTTCACAGATGTCGTTAGCAACCTAAGAGCAATGCCTCGTGAGAGGACTAGGCTGTATGCACAGTTATCAACTTGGTCATCAAAAGAGAGCGACTACAACAAGCGTTTAAAAGCGATCACTGAAGAGCTAGACGAAATCAGCAGCAGCTTGGGGTCTTCTGACATAGAAGATGTCAAACGACTGGAAGAGCGCCGGAACGAGCTGACAAAACTTCAAGCCGACGAACGTCTTAAAATCGCCAAAGCAAAAGATTCGATCGAACTGCTGAACGACGACCTGGCCAAAGTTAAAAAAGAGATCGAGAAGGTCCAATCCAAATCTCAAAAGGAGGACTTGGCAAGACAGAAGCTTGAGTTTGCCGAAGCTTGTAAGAGTCTGGTAGACAACCTGCATGAGGCCCTGGCTGAAGAGACACGCCATCACTTGTCTTCCAAGGTAAATGACACCTTCCAGAGCATCCTTCGCAAAGACTTCTATGCAGAGATTGATCGAGACTACACCCTAAGAATCTTCAAAGACGTCCCGGGGGTAGGAAAGCAACCCGTATCTGAGAAGTCGACGGGCGAAAACCAAGTCATCAGCCTGAGTTTCATCGCAAGTTTGGTTAATCTCGCGAAGGAACGCAACAAAGCAAAAACAACCTTTTTCAAGGGCGGTGTTTATCCTTTGATCATGGACTCACCGTTTGGCGCTTTGGATCGCGAATACCGTGAGAAAATTGCGCAGCACATTCCTGATCTCGCAGACCAAGTGATTGTTTTTGCTTCTAACTCTCAATGGAGCAAGGAAGTCGATGACAAGTGTCGTCCGTTTATCGGAAAAGAGTATAGCTTGGTCTACCACGCTCCAAAGTCTAAAGGGCGCGAAGAAGACACCGACTACGTAAAACGTACAGATGGTCCTGAGTTCACAAAAATTGAGGAGGGCTATCTTGGCCACTAGAGTAAGACGCCCCGCCGAGTTCGAAGAAATGCTCAGTGAGCTACGAGACGAAGGCATTTTCCCAACCTTCAAGGATGTCCTTGTCTTCGCGGCTGCTTTGGGGTTCCGGCGCGGAAATCGGAAGCCATTCCAGAAGAGCTCAGAGCCCATCGATCTCGAAGTGTTTAGAGGTGACTTTGATCGAACCATCATGAGCATGATTGCAATCGAGGAAAACAGCGATCCAAAGATGCTGGCTCCTTCGAACGAAGCCGAGCGTGTCTTGTGTTTTGAAGAGTATGCTAATGGCGGCCTTGAGATCATGAAAAGGGAGATCTCGGACGGCAAACAAGACTGGCGGGAAGGTCTGCTTTCCCTGATTCACAGAGAAGAGGGCGATCAGACGATACTTGACGACATTACAGAGTTGGCGAATTTTTGAACAAGGCTGCACGGCACTCAGGTCGAGCATGCGTCGATATTGGTGTCGATGCCACAGTTCGATGAAGCATTCGTATCGTTTAGCAGTTTCATCCCGAGCCGCATCAATCAGCGAGGGGAAGCCCTTTGAGTAGCAAAGACACGAACCCTAAACAACTGGGTGATTGGCAGTACCTAGGTCGCGAGATCTGGCGCCGCACTTGGCAACCGTTCAAGAACGTACCCTTTGTGTTTTACGTCATTCTGGCGATCATATGTTTAGGTGGCCTCGGCATCTGGGTAGAAATTATCAAGGGCCAGCTTGGACAATCGGCGGATGACTCAGGATTGCTCACAGCGTTATCCACGTTCTTCCCGGCTTTGATCGGTTCAGCATCGCTCCAACTCATTTTGAGCTCAACCGGTAATTCAGACAAGGTTCTGGTCTCATTTTCTTTACTTGCCTGCTTTGTTTCGTTTTTTGGCGTGGTTCTGATAACGATATTTTACCCGGTTCATCCTGCCTGGTCCCTCGGAGCTGCGGTCTGGTTTGGAATCTTTGCAGTGTGGTTTTGGTGGTTCACAAACGGTGACGAACTAACCTATCAAAACGCCCCCATCGACGCCGCTTCAGGTGGCAGCACAACCAGAGCGGTGAAGGGAAACCTGAGCGAATTCAAGGTAGACTAATGGATATTCAATTCCCTTTTACAGTTCCTGCATTGCGGGTCGACCAGCGTCTGGGTAGCTTTTATGTTGCGGTACTCCCAGCTGAAATGTTGCTTCGTGTCTGCGCAAGCGACAGAATGAGCGCATCTCTTAATCCAGACGGAGTGGGTTATTCGCTTGAAGGCACACAACGGGTGATACAAGATAAACGCCTGTCCGAAATCGCTTCTTATATTAACCGTGTAGATTCAGCCTTTCCAAACTCAATCATAGTTGCTGCTAACTATGATCGTGAGACCGGATTCGATCAAACCGAGAATGAAGACATCGCGGAGGAGGAAGGCGAAGAGTCCAAAGATGTCTCTAGCGCATGGACCGTTCAGGTATCTGATGACGGTTGTCACAAGCTAACTATCCCATCGGACGCAAAGCTTGCAGCGGTGATTGATGGTCAACACAGGTTGTTTTCTTTTGCAAAAGCTAATCCGGAAGCTCTGCGGAGCATGAACCTGATTTGTTCCATCTTCATTGACCTGCCCAAAGCTCTGCAAGCCCAAATCTTTGCAACCATTAACTCCACGCAAAAACGGGTAGACCGCAGTCTGACGTTTGAACTGTTCGGGTATAACGTTTCTGACGAACCAGAGGAGTATTGGACGCCAGACAAGTTGGCCGTCTTTTTTGCTCGAAAGTTGGCAACAGACACAGACTCACCCTTGCGAGGCCGCATCATGGTCGCGCCGAAGCGGGACTCGAGATTGGAGAAGATCGCCGCTGAAGCCACATGGCGAATTTCGACTGCCGTTGCAGTTGACGGAATTATGAGGCTCTATTCGAGCAATCCGAAGCGAGACGCCAATCTGATGCGAGAAGGCGACGCCCATACCAGAAATGTTCTATTGCAAGGCCCAAAGGACAAATCTCCCCTGAGAAGCGCTTACATCGAAGGTAACGACGCAGTGATCTTCAAGATGGTTCTAAACTATCTAAAAGCGGCAGACAGAGTTTTTTGGGAAGACGCGAATGAGGGCTCGTACATTTTTCGAACCGTAGGTGTGCAAGCCATTTTCGACATTCTACGAAAGCTAGCATCGGATGCGTTTGAGAATAGGGACATAAGCTCTGGTTACTTTGAAGAAATTCTGAGCCCGGCCAAAAAGATCGATTTCTCCTCAACTGAATTCCAAAATGCCTCAGGTTCTGGCAGGACCTTCATACGTAAAGAAATTGAGAAGGTTATAGGAATTTGAAACAGCCTAAGAATCTGCCCTGACCTCCAAAATGAAGCATTCTCTACAGTCTGCGAGCGCAAGTTGCATTTGCACAAGGCCGCCAATCTCCCGCACTGCCGTTGCTGAACGGCGCAACCTATCGCTGTTGTAGCGATTAGTGCGTTTGGAGGAGCTAAGTTGCAGAGCTTAACTGTCGCGCAAAAAAGTCCGCATCTAGTCTGTTCACCGTCTGCCGAGACGACCCAACCTTGAAAGCTGCGCCAGCATCCGAGCGCCGGTTCCGGTCGCGTCGCCGGGAGGGGCTTTGGTTGGCCCGCCCGCAGTATTGGGTCGGCTTGGCAACGCTTGCACACCAAAGAATTGACGCGCGCGCAGAGCTGCGTATTCGGCCCCGGTGGCGCCTCCGATGGCGTAGCGGTTGTAGACCTGTTGGCTGCCTGCAAGCCCTCGGGCAAAGGCATAGCTTCCTCCGAAGCCAGCTGAGAGTGCTGGCATCATGATGTTTCCCGAAATCGCCCGAACCAGGAAGGGCGTTGCTATGATGAACCCCTTTGCCATCAGCACCATCATGAAGAACGGAATGAGCGCGCCGATATTGGAGGCGCCTTCCGGGTCTCCGAGCTCGGCAAGTAAGGCACGCGACACACCCGTGATCGTTGCGAACACGCCGGCAACAACAATCGGGTACATCGCAAAGGAAATCAGCGCCGAAAGCCAGCGCGCGAAATAATCCTTGGTCACTTCAAAGAGGGTTAGGAAGATCATGATCGGTGCAATCCCAATTAGCAGAGCGATCATGAGCCTGGACGCAACGACGATGAACGCAGCCAAGCCACCGAGGATCGAGAGCAGCAAAACCCCAAGGGTGTCCAACAGGGCACCGGCCATCCAGTTCAGTTCAGATCCCGCAGCATTCAGGTAGTCCCCGAGCGCCGCGATCAGGTCATCGAACTCCTCTGCAAAGGTGCCAGATGGGCCAGGTGACCCGCCGCCGACGGAGGCCACGAGCGACCCGGCAATGCTATCGATCCCGTTCAGGATCGACGCGGCAAGGATGTTGAACTGCACCCAGTTCGTTGCAAAGACACCTATCAGCCCGACTTTCACGGCGAGCCAGAAGGCCGTGCGCCCGTCCATAGCGCGATACTGGTAGATCGTGTTGATGAAAACCAGAATGACAACGAGTGTGGTGCCGAGTACGAGCATCGTTCCGACTGTTGCGGCGACCGCGCCAAATTGCGTCTCGGCAGCGGTATTGAGATAGCCTTCAGCCGTTTCTACGAAGTAGGTGACGACACTCATAGAACCCTACCAATTTCCAGCAGCTTCGCAGATTTGCATGGCTTCGCGTCGAATCTCATTTGCCTGCCGTCGGTATTCTGACGTCGCTTCCACGATGTCCCAGTATTCAGATGCGGCGAAATGCTCGAAGTAGACGCCTTCAGCTGCCTCCCAAGTCGGATACCGCGTTGGACATTCACAGCTTTGGGCTTCAACGATGCGTTGCATGCTCTGCGCCCGATAGATCTGTTGGATCAGGAGCCGCTTGTGGGACTCGCGTACAGCGATGTCTTGCATCCACTGCGGCTCTGGAGGCTGGTCGGGACAGACATCTGGCTGGTTATCGAGCGTTGGAATCAGGTTCCGTTCAGCAACGCCAGCGGTTGCGCAGAGAACGACGAGCAGGCCTGCTGACGCAACGATCCGCATCATTCTGAAGCCACCTTCGCCGCCAAAGATTCACGCTTCAAGAACGTGGTATAGCCGTAGTCACCGGCTTCAGCTGTAATGACTTCCCATCCCTTTGCGCCGCGCTCATTCAAGGCGCTTCGCATCGCGTCGTAGTCCTTTTGTTTCTTCACCTGGAAAAACAGAATGTCGTACTCAAAGGTCTTCATTGGGAAGCTCCGATCTGGGTTGCGCCGGGAAGATAGAATTCGGTGATGCCGCGTTTGCCGTCGTGGCGACCGGCCTGGATGATCACGTCGATGGAGTTCTCGATGTACTTGATCATGTCGGTGTAGGTCATCGGAATCTCGGTTTTGAGCGCGGCGATTGCGAGGCGCTGCACGGCAAGTTGCGGGGTTTCGGCGTGTAGCGTGGTCATTGACCCGCCATGGCCTGTGTTGATCGCCTCGAGGAAGGTCATGGCCTCGTTGCCGCGCACCTCGCCGAGGATGATCCGGTCGGGGCGCATGCGCAGTGTTGCGGTGAGCAGCACATCGGCGGTCTGGAACTCCGCGTCGCGATTGGCGATGAGCGTCACGGCATTTGGCTGGGTCGGTAGAAGCTCGGCGGCTTCTTCGATAGTGACGATGCGTTCCTCGGCAGGCACGTGCGAGAGGATCTTGCGCGCGGCGACGGTCTTGCCGGTTGAGGTGCCCCCCGAGACAATCATGTTGAGCTTGTTGTCGACGCAAAAGGCCAGCGCATCGTCGATCACACCCGCCGCCACGACCTCGCGGAGTTCGCGGGTTTTCTCGAGGCGGAGTTCTTCAAGCTTGCGTTCCTTGCCATAGAGAAAGTCGAGTGCGATCCCGTCGAGCGGCAAGCTGGAAAAGAACCGTAGGCTGATCGACATGGCCGCAAGCACGGCGGGCGGGGTGATGACCTGTGCGCGGATCGGTCGCCCCTTGTAGGTGATCGAGACCGAGACGATCGGGCGGTCTTTGCTCATCGTTGTGTTGGCGGAGGAAGCGATCTGGTTGCCGAGGTCTCTAACTTCTGTTGCGGTCAGCGTCTGGTCCAGCTTTCGCATGAAGTGATCGCCCTGGAATTCTCCCCAGCAACTGCCATCGGGGTTGATGCAGATCTCGATGACATTGTCGCGGGCGGCGGCGTCGATCCGATCAAGCGAGGTCTGGAGATAACTCAGCGACATGGGCTCAGAATATCTCCAGATCGCGGTCGACCATCACGGTGACGCGGGCGCCCTGGTCGACATAGATAACGGGGCCGATCGAAAGGTAATCGCCAACCACGCTGTCCGTGGCATCGGCAAGATCATCGCCCACGTCTTCCAGCACGTCCGCGGCGGTCTCGTCCTGCACATTTGCGGCAGCGGCGCTTGGCGCTGCGGAGATCAGCGAAATCAGTGCGGCCGAGCCAAAGCGCTCATCAAAGCGCGTGTCAACAAAGCCGGTCACGCCGGAGCGGCCCAGTTCATCGCCCCCGAAGGAACTGATCTGGATGGTTTGATTGTTAGGCAGGATGATCCGATCCCAGGCGATCGTGACCCGGCGCTGCGCGATGTCGATGCCCGAACGATAGCGCCCGATCAGGCGGGACCCGCGCGGGATCAGGAGACGGGAGCCATCGAAACTGAATACGTCCTCGGAGACAACGGCCCGGGTCTGGCCGGGCAGGGAGCTGTCGAGGGCGGTTTCCATGACGGCCTGGATCATCGTGCCCTGGATGATGGTGTTGGACGGGTTGGCGATGACTTCTGCCTGCGTCACCGAAGTGGGCAGCGCACCGTTCAGCACAAAATCCGTCACTTCGCCAAAGGTGCGTTCGGTCAGTGCCGTCTCATTTGCGCCCGAGGTACCGCCAAAGGCGATGGTGGGCGAGGCGATGCGGCGATCCTGAAACGCGCGTTCTTCGGCCGCGCGGCGCTCAAGCTCCGCGAGCAGTCTGGCCTCCTCTTCCCGGCGCAGGCGTTCCTCTTCTCGTGCGCGCAGCTCGTCCTCAGATGGGCCCAACGGCGCGGGGGCAGGGCGATTGGCTTCGAGTTGCGCGAGTTCGAGGTCCATGCGGAGTTGCTCCAGCTCGCGATCGCGTGCCGTGAGTTCATCGCGAAACTGCTGTTGTGCAGCTTCCGACGCGGCCTGCAAGGCCGCGATCTGGGCGGTCAGTGCATCGATGGCTTCGGCGGCAGCGGTATCTTCTTCGACGACGGGTTCAGGCGCGTTGCGCAATTCCTCGATCTGAGCCTGCAGGGCGGCGAGTTGCGCCAAAAGCTCGGCGTTCGGTTCCACCGGGTCTGGTGCGACCAGAACGACTTCGGGCTCCGGTGGGGGGAGGGTTTCGATGGCGCCAAACCCGTCGCCTTCGTTCTGGAACACGTCCGGCGTGGCCGTGGGAAGGGCTTCCTCTTCCTCGGGTTGGGACAGGAGATAGAGCAATGCCCCACCCGCACCGATCAGGAGGACGACGACCAGTGCGAGCAGCGGCGAGCGCCGTGCGGCAGGGGGTGAGCTCGCGCCTTTGCCTTGCTCGAGGGCGGCGAGTCGTTTTTCGAAGTCCGCGTTTCCAGTATCGCTCATGAGCCTACCCCCGCAGGTGGTGTGGCCTCGATGCAGACCACCTCCTCCCCGATCCGCAGCACCCATTGTCGGTTCACGCCTGAAACCCGGATCACGCCGTCCTCGGTCGCTTGCGTGTTGACCGTCCGCTCACGGCCACCCGCGTAACGGAAGATCGCGGGCACCGGCGCGTTCCGCGGGAACTCGAAATACGTGAAGGTCCCGTCATCCCAGACGCGGGTCGGGGTGAATTCGGTGCGCGCGCTGGCACCGTAATTGTAATTCGGTGCTTGGGCCGCGATGGCACGCGTGGGCCGTACATTGTCTTCGGGATAGCGGAACTGCACCACGTAAAAGGTCGGGCTTCGCGTCTCCTGGACGTTGAAATAGTAGCTGCGGCGGCTGGTATAGACGGTCACATTGGTATGGACGCCGCGCGCGACGGGCTTGATCGCGAAGGCCTGCCCGCCCGGAACGCCGTCGATCTCGAAGCCTTCCGTGTCGCCTGCGATGATCGAGCGGATGCTCTCGCCTTCCCCGAACTCGATGGTGGTCACATGGGTGAGCGAGACATTCAGACGATAGACCTGGCCTTCCTGGTAGGTGGCCAAGCGTACCCGGTTGTCGTTGGGACCGCCGCGGGGGATAGCTTCGGCAAAGGCGAGAACCGGCAAAAGGGCAAAAAGGCCAGCAACAAATAACTTACTGATCAAACTAATTCTCCAATCTGTCGGAGCGGATGGAAAATTCGAGCACCGTGAAGCCGAAGGGGTTGGTCCAGACCTCGTCGATGGAACGGCGGGTCTCGGGACGGAACTCGAAGAGAAGGGTGGCGGTGAAGAGACCGGTCTGGACCCCATTGATGGATGTCAGGCGCTTGCGCAGGCGGACCGTGGCGCGGTTGGTGCCGATCCGATTGATGCTGAGGATTTCCACGTCGAGCCGGGCGTTCGGCCCGTAGACTGTCGGCGGGTAATTCTCGTTGGCGCTGTTCCAGATTTGACGCAGCCCGCTCTCGGCAGCCCCGTCCGAGCGGCGCAAGACGCTGCGGATGCGCAGATCATTGTCGAGTTGGTTGTAGACCTCTCGGTCGGTCACGTAGCGGAAGACCTCCGCTTCGATGATGGCCTGGTTGGCTGTGACCGACGTCGCGCCCACCGAGGCTTCGGGCAGGGCAAAGCCGGTGGCGGGATCATAGGGCACGACCACAGGCGGCGGATCGACATCGAGGATCGCGACCGCCGCCGCGCTCAGGCATCCGAGAATGCCGAAGATGAGCCCTATGAGCCCAAGGCGCTGCCAGAGCCGCTCGCGGCGCAGGGCACCATAGACCAGCTCTTCTTCGATGATTTCCTGTTCACTCGCCAACCGTCACAACCCCTGATCAGTCTGCGCGCAGGTCCGGCAGCGTAAAGTCCATGAAGCGCTGTTCCTCTGCGATGGTGGCGGCATCGATCACGCCGCCCGTGCCGTCGCCCACGGTCTGAACGGCTTCGAGCTGCCACATGGCGACAAGTGCGATGGCAAGTTCCGCCGTCACCCGCGTGTTGAGATCGATGCTTTCCTTCAGTTCGTCCATGTCGTCGATCAGCCCGACCAGTCGATCGACCCGTTCCAGCGATTGGCCGGCATCCTCATAGCTGTTCTGTGCCGCGGCCGAGACGAGCGCACCGGTCGTGGCTTGCGTCGCCACCCGGTTGGCCCCGGGATTGCCGCTGGTGGCCATTTCCGAGAGCGTATCATCGTCAAATCCGAGATCGGCCAGCACCCGATCCATCTGGGTTTCGATCTCGCCTGCGCCGGAGCCCGAGAGGCCCGAGAAATCCCCCGTCTTGATCGCCTCAATCGTGGCGAGGATGTCGCCGAACTCCTGGTCGAGCAGACCGTTCAACTCGTCTTCCATTTCCGTCCGGATGATTTCGGGAAGCTCGGCAAGACGGGTCAGGGCTTCATAGGTTCTTTGCAGCTCCGCGAGTTGGTCTGTGAGTGTGGCAAGCTGTTCACGGAGCTGCGTCAGCTGCTCGTTTTGCAGGATCTCATCTTCGATCATCTGCCGGAGCTGCTGGATGTTTTGTGCGATGTTCTGGGTATCGACGACGGGAACGCCTTGCGCGAGGGCGGGGGAAAGGGTGCCAAGATGCAGGCCAATCCCGAGCGTCGTGGCCAAGGCCGTCTTCAGGAGTAAATCTCTCATCAGTCTATCTCCCTGATTGTGAAGTCCATGAACGCGCCCTCGGCCATGCGGGCGCTGGCCTGGGCCAGCTCCTCGGCAGAAAGGACGCGGGTGCGTGCCGCCTGAAGCCGGATGCGGGCTGCCACGAGGCGCACGAGTTCGGCGCGGGCATAGGTGTTGAGTGCGATGCTTTCCTGCACGTCCTCGGTTTCGGAAATCCGTTCGACGATGTCCGCGATGCGTAGGGCGGCCTGTCCGATCGCGGCGGGTGAGTTGCTGCCATAAAAGGCCGCCCCATGACCTGTGAGCGAGAGGTTGGCATTGGCCAGCAGAGCAGGGTCGATCGTGCCGAGCGCTTCGATCCCGCCGATGCGGCTCAGGTAGAGATTGTAGCGTTCGGGGATGACCTGGACGTAGTGCTGGGTCTCGGCAAAGGGCGGCACCCCACCATATTCGAACACACGGCCGGGGCCGGCATTATAGGCCGCGAGCGCGTTGATGATATTGCCGTCGAAGGTGTTGAGCTGCGTCGCGAGATAGCGCGCGCCGCCATGCACCTGCAGATAGGGGCTGTCATAATATTCTGGGTTGATGCCGAGATCGCTGGCGGTGCCGGGCATGATCTGGGTGAGGCCGAAGGCCCCGACCGGCGAGCGGGCACCGATGGTGAAACGGCTTTCCTGCCAGATGAGCGCCTGCAGCAGAGCCCGCCATTGGACTGGAGAAAGGCCCGCGCGGCCCACGCCCGCATACCCGCTGGTCTCCTGGGCGACGCGGATGATGAGCTGCTCGATATTTTCGGCGGCATCCCCGAACATCTGTGCGCCGCCGGGGTTGGGGTCGATCTCGGCATTGCCGTAGACCGTTTCGACGGAACGGGCTGGATCGCCGCTGCCGCTTTCCAGCCCGGAGACCATTGCCGGCAGGCCCTGACCGCCGAAGCTGGTCTGGGCATCGAGGATGCGCTGCAGGGTTGCGAGTTGCTCGCGTTCGATCTCGGCAATGAGCTCGCGCACGGACAGCTTGTCCGCCTGGATCGCAAGGTCGGTCTCGCGATCTCCGGTCTCGACGATATCGCGCGCGGTCAGCCCGCTGTCATCGGTCGGCACGCCTTGGGAAAGGGCGATGCCGGGCAGCAGGCAAAGCACGAGGATATGGGGCAGTTTAGACTTCAATGCCGCCCTCCGGCGCGCCAAGGGGCGTGAAGGTGCAATCAGGTGCTGTGGGTGCCGTCGAGGCGAGGAAGGTAAAGCAGTTGGCCTGTGGCTCCTGGTACTGGGCGCAGGAGGCCAACACACCAAGCGCAGAAAAGAACAAGAAGATACGGGTCATGATAGCCTCCAGAAATCAGGGCGGTCGCGGTAATCGGCGCCGACGAGCGCTTCACCTTTTTCCATGCCGCCGAGGATGGTGAGATTTGGCCCGAGGGCGCTCAGATCGGCATCGACGACGATGGATCCCTGGTCGTCGCGGATGAGCGCAAGGCGGCTGTCGCTGCCGGTGTTGAGAAGCACATCGAGTTCCTTCTCATAGAGGTTCAGCATCGCGTAGTCGGCGGCATGGGCGCGGATGTTCGGGAGCAGGATCTGCGTCGGCACCGCCTCGACGATGGTCTTGCCGGTCCGGGTGCGTTCGAGCTGGCTCGCGTATTGCGTCATCATCACCGCGACGGTGTTCTGCTTGCGCGCGGTCACCAGCCAGTTCGACAGCCGCTCGGCGAAATACGCGTTGTCGAGCGCCTTCCAGGCCTCGTCGATCACGATTATGGTGGGGCGGCGGTCTTCGATCTCGCGCTCGACCCGGCGGAAGAGATAGGAGAGGACGGCCATGCGTTCCTTTTCGGCCTCGCTGTCGAGAATGCCAGTGAGATCGAAGCCAACGACATCGCCTTCGAGCGAGAAGGTGTCTTCCAGCGTTTGTCCGAAGATCCAGCCGTAGCGGCCCTCTTCGGTCCATTCGAGGAGGCGCTGGTGCAGATCGCCGCCATCGTCGGTGGAGACAAAAAGCGATGCAAAATCCCGCCAGTTGCGGAGGGCAGGATTGGAGGCCTGGGCGTTCTGGCGCACGACTTCCTGGATGCGGTTGGTCTGCGCAGGCGTCAGCGGCTTGTCGGCACGGTAGAGCAGGGTGGCGAGCCAATCCGAGAGCCAGGCCGTGCCGCGACTATCTGTTTCGGTCCAAAGCGGGTTGAGCCCAGTAGGTTGCCCAGCTTTCAAAGACGCATAGCGTCCGCCATTGGCGCGGACCGCCATCTCCATACCGAGACGGTAATCGAAGACGAAGATCCGCGCCCCCGCTCGACGGGCTTGCGTCATGAGGAAGGCCGAGAGGACCGATTTGCCTGACCCGGGTCGTCCCATGATCAGCGTATGCCCGCTGGTGGGTTCTTTGTCGGGCGAGCCTTGCTCGTGATAGGAAAACCGATAGGCGCTCTGCTCGGGCGTGGGCAGATAGGTGATGACGCGGCCCCAAGGGGTTTTCGTGGCGGGTTTGCCGAGTTGGGTCCGGTGGAAGGCCGCGAAATCCGCGAAGTTGCGATTAGTGATGGCACTGGCGCGGACACGCTTGGGCTGGTTGCCAGGATGCTGGCTGAGGTAATGTGCCTTGGCCGCGACCCGCTCGCCGATCATCTTCACGCCCTCGGCGGCGGCGGCGTTGACGATCTCGGCGCTGAGGGTCTGCAACTCATCCAGCCTATCGCAGAAGATTGTCACCACCATGTGGTGCTCGCCGAAGCTCTGCCGCTTGGCCTCCAGATCATCGGCGGCGATGTCGAGCGCTTCCATGAGCGACAGGGCTGCGTCCTGCGAGGCCTGCATCTGGCGCTTTTGCCGCTTGATGCGACCCGCCATGAGGTTCGAATTGATCGGCGTGAAGGAATGCGTGACGATCATGTCGACGGGCAGGTTCAGCATGTCGAACATGGTGCAGGAGGTGGCCTCGGAGTATTCCCCGATGGTGAAACTCTTGCCGTAGCGATGGCCCACGACGCCTTCGGAAAGCTCAAAGTGGTCGCCTTGAAACGTCACTCGCGTGTTGGCCACGTTGAAGGACAGGAAGCCGTAGGTATTGGCCGGATAGAGTGGCAGTTCCTGGCCAGTGTTGAGGGCGCCCAGAAACCCGACCAATTCGCCATTCTTGGATGACAGGACGCGCGGGTTCAGCTCCGTCAGGCCCGACAGGAACACACTTACGGCCTCGCCTAGACGACGTAGACGCTTCTCGGTTGCGTCCTTGAGACGATCCGGGGCGCTGCGGTTCAGGAAGGGCAGAAAGCTTTTTGGCGGCGGGCGGTGGATCACCGTGAGGGTCAGGGTCTTGTCGCGCAGGCCGCTGGTCTCGAGTTTCGCGCGCCACAGGCGGTCGACGTCTTCGGCAAAACTGTCATCGCGCACAGGCTCAAGGTCCGGCGTGATCGCCTTGGAGACCTTGTGGACGTAGTAGCTGAACTCCGGCCCCAACTGCGCGATGATCCGGGCAAAGAGCGCGGTCACCTTGTCGAGATATGCATCATCCGTCGTGTAGCTGTTGACCCCATCGAGCCGGATGCACTGAAATAGCTCGTTGACCCGCGTCCGCACGGTGCGGTCATCAACTAAGCTCACATAGGGCAGCATATGCGCGAGGCGGGTCTCGCGCGCATACCACTCCGGCATCATCGTGCGGGGATCGAGCGCAGCATCACGGGGCATAGCTGTCCCCGCCGTGGATGGAGCGGTTCCGCGTGGGCGGCGTCTCTTGCAGCGCCGTCATCATCACGTCGATGAAGCGCGGATCCCAGTCTGCGGCCTTCCAAAGCACCGGGTAGAGCAGGGCCGCGACAGCCAGCACCGCGATATGCTGGACCCAGACGAAGAGAAGCACGGAGCCGAAGAGCCAGACCATGGCATACATGATGGGCAGGCCCAGGAGCTTGGGCGGGCGCACGAGGCCGAGAAAGAGGGGCGAGCGCTCAGCCACCGGCAAAGACCGCGGCAACGATCGTGGGGGCGGCGGCGACACCAGCGATGCCGACAAGCACCCAGAGTGCTTGTCGCAGGTCGATGATGTTGAAGAACCAGCTGAGGAAGACGCCCAGCACGGCCAGCGTCGCGATGACAACGCCAAGCGGACCGGTCAGCGCATCGACAATGCCCTGCAACAAGCTCTGGATCGGGGAGAGATCGATGCTTTGAGCAAGCGCAGGCTCTGCGACGAGCAGGAAGAGCGCGAGCGACGCAATAAACAGGTTAGATATGTGCTTCATGAATTTGATCCTTCCAATCGGGCCACGACAGCCATGACTCGGGCCACGTGGTTCTGGGTTTCTCTGTAGGGGGGGATGCCGCTATACTGGCGGACCGCATCCGGTCCGGCGTTGTAGGCCGCGAGTGCCAGGCGCGGATCGCCGAACGTCTCCAACATCATCGCGAGGTAGCGCGCGGAGCCGTCGAGGTTCTGAAGCGGATCACGTGGGTCGACACCGAGATCGCGCGCGGTTGCTGGCATCAACTGCCCGAGGCCAATGGCGCCCGCGCTCGAAATCGCATCCTGCCGGTAGGCGCTCTCGACCTCGATATTGGCACGGTAGAGAGTCAGCCAATCACGAACCGAGAGATCCGTGCGCCGAAGCCCGGGATGCTCGGCGTGGCGAAGCGCGGTGGCCTCGATGGCCGCCAGAACATCGGCGCGGGGCAGGGGAGCAGGCCGCGCTAGGGATGCCATCTGCACTTCGTCTGGCCCAAGGTCAGTCTCGCCGAGGATCGCCAGCTCATCTGAAGCGGACCCCTGTCCGATGCCGTCATTGTAGTTGCGGGCAAAGCTGTCCTGGGAGCGAGACGGGGTCAGAGAGCCATCGCTCTCCATGACCAGTACCATCTGCGCAGTGACGGGACCCGTCAGGAACCAGAAGAGAAAAAGACTACTTGCTGCCGCCCTTGTCGGTCGCAGCAAGCTTGTGCGTCGTCCGCTGGCCTTCTTCGAGCGGCACATCGGCATGGGAGAAGCCGATGCCGATAAGGAAAGACACCACGCCAGTGATAGTCTTGAACTCGCGGATCTTGATGTCGTTGTAAGTGGTCCGGGTGCGGGCAGTGACCAACAGCTTTTCCACGCCCTCGTCAGAGACGACGCGCATGATCCAGACCCCGTAATAACTCGGGCCCTTCTTGTGTGCCGATTCCTGGCAAAGGATTTCAGCGCTATAGCCGCTTTCCACGAGTTCGCGGAAACGTGCTTCCGTAACCACATTTGGTGCTTCGATGTCCCAGTTCATGGCCCGGCTCACGCTTTCTTCAAACGCGCAACGCCCGGGCATTCCCACTTGAAGCCCAGAGTTACGATAGTATATTATTAACTGCAAGATATATTGCAGCAGATACGGCTGTATCTCGGTTACTCAAACTCTAGGCACGGCAATTGGCGTCTATCAAGGAAAATAGGGGTTTCAGAAACCTGCGGTTGAGCCGATTGGTGACAATGCAGGCTGCGGCCTTACTGATGCACGTTCCGATCGCAAGTCAGGCGGAATCCTGTCTTGCTCCGGTCCGGCCTTTTGTCCCAGGCGATTCGCAGGCCGCCCGGGACTATGCGGATATCATCCGGCGGGACTTTGAGGTCTACATCACGGACATTCAGGACTACTTTCGCTGCCTCGAGCAGGAGCGTGCGCGTGCTTTTGACGAAGCCCGTGAGGTCAGTCAGGACTACGGTCGGTTTCTGGAACTGGTGGGGGATTGATGGGCGATTGGGTGTGCATCAGGCTTGCACCCGACGGAAACCAGACGCCGATAACACCCTCAAATATCTACTTTTTAGATAACAGATTTCATCCGCTAGCGACGTCACAAAAGGTATGTGGCGCGTGGCAAAAACAATCAGAAGCAAAGGTCAGGAGGCTCTGTGCCAGGCGTTGGTCGACGCCCGGAATAAAGCAGGACTCAGCCAGCAACAGTTGGCGGCGAGGCTCAAACGCCCCCAGTCATTTGTGGCACGTCTCGAAAGCGGCGAGCGTCGTATCGACGTCGTGGAGTTTACAGTTCTGGCGAGGGTTATTGGTTTTGACAAAGATGAAGTCTTGTCGATTGTCGAAGCCGCCACGGAGCCCGACCACAAGATTTGAGAACTATGTAGATTTGGGACGCTCCGCTTCATGCGTCCCCATGTGAAGTGAGCTCCTCCAGGAAGAGCAGTTAGCCAACATTCCCCAAGCGCGGCATGCGGTGCAGGCGAGCACCGCAGCTCGTCACGCTGCAAACTCAGAGCCTCAGTGCAGGAAGTCAGTAAACAGTGAACGATGATAAAGGTGAGGGCGTCGCGATCGCTAATCTGATCGGGACCGACGGGTGCAGCGTGGTTGGTTGGGTGTATCGCTGGAGTACAGGCGGGCATGCGGTGATGTGGGACGTCCACGGGCCCCAGCCGGTGTCGGAAATCCGGCCGGATCTCACTGCGGAACAGAAGCGGGAAATCGACTTCGATGGTTTGAAGCGGATCGGAAGCGGCGAAGGCGGATAGGCTCCTCAGCTAGCCGCCAGTTCATATTTGATGGTTGGGGTCGGCCGGCATACCGGACATTGGGGCCGCACGCGGCAAATGCGGACTCTGAGCCCTCAGGAGACCTCTCAAATTCTCGCTGCGCGCGCATGCAGCACGAAAGTTGCTGCGAGAGCGTGACGATTGGTGCCGCTTCACGGCGTGCAAGACTGCCGTTCATGCGGCGCGCAGTAACGCCGCTGCGCATCGTGTAGTGCAGCCATTCTTGCCAAGTGCCGCGAAGTATTGATCGGCATTAACCGGGTCGCGGGCCAAAGGCGACCTTCATCATTTGATAGCCGGTCCAAGAACTGGTGGCGAACGCGACTTTAACTCGGACTCATAGTCCTTAGTATTTCGTAGCGCGCGTATCAATTTGCCGGACCAGTTGCGAGTGACCAACAACAGTTTCGCGCCAATGGCTGCATCTGCGGCACCATCTCGGGCGATCAGTTCTATGCGATCGGCGACACCCTTGATCGCCGTCCGCGCCCCGATCCCGAAATTGTCGAGGCATCCGGCATCTGTATCCTCCGTTTTTCTAAAGTTAGCTGAGGACCACTTCACTGCAGGAGGAGCAGGATCATGAATCAACTTTGTATCGAGTATATTGCATAGTACCACCGCCACCAGTTTGTCTTGGGGCCAAGAGTCCGTAAGAAGGTGTGTGGTGTCTTGTATCCTCACTCCTCTCGCAGGAATGTTCGCCCTGGTGGAGCAGCGCCAATCACGTTTTCGCGCGGTTCCGGTTTGGCCAGATGCGGGTTCAGACGGTAGATCGCGTAGCTTATGCAGGCCACCACAGCCATGGTGGGGATCAGCACCGCGAACGCGACCAGCGTATCCGCAAAAAATGCGCCGATTGTGCCAACCAACACCCCTGCACCCATTTGCAGGAATCCCATCAGCGCTGCTGCCGCCCCGGCGATCCGGGGGAAGGGCGCCAGTGCGGCGGTGGACATTGCCGGCATCACGAAGGCGATACCGAAGGCGTAGATGCCCACCGGGACCATCACCCGGAAGGTTTTCGGGTCATCCGCCCAGAGAAGCAAGAAGATGAACAACGCCCCCAGGGCGATGGCACCCAGCCCGGGCCAGACCAGCCGGTATGCGCTGGTTCGTTTCATGACAGATCGTGCCACCAGTGCGCCCGAGAAGAACAGCCCCGATTGTAACAGCATCGCCAGGCCGAAGCTGCTGGGGCTCAGGCCGATCTGCCCCATCAAGATGAAGGGCAACAGTGTCGCCTGCGCATAGATTGCCCCGACCGAGCCCGCAACCGTCAGGCTCGCCGTCATGAAATTCCGGTTGCCAAGGAGCCGAAGGTAAGACCTGCCCAGGGCCGCCAGCCGCAGCGGTTGCGGCGCAGGCAGGGTTTCGCGCATCGCGACCTGCGCGACCAGCGCAACAGCAAGGCCGAAGAGGATCATCACCGCGAACACCGATTTCCACCCAACATGCAGCACGAGCAACCCGCCAATCGTCGGCGAAACCGCCGGGCCGACCGCAAGAATGATTCCGATCATGTTCATGATGCTGGACGATTCGTCGCCCTGGAAACAATCGCGTACGATAGCGCGCGAGATCGCCACCCCGGCAGACGCGCCAACCCCTTGGGCGAAGCGGGCAAAGGTCAGCGTCTCGATTGTCGGCGCCAGCAGCGCGCCCAGCGACGCTGCGCAGAAAATCGCCGCGAAGATCACCGTCACCGGACGGCGCCCGATCGCATCCGATAACGGCCCCGCGACCAGCTGGGAAATAGCGAAACCTGCGAAATAGAGCGTCAGGGTCAGTTTCACGATGCTATTGGTGGACTCGTACGCTGCAACCACGCCCGGCATCGCCGGCGTATAGAGCGCCATGGCAATCGGACCAATCGCGACCATCAACCCGCCGATCAGGCTGACCCGCTGCGCGGTCATTAGCGGCACCGATACGAATTCGGTGGGTCTGTTCATATCGTCTCCAGTTCTGCGATGCCGCCCGTGCCGGCAGCTACATGCACCGGATCGGGCCAGCGGGCCACTTGGCCCGCTGGCCTCTCTCCCATTAGCAATGCCCAACCGCGTGACCGGACTTGAAAAACGTCCGGGATCCCGACCAGAGAGAACGGGGATTCCCTCACCGCCGCGCGATTGTCACAGTTTTTCGTTCAGTTCCGGCACGGCGTCGAAGAGGTCGGCGACCAGTCCGTAGTCGGCAACCTGGAAGATCGGCGCCTCTTCGTCCTTGTTGATCGCAACGATGATCTTCGAATCCTTCATGCCAGCAAGGTGCTGGATCGCGCCGGAGATACCAACCGCAACATAAAGGTCCGGGGCAACAACCTTGCCGGTCTGACCCACCTGCCAGTCGTTCGGTGCATAGCCGGAGTCGACCGCCGCACGCGACGCGCCAACGGCTGCACCAAGCTTGTCAGCCAGCGCTTCGATGATCTTGAAGTCCTCTTCCGAACCGACCCCACGACCACCGGAGACAACCACACCGGCGGAGGTGAGTTCCGGACGATCGCTTTCGGCAACCTTGTCCTCAACCCAGCTCGACAGGCCCGGATCAGCCGCGGCGGAAACGGTTTCAACCGGGGCTGCGCCAACTTCACCAGCGGCGTCGAAGGTCGAAGTCCGGAAGGTCACAACCTTTTTCGCGTCCGAGGATTTCACCGTCTGGATCGCGTTGCCAGCGTAGATCGGGCGTTCAAACGTGTCGGCATCAACCACGCCGGAGGCGTCGGAGATCACCATCACGTCGAGAAGCGCCGCAACCCGGGGCATCACGTTCTTGGCGTCGGTGGTGGCCGGGGCAACGATGTGGTCATAGTCACCCGCCAGCGAAACGATCAGCGCCGCGGTCGATTCCGCCAGGCGGTGGCCCAGCGAGGCGTCTTCGGCGACCAGCACCTTCGACACGCCGTCGATCTTGGCGGCAGCTTCGCCTGCGGCCGAAGCCGAGGCGCCTGCGCAAAGCGCGGTCACATCACCGAGTTTCGCAGCAGCCGTCACGGCCTTTGCGGTTGCGTCGAGCGCCAATTCACCACCGGTGACTTCTGCGAGAAGAAGAACAGCCATTACACAGCCCCCGCTTCTTTGAGTTTCGCGACCAGCTCATCCACGGAGCCGACGATTTCGCCGGCCTTGCGGGCCTCGGGTTCAGTGGTCGATACGATCGACAGGCGCGGCGAGACATCGACGCCGTAATCGGCGGCGGTTTTCTCGTCCAGCGGCTTTTTCTTTGCCTTCATGATGTTCGGCAAGCTCGCGTAGCGCGGCTCGTTCAGGCGCAGGTCCACGGTCACGATGGTCGGCATCTTGACCGAGATCGTCTGCAACCCGCCATCAACCTCGCGGGTGACCTTGGCGTTGTCGCCCTCGATGTCGACCTCGGAGGCAAAGGTTGCCTGCGACCAGCCGAGCAGCGCCGACAGCATCTGGCCGGTGGCGTTCATGTCGTTGTCGATCGCCTGCTTGCCGCAGAGAACGAGGTCCGGCTGCTCTTCCTCGACAACCTTGGCGAGGATCTTGGCCACCGCCAGCGGTTCGATGTCGGTGTGCACGTCATCGGCAGCCACCACAAGGATCGCCCGATCCGCACCCATTGCAAGCGCGGTCCGCAGGGTTTCCTGGGCCTGCTTGACACCGATGGAGACCGCAACGACCTCTTCAGCCTTTCCAGCTTCCTTCAGGCGGATCGCCTCTTCGACGGCGATTTCGTCGAAGGGGTTCATCGACATTTTGACATTGGCGAGATCGACACTGCTGCCATCCGCTTTGACACGGACTTTCACGTTATAGTCGATCACGCGTTTGACAGGTACGAGCACCTTCATTGGCATGGTCTCCGAGTTGTTGTTTGGAATTAATAAAACGCCTGAAGGCCGGTGATTGCGCGCCCGAGGATCAGCGCGTGGACATCGTGGGTGCCTTCATAGGTGTTCACGGTTTCAAGGTTCAGCATGTGCCGAATGACGTGAAATTCTTCGGATATACCGTTGCCGCCATGCATGTCGCGGGCGTGGCGCGCTATATCGAGCGCCTTGCCGCAGTTGTTGCGCTTGATCAGTGAGATCATTTCGGGCGCGGCGCGGCCCTCATCCATCAATCGACCGACACGCAGCGCGGCCTGCAATCCAAACGAAATATCCGTTTGCATATCGGCAAGCTTCTTCTGGAAAAGCTGTGTCTGGGCCAGCGGTTTGTTGAACTGCTTGCGGTCAAGACCGTATTGTCGCGCGGCATGAAAACAGTATTCTGCCGCCCCCAACACGCCCCAGGCGATGCCGTATCGCGCGCGATTAAGGCAACCAAACGGGCCTTTCAGACCTTCGACACCGGGCAAAAGGGCATCCTCGCCGACGGCCACGTCCTTCATCACAATTTCGCCCGTTGTCGATGCCCGTAGGGAAAGCTTGCCACCAATTTTCGGCGCGGACAGGCCCTCCATCCCCTTCTCAAGGACGAACCCGCGGATCTTGCCGCCATGAGCGTCGGATTTGGCCCAGACAACGAATACATCCGCGAAGGGGGAGTTGGAGATCCACATTTTGGAGCCATTGAGGACATAACCTTCGGCCGTTTTTCTGGCGGTGGTTTTCATCCCGGCCGGGTCCGAACCCGCATCAGGTTCAGTCAGGCCGAAACAGCCGATATATTCGCCCGATACCAGCTTTGGCAGGTACTTCTTGCGCTGTTCTTCCGACCCGTAGGCGTAGATCGGGTACATGACCAGCGACGATTGCACTGACATCATCGAGCGATAGCCACTGTCCACCCGTTCAATTTCGCGCGCGATCAGCCCGTAGGTGACGTAAGACGCACCCAACCCGCCGTATTCTTCGGGAATGGTGACGCCAAGCAGGCCCGCCTCGCCCATTTCGCGGAATACGCCGGGGTCGTCACTTTCCTCGCTATAGGCCTTCATTACGCGGGGTTGCAGCCGGTCCTGGGCAAAGTCGTGGGCTGCGTCGCGCAGCATGCGCTCATCCTGATCCAGCTGGTCCTCGATTCGGAACGCGTCAGCCCAATCGAAGGGGCCGAGGCCGGGGCCGTTCATGTCTTTTGCCATCTCAGTCATTCCTTTGTTGCGGGTTGGGCCAGCTGTTCCGCGAAAACGGAAGCCAGCTTTTGTTTCAGTATCTTGCCAGTCGGGGCGGCCGGAAGTTCGGTTGTCAGGATGATGCGGGAAGGGCGCTTGTAGCCCGTGAGCCGCTTGGCGACAAAAGCGGCAAGCGCGTCCTGGTCCAGCGTCGCCGGATCTGCGCATTGAACGAATGCAAGGATTTCCTCGTCGCCGTCCGTGACATTGCCTATCACCGCTGACTGAATCACATCGGGATGGTCGTTCAGCGCGGCCTCGACCTCGGGCGGGTAGACGTTGAACCCACCGCGAATGATGAGTTCCTTGCAACGCCCGACAACGTGCAGATTGCCGACCTCGTCGATCTTTCCTAGATCACCGGTTCGAAGCCATCCGTCTGCATCAATCGTGCGGGCGGTTTCCGCCGGATTTCGGAAATACCCCTTCATGACCTGCGGCCCGCGCACGAGAATTTCACCAGCATCGGGATCGCCTGCGGCACTTACCGAAGCGTCAAGCCGGATTTCGGTCTCAGGCAACGGAAAGCCCGCGCTGATATCGGGTGAACCGATGGAATTGCGAGTACCGCAGACACCTGCAGTGCTTTCCGTCATGCCATAGCCGTTTTGCAGGGGCAGACCATAAAAGGCCTCGGCCTTGCGTTTCCATGCCGGGTCCAGCGGGGCGGCTCCGGAGGAAACATAGCGCAGATTGCTGTTTTCCAGGCGCGAAAGCCCCTGATCCCTGGCGTATTGCATAAGCAGCGCGTGCATTTGCGGCACTGCCGGAAGGATGGTCGCCTTGTCCATCAGTGCCGCATAAAGCGCATCAGGACGGAACCGGGGTTCAAGCTGGATGGTTGCGCCGATACCGCTGGCGGCCATCAGCATGGATGCAAGCCCGAAAACATGGGTCAACGGCAGCACGCCGTAAATCCTGTCGTCCTGTCTCATGCCGCGCAACTCGGTCGAGGCCCAGCCCGCATAGCGCAGGTTGGTATGGGTCAGCATCACGCCCTTGGGATCGCCCGTCGTGCCGGTCGTGTAGAGAAGAACGGCGGTTTCGTCCGGGCCGTCTGCGACCTGTTCCGGTGCGCTGGTCCCCGTGACGGCGATGGCGAAACTTCCAAAAGATGTTTCCTGCGTGCCCGCGTTTGCGGTCGCAGCATGTGCCGCCGCTTCCTTGGACGCTTCGGTCGTGAAAACGGTAACGCACGGCGTTGCATGGGTCATCACGCGGGCAATTTCGGCTGCGGTCATCCGTGCATTGATTGGCAGCGCATAGGCCCCGACGGTGCTGGCGGCAAAGATGAAAGCGGCAGTGGTGATGCAGTTTTCTGCCACAATCGCGACGCGGTCGCCTGGCTGCACGCCCCGGTTTTGCAACAGGGCTGCAGCTTCGGTGATCGCGGCCTGGTATTCGGTATATGTGACCTGATGGCCGCTGCCATCTATCAGCGCAATCGCATCGGGATAGGCACGCGCGCTGTCCTCGACAAGATGATGTATCCGGAAGCTGTATTCGGTCATGACACCAGCACCTCTGGGCGTTGCGTTGCAAGGGGTTGGGGACGCAGGCGCGCCAGGGCGACACCTGCCTCTTGTTCCAGCTGGGCGACAATGTCTGCCAGCGGGGCGATGCCGTTGGTTAGGCCCAGAGCCTGCCCTGCGGACAACATCCCGCGCGACACATCGCCGGTCTCATAAGCCTTGCGGCCAATTGCGCCAGACACATAAGGCATCAATTCGGCAATGCCGACATCGGGGTTATCAACCTCAAGCTGCCGTACGATCTCCGTCGTTTCGTTGGTGAGGGTGCGGATGGTGTTGCGCACGCTGCTCATCGTCAATGTCGTGTCACGTTCATTGGCCGTCACCAGGGCCTGCTTGTACTGCGGGTGCGCCGAGATTTCTTCGGACACCAGAAAACGCGTGCCGATCACGACACCCGAAGCGCCGGAGGCCAAGGCCGAGACGATCTGACTGCCGGCACCGATGCCACCGCCAATCAGGAAAGGGATGTCGAGCCGACGCTCGGCGAGCGCTTGGTTGACCATGCTGCCGATCAGATCGAGCCCGGGATGGCCGCCGCATTCCGCACCGACGATGGAGACCATGTCGACCCCAACCTCCTGCGCCTTCACGGCGTAGCGCACGCTTGGAACCTTGTGCAGCACTTTGATGCCCGCGTCGTTGAGGATCGGCAGGAAGGCCTCGGGATTGCGGCCCGAGGTTTCGACAAAACGCACGCCCTCATCTGCGATCAGGCGGAAAGTGTCCGCGATCCTCTCACCTTCGACCAGTTTGGGCAGCATGGACACGTTGACACCAAACGTGCGATCACCGCAAAGTTCCCGACATTTCGCGATCTCCTCGCGCAGGTCGTTTGGGTCGGGAAAGCTGGCCGCCGTGATGAAGGACATGATGCCCGCATTGGCGCCGGCAGCGACATAGGGCGCATTTGAAAGCCACATCAGACCACCCGCGACGATGGGCAGGCGGCACCCAAATGTACGTGTAACAGCGGTTTTGAAGGTCGGATCTGTCATTTGGAGGCTCGTGCTTTGGCAAAGTCCGGACGGCGCTTTTCGAGGAATGCGGCGATGCCTTCGGCGGCTTCGGCGGCAGCAATGGCATCAGCCATCGAATCGCGTTCAGCATTCATCTGATCCAACCGGGATGACGTATGTGCGCTGTTGACTAGCGCTTTGATGCGGCCTTGCGCGTGCGTTGGTCCAGCGCCCAACCGGCCGGCCAGCGCAAGTGCCGCCGGCAGCACGTTGCTCGCCGGTTCGATCTGCGAGATTGCGCCGAGACCGAAAAGGCGTTCCGCCGTCATCGGCTCCCCGAGCAGCGCCATGCGCATCAACAGCTCGCGCGGCAGATGGGCGGCCAATGTGCTGGTCAGGCCACCGTCGGGGACAAGTCCCGCCTTGACATAGGCGACGGTGAAAGTCGCATCCCGGTCGGCCACGATCATGTCACAGGCAAAGGCAAGCGAGACCCCGGCACCAGCCGCGCCTCCTTCGACGGCGGCGATCACCGGTTTCGGGCAGTTCATCACCGCGCGGATCACGTCATGCAGTTCTTCAATGCGGGCGACACGCTGATCTCGGGGCATGTCCCGGCGGGTCGCCAGCTGACCAAGATCGCCACCGGCGCAGAAATAGCCGCCTTCGCTGCGCAGGATGACCGAGGTGATGCGAGGCTCTCTCGTCGCAAGGTCCATTGAATCGACCAATACGCGATATAGTTCCGGCGACAAGGCGTTGCGCTTTCTAGTGTTCGAATTGACGACGATCAGGCGGTCGCCATGATCTTCGCAACGGGCAAGCTGTTGCATCACTGACCACCCCTCTTCGGTACGGTCAACTGGTCCGGCGGCACGCGTTTGAACACACCCGTTGCCGTGGCGATGAGCCAATCCGATCCGTCGCGCAATTCCCCTTTGGCGAACACCAGTGCGCGGCCACCGCCGACAATCTGACCGGTTGCGATCAATTCCGATTGGCCGGTTGCCGGGGCGATGAACTGGGTCGAAAGCGAGATGGTGAGGAATGGTGCGCGGCCGCATGGGTCGACCGACAGGCTGGCGGTCGCTCCCATCGCGCTGTCCAGCATTGTCGCGGCGATGCCGCCGTGCAGGACACCGTGTCGGTTGAGATGCAGATCCGTCATCGACAAGGTACAACGTGCGCGCATGTCCGGTTGCCCCACGTCAAGGACATAACCCATCAGGCGCTGCGCGCCGGTTTCGTTTTCGATCAGATCGCCGGGCACCATAGTTCAAGCCACTGCCAGCGCGATAAAGCGTTCAAGATGATGGATCGCGTCACCAAAGCGGTGATCGACCATGATCAGCCGTTTTGCGAGATGCCCCAACTCGTACTCGTCGGTCATGCCGATGCCGCCGTGCATCTGAATGCTCTCTTCGGCAACGAGTTTCGCGACATTGCCGATCAGGTTCTTGGTTGCGCTGACATGCTTATCGCGAATGTCCGTTGGTTCGTCGACGTGCCCTGCCAGGTTGATGACAGCGGACCGCGCCTGTTCGATTTCGATCAGAACGTCGGCCATCCGGTGCTGCAGCGCCTGGAACTTGCCGATGGGTTTGCCGAATTGCTTGCGGGTCTTCAGGTAATCTGTCGTCAGCTCCCGGATGCTCTCCATCAGGCCAAGTGCCTCGGCGCTGATGGCAAGCGTGGCGCGGGCGTGAATGCGGGTGATTTCGTCATACGCCGCACCTTCGGGGCCGATCAGGGCGTCGGCGCCAAGCTTGACGTCTTCCAGCAGGACCTCGGCTGCGCGCCCGCCGGAGACAAGCGGGTAGCTGCGCAACGACATGGCAGGGGCGTCGGCCGGAACAAGGAACAGGCTGATGCCGGATTTGGCCGCTGCATCGCCGCTGGACCGGGCGCTGACCAGGATGTGGTCCGCCGCCGGGGCATTGACCACGACGGACTTACGCCCGTTCAGCACATGGCTGTCACCGTCACGGGTCGCATTGGTTTCGACACGCGACATGTCATAGCGGCTGGACGGCTCGCTGTGGGCAAAGGCTAGCTGGGTCGTGCCTGCGATGGTGTCTGCGATCATCTGCTTCTGATCGTCGTTACCAAGCGCGGCGATCAGCCCACCGCCAAGGATGGCAGTGTCCAGCAGGGGATCGACCGCGCCGACGCGGCCCAGTTCCTCGAACACCAGCGCGATATCGAACCCGGCCCCGGCGAAACCGCCGTCGTCTTCGGAAAACAGCGCGCCGATGACACCCATTTCCGCAAGCCCGTTCCAGACATCGGCAGAAAATCCGCTTTCGGCCTCTGTAAGTTCGGCCCTCAAGGCAGGGGTGTAGGTGTCCCGCAGGAAACGGCGCAGGCCGTCCTGCAACATCTGGCGTTCTTCTGTCAGTTCAAAATTCATGTTCTGTCCCTTACAGTTCCAGAATGGCCTTGCTGATGATTGTGCGCTGGACCTCATTCGATCCGCCATAAATCGACAGCTTGCGGTTGTTCAGATATTGCGCGGTGGCTGAAGCGGCGTAATCGGGGCCGACGGGTTGCTGGTTGCTGCCGTCCTCCAGCGCTTCGGAGGCGAAGGGCATCGCGTAGGGGCCAACGGCGGAACGGGTCAGCGCGTTGATTTCCTGACGGATGATCGTGCCCTTGATTTTCAGCATCGAACTTTCGGCGCCAGGCGCCTGCCCTGCCGCGGCCTTCGAGACAACGCGCAGGTTGGTAGTGGACATCGCCATCAGGTCGATTTCGAGCCGCGCGATACGCGCCGCGAAATGGGGGTTCTCGATCAGCGGGCGACCGCTGGCCTGTTCGGCTCGGGCAATGCGCTTCAGGTTCTCAAGTCCAGCGTTGGCAAAGCCGACACCCGCAATATTGGTGCGCTCGTGGGTCAGCAGGTACTTGGCATAGGTCCACCCCTTGTTTTCCTCACCCACCAGGTTTTCGACGGGAACCTTCACATCGTCGAAAAAGACCTCGTTCACTTCAGGTTCGCCGTCGATCAGGATGATCGGGCGAACCTTGATGCCGGGGCTGTCCATGTCGATCAGAAGGAAGGAAATGCCTTCCTGCGGCTTGCCCTCTTTCGAGGTGCGCACAAGGCAGAAAATCATGTTGGCGTGCTGGCCCAGCGTCGTCCAGGTCTTCTGACCGTTGACGATATAGTGGTCGTCATTGCGTTCCGCCGTTGTGCGGACAGACGCCAGATCTGAACCCGCGCCGGGTTCGGAATATCCCTGGCACCACCAGTCGTCGCCATTGAGGATGCGCGGCAGGTAGTGTTCCTGCTGCTCCTTCGAGCCGAATTGCTGCAACACCGGGCCGAGCATCGCGAGACCGAAGGGCAAGATGCGCGGCGCGGAGGCCTTGGTCATCTCGTCCTCGAAGATATGCCGCTCGACCGCGTTCCAGCCTGCGCCGCCGAATTTCTTAGGCCAGTTCCCTGCAAGCCAACCCTTTTCATTGAGGATCGCGTGCCATTTCTCGTGATCCGCCTTGGTAAGGGTCTGACCGCGCTTCACCTTGTCGGACAGTCGGGAGGGAAGTTTTTCGGCCAGAAAGCTGCGCACCTCGTCGCGAAACGCCTTCTGTTCATCCGTGTAGTTCAGATCCATTGCGCGTTCCTATTCAGTAGATTTCAAACAGACCGGCGGCACCCTGGCCGCCACCGATGCACATCGTCGCGACGCCCAGTTTCGCGCCACGGCGACCGCCCTCGGCCATCAGATGCCCGGTCATCCGCGCGCCGGTCATGCCGAACGGGTGCCCAACCGCGATGGAGCCGCCATCGACGTTGCAGATGTCATTGTCGATGCCGAGCGTATCCCGACAGTAGATCGCCTGGCTCGCAAAGGCTTCGTTCAGTTCCCAGAGGTCGATATCATCGACTTTCAGCCCCTGCCGTTCCAGCAAACGGGGGACGGCGAAGACCGGGCCGATGCCCATCTCGTCCGGCTCGCATCCGGCAACGGCGAGGCCGCGGAAGGCACCAAGCGGGGTTATGCCAAGTCGCTCCGCCTCTTTCTCGTCCATCATCACCAGCGCCGCCGCGCCATCGCTGAGCTGCGATGCGTTCCCGGCGGTGATGAATTGATCAGGGCCGCGCACCGGGTCAAGTTTTTGCAACCCCTCCAACGTGGTCGAAGGGCGGTTGCATTCGTCCTGTGAGATGGTGATTTCGACCTCCGAAACCTCGCCGGTTTCCTTGTCTTTCTTCGCCATGGTGACAGTGATCGGGGTAAGCTCCTGATCAAACCGTCCGGCGTCCTGCGCCGCCGCCGTGCGTTGTTGGCTTTGCAAGCCGAGTTCGTCCTGCGCCTCGCGACTGACATTGTAGCGTTTGGCGACGATATCGGCGGTTTCGATCATCGGCAGGTAGAGGTCGGGCTTGTGGCTTTCGATCCACGTTTCGCGTGAATGACGCACCGGGGGTTGCACCATCGAAATGCTTTCAACGCCACCGACCAGCACCGCCTTTGCGCCTTCGCTGTCGATCATGTGGGCGCCCATAGCGACCGCCTGCAGCCCGCTGGCGCAGAACCGGTTGACGGTGGTGCCCGCGATGCTGACCGGCAGGCCCGCGCGGATCACGATCTGGCGTGCGATATTGCCGCCGGTGACGTATTCCGGATAGCCGCAGCCCCAGATGCTGTCTTCGATCAGGGCCGGGTCGATCCCGGCGCGCTTGACGGCCTCTGCCGCGGCGTGTCCACCCATTGTCGCGCCATGGGTGATATTGAACGCGCCACGCCCGGCCTTTCCGATCGGTGTGCGGGCGATGGATACGATAACGGCTTTGGACATAGGTTTATTCCTTTCCGGCCTTGTTCAGGTTGTCAAAGTTGCGGCCTTCGGCCACCAGCTTTTCCAGCAGCGGCGCGGGGGTCCAGAAATGATCGTCGGTTTCGGCGAATGTGCGGATGTCGGCGAGAATGCTGTCGAGGCCACGCATATCGGCATATTTCATCGGCCCGCCGCGCCAGCGCGGAAAGCCGTAGCCATAGAGAAACACGACATCCACATCGAGCGGGCGCTGCGCGATGCCGGCTTCCACCACGCGCGCGCCTTCGTTGACCATCGCGGCCATGTAGCGGCGCACGATCTCGTCATCGGTGAAGGTGCGGGTGCTGGTGCCGGCCTCCTTGCGGGCCTGCGCGATGATTTGCTCGACCTCGGGGTCGGGTTGCCCTTTGCGATCGCCCTTTTCGTAGATGTAATAGCCGTGACCGGTTTTCTGCCCCAGCCAGCCTTTGTGGTAAAGCGCATCGGCGAAGGCCGGGTAGCGGTCACGCGGGTGGGCGTCCGCCGCCTTGCGCTGGCGGGTGGCGTAGCCAATATCGAGCCCGGCAAGATCCGAGACCTGATAGGGACCCATGGCAAAGCCGAAATCGGTCAGCGCCTTGTCGATCTGATAGGGGCTTGCCCCGTCCAGCACCAAATGATCGGCCGCCGTGCGGTAGTGCGACAAGATGCGGTTGCCGATGAAACCATCGCAGACACCGGCACGCACGCCGGTCTTGCGGAGTTTCTTCGCCAGCGCAAAGGCGGTGGACACCACGTCCGGCGCGGTCTTGCCGGCGACAACCACCTCCAGCAGCTTCATGATATGCGCGGGAGAGAAGAAGTGCAGGCCGATCACATCCTCGGGCCGCGAAGTCGAGGCGGCGATTTCGTCTACGTCGAGGTATGAGGTATTGGTCGCCAGGATCGCACCGCGCGGTAGGATTTCGTCGAGCTTGGCGAACACTTCCTTTTTCACATCCATGCTTTCAAACACGGCTTCGATGGCCAGATCGACGTCGGACAAGGCGTCGTAGTCGGTGACGGTCGTGAGGGCGTCATTGAGGATCGCGTCACGCCGTTCGGCATTCAGCTTGCCGCGTTTCACGGCGGCGTCGAGGTTGCTTGCAATGGTCGTGCGGGCTTTGTCGGCGGCCTCAGAGTCCCGCTCCACCAACGTCACCGCCAGGCCGTTCAGCACCGCCGAAGTGGCAATACCGGCCCCCATCGTGCCGCCGCCGATGACGCCGATACGCGTGAAGTCACGGGGCGCGATACCGGCGATTTCCGGCAGTTTCGCCACGGCGCGTTCGGCAAAGAAGGCGTGGATGAGCCCGGCGCGCTGGGGAGTGTCCATCAGATGCAGGAACAAGCGGCGTTCCTCCTTCAACCCTTCGGCAAAGGACTTCTGGACCGATGCTTCCACCGCATCGACTGCAACCAGCGGGGCCACTTCGCCACGCGACGATTTCTGCAGCTTCGCGCGCCATTGCTGAATGACGCCCTCACTGTCCGTGGCGCGGGGCAAACCGCTGATTGGTCGTGCCGGGGCATTGTCGGACAGCAGCGATTGCGCATAGTCGATTGCGGCTTCGCGAATATCAACGCCTTCGCAGATTTGATCGATCAACCCGGACTGGAGTGCTTCAGCTTCGGTCACAGGGGTGCCGCTGGTGATCATTTTCAGCGCTGTGTCAGCACCAACGAGGCGCGGCATACGCTGTGTCCCGCCCGCGCCGGGCATGATGCCCAGCTTGACCTCGGGCAGACCCAGCCGCGTGCCGGGAGCCGCGATGCGGTAATGCGCCCCAAGGGCAACTTCAAGCCCGCCGCCCAATGCCATGCCGTGAATGGCAGCGACGACAGGTTTTGCAGATTGTTCTATCTGGAGGATCACGTCGGGCAGGCTGGGGCTTTGTGGTGGCTTGCCGAATTCGGAAATGTCAGCGCCGCCAATGAGCATCCGACCAGCCCCAATGATGACGGCAATATCGGCCGACTCGTCGGTCTGAAAGCGGCCGAAAGCGTCTGACAGACCGCTGCGGATGGCCTGCGACAACGCGTTGACTGGAGCATTGTCGACGGTCACGACCGCCACCCTGTCAACATTTTCGTAGGATACTGACCCCATCAATCTGCCTTTCATTGATTCATTTTCTTGATAACAGGTTCACTCACGAATTTCAACATGCGATATTGAATTCTACTATGCAGAATTTTGCATCATTATAGTTCTTGATATGCCTGGGAGAAGCCCTGACCCATCATGCGTTCCAGTTCCTGCACCGTTTCACGCAGCCTTGGCCCAACCTCCGTACGCATGCGGGGCACTGAGAGGACCTCGGGCAACGCGCCACAGGTGAAAATCACCGGCTCACTCAAGTCGCGAGAGTAGAACGGGGTGGCAACCGCGTGAATATTGGCTGCAAAATATTCACCAGGGTCGGTGACGACGAAACCTGTTGTCACCAGCTGATTGTGCGCAACGCGCCGAATCTCTTCCGCACGATCTTGGGTCAGCCCGTGATCACCGTCTGCCGCAGTCACAATTTCATCAAACCCTTCTTCGGAGGCTGAGGCGAGCAGCGCATGGCCGGACGAGGTGCCGTTGAACGGCAAGCGATGCCCGACCTCCAGCCAGAGGGAGGCAACCCCGCGGGGGCGCCATGTCTTGACGATCAGCAGCTTGCCTCCGTCGCGCACCAGCAACAGGGCAAGAGTTCCCGTTTCATCCGCCAGCCGCTGCATCAGCGGTGACGAAAGATCGACAAATGAGATCGACGCGCTGGCCATATTTCCAAGCGCCAGCAGCGCAGGGCCGGGGCGATACCGGTCATGGCGCCGCGCATGGGTGAGATAGCCGAGCTTCTGCAAGGTGAAAGTCAGGCGCGAAACGGTGGATTTTGGAATGCCCGTACGCTCCGAGATTTCCGCATTGCCCAAGCCGTCATCGGATGGCCTGAACGCCCGCAGCACGCTCAAGCCCCGCGCAAGAGTGGTTGCGAACCTTCTGTCTGTCTCAATCTCGTTGGGCATGACGTTCCTCAACATTTTGGGGCCCCTAATCACATCGAATTCGGGATCAGCAGCGAAATGATTGGAAACGCCATGATCAGGATCAGAACAATCACGTCAACCGTCAAAAACCGCAGGATGCCCGAGAAGATCTTGTCGATCGACACTTCTTTGCCCACAACGTTGGCAATGACAAATACATTCAGCCCAACCGGTGGTGTGATCAGCCCGATCTCAAGCAGCTTGATGACAACCACGCCGAACCAGATCAAATCGAACCCGTAGGTTTCCACCAGCGGGATCATCAGCGGCAGGGTCAGCACCATGATGCCGATCGGATCAAGGAACATTCCAAGCACCAGATAGATCACCGCGATGGCCCCCAGCAGCAGGACGGCAGAAAGCTGTGCCTCTGTCACGGCACTGACGATGGCGGGCGCAACACCGGTCAGGGCAACAAAGGCCACAAAGATCTTGGCAGCGGCGGCGATCAGGAAAATGCTGGCCGTCTGGATGCAGGTCTCACGCAAAGAGTCGATCAACCCGCTCAGATCAAGCTTGCCTTGTGCAAAGCCAATGGCGACAGCGGCCGATACACAGATCGCAGCTGCTTCGGTTGCTGTGAAGAAACCACCGTAGATGCCGCCGACAATAATCACGAACAGGCTGATGGCCGGCCAGGATTCGAACGCGGCCCGGCCGCGATCCCGCATCGTGATCTGGCCTTCGAACCTTGGCGCGGCTTCGGGTGTCCGGCGAACCCAGACAAAGATGACCAGAACGAAACCAAGCAGTGAGATGATCCCGGGCAGGATGCCCGCCAGGAACAGCGCGCTGATCGAGGTTTCGGTGAAGATACCGTAGATGATGAATAGGACGGAGGGCGGAATGAGGGACCCAAGTGTCCCGCCCGCCGCGACGCTGGCGGTCGCAAGCCGCTTGTCGTAGCCCATGCGCAGCATCTCCGGCGAGCAGATGCGGCCCATGGTCGATGCACAAGCGATGGAGGACCCGGTGATGGCAGAGAACCCGCCGCAACCCACAACCGAGGCCATCGCGACACCGCCCGGCACGCTCGCCAGCCAGACCCGGGCGGCATGATAGATTTTCGTCGTAATCTCAGCCCGATAGGCGATGTGACCAAGTGCGATGAACAACGGGATCATCGACAGATCGTAAGAATGAATCAGGTCGAAAGAGTTGGAGAACACCAGCGAGGTCGTAGGCTTTAGCGCCCGTTCCGGTGCAAAGGCACCAGTGCGAAACGCAAAGACCACAAAGGTTCCCACCGTGGCGACACCGGCAAGCGCAAATGCAATGGGCACCCGTACCGCAAGCAAACTGATGACTGATGCGAAGGCGACGATGCCGATTAAGGTGCCGTCCATCAGACGCTCTCCTCATGTTCATGTGTCGGTTTGATCACGCTGCCGCCGCTGCGGATCGTGCGGATGTCGCCGATCACCATCAGCAGCAGCCGAAGCCAACAGAATGAAATTCCGATCAGAAAGATCACCCGGCCTGGCCATTTTGGCAGGTTGAGCTGACCGAAGAAAAAAGCACCGCTCTCAATGGTGTGGACGGTCTCGCGCCAGCCAGCAAAGATCAGGGGTGACAGGGCGAAAAGCCCGAATATGCTACCCCCAACGATCAGCCAGTCTTGCACACGGGTTGGCATTTTGTTGCTGAGAAACTCGACCACGATATGCGCCCGGTCCAGGGTCGCCACGGCCAGGGGAAGGACGATGGCGACGACCATCAACTCGCGCACGATCACGATAGTGTCGGGGATACCGGAATTGAATGCGGCCCGCAGAAGCACGCTTGCCGTGATCAACACACCCAGGCCGATTACGGCAAATACGGCCAGGTCGAGCAGCAGCCTTTCGATGCGACGCAACATCGGTCAACTCCGTTGAGATTGGGGACATTGAAGTACCGCGGCGCCGGTCTTGCGCCGCGGGCAGACATGCGACCGATATCAGTTGCGCGCCCAGGGATAGCCCTGGCTGTCACGCTCACCGGCATATTTTTCTAGCAAGGCACGGTATTGCTCCAACAGCGAAACCCCGTCGAGACCTGCTGCATTGGCGCGCTCGACCCATTCATCGACATATTGCTGGCCTTTCTGCACAAGCTTGTCGCGCTCTTCCGCGGGCAGGTCGATGACCTCGATACCGGCCTCCTGCATGGTCTGGACCGCGGCATCATTGGCCGCGGTGATCAGTTCACCCAGCTTGTCGGCCATCGCAATGCCGGCCTCGGACAGCGCGGATTGCGTCTCAGCGTCGAGCGCATCATGGGCGTCCTTGTTCATGAAAATGCCCAAGGCGCCAACCTGCCCCCAGTTGAGCAGGGTATAGCTGGTCATGACCTCCTGCTGTTTCAGCGCGGTTACCGCGTAGGAGTAGCCCTGCGAGCAGTCCAGCAACCCGGTATCGAGACCCTGATAGGCATCGTAGATCGGCATTGCGACCATGTTTGCACCAAAGTCCCGGAAAGTGTCGCCATAGGCACCGACACCACGGATCTTCAGGCCCGAGATATCCTCGACCGTGCGAATTGCCACGTCCTTGCACGCGATATTCACAGCCGAGGTTGTGAAGGTGCCGATGTATACCAGGTTCTGGTCTGCCAGGCTGGCCGCGATCGCGTCAGATGTCCTCATCAACTCGTCCGTCGCGCGCATTCCGACCCAGGCATCCTCATTGCGCATAGGCAGGTCGGCGAAGCTGTAGCTCAGCATTTCCTGCGGGAAATACACTGCGATCACTGTGCCGAGGTCAGCCACCCCGTCAGCAATGGATTGTGCAGCCGCATTGGCCTTAAACAGCGCGCCCCCCCATTGAATGTCAATATTGACTTCGCCGTTGGTACGGGCCGTTACGTCGTCGGCAAAGGACTGCAATGCTGCGGCCCGGGCGCCCCGATTCGGACCGGCCTCTCCCAGAATCAGCGTGGTTTCGGCACTCGCGATTGTCGCGGCTGCCAAGCAGAGTGCAGTAGCGGTGGAAGCTAGCAGGGGTTTCATTAGGTCTCCTCCCTAAATTCTACTATGCGGTTTTGATTTCCAATTATGCGAACAATAGTGTAAATTGCTCCAACGAGTCAAGCTTAGTGTTTTTCTGCCGTGAACCGTGGCCAGGACACCCGTCTCGAGGGTGACAATGAACAGCGGCTGCATGTTCAAAATCGCCCCAAATTATGCGAACGTTAGTTTGCCAAACTCAGCTATGGGCCCGCAGAAATCCCCGTGGCGCTCAGCAGTCGCACATTCGGTTAAGCACACCCGCTGCGATATCAACGTTCACGTTGCCTTCTAAGTTCCAAGATCTCGCGCAGATCGGGCGGATTTGCCGATGCCCAGCATATTGGGTTCCCGGCGCTTCCCGATGGGGTCGTGAAAAAATCTATTCTGCTGGTGGGTTTAGTCAAACGTGAACACCGCAATGCATCAATGTGGCAGCGGCGGAAGACGTGTTGCATGTGCAATCGGTTTCTGCATGAGCGAGAGCTGTACGGGCCAACGGCAGCAAGGTACGCGCCTCGGTGCTTGTGATCAGACGCAGAGAAACAGCGGTTTGAAATCCAGTGAGATCAGTACGGGTGAATGCCCGGTTCGGTGAAATCTTCTGCATCGCCGAATTTTTCGCGCTGCAAGGGCGAAGACTTTCTGCGCAAGCATTGGCGACACGGGCAAAAGGCGGCTGTGTCCCGCTCAGCTGACCTTGACATCGACAGCAGCGAACGACCGGTGATTGAGTAGCTCCGAGCACTTGGGCCGACACGAATGAATGCCAACGCTGTCTTTGTCGGCGCTAGTAGTTCACCTGCTCAAAGCCGTAGTTCCCTTCATAGTCACGCCAGTCGACGAAGACAGAACGGTGATAGATGCTGGGGCAATTCTGGCCCCAGCGTTCGAGGCCGATATGGGCGGAGGGTAGGGCGGTTATGGAAGACCTCTGCCAGGCGAAGTCACCTTGCGTCCCATATGTGCCGAGGACCACGGTGGCGCTACGATTGCAGTCACCATCACGACCGGATTCGTGTTGCCGCGCATACCGGACATCAAAGACGCGGATGGAACGTACGAAATTGAACTCAGGTCCGCTGATATCGATGTCCGCGCGATCTTGAATGAGCCGGAGGGCCTGGTCGGCAGGAACGAAGTCACTAGGTGCTTCTGGAATGCGTCCAGCAGCCATAGTTGGATCAGCGGTATTGCGCGCTGGAAATGATTGTCGCGGTCCAGTGCTGTTGTTCTGGAAGAACGCATCAAAGATGCGGTCTGCACTGTTTGCTGCCGGAACGGTCTCAAAGGACGCACCCATGGGACAGCGCCAGATTTGAAGCGGCGGTTCCACCGGCCAAGGGGTAATGCGTCGGATGAATTCGGCTCGAGCCCTGGCGCATGGTACGGAAGCAGGCCAGCCGCCAGACAAGCACAAGAGGATCGCGCAATCGATCGGGTATGTCTGCGCGCGGACGGGCATCGGCAGCGAAAGGCCTGTCACGGTTAAGGCAACTGCGACCGAGGGGAGGAGCTTCTTGAATAGATGGTGCATACTGAGGGCCCTCTGTGACAGGCTTCAGCATACATACGAAAATATACTATCGCAACACTAAGTATAACGGCGCATAATGAAGTTTATGTTAATTTCCAGGCCTCGCCATCTTGTACCACCCGCGACTCAGACAACAGCTTCTCCAGATGCGCCGCAACGTTTCGTTCTGCGGCCATTGCGATATGTGGGTCGGTTTTCTGGTAGACGGAAGCGGCGATATTCTGGACCGAATCCGGGGTGTTTGAGAGGTGGGCGAGGATCTCCGCCTCGCGACGCATGCGGTTGGAAAGCAACCGTTTGACGTAAGGTTGCGGATCCCGGAGTATAGGTCCGTGCCCCGGAAAGTAGATCCTATCGTCGCGCTCAATCAGCCGCTGTAGCTGCGCGCAGTAGTCGTGCATGTTTCCGTCAGGGGGGCTGACGATCGAACTGTTCCAACTCATAACGTGGTCGCCCGTGAAGAGCACTCCGTCAGGTCTCGCGAAACAAAGGTGGTCGCTCGCGTGACCAGGTGTGTGCAGGACGGTAAGACCGGCAATGACCTGTCCGTCCTCCAGAAACCGGTCAGGTCGAAATGCATCGTCAGGGAATGCCCGTGAGGCATAAACAGGTGCGTCTGTCCGTGCTCGCAGGGCTGGGACGACTCCAAAATGATCAGAATGGTGGTGTGTGAGCAGAATCCCGGATGGTTTGGCCCCCAAATTTTTGATGATTGCCTCGAAATGTGTACTGTCTTCTGCTGGGCCGGGGTCGATTATGAACCGACCATCAGGCGTATCAATGATGTAGCTATTTGTCCCGTGGTAGGTCATCTTTCCGGGATTGTTCGCGACGATCCTCAGAATTCCAGGGGCCAATTCGACTCCCTTCGCGCGGCAAGGCTCCGGCTCTGAGAAAAACATGCTGCTTCTTTTCATTGTGTGCGACCAGGTATTGATTGCGAACAATTTGGTTCGCACAGTTTTGCGCATTGCTCTCGCATGGCGCCGGAAACCTCAGGCTGGCGTCCGGTGCCTGTCAAATCCGGCATCGGACCATTTCAACTTATATTGGACCAAGACCGTATGAGACTGAAACAGTCTGATACAGTCTTGGGCTGGCAGTCACACAGCGCGGCGATTATGGTAAGCAGTATACAGAACTACAGCAATTGTCGCCTTCGTCAGATCCCCGAGAAGGAACGGGTAAAGACCGGCGTTCAGCAACTTTTCGCCATAGCCGACAAAGCCACCCAACCAGAACAGCCCTGCGCAATACATGAGTATCGAGCCCAAAAAGACCGCGACAGATGCTCTGAATGAAGGCCAAAGTCCTTGCAGTGCTTGAACAACCCAACCGGCAGCCGCCGCTGCAAGTGCGAAGCCTATCAGGTATCCGCCTGTGGGACCCGCAATATACGCCAGTCCGGCCGGAGCCGGAGGCGTGCCTGCGAAGACCGGCAGGCCAAGCAGACCTTCAAAAAGGTATGTCACAACAACAAGACTACTGCGCACCGGCCCCAGGAAAAGGCCCAGACCCAAGACAACCAGGGTCTGTGTAGACATAGGTACGGGGTAGAACGGCACCACGATTTTGGCGGATAGTGCCAAAAGAATTGTGCCGACGAGTATTATCGAGATTTCTCGGGTCAGTCTTGCGACTGATTGGCTTTGAGTGGTTTCCAGATTCATCTTTTTCGTCCTTGTTTCTGAAGATTGTTATTTTTGGGATAGTAAGCTCACATGCGCTTGGCGACTTCTTCCAACATGACTTCGCTCGCCCCGCCGCCGATGGCCTGCACACGGGCATCGCGTGACATGCGTTCCACCGGTGTTTCGCGCATATAACCCATGCCGCCGTGAAACTGGACGCAGTCATAAAGCACGCTGTTCACCAGTTCGCCGCAATAGGCTTTGACCATTGAGACCTCTTTCACGCAGTCACCGCCCGCGGCATCCAGACCGGCGGCGTGATAGACCAGCTGACGTCCTGCCGCGATCCGCGTCTGACAGTCGGCCAGCCGTTGGCGCACGGCCTGCTTGTCCCACAGAACGCCGCCAAAGGCCCTGCGCTGCTTGACGTAATCCACGGTCATGTCCAGCGCGGTTTGCGCTTCGGCACAGGCCATCGCACCCAGGACGATGCGTTCGTTCTGGAAGTTCTTCATCACCGAATAGAAGCCGCGGTTGACCTCGCCCAGAACGTTTTCGGCCGGGATGCGGACATCTTCGAAGATCAGTTCGGCAGTGTCCGAGCACAGCCAGCCGGTCTTGTTCAACGCCCGTCCGACCGAAAAGCCCGGCGTGCCTTTTTCGACCGCAAACATGGTGATCCCGCGCGACCCCTTGGCATCGGGATCGGTCTTGGCGCCGACAAAGTAGAGATCGCCATGCACGCCGTTGGTGATGAACATCTTGGTGCCGTTCAGCACCCAATCCGACCCGTCCCGCACCGCGCGGGTGCGCATGCCGGCCACGTCCGAGCCCGCGCCCGGCTCGGTCACGGCGACGGCGGTGATCATTTCGCCAGAGGTGATCGACGGCATCCACCGCGCCTTCTGTTCGGGCGTGCCGGCGTTTTCCAGATGCGGCGAGGCCATGTCGGTGTGGACCAGAACCGTGGCCGAGAATCCGCCGAAGGTGGATCGCCCGACCTCTTCGGCCAAAACCACGCTGGACATCACGTCCAGCCCCGCGCCGCCATACTGTTCGTCATAGCGCATCCCCAGAACGCCGAGATCACCCATCCGGCGCAGCACGTCGCGGGGCACCATGCCCTCCTCCTCCCAGGGCTCGGCCTTGGCGGTCACCTCGGTTTCGATGAACCGGCGCAGCTGGTCGCGGATCAAGTTGAGGTCTTCGTTGAACGGGCCGGAGGCCGCGGTGATGTTGTCTTGTCTGGTCATGTGTTTTCCTCTGGATCGAGTTTGATAAGTGGGGCGTGCCCGGCAACCGTGTCGCCCGGTGCACAATAGATTTCCGTCACTACGCCCGCGACCGGCGCGGGCAGGCTTTGCAACAGCTTCATGGCCTCAAGCACCACAAGCGTGTCACCGGCTTTAACGCGGTCGCCGCGTGCGACACGCACCTCGGCAACGGCGCCGGGCATGGGTGCGGACAACAGGTCAGCGACGCCAGACCCGCCGGTGGCACGTTGCAGATGCTGGTCTTCCAGCGTGCGCAGGTCTGTCGCGGTCATTCCGGCAGGGGTTTGCAGGTGCACCCGCCAGTGACCCGGCGCGCGCGAGACATAGGCGGTGCGCGAAAACGGAACCCCGTCGATGCGTCCGCTCAGACGGCATCCTGTTAAGGCGGCACTCTCGACCGCGATGGTCTGGCCGTCCAGTTGTACGGCTGTCAACACCGACCCGGAGCCGTTTACGCGGATCGGGTCGTCTTTGGTCGTCTCCCAATAGGATGTTGCACCGGGCCACCCCGCAGGGGCCGTGAGCCGCCATGACCCCAGGCTTTCCCAGGGCGACGCGCCCGCCGGGGCGAGATGCAGATGCAGCGCCATCGCGGCAAGGGCCATGTCCCGGGGATCAGCGGACGGTTCAGTCCAGCCGCCTGGAAACATCTCGGGCAGGCCTGAGGTATGGTGCCGGAACGCCTCAAAATCCGGGTGTGTCAGCAACGCGCGCTGATAGGCCAGGTTCAGACCGACGCCACCGACTGCAAAGGCATCCATTGCGACAACCGCCCGGCGGATCGCACCGGCCCGATCCGGCGCGTGGACGATCAGCTTGGCAATCATCGAATCGTAATGGTGGCTGACGACCGAGCCTGCCTCGACCCCGGTATCGAGCCGCACGCCGGCGGGCGGAGCCCAAAGGCTGATCTCGCCCGTTTCGGGGCGGAAATTCTCGGCCGGGTTTTCGGCGGCGATGCGGATTTCAATGGCGTGCCCGTCAAACTGCACATCGCCTTGCGTCAGCGCCAGCGGCTCGCCCCGCGCGATGCGCAACTGCCATTCGACCAGATCGATGCCGGTGATCGCCTCGGTCACGGGGTGTTCCACCTGCAACCGGGTATTCATTTCCAGAAAGTAGTATTCACCGCGCCCGGGGTCATAGAGGTATTCCACCGTCCCGGCGGAGCGATAGCCGATCGCCTGCGCCAACCGCACCGCTGCCGCACGCATGCGGTCGCGCACAGCCTCGGGAAGATCGGCGGCGGGGGCTTCTTCGATCAGCTTTTGGTGGTTGCGTTGCAGCGAACAATCGCGGTCGCCCAGATGCAGCACGGTGCCGTGAGTGTCGCCCAGAACCTGCACTTCGACGTGGCGGGCACGGGGTGCATAGCGTTCGAGGAACACCGCCGGATCGTCGAAGGCGCTCTGCGCTTCGGCCCGGGCAGATGCAATCGCTTCGGGTGCGTCGCCCGGATCGGAGACCAGCCGCATCCCGCGTCCGCCGCCGCCGGCGCTGGCCTTGACCAGAAAGGGGGTGCCTAGCGCCTCGGCCTCTTGCAGCAGGCGCGCGTCGGACTGATCCTCGCCTCGATAGCCGGGCAGGACGGGCACGCCTGCGGCTTCGGCGGCAGCCTTGGCCTCGATCTTGGAGCCCATCCGCGCGATAGCGTCGGGTTCCGGCCCGATGAACACAAGGCCCGCCGCCTCGACCGCCGCCGCGAAACCGGCATTCTCAGACAGAAAACCATAGCCCGGGTGCACCGCACACGCGCCCGTCGCCCGCGCGGCCTCAAGGATGGCCTCGACGTTCAAATAACTGTCCGACGGGGCGGCCCCACCGATGCAGACGGCATGATCGGCCTCGGCCACGAAGGGCGCGTCGCGGTCCGCGTCCGAAAACACCGCTACGTTTTCCAGCCCCAGTTTGCGGCACCCGCGCTGGATGCGCCGGGCAATCTCGCCCCGGTTGGCGATCAGAACGCGGGTGAAGCTCATTTCACCCGCCATGACGGAACGCCCTTGTTGATGAAACTGTTGATGCCTTCGATACCTTCCTCAGTCTCCCACGCATCGGCCAGCCGGTCGGCGGTGTAGATCATGTTGGTCTCCAGATCGTGGGACGCGACATAGGCGATCAGCGCCTTGGTATCGGCCACGGCACCCGGCGCGGCCTGAAGGTGATCATGCACCACCCGGTTCACCGTGGCGTCCAGGTCGCCCGGCGCGACAACCTCGGTCAACAGACCGATCCGCTCGGCGCGGGCCGTGTCGAACAACGCCCCCGACAGCATGGTTTCACGCGAATGCACCTTGCCGATGCGGGCCACCACATAAGGCGATATATTCGCGGGCAGAAGGCCCAGTTTTACCTCGGTCAGACCGAAGCGCGCGCCTTCGGCGCCGATGGTGTAGTCGCAGACGGAGATCATGCCGACACCGCCACCGTAAGCCGGGCCGTTGATCCTCCCGATCAAGGGTTTGGGCAGCGTGTCAAGACGGCGCAACAGCCGCGCCAGCGTGGCGCTTTGTGCGACCCTTTCACTACGGGTTTTCTCGACATTAGAGGCGAACCAGTTGAAATCGCCGCCCGCGCAGAAGCTCTTGCCCGCGCCGGTCAGGACCACAATACGCACATCGTCATCTGCAGCCAGCTTTTCGGCGGCATCGTATAGCTCTGCGATCAATTCGCCATTCAGCGCATTGTGTTTGTCGGGGCGGTTGAGCGTCAGCGTGGCGACGCCACGCGCATCGGTTTCGATAAGGATCGTGTTGTAGGTATTGGTCAACTTGAAGCCTCACATTCTGAATACAGGCGTATGGCGACCGGCTTCGGGCACCGATGTCACGATGGCCAGACACAGGCCAAGGATATCGCGGGTTTGCGCGGGTTCGATCAGCCCGTCATCCCAAAGCCGCGAGGTGGCATAATAGGGATCGGACTGTTCACCGTACTGGGCCCGAACCTGCTCCTCGATCAGCTTCATGTCGGCCTCCATCTTGCCCGGGTCGCCCCCTTTCTGGCGGCGCAGTTCCAGCATCACATTTGTGGCGATGTCGGCAGACATGGTGGCCAGTTCCGCCGTGGGCCAGGCAAAGAGAAAATTCGGGGCGAAACCACGTCCGCACATGCCGTAGTTGCCTGCCCCGTATGAGCCGCCCAAGAGGACCGACAGGCGCGGCACCTTGGCAACCGACATGGCATAGACCAGCTTGGCGCTGTCTTTGGCAATGCCGCCGCGCTCGGCTTCGGTGCCGACCATGAAGCCCGAGATGTTGTGGAGGAACAAAAGCGGGATGTTGCGTTGATCGCACATCGACACGAATTGCGCGCCCTTGAGCGAACTGTCGGACACAAGCGCCCCATTATTTGCGAGAATGCCCACTCGATAGCCGTGAATCCGCGCGGTGCCGCAGACCAGCGTCTCACCCCATCCGGGCTTGAATTCGCGGAATTCGCCGGCGTCGATCATGCGCAGCAGAACCTCGCGCATGTCATAGGGCTGTTTGCGATCGGCGCTGATGACGCCAAGCAGTTCCTCTGGGTTGCGCGCCGGCGGCGCGCAGGTTGCATCGGGACCCATCGGGCGCGACAGGCCCAGTTCGGATACGATGTCGCGCATCAGAGCAAGCGCATGATACTCGTCCTCGGCCAGATGGTCAGACACACCGGAGACGCGCGAATGCATCTCGGCCCCCCCCAATGTTTCTCCATCAACCTCTTCGTTGATCGCCACCTTGACGATCGAGGGGCCGCCCAGATGGATGCGTGCGTTGCCGCGTACCATGATGACTTCGTCCGACAGGGCCGGGATATAGGCCCCACCGGCCGTGCAGCCTCCAAAGACCGCCGAGATCTGCGGCAGGCCGCTCGCGGACATGTTGGTTTGACGATAAAAGGAATTGCCGAAATGGCGGGCATCGGGGAAAACCCGGTCCTGCTCTGGCAGATAGGCACCGCCGCAATCCACCAGATAGAGGCAGGGCAGCCGGTTCTCGGCTGCGATTTCCTGGGCGCGGATGTGTTTCTGCACGGTTTCGTGATAGAAAGACCCACCCTTCACTGTCGCATCGTTGGCGATCACAACGCAGGGCAGCCCGTGGACGATCCCGATACCGGTCACGATCCCCGCACCGGGCACCTCGCCCCCGTATTGACCGTAGGCGGCAAGCGACGACAGCTCAAGAAACGCAGTGCCCGGATCCACCAGCAGGTCGATCCGTTCGCGGACCAACAGCTTGCCGCGCTTGCGATGCCGCGCGACCATATCGGGGCGGCCGCCAGCCGTTGCTTCGGCGATCCGCGCACGCAGCGTTTCGACGCGCTCGCTTTGTGCGGCGTGGTTGCGGGTGTAGGTCTCTGATGCGGTCAGCACCGCTGTTTCAAGACGTGCCATGAAGTCAGGTATCCTGTCTTTGGAGTATCCCGTTGAGGAACACATCGGCATAGGTGCGTGACAACGCATCGGCGCTACCGCGGTCCGGGTCGAACCAATCGAGCGTGGCGTTCAATGTACCGATCAGCATCAGGCGCAGGCGACGGATATCGACGTCTTGCTTCAGCGTGCCATCTTTCTTAAGCTGGGACAGAAGACTGTCCCACTCTGCCTCATAGGCCCTGCGCGTGGGCAAGTTGGCATCCCGGACGGATTGCGGCACCTGCCCGAAAATACGCACATTCGCCGATGTATAATCGCTCACATCAATAAGCGCGCGCAGATGCGCCCGGATCGCGGCGCGCAGTACCGTTTCGCCGTCGGCATCGGCCCGCAGGTCGGTGACGGCGTCTCTCATGCTCTCGTGAACGACTCGAATCCCTGCATCAAGAACGGCCGCGACGATCTCGTCCTTGGAACCGAAATGATAATATATGCTACCCGCCTTGATCCCGGCGGCCTCGGCAATTTTTCGGAGCGAAACGGACCCGTAGCCTTGTTCGCGGAAAAGCCGCGCGGCAATGTCCAGCACCCCATCCCGTCCAACCGCGCTGCGCGATGTCTCGTTGATTTTGATTGCCGTGTTTTGTGCCATATACTTTCGTATCGCCCCAACGCCTAACTAACGCCTGTTAGGTTAATAACGCAAATGAGTAAATCGTCGTGATCGTGCCAGACTAGAGTTTGCGGAAAATTCCGCATTGGCGACCGCCAAGAGGCCGCCCAGACATTAATGTGCTTGCCCGGACCCCGTCATCGGGTCCGGGCAAATGCCTTAGATCACGAAACCGCCACCGCAGATGACGTGCTGGCCTGAAATGAAGTTCGATTCCGGCGCACAGAACAGATAGACGGCACCGGCAGCTTCTTCCGGAGTGCCGACCCGGCCCAGCGGGATCATGCGCTCCATCTGGGACAGGAGATCGGGATTCACGCCGACCTTGATCTCTTTTTCTTCGACCTTGATCGTGCTGTCGCCATCCGCGCTGCCTTCGGTCAAGCGGGTGCGAATCGGGCCGAAGGCGACGGCGTTGACGTTGACCTTATAGCGGCCCCATTCCTTGGCCATCGTCCGGGTGACCCCTAGGATACCGGCCTTTGCGGCGGAATAGTTGATCTGGCCAGCATTGCCGCCGGTCCCTGCGATGGACGAGATGTTGACCACCTTGCGGAACACCTCTTGCCCGGCGGCGGCCTCTTCCTTGGCCTTGGCGCTGATCACCGGCTGGGCAGCGCGCAGGATCTTGAAAGGTGCCGTCAGGTGGACGTCGATGATCGCCTGCCACTGTTCGTCGGACATCTTCTGAACGACGCTATCCCAAGTGTAGCCTGCGTTGTTCACGATGATGTCTAACCCGCCAAAGCTGTCCACGCCGGTCTTGATGAACCGTTCGGCAAAACCGTCTTCGGTGACGCTGCCGGCACAGACCACGGCCTCAGCTCCCATTGCGCGCACCGCCTCGGCGGTTTCATTGGCCGGATCCGCATCCAGATCGTTGATCACCAGCCGGGCCCCTTCCGAGGCCAGTTTGAGAGCGATTTCGCGGCCAATGCCCCGGCCCGAGCCCGAGACCAGCGCCACGCGCCCGTCGAGTTTTCCAGTCATATTGATTCCTCCCGAAAGGCGCTATCAGGCTTTTTCATAAAGCGTGGTGACGCAGGCCCCGCCGAGGCCCAGATTGTGCTGAAGCGCCAGACGTGCGCCATCAACCTGGCGCGCATCTGCCTGGCCGCGAAGCTGCTGAACGAGCTCGGTACATTGCGCTAGGCCGGTCGCCCCAAGCGGATGGCCTTTGGACAAAAGACCGCCCGACGGGTTGGTCACGTATTTTCCGCCGTAGGTGTTGTCGCCATCATCAACGAATTTCGCCGCTTCGCCGCGACCGCAAAGGCCAAGCGCCTCATAGGTGATAAGCTCGTTGTGGGCGAAACAGTCGTGCAGTTCGACCACATCCACGTCCTCGGGCCCGATGCCCGCGTCCTCGTAAACCTGATCGGCGGCGCGCTTGGCCATCGAAAAGCCGACCACTTCGCGCATGTCATGGGCTTCGAAAGTTTCCGGTCCGTCTGTTGTCATGGCCTGCGCCGCGATCCGAACGGAACTGTCCAATCCGTGCTTGTCGGCGAATTCCTTGGAACAAATGATCGCCGCCGCCGCGCCACAGGTTGGCGGACAGGCCATGAGCTTGGTCATGACGCCGGGCCAGACGACCTGGGCGGCCATGACATCTTCCGCCGTCACCTCCTGCCGGAACAGGGCAACCGGATTCTTCGCAGCATGTCGGCTGGCCTTGGCGCGGATCTTGGCGAAGGTCTCGACGGGTGTGCCGAACTCGTCCATATGCGCCTTGCCCGCACCGCCAAAGTACCGCAGTGCCAGCGGGATTTCGGAACGGCCAACCAGATCGTCGGTTTCACTGTCGAATGCCGCAAACGGGCTGACCCGGTCATGGAACATCGCACCGATTGCGCCGGGCTGCATCTGTTCGAACCCAAGTGCCAGAGCACATTCGACCGCGCCGCTTTCAACTGCCTGCCTGGCCAGGAACAGGGCGGACGATCCGGTCGAGCAGTTGTTGTTCACATTCAGAACCGGGATGCCTGTCATTCCGACATGGTACAGGGCGCGCTGACCGCAGGTGCTGTCGCCATAGACATAGCCAACATAGGCCTGTTGGACTTTATCATAATCCAACCCCGCGTCTGCCAGAGCGGACCGGGTCGCAGCGGTCGCCATCACATCGTAGCTTTCGGATTTTCCCGGCTTCTGGAACGGGACCATCCCAACGCCTGCAACATAGGCTTTGTCTGTCATTTCTCTCTCTCCCAAGTTCGGTCAGGCCACCCTAATCGGTCCGCCAGCCTATTTTCTACCATTTGTTAGATTTTAAATCCCAACCTTGGGAAGTGTCAATATCGCCAAGCTGTGACGTAGGGAGCTTGCGCTATTTTCTAACTTGTGTTTGTTTTCGGGCCACACGCCCTGATCGGCGGCACAATTGAGGGATTCTGGTCCCGGCGCAACCGCTGACAAGCGTTTAGCACTCAGCTTACGAAAGGTGGTCGGAATGGCATACTGTTATGAGTTCAAGGGTTTTATACCCGTCGTGCCCGAGGATACATATGTCCACCCCCAGGCCGTTCTGATCGGAAATGTCATCTTGGGTCATGGATGCTACATCGGCCCCGGAGCAAGCTTGCGGGGCGATTTCGGCAGGATCGTGATCGGGGATGGAGCCAATGTTCAGGACAATTGCATCATCCATTCCTTTCCCGGCCGCGACGCCGTGGTGGAAAGCGACGGCCACATCGGCCATGGCGCGATCCTGCACGGTTGCACAGTGGGCCGGAACGCTCTGGTCGGAATGAATTCCGTCATTATGGATGGTGTAGAGCTTGGGGCGGAATCGATTGTCGGCGCGCAGGCGTTTGTGCGTGGCGAAACCGTGATTCCGCCGCGTTCGATGGTGGTGGGATCGCCGGCAAAGGTGATCCGCGAGGTCAGCGAGAAAGAAATCGCGTGGAAAACGCGCGGCACCGCGGAATACCAGCAACTTGCGCGCGACTGTCTGGCCGGATTGACGCCGGTCGAGCCGCTGAAGGCGGTCGAGGCAAACCGGCCCGGCATGGCGGCCTCTGACGTCGTCTCCATTCAGGAGGCGCGGCGGACATCGTCCTGACCGGTCCGGGAACCGGACCGGTCAGGACTACTTCAGATTCCGAAAGCACCAGATGGAAGCGCCTTGACGCGGAACGGCACTCCCCGACCCGGTGTGCCGTCCCTCAAGCCTTTACAGACGGAAGATCCCGTAGTGCGGATCGTCGATCGGTGCATTGAGCGAGGCAGAAATCGACATGCCAAGCGCGTTGCGTGTGTCCGCCGGATCGAGGATGCCGTCGTCCCACAATTCCGAGGTCGAGGTATAAGCCTCGACATCGCGCTTGTATTTTTCCAGCACCGGTTCGCGGATCGCGGCGATTTCTTCTTCGGTCAGCTCTTTGCCTTCGCGCTGAAGCTGCCGAATCTTGACGTCCGCCATGGTATTTGCGGCCTGATCCGCCCCCATCACGCCGATCTCGGCCTGGGGCCACATGAACAGCGTGCGCGCGTCCCAGGCCCGTCCGCACATCCCGTAGTTGCCGGCCCCGTAAGACGCATTGGCGATCACGGTAAACTTCGGCACGACCGAGCCGCCCTGCGCCATCAGCATCTTGGCGCCATCCTTGGCGATGCCTCGTTCTTCGTATTCGCGGCCCACCATATAGCCGGTGATGTTCTGGAAAAAGACCAGAGGCGTGCGGTTCTGGTTGCACAACTGCATGAAATGCGCTGCCTTGAGCGAACTGTCGTTGAACAGCACCCCGTTGTTGGCAAGGATGCCGACCTTGTAACCCCAGATATGGGCAAAGCCGCAAACCATCGTGGTGCCATAGTCGGGCTGGTATTCGTGAAAGCGCGAGCCATCGACGATCCGCGCCAGAACCTCGCGCATATCAAACTGGGTTTTCCGGTCCTTGGGGATGATCCCATAAAGCTCCTTGGGGTCGTAGTATGGCTCTTCAAAAGCGGCGGTTTCGATGATCGTTTTCGGGGTGCGCATCCATTGGCTGACAATCTCGCGCGCCAGTGAAAAGGCGTGTTGTTCGGTCGCGGCGCGATAGTCGCCGGTGCCCGATACCGAGGTGTGCATGACCGCGCCGCCAAGCTCCTGAACACCGACCTCTTCGCCGGTAGCCGCCTTGACCAGCGGGGGACCGCCAAGGAAAATCGCGCCTGTGCCTTCGATGATGATGTTGTAGTCGCTCAGCGTCGGCACATAGGCACCGCCAGCCGTGCAGTGTCCGCCGACCACGGCAATCTGCGGGATATTGGCCTGGCTCAGCTTGACCTGGTTGCGGAACACCCGCCCGCCCAGATACCGGTCGGGAAACACCCCGTGCTGCAGCGGCAGGAAACCGCCCGCGCTGTCGCAGATATGGATGACCGGCAGACGGTTTTCCAGCGCGACATCCAGAAGACGCACGACCTTTTTCACGGTATGCGGATACCAGGCACCGCCCTTGACGCTGGCATCATTGGCATGAATGGCGACCTCGCGGCCTTGCACGATGCCGATCCCCGTAACCACGCCTGCGCCGGGCACCACCCCGTCATATTCACGACAGGCCGCCAGGGTTGAAAATTCCAAAAACGGAGTGCCGGGGTCCAGCAGCAGTTTCAACCGCTCGCGCACGCCCAGTTTGTTCTGGCGGGCGAGGCGGTCGATATCGCGTTGCGGACGTTCGAAACGCGCCGCGTGCTGGCGAGCGTGGAATTCCTTCAGCCGTTCAGACATGGCGGCGAAATTTGCCTTGTAGTCGGCGGCATTGGTGTCGATCTGACTTTCAATTCTGCGCATGGTCACTCCTCCTCCGGAGCCAATTGGGCCAGGATGTCTTTCAGACCAAAACTGTCGCCTTCGGCGAATGGCATTTCGGCAACGACCCCGTCGCGCGGCGCCGTCAGTGTGGTTTCCAACTTCATGCTTTCGATCACCAGAAGTGGCTGGCCTTCTTCAACCGCATCGCCGGGTTTAACCGCAACTGACACCACGACACCCGGCATGGGCGCCACCAATCGGTCGTCGCTCGCGCCACCGTCGCTTCCGGCCAGGCGTTCGGCGGGATCAACCCGCCCGACTTCGTAGGTTCGCCCGTCCATGTGCACAAAAGTTGCTTCCGGCCCCACGGCCAGTCGCAATTCGCGCACAACACCCTTGGCCCGCAGCTTGTAACCGCCCGGCAGACCCGTCGGATCCAATTGGCAGGCAACAGCGCCAGTGGGGGTGTTGAGCACGAACCGGCTGCCATCATGACCCAGCCAGCAATCAGTCTCTTCTCCGTCGATCTGAAAAATCCGTTGCATCAGTTTCTCCACCCACCCATCTTGCGGTACATTTCCGGTATCTGCATTACGTCACTCACCAGGCGCTCGTCCGATAGGGCCGCCGCCGCTATCAGCAAGTCAGAGACATCTTCGCCCGGCGCGGTTAGCGTTTCGGATTGTTCAGCCAGGAAGCCAGTTGAAACGTCACCAGAGGCGAAATCCGGATGTGCAAGGATTGCATCCAGGTAACCGGTGTTGGTCGTTACCCCGAGAATCACATAGCTTTGCACCGCGCTCCGGGCACGGGCGATGGCCTGCGCGCGATCCGGGCCATGCACGATCAGCTTGGACAACATCGGGTCGAAGTCGGTCGTTACCTTGCCGCCATCCAGAATGCCGCTGTCTACGCGGATCCCCTCGCCCTGGGGTTCGTCCAGCAGCAGGATATTGCCGATCGCGGGGCGAAAATCGGCGGTCGCATCCTCGGCACAGATGCGCAGTTCGATCGAGTGTCCGGTTTGGGGAATATCCGCCTGCACGGCGCTCAGCCCGTCGCCCGCCGCGACACGCAGCTGCTCGGCAACCAGATCAAAGCCGGTTACCATCTCGGTCACCGGATGTTCGACCTGAAGGCGGGTGTTCATTTCCAGGAAATAAAAGGCCCCATCCTGTGCATAGATGAATTCGACAGTCCCTGCCCCGCGGTATTTGACGGCGCGGGCAATTCCGGCAGCGGTCTCGCAGATCTCATCCCGTTGCTCGGGGGTCAGCGCCGGTGACGGCGTTTCCTCGATAATCTTCTGGAACCGGCGCTGGATCGAACATTCACGTTCCCAGAAATGGACCACGTTGCCCTGTCCGTCGCCCATCACCTGCACCTCGATATGGCGCGGGCGTTCGATATAGCGTTCGACGAAAAGCCGCCCGTCGCCGAAATATCGTTCGCCTTCGCGGCGCGCGGTTTCGATTTCGGTCTCCAGCGTGCTGTCCTCGCGTACGACGCGCATGCCCTTGCCGCCACCGCCGGCCGAGGGCTTGATGAGCAGCGGATAGCCAACGGCGCGGGCGCGTTCGACAAAGCTCGCCGGATCATCATCCTCGATGGCCGAGGGGGCGACGGGAAACCCGCGTTCCTCGACGAAGGCGCGGGCGCGGACCTTGTCCCCCATCAGGTCGATGACCTCGGACGTCGGGCCGACAAAGGTCACTCCGGCTTTTTCCAGCGCCGCGACAAAACCGGCATTCTCTGACAGAAAGCCATAGCCGGGATGAACCGCGTCCGCGCCGATCCCTTTGGCGGCTTCGACGATCTGAGGAATATCGAGATAGGCGGCCACGGGCGTCGGGCCGTCGATCATCACGACCTCATCTGCGATCAGATGCGCCGGCCCCTCTTGCTCGGCGACATGACGCAACACGGCAGTCGCAAGCCCGCGGGCCTTAGCGGTGCGCAACACGCGCGCCGCGATCTCGCCCCGATTGGCGACCAGGAGTTTCGAAATGGTCATGGTGTCGTCCTCTTAGTTCCGGGCCGCGGCATTCAGTCCGTCACGTGCGGCCAGATCGGCTGGCACGGGAATTTCGATATCAAGCAGCATCTGCGCGAACCCTTTGCCCTGCGGGTCTATGCGGACCGAGGCGATGCCGCCACCGCCAAGCGATTCATGCAACAGGAAATTCAGCGAATGGCTTCCAGGCAAGTCGAACCGTTCTACCCTGCCGTCGCAGACATGGGCGAAATAGTCCTTCACCACCTCTTCGCTGAGAGCCGAGCGGATATATGGTAGGTAGTCCGGCTTGCGCGCGAGGATGCCGATATTGGCGATGTCCCCCTTGTCGCCCGAGCGGCCCCAGGCCAAATCGACGAGGCGGACCTTGACAACGTCCGGACCGGGCTCGCGGCTATCTGCGGGCGGTGCGGCAGGCGGATCAAGGTGGACTGGCGTAGTGGCCACGCTCACGGGCACATCCTTGCCGTCGACCTCGACCGCGACGGGGGTTTCGGCCTTGCTCTGAAGGAAGGAAAATAGACGGACCACCGGCTGCACCTTTGGCCGTCCGGCGAAGAACCCGGTCAGACCCTGCGCGGTCGAAATCGCCATCGGTGCGATTTCGCCGGCAAAGATGTTCAGCGCGGCGCGATCGTCATGGACCGCGCCGATCTTGAGCACCACCTCGCGGGTCCGGGCGCGCGCATTTGCGCCGTAGGCCGCCTCGGCCCCCAGCACCTCGACGCTGACCTGCCGGAAATCTCCCATGTTGCGGTCGCGGAAAATCCGGCGACAGCGGGTCAGGATCGCCTCGGCCACACGTTCGGCCTTGGCGGGTGCGTCAATCGCGGCCAGTGTCAGGGTAGAGACCGCGCGCCAGCCATCGGCATGGGTCGCCGACACCTTGTAGCTGTCGGTGCGCCCAAGCCCCCTGCCGCCCTTGACCAGCACCCGGTCGGGTCCGACCTGTTCCAGGGTGACCCCGGACCAGTCGCAGATCACGTCGGGCAACAGGTAGGCGCGCGGGTCCCCGATTTCATAGAGCATCTGCTCTCCGACTGACCCGGGCACGACCAGCCCGCCGGTGTCAGGCGTCTTGGTCATGATGAAACTGCCGTCTTCGGACACCTCGACGATGGGCATGCCCATATTGTCCCAACCCGGCACGTCCTGCCAGTCGGTGAAGTTGCCGCCGGTTCCCTGGGGGCCGCATTCGATCAGGTGGCCGGCCAGCGATCCCTGGCTGAGCTTGTCCCAGTCATCGTCGCCCCAACCGTATTCATGCATCAGGGGACCAAGCGCGACCGCGCTGTCGGCGCAGCGTCCGGTGATCACGATGTCGGCCCCGGCATCCAGCGCGGCAGCGATGGGGCGGGCACCCAGATAGGCATTCATGCTCCAGATATCATCTGGAAATGCGACACCCGAGAACATTTCCGTCTGACCGTTTTTGCGAATTTCATCGGCCCTGGGCAACAGGTCATCGCCTAGCACGACTCCGACGGACAGATCGATCCCGGCCTGGGCGGCGGCTTTGGCAAGCGCATCGCTGCAGCCACGCGGGTTCACGCCCCCTGCATTGGCAACGACCTTGATCCCTTTTGCCTTGATATCCGACAACCAGGGTGCCAGCGCCTTGACGAAGTCCGGCGCATAGCCCGACTCGGGCGCTTTGGCGCGGGCCCGCGCCATCAGCGACATTGTCACCTCTGCCAGATAGTCAAACACCAGATAGTCGATCTCGCCCTTTGAGACCAGTTGACCGATCGCTTCCGGCGTATCGCCCCAGAAACCCGACGCGCATCCGATGCGCAGCTTTCGTTCCGACATATTCCTCTCCTCCCCGTTTGATCAGCGGCCCGTCCATTCGGGTTTGCGCTTCTCAATAAAGGCATCAAAGCCTTCGCGCGCGTCTTCGGTCTGCGCCACACGCGGTAACAGTGTTTCTGCAAACCGCATCTGCTGCGGATAGGTCATGTCCTCCATCGCGTGACAGGCGTATTTTCCCAGCCGGATCGCGCTCGGCGACTGCGCGGCGATCTGGGCAACCAGTTCTGCAACCTTGTCGTCCAGCCCCGCGGCATCGGTCACATAGTTGACCAGATTGAACTGCAGGGCTTCCTCGGCCGTCAGAGGAACGCCGGTGATGAACATCTCCATCAGCCTCCGCCGGGGCAGCACGCGCATCATGGGTGGCACGATCGTCATGGGAAACAGACCCACCTTCACTTCCGGCGTTCCGATGCGAGCATGATCCGCCATCACAGCCAGATCGCAGGCACAGATGATGCCCGCTCCTGCCCCCATAGCGACGCCATTGATGCGCGCGATCGTTGGCTTTCGGCACGCCTGTATCGTCTCGAACAACCTTCCGGCAAAATGATCCGGGTCCGCCGGATCCTGAACAAACGGGCCGCCATCCGCCCCCGCCTTGATGTCGCCCCCGGCACAGAAGGCGCGCTCGCCCTCGCCGGTCAGAACGATCACGCGGCAATCGCTGTCCCTCTCGGCAGCACATATGGCGGCCATGATCCCGTCTGCGACCTCACGGTTGAGGGCATTTCGATTGTCAGGACGTCGAATCGTGATACGCACTTCTTTGCCGAGCGCCTGCGATTGAACAACGCTCTCAGTCATTTCCGAAGCTCCCCCCCCCTCTGTATTGCAGGACACCGCGCTTTCTTACGTCAGGTCGTCAAAAGCTTGGCTTGATCTATTTTCTAACATATGTTTGATTTTGGTCAACACGGCGGACGACATTTTTCGGGAGGATGATATGACCACTCAAAGTGAGGCCATCTCGGCTGATCTGGAAGCCATCAGGGCGAACTATTCTTTGACTGATGAGCAACGGCAGATCGTCGATCACGTGGATCGGGTGTCGCGCGAGGTGCTACACCCACTGCAAGCGCGTATGGATGACGAGGAATGGTGGCCCGATGATCTGTTCAAGCAGATGGGCGAGCTGGGCCTGCTGGGGATTACCGCACCCGAAGAGCTTGGCGGATCGGGACAGAACGAGTTCACCCAGGCGCTGGTGTCCGAGGTGATTTCGAAGTGGAATCCGGCTGTGGGCCTCTCACACGGGGCGCATGACAACCTGTGCCTGAATAACCTGCTGCGCAATGGATCCGAAGAGCATGTGAAGAAATACGTGCCGGGCCTTTGCTCGGGCGAGCTGGTTGGTGCTTTGGGCCTGACCGAACCGGGTGCGGGATCCGATGCGCTCGGATCCATGGCCACAACTGCCCGCCGCGACGGTGATGATTATGTCATCAACGGCTCGAAGATTTACATCACCAACGGCCCCATTGCCGATGTGATCCTGCTTTATGCCAAAACCGACAAGTCGAAGGGCGCCAAGGGCATTTCTGCTTTCATCATCGAGACGGACAATCCCGGTTTCAAGGTGGCGCAAAAGCTTGACAAGATGGGCTTTCGCGGCTCGCCAACCGGAGAACTGGTGTTTGAGGATTGCCGCGTACCCGCATCCGCCATGGTTGGACCGGAAAACACCGGCGTTTCGGTGGTAATGAGCGGGTTGGATCTGGAGCGTGCTATGGTTGCCTCAGTCTGCGTTGGCATGGCCGAACGCGCCCTGGAACTAGGGCTGGAATACGCCAAGATTCGCGAACAATTCGGCAAACCGATTGCAAGTTTCCAGATGATGCAGTCGAAACTGGCCGAGATCTACACCGAGGTCGAAACCGCGCGCGCATTCGGTTATCGGGCACTGGCCGCCTGTACGGGCCTACCAAAAGGGGCCGGGGGCCGTGGCGAAATCCACAAACTGACCGCGGCGGCCTGTCTTTACGCAGGCGAGGCATTCAACAAGGCGGTGACCGAAGCCTGTCATATTCATGGTGGCTCTGGCTACATGCAGGACACCGAGATCAACCGGCTGTTCCGCGCCAACAAATTGTTGGAGATCGGCGCGGGAACAAGCGAAGTCCGCAAGATCATCATTGCCGAAGAACTTTTGCGCGCCTGAGGGGGACGAGACAATGAACAAGCAACTGCGCAACGACACCGCTCTGCCAACACATTTCATGACGGACGAACAGCAGGCCCTGGCCGATCAGGCCGGCAAGTTCTTCATGTCCGAATTCCACCATCTGAATGCGGAAATGGACGATACTGATGACCTGCCGTCTTCGGTTTTCCCCAAGCTGGGCGAAATGGGCTACCTGGGACTGAACGTGCCGACGGAATTCGGCGGTGCCGGGCTCGATTTTACCTCGGCCTGTATCATCACCGAGGAAATGTCGCGCGCCTCGGCGGCCATCGGACTGACCCATGTGGCGCACGACAACCTCTGCGTCAATAATATCTATCGCAACGCCAATGACGAGTTGCGCCGAAAATACCTGCCAGGTCTGTGCGACGGCACGCTGGTGGGTGCCCTGGGTCTGACCGAACCCGGCGCGGGGTCTGATGCGCTTGGCTCGATGCGGACCACGGCCAAAAAGGATGGCGACGACTACATCCTGAACGGCGCCAAGATCTACATCACCAATGGGCCGATTGCCGATCTGGTGCTGGTCTATGCCAAGACATCGCCCGAAAAAGGGGCCAAGGGCATTTCCGCCTTTATCGTGGAAACCGACACGCCCGGTTTCAAGGTGGCGCAGAAGCTGAACAAGATGGGATTCCGGGGCTCGCCGACGGGCGAACTGGTATTCGAAGATTGCCGTGTTCCGGCCAGAAACATGGTCGGCAAGCTGGATGGCGGGGTTGCCGTTACCATGTCCGGACTTGATCTGGAACGTGCCATCGTCTGTTTCAACGCTCTGGGCATTGCGCAGCGGGCGCTGGATATTTCCATCGATTACGCCAAGACACGCCAGCAATTCGGCAAACCGATCGCCAGTTTTCAGATGGTTCAGGCGATGCTGGCCGACATGTATACGCAGATCGAGGCCGCGCGGAGCCTGTCCTTGCGCACCGCTGCCATGTGTGAAGGCCTCGAAGAGGGCGAAGGCGGGCGCGGCGAAATACACAAGCTCACCGCTGCGGCGATCTACAAGGCCGCTGAGGCGACATCCTTCGTGCTGGACAAAGCTGTCCAGATTCACGGCGGCTCGGGTTACATGCGTGATACAGAAGTGAACCGGCTATACCGGACCGGTCGCGTGCTTGAGGTCGGCGCAGGCACCCAGGAGGTTCGCAAACTCATCATCTCTGGCGAATTGCTGAAGAACTAGGGGCGGAACATGAGCGAAGCGAAATCAAGGCGTTACGCGTCGGATCTCATGGCGGGTCAAGTTGCCCTGGTCACGGGGTCCGGATCTGGAATGGGCCGGGCGACGGCGATCGAAATGGCCGCTTGCGGGGCAAGGCTTGCGCTGTTCGCGCGCCGCGAAGAGCCGCTGGAAGAGACCGCCGAAATGATCCGGGCGGCGGGGGGCGAGGCCTTTGTCGTGCCCGGAGACACCCGCGACGAAGACAGTATCGAAGCTGCGATGGGGCGGATCAAGGACCACTATGGGCAGTTGGATGTTTTGGTGAACAATGCCGGCGGCCAGTATATCGCGGCCGCCCGCGATATCACCAACAAGGGCTTCGAAGCCGTGATCCGCAACAACCTGATCGGATCTTGGCAGATGACCCGGGCAGCGGCGGATCACTTCATGTACGACAATGGTGGATCGGTTGTGTTTGTCACCGCCATCTCTGCGCGCACCGCGCTTACCGGCTTTACACACACCGTCGCCGCCCGCGCCGGTGTGACGGGCATGATGAAAACGCTGGCCGCCGAATGGGGCGAGTACGGCATCCGGCTGAACTGTGTCGCGCCGGGCACGATCAAGACCGATGCGCTTGGCCGCTATCCGATTCCGCCGGAACAGTGGAAAAAGCTGAACCGCTCGGTGCTAAACCGGATGGGGGCGGCCGAGGACATCGCAGGCACGATCATTTTCCTGGCCTCGAAACTTGGCGGTTTCATCACCGGAGAAGACATTTATGTAGACGGCGGTGAAACCTTGCATATGGGTCATGACGCGCGGGACATGATCAACCCCGCGATGTTCGAGAAACGCGAACGGGGAGATGGCAAGAATGAATAAACAGCCCGTCCTTCTGGAGATTTCCGACAGGATCGCTACGGTTACGCTGAACGACCCCGAGCGGCGCAACCCGGTCACCGGCAACGACATGATCGCTGCCCTTCTGGAGACCTTCGCCAAGGTGCAGGCCGATCCTCAGGTCAGCGTGATGATCCTGACCGGGGCCGACCCGGCCTTTTGTGCAGGCGGGGACATCAAGGAGATGAACGATCCCGACAGCGTGTTCCGCAAGGAGCCGCTGGCGGCGGCGCAGAGTTATGTTGATGGGGTGCAGCGGCTGCCGCTTGCGCTCTACAACATGGATATTCCGACGATCGCCGCAGTCAACGGCCCGGCGGTGGGCGCGGGGTGCGACCTGACCATGATGTGCGACATGCGCATCGCGTCAGAAAAAGCAAGGTTCGGCGAGGTGTTTCTGAATCTCGGAATCATTCCGGGCGATGCGGGCAGCTGGTTCCTGTTGCGTCGTCTGGGCCACCAGAAGGCCGCCGATCTGACCTTCTCGGGGCGCATGGTCGAGGCCAAGGAAGCGCTGGAGCTTGGTATGGTGCTTGAACTTGTGCCTCATGAAAAATTGATGGAACGGGCCCGTGAACGGGCCGCTGTCATCGCCGCGAAACCGCCGCGCGCGGTGCGGGTCGCCAAGCGTCTGATGCGCAATGCCGAACGGATGGACCTGCCGGATTTCCTGAATTCCGCGGCGGCCTATCAGGCGCTCATGCATCAGACCGAAGACCACCACGAGGCGGTTGCTGCGTTCGTCGAAAAACGAAAACCCAATTTCACGGGGCGTTAAAGGAAAGATCGCATGTCAGACATCACCCAAAAGAAGATGGAGCAAATCGCGCAGATGTGGAATGCGCGCGGCAAGGGTCTGATAACGCATATGGCGCTTGAGATCGAAGAGGTCTCGACGGAAGGTGTTCGGGTTCGGATGCCGTTCAATCCGGACTTTTGCGTCGATGCGGAACAATCGCTGCTCCACGGTGGTATCCTGACGGCACTTCTGGACAGTGTCTTTGGACTGGCGAACTTTGTTGCCATCGAAGGCGTCAGTACCATGGCCACTCTTGACCTCAGAGTTGATTACCTGCGCCCGGCCCGTTCGCGCGCGGATGTCATCGTTCAAGCGCATTGTTTTCGCAAGACCCGCCACATCGCCTTCAATTCCGGCAGCGTCTGGTTCGCGGGCCATGAGGATGCTGAAATAGCTAGGGGAACCGCCTCGTTTGCATTGACGCGCGGCGAAACCAGCCTGTTTGACGCAATGACAAAAGGAAAAACCTCGTGATGGACGTGCAAACTGTCAATGCCAATGTATCCCGGGTGCCGTTCTTCCGATTTCTCAACTTTGAGGTCAGAAGTCTAGACAGTCTCCATGCTGAGGCGGAAATGACCTTTGATGACCGCCATATCGGTAACCCGATCATGGAGTACTACCATGGCGGCATAATCGCGAGTTTTATGGAGGCCACTGCCGCCATCGCGGTACAGCCCGATTTCGCCGACGTTCCGGCCAAGCCGATCAACCTGACCGTCGATTACCTCAGACCCGGTGTGAAGGGACCGCTTTTTGCGCGCGCTAACGTCACGCGCAAAGGCAAGCGGATGGCAAGCGTCAGCGTGCTCAGCTGGCAGACGGATCGGGAAAAGGCGGTTGCCGAAGGGCTGTATCACTTCCTTCTGGTCTGACCGGGGCAACCGCTTTCAGGGCTACCTTGTCCTGTGGACGGGGTCGCTTCCCGGTTACAAATGCCTTCCAATAGCAGATTGATGAGCATGCTGGAGAATTCAGGCAGTGATAGATATCCTTCCACTCCTGCCTTGTTCGGGTCGAACCATTCCACCGTCCAGTTTAAGGCACCCAACATCACTTGGCGCAAGGGGACGATCTTGATATCCGACCGTATGGCACCGTCGTCCTGAGCTTCACGGAGTATCCGATCCCAGAGTTTTCCATACTCATGGCGAATACCCCTGTGCCTCTCCCTGAAATGATTGGGGAGCATTCCATAGCTTCTGATATTCGCCGAGGTGAATTCACTTGCCTTGAAGAGGAAATCCAGGTGCGCCCAGATTGCAGTCGCTATCTTGGCGTGATGATCGTACGGGGCATCGAATTTCCGAACGGCGGCTTCGACACCTGATAGCAAGTCCCTCAGTCCGGCGTTTAGAACTTCGTCAACGATCGCTTCTTTGGAGTTGAAATGGTAATAGACGCTGCCCGCTTTCATGTCCGCTTCTTCCGCGATCTTTCTCAGCGTGGTCGCCTTGTAGCCATTGTCCCTCAGAACGCGCGCTGCGGCCTTTAGAATTTCTGCACGGGTCTTAGCCGCCTTGCTGTCGGGATCCGGGGTTTTGGCGGTAGTGGCGGGGCACAGCTTCAAGCCTTCGGTATCCGCCTTGCGATGTGGACACATTCCGTCAAGTATCAGCTTACTCATTCGTTCCGCGAGTATGCGCACCGGATACGAGTCGACATCGTACCATTCTACGGTCCAGTTCATGGCACTCAGGATGAACTGGCGGATCACAGCAGTGGATATGTCGCTTCGAAGGTGGTCGGCGCGTTTGGCGTCATTCAGGAATTTGCCCCAGGCACCCGCATATGATGCACGCAATTCGCGATGCGGGGCGCGTGTTTCGTCCGACAACATCGGATAGTTCCGAATATTGGCTGACGTAAAGTCGCTGTCGGTCAATAGGTAGGCAAGGTGTGTTTCAATCAGCAGTCCGAAAGTCTTGCGAAAATCCTCCGAACTTGTCGGTGCCGACCGAACGATTTCACTGACCGCCTGATATAGTTGACGGACGCCAAGATCGAGAACTTCGCTCAGAATCTGGTCCTTGGATTGAAAATGATAATAAATGCTGCCGGCCTCAATGCCAGCTTCCTGCGCGATGTCGCGCATAGTCGTTGCGTGATAGCCTTCATACCGAAAAAGTCGCGCAGCCGCCGAAAGGATACCCTCACGTGTCCTCTCAGACTTGCTCAAGTCTTCGCTCAGTGTCCTGGGGGGGTCAGTCTTGTGTACCATTTCATTTCGATACTTGCGGGACACGAGACTGTCCATTGCATTAAATCTAACAAATGTTAGAATAATCCAAGGAACGTTCCGAATCAAGTTCTTGACAAAGGTTTATCGGAAGAGGAGGACCTCCATGCGAGGGTTGAGTGGAAAACGGGTCATTGTGACCGGCGGTGGAAGCGGCATTGGCCGCGCAGTTTGCGAACGGTTCGGCGAAGAGGGCGCCGAAGTTGCCGTTTTCGATCTGAACAAGGATGGGGCGGAGGAAACTGTCCGACTGATCACCGAGGCTGGCGGGAAGGCGCAGGCCTTCAAGGTAGATATCACCGACCGTAGTCAAGTCGACACGGCGGTGGCCGAGTTCGAATCCGGCGGCCCGATTGATGTGCTGGTGAACAACGCCGGCTGGGACGTCAGCAGAATGTTTCTCGACACCGATGCCGATCTTTGGAAAAAGGTTATCGACATCAATCTTTACGGCCCGCTCAACATGCATCACGCGGTGCTTCCGGGCATGGTCAAGAGCGGCGGCGGTCGCGTGGTTAACATCGCCTCTGACGCTGGTCGTGTCGGGTCATCCGGCGAGGCGGTTTATTCAGCCTGCAAGGGCGGCATCATTTCGTTCACGAAGACCGTGGCGCGCGAGCTGGCGCGCAAAGGTATACAATTGAATGCGGTCGCCCCGGGACCGACCGACACACCTCTGTTCGCTCAATTTGCCGAGGGCGAGGCAGGTCAAAAGATCGCCGAAGGTCTCAAGCGGGCGATTCCGATGAAGCGCCTGGCGCAGCCGACGGATTACCCTGGCATCATCTGCTTCCTGTCGTCGGACGACGCAGGGTTCATTACCGGCCAGGTGATTTCGGTTTCGGGCGGCTTGTCCATGCACGGTTGAAGCCATGACAGCAGCGCCGGACACCAGGCGTTGCTGCCAAACCGTGCCAAAAGAGTTACCTCCCCGACTGGCCGCGCCTTTTGTGCGGCCCTTTTTCATTCTAGAAAGGTTGCGAATGTTTCAGCCAGGCTCTGACATCCAGCGGACAAGCACTCTGACCGCATTTCTGACGGGCTGCGGCATTGACAGTTACGAGGAACTCGTCCGCCGTTCGAATGAAGACCCAGACTGGTTCTGGGGCCGGATCATTGACCATGCCGGGATACGGTTCGCGCGGCCCTACAGCCGGTTGCGAGATATCTCCGAAGGGCCCGAATCGATCCGGTGGGCCGTCGGGAGTACTTTGAATCTGACGGAAACCTGTCTTGACGCCCGAATTGTCGATGGCTTGGGCGACAAGGTCGCAATCGACTGGGTCGGCGAAGACGGAAGCCGCCGCCGCTGGACCTATTCCGACCTTACCGCCGAAGCCTCCCGCGTTGCCTCGGCCCTTGCCACGCGCGGTGTAAGGCCCGGTCAGGCGGTGGGCATCTATATGCCGATGATCCCCGAAATCGAGGCCGCGCTTCTGGGGATTGCCCGGCTGGGCGCGGTTGCGGTGCCGCTGTTTTCCGGTTTTGCGCCTCATGCCATCGTATCGCGCCTGAACGACGCGGATGCCGTGGCGGTGCTGACAGCGGATGCCACACCCCGGCGAGGCAAGCCGGTCTGGATGGAGGCGAGCCTCGCCCAGGCTTTGACCGACGTGCCATCGGTTCATACCGTGATCAGCCTGCGACGGTTCGGCGGTGCGGTAGCCGATCCCGCCCGCGATCTGGACTGGAGCGAAACCGTGGGCCGCGCCAGTCCGGAGCTTGCCGCCGTTCCGGTCAAGGCCGAAGCCACCTTTCTGATCGCCTATACGTCAGGCACCACCGGACGGCCCAAGGGCGTCGTGCATACCCATCTGGGCGTGCAGGCCAAGGCCACGGCCGATTTCCTGCTTTGCCTCGACATGAAACGGGATGACCGGCACCTCTGGATGACCGACATGGGGTGGGTCATGGGACCGCTTACCCTTTTGTCGGTGCTCTTGTCCGGTTCGACTCTGGTGCTGGCCGAGGGCGCACCATCAATGCCCGGCGATCCCTTCAGGCTGTTGCGTCTTGCGTCCGAGATGGAGGTCACGCATCTCGGCGTGGCCCCGACCCTGGTACGGCAGTTCATGACGCAGGATACTGAATCTTTGTCGGGCTACGACTTGTCGTCCCTGCGCATCGTCGCCTCGACCGGCGAGCCCTGGACCGAGGATGCCTGGCTCTGGCAGCTCGATCATATCTGTCGCCGCCGCGCCGTGCCGCTGAACATCTCGGGCGGGACCGAGCTTTTTGGCGCGATCCTGACCTCGACCGTGCTGCACGAGCTCAAGCCCGGCGGATTTTCGGCCCAGGCCCTGGGTGTCGGGGCCAAGGTTCTGCGCCAGGACGGCAGCGAAGCCGCACCGGGCGAGGTCGGCGAACTGGTCGTGACCCAGCCGCCTCTGGGTCTGACCCCGGCCATCTGGGGGGACCGCGATCGCTACCTTGAAACCTACTGGTCCACCTTCCCCGGCCTCTGGCGGCACGGCGACTGGGTGCGCTGCGATCCGGACGGGACATGGTATATCCTGGGCCGGTCGGACGACACGCTGAACATCGCCGGCAAACGCATCGGCCCGCCCGAGATCGAGGCGGCCCTGACCGAAACCGGAGAGGTGGTGGACGCCGCTGCCATCGCGGCACCTGATGACATCAAGGGCGTGGCCGTCGTCTGCGTCTGCGTGGCGGCCCCAAATGTGTCGCCGGACGCGGAGCTCGTGAACCGGCTCAAGGATCGTGTCGGAGAGATCGTCTCGAAGCCCTTCCGCCCGCGCGAGATCCACTTTGTCGAAGCGCTGCCCAAGACCCGCAGCATGAAAACCATGCGCCGTGTCGTGCGTGCCGCCTTTCTCGGTGAAGATCCGGGCGATCTGTCGTCGATCAGCAACCCGGAAACCATTCAGCCCATCGCAGACCTGCAAAAGGAAAAGTCATGATCACTGTTTTCGGAGCCACGGGCACGACTGGCGCGCCCCTCGTCGATACGCTTCTGGCAAAAGGCGCGTCCGTGCGCGCTGTCACCAGCGCCCCCTCCAAGTTAGATGCGCTAAGGGCCAAAGGATGCGAGGCGGTCGCAGCGGATTTCACGGACCCTGCCGCGCTGGCGCGGGCCTGTGACGGGGCAGAAAAGATATACCTGGTCACGCCTGCCCATCTGAACATGCGCCAGTGGAAGGCGAACGTGATCGAGGCGGCCAAGGCCGCGGGCGTGCGCCATATCGTTGTGGCCACGGGGCTTGGCGCGTCGCCCAAGGCGGGGCTGACCTTTGGAAAGTGGCATTCCGAAACCCAGGAGCTGCTGAAGCAAAGCGGCCTTGACTGGACCTTTGTCCAGCCGACCTATTTCATGCAGAACCTGCTGTGGCAGGCCGGCAACATTGCAAAGGACGCCGTGTACTATGACGATCTGGGCGGCCCCGTGGCCTGGATCGACGCCCGCGACATCGCGGATGTCGCCGCCGAGGCGCTGACCGCTCCGGGTTACGAAGGCAAGGCTCTTGGCCTGACCGGGCCCGAAGCTCTTGCAGGGGATGACATCGCGGCCCTTCTGTCCGGGGTGACGGGACGAACAGTGTCGTGCGTGTCCCTGTCGGCCGAAAATGCCAAGGCGGGCATGGTGGCTGGCGGAATGCAGGACGAGGTCGCCAGAGCCATGGTCGAATTGGCTTCCATCGCGCCCAAGGGCTACCTTGCCGGCATCGAGACCACGGTCAGTGATGTGATGGGACGCCCGGCGCGCCGATTTGCCGATTTCGTCGCCGAGAACCGGGATGCTTTCGTCAAGTAACCTGATGGAGCCGCCGCGTTATCTCGAACTGGCTCCGCCTGAGGAAGCGGCCAAACAGATCGACCATTTGTTCGTGTTCCGCGATACCGGTGTGCTGAGCGGTGGTGGACACGGGCGGTTCGCAACCGACCTCTTTACCCTTTCGGTAACGCGCGACGACAGCGGCGGCGGGCGCGTATCGCTGGCAGAACCGCGCCCCTATTTTTCGCCCCGCCCAAGGCCATTCCTGGGTGTCGTGGCCGGGCTGCGACTGTCGTCACGACCGCAGCGATTTCCCGACTCCAAAGGGCTGGACATGCTGGCCTCAGAACTGGCCCGGGTTCAGAACGGGGACGATGACCTGCCTGCGCTCATCGCGGTGCTTGACGGCCTTGCGAGAGACCTGCGCTTTGCCGCACCAACCGGAGCTTACAGCGACCGGACCAAACGTCGAAAGGTGCGGGCGGAAACCGGCGTGTCGCGGCGGCGGCTTGCGACCTTGCGACGCTTTCGCCGGGCTCTCGGGCAGCTTGCGTCAAAGACCCTGCTGCTGAGCGATCTGGCGCTGGACGCCGGATACTACGATCAATCTCACTTGTCCGCCGCTTGCCGGATCTTCGCCGGCAAACCGCCCGGCGCGTTGCGCGCTCTGTCTATTCCGCGTCGTTTTGACCTTTCGCTACAAGATACGCGCCTCAAAGACCGCCTAAGATTGGTCATTGACGAATGAAATCGAAGAGGAAGACCCGCCATGACACAATTCAAACCGAAAAACCCCGACTATGACGCACGCGTGCGCAACAGTTTCGATCGCCAGAAGGTGATGAACACGTTGGGGATCAGCATTGCCGAGTTGTTACCCGGCCGCATCGTTCTGGAAATGGCACATCAGGTTGCACTGACCCAGCAGCATGGGTTTTTGCATGCCGGAATCCTGTCGACAGCGCTGGACAGCGCCTGCGGATACGCGGCCTTTTCGCTGATGCCAGCGGACGCGGCAGTGTTGACGGCCGAATTCAAGATCAACCTACTCAACCCGGCGGACGGCGAACGGTTTCGCTTCGTCGCTGACGTGGTGAAACCAGGCAGGACGCTGACCATATGCGAGGCGCGTGCCTATGCCGTGAAGAGCCAGGATGAAAAGCTCGTCGCAACGATGACCGGAACGCTCATGGCGCTGATCGGGCGGGCGGGGGTCGCGGACTGAGCGCAACCCGGCCGCAGCACATCCGATCCGGGCGGCCGGGCCGATTATTCAGACAGCTGGATCAGCTGTTCCAGCGGCTCGCGACCTCGGCCAACCGTTTCCCGTAGGCGCGCGCGGTATCCAGATCGCCGCCAGCAGGTTCAGACCTGCCAAGCGGTAATGTTAGCCTTTAGCAGTGCGGTCGCCGATTGTCCCTCGTCAGGGTTTTTCGGAGAGCTGAGACTGTATCGTAACGGAGGATCTGGTTCAGTTTCTGTTCAAGTTTATGCGGCAGCGGCCTGATGCTGCAACCGTAATTGGAACGGATGGACGCCCACGGTGCCGATGGGCTGCCGTCACGCCGGAGTTTCCAGTCAGGGCGGAGCTGGCGCACCATTCCGGCCAAGCGCGAGAACTTTCGTGCTGCCTTCGCCGGGTTCGACTTTCGGGGAGTTGCGAACTTTGACGACAACGATATTAAGCGCCTACTTGCCGATGAAGGAATTGTTCGCTATCGAGGCAAGATCGAAGCCGTGATCAACAACGCTCGCCGTACTTTCGAGGTCGTCCAAGAGGAAGGCTCCTTCGCCGCATTCATCTGGCTATATGAACCTGCCAAGGACGACGCACTGCCACAAATGCGGTCCAAATCACCAGCGTCCGAGACCCTGTCCAAAGACCTACGAAAGCTTGGCTTCAAATTCGTGGGGCCGGCCACCGTATATGCATTCATGCAGGCCATGGGATTTATCAACGATCACGCAGAGGTCTGTTGGATGCGAAAGGACGTCGAAACAGCCCGAAACACCCTTCGCACACCGACATAGGCAACTGTCGGCCAATTAACGTGAAAAAAATTCAGGGCCACTTAGCGTGGAAAGTCACAGACAGGTTTCGCGTCAGTCGACCTAGACTTCAGAGCTTTGAGAGTAGCGAGGCCAATTGAGCGGCGTCTTTGGGTTTCAGCTTTGCGCCGATCCTTTCCGACAGAACCCGTTCATAGATCGGCCACATCGCCCTCCTGACAGATTTACCCTTTTCAGAGATAGAAATGTTTTGACCTCGCCCATCTTCCAAGCAGTCCTGTCGGTTCACCAGCCCTGCTTTCACCATACGGTTCAGCAGCCGCGAGGTACCGTATTGGGGTAACAAAATCCGGTCTTTGAGTTCGAATGGCCGGAGTCCGTCCGGGCCAGCCTTCTCGAGTTCGAGAAGCGCGTCATACCATGCAATTGGCGGGTATCCTGCCGATTTCAGAGACGTTTCGACAGCCTCAAGCAAAACGCGGCTTTTAGTCATGAGGGCTGTCCAGGCGGCCTCAGTAGCATGGTCAATCTCGTTCATATCCAGCACCTATCATGTACATGTAAGTGCATCAACCTTGACATCGCATGTGACGCGCTATATATAGATGCAACTGCATCGACATATGGGATCATATCATGTCACAATCGCACCTCACAGAATTTGGGATATTCCTGCTCCGTATAGCACTCGGGATCATGTTCCTGGCGCACAGCCTGTTTCTCAAGCTCTTCATTTTCACACTTCCCGGAACGGCGCAGTTCTTCATTTCGATCGGGCTGCCCGGCTGGTTTGCTTATATGGTCTTTGCAGTCGAGGCGATTGCCGGTGCCCTTTTGGTCCTCGGCGTACAGGCTCGGTGGGTCGCGTCGGCGACCGTGCCCATCCTGGCCGGTGCGACCTGGGCTCACTCCGGAAACGGCTGGATGTTCGGATACGAGAACGGCGGGTGGGAATACCCGGCCTATCTGACGCTGCTTGCCATCGTGCAAGGGCTTCTGGGCGACGGCCGTTTCGCCCTCAGCCCTTCCTTCGCGCCCGGTAACGTGCAGATGGCGGGAGAGACAACATGAGCCTCCACCTCATTAGCCATGCGCTCTGCCCATATGTGCAGCGCGCGGCGATCTCGCTCACTGAGAAAGGTGTCACGTTCGAGAGAACTGACATCGATCTTTCGAACAAGCCCGACTGGTTTCTTGCCATATCTCCGCTGGGCAAGACGCCTGTCCTGGTTGTGGACGGGACGCCGATTTTCGAATCTGCGGTTATCCTCGAATATCTTGAGGATACACAACCCCACGCGCTTCATCCGCACGACGCTCTCGATCGCGCCCGCCACCGTGCCTGGATTGAATTTGGATCTGCTGTCTTGAACGACATTGCGGGGTTCTACTCGGCGCCGAACGAGAAAGCGTTGGAAGAAAAAGTGGCGGCGCTCCGCGCAAAGTTCCTTCGGCTGGACGCGGAGCTTGGGGAGGGACCATGGTTCGATGGCCACCGGTTCAGCCTCGTCGATGTCGTATTCGGCCCGGTCTTCCGCTATTTCGACGTTTTTGACACCATCGGAGAGTTTGGCGTCTTCACAGGGCTTGCCCGTGTAAGGGCCTGGCGACATGAACTGGAGCGTCGGGTTTCTGTGAAGAATGCCGTCAGTGAAGATTACCCGACCCTTCTGCGTGACTTCATCAGACGGCGCAATTCTTACCTGTCCCAGATCATGCAGACAGGAGGGCCGAAGAAGACAGTTACACAGGTGCGATCGGCTGACCGCTGATCACTTGATATCGTTTTGTCGGGCCGCAGTACAGAACCGGACGTTTGAGGTCGCTTGGCGAATGTCCGCTTTGTCCCGCACATCGGATAGTCGCCGACTTTCCCTTGAAGGCCCGCAGCAGCCCCAACCGGCAATTGCCGGCAGTCCATGCCCGTCGGTGCGATGCGCCGGGTTACTGCTGCCCCCACAGCGCAACCGGGAACAAACCACCGATCGCACTGATGAATGGCTCAGGGATCTACGAATCCTCCTGAGCTCAAACACCCGGAAAACCCTAGCCGTGTAGTCCGACAGAGGGCTGCGCTTCAATCGCGGGTCAATCTATCCCAGATGGTGGATCACTTTCAGGGGGTTACTCCAAAGGGCGGGGATAAGAAGCTCGTGGCAACGAGGATAAGAACGCTTTTATCGCTATTGGGGCGAACTGGCGTGGCTGGCTGACGATCGGGTCAGAGCGAAAATTAATCTGCGAGCCGGGCTTCGAGGATATGCCGCTGGATCTTGCCGCTGGTCGATCTGGGAAAATCCTCGAACGCGATGAAGCGAATTTCGCGTGGTCGCTTATAGCCAGCGAGGCTTTCGCGGCACAAGTTCAGCAGCGCCTCGGCATCCGGCCCGTCATCGTCACAGGCGACAAAGGCCACCGGGCTTTCCCCCCATTTCGCGTCGAAGGCCCTTACCACGGCGGCATCGATCACATCGGGATGAGAAAGAAGCACACGTTCGATTTCCGCCGGATAGACGTTTTCACCTCCGGTCTTGATCAGGTATTTCGCCCGATCCACAAAGTCGACGGTGCCGTCCGCATTGCGCCGGAACAGATCGCCCATGTGGAAAAAGCCGTTGCGAAAGTCACGGGCATTGGTGTCGTCGGCGTTCCAGTACCCGGAAAACAGCGTCGGACCCCGAAGCGCCATTTCGCCCGGCGTTCCATCGGGGACTTCGCGGTCGTCGGGATCGACCAGCCGCACCTCGCAAAAGGCGCTGATGCGCTTGGACAGCCGGTCCGGGGTCACACCCGGCGCGATCAGATCGGCGGTTCCCGGCGGCAGGCCGGTTTCGGTCGCCCCGAAGGAATTCAGATAGGGCGTGTCCAGAAGACCGGTCAGTTCCGCGATCTGATGCGGCGGCACCAGATCAGCCATTGCGCCGCAAACCTTGATCCCCTTCAGCGGCAAAGGGTTGGCGTGCCGTTCGTTAATAAAAGCCTCCAGTGCCCCGGGCATCATCACGAACCAGCCGATCCTGTGGCGTGACAGCGCCTCGTTGATGACGGCGGGCTGCAGCCCGTCCACCATCACCACGGTCCCGCCCCGCAGGATCGTTGCCAGCGCATGATCGGTGGAGGCCATGTGGAACATCGGCGCCCAGGCGATGAACCCGTCGCCGGGATCCAGCGCCAGCTGGGCCGCAAAAACCATGGATCGGGCGATATGCGCGCGGTGGCTGATATGCGCCCCCTTGGGCAGGCCCGTGGTCCCCGAGGTATAGAGGATCGTCAGACCGGCCTCGGGGTCGTCAACCATGGTTCCGGTGCGCGGGTCCGGCTCGACCCCGGCAATGGCCGTTTCCAGGTCTGGCCCGACGGTTAGACAGGGTGTCGACGCGACGGCGCGGTAAGCTTCTGAAAGTTCCGGTTCGACAACCGCGAGAACCGGCTCGACCAGATCGATGCAGTGCCGCAGTTCATCGGGGGCAAGCCGCCAGTTCAGACAGGCGACGATCGCGCCGATTCCCGCTGCTGCAAGTTCGACCTCCAGGTATTCTGAGCGGTTATGCGACAGGATCGCGATCCTGTCTCCGGGCGCCACGCCTCGTGCCAGAAATACAGCCGCCAGACGATCGACCCGCTCCAGCAGTTCTGCATAGGTCAGTTTTCTGCTGCCGTCCTCGATGGCGAGGGCGCGGGCGCAGTCATGTGCGCGGGTTCGAAAGATCGAATACAGATCAGCGCGCCCCGCGCGGATGACGTCGGTCAGCATAGTTTCCCCCTTGCCCGAGCCTCGGTTCAGAGATCCTGCGCCAGGCGCACGCCCTCATCAATGGCGCGCAGCGCATCCAGTTCGGCGGCCTCCTTTGCCCCGCCGATCATCGTAACCGGGACGCCGCGCGCTACAACCTCTTTGGCCAGGGCCCGTTCCGGTTCCTGACCGGTGCACAGCACAATTGTATCGGCTGCGATGACCGTCGGGTTTCCGTCCGCGACGATGTGCAGCCCCGCATCGTCGATATGTTCATAGGTCACCCCGCCCATTGCCTCGACCCCATGTTTGCGCAGCGCGTTGCGCAGGATCCACCCTGTCGAAACACCAAGCCCCGCGCCCGGTTTAGCGGTCTTGCGCTGCAGCATGACGACCTTGCGGCGCGACGGCTTCGGTGCCAGAGGGTCGCCCGCCAGGGCACCCGAGGAGACAAACTCGGGGTCCACTCCCCAGGTTTCGCAAAAGACGTCGGAATTCGCGGTCTCGGCGGGTTTGGTCACTAGGAACTCGGCCACATCATGACCGATGCCCCCCGCCCCCATCACCACGACACGGTCGCCCGCCTCGCGGTCACCGGACAGAATTTCGGCGTAGGTCGCGACGCTGGGATGGTCGATACCCGGCAGGTCGGGAATGCGCGGCGTGACCCCGGTGGCGATGACCACATGGTCAAATCCCTCAAGATCGCTCGCCTCTGCCCGCTGTCCCAGACGCTGCGTGACCCCGTGTTTCTGCATCTGACCGGCATAATACCGCAGGGTTTCGTCGAATTCGTCCTTGCCTGGTGCGGCGCGGGCCAGATTCAGCTGACCGCCCAATTTGTCCTGCGCTTCGAACAGGGTGACATCGTGGCCCAGCCGTGCCGCCTCGGCGGCTGTGGCCATGCCCGCGGCACCACCGCCAACGACGGCCACTTTCTTTGGCGTGTCGGTTGGCGTATCCCGGAATTCCGTTTCACGCCCGGCCCTTGGATTGACCAGACATCCGACCGGCCGGTCCGAAAAAATGAAATCCAGGCAGGCCTGGTTGCAGGCAATGCAGGTGTTGATCTCGTCTGCGCGGCCCTCGCGCGTCTTTTTCACGAAATGCGGATCGGCCAGAAACGGGCGCGCCATCGAGATCATGTCCGCATCGCCAGAGGCAAGTATGTCTTCTGCAAGCTGGGGTGTGTTGATCCGGTTCGAGGCGACTACCGGGATCGACACCGCCGCTTTGACGTTGGCTGCCGCCTTGCGCCAGGCACCGCGCGGCACCGGGTAGGCGATCGTCGGCACGCGGGCCTCATGCCAGCCGATGCCGGTGTTCAGGATATCCGCACCCGCAGCCTCGATCTTGCGGGCCAGTGCGGCAATTTCTTCGGCGGGCGCGCCGCCCTCGACCAGATCGGCCGCCGAAATCCGGTAGATGACCAGAAAGTCGGGGCCGCAACGTTCGCGCACCGCGCGCACGATCTCGACCGGGAATCGGTGGCGGTTCGCGGCGCTGCCGCCCCAGTCGTCTTGGCGCTTGTTGGTGTGGGTGACGGTGAATTCGTTGATCAGGTATCCCTCGGACCCCATGATCTCGACGCCATCAAAGCCTGCGGCCAGCGCATTGGCGGCCGCTACGGCAAAATCCTCGATGGTACGGAGAATGTCGGCTTCGGTCATTTCACGCGGGATGAAACGGTTGATCGGGGCGCGGATCGGCGACGGGGCCACACACCCTTCGATCTTGGCATAGCGCCCGGCGTGGAGGAGTTGCGCGCAGACCAGGCTGCCTTCGGCCTGCACCGCCTCGCAGATCGGGCGCAGGTCAAGCGCTTCTTCCGGGTCATCGATTCTCGGACCTTCTGGATCGAATATGCCCTCGGCATTGGGCGAAAACCCGCCGGTGACCAGAATCGCCGCCTCCCCCCGCGCACGCTCGGCGTAAAACGCGATCTGTTTGGCTATGCCGTCAGGCTCGGTTTCCAACCGCGTGTGCATCGACCCCATGATGACACGATTTCGCAATGTATGCTGGCCTGCGCGGATGGGCGAGAGCATGGTTTCAAAGCTTCCATCTGGTCTATTTTTCACTTTGGTTCTCCTCCTCAAAACTGCACTTGATCTACATTCTAACATTTGTTAGATTTTTGGAAAGAAGATTTTCGCTCATGGGGAGGAGCACCGATGCAATTCCAGCCAACAGATGACCAAAATGCGTTTCGCGAAACCGCAAAGCGCTTCGCAACTGAAAAGCTAGCGCCCACATATCAAGAACGCGCCAGCGGCCATACATTCGACCGTGCTCTGATCAAGGAGATGGGCGCACTGGGACTGATCGGGGCCGATCTGCCCGAGGAATTTGGGGGGCTTGGCGAAAGCTCTGTCACGTCAGGGCTGATCGTCGAAGAGATCGCCTATGCTGATTTCAACGCAAGTTACGTGCAGCTTCTGGGGTCTCTCATGGGCGGAATGGTTGCCAAACATGCCTCCAAGGACATCGCGTCGGAATGGGTGCCGAAGGTTGTTTCGGGTGATGCCGTCATTGGTCTGGGCCTGACAGAGCCGCGCGGCGGTTCGGATGCGGCGAACCTGATTCTGAGGGCCGAAAAATCCGGCAACGGCTGGCGGCTGAACGGTGAAAAGACATCCATGAGTTTTGCCAGTCAGGCGGATGCAGCGGTCGTCTTTGCCCGTACTGGCGATCCTAACGGCGGCTCACGCGGGGTCAGCGCCTTTTTCGTCGATCTGAACCAGGAAGGGATCAAGCGCACCCATTTTGACGACATCGGCACCAAGCCTGTCGGGCGCGGGTCGGTGTTCTTTGACGATGTTTTCGTGCCGGCCGAAAATATGATGGCGGAACAGGACCGTGCCTTTGGCACGATCATGGCAGGCTTCGACTATTCCCGCGCACTGATCGGGCTGGAGTGCCTGGGGGCCGCGCAAGCGTCGGTGGATGAAACCTGGGCCTACGTTCAGGAGCGCGAGGCATTCGGAGCCCCGATCGTGCAGTATCAGGGTGTCAGCTTTCCCCTGGCCGAGGCCGAGACCCAACTAACCATGATGCGTCAGCTTTGCTATTACACTCTGGACCTGCGCGACCGTGGCCTGCCGCACACCTCTCAGGCCGCCATGTGCAAATGGTACCTGCCCAAAACCGCCTGCGAAATCCTTCACCAGTGCCTGATCCTGCACGGACATTACGGCTACACCACCGACCTACCCCACCACCAGCGCTACAACGATGTGCTCGGCCTGCAGATCGGTGACGGCACCGCGCAGATCCAGAAGCTGGTGATCGCCCGCGAAAAGGTCGGTCGCATGGCGCTGCAGTATGACAAGAAGGCGAAGGGAGCCGCGAAATGAGCGACCCCATCCTCGTCACTTCCGAGGGCAACACCGGCATCATCGAACTGGCCCGCCCCGAGAAATTCAATTGCCTATCACTTGAGGTGCATGAGCGTATTTCTGTCGCGCGTGCGGAATTCGAGGCGAACCCCGCTATTCGGGCGATCCTCATCCGGGCGCAGGGCAAGCACTTTTGCACCGGTGCCGATCTGGTGGAAGTGAAAGGTAAATTGAACGATCCCGCCGCGCTGGACCATTTCATCGCCTTTGGCATGAACAACCTGCGTGCGCTCGAAACCTCCTCCCTCCCTGTCGTGGTGGCGGTGCAGGGGTTGTGTCTGGCCGGCGGGATCGAACTGATGCTGGCATGCGATGTATGTTTCGCGGCCGAAAGCGCCCAGTTTGGCGATCAGCACGCGCAATTCGGGCTGATTCCCGGTTGGGGTGGCTCGCAGCGGCTGACACGGCTGATGGGGCAGCGCCGGGCGCTCGACCTGATGTTCTCGGCCCGCTGGCTCAGGTCGGACGAGGCCAAAGAGGCCGGATTGGTCAACTACATCGTGCCGGATGCGGACCTGCACAAGTCTGCGCTGGAATACTGCGAGAAAATCGCCACCCGTTCACGTCCCGGCATCGCCGAGATGAAGCGGTTGGCGCGCGAAGGCGCGGACCTTGGTATCGACCAGCAGATGCGGCTTGAGCGCGATGCCGCCGTGCGCGCACTGCCCAGCGATGACGTCGCCGAAGGACTCGACGCGTTCGAGAACCGGCGCCCCCCCGAATTCAAGGCCTGAGGACGAAGCATGGATTTCATTTTGAACGACGAACAACGCCAGATTTACGACTATGGCGGCCAGCTGGCGCAGAAGTTCGACAACGATTACTGGCTGAGACACGCACGCAAGCACGAGTTTCCGCACGAAATGTTCCGCCAGATCGCCGATGACGGCTTCCTCGGCATCATGGTGCCCGAGGAATATGGCGGCGCGGGCCTTGGTATGACCGAAATGGCCCTGTTCATGGAGGGCACCGCCAATCACGGCATTCCTCTTTTGATGATGGTGGTCGGGCCGACCATGTCGCTGGCCCATATCGCCAGCCACGGGAGCGAGTTCCACAAGAAAGAACTGCTGCCGGCTGCCTGCCGCGGTGATATCCAGTTCTGTTTCGCGATCACCGAACCGGGGGCCGGGTCGAACACGATGAAGGCCACTACGCTGGCCAAGCGTCGAGGCAACCGGTTCAGCCTGTCGGGCGAAAAGACCTTCATCACCGGGGCCGAAGTGGCCGACTACTGCCTCGTGGTGGCGCGGACCAAACCGCATACCGAGGTCAGCCGCAAGACCGACGGCTTTACCCTGTTCGCCGTGGATCTGAAGAAAAAAGGCGTCGACAAGCAGCGGGTGAAGATCTCGATCCCCCTGCCCGAGGAGCAGTGGACACTGTTCTTCGACGATGTGGATCTCGGCCCCGAGGATGTGGTCGGCGAGGTGGACGAAGGGTTCTCGATCCTGTTCGACAGCCTCAACCCCGAGCGTATCATCCTGGCCGCCTTGTGCTGCGGCATCGGCCGGTTCGCCCTGAACAAGGGCGTGGCCTATGCCTCCGAGCGCAATGTGTTCGGCCAACCCATCGGTGCGCACCAGGGCGTGCAGCATCCGATGGCCAAGGCGCACACAGCGGTCGAGATGGCCAGTCTGATGACCCGGCGCGCGGCATGGGAGTTCGACAACAAGCTGCCTGCCGGTGCGTCGTCGAACATGGCGAAATATGCCGCCGCCGAAGCCGGGATCGAAGCGGTCGACGCGGCGCTTCAGGCGCATGGTGGATCGGGCTTTACCGAAGATACGGGACTTTACGAAATGTACCCGCTGGTCCGCCTGCTGCGCACAGCGCCGGTGAACCGCGAACTGTGCCTGAGCTTTATCGGCGAAAAGGTCATGGGCCTGCCACGATCCTATTGATCGCCACGGCTTGGAACGGAGAACGACATGCAATTTGGAATGCGCTTCCGGCGGGAGGATGCCGCCGACAAGGTAAATGATCGCTTCTGGCACGCGATCGAGGGCACGCCGCTCGACGAGGTGCGCCGTATTCAGGAAGAGCGGCTGCGTGACCAGATGGCCTATCTCAAGTCGAATTCGACCTTCTATCAGGAAAAGTTCGCCGACGCCGGTGTCGATTTCGACGAGATTCGCAGCATCGAAGACCTGCAGAAGCTGCCTTACACCTACAAGACCGAGATCCGCGAAAGCCTTGCTGCGGAACCGCCCTTCGGCAAGCACCGCGCGGCACCAATGTCGGACATCATCCAGATGCAGGCCTCGTCGGGCACCACCGGCAGCCCCTCGTATGTGGCCCTGACCGAATCCGACGCCGAAATGTGGCACGAGATGACGGCGCGCTGCTTCTTCGCCAACGGGGTGCGACCGGGCGATATGGTGTTGCACGCGTTTTCGCTGGCCAAGGGCTTTGTCGGCGGCATCCCGGTGATGCAGGGATTGCAGTACATGGGCACGATCGATGTGCCGGTGGGGGCGGATGGCGGTGCAGAACGTCTGCTGCGCGCCTGCGCAGACACGCGGCCGCGTTGCGTGGTCGGCGCTCCGAACTTTGTTCTGCACCTGGCCGAAAAGGCTCCCGAGGTGCTGGGATGCAAGGCCAGCGAACTGGGTATCGAGCGCGTGATCGTCGGCGGCGAACCCGGCGGCGGCATTCCCGCAATTCGGGCAAAGATCGAAAAGGCCTGGGGTGCGAAATGCACCGAGATGCTGGGCGGCACCGATCTGGGCGTGACATACTGGGCCGAGTGCGACGCCCAGTCGGGTATGCACATGGTCAACATGGACTATATCATCACCGAATTGCTCGACCCCGAAAGCGGCGAAATCATCCCCTGGGAAAAAGGTGCCGAGGGCGAGATGGTCTATACCGCGCTCGGCCGCCAGGCGAGCCCGCTCGTGCGGTTCCGGTCAGGCGATTATATCGAAGTGATCGATACCGAATGCTCCTGCGGCCGCACCGGGCCGAAGATCCGCTGTACCGGCCGGACCGACGACATGCTGATCGTCCGGGGGGCCAATGTCTTCCCGTCGGCGATCAACAGCGTCATTACCGAAATGGTGCCGGACACCAATGGCGTCATGCGCATCGTGGCCGATTTCGAGGGCCACACCACGCAGGGCGCGCTGACGGTGATTGTCGAACGCGGCCCCAATCGCGATCCGGCCGATGACGTCACCCTCAAAAAGAAAATCGAGCAGCGCCTGCGCGAATCCTTGGTCTTCAAGGCCGACGTTCACCTGGTTGCGGCCGACACTTTCGAAAAACCTGGCGCCGCCAAGGTCGCCTTCGTTCTCAGGAAATATCCAGACCTGCCATGACTAGAATGAAATCCCTTCTCGACACCGCGTCGGACGACTTCCGCGCCAACGACGTGTCTTACCGCGAAAAGGTCGATGAACTACATGCCCTCCGGCTCTTACAGCGCGTCGGCGGCCCCGAAATGGCGCGCAAACGTCATGTGGACAAAGGCAAAATCCTGCCGCGCGAACGGATCGAACGACTGATCGACCCGGGCACACCATTTCTGGAACTCGGCGAGTTGGCCGGACTGAATATGCACAAGGGAGTTCCACCCGGCGCCGGCATCATCACCGGTATTGGCGTGATCGAAGGCCGTCAGTGCATGATCATCGCCAATGATGCCACCGTAAAGGGCGGCACCTATTTCGGGATCACCTGCCGCAAACACGTCCGGGCACAGAAAATTGCCTGGAAAAACCGCCTGCCCGTCATCACCCTCGTGGACTCCGGCGGTGCCTTCCTGCCCGACCAGGCCAACCTTTTCCCCGACGAAGGCCAGTTCGGCTCCATCTTTCACCAACAGATCGGCATGTCTGGCGATGGTGTGCCGCAAATCGCCGTGGTCATGGGGCCCTGCACCGCGGGTGGTGCCTATATCCCCGCGCTCTGTGACGAAGTGGTGATCGTGCGCGGTCAGGGCTTTATGTATCTAGGCGGACCGGAATTGACCTTTGCCGCAACCGGCGAAAAGGTCGAAGCCGAAGAACTGGGTGGCGGCAAGATGCATTCGTCCGTCTCCGGTGTGACAGACCATTTGGCCGAAGATGACGCCCACGCTCTGGCCATCACGCGCGAAATTGTCAGCCATCTTGGCGAAAAACCCCAACCCCGCAAGACGCCCGAAACGCCCCGTGCGCCCGCCTACCCGGTCGAAGAGATTTATGGACTCATCAGCCGCGACCCCAAGGTGCCGACCGACAACCGCGAAATCGTGGCTCGGTTGGTCGATGAGAGCGATTTTCACGAATTCAAACCGCTTTATGGCGACACGATCATGACCGGCTGGGGCCGCATCCACGGCCACGAGGTCGGTATTCTCGCAAATACAGGCGTGCTTTTCGTCGAAGCCGCACTGAAGGCCACGCATTTCATCAATCTCTGCGTCCAGCGTGATATTCCGCTGCTGTTCCTGGCCGATGTGAACGGCTTCATGGTGGGCCGCGAGGTCGAGCAGATGGGCATTGCCAAGGCTGGCGCCAAGATGATCACGGCCATGTCTTCGGCCCGGGTGCCGAAATTCACCATTATCACCGGCGGCTCCTATGGGGCGGGATACCTGGCCATGCTGGGCCGCCCGTTCCAGCCGGACGCAATGTTTGCCTGGCCGACGGGACGGTCGGCGATCATGGGGCCGGAACAGGCCGCCAGCGTGCTGGCTCAGGTCCGCGCGCAGATCAACGAACGCGAAGGCAAAAGCTGGACCCCCGAGGAGGAGGAAGCCTTCAAGGCACCGATCCGCAAGGAATACGAAGATTTTCAGGGAGCCTATAATTTTGCTTCCAACCTTTGGATCGACAGCGTGATCGAGCCCTGTGAGACCCGTGATGTCATGGCGCTGATGCTGGATGTGACATCGCGCAGACCCAAGGTCGATACCAAATTCGGCGTGTTCAGGATGTGAGGAGCGAACCGTGAAAATCAAGACGCTTCTGATCGCCAACCGCGGCGAAATTGCCTGCCGGATCGCGCGCACTGCGCGGGCCAGCGGTATCATTCCCGTCGGCGTGCATTCGCAGGCCGACGCCAATGCCCTGCATGTCCGCGAGATTGGCAAATCTGTCTGTATCGGCGCCGGACCTGCATCCGAGAGCTATCTGAAAATCGACGCGGTGATTGCCGCTGCGCAATCAGTGGGCGCGGATGCGATCCATCCCGGTTATGGCTTTCTGGCCGAAAACCCCGATTTTGCTCGTTCGGTCGAAGCCGCCGGCATGATCTTCATGGGGCCGACGCCTGAAACGCTTGAACGTTTCGGCGACAAGGCCAGCGCCAAAGAGGCCGCCGTGGCGGCCAGCGTCCCGGTGATTTCGGGCGCCGAAGGTGCGCGGTCCGATCCCGAGCAGATTGCCGAGGAGGTGCGCCAAATGGGCCTGCCGGTGCTGCTCAAGGCGGTCGGCGGCGGTGGTGGGCGCGGACAACGGCTCGTCACTGACGAAACCACGCTGGTCGAGGACATCGAAGGCGCGCTGCGCGAAGCAAAATCCACCTTCGGCTCCGAAGGGCTGCTGTTGGAGCGTTTCCTGCCCGAGGCGCGCCATGTTGAAGTGCAGATCGCAGGTGACGGCAAAGGCCATGTGGTGCATCTGTTCGAACGCGATTGCACGCTTCAGCGCCGCCACCAGAAGGTCATCGAGGAAGCCCCGGCCTGGGGTCTGCCCCGAACGCTTCTGGACGACATCGCACGCGACGCGGTGCGCTTGGGCGAAACGCTGGACTATCGCGGGCTGGGCACGGTCGAATTTCTGGTCGCGGGTGGCGAGTATTTCTTCCTTGAGGTGAACCCGCGCATTCAGGTGGAACATCCCGTCACCGAAGCGATCACCGGGCTGGACCTTGTCGCGCTTCACCTGCGGATTGCCGAAGGCGCGGGCCTTGGACTGGTGCAGGACGATCTGACGATCAACGGCCACGCGGTCGAGGCGCGGCTTTACGCCGAAGATCCGGCGATGCAATTCGCCCCGTCGACGGGCACGCTCTCCACGCTCAGCCTGCCATCGGGCCTGCGCATCGACAGCGGCGTCGAAGAAGGCGATGCCGTCACGCCCTACTACGACCCGATGATCGCCAAGCTGATCGTGCACGCGCCCGACCGGGAAACCGCATTGGCACGTCTGGCCACGGCGCTTGATCATGTCGCGGTCGAAGGTGTCGAGACCAATCGCGCCTTTCTAACGGCGCTGGCGCGAAACCATGAATTCGAACGGATGCAGGTGCATACCCGCTGGATCGACGGCAGGCTGGATGAGCTGACACAGGCACCCGGCCTGACCCGCCCCGATCTGTGGAAGGCGACCGCTGCCATTCTCTTCGTGACCCAGTCGCGCAGCGACACAAACGCCAATCCCTGGACCAACCGTGATGCCTTTACCGGCTGGCGGCTTGGACTGGGCGGCGATGCGATTGAAGCGGGGCAGCGCGTGACGCTTACCGATTCTGACGAGGTATCCGAAGAACTGCGCGTCAGTCCTGTCAAACCGGGTGCCAAGTACACCATCCATTCGGAGAAAGGCGAGGCGCTGATACTGTCGGCACGTGAACTGACCCCGGGCCGTTGGCGTGTCGGCGAAGGCGACACCGTCCATCTGATCGACGCGCGCCTGCACGCGGGCGTGATCGAACTGGATACGCCCGAAGGCCGCCTGGTATTTCGGCCCGCCGCGCCCCTTGCCTTTGCCGGCGACAATGCCGCGGCGGATCGCGCCGTGACCTCTCCGCTGACCGGCATGATTGTCGAAATCAAGGTCTCCGATGGTCAGAGCGTGGCCGAAGGCGACGTGGTCGCGGTCATGGAATCCATGAAACTCGAAATCTCGATCCGGGCGGCCGCGGCCGGGATCGCCAGCAATATATCCGTCTCGAATGGGGACATGGTCGATCGCGGCCAGGTCATCGCCGAGATCCTGCCATCCGAGGAGTGATGAAATGAGCGACTTTCCCAAATTCGTAGAATTTCGTGAAGAAGGCCCGCGTGAGGGTTTTCAGATCGAAAAGAAGATTTACCCGATCGAAGAGCGGATCGAACTGATCGACATGCTCAGCGAAACCGGCTTGAAACGCATTCAGGTCGGCAGCTTTGTCAGCCCGAAATACGTTCCTCAGATGGCGGACACCGGCGAGTTGTTCCAGCGTATCAAGCGCAAACCGGGCGTGAACTACACATCGCTGTGGCTGAACGACAAAGGGTTTCGCAAGGCCCTGACCGCGCATGAGGTCGATATCGACCCGCGTCTGCTGTTCTATCCTTCCGAAGCATTCGCCCAATCGAACAACAATTGTTCCTCGGCCGAGATGCGGGAAAAACAACGTGACTGGGTCCGTCTTTACAAGGAAGAGGGATATACCGTCGACGCGGCCTATGTGATGACCGCCTTCGGCTGCAACCTCGAGGGCCCCATCCCCCAAGAACGCATCTTGGACGATTTCCGCTTTATCCTTCAGCTATGCGAAGAAGAGAACATCCCCGTGCCGATCCTCGTGGTCGCCGACACCATGGGTTGGGGAAACCCCGAGGCGGTCAAACGGATGATCGGCGCCCTGCGCGAATTGGCGCCCGAGGCGCGCATCGGTATGCACATCCATGACACACGTGGGCTGGGGATCGCCAACGTTTATGCGGCCCTGTCGATGGGCGTGGACATGTTCGAAAGCTCCGTCGCCGGTCTTGGCGGCTGTCCTTTCGCGGGCCACGGCCACGCGCGCGCCGCAGGAAATGTCTGCACCGAGGATTCAGTGTTCCTGTGTCACGAGCTCGGCATCGAAACCGGCATTGATCTGGACAAGCTGATCGCAGCGGCGGTCAAAGCAGAAGAGATCATCGGTGTGCCGCTCATGGGCCGGGTCATGCACACCGGCGGGTTGGACAAATACCGCAAGTCACGCTGAGGGAGCAAGAAGATGACAAAAGCACTTGACGGAAAGGTCGTTCTGGTCACCGGGGCCGGCGGTGGGATCGGGCGTGATATCGCCTTGATGGCAGCCGCAGAAGGCGCCGCCGTGGTGGTCAATGATCTGGGCGCATCCCTGAAAGGCACCGGTCAGACAGAAACTGCGGCGCAGAAAGTCGTCGAAGAGATCAAGGCGGCGGGCGGCGATGCGATCGCCGATGGCGGCAACGTCACCGATCCGGACGCCGCGCGCGCGATGATCGAGGCGGGTGTCAAGGAATTCGGCCGCATCGACGCGGTGGTGAACAACGCCGGCATCCTGCGCGACGGGTTCTTCCACAAAATGACCTACGAGGATTTCGACGCGGTGGTGAAGGTCCATCTCTATGGCGCCTTCAACACCAGCCGCGCGGCGGCCGATTATTTCCGCGAGCAAGAGGGCGGTGCTCTGGTGCACATGACCTCGACCTCGGGGCTGATCGGCAATCTGGCGCAGGCGAATTATTCGGCGGCAAAGCTGGGCATCGCGGCCTTCTCGAAATCGGTAGCGCTCGACCTGAAACGCTGGAACGTGCGGTCAAACTGCATCGCGCCCTTCGCCTGGAGCCGGATGATCTCGTCTATCAAGACAGACACCCCGGAACAGGTGGCACGGGTCGAAAAGATCAAGGAGATGACACCGGCCAAGGTTGCACCGATGGCCTGTTTCCTGATGAGCGACCGCGCGGCTGACGTGTCAGGACAAATCTTTGCGGTTCGCAAGAACGAGATCTTCCTGTTCAACCAGCCCCGCCCGGTGCGGTCGGTTCATTCCGATGATGGCTGGACCGCCGATGAAATCGCCGAGCGCGCCATTCCCGCGCTCAAATCACAGTTCACGCCGCTCGAAGTTTCGGCGGATGTCTTTTCGTGGGATCCGGTTTGATGGGAAAACGCAAAGAAAAAATCAGCTCCGACATTGCCTGGAGCACCTCTGACAAGATCAGCGTGCGTGGGCTCGATCTGCCCAACGAGATCCTGGGCCACATGAACCTCGGCGATCTGGCGTTTCTGCAGTTGACGGGTCGCAAGGCCACGCCCGAGGAAAGCCGCGTCTTTAACGCTATCGTCATTACCTTGGTCGAACATGGTATCACGCCCTCGGCCCTGGCGGCGCGGATGACCTATATGGGGGCGCCGGAATCGCTTCAGGCGGCTGTGGCGGCTGGCTTGTGCGGGCTGGGCACCGTCTTTGTCGGTTCTATGGAGGGTGCCTCGAAGATGCTTTACGAGGCACTGCCACAGGACAAGTTGGGCACCGGTGTCGATCTGGATGCGCTGGCCGTCGAGACGGTGGAAAAATTCCGCGCCCGCAAGATGATCGTGCCGGGGCTGGGCCATCCGGTGCACAAGCCGGTCGATCCGCGCACACCTCGCCTGTTCCAGATCGCTGCCGAGAACGGCAAGTCCGGTGAATACATCGAGTTGATCCAGAAAATTCAGGCCGTTGCCGAAGAAAAATCGGGTAAGATGCTGCCGATCAACGCCACCGGGGCGATCGGAGCGATCTGCTGTGAATTTGGCTTCCCCTGGAAGATCGTGCGGGGCTTTGGCGTCATGGCACGCGCCATCGGTCTGGTCGGTCATATCCTCGAAGAGAGCGAAAACCCGATTTCCTATGAGCTTTGGCAGCGTGCCGAGCAGGAAATTCTTGAAACGTCGGGTCCGGGAGCGAAGTAACCGATGCAGACGTCAGCCCCAGACACTCACACCGATCTGCGCGACGCCTTGCGCGCACTTTGCGCGCAGTTTCCGCCAGAGTATCATCGCAAGTTCGGCGAAGACGAAACCTACCCCGAGGAATTCGTCGATGCGCTGACCCGCGAGGGCTGGCTTGCCGCGATGATCCCAGAGGAATACGGTGGCTCGGGTCTGGGGTTGACCGAAGCCTCGATCATCATGGAGGAGGTGAACCGCTGCGGCGGAAACGCGGGCCATTGCCACGGGCAGATGTATAACATGGGCACGCTGCTGCGGCATGGTTCGGATGAGCAAAAGCAGAAATACCTGCCCGGCATCGCCAGCGGCGCGTTGCGCCTGCAATCCATGGCCGTGACCGAACCGACAACCGGGACCGACACCACCAAACTGAAGACCACCGCGGTCAAGAAAGGTGACCGGTATGAGATCAATGGCCAGAAGGTCTGGATCAGCCGTATCCAGCATTCCGACCTGATGATCCTGCTGGCACGCACCACGCCGCTGAGCGAGGTCAAGAAAAAGTCGCAGGGCCTGTCGATCTTTATGGTCGATCTGAAAGAGGCTATCGGCAACGGGATGGAGGTCCGCCCCATCGCCAATATGCCCGGCCACGAAACCAATGAAGTGTTTTTCGACAACCTGGAAATCCCCGCCGAGAACCTGATCGGCACCGAGGGGCGCGGGTTTTACCATATTCTTGACGGGTTGAACGCCGAACGGACCCTGATTGCGGCGGAATGTATCGGTGATGGATACTGGTTCGTCGACAAAGCCCGCGCCTATGCCGGTGACCGCGTGGTCTTTGACCGTCCCATCGGCCAGAACCAAGGCGTGCAATTCCCTATCGCCAGGTCTTATGTGAACATCGAGGCCGCCAATCTGATGCGCTTTGAAGCCTGCAGGCGGTTCGATGCTGGGCTGGATTGCGGAGCACAGGCGAATATGGCTAAGCTGCTGGCTTCGGAGGCCAGCTGGGAAGCGGCCAATGCCTGCATTCAGACCCATGGCGGCTTCGGTTTCGCACGGGAATACGATGTCGAGCGCAAGTTCCGCGAGGCGCGCCTCTATCAGGTCGCCCCGATCTCGACCAACCTGATCCTGTCATATGTCGGAGAACATATCCTCGGCATGCCAAGATCGTTCTGAAGGCTAGGATTATGGGTGAGATCGACCTTGACGCGCTGGCGCCCTGGCTGGGACGCACCGAGACTAAGGAAGATGTTCTGACGCACGGGCTGATCGACAAATTCCGCGCCACGCTCGGTCCGCATCTTTGGGATGGAGCGGGCGATGTCCCGCTGGGAATTCATTGGTGCCTTGCCCTTGATACCGTGCCAGCGACCGCCCTGTCAGAAGACGGCCATGCCGCGAGGGGTGGATTTCTGCCCCCTGTTCCGCTGCCCGCCCGCATGTGGGCTGGCGGCGATGTTACGCATATCGCGCCGCTGAAAATCGGCGAAACCATCACCCGACGCTCTTCGATCAGGGATATTGTGGCCAAGCAGGGCCGTAGTGGACCATTGGTCTTTGTGACCGTCGAACATGAGTATCTGAGTGGCAACCGGCTTTGTATCCGGGAGCAGCAAACGATCGTTTATCGTGAGATTTCCGCCCCCCGCACGGGCGAGAGCGCACCTGACGCGGGTGACCCCACCACGCTCAGATCGACCCTGACACCGGATCCTGTTCTGCTGTTTAGCTATTCGGCGCTGACGTTCAATGCCCATCGCATTCACTATGACCACATCTACGCCACCGAAACCGAAGCCTATTCCGGGCTTGTTGTCCATGGCCCCTTGCAAGCCACGCTACTTCTGAATCTGGCGGCGGATGCGTTGAAAACATCGCCTCACCGGTTTTCTTTTCGCGGACTCGCGCCACTCACCCTGCCCTGCGAATTGCAACTGCACAATGAAGAGACCGGCACCTCCGGGACAGTCTGGTGTCAGGATCAAAACGGTCTTCGAAGCTTTTCCGCAGAGTACGCGGCTGTCTGATCGTTTTTCTTCGGTAGCGAATTCAATTGTTGACCAAATTTTCTAACATCTGTTAGGAATGGCGGAGAAACTTGGTAAATAAACCAGGCAAACCTCTGAATTTAGAGGTGGGAGGAGGAACAATGCGAGGAAAACTCGTAACCAACGAAAAACCGTGCGGTCAGGCTATGCGCGCCTCCATGAGGTGTGGGGCAAAAGCACGGGCCGCAACATGACCACGAATAACGGGCACGTATCCTCACCGCTTGCGGTGCGTGGTGCAACTTTGAAATTTGGCGGTGTGACCGCGCTCGACGATGTGAGCATTTCTGTGGCCGACGATGAATTGCTTGCAATTATCGGACCGAACGGAGCCGGAAAAACATCACTTCTGAACGTGACTGCGGGCTTCTACCGTCCGCAGAAGGGCCGTGTCGAATTGTCCGGGCAGGACGTGACCGGCCTGCGTGTTGACCAGATCGCCCGGCGCGGTCTGGCGCGGACGTTTCAGGGCACCCATCTTTTTGCCGGGCAGACGGTGGTGGAAAACATTATGATCGGCCGCCACATGCTGATGAAATCGAATGTAGTCCAGGCCTTTTTCCAGTTCGGTCCCGTGATGCGCGAGGAATCGGAACATCGTGAAGCCGCAGAGGAGATCATCGATTTTCTCGAGATCGAGGCAATCCGCAACCGGCCCGTGGGCACGTTGGGGTATGGGTTGCGCAAGCGTGTCGATCTGGGCCGTGCATTGGCGCAGGAACCGTCGATCCTGCTGATGGATGAACCGATGGCCGGCATGAACTCGGAGGAAAAAGAAGACCTGGCGCGCTTCATTCTCGATGTGCGCGAGGCGCGCAAGATTCCGGTAGTTCTGGTGGAGCACGACATGGGCGTCGTGATGGACCTTGCCGACCGGATCGTGGTGCTGGATTTCGGGCGGGTCATCGCCGAAGGCACCCCGGAAGAAATCCAGAAGGACCCGGCTGTCATAAAGGCATATCTGGGGTAGCGGCATGGTCAAACAACGGACAGCAATGGTCTTTTCGGACCCAGCAGTGACACATAGCGAAACCCTGCCGCAGGTTTTGCTCGCGCGAGCGACATCCACACCGACCAACCTCGCCGAACGGCACAAGCGCCTGGGCATCTGGCGTGAATTCACCTGGGCCGATGTTCTTGACAGGGTTCGCGCCCTGGCTCTCGGGTTGGAGAACCTGGGCTTGTCGGCTGGCGAATCCGTCATGATGATTGGCGAAAACGAACCCGAACATTTCTGGGCTGAATACGCCGTCCAGTCGTTAGGCGGCAAAGTCCTGTCTGTCTATCCGGATCAAAACGCTGAAGAGATTCTGTATCTGGCCGAAGACTCGCAAACGCGGATTTTTCTGGCGCAGGATCAGGAGCAGGTCGATAAATGCATCGAGATTGCGGGCAAGTACTCGGGCGCCCTGGCGGTCGTTTACTGGGACGATTCCGGTCTGTGGGGCTATGATCATCCCCTGTTGCATTCGTTTGAAAGTGTGAGCGCGGCAGGGCGTCAGATCCACGCCAAGGAACCCGCCAGATTTGAAGAACACGTAAAACGTGGACGGGCGGACGATACCGCCTTGCTGTCCTATACCTCGGGTACCACGGGAAAACCCAAGGGCGTTGTCATCAGCCATCGCTACCTGTTCGACAATTGCTCGCGGGTGATGGGGGCAATCGAAATCGCGCCGGGCACCGAATACCTGACCTACATTTCGCCGGCCTGGGTCACGGAACAGATTTTCGGCCTGTCGATCGGTTTGATCGCGCCCATGGTCGTCAATTTCCCCGAAGGCCCTGAAGACGTACTGACCAACATTCGCGAACTGGCGGTCGACGCACTGGTGTTCAGCCCGCGCCAGTGGGAAAATCTCGCCTCCATCGTTCAGGCCCGGATGCTGGGGGCGGGCAAAATCCGCAATGCGATGTACAACTGGGGCATGAAGGTCGGCCACGACGTTTATGTGGAACGGCTGGAGGGGCGTAGCCCCAGCCTTGCCGCACGCCTGCAGCTTCCCTTTGCCGAAGCTCTGGTGCTGCATCACCTGCGCGACAATCTTGGCCTTGGTAAGGCCAAAAACGCAATGAGCGGCGGCGCCCTGATGGCACCTGACGTCTTTCGTATGTTCCACGCGATGGGGGTTAAGCTGCGCAACGTGTATGGCGCGACCGAAATCGGCCTTCTGACCGCGCATGTCGGCGAAAGCTATCAGCTGGAAACCAGCGGCAGCTGGATGCAAAGCAACACGAACTACGGCGAACCGCTGGAATACAGGGTCTCGGACGAAGGGGAGCTTCAGGTGCGTGGCGGATCGGGCTTCGGTGGCTATCACGGCAAGCCCGAAAAGACCGCAGAGGAATTGACCGAAGACGGTTGGTACAAGACCGGTGACGCGGTGTCGATGACCGACGACGGCGAGCTTTTGTTCTTTGACCGTGTCAAGGATATGCGCCGCCTGGCAAATGGGCACAGCTATCCGCCGCAATTCATCGAAACGCGGTTGCGGTATAGCCCCTTCATCAAGGATCTCATGACCTTGGGCGACGAAACCCGGAGCTTCGTCAGCGCGCTTATCAATATCGATATGGAAGTTCTCGGGCGTTGGGCGGAAGAGAACAAGATCAGCTTTTCGACCTACACCGATCTCTCGCAGAAACCCGAAGTTCTGGACCTTATCAAAGGCGAAGTGGCGCGCATCAATGCGCTCCTGCCCGAAGGCTCGCGCGTGGCACGTTTTGCGAATTTTCCCAAGGAACTCGACCCGGATGAAGGCGAGTTGACCCGCAGCCGAAAGCTTCGCCGGGCCTTTCTGGAGGAACGGTATGCCAAGCTCGTCGAGGCGATCTATGCTGGCGATGACGAGACAGATCTCGAAATCGCTGTGACCTATCAGGACGGCCGTCAAGGCGTTCTCAAGACCACGGTTCGCGTGTCGGATGTTGAAAACGCATCGAAGGCTGCCAAGCGGCAGTCCAAATCTTAAAGGAGGTCGGCGACAATGGTCTATTTCATCAATGACATCATTACCGGGGCTTTGATCGGCCTTCTGTATTCGCTGGTGGCCATGGGCTTTGTTGTGATTTACCGCGCCAGCAAGGTGTTCAACTTCGCGCAGGGCGAGCTTGTGATCATCGGCGGGTTCATCGTCTGGTTCACAACGATGCAAGCGGGGCTTAGCCTTTGGTTGTCGATACCCCTTTCGCTGGTTCTGGCCGGGCTGGTCGGGTACGCAATCGAACGGATTTTCCTGACAAAGCTGATCGGTGAATCGGTTTTCTCGATGGTCATGGTCACCGTCGGCCTTTTGATCCTGCTGCGCGGTTTGGTGCTGCTTGTGTTCGGTCCCGCGGTAAGACCCTTCCCGATCATTTTTCCGCTGAAACCCTTGTTCCTCGGCGATATGTTGATCCCGATGAACCTCCTGATAGGTGGGATCATCACCATTGTCGCGGCCGTCGGCCTGTCGTGGTTCTTCAACCGGACCCGGTCCGGCCTCCGTATGACCGCTGTGGCGGAGGACCACGTCGTAGCTTCCTCGATGGGCATTTCGGTGAAAGGCTCGATTGCCGTTGCCTGGGTTCTCGGGGCAATCCTGTCCACAATTGGTGCGATGATCTTTCTCAGCGGCAAATCGCTGACCTTCCTGGCCTCGGATATCGGGTTCGCGGCCCTGCCGGTGGCGCTCTTTGCCGGGCTGGAATCCATCGGCGGGCTTATCTTGGCAGGAATAATCATCGGCATCGCGCAGAGCTTGACCACCAACTACCTTGATCCGTTGATCGGTGGCTCGCTCGGCAGTGTCGTTCCATATATCATAATGCTTGCCATTCTGCTGATCCGGCCGACCGGCCTGTTCGGCTGGCGCACAATCGAACGGGTGTAATCCATGGATCCTTCTGGCGTATTCCCGACAAGCTATCGCAGTGACAGACGTTTGATCCGAACGCGCTGGCAGTTTCTGGCCCTCGTCGTATTCATGGCTCTACTGCTGTTGGCGCCTTACCTGGTGAGCAGCCGTATCATCGCTATCCTGAATATGATGATGATCAGCGCCGTCATCGCCGTCGGGCTTCAGATCTGCACCGGCTATGCGGGCCAGATCAACCTGGGTCAGGCGGCGTTCATGGGGGTCGGCGCCTATACGGCCTCGATACTGGCCTCGAAGACCGGCCTTACGTTTCTGCTGACCATTCCTCTGGCCGGGCTCTCGGCTGCGCTGTTCGGCTTTCTCTTTGGCTTGACCGCGGCGCGGATCAAGGGGTTCTATCTGGCACTGACCACGATTGCAGCTCAGTTCCTGTTCCACTTTGCCGTATTGAACCTGCCGTCAACCTGGCTGGGTGGGTCGAACGGTATCACCGTGCCCCCGGCCGAGCTTTTCGGGCTGCGATTTGTCAGCGAATCTTCGCAGTTCTATCTGAATTTCGCCGTGACCGCGATCATGGTGGCGGGCGCGTTCGGGATCGTTCGGTCACGCTTCGGCCGTGCCTTCGTGGCGGTCAGGGATGATGACGTGGCCGCGGGTATAATGGGGATCAATGTCGCGGCCACAAAGGCAAATGCCTTCCTGATCGGCGCTTTCTATGCGGGCGTCGGCGGGGCGCTTTGGGCCTATCTGATCCGCTTCGTGGGGGTAGACCAGTTCACCCTGTTTCACTCGATCTTCTTCGTCGCGATGATCATCGTCGGCGGGATGGGTTCAATCGTGGGGGCCCTGATCGGCGTCTTCATTATCCGCATCATCCAGGAAATTATCGCGACGGTCGGCCCCAATATCGCCGACTCGGTATCATTCCTTGGCGGTGACATCGTGTTCGCTGGCATGAATGTCGTTCTTGGCGGCGTGATCGCATTGTTTATGATCCTCGAACCCAAGGGGCTGATGCACCGCTGGAACATCCTGAAGTCGTCATACCGTATCTGGCCGTTTCCTTACTGAGAAATAGAGCGGCTCTAAACCTGGGAGGAAGAATATGACTTACCAATCGAATCGAGGTCTTCGCGGCTTACTGGCAGCGGCTGCCTTGGCGGCCGCGGCGACCATGCCTTTGAAGGCGCAGGCCGAAGAGACCTATAATCTCGCCCTGCTGTCGGACTTTTCCGGCCCTTATGCTGACATCATGCCCATCCTGGCAGGCGGACGCGAAGCTGTGTTCACCTGGTGGAATGAAACCCGCGGCAAGGAACTTGGCGTCACGCTGAACTACAAAAACTACGAAACCCGCTATGACGCGGCACAGGTGGCAAGTCTCTGGCCCGGGATCAAATCGGAACTGGACCCGATTGCGGTTGTCGGCCTCGGCGGGCCTGACGTCGCGGCCCTTTCCGAACGCCTGCCGGAAGACAAAATCCCGATGTTCATGGCCACAGCGGCCTACGGTTTTGCCTGGCAACCGGATGCCTGGATTTTCAACCCACGCCCGACCTATTCGCACGAAAGTGTCGGCTTTCTGAACTGGATGCGTGAACAGCGCGGAGGAGACGAACCGCTCAAGGTTGCGATCCTCGCCTCCGAAGCATCGCCTGCCTATGTCGACATGGCAAAGGGCCTTGAACTCTATGCCGAAGAGCACCCCGAGGAGATCGACCTCGTCGAGGTCATCTATACCGAAGTTCAACCCACCGATCTGACGGGGCAAATGCGCCGCGTTGTACGAGCCGGGGCCGAGGCGCTGGTAATCCAAACTAACACCTCTATCGTGGTTGCCGCGAAACGTGGGCTGCAGGCCAACGGGGCGAACATCCCGATCATGATGAGTTCGCATAACGGGCTTCCAGCCTCGGGTGGCGCGCTTGGCGGGCTTGAGCAAATGGAGGGGGACTTTGAAGCCTACGGCATGGCGATTGCGGCCGATGAGGACACTCCCGCGCGACAATTCTACGAGACATTGGTTGCCGATTACGGACTCGAAGCACCTTGGAACGTCGTGACCGCAATGGGCGTATCTCAGGGTCTCTATACCGTGACCGTGATCGATCACGCGATCGAGGCGAACGGCGCCGAGGGCCTGACCGGAGAGATGGTACGTGAGGCGCTTTTTGCCAAACCGATCACCACCGAAGAAACCCATGGGTTCCTGCCGACCTTGTCCTTTACGCCAGAAGCACCGTTCCCATTGGAAGGCCTCAAAGTGAATGTGGGCACCGTCAAAGATGGGAAAATCACCATCGCGGCAACGGGTGTCGACGTTCCGCAAGTTGAGAAATGGTGAATTAATCCGGGCGCCGCAGTCGCGGCGCCCGTTCTGATCCTTAGCCCCGGGCAATATGACCATGCTGGAACTCAACAACGTAGAGGTGACATATTCCGACGTCATCCTGGCGCTCAAAGGCGTGTCCATGACAGTCCGTGCGGGACAATGTGTTGCTCTGCTCGGTGGCAATGGCGCAGGAAAAAGCACGACGCTTAAAGCCATCTCGGGAACGCTCAAATCCGAGGATGGAACCGTTTCGGCGGGGTCCATCGTTCTGGACGGAACTCCCATTCAGAACATGGAAGCCTCGGAAGTCGTGAAGAACGGTCTCATCCATGTGATGGAAGGGCGGCGCGTTTTGCGGCATCTGACGTCAGAGCAAAACCTGATCGTCGGCGGGCACATGGTGCCCAACTCCGCCGAGCTGAAAAAGCGCCTGGACCATGTTTACACCTTGATGCCCCGGCTTGCGGACCTGCGCAACCGCACCTCTGGCTTCATGTCTGGTGGCGAACAACAACTGCTGCTGATCGGCCGGGCCATGATGGCCAGCCCCAAGATCATCGCGATCGACGAACCGTCGTTGGGATTGGCCCCGATGATGATCCGGGATGTTTATGAAGTGCTCAAGCAGCTCAAGTCAGAAGGCACGACCTTCTTCCTGGTCGAACAAAACAGCGCCGCGGCGCTATCGATCGCCGACTATGCCTATGTGATGGAGAACGGCCGGATCGTGATGGACGGCCCTGCCGACAAGCTTGCTGACAACGAGGACATCAAGGAATTCTATCTCGGCGTCACCGCATCGGGCGAGCGCAAAAGCTATCGAGATATCAAACACTATCGCCGCCGGAAGAGATGGCTGGGATAGAAAGGAACGAAGATGAGTAACCTGCTTTCCATCAAAGGTCGTACCGCATTTGTAACCGGAGCGGGGCAAGGCGTTGGTCGGCAAGCCGCGCTTTATCTGGCGGAACACGGAGCCGGTGCCATCGTTGTCAACGATTTTCACGCCGAACGGGCCGAAAGCGTTGCCGCGGAAGTGGAGGCAGCGGGTGCAAAGGCTCTGCCACTCGCCTTCGACGTCTCGGATTTCGACGCGGTTGGCGCGGCGTTTGCCGAAACGCAGACCACATTTGGCGGCGTGGATATTCTGGTCAACAATGCGGGCAACGCCGGGCCGACATCGCGGCTCGACGATCTGGTCCCTTTTTGGGAATCCGATCCCGACGAATGGCGCCGCTGGATGGCCACCAATTTCGATGGGGTGCTGAACTGCACCCGTCACGCCATGCCGTTGATGGTTAACAGTGGCTATGGGCGCATTGTGACCGTCATTTCCGACGCCGGCCGTGTCGGTGAACCGCATCTGGCGGTTTATTCCGGGGCCAAGGCCGGTGCGGCCGGCTTCATGCGGGCAATTGCAAAGGCCGGCGGCCGGTTCGGGATCACCGCGAATTGCGTCGCCTTGGGGGGCACAAGAACTCCGGCTGTCGCCGACCTGATCCCGGATGCAGAGACCGAGAAGCGGGCATTGTCGCAGTACGTGATCCGCCGTCTGGGCGAGCCGGAAGACCCCGCCGGAATGATCCTGTTCCTCTGCTCGGATGCTGCCAGCTGGATCACCGGTCAAACCTATCCGGTGAATGGCGGGTATTCTTTTGCCTGCTAGAGCCGCCATCGGACGGCTGCCGCCTCTAGTTGGAGCTGTCCGAAAAAACGCTGTCATTATCTGCCCCGAGCTCGGGGGGCAGATCCGGTATCGCGGTTTCGAAACCATCGAATTTCAACGGCTGGACAATAAAAGTCTCGGCCTTGCCGCCGTCATGCGTAATCTTGCGCAGCAGCTGGCGCGCACGCACATGGGGGTCGTCCAACGTTTCGACCAGGGAATTGACCGGACCCCATGGCACCCCCGCCTTATCCAGAAGGTCGCCCCATTCGGCGCGCGTCTTGTTGACCAAAATCGCCGCGATTTCTTCGCGCAGCGCGGCCTTGCGGGCGACACGGTCGCGGCCTGTCAACGGCGCAAGATCCGCCCTGTTGATCACATCGCAGAACGGTTTCCAGAACCAGTCCTCATGCGCGATGGACAAGGTCAAGAGCTTGCCGTCTTTGCAGGTGAACACGCCATAGCCCGGCTCGGCGATAAATTCGCCCAGCGGTGTTCCATTGGCGGCGGGAACGAGGAATGCGGTCAACATCGAAACCACCGCATCCGACATGGACACGTCCACGTAACGCCCCTGCCCTGTGCGCTGGCTCGACACCACCGCCGACAGGATTGCGATCGCCGCGAACAACGCCGCGCCAACATCCGCAAGGGGGATCGGCGGCACAGGGCCGGGCTGCTTTGCATCGGCCTGATCGGCCAGCAAACCGCCAACCCCTTCATAGCTCAGGTCATGGCCAGCCCTGTCACGATAGGGGCCGTCCTGCCCGTAACCCGAAATCGATACATAAACCAGCCGCGAGTTGACACGACGCATGTCCTCGAAACCGGCACCCAAGGCCGCAAGCTTGCCAGGGCGGAACCCTTCGACGATGACATCCGATTCCTTGGCCAGTTCGCGAAACCGTGCCAGCCCCTCGGCCGATTTCAGATCCAACGCAACGCTGCGCTTGCCTCGGTTCAGTGCCCGGAACAAGGGCGGAAATTGCCGGGCCGGATCGCCGACACCCGGTCGTTCGATCATGATCACCTCGGCTCCCATGTCGGACAACAGCATTGTGGCATAGGGACCGGGAAACTGTTCGGCAAGGCTGAGAATTTTCAGGCCGGCCAGGGGTGTAGTGCTCATATCAATCTCCAGCTCTTTTGTTTTCCACGTGCGGGTCCGCCCGAGTGCAGCGCAAATCGCCGCAAAAGACAAGGCGAAAAACCAATAATATGTATAATTATCAGGAGCTTAGCATGAGTGAAGCAAAGCAGACGCTATTCGTTGAGCGGGTCGAAAAAACTGAATGGATTACCTTCCAGCGCACCGAACAGCTCAACGCAATGTCAACGCAGATGCTGCGCGAGATGGCGGCAGCACTGGAATCGGCGCTGGCCGACGATGGGGTGCGTACAATTGTCCTGACCGGCTCTGGCCGGGCATTCTGCGCCGGTGCCGATCTGAAAGAAGTTGCTGGCGCCAAACATGCACCAGGCGAGCCGGATCTTCTGGATCTTGTCGATCACACGTTTGGGCTGATGCGACATGGCCCGAAACCGGTGATCGCCGCAGTGAACGGGCTGGCGATGGCGGGCGGTTTGGAAATGGTGATGGCCTGCGATCTGGTCTTTGCCGCCGAAAGCGCGCAACTGGGCGACGCACATTCCAACTTTGGCGTCTTTCCCGGGGCCGGCGGTGCGGCGATCCTGCCGCGTAGGATTGGCCTGAACCGCGCGAAATACCTGCTGTTCTCGGGCGAGAACGTTTCGGCACGGGACATGATGGACTGGGGACTGGTGAACAAGGTCGTCGCGGACGAAGACCTGCGACAAGCGGTGCAGGCCTTTACCGACAGGCTGGCAGAAAAAAGCCCGGCGGTCTTACGCCGCATGAAGACGGTTGCCAATCGGTCGCTGGACGTGGACGAAACCGCCGCGCTTTCCGAAGAGATGCTGAACCTGCGCGCGCACATGCGATCCTGGGACATGCACGAGGGTCTGTCGGCGTTCAATGAAAAACGAAAACCGCAGTTTCGCGGATACTAGGTCAGGAGGACAAACGATGCAGGACATTTACATCGTTGGCGTCGGGATGACGCCGTTCGGAAAGTTCCGGGACAAAACCATCAAGGACATGACCGGCGAGGCCGTCGCCGCCGCGCTTTCCGATGCCCGAGTGACGGCAGATCGTATCGACGGCGCATTCTTCTCGAACGCGGTGCAGGGCCACATGGAGGGCCAGCACATGATCCGCGGCGAAATCGCGCTGCGTGAAATGGGCATTCAGGGCATTCCGGTGGTGAATGTCGAAAACGCCTGCGCCAGCGCCTCGACCGGGTTCAAACTGGCAGTCGATTTCCTCAAGGCCGGCAATGGCGACTGCTGTCTCGCCGTGGGCGCCGAAAAGATGTATTCTGACGACCGTGCGTTGATGTTTTCGGCCTTCGACAGCGGCTGGGACGTCAGCAACAGCGAAGAGGTCGCGCAACGGCTGGCCGATCTGGGTGCAGGGGTCGAGGAACCCGAAGGATCGAAATCGCCCAAGCCCTACAGCGTGTTCATGGATGTCTACGCAGGCTTCGCCCGGCTGCACATGAAGACCTTTGGCACAACTCAGGAACAGTTCGCCGCCGTCGCCGCCAAGAACCATGCGCATTCCGTGCATAATCCACTGGCGCAATACCGAGAAGCCATGAGCGTCGATCAGGTATTGGCCGCGCCGCCGATCACCTATCCGCTGACCCTGCCGATGTGCGCCCCGATCTCGGACGGGGCCGCTGCGGCCGTTTTATGCACCGGCGAGGGGATAAAACGTCTGGGCCTAGATCCCGCGCGCGCGATCAAGGTCAAGGCCGCGATCCTGCGCTCGGGCACCGATCGTCCGCCGGAAGATTACAAGAACCACCTGACCCGGCTTGCCGCGCTTGAGGCCTATGAACAGGCCGGGATCGGCCCCGAGGATATATCGGTGGCCGAAGTGCATGACGCCACGGCCGTGGGCGAAGTGATCCAGATCGAGAACCTCGGATTTGTCGAATTCGGCGAGGGCGGTCCCGCCAGTCTGCGCGGCGAGACAAAGATCGGCGGACGCATTCCGGTGAACCCCTCGGGCGGGTTGGAATCCAAGGGCCACCCGGTCGGTGCCACAGGGATAGGGCAGGTTTTCGAACTGGTCACGCAACTGCGCGGCGAAGCTGGCGCGCGCCAGGTCGAAGGGGCAAAGAATGCCATCGCCGAAAACGGCGGGGGGTTGCACGGGGTAGAAGAAGCGGCCGCCTGCGTCATCATTCTGGGCCGTTGAAACAAGGAGACGAACCATGGAAAACGTGATCGCCGCCGCTCAGGCAATCTATACAGATGAGCAACGCATGTTGCTGGAAAACTTCCGCAAGATGGCCGAGGCAGAGTTCGCGCCGCTGGCCGAGAAATACGAGAACCTCGGCCACCCCCCCGATGCGAAAACCCTGAAGTCCCTGTTCGCCAAGGTCGAGGAATTCGGGCTGATCAGCGGCCTGATCCCCGAAGAGGAAGGCGGTGCCGGAATCGACCGCATGACCTATGGCATCCTATACGAGGAACTGGCCCGGATATGGGCCGATCTGGCAATCGCGGTGCTGATTCAGGGTCATGCCGTGTTCGCGGTCAACCTCTTGGGAAATGTGGCGCAGAAAGAGGCCTATCTGAAGCCGCTCCTGCGCAGCGAACGGATCTGTGCCACCTGTATTTCCGAACCAGAGGTCGGTTCGAACGTACGCGAGGTCAAGACACGTGCGGACCGAGAGGGCGATAAGATTTTCGTCACTGGCCAGAAGCTCTGGATTTCCAATGGGGCCCAGTCGGATTTCGCCATCGTTGTCTGCAATCTGGACGACGGTATTTCCATGGTCATCGTCGACCGCGACACCGGCAACTATGAGAGCCGCGAATTGCGCAAGATGGGACTTGTCGGTGCATCGACCTGTGAATTGTTTTTCGACCGGGCGGAAACCACCGCCGAGCATGTTCTGGGTAATGCAGGCGGCGGCCTGTTCCAGACGTTGAAACTGTTTGAGAGCGCGCGTGTGTTTGTTGGCCTGACCAGCATCGGCATTGGTCAGGCGGCATTGGAATGTGCGGTCAAATATGCCCAGGAACGCGAGCAGCATGGCAAGCCGATTGGCGGGCACCAGTTGATTCAAGGCTACCTGGCCGACATGGCCACGCACCTGGATGCCGCGCGCCTGTTGTGCCAGCGCGGGCTGCAACTTCTGGACCTGGGCGTGCGCTGTGACACCCAGACCTCGATGGCGAAATGGTATGCAACCGAAATGGCCGTCGAAATCGCCGGCAAAGCGGTGCAGATCCACGGCGGCAACGGCATCACCAAAGAGTTCGACGTTGAACGGCACTTCCGCAATGCAAAGGTCATGCCGATTCCCGATGGCACCACCGAAATCCAAAAACTGGTCATCGGGCGCAACCTGACCGGGCTTAACGCGTTCTGAAATCGTGACTCTAAGAATTGCGGCCGGGGATTCCCGGTCGCCTTATCGTAGGCCCCCGGTCCGGGGGGGGGCGGCCAACGGATCATGCCCCAACCGGCGCTGCGGGACGCGTTTGATCAATGCCTGTCCCGCGTCAGTGGCAAAAAACTCACGGTTCAGGTCGGTTTCGATATAACCGGGGCAGATGGCATTCACCCGGATGCCATGCCGCGCCCATTCAAGCGCCAGAGACCGGGTCAGTTGAATCAGCCCTTCCTTGGACGCGGCATAGGCGGACACATGGCTGGCCACCCGTGTGCCCAGAAACGAGGCGACATTGACGATACAGCCCCCGCGTCCGGCATCAATCATCGCTTTGGCGGCGATACGTGCGACATGAAATGCGCCCTTGAGATTTGTGTCTATGATCGCGTCGATTTCGGCCGGCCCGTGTTCCAATGCGGGAAGAGATGCCGTCGTTCCGGCATTGTTGATGACAGTGTCAAAGACCCGTCCCTTCAGCGCGGCTTCCACCGACTTCGGGTCCGCCACGTCCATCTCTATCACATCGGCCTGCCCCCCTTCCGCCGCTATCTTTGCGGAAAGCTCAGACAAGCGGGCGACGCGGCGGGCGGCCAATGTGACGTCGACATCCTGCCCCGCCAGCAGTTCGGCGAAATGCTCGCCCAATCCCGAAGATCTGGCGGACGACTATCAATTCATCCCGGGCCAGTACGTCACGCTGCGCCGTGCCGATGATATCGATGGTGTGCGGCGATGCTATTCGGTCAGCTCCGGCCGAGACGATGGCGAGTTGCGCGTTCTGGTCAAGCTGCTGGAAGGCGGAGCGTTTTCCTCTTTCGTTCATAGCGAACTGCCACCGGGCACCGAACTTGATGTCATGACGCCCGAAGGCACATTCGGATCAAAGATACGACAAGGCGGACCACGCACCTATCTCGCCCTGGCCCCGGGCAGTGGAACTACTCCAATCATTTCGATCATCCGCTCGGTGCTTGCCACCGAGGCCGGGGCCAACTTCATCCTTTTTTACGGCAGTCGAACGCTAAGTTCCATCATCTTCCGCGACGAATTGAACGATCTCAAGGATACCTATCCCGGACGGTTCTCTCTTTTTCATACACTGACGCGCGAAGGCACCGATTCCCCACTATTCTCGGGCCGGCTTGATGCGGAAAAGCTGCGCAAGTTCTCCGGTGCCCTGTTCGCTCCGGCAGAAATAGAAGATGCTTTTCTTTGCGGCCCCGCCGAGATGATTCAGGAACTCAAGACCGCGCTCCGCGACCTAGGCGTTGAAGAGAACCGTTTTCATGACGAGCTGTTCGCTCCCGCCGATGCTGACAATACCGCCACCGTCACGCTTGCGCCGCTTACGGCGGAAGCCGCCACTGGAGAAGGAGTTCAGGTCACGGCGATCCATGATGGCACCGCCCGCAGCTTTGTGATGACACCTGATCAGGAAAGCGTGGTCTCCGCCGCCGCAGCAGGTATCGAACTACCCTATTGCTGCAAGGGCGCAATGTGTTCCACCTGCCGCGCCAAAGTTATCGAAGGCGAGGCAGAGATGACGCTGAACTATGCTTTGGAGCCTTGGTAGTTGAAGGAGAACTTTGTCCTGACCTGCCAGGCCCGTCCGAAAACCAAAAAACTGACAGTCGATTTCGACCACGTTTGACCTGTGCCGCTTTCCGCGACACCCCACGGGCGCGCGGGGCCGGGATCCCCAAGACCTTCGCCAAGTTGAAAGTCTTGGGTCCACGAAAACCCGCGTGCCAGTGTCGGCTAAAAGGTCGGATTCAGGCAAAGCGCACAGAACCCGATCTCAGCGGTCTTTTTGGTTGACGATCAGTTCTGCATTTTCGGGTAGTTCCGAAACAATGTTCACCTCGTCAGCACGAATTCGTGCATGCAGTTTGAAGGTATCAGCGGCGGCTGCTTCTGCGGCGGAAGCGTCGGCACCGTCTTCCAGCACAAGCGAGAGGCGGATCATGTCGCGATCGTTCTCGCGCGTTACCACGGCCTGCGCGGCCTTTGCGCCCGGCGTGCCGATGACAACTTCTTCAACCACGCGCGGATAAACGAAAATCTCGCGCACTTTGACCGCTGCCCCGACCCGTCCCTGCAATGCTGAAATCCGGCTGACGGTGCCATCCGCGTTGCTTTCCAGGGCAAAGGCGCTGTCGCCGGTGCCGAACCGGATCATCGGCCAGGTGGCATCGCGCGCGGTCACGACAACCTCGCCAGGTTCGCCATGAGCGACCTGTTCGCCGCTGACCGGATCGCAGATCTGCACCACGCGGTCGGGATGAACCAGGTAGCCTTCGCCGCCATCCTCATAGGCGACAAGGCCCAGATCGGCGGTGGCATAGGCGGCCCAGGTGGACACGCCGTATTCGGCCTCGATCCGGCGGCGCTTGGCCATCCAGTCGCCCATCTCACCGCCGAGGAAGGCTGTCTTCACCTTCCATGCGTCGCGGCCATAGGTTTCGATCACCTTGTCCGCCAGCGTCAGGAAAAACGCGGTCGAAGCGCAGATCGAAGTCACGCCGGTTTCGGCGATGATCTGTGCCTGAAGCTCCGTATTGCCGACGCCTCCGGGGATCACCGTGGCGCCTGCGGCCTGTGCCGCTTCGTCGAACAAAAGCCCCGCGGGCACCAGATGATACATCCAGGTGTTCAGGATGATATCCCCCGGCCCCACGCCTGCCGCCTTGAACAGCCGGTCAAGGCCGTGGCCGCCACCGTCCGAAAGGGCCGGTTCGAAAATCGGGCCGGGGGACACGTAGATCCGCCCGACATCCTTCAGATCCGAGGCCAGGAACCCGCCAAAGGGCGGGTTCTCGCGCTGGATCTTCAGAAGCTCTTCTTTTTTCATCACTGGAAGACGCGAGAGGTCCGCCACCGATGTGACAGCTGCCGGATCGAATCCGGCAGCCGTAAATCGCGATTTCAGGCCAGGAGCTTTTTCGGCCGCAGCGGCATAGGCTTGAGCTATATCTTTGTAGATATCATCAGACATTTCCATGCCTCCTCGTCCAATCGGGCGTTAAAGCGGGCAGTCCTTACGGAAGTTCGGCGCGCGCTTCTCGCGGTGCGACAACACACCTTCCTTGACGTCCTCGCTCATGAAGCCAAGCATCTCCAGCGCGGTCGACGCATCAAAGATCGGCCCGGCCTGGCGCAGCCAGTTGTTCAGCGAATACTTGGTCCAGCGAATCGCGCTTTGCGAGCCGTTGGCCAGTTCGACGGCTGTATCCAGCGCGATCTGCTGCAGCTCGTCATCCTCGACGCACATTGATACCAGACCGATACGCTCGGCCTCTTCGCCCGACACCGGCTTGCAGGTCATCAGATAGTATTTCGCCTTGGCCATCGAGGTCAGCAGCGGCCAGATAATCGCCGCGACGTCACCGGCGGCAACACCAAGGCGGGGATGACCATCGACAATCTTGGCCTTCTTTCCGGCGATCGAGATGTCGGCCAGGATGGCAACCACAAGGCCTGCGCCGGCCGCAGGGCCATTGATCGCGGAAATGATCGGCTTGTTGCAGTTGATGATGTTATAGACGAGATCCTTGGCTTCTTTCCACGTCTTCATGATCTCGTGCGAATTGCCAATCATGTTTTCGATCAGGCTGAAATCACCCCCGGCGGAAAATGCCTTGCCCGCACCGGTCACGATGACCGAATTGATGTCTGGGTCACGGTCGATATCGATCCACATGTCCGTCATCTGAGTGTGGGTTTCGGCATCGACCGAGTTGAATGTCTCGGGCCGGTCGAACGTGATGCGCAGGACGCGATCCGCCGGGTAGTCAAATTTCAGTTTATCGTATTTTGCATAACGATCCGACATGGTTCTATTTCCTCCGTGGGGTATTGAGTCAGCCAGGCAGTCCCAGGACGGCCTTGGACAGGATGTTTCTTTGGATTTCGTTCGATCCACCGTAGATCGTGGTAGGTCTGGCCTTGTAGAAACTCGCCAGAACATCGACACTTACGTTGCCGACCTGAAGCGGCCCGATGGAGCCGCCATCGGGACCGGCTGCTTCGATCATCAGCTCGGTGATGCGCTGGAAGCATTCAGTCACCCAAATCTTCAGCATGGACACATCCGCACCGAGCGTCTCGCCACGTTTGAGCTGATCTGCAAAACGGGCATAAAGCGCGGCATGATCTTCCACATCCAGTGCCGCCTGGGCAAAGCGGTCACGGAACACCGGATCGTCAAACGCGCCACGGCCACGGGCAAAGCTTTCAAGCTGTCCCAGAGCGTTCTGGGCCAGACTTGGCGAACCGATGAAAATGCGTTCGAAGCTCAAGAGAGCCTTGGCCATCGTCCAACCCTTGTTCAGCTCGCCCACGAGGTTCTCGCGGGGCGTCCGTGCATTGTCAAAGAAGACCTCGCAAAACTCGGTCTCGCCCGACAGGGTCGTGATGGTGCGCACCTCGACTCCGGGTTGATCCATCGGAGCGAGCAGGAAACTGATGCCCTGCTGTTTCTTCGGCGCATCGGGATCGGAGCGCACCAGCATGAAAATATGCGTGGCGTCATGCGCCATCGTGGTCCAGATCTTCTGTCCGTTGATGACAAAGTCGTCGCCGTCAATCTCTGCGCGTGTGCGCAGGTTCGCCAGATCGGACCCGGCGCCGGGTTCCGAATAGCCCTGACACCAGATATCTTCGCAACTCAGGATACGCGGCAGCCAGTAATCTTTTTGTTCCTGGGTGCCGAATTTGATGATCAGCGGCCCGACCATCTGCACGCCCATGTCGCGGCCGCGATTGACGCCCCAGCGCTGCTGCTCTTCGTAAAAGATCAGCAACTTGGCGGCGTTCAGCCCCATACCGCCGAATTCAGCGGGCCAGGCTGGCGCGACCCAGCCCTTGGCGTGAAGCTTGCGGTGCCAATGTTCGATCTCGGCGAACTTCGGTCGGTGCGGCAGGTGACGCAGCTCCTCGGGATATTCCGCCTCGAAGAACTGGCGCACTTCTTTGCGGAACTCTGCATCGGTCATAGCGTTCCAGTCGGTCATTGTGCTGCCCCCTCTGCTTCGCGTGCCTCGAACCATATCCGCCTGTGATAGGCATCGTCGCCCAACCAGGCCGACAGCACCAGCGCCCGGTTCAGGTAGAGCCCGATATCGAACTCATCCGTGTACCCGACGGCCCCGTGCAGCTGGATGGCGTCGCGGGTGATTTTCTTGGCGGCCGTGACGGCGCGCGCTTTGGCGCGGCTGGCAATCGGGGCCCGAACCTTCGGATCGGTTTCGCTGTCCATCTGCGCAAGCGCCTCCCGCACTCCGGCCTGCGCGACCTCGCACATCACGTTGAGGTCGACGGCACGGTGCTGGATGACCTGGAATGATCCGATCGGCTTGTCGAACTGCTCCCGCGTCTTGATGTAGTCGAGCGTGATCTCGAAGGCGCGCTCGCTCAGGCCGACAAGCTCGGCCGCGGCAAGCGCCGTTGCATCGGCGACAGCCTCGGCCAGTGCAGTGAGAACCGCACCGCTGCTGGCCAATTCCGCGGCCGGAGTTCCCGAAAACGAAAGCTCGCCCAGAGAGCTGCCATCCGCCTGCGTCCGCTTGTCGATGACAAGCCCCTGCGCGTCTGCCTCAGCCAGAACCAGAACCGGACCATCATCCTGTTCGGCCACGACAAGGAACCCGTGCGAACCGATCGCACCGACGACCCAGGCCTTGCTACCGGTCAGCTTTCCGTCCGCGTATCGGCAGGTCGCATCGGCAGGCGCCCCGTCGGGGCCGCGTTCCTGCCAGGCAACCGCCAATGAAATTTCGCCGCCGATGAGCTGTGCCATCTTCGGATGATCCGGACAAAGGCGGCGCAGAAGGCCGAGGCTCAGACCGATCGTCGACACGACCGGTTCCGGGGCAATCACACGGCCGACTTCCTCGGCGATGACACCCCCGGCGGCTAGGCCCATGCCAAGCCCGCCCTGATCTTCGGGCACCGCCACGCCGAAAACACCGGCCTCGGCCAGTTCCCGGACCATCTCCGGATCGAAACCGCCCCCGGCATCACGGAGTTGTCGGGCTCTGTCACTTCCGCCCGCCCGTTCAAACAACGTGCGCACGCTCTCGCGCAACAGGCGAAGGTCTTCTTGTTCGCTGGAAAGGATATCAGTTTGTGTCATTTTGTTTTCGCTGGATCATCACGGGGGTGTCGGTCGAAAAAACGACCTCGCCCTCGGGGTTTCTGGCGCTGAGCGTATAGTGCAAAACACCTCTGTCGGGCTTGCTTTTTGACGGTGTGACCGAGTTGACCGTCAGTTCGACATCAAGGGGTTCGTTCGGGTGCACAGGCCGCAGCCAGCGCAAATTGTCAAAGCCCATGCCGCCGATATTGGCAACATCGACCATCATCTCGGTCATGACCGGCTTGAACACCTCAAGCATGGTCTGAAAGCCCGAGGCGATCAGGCTGCCATGTATGGCGGTTGCATAGTCTTCATCGGTGTGCAGCCGCTGCGGATCCCATTCCTTGGCAAAGGCCTTTATTGAATCCGCGCTCATCGGAGCGCTGCGAAAGCGATAGACTTGGCCCGGCGAGAAGTCTTCCAGATACCTCAAGAGGCACCCTCCTTTGCGAAACCGTCATCGTATCCGCTCGCATCCTTGGATATTCGGATGCGGTTGAATTCTTCCAGCTTCGGATAGGTTTGCTTGAACGCCACCAGGAACTCACCCATCGGCGCGTCGAAATAGAGACCACGGTCGTTCACATATTCCATGTGCCGGTGATTCTGTTCGTCGAACTCATGAAAGAGCGCGTCGTGATAGCCGTCGAAGACCAGGGGTTTGACCCCGAATCTTTCACACAGTTCCATGTTGAATGCAGGTGTCACCTTGTAGGCCTCATTCCCCAACCACAGCTGAACATAGCCGTGGTAGATAAAGAGATCGGTCCCCATCAACTCCTGCAACTTGGGTGTATTCAGGTGGTTGCGCACATCCGCGAACCCCAGAGCGGCAGGGATACCCACAGCACGCAAACAAGCCGCCAGAAGAATTGCCTTGGGAACGCAAAACGCCGCTTCCGCCCCAGCGATACGGCTGGCACGGTAAGAGTCCTCATCCAGCGCAAAACAATAGGGATCATAGCGAATATCGTCGCGCACCGCTTCGAACAGGCGGATCGCCTTATCTCGATTGGTTGCGCCCACAGGAAGATCACGCAAAGCCGATGTCACGAAACCCTGCACTTCCAAGCTATCGCTTTCCACAAAGCGCGATGGCATGACATAACGCTCAGCTTCAGTCGGCAGGTCATCGTCAGACTTGTCCATTGGACCCTCCTTTTTTCTAACAATTGTTAGATTACCGATTCAAAACCTGCCCGTCAACGGGATTTACTCTGTCTTTGGTTGGTCCAAGCCATAACGCGTATTGTCTTCGCCCAGAGTGGCTGCAACTCCGACCGAATTTCCGGAAGAACGGAACTCCGGGGCAATTGGCAGCGGCAAAGCGGGCGCGTCCCGGCCGGAGATTTTTACGGTCCGCCCGAACACGTCACGCGCTTTGAAATGCGGGCCACGCGCCGCCTCGGCGGGCGTCTTCACGACCGAACAGCAGCAATCTGCCGCAGCCAGCAAAGGCTCCCAATGGGTCGAGGGGTGTTCCCTCAGACGACGTGCAACCTCTGCGGCACAGGCATTTGGATCGGACCAGTCATCGCGAAGGGCCACCGGCAAACCAATGACATCGCAGAACGACTGCCAGAACTTTTCTTCCAACGCGCCGACGGCGATCTGACGCCCGTCCGCAGCCGTATAAAGCCGATACCGGGCCAGGCCACCCGTCAGACGGCTGCCACCGCTTTCGATGTTCTGCCCGGCAATCACACCTTCGGCATGGGCCCAATAGGCAAAGGCGAACGCCCCCTCGGCCATTGCGATATCCAGATGCGTCCCCTGCCCGCTTGCCTGCCGCGCAATCAGGGCCAGCAGGATATTCATCACCGCAGGATAGGTTCCGCCTCCGATATCGGCGACCAGCCCGAACGGGGCTGTTGGCTGGTCATCCGGTCCGCGACTGAGCGACAGGATACCCGCATCACCGACGTAGTTGAGATCGTGGCCGGCGGCGCTGGCCTTTGGTCCGGTCTGGCCATAGCCGGTGATCGAACAATAGATGAGACCGGGATTGATCTTTCGCACCGCTTCATAACCAAGCCCCAGCCGGTCCATCACGCCGGGACGAAACTGCTCTACCAGAACATCGGCCTTCTCGATCAAGGGGCGCAGACGTTCCACTGCGCCCCTTGACTTGAGGTCGATGGCCACCGATCGCTTGCCGTGGTTCAACACAGCAAATCCGATGCTCTCTCCGTCGATCTTTGGCTCCGTGTGGCGCGCGTCCTCGCCGGCTCCGGGCCGTTCGAACTTGATCACTTCGGCGCCAGCCTCGGACAGCATGAGCGTCGCCATCGGACCGGGAAGAAGTGTGCTGAAATCCAGCACCAGGATATCCTTGAGCGGTTGAGCCATCTTCACTGCCTCAGGCAAAGCGCGCCGCGCCGTTGTTCAGAACAACCACGTCGCGTGCAGGAATAGACGCTCGAAACCGGGCCTCGCCGTCCTCTTCCCAGATTTCGAACCGCACGGTTTCGCCGGGATAGACCGGAGCCGAGAACCGAACATCCAGACCGACAAGCCGGGCAGAATCATAGTCCAGCAACGTCTTGAGAATCGCCCGGGCGGCCAGACCATAGGTCGCCAAACCGTGCAGGATCGGGCGGTCGAACCCGACCGACCGCGCGACATCGGGGTCGGCATGCAGCGGGTTCATGTCGCCGCTGAGCCGGTAGATCAGCGCCTGGCGCGGAAGCGTCTCGATATCACATATGTGATCGGGCACCCGGTCCGGCAGCACCGCCGGCGTCGGGCCGGGCCTGTTCTCGCCGCCGAATCCGCCGTCGCCCCGGGCGAAGGCCGACATCGCGACGCGTGCCAGCTTGTCGCCGCTGTCCGCGTCGATGATCTCGCGGCTTTGATAGATCACAGCGCCCTTGCCCTCGCCCTTGTCCGAGATGAAGTCGATCTGGCTGCGGCCGACAATCCGGCCATGTGTCGGCAGCGGCTTGTAGATGTCGAGCCACTGTTCTCCGTGCAGCACTTTTTGCCAGTTTACGCCGGTCTTGGGATCGCGCAGCCAGAAGCCGGGATACCCCAAAATGACCGCCATCGAGGGAACCGCCTTCAGACCGTCCTCATAGACAAAGGCCAGTTCTTTCTTGTCTGTCGGATCTTCGCCGAACCCCAGCCCGAGTGCGTAAAGGATGGTATCCCGCTCGGTCAGAGTCTGCTTGATCTCTTCGAAATCCCAATTCGAAAGTGCTTCGAAATCCAGTGGCATGATCTTTCCTCCCTTAGTTGCCGTCAGAGCGTGTTTTGCGATCCAAGTATGGCCGTGACCTGACTGGACAGCACACCGCCGTTGCCATGCGCCAGCGCCAGATCAATATCCTTCAACTGAATGCCCGGCGCGTCGCCACGGATCTGACGAGCAGCCTCGATCACTGTGAAGATACCGTACATCCCGGGGTGCACACAGGACAGGCCTCCGCCATTCGTGTTCACCGGCAAGGCCCCGCCAGGCGCGATGCGCCCGCCCTGGACAAAGGCCCCGCCATCGCCCTTGGCGCAGAACCCCAGATCTTCAAGAAACAGGATGGTATTGATGGTGAAGGCATCATAGAGCTCGACCGCCTGGATATCCGCAGGGGTCACGCCGGCCGTCGCAAAGGCGCGCGCGCCCGAGTCGCGGGCTGCGGTCACGGTGAAATCCTTCATCTGCGAAATCTGCCGGTGCGAGCTTGCCGCAGCACTGCCCAGCACATAGACAGGCGCCTTCGGGAAATCCCGGGCGCGGTCCGCGCGGACCATTACGATCGCGCCGCCGCCGTCGGTGACAAGACAACAGTCGCGCACGGTCAATGGATCGCCCACCATGCGCGCACCCAACACGTCCTCGCGGGTCAGCGGGCCGCGCTCGAACGCTTCGGGGTTGTGCTGCGCCCAGGCCCGCGCAGCAACGGCCACGTCGGCCAGCTGTTCGCGGGTGGTGCCATATTCATGCATGTGCCGCGCCGCCGCCATCGCATAGGCCGAGATCGGATAGCGCGGATTATACGGCGCCTCGTAGGCCGGCGGACGTGAAGCGGTCACGAGTCTGCCCGACGCGGTGCGCTGGTTGGAGCCATAAACAATCAGCGCGACATCACACAGACCGGCGTCCAGCGCCATGGTCGCGGACGTCAGGTAGTTTACGAAAGACGAACCGCCCGACATCGTGCCATCAATGAAACGGGGCTGGATGCCCAGATACTCCGCCGCCATAAGCGCCGGCATGCTGTCTTCCATCATGGTGCAAAACAGCCCGTCGACGTCGGACAGTTTCAGCCCGGCATCGCCAAGCGCCGCAAGCGCAGATTGCGCCATGACATCATAGGCCGTCAGGCCATGGGCTTCTCCGAAACCGGCATGACCGGTACCTACGATGGCGGATTTCCCCCGAAGTTCAGTGGTCATGGCTTATCCCTCCGACGGCTTGAAAAGCACGGCCGGAACACCCTCGGCCTCGCCCACGAAGGCGGTTACCGGCATGTCGATGGCGACCTCACCCGGAGCAATGCCCTCGACCCGGCTCATCATCCGGACACCCTCATCCAGCTCGACGACGCATACGTTGTAATCGCCGCCCCGTTCGGGCTTTCGGCGCACAACTGTTGTGGTGTGGACCCGTCCCTTGCCGCTAGCCTTCTTCCAAGAAATCGCGCTGCCATGACAATGGGGACACAGGACTCTCGGGAAAAAGTGATATCCCCCGCAGTCGTCGCACTTGGGCAGCAGGATCTCTCCCTCTGCCAGCGCGCGTTGGAAAAACTGGTCTGGTCGTTTGGCGTCCTGCACCGGCGTTCTCCTTCAAGCGATCCAGTCTTTGTCTAATCGTATTGATTATGTTTCTAACAATTGTTAGATTTAGTCAACCTTTCAGGATCAATTGAGAGAAACTCATGCCAGGTTCAGATTTAGCCCCCCTTTCCGGCAAACTCGTCGTTGCGCTGGAACAGGCAGTCGCCGCGCCTTTTTGCTCCTCGCGGCTGGCCGATGCCGGCGCGCGTGTGATCAAGATCGAACGCAAGGGAGCCGGCGATTTCGCCCGCGCCTACGATACCGCCGCCAACGGTGAAAGCGCCTATTTCACATGGCTGAACCGAGGCAAAGAATCGGTCGCCTTGGACATTAAAGCCGACGAAGACCGTGAAATCCTGCTCAGGATGCTGGAAAACGCGGATGTGTTTATTCAGAACCTGCTGCCCGGCGCGCTGGCCAAGCTCGGGCTCGATTCCGCAAGTCTGCGAGAGAGGTTTCCGCGTCTGGTGACCTGCGACATCACCGGCTACGGAGAGGACGGCCCGATGCGCAACGCCAAGGCCTATGATCTTCTGGTGCAATGCGAAAGCGGCCTGGCATCGGTGACCGGCACGCCGGATGGACCGGGGCGGGTCGGCGTGTCGGTCTGCGATATCGCCACCGGCATGACAGCCCATGCCGGGATCTGCGAAGCGCTGGTCGGGCGTGATCGAACCGGCAAGGGCAGCGGCCTCTCGGTGGCCATGTTCGACGTCATGGCGGACTGGATGGCGGTTCCGCTTCTTTTTCACGACTATGCCAATCAGCCCACGCCCAGAACCGGGCTTGGTCACTCTGTCATATGCCCCTACGGCGCATTCCACTGCCGAGGCGGTGAACAGGTCGTCATCTCGGTCCAGAACAGCCGCGAATGGAACCGGTTCTGCGTACAGATTCTCGGCGACCCGGCCTTGGCCGATGATCCGCGATTCCATGATAATTCAGCCAGGATCGCGCACAAATCGGAACTCGAAGAGCTTATCAAGACCGTGTTCGGCGCGCACGAACGTGCCGAATTGTTGAAGCTGCTCGATGGCGCGGGCATTGCATCGGCGGCGGTGAACGACGTTGCCGCGCTGTCGGATCACCCGCAACTTGATCGGGCGACCATCGGCACGCCCTCGGGACCTGTCAGCATCGCAATGCCCCCGATACGACGCGGCAGCACCGAAGCCGCGATCGGACCGTCCCCCGCATTGGACGCCGATGGAGCGGCCATTCGCGCGGAATTCGGTTCTCGTTCCTAGAACAGGAAATCAACCCATGACCAATGCAAAGAACACCGCAATCCTGCAAAGCGTCAGGATCATCGACCTGACGTCGATCATCTTCGGTCCTCTGGCCACGCAGATGCTGGGAGATCTGGGAGCGGATGTGATCAAGGTGGAAGCGCCCGAGGGCGATCTTCTGCGCCAGGTTCAGCCATCGCGGCACAGGTTGATGGGCGCTGCGTTTCTAGGGGCCAACCGCAACAAGCGCAGCGTCGTACTCGACCTGAAAACGCAAGCCGATCGCGACCGTCTGCGCAAGTTGCTGGTCGATGCCGATGTGATGATTTCAAGCATCCGGCCCGCGGCGCTTGCCAGATTGTCTTTGGATCCGGAAACCTTACGGAACGAGAACCCGAGCCTGATCACGGTTTCTGCAACCGGATACGGGCAGGACGGGCCTTACGCTTCGAAACCGGCCTTTGATGACATCGTCCAGGCGGTTTCGGGTTTGGCCAGCCTGCCCACCCTTCGCGATCCAGAGGCAAAACCCGATTATTCCCCGACCATTCTTGCCGACAAGCTTGGCGGTGTTACCACGGCTTATGCCGTCATGGCAGCCCTGTTTCATCGGGAACGCACGGGCCAGGCACAGCATGTCGAGGTGCCGATGTTCGAAACGCTGACGGCGTTTCTGCTGGCCGAACACATGGACGGCGCGACATTCGACGAGGTGCCGAGGAATTTCGGATATGCCCGCATGTTGGTGCCGCACCGCCGCCCGCTCCAGACGGCGGACGGGTTCATCACGATCCTGCCCTATACCAACGCCCAATGGGCGCGGTTTTTCAAGACGGTCGGGCGCGACGACATGATCAACCACGTCTGGGTCACCGACATGGACACCCGCAGCCGTAACATCGGCGCCCTTTACGACATGGTTGCTCGGATTGCGCTGACGCGGACAACCGCCGACTGGCTGGCCCTGATGGAGCAGGCCGACATTCCCGCCATGCCGGTGAACACCCTGTCGGATCTGCCGAACGATCCGCACCTTTCCGTAACCGGTTTCTTTCAGAAGGTCGAACACCCCACCGAAGGTACGATCTGGATGACACGCCCGCCCATTCGATTCTCGGCGACACCGGCGCGGCATGACCTGCGCCCCGCCCCCGGACTGGGCGAACACAACGACGAGATCATCGGTCCGGGGGGCGACTAGTCTCCGACCCGGCACCCGACGGATCAAACATCCAGCGAACGTGCGATCAGTTCCTTCATGATCTCGTTGGTGCCGCCATAGATCATCTGGACCCTGCTGTCGGCATAAAGTCGCGCGATGGGGTATTCCATCATGAAACCGTAACCGCCGTGAAGTTGCAGGCATTCATGCATGACCTCGTTCTGCGTCTGGCTGCCCCACCATTTCGCCATCGAAGCCGTGGCCGCATCAAGTTCGCCCGCTTCAAGACGCGCGATCCCGTCATTTACGAAAGAACGTAGCAATTCGGCCTTGGTTTTGCATTCCGCCAGTTTGAAGCGTGTATTCTGGAAGTCCATGATCCGGCTTCCAAATGCCTTGCGGTCCTGAACATATTTCACCGTTTCATCGATCGCAAAATCAATAAAACCGAGGGCGGTAATGCCGATCATCAGCCGCTCCCAAGGCAGCTGCTTCATCAGCTGGTAGAACCCCTGCCCCTCTTCCGGACCAAGCAGGTTCGCCGTGGGCACGCGCACATCCTCGAAGAACAGCTCAGCAGTATCCGAACCTTTCATACCCAGTTTCTTCAGGTTCCGTCCCCGGCGAAAGCCCTCGGTGCCCTCGGTTTCCAGAACGATCAATGAAACGCCCTTAGCGCCGGCGTTGCGATCGGTCTTTGCCACGATAACAACGAGATCCGCCGTGTGCCCGTTTGTGATAAAGATCTTCGAACCGTTGATCTTGTAGTGGTTGCCATCCTTTTCCGCATAGGTTTGTACGTTCTGGAGGTCAGAGCCCGTTCCAGGCTCGGTCATGGCAATCGCCGCAACGCTGTCGCCGCTGACCAGTTTCGGCAACCACTTTTTCTTCTGTTCCTCACTGCCATATGCGTTGAGATAATGGATTACGATGGACTGAATCCCATAGCCCCAACCCGTATCACCGGTGCGCCCCTGCTCGTAGACGGTAATCGCGTCGAACCCGATGCCGCCACCGAACCCACCATATTCTTCGGCAATCGAGCCACCCATGACACCCTGCTGACCGACTGTTTTCCAGAAGTCGCGGTCAACAATTCCCTGCTCCGCCCATTTTTCAATCTTCGGAGCCATCTCTGCATCGAAAAGCCTGCGTGTACTATCGGCGAACATCTTGTGTTCATCCACTGCCCAGCTAGGGGAGTTCTTGATCAGAGACATGAATTTTTCCTATCGATTCAAGCTTGTGTTGAGCCAAAATCTAACAAGTGTTTTGCTTCTTGACAATGAACCGGAGCCGTTCTGACGAGGCGTCACAAGGCTTAGGACCGCGCGCATCCTAGTCCGTCCGATCCGCTCGCCGCCCATTCGGCTCGTACAAAAAGGCCCGACAAATCAGGCGGGCCTTTTTATAATTTTTGCAATGACTTACAACTTTTCGGTCAGTTCGGGCACGGCTTCGAACAGGTCGGCGACCAGGCCGTAATCGGCGACCTGGAAGATCGGTGCCTCTTCGTCCTTGTTGATGGCGACGATGATCTTGCTGTCCTTCATGCCCGCAAGGTGCTGGATCGCGCCCGAAATGCCGACGGCGATGTAAAGGTCGGGGGCGACCACCTTGCCGGTCTGGCCCACCTGCCAGTCGTTCGGGGCAAAGCCCGAGTCGACGGCGGCGCGGGATGCGCCAACGGCGGCGCCCAGCTTGTCGGCCAGTTTCTCGATCAGCGCGAAATCGTCTTCCGAGCCGACGCCACGGCCACCCGACACGACCACGCCGGCCGAGGTCAGTTCGGGCCGGTCGCTTTCGGCAACCTTGTCCTCGACCCATTGCGACAGGCCCGACGCCTGCGCGCCGTCCACCGTTTCGACCGAGGCCGAGTTGCCGGTGCCCGCCGCGTCGAAATTGGCGGTGCGGAACGAGATCACCTTTTTCGCATCCGACGATTTCACGGTCTGGATCGCGTTGCCTGCATAGATCGGGCGCTCGAACGTGTCGGCGTCGACGACGGCCGAAACATCGGTCAGCATCATCACGTCCAGCAGCGCGGCCACGCGCGGCAGCACGTTCTTGGCGTCGGTGGTGGCGGGCGCGACGATGTGGTCGTAGTCACCGGCCAGGCCCACGATCAGGTCGGCGGTCGATTCCGCCAGGCGATGACCCAGCGCGGGGTCTTCGGCGACCAGCACCTTGGCCACGCCGTCGATGGTGGCGGCCTCTTTCGCGGCATCGGCGGCCGAGGCGCCGGCACACAGCACGGTCACGTCACCCAGGTCCTTGGCAGCGGCCACGGCCTTGGCCGTCGCGTCCATCGACAGTTCGCCATTGTTGACTTCGGCAAGAAGAAGAACAGCCATCACACCGCCCCCTTTTCCTTGAGTTTCGACACGAGCTCGTCGACCGAACCCACCATTTCACCGGCGGCGCGTTCGGCCGGCTCGGACGTCTTGACCACGGTCAGGCGCGGGGTGACGTCGACGCCGTAATCGGCGGCGGTCTTTTCATCCAGCGGCTTTTTCTTGGCCTTCATGATGTTGGGCAGCGAGGCATAGCGCGGCTCGTTCAGGCGCAGGTCGACGGTGACGACCGTGGGCATCTTTACCTTGATGGTCTGCAGGCCGCCATCGACCTCGCGGGTCACCACGGCGTCGTCGCCTTCGATGTTCAGCTCGCTGGCAAAGGTCGCCTGGCTCCAGCCCATCAGCGCCGACAGCATCTGGCCGGTTGCGTTCATGTCGTTGTCGATGGCCTGCTTGCCGCAGATCACCAGGCCGGGCTCTTCCTCTTCGACGACCTTGGCCAGGATCTTGGCCACCGCCAGCGGCTCGATGTCCTGGTGCACGTCATCGGCGGCAACCACCAGGATGGCGCGGTCGGCGCCCATGGCCAGCGCGGTGCGCAGGGTTTCCTGCGCCTGCTTGACGCCGATCGAGACGGCGACGACCTCTTCGGCAGCGCCCTTTTCCTTCAGGCGGATCGCCTCTTCGACGGCGATCTCGTCGAACGGGTTCATCGACATCTTGACGTTGGCGAGATCGACACCGCTGCCATCCGCCTTGACGCGGACCTTCACGTTGTAGTCGATCACGCGTTTCACCGGCACGAGTACCTTCATTGGCGTGGTCTCCTTGAGTTTTGCGATAAGGTTTCAACCGAGCTAACGGTCTTTGAATTCTGGAGCTCTTTTTTCCGAAAACGCTTTCATCGCCTCGGGAAAGTCATGCGCGCACAGCAAAACGCTTTGGGCATCGCGCTCGATATCCAGCGCCTCGAGATAGCTGCACTCGGCTGCGGCGCGCATCACACGCTTGGCGGTCTGAACGCCAAACATCGGGTGCGTTGCAATCTCGCGGGCAATTTCCAACGCCCGTACCTCGACCTGGTTGGCCGGCACGCATTCTTCGACAACGCGCAGGTCCCTAGCGGTGCGCCCGTCGATTTCACGGCCCGTGAGCACCAGCATCCGCGCCACCCCCGCACCGGCACGCTGTTGAAGCAGCCAGCTAGATCCCGTGTCAGGACAGCCGCCGACGCGCGCAAAAACTTCGCACAGCCGGGCATCTTCGGCAGCAACGACAATGTCCGCCGACAAGGCCAGGCTTAGACCCGCGCCAAAAGCCACGCCGCATACCGCGGAAATCAAGGGTTTACAAAACAGATAGGCCGCGCGTCCGCCATCGTGCACGCGGTCCACCATTTCCGATGTCGCCCTTGCGCCTTTCGCGATCTCAGACTGAAACCCGACAAGATCGCCGCCGCTGCTGAAATGATCGCCACCGGTCATAACAACGACACGGATCGTATCGTCCCGTTCGGCTTCGCGCAGGAGCGCCACCAGTTCTTCGACGAACCCGATGCTGTAAGGGTTGCGTTTTGTCGGCTGAAGAAACCGCAGGATTCCGACAGGGCCTTCCCTGTCCAGACGAATAAGTTCAGTCATTCAAGCCTCCATCAGGTCCCAGTCCAGACGGGTGCTCGTTTTTCAGCGAAGGCCTTGGGGCCTTCAATCGCGTCGTTGCTGGCGTAAACCACTTCGTGCAGGCGCTTGCCCTCTTCCAGACCACCGGCACAGCCCAGATCCATGGTTGCGCGAACACTGCCTTTCGCGGCAACAACCGACAGCGGGGCCGCGCTGGCAATGCGTTTGGCAAGGTCGAAGGCCCGTGCGCGGACAGCATCGGGGGTGTCTTCGATATAGTTGGTGAACCCGTATTCGTGCAGGCGCTCGATCGGCATCAGGTCGCCGGTCAGAACGATCTCCATAAGGATGGGCTGTGGCAGCATGGACAATGCCGGCGATGCCCAGGGCGATCCACGACCGATCTTTACTTCGGTGATACCGACCTTGGTCCCCTTGAGACCGACCCGCAGATCGCAATTCAAGGTCAGCATCATGCCGCCCGCCATCAAAGACCCGGTCATCGCCGCGATGATCGGTTTCTTGCAGGCGCGCATGGTTTCGTGAAACGGATCGCGCATCTTGGACAGGATATCGACACCCTCGTCCCGCGCGATCTGGGTGGCTTCCTTCAGATCCAGCCCGGCACAGAACACGCCGCAATCGGCCGAGGTCAGTATTGCCGCGCGAATGCTGTCATCCGCCTCGATCTTCTCCCAGGCATCCGTCAGCCCGTTCGTTGCGGCCACGGAAAGTGCGTTCTTGCGTTCGGGCCGGTTGATACAGACGGTTGCGATGCCGTCTTCGATCTTCACATCAATGGGGCTCATAGCATTAACTTCGTTATTCATGGACTGTATTTGTGCGAAAAATCCCCGCGGCATGGGTGCCGCGGGGATGCTTGTGTTCATTCGACTGAGAACGACTCGGAGCTTTCCTTGATCACTTCCCAAACGATATCGAGGTAATCGGCGCTCCAGTCGGTAAGCGGAACCCAGGTCTCGCCATCCCACTGTTCGACCCGGGTCTTGCCACCGCCGCCATGGTCTTCCGCGGTCACCGTGACCGGCGCCATGAGACCGTTGCCGTCGAAGTTCTCGATCGCTTCATAGCCCGCTTTCATGCTCTCTGGCGTCAACGGCCATCCGTTCTCCTCGATCGCGATACGGGCAGCTTCGAAACCGACCGAATAGATCGCAAGACCGGTGTTGTAGTAGACATCGTGCACCAAGCTCTCGGGGCCGCTGCCTTCGCCATTGGCATAGTAGGTGTCCAGCATCGTCTTGACGAGCGGGACTTCCTGGCCGCCGGCCACGTTGGTCCCGCGCAGGATGCCTTTCGCCTCTTCCGCGCCGATATTGGCGATATCGACTTCGTTCAGCCAGTTCACCGACAGATAGCGGTCGATCGGGAAACGGTTGCGGCGCATTTCCTTCGAGGCGACCACATGTCCGCCCGCCAGTAGCCAGCTGATCACATAGTCGGGCTTGTCGCGGCGGATTTTGCTCCATGCGCCGGCTTGATCCGACCCGGGAAGCGGCACGGGATAAAGCTCCAGTTCGAACCCTTCCTTCTCGGAAAGCGTTTTCAGGATCTCGATCGGTTCCTGGCCAAAGGGGTAGTCCAGATAGATGAACCCGATCTTCGCATCGCTCAGATCACCGCCCATCTGCTCCTTGATGAATGCAACGTCGTTCGCCGCCTGCTGCCAATAGGTCGGGCCGACCGGGAAAACCCATTCGAACACCTCGCCATCCACGGCGTCACCCCGACCGACGAACGATTGCATCAGGATGTTACCGTCTCTCATTGCACGGGGCAGAACCGCATTCGTGACCGGCGTCGAGAGCATGTTGAAAATGAATACACCTTCACGCTTGAGCTGCTCGTAGCATTCCACGCCGCGCTGCGGTTCGTTGCCGTGATCGCGCACGATGATTTCCACCGGATGCCCTTCGATACCACCGTTTTCGTTGGTATACATCGCGAGGTCCTGAGCGGCCTGGGCCACCTGAGGCGAAATGAAGGTGTAGGACTTGCTGAGGTCGAAGCAGAGTCCGAAGCGGATCGGCTCCTTGTCCTGCGCTGAGGCCACAGTCGCGCTTGTTGCCAGCGCAGCAGCAAGGACCACTGCCTTAATTTGCTGTGTGACTTTCATGTTCTCTCTCCCGTTGGTTTGGTTTGGGGCGGTGATACTGTCTTATAAACGCCGCTGCCGCCCCGCGTAGCGTCGCCCTTCCTGCTATTGGTCATTCACTGCTCGTATTTTGAGGAACTTTCTTTCACCACGTCCCACACGACGTCCGTGTACTCAGAGATCCAGTCGGTTTGCGGCACCCAAGTCTCCCCGTCCCACATCTCGATCCGGGTCTTACCGCCGCCGCCATGATCTTCGGCCGTCACCGTAATGGGGGCCATCAGCCCGTTCGCGTCGTATCCCTCAAGAGATTCCAGTCCGGCTTTGTAGGACTCCGCGGTTATCGGAAGGCCTTCCTGTTCTGCCGCCCTGCGCGCGGCTTCGAACATGATTGAATACATCGCCAGACCGGTGTTGTAGAAAACGTCCTGCGTCTTCTCGATCGGGCCGGACCCCTCGCCCTTGTCATAAAGCTCGGCCATGATTTCCTGATACAGGGCAATATCCTGACCGCCCACGACATTGGTACCGCGCTTGATACCCTTGGCGGCCTCTTTACCGATGTTGGCGATATCGACTTCGTTCAACCAGTTGACCGAGATGTACTTGTCCATCGGAATGCGATTGCGCTGCATCTCCTTCGACGCGACCACATGCGCACCGCCCAACATCCAGACGATTACATGATCGGGCTTGTCGCGGCGCACCTTGGACCACACTCCGGCCTGGTCGCTGCCAGGCAGTGGCACAGGGTAAAGCTCAAGCTCGAAACCCTCTTTTTCGGACAAGGTTTCCAGGATCTCGATCGGCTCCTGTCCGAAAGGATAATCGAAATACACAAACCCCACCTTCACGTCCGACAAGTCGCCATCATGCAATTGCTTTATGTAGGCAACATCATTGGCCGCCTGTCCCCAATAGGTCGGTCCGACCGGATAGACCCATTCGAAAACGGTGCCGTCGACGGCATCGCCTCGGCCGACAAGCGACTGCATCAGGATACGCTCGTCTTCCATGGCCCGCGGCAGGATAGCCAGAGAGACCGGAGTGGACAGGGTATCGAAGACAAAGACGCCCTCGCGGCTGAGCTTGGAGTAGCACTCGATTCCGCGCTGCGGTTCGTTCCCGTGGTCACGCACGATGACTTCGACCGGTTCCCCACCGATGCCGCCCTTCATGTTGATGAGCTTGGCAAGGTCCATCGCGGCCTGCGAAACCTGCGGCGTGGCAAAGGTATAGGCTTTGCTGAGATCGTAGCAGATGCCGATCTTGAATGGCTCGGCCAGCGTCTGGGTGCCAAACATTGCTCCGCCGAACATTGATAATACGGCCAACGCTTTGGTAAGTTTCTTCATTTGTTCCTCCCTGAACAACTTCTGATTAGTACCTCAACTCAACCAACGTTTGCGTCGGCTGTAGTGCTTGACGTTGTGAAAGTCGGTCTCTCCGCCGCCTAGATAGAACTCCTGAATGTCGGAGTTAGATTTGAGCGCCTCGGCGGTGCCGTGCATAACAACGCGGCCGTTCTCGATAAGGTACCCTTGCGAAACGATTTCCAGAGCCGCCAGGGCGTTCTGTTCCACCAGCAGGACGGACAGGCCCTCATCCTTATTGATCTTTTGCAAGATGCCGAAGATCTCCTCGACCAGGAACGGAGCAAGCCCGAGACTTGGTTCATCAAGCATCAACAGCTTCGGCTGGGTCACGAGGGCCCGCCCAATGGCAAGCATCTGTTGCTCACCACCCGACAAATAGCCTGCTTGCGAACTTTTGCGTTCGGCAAGCCGCGGAAAATATCCGTAGATCTTGTCCTTTTCCGCATTCAGCGTTGATCGGGACATTCCGCGCGGCGCGGCGGCGGTCAGGTTCTCGTCGGGGGTCAGATGTTCGAAGACCCGCCGCCCTTCGATGACATGACAGATGCCCATCTCGACGCGTTCTTGCGCGAGCGCTTCGGTAATGTCCACTCCCTGGAACGTTATCTCACCTCGGCTGATGCGTCCGCGCTCAGCCTTCAAAAGACCGCTGATCGCTTTCAACGTGGTGCTTTTTCCCGCTCCGTTCGATCCCAAGAGTGCGATCATCTCGCCCTTTGGGACTTGGACCGAAACACCTTTGATCGCCAGTATTACATTGTCGTACAGTACTTCGACGCTGTTCATGGATAGAATGTTCTGGGCTTCAACTTTTTCTTGCATCGGCATTCCCCTATTTCTTGAACTGATCGAAGGGCCAGACCATCAGATAGTCTCTGATGTTGCCGTAGAGTTTTCCCAAACCGAGTGGTTCGATCAGAAGGATAATGACGATCAGTGCGCCATAGACTGCGTTCGGGATGTGAGCGAGTGTTTCAACATCGATCTGCATGCCAAGCCCGTCACTCAGCGTGACGACGAGACCGTTCACGATACCCGGAACAAGAAGGATCAGGGCAACACCGAAATAGGAACCGATAATGCTGCCAAGGCCGCCAACAATCACCATCGCAAGAACCTGGATCGAAACGGCAACCGAAAATTGCTCGGGTGCGGCGAGAAAGAAAAAGGTGGCAACAAGCAACGCACCGCTGACGCCTGCGATGAACGACGAAGTCGCGAACGCGAGGATTTTGTAGTAGAAACTGTTCACACCCAGGATCGCGGCCGCAAAGTCTTTTTCCCGGACAGCGACCAAGGCGCGACCGAGTCCAGTACGCTTGAGATTAAGCATGAAGATCGTCACCAACACACACCAGCCGAAGGCGACATAGTAGAAGCCAGTATCAGTGGTAATCTCTTGCCCGAGCAGAGCCAATGTCGGTGACTGGAGCGACGCGTGTGAACCCCCCGAGATCGCCGGAGAGTGGGTCAGAACCCAGTCCATCACGAATTGCATCGCAAGAGTGGTAAGGGCGAGATACAGTCCCTTGACCCGCAAAGCGGCAAAAGCAAACAGGCTGCCGATCACGGATGACGTCAATCCGCCGATGATCAGGGCGAATTCCCACGGCACCCCGAAACGCGCGGCATGGATCGACGAATACGCTCCGACGGCCATGACCGCAGCATAACCCAAGTGAAGTTGGCCTGCCCAACCTGTCACCAGATTCAATCCAAGCGCGGCGGCCGTCCAGATCAGCCAGGGAAGCATGTAGCTGTTCAGATAAAGCGACGGGATGATGAATGGCGCGGCAAGACCGATCAGAAAGATGAATGCTGTCAGATTTCTGTCGGCAGGCACCTTGAAGATACGGCTGTCCGAAACGTAGTTGGCGTGATGGACGCCGGAAAGTCTGTAAAACATCCCTTACACCCTTTCGATGTCGTGACGACCGAACAGCCCGTGCGGACGGATCATGACGGTAAGAATGAGCACGGCGGCGACGATAAGCTCACGGCTTCCGCCTCCGACAAGCGGATCGAGGAAATCAGAAACAACGTTTTCGACGACGCCCAGGATGATGCCTGCGATCACGGCGCCAAGGATACTGTCGAGACCACCGAGAACGGCAACTGTCAGACCTTTGAGAAGCAACAGCGACAGCGCCTGATCGACACCCTGAATCTCGCCCCAGATAACGCCCGCAGCGACGGCAACAACGGATGCCAGCGCCCAGGACAGGCCAACTCCGCGTTCAACCGAGATACCTACCGACCACGAAGCCATGTAATCATCCGCGATCGCCCGCAACTTGATCCCGGTCCGGGTTCGGAAAAACAGCATGAATGCGACAAACAAGGCGAGCGCAACACCGGCACCAACCAGATGGATGCGGCTGATGAAGATGTCGTCAAAAAACAGTGGATCATAGCTGACGCCCAATTCCATCGAACGTGACGTCCCGCCCCAAATCGCAAGCGTTGTACCCCGCAGGAAAATGTCGAGGCCGAGTGTCAGCATCAAGATCATGACAACCGGCCGACCTGCGAGACGGCGCAGAGCAACACGCTCAATGCCGAACCCAAGGCCGAACATGACAACCGCAGCCAGAGGGATGGCCAGCCACAAGGGTAAACCCACGTCGCGTGCCAGCGCCAGGACCACATAGGCCCCTACCATGGTCAACCCGCCCTGAGCCAGATTGGGCACCGAAGATGCCTTGTAAATCAGCACAAGGCCGATGGCGAATAGCGAGTACAGCAGACCCGTCAAGGCTCCGTTGATCGCAAGCTCTGATAGAAAGACCCAGTCCATTTATACCTCCCTGATGGGAAGGCTTCTTTCGACCTTCCCTACTTCCCCGGTCTCGTAAGTCACCTGCGCGCTTACATGGACCTCTTTTGAACCGTCGTAGAGCGCCGCGATCACGTCGGCATAGCGTTCCTGAACGACCTTCCTCCGCAGTTTTCGGGTTCGCGTGATTTCACCATCGTCCGGGTCGAATTCTTTCGGCAGACTTACAAAGCGTTGCAGGCGCAATGGTTCGGTGACGGCCTTGTTGACCCGTTGGAAGGCCTCGCGAAGCAACGTCGCGACCTCTTCACGCTGAGAAAGATCGGCATAAGACACATAGGGCACGCCGTTCACCTCTGCCCAGTGGCCAACGGCTTCGAAATCCACGCAGACCATAGCCGTCAATTCGTCAAGCCCGGCGCCGATTACGGCAGCATCCTTAATATAAGGGCTGAATTTCAACCGGTTCTCGATGTAGTTTGGCACAAACCGCTCGCCTCCGGCCGTATGCATGACCTCGGAGACGCGCCCCAGAACAACCAGGTGTCCATCTTCCTCCAAATACCCGGCATCACCTGTATGCAGCCACCCGCCCTCAAGGGCTTCGGCGGTCGCTTCGGGTTTGTTGAAGTACCCTTCGAATACGCTGTCCGAGCGTACCAAGATCTCCCCGTCCTCGGCGATGGTCACCTCGACGCCGGGCGCGGGTTTGCCAACCGTATGAAGGCGCACTTCACCCGGAGACTGAATTGCATTGATCGCGCTGTTTTCGGTTTGGCCGTAGAGTTGGCGCAATTTGATTCCCAAGGCTCGGTAGAAAACAAAGGTGTCTTCGCCGATTGCTTCACCGCCGGTGAACGCGTTCTTGAGTCGGCTCATTCCGAACTGGTCCTTGACCGGACCGAAAATGATTGCCTCGCCCAAAAGTCGGCCCAAAGGCTCAAGAACACCGCCGCTTTTGCCATTCAGCTTGCGCGTTTCCGCCGCGATGGCCCGATCCATGAAAAAATGGTACAGCCGTTTCTTTAAAGGGGTCGAATTTTCGATACCCACCTGGATTGTCGTCAGCATCTGGTCCCAGCTTCTCGGAGCCGCCAGATAGAAGGTCGGAGCGATCTCGCGCATGTCGCGCACGACCGTTTCCTGGCGCTCAGGCACATTCACGGTGAAACGCCAAAGGAGTGCCGCGGCAACGGTTATGGCGTAGTCTCCCACCCAGGCCATCGGCAAGTACGCGAGGATCTCCTCATTTTCGTCGAAGGCACCCGCCGCATGTCCATTCCGAGCAGCAGCAAGAACGTTCTTCTGACTCAGTACGATGCCCTTCGGCGCGCCCGTCGTTCCGGAGGAGTGCAGAAAAATGGCCGGATCTTCCGGCTTCGCACGACTAAGCAGTTCCTCACGCAGGCCCGGGGTTTCGTTCAGATCGTGCTGACCAACTTCGATCAGGTGATCCCAGGACAACAGCCCTTCAACCTCGTAGAAGCCAAGACCGCGCGCTTCATCATAAATGATGTGGTCGATGCCCTCGGCGCCCGCGTCCTTCAGTTCCAGGATCTTGTCAACCTGTTCCTGATCTTCCGCAATGGCCGCGACGATCTCGACTTCGCCAAGAAAGTGCCTTAGTTCCTCAAGAGTTGCGCCCGGATAAGCGGGCATGGCGTAGGCACCAAGCAACGAAACAGCCAGCATGCCGCCATAGAGCCGCGCACGGTTATCGCCCAGAACAAGCACTGCTTTGCCAGGCTTCACGCCGATTTTTTCAAGCCCAGCCGCACAGGCCACCACCTCTTGGGCGTATTCCGCCCAGGTGGTTTCTTTCCATATCCCACGCTCTTTTTCGCGACGGGCGATATCCTTTCCGTGGAGCGACGCGTTCTTCGCCAGAAGTGCACCAATCGTTTCGCCGCCTGAAGACCGGTTCTTCGTAAAATCAGTCATGCGACCCTCCGATATATGCCTCGATGACCCGCGGGTCCTTCACAACCTCCTTGGGGATGCCACTGGCGATCATTTCACCGTAGTTCAGTGCCAGCATCCGATCACAAATGCCGGTGATGACATCCATATGGTGTTCGATCAGCAGAACGCTGACGCCGCGTTCGGCACGGGCATCCAGAATGAAACGGGACATATACCCTTTCTCTTCCTGGTTCATGCCGGCCATCGGTTCATCGAGAATCAGCATCTGTGGCTCGGCCACCAATGCCCGCGCCAGCTCGACCCGCTTTTTCAACCCGATCGGAAGACCATCGACCAACTCATGCCGAATGCTCTCGAGCTGTAGAAACTCGATCACCTCCTCGACGATTTTACGGTTCTCGATTTCTTCACGCTGTGCTGCCCACCAATATAGCGCCGTACGCAAAACGCCTGGGCTCATGTGGATGTGCCGCCCGAGCAGGATGTTGTCCAGAACGCTCATCCCGTTGAACAGGGCAAGATTTTGGAACGTTCTGGCAACGCCGAGCTTGGCAACCTTGTGAGGCGCCGTACCCGTAATGTCGTTTCCTGCCAGCCGGACCCTGCCCTCGTTTGGCGGGTAAAATCCGGTAATTGCGTTTGTTAGCGTTGTCTTGCCGCTGCCATTCGGACCGACAAGTCCAAAGATTTCCCCTTGTCGAATAACGAGGTCAACACCGGTGACAGCGACGATGCCGCCGAACCGTCGTTCGACCCCGCTGCACTCCAGTATCGCCCCATCATCGGCTCCGATTGCTGTGTTAATCCTTGTCGTCATCTAGATATCATTGTCCCCCTAAGGTTCACGGCCAACATCAGGTAATCCGGAAGTAGTCCGGCCGCCCCGTTGGCCATGGATCCCCCCACAATTGCTGCCCACCGTCGATGTTCAGAACTTCTCCGGTTACGAATTTCCCTGAATTCGCCGCCATATAGACAACCCCTTCAGCGACATCCCATTCGTCCCCGGCGTGCCGCATCGGGTTGGAGTCCTGAAAGGTCGCAGAACCCTCCGGAGGGTAGTTCCCGAAACCGTTGCTTTCGCAGCAACCCGGCGCCACGCAGTTCACTCGGATACCGTGCGGGGCCCACTCCACCGCAACCGACTTGGACAGGTAAACTACCCCTGCCCGGGCCGCACAGGTATGCGCGATGCCGGGCATGCCGCGCCAGATATCGGCCACGATGTTGACGATGGAGCCCGATTGCTTGTTGGCAACCCAGTGGCGCGCCGTGGATTGCATCATCCACCACGTGCCGTTCAGGTTGGTGTCTATGACCGCATTCCAGCCCTTTGGACTAAACTCCAACGCTGCTTGCGGAAACTGACCCCCAGCATTGTTCACCAATACGTCAATCGCCCCGAACTCCTGGTTCGTCTTGGCGACAAAATCCTCGACCTGCTCAGGCTCCCGGATGGTCATAGGCACAGCGAAAACTTCGCCCCCGAAACTTTCAAGAAACTTCTTGGCCAAAGCCAGTTTCTCTTCGTTGCGTCCATTGATCGCCAGATTGGCCCCGAGCCTTGCGAACAAGGTCGCAATTGCCAGCCCCAATCCGCCTCCGGCCCCGGTCACCACAACGACTTTGCCGGTGAATAAACCGCTTGCGTAAACGGTTGCACGTTTTGATAGGTCCTCCCTCGAAGACCCAAACTGCGTCTTATTCATGACGCCTCCTCCCATTCCCCATTAGGGGCAGCTGCCAGTAATCTAACGGGCGTTAGAAAATTGGTCAAGACAACTTTTCCCACCAGCCCCGCCCGTTATCTCCGATCAGTAAGACTTTGGAAGTCCAAGGGCTTTTTCTGCTATGAACGACAGAAGCATCTGCGGTGTCACCGGTACGATGCGGAACAGCAGAGCTTCACGTACCAGTCGCTCCACGTGATATTCCTTAGCATATCCGAATCCGCCAAACGTAATTTGCGCGGCTTCGGTCGCCTCGACCGCGGCGTCGGCGGCCAAAAGCTTGGCGGCGTTCGCCTCGACGCCGCAGGGTTCTCCCGCATCGTAGAGGGCTGCAGCGTGCATCACCATGAGATTGGCAGATTCCACTCGCGCCCAGGCTTTGGCGAGTGGATGCTGAACACCCTGATTTTGGCCGATCGGGCGGTCAAAAATCACACGTTCGTTTGCATAATGCGCCGCTCGCGCCAGTGCGTTGCGCGCAATACCGATGCATTCACCGGCCACCAGGATGCGTTCGGGATTCAACCCGTGCAAAATTTGCCTAAAGCCTTTGCCCTCCTCCCCGATCAGGTCCTCAGCCGGAATCGGCAATCCATCGATGAAGACTTCGTTCGAATCGACAGCCTTTCGACCCATCTTTTCGATCTCTCGCACGTCAACGAAATTTCGGTCGAGATCTGTATAGAACAGGCTCAGCCCTTCGGTCGGGCTGCTCACATCCTCAAGCCGCGTTGTTCTGGCCAGAAGCAACATCTTGTCTGCCACCTGCGCGGTAGAAATCCAGACTTTTTGTCCGTGCACGACATATCTGTCCCCCCGCCGCACCGCCATGGTCTTCAGCTTTGTGGTATCCAGCCCCGTCGTCGGTTCGGTCACGGCGAAACAGGCCTTTTCATCGCCTGCTATTAGAGGGCCAAGCATACGCGCGCGCTGCTCATCGGTCCCAAACTTCACCACCGGGTTGAGCCCGAAAATGTTCATGTGGATGGCCGAGGCTCCGCTTGCGCCGGCCCCCGACTCGGCGATTGCCTGCATCATTATGGTCGCCTCGGTGATCCCCAGACCAGCGCCGCCGACAGCTTCTGGCATGGCGATACCCAGCCAGGCGCCATCGGCCATTGCCCTGTGCAGTTCATGGGGAAAACCACCGTTGCGATCCCGATCCAGCCAATAGTCGTCGTCGAACCTTGCGCAAATCCGCAGAACCTGGTCGCGAATCTCTTGTTGGTCGGCGGTCAATCGAAATGTCATAGCGCGCGCCCTCTTTCCAATCTTACGAGCCCAGCCTCACATAGGGCAGCGATCCGCTCATCGTCAAAACCAAGATCACGCAGAATGCTTTGGCTGTCTGCGCCAGGCGGTCGTCCCAGCCAACGAAGCTGACCGGGCGTCGCGCTGAGATGAGGGACCGGACCAATGACCTGAGTCTGTTCGCCAGCGACCGACACGATATCCCCGCGATGGCGTATCTGCTCGTTCGTCGCGATTTCCTCGACACTCAACACACGCGAGGCAACGGCATCATGGCGGGCGAATACCGCCTCCACTTCCTTAGCCGTGTGCTGCGTGACGAAATCATTGATCGCGTCAAAGACCACCGTCATGTGCTGCGACATCTCGCCGAGTGTCGCAAACCGCGGATCATCGGCAAGGGCGTCCCCGCCGACTGCCCGCAACAGTCGGTGCGCGGTTTCCGCGCTCCCTGCGGAAACGGTCAGCCACACCCCATCGGACGTTCGGAACATCCCCCCCGGAGCAAAGTCCATCGGCTGGCGCAGCCCATTGCGCCGCGGCGAGAGGTTCGCGCCCGTCAATGCGGGAACAGGATAGTCCATCAACCGAAGCAACGCCTCGAACACCGCAAGATCGACGACCTGACCGCGTGCAATGCCCTTTTCGCGAGCAAATAGCGCGATCATGATTCCCAAAGCGCCCATCAGCCCTGTCGTGCTGTCGGCCGCCGGAAAGCCGGGGTGCATCGGCGGCCCGTCGGGAAAACCGGTCAGATGCGCTAATCCACTCATGGCCTCCGCAGCACGCCCAAACGCTGGCACGTCGCGCATCGGACCGTCCTGTCCGTAACCTGAAACCCGCAAGACAACCAAGTCCGGGTTCCAATCGTGCAAGACGTCTGGCCCAACACCGGCACGTTCCAGCACACCCGGTCGGAAATTTTCGATCAGCACGTCGGCATCTTCGACCAACTTTCGCAGGATGTCCCGGCCCTCGTCGGACTTCCAGTCCAGGCCTAGTGTTTTCTTGTTACGGCCCAAAGTCTTCCACCAGACGCCCACCCCATCCTCTGCCTTGGGTCCAAGGTCGCGCATCATATCCGTCCGGTTGGGGGCTTCGATCTTGATGACATCTGCACCAAAATCCGAGAGTAAAGCTGCCGCAAGTGGTCCGGCAATTACGTGACCAAGTTCTATAATCTTCAGTTGATCAAGGGGTCCAGACATCTGCACTTTCGACTTTGCTAATTTTCTAATGGTTGTTCGATTCCTAGCAAAGGCGAAGTCGGACCTCAAGATTCAAAGGTAATCACTTCCCCAAAAACGTAACCGCCCGGTTGTTACCGCGGATCAGTTTATCGGCGTCCAGTTCCATGAAAGCAGTTCGTTGAGCGGGTTGGTCATGTGATTGTGGATGCGGTCGAGGATTTCGGCCAGCCAGGCTTGCCGATCGTGGCCGTTCATCTTGGCTGTCTCGACAAGGGAGATCGCCCGGGACAGCGTTTCGCCACCGCTGTCGGAGCCTGCAAAAAGTCAGTTTTTTCGCCCGATGCTGATCGGGCGCATGACGCGCTCGGCGGTGGTGTCGTCGATGCCGACGCGGCCATCTCCAAGGAAGAGCTCGAATGACGGCCAGCAGCTGAGACCATAGCGGAAGGCCTTCGCGAGACCGTCCTTGCCGGGAATGCGTAGCAGTTGGGCCTCGGTCCATGCCTTGAAGGCCTAGACCATGGAGCGGGAGTGCGCCTGGCGTGCTGCCAGCCGCAGTTTCGCTGTCTTTTTTGCCCACCCGAACTATGGCCTGCCGTGCGTTCTTTCAGGCCTGTGGGACGAAGCGCTCGTCTTTGGCGGCACCGAAGTGGCTCCGACATTCGGCGGTTTTCTCGAAGGCGCGCTTGAGGCGACGGAACATGCCTACACCGTCCTTAAGACGGGTCGAGGGCGCTCAGAGAAACGCTTATAACTGCATCTGCGTTCAGGCTGTCGCTGGGGAACCTGAAGGAGCGTTTTCTTGTTTAGGCGGCTTGATCAAGAAGAACAGCGCATACAATACCGGCACCGCGACCAGTGTCAGGATCGAGGCGAACGCGAGGCCACCCATGATTGTGACAGCCATCGATGCGAAGAAGGCGTCTGATATGAGCGGAGTCATACCGAAAATCGTTGTGCCCGCAGCCAGCACGACGGGCCTCAAACGGCTGACCGAGCCATCGATTACCGCCTGATAGTCCTCGACACCTTCGGCGCGTTGCTGATCGATTTCTTCCACCAGCACAATGGCATTCTTCATCAGCATCCCGGAAAGGGACAAGAAGCCGAGAAGCGCCGTGAACGTGAACGGTAGCCCAGTGAACAGCAGACCAAGAACCATCCCCGTGACCGACATCGGAACCACGAGCCACAGGATCAGTGGCTGGCGCACTTTGTTGAACATCAGGATCGAAATTGTCAGCATTACCAGAAAGCCCAAGGGAAGCTGTTTGCCGAGACTTGCCTGCGCTTCTCCCGCGCTTTCGAACTCGCCACCCCATTCCATCGTGTAGCCTTCGGGAAGCCGAATGGCTTCGATATCAGAGCGGACACTGCGAAAGGCCTCATCTGCTGTCAGGTCGCCGCCTGCACCGCCGAGGACCGTTATCGTACGCTCACGGTCGCGGCGGTGGATAAGGGCCTCGACGAGGCGGGGCTCAAAGCCGGAGACGAGGTTGGCCATCGGCACATAGCCATTTGCACCCGGCGACCAGACGGAGAGATCGCGCAAACGATCCAGCCCGTCGCGCTCGACCTCGGGAAGCCGCAGATACATAGGGATTTCGGCATCGCCTTCGCGCAGGGTGCCGACCCGCAGGCCCGAGGTCCCGTATTGCACGGTGTCGGAAATCGATCCGCGAGTCGCACCGGCCAACCGCATGCGAGCCTCGTCGACGATGGGTTCGACGAGAATTTCGCGCTGTCGCCAGTCTGTGCGCGGGTTTGTGATCGTGCCGGCCTCGTCGAAGATCGCAAGCGCGTTATCCGATAGCTGCCGGAGGACTACCGGATCGGGTCCCGAAAAGCGAACGGCGACATCGGCCCCGGCAGGCGGACCGAAGACGATCTCCTCGACGCGGATAAGAGCATTGGGGAATTGCGCCGGCAGTTCGCGATTGAGACGCGCCGCAACATCGGGGATGAGTGTGGCATCGGTCGCACGCACGATCAGCTGACCGTAGCTCGCATCGGCCTGCTCAGGGTTGTAGGTCAGCATGAAGCGGCTGGCCCCTCGCCCGACAAGCGTTGTAACGTCCGTCACTATCTCCTCGCCTAAGATGATCGCCTCGAGCCGGGCCATTTCTTCATTCGTGGCTCGAATGTCCGTGCCCTGTGGCATCTGGAATTCGACGTAGAATATCGGGGTGTTCGACGCCGGAAAGAAAGCCTGCTTGACTTGGCCGAAGGCCATGACCGACCAGACCGTGATTCCGACGACCGTCAGGACTACGAGCACGCGGGCGCGCAGCGCCATCCAGAGGAAACCGCGATAAGCCGAATAGACTAAGCCGCGATAGGGGTCCTTGGAGGTGTCTCTTGGCGCCTTCAGAAGGAGCTTCCCAAGATAGGGTGTAACGGTTACGGCGAGGATCCAGCTCATCAGCAACGAAATCGCGATAACCGCGAAAAGCGAGAACAGGAATTCTCCGGTGGCGTCTGGCGATAGCCCAATGCCCGAAAACGCCATGATCCCGATCACGGTGGCCCCAAGCAGGGGAAACCCTGTCGCGGTCTCTGTATCGGCGGCGGCGTCTTCGGCGGACTTGCCCCGCGCCATGCCAATCAGCATGCCTTCGGCGATCACGATGGCATTGTCGACCAGCATGCCCATGGCGATGATCAAAGCCCCGAGACTGATCCGTTCCATCTCGATGCCGAAGACAGACATGAAAAACAGTGTGGAAAAAACCGTGAGGCCCAGCGTGGCACCCACGACCAAACCCGCGCGCCAACCCATGGTCAGCATCAGCGCCCCGATGACGATGGCCACGGATTGACCGAGGCCGACGAGGAAGCTCGAGACCGCTTCGTCGACGACCTTATGCTGTTCATAGATCGGTACGATCTCGACGCCGTCCGGCAATTCGGTCTTCAGCTGGTCCAGCCGTGCCTCGACCGATCTGCCGACCTCGACAACGTTGCGGTCCACGAGCGCCGAGACCCCGAGGGTGAAGGCCCGCGTGCCATTGTGACGCACGATCTGGCTCGGCCGCTCTGTCTCCTCTCGGACCACGCGAGCGATGTCGTAGAGCGCAATCTGCCCGACCTCTCCGGGGGCGCCGAGCCGCAGCGCCTCTATGCCCTCGACGCTGACATAACCCGGCGGAACGGACACGCCCAGCCGAGACAGCCCTTCGCTGATCTCGCCGTTGGAGAAAACCTGGTTTTCGTCGGCGATGATACCGAGGATCTGGTCCGGTGGCAGGCCCAGTTCGGTCAGGCGCGCCGAAGGGATCGAAATGATGATCTCCTCTTCAGCCAGCCCCTGAACCTCGATCTTGGCCACCCCGTCGACGGTGACAAGGTCGCGCCGCAGTTTAGTCGCGAGGTCTCGCTGTTCCGAGGCGCTCAACCCATCGGCCGTCACAGCGTAGAACATGCCGTAGACGTCGCCGAAATCGTCATTGATGATCGGAGACTGCGCACCGGAGGGAAGCTCTCCTTCGATGTCGCGGATACGGCGGCGCATCTCGTCCCAGACCTGCGGAATCTCGTCGGGCCCATAGGTCATCTCGATCTCGACCGTGATCTGGGCCATGCCCGGCATGGATTTCGATTCCACCCGGTCGAGCTGCTTCATCTGTTGGAGTGCGCTCTCCACGACATCGGCGACTTCCTCTTCCACTTCCATCGCGGTCGCGCCCGGATAGGGCACGAAAACGAGCGCCGTCTTGAGCGTGAAACTCGGGTCTTCGAGGCGTCCGACCGTGTTCAGTCCCCACAAGCCGCCGATAAGGCAAAAGACAATTGCCAGCCAAACGGCGACCGGACGTCGGATGCTTGCGCGTGAAATACTCATTGTCATGGTTTCGACTTGTCCGGTCCAGGGGTGTTCAGAGGCCGCGAACCGCGACCGGTTCGTTTTCCTTCAGGCGCCACCAGCCGCCTGACACCACCAGTTCGTCTCCGGAGAGCCCCTCAAGCACGACGATTTCGTCGTCGTTGGGTAGCCCCAGCCGGATTGTCTTTCGGTACACCCGGCCGGAGTCTTTGTCGTAGAGCCAGACGGACGGCTCGTTCCGGCTCGTCGTGTCGATCGCCGAGACGGGAACCACTACCGACCGCGATTGCGCACCCTCCGCGGCGGCGGTTACGCGCACATTCGCCGTCATTCCGGACAGTAATCGTGGGTCGATAGCGCCCTCTATCACGAACTCGACGTCATAGGTTTGGGCCGTGGTGTCCGCATCGGTCACGAATGTCCGCGGATAAAGAGTTGCCTCATATCCCGGCACGGCGGGGAAAGTGGCGGTTACCCTGAATGCATCGGGCTGGGCCCGTGCCATCGCGGCGAGTTCCTCGGGCAGGGAAATCCGGACCCGCATTTCACTGATGTCCTGCAACCTGGCAATCGGAGCCGCAGGGGTGACGTTCGAAAACTCCTCCAGAAAGATGCGCGCGACAATGGCGTCGAAGGGCGCGGTGATCGTGGCTTGAGCCAGGCGTCGCTCCGCTTCACGGAGGGCGACTTCTGCTTGGACCTGCTGCGCGCGGTTCGTTTCGAGACGGGCGTCCGTCGCCACCCCCCTCTCGGTCAGACTCAACGCACGATCGTATTCGGATTTTGCGAGGTCGAAAGAGGCCTGTGCCCGGTCCAAGGCCAATTCGAAATCGACCGGGTCGAGCGCAGCGATCAAATCGCCTTTCTCAACCCGAGTCCCAGCATCTACCGCGAGGTCGGAAAGCTGACCCGAAACCTGAAAGGCAATATCCACGGTCCGGGCGGGCTCCACGCGACCTGCCAGGCTGCGCGCCCTATCGCTGTCGCGAAGCTCAGCGCGCGAAACTTCGACCGTGACCGGCTGGACCAAATCTTGCTCGGCGCTTCCTTGCGCATCGGCACCGGAAACCTCATCCGTAGTCTGCGCGAAGACCTTGGATGCGATGTCCGGGCTGAATTGCACGAGAAGGACAATGGCGAGCAGTAAGACGATCAATCCAGCGGCGCCTCCTCGGAAGTATCCGGTTCTATTCGAGCTCATCGATCATGTCCTTCAATCGGTCTATGACGGCGTCTTGCTGATCGGCATCACCATCTGCGAGGCGAAGGAGCCGCTGGAAACGAAGACCCTGGATCGCCAACAAGAGAACCATCGCCGCAGTGTCGTCCTGCGCGTCCGAACGGATGCGCTCGACATCACGGGACAGCTCTCGTCTCAGCGGGTCCAGAAGATTCGGATCCGACGCCGAAACCGCGAGAATAGCCATCGAAAGGTCATCATCGGTGCTTCCGGCTTGCAGGACTGTTTCCAGATGCCCTCGTAGGGTGCGGGAACTCTGCCCTTCCGGGACGGACGCCAGACGTTCGCGGTGCTCGGCCAGCATTTCGTCGAGCAGCCCGGCCAGAAGTGCCTTCTTGGTGGGGAAATTGTACAACACCCCACCCTTGCTGAGGCCGGATTCCCGAGCGACGGCGTCGATCGTGATCTTTCCCGCGCCTTCTCGCAGTGCAATTGCCCGCGCGGCGCCGAGAATATTCGGCGATGCGTTTTTCGGTTGCTTTTTTAGTTGTGCAGTCATCCTGTACCGTCCGGTCGGTGAAGTCATTGGGCGAGCTAATGCGCTGCCCCGTATTTGGCAAGCGAGCTCAATCTGAAAATTTGTCTCTGTGGCCGCTACTGTAAAGTCGTAGAAATGCAGCGACCGCTTCGCCTGCATGTTTCTCGCGGTTGACTGCTCGTTTCACTGCGAGAAGGCGCGGCATAAGTAACCCCGAAACGCACAGGTGTATGAAGTAATCGGACGCGCGCCGGGTGTCATCGACATCAAGCGCGCCTTCGCGTGTAAGGCGCTCCAGAATCCGACCGACGAGTTCGCGTGCCCGTTTCGGTCCGGCACGAAAATACACCTCCCCGACCTCGGGAAGCATCTCGGTGGCACCGATACACGTCCGCAGAAGGCGGATGTAGGTTTCGTCCAGAACGAGATCGATCATGCGCAGGGCAAGTTTTTCCAACTGGGCGCGCGGCTCGGGACCTGCGGACAAGGGTCGGAGGATCTCTTCCGCAAGCCGACCGCATTCGGATTCCACGACGCTTAGAAACAGCTGCTCCTTGGTCGGGAAATACGAATACATTGTTGCCTTCGACACTTTCCCTTCGGCGGCAATGGCATCGACGGTGGCGCCTTCATAACCGCACCGGAAGAAGACCTCGCGCGCGCCGAACAAAACCTCGGCCATTTTTCTCTCGCGCATCTCGTTCTTCCTGTCCTGTGCAGCATTGCGGGATTTCAAACTTGACTGTACCGTCTAGTCGGTACAGTAGATTGATTTTTATGTGGCGGCAAGCCGCAAACCTGGGCGGATCGTTCGGAGTGAGTGCCGCCTGTCAGGCATACCCAACGCGGCTTTCAATTCGTCATGAGCTTCGGGCCGTGCTCCGTTCGCGGCGCTTTCTGGCGCGGGATTATTCCGCGAACAGGACGGACGTCATCATTCCGCCGAGCGTGCCGTCCCGTCGAAAGCACCCTCCGCCTCCCAGCGGCGTGCAATGGATCCAAGGGTGTCCAGCACACCGCGCAGCTCCGCGCCGCGTTCAGTCAGCCCGTATGTGACAGCGGGCGGGATGGTCATGGCCTGCTCGCGCCAGACCACGCCGGCATGTTCCAGCATTCTCAGCCTCTCAGTCAGGACCCGGGTGGAAATTCCAGGCACCAGCCGTTTGGTCGCGCCGAAACGCTGTGGACCCTGTTCGGACAGAACCCAAAGGATATAGATCGTCCAAGGTCCCGTGATGACACGCAGCAGCGCCTCCATCGGGCAGGAAGCTAGTTGGACGCTTTTCATTGTGGATAGCCCTCGCAGCCCACGAAAGTAAGTTACTTTTAAGTGCCTACTTTAACTGATGAAGTAAGGCACCTAATGATACTACATGGAAACCGACAGCCTAACAACCGTCGAAAACCGGGAGAGCGGCAGTGAGTGACAACGTGGCAAAATATGTCTACTGGATCGCGACCGGCCTTGTGGCGCTGGTCTATCTGGGTGCGGCGGCCTTCTACATCTCATCCCACGACATGGTCGCGGGCATGTATCGCGAGGTGTTGGGCTATCCCACATACATCATCTGGCCACTCGCAATTTTGAAGATCGTCGGTGCGGTTGTGATCCTCTGGCGCCCTTCGGCGGTGCTGGCAGATTGGGCCTATGCGGCAATGTTCTGGCATCTGGTGCTGGCGTTCGGGGCGCATGTGGGCGCGGGCGATCCAGGCTGGCCACCGGCTCTTGCGACCTGGGTGCTTCTGATCGCCTCGTGGATGACAGCCAATCGCGTGCGTGCGGTAAAGTCGGCATATGCGCCGACGTTTCCGACAGAGACGAATTAATCCGATGCGGAGTTGCCACGGCGCTGGCCATCCACCCTCGGACTTGGGGTTCAAAAGGAAGACAGAATGACCGAAAGGCAGCCGACAGTGTTTGTTCCCCATGGAGGCGGCCCTTGCTTCTTCATGGACTGGAACCCGCCTGACACCTGGGACAGGCACCGCAGATTCCTTGAGGCTTTGCCTGCGAGCCTGCCGGCAAAGCCCAAGGCGCTTCTCGTGATCTCAGGCCATTGGGAGGAACGGGTGTTTACCGTGCAGACCAACCCCGCGCCGCCGCTGCTGTTCGACTATCAGGGGTTTCCCCCCCATACTTATCAGCTGACCTGGCCCGCGCCAGGCAATCCTACGCTGGCGGCCCGTGCAAGCGAGCTATTGAACGGCGCGGGGTTTGAAACCCGGGCCGACGCTACGCGTGGCTTCGATCATGGGGTGTTTGTTCCGCTAAAGGTGGCTTTGCCTGAGGCCGACATACCTACCGTCCAACTGAGCCTGCGCGACGATCTCGACGCTGAGGCGCATCTTGCTGCTGGTCGCGCGTTGGCGCCCTTGCGAGACGAAGGTGTTCTGATCATCGGGTCCGGCAACACCTATCACAACATGGGCAAGATGATGCGGGCGATGAGGGGCGGACCCGATGGCCCGGTGAACGGCGGCGACTTCGACCGATGGCTCACGGGTGCGGTGACCCATGAAGACCCCGGGGCGCGCCGCGCCATGCTGGCTGCTTGGGATCGGGCACCCGGCGCACGCGACGCCAATCCGCGCGAGGAACATCTAATTCCATTGCACGTCGTGGCCGGCGCCGCGCTTGCGGATCGGGGGGAAAAGACCCTCGAGGATCACGTATTGGGCGCGGTCGAAAGCGCGTTCAGATTTGGATAGGACCAGATATGTGCTTCGAACTTCCCTTGCGGCAGGGTCCGCGCCCCGAAACCACCGAGTGCGCCCCGCATGAGCAAGTGTCGCAGAACTCCTCGGCCGAGATTCACGCATTGTTCAAGCAGAAGGCCTTCGCCCTGCCCTTCGTCGAGCGTTGCCGATCGGGTATTTCGGTCCCCGGCGCCGAGGCATTAGTCCTGCCGCGGCCGCATGCCTGCGGCCCGCGCGAAGCCTTCATGATCGGACGCGAATTTGCGCATGTGCATCCCGCCTATGACGGTTCGTCGCACATGATGCTGCCGCTGGCGGCGGTTGAGGAACTCATCGCGAAGGGATGGGGCGAACAGCACCCGATGGCCTCGGCCGGATACATCCCGGCCAATGCGATCATGGCCTTTGCTCCACGCGATGAGGCAGAGGTCGATGTGATGATCAAAATCCTGACCACAAGCTGGGGTTTCGCGCGCGGCAAGCTGGCGAATCCCGCCCCCACCCAAATCCACGATTGATCGCAAGCGCGCTTGCAGAAACATCAAGATAAGAGAGATACCATGTCCAACATCCAGAACGGCCCCTTCATCGTGACCGGCGCGTCCGGACAACTTGGCCGGCAGGTGGTCGACCTGCTGGTTCAGGCAGGTGCCGGGCCGGTCATCGCGATCTCGCGCACTCCCGACAAGCTTGCCGATCTGGCGGGAAAAAGAGTCGAGGCGCGCGAGGGCGATTTCAACGACCCGGCTTCTCTTGAAGCAGCCTTCGCGGGCGGCAAGCGTCTCCTCATCATCTCCACCGACGATCTGGAGCCGGGCAAGCGGCTCGCAGCTCATTCCAATGCGATTGCTGCGGCCAAGACGGTAGGTATCGACCACATCGTCTATACCTCCTTCGCAGGCCCAGTCGCGGAAAGTCCAATCGGATTCGCTCAAGACCACGAAGGGACCGAGAAGCTGATCACGGAAAGTGGGGCGGATCATACGATCCTGCGCAACAATATGTACACCGACTTTCTGTTGATGGGCGGCCAGCAGAGCGTCGCCATGGGCACGCATTTCTCCGCCGCAGCAGATGGCAAGACCGGATATGTGACACGCGCGGATTGCGCCCGTGCCGCAGCCGCGGCGCTAATGAAAGCTACGGGAAGGGAGACCCTCGATATCACCGGGCCGGAGACGGTCAGCCAGGCCGAGGTCGCGGCGATCTTGTCCGAAATTGCGGGTAAGGAAATCCCCTATGTCGCCCTGCCCGCCGAGGATCTGGTGCAGGCGATGATCGCAAATGGACTGCCGGAGTTCATGGCGAGGGTCTTTGCCTCCTTCGACGAAGCAATCGCGCAGGGCTATCTCGATGTGGCCAGCGGCGATCTCGAATCGCTCACCGGCAAGCCCGGACAGTCGGTGGCCGATTTCCTGGCCGCTAACCGCGCGGCGCTTCTTCAGGCGCCGCAGGAACAATAATGCTGGAAAATGTCATGAGGCTTTACAACGCGAACTTCTCACCGAATGCGCTGCGTGTACGGGCGGTGGCGCACGAACTGGGCGTGGAACTCGAAATCGTCGAGGTCGACATCCGTGCCGGGGACAACCGCGCGGCGGAATTTCTTGCCCGCAATTCAAATGCAAAGGTGCCTGTTTTGGAGGACGGGAATTTCGTGCTCTGGGAGTCCCGGGCGATCTGTGCCTATCTGGCCGGGATCCGGCCCGAGGCAGGGCTCTATCCTGATGGCCTCAAGACGCGGGCCCTCGTCGATCAGTGGGCCTGGTGGCAAGCCATCCACCTAGGCCCGGCGATGCAGAAGTTGTCCTTTGAGCTGTTCCTCAAAGAGAAATTCGGCATGGGCGATCCTGATCCTACTGTGGTCGAAGCGGAACGGAAAGCCACCGATCAGTTCCTTGCCGTTCTGGAAACCGGACTCGACGATAAGGATTGGATTGCAGGCGCACTCAGCCTTGCCGACTTCTATCTGGCGACCACATTCATGTATCGCGACCAAGCGGGGATTTCGCTGGACGAATTCCCCAGAATCGCGGGCTGGATCGGCCGGCTTGAAGCGCGTGACAGCTGGCAGAAGGCCGTAGCACCGCTTCTTGCGCTCTTCGCCTGACATCGCGCTCGCCGCGATGATTGAACGATCTGCATCACGTCCGGCGATCGGCGCGCTATCAGATTTAGACATGAGCAGGAAGCGTCGCATGACAGAAATTAGCCGCAGACAGCCGCGACAACCAACCTGACAAGAGTTCCTCCGGAAGCAATGCGGCGGTTTTGGGATGTAGATGCTGTGTCTCATCCCGATCTTTAGAGTTTTCGCGCGGAGTGTATTCATCAGGTCCGATAACTCAGCATCCGTCGCGCCAATTGAGCACGTGCCGTTCGTCCAAGACAAAGACTGATCTCACGGCCTCCGCGAGCGGGATGCCGAGCACAGTGTAACCGTGCAGGACAGCTATGCGGGTGTCACTGTTCCCTTAATTCGGTTCTGCCTCAATCTGTGTGGCGCAGTGGCAGCATTCGGGCTCTGAGGAGTTCTGGTCCGGCGCGACCGTACATGG